>JACMLJ010000076.1 GCA_014379625.1 Ferruginibacter sp. | reverse complement strand
GATTGGGCAAAACAACCGCACCCCGAATGGCCCGTGACTTATTTCCCCAGCACCTTTGAAAGTACACCGCATATTGAACTGAAAGATGGTATTATTTGGGTTACCAAAACCATCATCCTTACCGAAGCCGATATTGCTGCAAATTGTTCATTGAGCATAGCGGTAATAGAAGACGATGGACTGGCTTTTGTAAATGGTACAATTGTAGGTTCAACAAGGGATGAAAAAAACAGTACGGTATATGAGGTGGATAAAGCCATCCTTCGTAAGGGCGACAACCATATTACCGTAAGGATCATTGATTTTGACGGAGGGGCAGGCATGTACGGCAGAAGTGGTATGCCACTGTCTTTTATAACCCCTGTAAAAACCATTTCACTAAATGGTAGCTGGAATTACAAGATGAGTTTGGATACCAGTTTTACTGTCTCGTACAGAAAGCGTTTTAACACGGAGCATGTGCCTTCTGTATTGTTCAACGGAATGATAGCACCGCTTACACCCTTTGCGTTTAAAGGGTTTTTGTGGTACCAGGGCGAAGCGAATACTTTAAAAGCCTACTATTACCGGGGCTTGTTTAAAAAGCTGATCAACGATTGGCGTGCCCAATTTAAATCTCCCGCGGCACCCTTCCTTTTTGTACAATTAGCCAGTTTTAAAAGCGCATCGATCACACCTGGTGAATCTATTTGGGCTGAGCTGCGTGAGGCACAGGCCATGGCATTGTCGTTAAAAAATACTGCCATGGCAAACGCTATTGACCTGGGCGAGGCAAATAATATACATCCTAAAAACAAGCAGGATGTAGGTAAGCGCCTCGCATTGCAGGCAAGGAAAATTGTTTATGGGGAAAAGGATTTGCTGGCATCAGGGCCGGTGTTTGCAAAAGCGGTTTACAAGCGGAATGATTGTACCATTTATTTTACGAATGAAGGCACTGGCCTGGCAACAAAAGATAGCAGTTTGGAGGTAAAGGAATTTGCAGTGGCAACAGGTGGCAGCCACCAATTCGTAAAAACAAAAGCTGTGATCAGTGGTAAAAATACCCTCTCTATTTCATCGCCGGATGGCAAACCTATAACAGCAGTAAGGTATGCGTGGGCTAATAACCCTGCTGCTGTCAATCTTATTAATAAGGAGGGATTACCCGCTTATCCTTTCCGTACAGATGATTTTAAAGGCATTACTTATAATAAAAACGATGATAAAAATAAATAACAAAAGGAGTACAGAAATGGAAATCTTAAAACTAAGTTCACCCATTGGTATCAATAACTTTTTGTGTTATTGCCGATGCATGTTTATTGCTTTGATTTTTTTGGTCATAAATGGCCACCTTATCCAGGCACAAACAAAGAAGCTGCATGTTGATTACGTTGATAATTTTATTGGAGTAAGAGACAATAATAGTAATTGTGTAATTGGTCCGCAATTACCATTTGGTTCCATCAACCCAAGCCCTCAAACCCAACGTGGACAGGACGATGGGTACCATCCAAAAGAACCCATCAGGGGCTTTGGCCAATTGCATGTTTCTGCCACAGGTTGGGGCACTAACGGACAAATATTTTTATCGCCGCAAACTGGCCTTGCTGTTGGGGATAAAGAGCATGACTCTCCAAAGTCAAATGAAAAGGCAACGCCTTACGAATACCAGGTAACACTTAACAGGTACAATATTGCTACAAGGGTTTCGCCTTCGTATCACAGCGCAATTTATCAATTTACTTTTCCGAAATCAGACAGCAGCAACCTGCTGCTCGACATTACCCACAATATTCCGATGGATATTAAAACTATTATCGGCGGGGAAGTATCCGGCGGTAAAGTGACTATTGATGGTAGCTATGTTACAGGTAATGCTGTTTACCGGGGTGGCTTCGGTGGTGGAAATTATTCCGTATACTTTGTTGCAGAGGTAAGTAAAAAGCCCATACAAAAAGGTACCTGGTTAAACGGTGCAATCTCAATAGGATCAGCCTCCCAGGGATTACTAAAGAAAAATGACAGGGTAGGGGCGATACTCAACTTCTCCACAAAGGCCAATGAAATCATATACTTAAAAATTGCGGTTTCTTACAAAAGTATTGAGCAGGCCAAAGCATGGCTGGATGCTGAAATTCCCGGGTTTGATTATCGCACCGTAAAAGAAACTGCAAAGTCAATCTGGAATAACACATTGAGTAAGATTGACATCAGTGTTGGTACAGAAACGGAAAAAACTATTTTTTATAGTGCCTTGTACCATGCACACCTCATGCCCCGCGACAGGACAAACGATAGCCAAAATTTTGGAAAAGATGTGCCTGTTTGGGATGATCATTTTGCCGTATGGGATACCTGGCGAACAGTATACCCTTTGCATGTACTGATTAACCCGGGTATGGTTAGCGGCACAATCAATTCCTTTATTGCGCGATCTAAAAAATTTGGTTTTGTAAAAGATGCGTTTGTTAATGGCAACGATATGGGTGTAGAGCAGGGCGGTAATAATATTGATAATATTATTGCTGATGCCTATGTAAAAGGGATACAAGGCGTTGACTGGAATGAAGCGTATAAGCTGATGCGGTCGCAAGCCGAAACTGAACGAAAAGGCATTGGCTATGGAAGACCCGACAGCAGTAAAATGTACAAAGAGTTGGGGTGGATACCTGCGGGAAAAATGAGTTGTTCCGTAACCCTGGAATATGCTTACAACGATTTTTGTGCTGCACAGATGGCCAAAAAATTAGGCACCGAATCAGACTATAAAAAGTACCTTGACAGAAGTGGCAAGTGGGAAAATTTATGGAACCCGGAGGCAGAAAGCGATGGCTTTAAAGGTTTTATTGTTCCAAAGCGTTTAGGCAGTGGATTTGTACCTATCGATATTAAGAAAGAATGGGGTTCGTGGCGGGACTATTTTTATGAAGGCAGTTCCTGGACCTATTCTTACTTTATTCCCCACCAGTTTGAGAAGCTGGTACAACTCTCTGGCGGTAAAAAGATGTTTGCCAAAAAACTTGCCTATGCCTTCGAAAATAAATTGATCGATTATGGTAATGAACCAGCTTTTCTGGCGGTACAGGCTTTTCATTATGCAGACCGCTCGGACCTGGCCAGCTATTATGTTCGTAAGCTGATGAGAGATCGCTATTCACTTGATGGCTATATGCAAAATGATGATAGTGGCGCCATGAGCAGTTGGTATATTTTCTCCGCCATGGGGTTCTTCCCCAATGCAGGACAAAATATCTATTACCTTACCGGTGCTGCTTTTTCTTCTGTTTCTATGAAGCTGGCCAATGGGAAAAATTTAAGGATAACAGCAAAGAATGCTTCTGATAAAAATATTTATATTCAATCGTGCAGGATAAATGGCAGGCAATGGAATAAATCCTGGTTTATCCATCAGGATATTGAAAATGGAGGAACAATAGAGTTTGTAATGGGGAATAAGCCGGTACAAATTAAAAATCAATATTATTAATCTTTTTAAAAGGCAAGTTGCTTATTTATCAAGATGGGAAAATGCAGGGTTGACAGAAAAATCAAGTGAAATATAAAAAAATGAATGCCCCATAAACCCTAAATCGGGATAAACTACATAAAAATTCAATAATGAATAAACACATTTTACTGTTTGGTTGCTTTCTGATAATATCAGCATTGGGTTCAGCACAGCCTTATGCTTCGTGGACAAAGGCTGAATTGAAATTAAACAACGGTCTTGTTGAACGAACCATTAAACTACCTGCTGATAAAGGAAAGTTTATTACTTCATTGTATAAGCCTGTGGTGGGTGTGTTTAAGTACTTCCTTTCGGAAAATACCGATTTTCAGTTTGAAATAAATAATAAAGTTTATTCAGGTAAAGGGAACTGGGCTTTAAAAAGCGTGGAAAAACATACCGATGCAAAATCAGGTGATGGGGCTACAGTAACATTATTAAGTGAAGACAAAAAGATAGAGGTACAAGTGCAATTTTTACTTTACCCATCCTTGCCGGTTATACGAAAAAACTTAATAATCAAAAACCTTACCCAGGCAACAGTTCAGTTAGAATCTGTTGATATAGAAAAATTTGAAGTAACCGGATATTATCCATCAACTTTTAGCTGGGTATGCCATGATTACGGTCGACGCCGTTCCATCGGGCCTTATGATGGCAATATGCAGGATGCATTGCTTACAGTTCATAACAGCGACTGGCAGCAAGGCATAGTGATTGGCAATGAGGCATCCGGTGTAATGAAACACACTGCTGTATTTTGGGATGAACTTGCCATCAACATCGGCCTTACGCATAAAGATGCCCGTTTCCCTTTTAAAAAATACATCGCGAAGAGTGAAAGCTTTACTACTCCGCAGGTATTTACCATGGTGTACAACAATCATAAAGACCCTGATGAAATGCTGAACACGGCGGTACCGGAGTTTGTGCGAAAACATATGGGTATACGCCTCTCAGAATTGGAGAAGAAGCCAACATTTGTCTATAATACATGGACCCCTTTTGCAAAAAAAATAGATGAAAAACTTATTATGGAGCTGGCGAAAGCAGCAGCAGATGCAGGGATGAAAGAGTTTGTTATTGATGATGGTTGGCAGGATAGCTATGGTGATTGGGGTATTGATAAAAAGAAGTTTCCAAATGGGTTAAAGCCGGTGATGGATTACATAAAATCTTTAGGTATGAAGCCCGGACTTTGGGTAAGTATTGGTACAGCCGACCCCTTGAGCAAGGTTTATCACCAGCACCCGGAATGGTTTGTAAAGGATAAAAACGGAAAGCCGATTTCATTGGTAATAGATGATCCCGACAAATACACCGCTTGCTTTAGTACAGGCTGGTACGGCTATATAAAGGAAGTACTGAACAGGTTGATTGGGGACTATGGTTTACAATACCTGAAATTAGATTTTTCGGTGGTAACCAGCCCTTACCGGTTCAATATTAATGAGTCTGGATGTTATGCTACCAACCATGCAGGACATAAGGATCATTCCGAATCATTATACGCCAATTATGAGCCGATGTGGAACTTATTTGATGAGTTGCATGTAACAACGCCAAACCTGTTCATCGATTGTACATTCGAAACAATGGGCGGTTTGCAACTGATTGATTATGCCATGCTAAAGCATGCCGAAGGCAATTGGATGTCAAACTATAACGGACCTGATGAAAAGATAGACTTGCGTATCAGAAATATGGCCTGGTGGCGTTCGCCGGCCGTTCCTGCCACTGCATTGGTTATTGGCAACCCCGAAATGCAGGATAGTGGATGGGACCTCCATATTAAATCATTGGCAGGCGCCTTACCAATAATGCTGGGCGATCCCAGGAAATTGAGTGCTGCGGAATTAAAAAAATACAGGGGCTTTGCAGATTGGCTTCAACTAATGGAAAACCGTTTTCAAATAATGAGTTTCAGGCAGGATTTGAATGGCTTTGGTGAACCGATGGAAGGTATGTGGGATGGCTTTCAGCGAATAAACACTGACACAAAAACAGGTGGTATAGTTGGCGTATTCCGTCATGGCGCTATTGAAACCAAACGGCAGGTTACTGTTCGTTACCTGGATCCGGAGAAAATATATACTGTAAAACAAATGGATGGTAAATTAATGGGTACCCATACCGGAAAAGAGCTGGGTGCGCAGGGTTTTGAAATTACGCTTCCAAAACTTTATGATGGTGAACTTTTTGAGATCAGTTTACAATAATGTGATTACCACGTTAAGTATAAAAACCGGAGAGGCAGATCACATACTGACATTGAAGCTGGCAGATTGTTGGAACCGGCAATGGCAAATCAGCCATCAGGCTGTGGTAGCTTTGATTTTGCTGCCATCATTTAAGTTTAATCAGTAAACCACCAACTCATGAATGAGCAGGGTTTTGAATAATTCACTTGCCAGGATTAATAAAAGCATCCACCAGTAAAAAGTATAAAACAAGATGATCAGCAGTTAATAAATATGCCTTCAACTTACGGCAAAGCAGGGTTTTTCTATTGCAATAAATTATCATCAAAAATAAAACTTATGTTATGACCGATATACAAGAAATACTTAACCAGGAAAAGCAAGTGATAGCGGGTGGGAAAATCACAGCAGCGAATATCGGATTTTATAAAGAATATGGCTACCTAACAGGCCGCGGTTTATTCTCGCCCGAAGCGGTAGCTGAATTAAAAGCCGATACTGCAAAAATATTCAAAGGGCATTATGGCATTATAGAAGGTATGTTGCCTGCAGGCCAAAATGAAAGTGACAATGACATACTGAAAAAATATGTTGCTATTCATTTCCCCCATAAAATTTCGCCGGTCATTAAAAGATACCTGGCCCATCAACCGGTGGTGGATGTGCTGGAACAAATCGTGAGCCCGAATATCAAATGCATGCAATCCATGTTATTTGTAAAAGGCCCCGGAAAAGCAGGACAGGCCTGGCACCAGGATGAATTTTATATCCCAACAAGGGATAAGTCTTTAACCGGTGTATGGATTGCCATTGATGATGCGGGTGTGGAGAATGGTTGTTTGTGGGTGGTGCCGGGAAGTCACCGGTCTGGTTATATCATGCCGAGGGTAGTTAATAATAGTGATGAATATGCAGATGTGGATACAATTGATGTGTCGGGATATAGTACTGATTCGGTAATACCATTAGAAGCAAGGAAAGGGGATGTGGTTTTCTTTAACGGGTATTTATTACATAGTTCGTTGCGCAATAAAACAGCAAATAATTTTAGAACAGCACTGGTTAATCATTATATGAGCGCTGAAAGTATGTTGCCATGGGACCAGGACGGGAAGTTTCCATTAACAGAAGATTTACGGGACATCGTCATGATTGCAGGGGATGATCCCTATGCGCATAAAACTATTGTGGAGATGAACCATCCCTACCTCAGGCCGGAGGTATTAAATATAGCAAAGCGGTGATAGATAATGGTAATACAATGATGCCTGCCGCCGCTAAAAATTAAAGCGCCCGCTTGGCAAAATTAATAACCACCAAAAAGAAATTATACCATAATGAAAAAGTTGAATTTATTTTTTTTGATTTTGGGTGTATTTATAACCACTTCTGCTTTTTCGCATGAATACCATGTTTCAAAAAATGGAAATGATGACAATATTGGTTCGGCCCTCAAACCTTTTAAAACGATTTCAACAGCAGTTAAATACGCCGTTGCCGGAGACACAATTTCTGTACATGCCGGTACCTATCGCGAATGGGTTAATCCCTTGCGTGGAGGTGAAAGTAATTTAAAGAGGATTGTTTACAGGGCAGTACCGGGTGACAAAGTGGAGATTAAGGGATCTGAGATAACAAAGGGATGGAAAAATGCCAAAGGGGGTGTTTGGAAATTGATTATCCCCAATTCTTTTTTTGGAGATTATAACCCCTACCAGGATTCAATTTTTGGCGATTGGTTTAATCGTATGGGAAGGGTTCACCATACCGGTGAAGTATTTTTAGACGGGAAGTCGCTTTTTGAGAAAGAAAGTTTGGAAAAAGTTCTCAACCCGGTTGCCGACGGTAAAATAAAAGATTCAGCAGGCGCCAGTTATGTGTGGTATTGCGAAAGCGATGAAAAAAACACCACCATTTGGGCAAACTTCCAGCAGGCAAATCCAAATAAGCAATTGGTAGAGATCAGCACAAGGCGAACCTGTATTTATCCGGATAAGCCAGGTGTCAACTATATAACAATATCCGGTTTTTACATTAGCCAGGCAGCTACACAATGGGCCCCTCCCACGGCTGAACAGGTTGGTATGGTCGCCGCCCATTGGAATAAGGGCTGGATTATTGAAAACAATGTGATCAGCGATTCTAAATGCTCCGGGATCACTTTAGGAAAAGACCGTAGCACGGGCCATAATGTTTGGTCTGCCGATATTGGAAATATTAATAATGATGGCAATATTCATTATATAGAAGTAACATTCAGAACCTTAAGAAATGGATGGAACAAAGACCAGGTGGGTTCACATATTATACGGAATAACAAAATATTCAATTGCGAACAAACGGGTATTTGCGGAAGCATGGGGGCAGCGTTCAGCACTATTGAAAACAACCATATTTATAATATTTGGACAAAAAGACAATTTAAGGGCGCCGAGATTGGAGGTATTAAGTTTCATGCGGCGATTGATGCCACCATTAGAAACAATCGGATACATGAATCCGCCATCGGTATATGGTTAGACTGGATGACACAGGGCACCCGGGTATCAGCCAACCTTTTATACAACAACGACCTGGAAGATATTTTTCTTGAAGTGAACCATGGGCCTTTTATTGTCGACAATAATATACTCTTATCCCCAATGGGAATTAAAACCCAGTCGGAAGGCGGGGCGTTTCTGCACAACCTTATAACGGGTACTATTTATATGTGGCCAGACCCCAGAAGGTTTACACCTTATCATTTACCACATTCTACGGCGATAAAAGGGTTAACTGTTATCAATTCCGGCGACGACCGCTATTATAACAACATATTCGTTGGCAAAGCTAATTTAACTGGCAAAAATGAAAAATATACGCATGGCCTGGCGGTATATGGAAACACAAAATTTCCGTTTTGGATAAGCGACAACCTATACTACAATGGCGCTAAACCAAGTGAAAAAGAAACAGCTTACAGGGAGGTGGCTGACTATAATCCGGAGATTCAATTGGTGGAAGAAGGTAGTGATGTATACCTGCATTTTACATTTGATGAAACGTTTTACAAACAAAGTGGGAAAATGATAACCACCGAAATATTGGGTAAAGCAAAAATTCCAAACGTTTTTTTCGAAAACCCGGACGGCACATCTTTAAAAATCGACAGGGACTATTTTGGTACTCAAAGAGATGAAACAAATGTGAATGCAGGTCCCTTTGCTGGCTTAAAAAATGGTAAAACGGTATTAAAAGTTTGGTAGTGAAGCCCGGCCTGTGTTTGTTCAAATAACAATTAATGGAGACTTGCGGGATGTAAAAGGTGATATACTCGCCTACGGGCCGGAAGCCTATGAAATAAATTATACTTTTAAAGCACAGTATTTTCAAATGCCGGCCCATACAAAATCGGAAGGTAGTAAACTGGTGTTCCCAATAATTTCTCCGGTTGCAGGGCGGGTTACCATCTGTGCCGGGTGGAATTGATTATTCAAAAGAAATCATCGGTATAGGCAAACTGGCAGTTTGTCGCCTGGTCGTCAACGAGATAATACCGGTAAGCTCTAAAATATGAGCACTACTTGAATGATACAGTAACAACGACCCGTTGTTATCTATATCCATGTTATCTCACAAACAAACCGCCCTGTCAGGGTATTGCAGATTCTAAAGCCTGGTAACGAGGATCAGTTTTTTATAAACTTACTGATCATTTTTGGGCTGCCATTTAATTGCACGATAAATAGATAGGTACCCCTTGATATGGTTGATACTTCTAATTGAATACTGTTGTAACCCTGAATAATTTTTTGCTGTTTAACCCTTATTGCCCTGCCACTCATATCCTGGATCTGCACCGTGGCAAGTTGATTTGTGAAGGCGCTGTTTACAAGTGCATTGACCTTATCGTTTACAGGATTGGGATAAATTTGCAAACTATTCAATTGCCTGCCCAGCCTGTTAATGGTCATTACGCGTGAATATGTGATCCTGCCGTCGATGTCTTTCTGGATCAACCTGTAATAGCTTCTTCCTGAAAATGGTTTATCATCAGTATACTGGTAATTATGTGTATTGGCACTGCTGCCATTAGGCGCTATGGAACCAAGCCGGCCAATGGTTTCAAAATAAGTTCCATTAACAGAACGCTGCACTTCAAATCCCGCATTGTTTATTTCAGCAGCTACCGCCCAGTTAATAACCACTTCGTTATTTTGGAGTTGCGCAGTAAAGTTTAATAACGTAACGGGTAACACGCCGTTTGCGCAGTACCCAATGGTTACCACCGGCCTTCTTTCGTTGGAGGTGGATAAAGTGCTTCCCACTACTGTGCTGCCGGAAGCACTGGTTGATTTGAACCCATTTACCATTGCCGGGTAATTGGTGATATTGTACAAAGGTTGTGTGCCGCCATTATCATAGATCCAGTTGATATCCGTGCCGCCTGCGATGTTACCGTTTTGTATATACTCAACAAATACTGCCAGGTTTCCGCCGGTATACGTAAATGCCGACTGGAAAACAATTTCTTTCCATCCACCTGCGTTTCCGATAATCGTTGCAGCATCGCCACCGTAAACCAGCGTGGCCGGATTGGTCGCTTCGGGTACAATCGTATTCCAATCCAAAGCTGCTGAGCCGAAATTGTCGGCAGCCTCATTGCGCAGGTAAATCCTGAAACCACTGTTACCAGGTATGGTTTGGGTACTTGGCGTGGTAATGGTCGAAGAAATTTGTATAGCTCTGCGAAACTTTAAACTGGTGATGGATGTATTGGCAGGTATGCTGGTCAGTAAGGTGGAGGGATACAGGATCGCTTTGCGGCTCTTTTGGTTGGATACAGAAGGTTTGGTATCGGCCATGGCATAAAAAAGGCTGGCGCTGGCTTCACCCGTTCCGTTACCGTTGCCATTGCTTAACACCAGCGAGGCCGTATTACCTGTGCATAGCGCACTGCCCGAAAAGCTTGTTTCATACACACCAATATCAACGGTGCCCGCAAGTGGCCTGGGGTTACCGGCATAATCAAAACCATAACTGTTTGCATTATCACCCGTATTAATACCCAAACTACCGGGCTGTAAATGAAAGTCGGCCACCAGTGGATCAGTAGAAGGATTAACGAATTTAGGATCCCGGATAAAGCTATGTGCACCTACCAGTTCATAAGAAGCGCCGCCATAAAAAATATTGTAATCGTACAACAGGTTAGTGCTGCTGTTGACACCATTTATTTTTTTGCCCGGCCTGGCTACGATAATATTGTTATAGATTTTTATATCATCTGATTGAAGCGCATAGATATTACTGCTGTTTATTTCGGGGCTTGCCGAATTGAGATACGATATATTGTGAACGATATCAACATGGTTCATTTTGAAAGAGTGAATACCCGAACCACCATTGTTAAAGCAAATATTATTGGCCACCAGCGACCTGCCGGTATATTCAATCAATGGAATATCCAATATGATACCGTTGCCATCTGTTACTTTACAATCGTTGTAAAAAGGAACATACATCCTGTTGCCGTAAGAGATATTGTTTCTTACGATTATGCGGTACGTGCTGTTATTATTATCGTAATTGAAACATTGATTGAATGAAATACCACTGGTTCCATAAATGGTATACCAGGAATTATTGTACACGGTATTTCCTTCAATGGTAATATAATCGCATTTCAAAAACCCAATACCTGCCGCACAGTTATCATGTACTTTATTGTTAGAAATAACTATGTGGTGGCTGCCAATGGCAGCCAACCTGCTATCGCCGGTTATGCCATGGCCGTTGTATTTTGCCAAAGGGGTTTGGGAAGTGGCCGGGCTACCGGTTGCCGGGCATACCAATTGGTTTTTAGCAGGTGTTGAATCCGCAGCAAGTGTGAGGTTTACACCGTTACCCGAAATTTCCAAACCATTGATTGTAATATAGGATGTGCCGGCAGAAAAGCTGATGACTGCAAAGCTGGTTGCGGATGCCTGCAATTTTGGTAAATGCCCCGGGAAGTTGGTGTAAACGATCCGTGCAATATCACTTCCCGACCTGTTAACCGTAAGGACCGTACCGTTGCTGGTGTATGTTCCGTTCATGATAAAAACAGTATCACCCGGATTGGTAAGATTTGCAGCTTTTGAAATGGATCGAAATGGATCAACAGGTGAAAGTCCTGTATAAACTGCGTCACTTCCATTTACCCCATCCACATAATAATTGGTCGCATTCGCAATCGTTGCCAATAAAATGCCCGCCAGGAATAAGTAACCTTTTTTCATATTTCGCATGTTTTATATTAAATTAAAAATACCCTGTATACTACTTACCATTTTCAATTCCCCGACCTTCTATCCGGCAATAATTTCCGGCTAACATTATTGGTTTACCAAAAATTGGTTTACCAAATATATAATTTATTTTCATTACCTCCGAAATTTGTAAACAAATACAGCGATTCTGCCAGTAAATATGATTGATCAGTTTGAATAGCCTAAAATATTGACTGGCTTCGCTTGTCGTCTATGATTAGCTGTTATGATTGACTACGCTTTTGTTTGTGCTTTTGGTAATATATTTTAGAGAACTTCGATAAAACGGCTATTTAACTCTCCAGGTTTTCTGCATTTATTAGCCCGAATTATTCTTTTTGCAAAAAAAATCAGAAAAAAGGCGAGGATAATAAATTTAATTATAACTTTACATAGTACTACCCAGAGGTTGGTAAAAAAAATATGATGAATATCCATTTTAACGATAATCTTTCCATCCCGAAATACAGGCATATCATAGATGCCGTTAAGCAAAAGCTAAAGGTGGGTGAGTTAAAAAAAGGTGATAAGATACCCTCGCTGAATATGCTTTGTAAACAATATGGTTTGTCGCAGGACACCGTGCTGATGGCATACAATGAACTGAAAGCAAAAGGGATCATTACCTCGCAGGTTGGCAAAGGCTATTTTATACAAAATGAAAACACCACATACAAGCACAATGTTCTACTGGTATTTGACAAACTCACCGCTTACAAAGAAGAATTGTATGATGCCTTTAAAGAAGCCATTCAGGAAGATGGTAGTGAGCAGATTTTCTTTCACAACAACAATCTCGGTATGTTTCAAACGATCATTGATGGCGCCGTTGGCAACTACTCCCAGTATGTGATCATGCCGATCAACCATCCGGATGCCATGGATTCCATTAGTAAACTGCCTCCCAAAAAAGTTTTCATTCTTGACCAGGGAAGAAAACAATACCGGAATATTTACCCCTTCGTTTGCCAGGATTTTGAAAATGACATTTACAATATCCTGAAAGAGAACAGCTCACTCGTAAATAAATATCTCCGGATAATTTTAGTGATCCCAAACCAGAAATCACATTTTAAAGATATTGTTACAGGGTTCACTAATTTTTGCAAACAGCATCCCATAGACGCTGAAGTGGCGGGTGATGTAAAATCATTTGAGATAAGGAAGGGGGATGCTTTTGTGGTGGTTGATGACCGTGATCTGGGTTTTTTGGTTCGCTATTCAATTGAAAAGAAAATGGCTTTAGGAGTTGATTTAGGGATTATTTCTTACAATGAAACGCCGTTGAAGGGCATAGTAGCATCGGGCATAACAACCATATCCACTGATTTTGCTCAAATGGGAAAGAGCATGGCTGATATGATATTAGAAAATAAAAAACTAAAAATTGATAACCCGTTTTTGATGCTTAAAAGGGCATCATTTTAACACCATAAACAATGAAACGAATTGCTATTTATTTGCTGCTGATATTTTTTCCGGTTGCTGTTTTTTGCCAGCATGACAGCTCCCGAACGGAAATTGATTTAAATGGCATTTGGCAATTTGATCAAACGATCAATGCTTTTCCCCCGGCAAAATTTACAAGAACAATTCCAGTTCCGGGACTGGTACACCTGGCTAAACCGGCCATAGATGATTACAATAAATTTTTTAAACGTGCCAGCCAGGTAGAAGCAAAAGAACAACACAATTTGTATAATATTGATTATACACCCAGGTACAGTTGGTATAAAAAGTCGGTTTTTATTCCCGCAAACCTCCGGGGCAGGGAGGCTGTCATTACCATTAAAAAAAGCCAGTACGTTACACAGGTATATGTAAACGGGATCGATATGGGAACATCGATGGCCTGCTATACGCCGGTTGAATTCCCCGTAACCGCGGCATTGAAACCCGGTGCCCAAAACGAGATACTCATAAAGGTAGGTGACCGCGTATGGCTCCCCAGCGACGCTGCCGGAGGAACGGATAAGGAAAAGGAACATTACCTGCCAGGGATCTGGGATGATGTATTGTTGTCTTTCACGGGCAAATTAAGGATTAACCGCCTGCTTGTTTTGCCATCCGTTGCCGGAAAAAAAATCACTGTAAAGACAATGATCCGCAATTTATATCCTTCGCAGATTTTTTATGGAGGGGCGATGAATGATTCTGTTACACTTGATATTTCAGTTACTGAAAAGGGGACTGGTAAAATAGTTGCTTCCAAAACCGGCCGGTTTGTTACAAAACGTGATAACCTGACTGAAGCCATTATTGAAATACCCCTGGATGATTTTACAAACTGGTCGCCGGATAAGCCTTTTCTTTATAAGGCAACAGCAATTTTAAAGGTTGATAAAGAAATCTCAGATCAAGTGGGTAAGCAATTTGGCATGCGCGACTTTACCCGGAAGGGAAAATTCTTTTACCTCAATGGTGAAAAGATCATACTTCGCGGAACCAATATTACCCTGCAGCGATTTTTTGAAGATCCCGATTGCAGTAACCTGGTATGGGATAAGGTATGGGTGAAAAAATTGCTGGTGGATCATCCTAAGAAATTGAACTGGAACATGATGCGTATCTGTGTAGGCATTGCACCCGAATTCTGGTACGACATCGCAGATGAATATGGTTTGCTTTTTCAAAATGAATGGCTGTACTGGCAAAATCATGGATGGGATGACCAGGTCCGTAAAGAATATACTGACTGGGTTTGGACTGATGGAAATCATCCAAGCATTGCTATTTGGGATGGCATCAATGAAAACTGGGACGATTATATCGGCAACACATTGATACCGGAATTGAAAAAGCTTGACCCCACCCGTGTTTGGGATGCCGGTTATATGACCGGCGACAAGATGGCGATGGATGAAATGGATGAACCTCATCCCTACCAGGGACGTATCAGCGACAAACAACCCGGCTCAAATAAAAACTTTTACCCGCTTGGTAACCTCGATTTTAAACCAGGCGCAGTTACCAATATCCAGGAATCAAGCTCTGCGCAACTGGTCAATGAATACGGCTGGATCTGGCTTTGGCGCAATGGATTACCGAGCAAGTTAACAGTAGACACTTATGAATATTATTTGGGGAAGAACTCAACGCCCCAACAGAATTGGGAACTGCAGGCCTACTGGATGCAGTTGGAAACTGAATGGTTACGCAGCGAACCTTCCATTGCAGGCGTGCTGGCTTTCTGCTACCTGGCAAATAATTACGGCTATACCGGCGACTGGTTTTCCGGCAATATCAAAGACCTGCAACCCACTCCTACGCTCAATTGGTTTCAGCATGCTTTTGCCCCGGTGGCAACTTTCATCAATCTTACAGACGAACGCTACACTAAGTTTTTAACCCCTCACGCACCAGGATCAACACTGCTTTTTAATCTTGCTGGCATCAACAATTTGTCAAAAGAAGTAAAGGGGACAGTTAAAATAAAATTGATCAATCACAAAGGCCAGGCCTTTGCTGAACAAGACTTCCCGGTGAATCTTCCTTCCTATTTGCGAACTGATATCCCGGTGTCTGTTAACCTGCCTGCAGATGCAGGAGGATATGTGCTGGTGGCTGAATTTAACCCCGCAAATGGTGAAAAAGTTATCTCCAGAAGATTTTTAAAGATAGGCCAGGCGGCCAGTTATCAATACTATGATATAAACCCAGTTAGAAAATGAAACATCTTGAAATAAAATCCTCACCGGTACAAATCGGGTTAAAAGATTTTAGCCTTAACGGCGGGCCGGTAAAAAAGCAGCAGCGTACCATTAAAGATATTGCCAATATTTTTCTTGATCATGCTGCACTACAATCAATGCCTGAAGAAACGCCGGTTTATGCTGTTCAGGTATGGTTTCCAGTGCCTGAAAATACAAGTGCCGGGTTATTTTTTGGCACTTCCACTATCATGCCCGGCAAGGTTGGAAAAGAATATTTTATGACCAAGGGCCATTTTCATGCCCGGTCTGACCGGGCTGAATTTTACTGGGGCGTACAGGGAAAAGGCATGTTGATTTTAATGGACAGGAACAGGAATACCTGGGCCGAAGAAGTATTTCCCGGCAGCCTACATTATATCGGCGGAGAAACCGCACACCGCCTGGCAAATACGGGCAATGAAAATTTGGTCGTGGGCGCCTGCTGGCCATCCGATGCAGGTTACAACTATGATGAAATCGCCCTGCACGGCTTTTCAGCCCGTTTACTCGAAATTGATGGCAAACCCCAGTTGGTTGACAGTAGTAGTAAAAGTTAATGCAAGTCCTGTAAACAATATTAGTCGCACTCAATAAATTTTCCTCAATGAAAGGATATGTTGTTTTAATATCAATAGTAGCTGCATTAGGCGGTCTTTTATTCGGCTTTGATACCGCAGTAATTTCAGGAACCATCAATTTTATACAACCCTACTTTGGTTTATCTGAAGCCCAGCTAGGCTGGACGGTAAGCAGTTTATTGTTTGGTTGTATCGCCGGCGTTTTTTTTGCCGGAAAAGCCGGGGACCATTATGGACGTAAAAAGGTTTTAATGCTGGCTGCCTTCTTATTCTTTCTATCGGCCATTGGAAGCGCATCCGCTCATTCGCTGACCTGGTTTATTGCTGCCCGGATATTGGGTGGTTTAGCAGTGGGTGTTGCTTCTATCCTTTCACCCATGTACATTGCCGAGCTTGCTCCTGCCAAATACCGGGGAACATTGGTTTCCTTAAACCAACTGGCCATCGTGGTTGGTATTCTCATCGCCTTCTTTAGCAATTACCTGCTGGTGGATACCGGCGTAAATAACTGGCGATGGATGTTACTGGTAATGGCTGCCCCCGCTATATTATTATTCGTCAGTTTATTTTTTGTTCCGGAAAGTCCAAGATGGCTGGTTGGCCGCAATCAAAATGATGCCGCATTAAAAGTTCTGCAAAAAACATCAGGATCAGCATTTGCCGAAACAGAATTAAAAGAGATTGAACAAACATTGACCAGGCAGGAAGCATCTACTTACCGGGATTTGCTGGCGCCCAAAGTAAAACCATTGCTATTCATCGGTATCATCCTGGCGGTATTTCAGCAAATAACGGGTATCAATACAATTATGTATTACGCGCCCAAAATATTTGCCAATATAGGCCAGTCAAGTGATTCGGCCTTATTGCAAACCATCGCGATTGGCGGAACAAATTTAGTGTTTACACTGGTGGCCATGCTGCTGATAGATCGTTTTGGCCGTAAAATATTAATTGTAATTGGCTCCCTGGGTATGATGCTAATGCTTGCCGGATTGTCTGCGCTCTTTTTCTTACAGGAAACTTCAGGTTCATTGGTGCTCGTATTTATTTTAGGGTATATTGCTTTTTTTGCCGCGTCACTCGGCCCGGCGCTTTGGGTGGTAGCTACCGAACTGTTTCCAAACAGGCTGCGCAGTAAGGGTATGTCCATTGCAATTGTTTCTTTGTGGATTGCCTGTACCATCGTAACCATTGCGTTCCCCGTGATGCTGGAAAAGCTGAGCGGGGGAACTACCTTCCTCATTTTTGCAGTTATCTGTCTTGCCAATCTTTTGTATGTATGGCGTTATGTTCCGGAGACCAAAGGAAAAACATTGGAAGAACTGGAAGCAGATTTTGCGGCAGGATAGATTCAATACCAGAGCGTCCGGGTTATCAAATAAATATCCAAAATATTTTGAACCTGAAAATCAAATAAATGAAACATACGATTGCCATTGATTTGGGTGGAACGATCATAAAAATCGGGTTGCTGAAAAACGGGCAATTGATCGACCGCACCCAACTAATGGCAATCTCCGCTTCGGGTCTTAGCCTGCAATTACCGGATTTGGCAAAAAGAATAGACTCCATTCTTTTTACCAATCAGCTTACTTCGAAAGACTTATCAGGTATCGGTGTTTCATTTGCCGGACTGGTGGATTCATCCAGCAACAAAATTCTTTCCACCAATCAAAAATATGATGACGGCCCAAGTACCGACCTTGTTGGATGGGCATTTAAAAAATGGGGTTGCCCTTTGTTTTTGGAGAATGATGCAAGAATGGCTTTGCTGGGCGAATGGCAATACGGTGCCGGCAAAACCTGTAATGACCTGCTGATGGTAACAATAGGTACCGGCATTGGCTCTGCTGTTTTGATAAACGGGCAGTTATTAAAAGGCAAACATTTCCAGGCGGGAAACCTGGGCGGTCATTTTACTGTAAACCATTATGGCACCACCTGCACCTGCGGTAACATTGGCTGTGTGGAAGCCGAAGCGTCTACCTGGCGCTTACCATTTTTGATTAAAGAAAATCCGGGATTTAACAACAGTTCTTTAAGCAGTGAAACCGTACTTGATTTTAATGCCCTCTTTCAAAATGCTGCAAACAATGATCAACTGGCGAAAAATATACTGGAACACTGCCTGTCGGCCTGGTCAGCCGGCATAATCAGCATGATCCATGCGTTCGACCCGGAGATGGTAATTCTTGGTGGTGGCATTATGAAAAGCGCAGCCGTCATTTTACCCGTTCTCCGGGAAAAAATTAACCAACGGGCATGGACACCTTGGGGAAAGGTAAAACTGGTTACAGCCGCATATCCTGATTCTGCCGCATTGTATGGCGCCGATTATTTAGTGAACCAGGAGTTACAGGCGCGGAATTAAAAATTAAGAATTAAGAATTAAAATTTATTACAATCATGAAAAAAAGTTACCTCGATAAAAAATCAACTTTCAACAACTACCCTGTTGTTGAAGTAACAAACAATGAATACAAAGTTGAAACGGGTTGGGAAAATATATGCGAACGTTTGAACAAAGAGATTGCCGTGCTGACAACCGCAAAAAAAATAGTTGTTATTGAAACCTACCAGGGCGTTATTCAGGAAGAATTGGTGGAGCATTTGAAAAATGGAGTGAATCATACCCTTTTTATCCATGCGGCCGATTGCATGCTACCGGCGGAAGAAATTAAGCAATTGGTTTTTCGGGATACAACGAATGACCGCATTTTTGGATTCATCACAAGGCTTACCATGGACGCCTTTTTTGATGCGCAAAAAATAAAAGCGGTGATGGATGAAAACGATGCAGTTGAAGAAGGTATAATTATTATTTACGGTACCGGCGCTTCCCTGCTTTGCAAAAAATATGACCTGCTTATTTATGCGGATATGGCCCGTTGGGAAATCCAGTTGCGGATGCGAAAACACCTGGTGGATAATATTGGTGTAAAAAACCGGGATACCGCCGACTGGATGTTGCTTTACAAGCAGGGCTTTTTTGTAGACTGGCGGGTTTGCGACCGCCTGAAAAAAACATTGTTTCATCAATGGGATTTTGTGCTCGATACCAATAAAATAAATGAACCGAAAATGGTGGAAGGCAAGGCAGTACTGGAAGGATTGGAACTGGCAACAACCCGGCCGTTTAGCGTAGTCCCGTTTTTTGATGCCGGCCCCTGGGGCGGACAATGGATGAAAGAAGTCTGTAATCTTGATCCAACCGCAGCCAATTATGCCTGGTGCTTTAATTGTGTACCGGAAGAAAATAGTTTGCTACTGAAGTTTGGCAATGAGCTGATTGAAACCCCGTCCATCAACCTGGTATTTCTCCATCCGGTAGCATTAATGGGTGATGCGGTGTACAGTCGCTTTGGTGATGAGTTTCCAATTCGCTTTGATTTCTTAGATACCATGGATGGCGGCCAACTGAGTTTGCAGGTTCATCCGCTCACAGAATATATCCAGGAAAAATTTGGTATGCAATACACGCAGGATGAAAGCTACTATATGATGGATACAGCGGAGGGTGCCCTTGTTTATCTCGGCCTCAAAGAAGATGTAAACCCGTCAGCAATGCTGGCCGAATTGGAAGCCGCGCAATCCGGCGGCAAACCATTTGATACCGAAAAACATGTACAAACCTGGCCAGTGAAAAAACACGACCATGTATTAATTCCCGCGGGAACGGTGCATTGCTCCGGCAAGAACAGTATGGTGCTTGAGATTAGCGCCACTCCCTATATTTTCACTTTTAAATTATGGGATTGGGGAAGGTTGGGGCTTGACGGAAAACCAAGGCCAATCAATATTGAACATGGTAAAAAAGTGATTCAATGGGACCGGAAAACGCAATGGACCAAAGAAAACCTGGTCAACAGGATTGAAGTGCTGAACGAAGGCGATGGATGGAGAGAAGAAAGAACCGGCTTACATAAAACAGAATTTATTGAAACCAGGCGCCATTGGTTTACAAAAAAAGTTTCACATAATACGAACGGTGGTGTTGAAGTGATTTGTTTGGTAGAAGGTAATGAAGTGATTGTTGAAAGCCCTTCAAATGCCTTTGAACCGTTTATTGTTCATTATGCGGAAGTGTTTATTGTTCCTGCCAAAGTGGGGGCCTACAGTATCCGGCCTTATGGAACCGGTGAAGGACAAAAATGCGGAACGTTGAAAGGGTTTGTGAGAAGTAGTGCCTGATATTGATCTGACTAAACCTCATTTCAAAAAGGTGATTTTTCAAAAAAAAACAATTATTTATGGAAAGAAGAGATTTTACAACGCTATTGTTATCTGTTACCACAGGTGGTATTTTATCGCCGTTATTAGGGAAAAGCAACAATACCGAGCATTTTTTGAGAAAAGATTTTTTCGAAAGCAAAGATCTGCCAGACAATCTGCCGGCAAACATACGTCAACTGATCAGGAATACACTTCAACAGGAATTCAGTAAAGTGAACACCGATTGGTTTGGTTCTATCCAGGTGGAGGGCTTGCTGCGTTTTGCCAATAGGGGTTTTAAAGAAGGATATGATTTCGCGGACAAATGGTTTAAGTACCATGTAAACAATGATGGTAAGCTCACTGATGAAGAATATTTTAAACAATACGAGGGAGCTAAAGCCCGTATACTACGGGATGGTCCTTTAACATTTGTTATTTATTCGGCCAATTTGGGAGTGGCCTTTCCGGTGCATGAATTGTATAAAATCAACAAGAGCCCGGTTGCGAAAAGAGTGTGCTTTGATGTGGCTGATGCAGTACTCCACTATGCAGGGCGTGATAAGTTTGGTATGCTGGCGCATGACGATAACAATTACATGGAATTCGCGATTCCGGATACCGCCTATTGGGCAACAAGGAGCAATGCCATTGCGGCATCCATGTGCACCAGCAAGGAACTGGCCGCCGTTTACTGGAAGCAATCAATTTTTCAGTTGGACCAGGGCATAAAATATTTCCTTGATACAGAAGAACAACTTGTAAGAACGGGCTTGTTTAAGGGCGTTGCCGGTAAAACCTACTGGTGTCGCTCACAAGGCTGGCTGGCATGGGCCATTGCCGGCTTGTTACGGTACCTTCCCAAAGACCATCCCAGGTTTAATTCCATTGCTTCAAGTCTTACAATAATCGCAAACGGATTTAAAAAATACCAAAGTGAAAATGGCGCCATCCGTGTATTGGCCAATGATGCAACAACACCGGAAGAAGTAACGGGTACGGCGATGTTATTGTCTGCAGTAAAGGAAGCGGTACGAAAAGGCTGGATACCAAATGAATACAAGGAAACACTTGCAAAAGCATGGTCATTTATTCTGAAAAGCGTTGATGAAAAAGGAAATGTACACAACGCCTATACAGGCTGGGCTGTGCCGGCCGAAAATAAAGAAGTTAATAAAATGGACGAACGTTTTATGGGTTTTGTACCAGGCGTTATCATAGTAGCAGCCGATGAAATGACCAGGTAACGTTCCAATTTTCCATTTAAAGCAAAAAGAATGTTGTTGTTTTTTTGACAAAGTTCACCACTAATATAAAACGTAGAATCATGAACAGAAGAGATTTTATCAAATACGGATCAATGTCTTCTTTGGTCATACTTTCTGACAACGCAGGTTTTGCAAAAAAAATACATACACTTTCTGCAAAAAAAATACAACCCTTAGCCATTACCATGTGGGATTTTAGCTGGCTGGAAAGAAGGTGGCCGGGCGGCAGTTATGAAGATTGGGATAAAGCATTGGATGAGTTGGTTGCCCGGGGGTATAATGCCGTCAGGATAGATGCCTATCCTCATTTAGTAAGCGTTGACCCAACAAAAGAATGGACATTACTGCCTGTTTGGGATCAATACGATTGGGGAGCTCCCGGTATTATTAAAGTGAAGATACAACCTTCGTTAACGGAGTTTATTGCAAAATGCAAAAAACACAAAGTGAAAGTAGGACTATCTACCTGGTACCGGCAGGATGTGGATAATACAAGATTAACGGTACATACAGCCACCAAAATGGCGAACAATTGGTTGGCGGTTTTGGATATTATTAAGCAGGAAAATTTACTCGACAATATTTTGTATGTCGACCTTTGCAACGAATGGCCAGCCGATGTGTGGACACCTTTTTTTAAAGCAAAAAGAGATGGCCATAATTGGACTCTCCCTGAATCAATTACCTGGATGAAAGAAGCTATGGAGATAATGCACAAACAATATCCCCAAATTCCTTTTACTTTTTCGTTCGACCATTACCAGGAAGGGATCTTAAAAAATAACCCCACTCCCTATCTTGATTTTATTGAACAGCATATATGGATGGCAAGTCTTAACAAAGGCGAATTCAATAACAAAGTGGGTATAGACTGGAATAATTTTTCATCGGGTGATTTGAAAAGACTTGCAGAGAAAAGCGAAACCTTGTACAAAGGCAATAAACCCTATTGGGACAATATTTTAACCATCAGCATTAACCAATTTGCAGCCGATGCAAAAGCAGCCAACCAGCCATTGATTACAACTGAATGCTGGGGTATTGTTAATTATAAAGATTACCCGATGCTTAATTGGGATTGGGTAAAAGGCTTGTGCGAACTGGGTATAACTACCGCTGCTGCCACCGGGCAATGGGTGGCCATAGGAACCAGCAATTTTTGCGGGCCTCAATTTAAGGGTATGTGGCAGGATATAGCATGGCATAAAAAAATGACGGGGATTATTAAAAATGCCGGTATTGACAGTGGTTTAAAAACAAAAAAAATAATCAGCAGGATGCAGGACTGAGGAAAGATTTTAGTAGTACAATTATTTAAAAATCAAAAACAAACGATTTTATGAGATTAACTTTTTCAACTGTCCTCTTGTTTGCGGTGGTAATTATTTTTACTGCCTGTAAAAAAAGCAGTAATTCTACAACACCGGCACCGGTAGTAACACCACCAGTTTCTACCGGCGAACTTATTTTTAATACAGGTTTTGAAGCTGGTACGGGTATGGTTGCTACCAGTGGCCAATATGCAGAGTTCAGAGGTATGGACGCTTCCGTGTCAAAACCCAACGACTGGATAAATGATTTTGTAAGCCATCCCAATATTGGCATTTGGCGAATTTACTATGAGCAAGGCGACTCTTCTCAACGTTTAGCAAGCATTGTGGCCGATCCTGTTAACCCGGCCAACAAAGTCTTGAATTATAAAATTAATATGCCGCATATAGATGTGCCACTGTCTTCACAATATACTGTAAATGGATTATTGTTTAATAAAAAAGCGAGGATACAAGCTGATATGTACGGCAACAATGGGCTCAAAGAAATCTATCAGTCCATCAGGTTATTTATCCCAACCGATTTTAATAAGTATATAAACTCGGTATATCCCGGTAATGGCGACTGGCTTACACTATTCGAATTTTGGAACAATGCGTCCTGGGTTACTGCAAACTACAATTTTCGTTTTGGTGTTAACCTGGAAAAAGGTACATCTGCAATCGGTTCACCTTTATACTTCAAGGCAGAGGGGCAAAAATTTACTACGGCGTATACCCAGGTTTGGGTTAATAAAAACATCAGTTATCCTGTGCCCATTGGTAAATGGATGACGTTGGAATACTATATTAAGGAAGGAAACACTGCTAACGGCCGCTTTTATTTTGCTGTAACACCCGAAGGTGGGGCTAAAACGGTTGTATTTGATTTACCAGTAGCAACTTCCCATCCCGATGATCCCGCACCTGACGGACTCACAGAAATTAATCCCATCAAATTATACACTTCTAACAATATGGTAAACCAATTGAATACAATGGGAGGTACTTTACAGGTGTATTGGGATGATTTTAAATTTTGGAAAAACAAAAAGCCATAATACGCGGCCATTAAAAAAGCCTTTTAAATAAAAATAATGAAGCATCAATCACTATTCTTTTTTTTTCATTTTGTTTTGGTTACAATAACTGGTATAGCACAAACAACAACAAATAAAGAACCAGAACTAATCTTTCAATCGGGCTTTGAAGGAAACTCCAAAGTGGTGCCGGATTTATCCTCCGAAGATCATGGGGCACACTACGAATACATTACCGGTACAGACAAAAGCCTTAATAAAAAAAGCAATTGGGACCTTGACTGGTTAGCGGCTTTAAGCACCCGTGTTATGCAGGTACAATATACCGGTGGCGATTCTGCAAAAAGGTTTGCTAAAGTTGTACCCGAGCCGGGCAATCCAAAAAACCATGTGCTGCATTACTGGCTAAATGATTCCTGGCCTGCTTCAGAGGGGCAAATAAAAGCCCGTATCCAGACCAATCTTTACGGAATAAAAGGCGGTTATAAAGAATTTTATCAATCGGTACGGGTTTTTCTTACAGAAGATTTTAATGCTTTGAAAAACTATCCTCATAAAATTCCCTGGTGTACCATCTCCGAGTTTTGGAATAACGAATGGTGGGTAGCCGGCGAACCTTATGGGTTTAGGATAACGCTTGGGGTTGGAAAGCCGGTTGAAGAAAACAGTGAACTCTACTTTATCCTGGAAGGAGAAAATATGGGGCAAAAATTGGTTTGGAGAGCGGATTACGCGAAATTGAAAGTAGCCATCCCTATTGGAAAATGGTTTACAATGGAGTATTATTTTAAGGAAGGCAACAAAGAAACGGGCCGGTTTTACCTGGCAATAACTCCTGATGGAGGTTCAAAACAAGTGGTGTATGATGAACACAACTTTACCCATAATACCAGCGATCCTGCACCCAATGGGATCACCGGTTACAACCCAATGAAATTATACACTTCGAAAGAAGTGGTGGGTTTTGTAAATGCGCAGGGAAAAACCCTTCAAATATATTGGGATGATTTTAAGCTTTGGAAAAATAAAAGGCCATGAGTGTCTTTTTTGCAGAATGAAATTAAAGTTTATCAATCAATAACGCTATCATGAAAAAAGAACAACAAATTATTACTAACAAACTAACTGGAGAGGAAGATTCCCTGTTTTCTAAAGAGTTTGGGAGGTTGACAGCAACCGGTTTATGTTCTACAGCAGAAATGCCGGAACTAATATTTAATAGCAGGAATGTTGTCCAAAAAAAGGCCAGATGCAATTAAAAACTTTCCGTCATTTATGGGGAATCACCGACCCTTTTCAACAAGTATTTCAGCTTATAAAAAATGCGGGGTATAGTGGTGTTGAGTTTGCGGCCATCAGGATAGCGGATAAAAACTCGTTTAAAAAATTATTAAATGACTTTGATTTTGAATTCATAACACAGGTGCATACCTATGGCGAAACAGTAGATGATCATCTAGCATCTTTTAAAGCTTTGATACAGCAATCCCTGCCTTTCAATCCTGTTATGATCAACAGCCACAGTGGAAAAGACAGTTGGGGCCAGGATGAGAAAAATGAATTTTTTGCAAGCGCCCTGGACTATGAAAAAGAAATAGGAATTTCTATAGCCCACGAAATTCACCGGGGCAGGATAACTTACAATCCATGGGACACACGAGACTTTCTATTGAATTTTGCCGACCTTAAAATATGTTGTGATTTTAGCCACTGGGTATGTGTGTGTGAACGTTTGCTCTATTCCGAAACAGCTATCATACAACTCTGTGCGGAGAGTTGTATCCATTTACATAGCAGGGTGGGTTATGAACATGGGCCGCAAGTACCTGATCCCCGCGCGGCTGAATATGCCAAACACCTGAAAGCGCACGAAAACTGGTGGGATATTATCTGGAGAACCCAGCAAAGAAACCAGGTAAAAACAACTACGATGACACCTGAATTTGGCCCGCCGGCAAATTCACATAGAAAATCTTATACCCACATACCCGCATCCGATGTTTGGACAATATCCAACTGGATGAACGACCGGCAAAAGCAACGATTTAATCAATTATTCCTGTAAACTGAAACCTGGCTTACTGACGCACTGCAACCCTTTTATCATCCAACTGATTTAAAATATAAAATGAACTTAACAATGAAAATAAATGTCCTGGTTATATTGATCCTTGTTTCTTCATTAACTGCTACCGGCCAGGTAAACATTAAACCTATGTACAGTTACCTGGATCAATTTTCGTTTACAGATACCTTGTTCCAAAAATTAAGCGGGCCTGCACGGATCGTAAATTTCGAGGGTCGCAAAGGGCTTAACATCACCAGCATCCACAGTGTCCTGCAATTAAAAGCTCATAATATGAAGGAACCCAAAGGCACCGTTTCGATGTGGGTGATGTCGCTGGAAGATTTAGGCACTTCCAATGGAAAATCCAGTATGGACATAAGCAATCCCTACTGGAGAGTCTATCCTTTACTTTCCGACTGTCCGGATCCACAGGATTTAGTAAACGCCAATTTTAAAATGGTTTGGATGAATGCCTGGCATCCAAATTTAATTGCTCTTTTTGGGAAAGACAAACTATACGAAAATGCTTTTAATATGCCCCATAAGGCATTGGTTGAAGTGAGTCACTTTTCATTTAAAAGACGCACCTGGTACAATTTTGCACTTACCTGGGATTACGATAAAGACCAATATCGCATGTATGTAAATGGAATTTCGATTGGCAGGGAAGACCAACACACAACGCAAAAATTTCATCGGGATGCCATCAACAGTTCATTGTATTTGGGTAATCCAACCTTTTGTTATTCTGACATTAAATTTTATGATACCAATCTGAATGAAAAAGAATTGTATCGTTTGTATAAAGATGAAGTTACAAAGTTTGACCCCAAACTGGAAGATGAATTACAACATACCTATGCCGGAAAAAATTTCAAACCCTTTACCTGGAAAGTGGATGCCGGCTGGAAATCGAAACTGAATGTAACCCTCACCAAACCAACAGATCTGGATAGCTTTTATATCCAGGGAAAACCTGTCCGGGTAGCCATTACTAAGGAGGGCCTGTTAATAGAAACGGTTGATAAAGAAATGACTGCAACCATACTTGATTCGCAAATGTATGTGTGGACTAAAAAACCTTTTGAAGGCGATTTGTATGTGGAGTATGAATACAAAGCGCTTCGCGCCGGCGGGTTGAGTTTATTACTTACACAGGCCTCGGGCATGAACCGGGAAGATTTTATGGCAGATTACCCATTGCGGACAAGTGGGCGTATGGTAATGATTTACGGCGAAGATGTGCGAAGTTATCACTGGGAATATTACCGCGAAATGGCAGATATGCGAAACGATCTGGACAACTCCGCATTTATGAAACAACCCTGGAACTATCCCATGGCATTTGCCACAAGAAATGTTACCGTAACCAAAGATACCTGGCACAAATTGCAGTTTTTACAAATAGATAACAAACTGGTTGGGGCCATTGATGGCGTAATCATGTTTGCATGTACAGATGATGGTTTTACTAACAATGGCCCGGTATTAGATTTTGGCCGCATTGCCATCCGATGCATGTTACGCTCGAAAATGCTTTTCAGAAATTTGAAAGTGTACAATAAAGAAAGGATACAAACGGAAAAAATAATTGATGGCGAACGAACAAGGAAAAACAAAGATGGGATGCCGTTCAAACTGAACTGATAAAATAGTTAGTGGGGTATGTTCGGGATGGCATCGCTAAAGTTTCTTTCAAATTTTTTAAAAAAATGTACAGCTGTATGGGTAACATAAAATTCTTTTATTTTCCGTTGATTGTAATGAATGTTTTTACACAATTATGCAGCAATGCGCAAACAACATTGCAAAATAACTGGAACTACAACACACAATTAATACCCTGGAAAATGCCCGCTGCCCTTAATAAGGCGAGCATGAAGTATGTTGATTTGGATAAAGATGGCGACCCGGACCTGTTGTATTATGCTGTTTACAGCGGTGTTCCTGTAGTTTGGATTGATGATGACGATGATATGAAATGGACTGATGTGGAAGGCGATGCTGACAGCGACTGTTTATTGATAGACCGAAATAAGGATGCTGTGTTTGCCGGCCCGGAGGACTTTTCTATTGACTGGTGCGATGAAGATAAAAATGGCATCGCCGATATCCAGGTAATAGTGAACAACGGCAGTGCCGGCAAACGGAATTTTTTTGACTGGGCTTCGGAAATCATGTATGTATTTGATGATGATAAAGACTCTATAATGCACTATATAGATTGGAATGCCCTATCCATGCTGGCATGGGAACATAACGGGCATAGTAATTTTTACGAAGACTATCACGGCAATACTTCTTTTATAAAAATGCATGCGTCATCTTTTCGGATAGATGATTTGCGTTATAGTTGGGAGAACCCCTTTATATTTTATGACACCGATAATGACGGCCTGTCTGAAATGGCCATACGTTTTGTGAATACGCCGTCTTTTCGATCCAAAGACACGCTCAACCCTGTTTTCAAAAATATTGATACGGCTTATGACGCCCATTTTAATGGCATGATGGATTATACGGGCATCTCCTGGGATTTGGATAACGACAACGGCCCAGCCAACGAATTTGATTTTGATATGAGCCTTTTGCTAAAAGGAACCGGCTTTGATTATAACAAACAGCGTCATCGATTTAAGAGTCTCAGGGGGCTGGGGAAACAAAGTGAATTTTTGTTTTACGACAAGCGCTGGCGCCAATTAGAAGAATTGATTTATCCTGGCCGGGACAGCGCATGGAACCTTATATTTAAAAAGGGGCAGTGGAAAGAATGCAGCCTTGTGTTTGATGAGGATGACGATTGCAATCGCTGGGAAAGGGTAGAGTTTTATGAAGCTAAAGATCTTTTTAAAACGGGCGGCGGCAATGGTGGGTTAGACAATAATTTACAGGCAGATGTTGCCGGAGACCGGGGTGAATTTGATACTGATTTTTCCGGGAAGGGCAAATTATACATTGGTTTTGATGGCAGGATACATTTGTATGGCGCCGAATGGGGGGCATGGCGGATAGACCAGACTGCTTACGCATTTCAGGGATACGGTGGTATTTACGACAGGTGGAGCGGAAAAGGAAGAATGCAGCAGGTGCCGGATAAGTTTGCCACCATCAAATATCAAGACACTGACAACAATGGTTTTTTTGATAAATTGTTATATGACCTTGACGGGGATAAAATATTTGAAGACACTATTTCTTTTAATGGCCTGGGTATAGATGACCGGCGGCCGGTTTTCTCCAGCGAATTGATGACCCCTGTTAAGGCACAGGAAAGGTTTAAAGTACTTGCGGCCAGTAGATGGCAACATGCATTACAAGCCATACAAATCGCGGAAAAAGCCGGCATCAGTACCGACTGGTACAACTTTTACAAAAACCCCAAAAGCCTGCATCAAAAATATGAGTATGGGTATTGGGTGGGCTTTTATATCTATCACGATTTAAGGGATCATTATAAAACAACCGGCAACACGCATCAATTAAATAAACTGGACAGGGCCTATTATTCCGGCAAATGGCAATTGATCAATTGAGTAATATTCCATTGGATTTGTGAATGGTGAATGGTGAATGGTCAATGGTGAATTGTCAATATTTCACCATTCACGTTTAAAACCAGCAATTTATTATTTTTAAAAATTTTATATGAATTTCTATCCGGGATTTGAGATCAGCCCCACCACGCTTCCGATGGGTTTTGATTATGGCGTAAATGTTTTTGGCCCTGGTGTTGAAAACCGTTCGCTTGATGCTATTCGTAAAAGCTTACGTAACCCAGATTGTTCCGGACCCGACCCTGTTTATGCTATTGCGATGGATGTTGGCAAGAGCGCGCATCTGCCCTTGCTCGAAAAGTTGCATTTGCTCTACGGCGCGGTAACTTATGCCGCAGGCCGGTTAGGTGATGAACCTGTGCGCAGCCAGGGCCATATCCATAAACTGTCGCCGCTATCAGGATGGTCTACTCCTGAAGTATATGAAATATGGTCGGGCAAAGCAATTATCTACATGCAGGAAAAGGCAGATGATAATCCGGGTCGTTGTTATGCAGTGGTTGCCCTGCCCGGCGAAGTGGTAATCGTTCCACCCAACTGGGCGCATGCAACCATTAGTGCCGATCCCACTCAACCACTAACTTTTGGCGCCTGGTGCGATCGTGAGTATGGTTTTGAGTACGATAAGGTACGTCAGCATCATGGGCTGGCCTGGTTTCCACTTTTTACAAAAACAGGTGAAATTGACTGGCAAAAAAATCCACATTATCAGCAGGGCGACTTGATTATAAAAATTCCTGAAAAATATAATCAATTTGGAATAGAACAGGGGAAACCCATCTACACACAGTTTGAAGAAAACCCGGAAAGGTTTTTATTCGTACCACATCCGCAATTGGTAAAGGATATGTGGACGAATTTTGTACCTTAATATTCGTTAAACTATTTTACGGTTTGCCCGTAATATCAAAACTCATAGAAAGACCTTATCTAAATGAAAGATTTGCGTAATATAATTATCGTCATCCATAAAAAACTTAACATGCTTGTTTTACCGGTAACATCATGTAGTAAATTATAAAAGCTTTATCACCAATAATATTGAAAAGCCAGGCTCCTGTTGCAGGCAAAAATATCCCATTCTCCGCTGCCGCTGAGCGGTTTAATTAATTGAGTAGATTGCTGACTTTCATATATTAAGTGCAATCAAATACAGCGGTGAGTAAACTATAATGCTGCCAGGTTACTGAATATTTTTTGTGACGGAGTAGCTGCGCTGCCTTTTGTTTGCAGATTTAAGGTAATAGTGGTACCTTAAATTGTTTTATAAATCGAAATTATACTGCCGTCAGTTTTGTTTTAAAATAAATACCAAACCGCAATCCCGCTAAAGTTTTCAAAACGGCTACTGTTTTTTAATGGTTTAAACTAATTTTAAGTTAGCAGGTTTGGATGGGAAATATGCTGGATGTGTGGATTTTTTTGATACGATATGAATAAATTTCATATCAGGCAATGCGGCTTTAAGAAATTGGAAATTATCTGCCGGTCATTCCAAACCTCTTTTGAAGTGAGGGAAAGCAAATATTGGGATACAGGAAAAGGGGTGTAATTTCGTTTCAAAATTTATTTATTTTTATGTATTAATAACCAGTGAAAAGAAAAGCCGGTAATGTTGGGCATTACCGGCTTTATACAACTTTTTCAGTGGTTCGCCAGCGAAAATTACAAACGAAGCACTATGTGAAATTATGCAAATTAAACGATTTGTGTATATAATATTTTAATTAATGAGAGCTGGTTTACCAAGAATTACGATTGTTTTTATCTTAATTTTTTCTGCTTATTGCAAAAATGTAAATGCTCAATTGGTTTTGAATAAACCGGTTAATATTTCCGTGGAACAAATGGAGATTAAAAAAGTATTTGCTTTCCTACGAAAGCAAACCGGTGTAAAATTTACCTACAGTACAGATATCATTGATGTTAAAAGCAGGGTAACCTGTAAAATGGGAGATGCCCTTTTATCAGAGGTATTGGATGCCATTTTTAAGCCATTGCGGATTTCCTACCGTGTAATAGACGATGAACAGCTTGTACTATTTATTAACTCCACGGCGTTGTTTGACCCTTTAACAAAACAGCCGGACCCAAAAATGGGCGCCATTGAAGCTGGTAAAGAAAAATTAATTAACGGCTCGGTGAAAAATGAAAAAGGTATTCCTTTGCCGGGAGTCACTATTATTGAAAAAGGAACAGGCCAAATAACGGTTTCTGATGACAAAGGTAATTTCAGCCTCAATGTTACCAGTGAATCAGCAGTTTTGCTTCTAACGTATATAGGTTATACTACCCTGGAATATAAAACAGGAAAATTAAGTTTTCTCAACCTGGCAATGCGGACTAGTCTTAAGGAGCTGGAAGACGTGATAGTGGTGGGTTACGGAACCCAGCGAAAAGCAACTAATACGGGGGCGCAATCTTCAATAATCGGGAAATTACTGTTACAATCTCCTGCCGCTAACGTTAGCAATTCGTTAGTTGGCCGCCTGTCAGGCCTTTTTGCTTCCCAGGCAGGTGGTGAACCGGGAAATGATTATTCAACGTTAAGGATCAGGGGAGTGGGCACATTTAACGGGAGCCAGGAGCCGCTTATCCTGGTAGATGGTATCCAGGTAGATAATTTCAATAGTATTGATCCCAATGAAATTGAAAATATTACTATTTTAAAAGACGCATCCAGTACCGCCGTTTATGGTATCAGGGGAGCCAATGGTGTATTGATCATTACCACCAAACGGGGCCAGCTAGGGCCAGCCAAAGCCGGCTATTCTTTTAATCAGGCCGTTAATAGTTTTACAAATATCAGGTCGCAAATGAATAGTTATGATTATGCCAATTCATTCAACCAGGCTTTAAAAAATGACAGTTATATTACCGGCGGCCTCTATATTCCGCGGTATTCTCAACAAGATCTTGAGAAATACAAATCCGGGGAGGACCCGGTTTTTTATCCTAACATAGACTGGTATAAAGTGATGTTGAAAAAGACATCCCGGCAACAATTGCATAACCTGAATATTAACGGGGGTACAGAAAAATTAAGGTATTCGGTATCCACCGGCTATTTCAACCAGGAAGGGCTGTTTAATAACACAAAGCTGTCGCCGGGGTATGATGCACAAATCCGTTTTAAAAGGTTTAATTTCCGGTCAAATCTCAATTTTACTTTAAACAAGCGGTTCAAAGCCGCGGTGGACATATCTTCCCAAACAGAAATAAGGACTGGCAATGCAGGTAATACGCTCAATGTAATCGATAATATTGCCAGGGCTAATCCCACCGTTTCCCCCGGCATAGTTGATGGCAAATTAATCAATCTCACTACTACCGGGGGCAACCCATTGGTAAGTTTGTACCAGGCTGGTTACCAGCGGGAATATCGCAACTACCTGAATGGCTCCTTCCGGCTGGAGCATGACCTGGATTTTATCACAGAGGGGTTAAGTACCCATGCGGTTGTTGCCTACCAGAATTATAACAGCCAGCGGTTACACAATTACAAGCCTTCACCTACAGTTATCTCTTATATTCCATTAAGACAGGCCGATGGCAGGATTGTGTACCTGCCACAAAATGAAGACGGCCAGTTTATACACGTGGAAACTATTTCCAAAAGCAGGCGGGTAACATCAGAATTTGCGCTTGATTATAAAAGAAATTTTGGTAACCATCATGTTTCGGGTTTACTGCTCTATAACCAGTTGAAAAGTACGGATCCAACTTTTAGTTTCGGGGTGCCCAACGGTTACCAGAGCTATGTAGGACGCGGTAGCTATAATTTCAGGGGACGTTATCTGGCGGAAATCAATGTGGCTTATAATGGTACCGAAAATTTTGCACCGGGTAACCGTTTTGGATTCTTCCCCGCCTATTCGATAGGCTGGATAACTTCTGAAGAATCATTTTTTCCTGCAGATGGCTTTATGGGTTTATTAAAGTTCCGTGCTTCTTATGGCGAAGTGGGTAATGACCAGGTGGGTTCCGGCTTCCTTTATTCCAATAACCGCTTTCTTTTCAGGTCAACAGCCTGGACTTATGCAGGCGGGTACAATTTTGGTGAAGTAAGTAGCTCCTATAACTTATTGACAGGTTCACGGGAGGGCCGGTCGGGTAACCCAAACCTTACCTGGGAACGTTCGGTAAAAAGCAACCTCGGTATAGAAATGTCATTCTGGAAAAGGAAGATCAGCCTTTCTGTAGATCTCTTTAGTGAATCGAGGGATAATATCCTCGCCAATCAGCAAACCGTTTCCGGGGTTATCGGAGTGGCTATTCCCCCGCTTAATATAGGTAAAATGCAAAATAAGGGTTTTGAATTTGATTTTTCTTTGAATGATAATATCGGGGAGTTAAATTACCAGGTAAAAGCCAACTACTCTTTTGCAAGGAACAGGATTTTATTCCAGGATGAAATAACCCGTCGTTACCCCTATCAATTTCGCACCGGCAACCGCTTTGGTCAGTATTTTGGCCTGGTTAACGAAGGGTTTTACAATTCCTGGGATGAAGTAAATGATCCTAAAAGACCTGTATATGAATGGCAGAACAACAAGATACAGCCGGGTGATTTAAGATTTAAAGATGTAAACAATGATGGTAAGATAAACAATGATGACCAGGTGCCCATTGGCTATTCCCAGGTTCCGGAAAAGACATTTGGGATTTCACTGGCCGGCCAGTACAAAGGATTTAGCTTTTCTGTCCTCTTCCAGGGCGTGGGCAATGTTTCATTAAATTATACCCGTCGTTTTACCCAGGCCTTTTTTGACGCGGTCCCGGCAGGCGCCGTTGATTATTTAATCAATAGCTGGACACCCGAACGATATGCTTCGGGAGCAACGATTCAATTCCCCAGATTTTCATTGGGTACTAATGGTGGCGCTGTAAATAATTACCAGCCATCCGATTTTTTTACGGTGGATGCAAGTTATGTCCGTTTAAAAAACGCGGAAATAGGATACGCATTGAATAAATCTGCTCTTAAAAAAATAGGGTTAAGTGCAACGAGGATTTTTATAAACGGGAATAACCTTTTCACCTGGAGTAAGATGTATAAGGGGGCAGATCCTGAAAGCCCGCCAACAGCTGAAAATACGGAGCCTTATCCATTGGTAAGAACCGTCAATATGGGTATTAGTATACAGTTTTAAGTTAACCGGTACAGGTGCAAATCAGGGGTGCAACAACCTGTTTCATTTTCCAGGCATAGTACTTTCCGAAGTGGTATGAACTGAAAATATAATTAATAACTAAACCCATTTGATTGTCTTTTAAGTAAACGGGTGTGTTTCAAATCGCCGGCCACCTGATGATCCAACAATTTGGAATGCGACCGGTAGAAAACTTTTGCAGCCATAAACACATGATCCCTTAAAAGAATTATCCTTACCGGCCATACAGGTTACCCTAAAATCCAAGCGCCTGTGCCAGTTTTTTTTATTTTTATTCCACCAAAAGTTGCCCGGCCCATCCTGTTCCCCTTATCTATCAGGTGTTTTGCCGTATGAATGAAAATTGGCCTGGACTTTTTCAGGCCTCACCCAACTTGCACAACGATAATCCATAGACTTCAGATTGCCTCCGAAAGTGGTATAGTTTCAAATTAGGCTAAATGGTCAGGTGGCTTCCGCCGGGTATTTTACTTTTTCTACCGACATAACATCATCGCCGGTATTTTTTAATTTTTTTTAATAAAGTTTAGGGATCGTTTTAAAGCCATCGTCATTAGCTATATAAGCTGCACTAACTGCGGTCAATGCGAGGTTGACTTGATATTATGCTATATTGAAAATGAGTTTTACCATATTAAAATCCTAACCCGGGTTACTGACCCGGTTAAATTGTTTTTATAGATAACCCACTACGGTAATGGAATAAGAATGCCTGCTATTGCCTCAGGACGATGCAATACTTGTTCAGTTTTCTTACACGTCGTGGTGGATGTTGTTGACAGAATTGTACAATAAAAAAATCATACGAAATTAATTTCAATCAATTGTAATAAATGACTACCTTTAAATAATATTGATTAACTATTCAATAATAATGAACTAAAACGACATGCTGTTATGAACCAACAATCAACTATGCTGAAAATTGCATTCCTCGCAATCTTCTTTCTTTCCTTCACCTTTTATGTTAGCGCCCAGGTTTCGGTCTCCGGTTATGTATCCAATGATAAAGGGGAACCATTGGGAAATGTAACCATTTTGGAAAAGGGAAACACCAACGGCGTTGCGACTGATGCCAGTGGCAATTTCAAAATAGATGTAAAGAATGACCAATCCAAACTGGTTTTCAGTATGGTGGGTTATTTGAACAGGGAAGTTACTGTGGGGGCGAAAAAAGTGATGAGCATTACGCTCAGCCAGTCCAATAAAGATATGGAAGAAGTGGTGGTGGTAGGGTATGGCACGCAGAAAAAAGCCACCAATACCGGCGCCCAGGCTGCTATGACTGGAAAATTACTTGTGCAGTCGCCGGCTGCCAATATTAGTAATTCAATGGTGGGAAGGGTATCAGGCCTTTTTGCCTCACAGGCAAGTGGCGAACCCGGCGCCGACCAGTCTACTTTAAGGATCCGGGGTGTAGGGACTTTTAACGGAGGCCAGGAGCCGCTGGTATTGGTGGATGGCATACAGGTAGACAACTATAATAGTATTGACGCCAATGAAATTGAAAATATTACCATTTTAAAAGACGCTTCCAGCACTGCCGTATATGGTATCAGGGGAGCCAATGGGGTAATGATCATCACTACCAAGCGTGGAAAAGTAGGACCCGCAAAAGTGGCCTATACTTTCAATAATGCATTTAATAGCTTTACAGCCTTAAGGGCGCAAATGAATAGTTATGATTATGCCAGTTCTTTTAACCAGGCGCTAAAAAATGATGCCTATGTTTCCGGTGGCACCTATACCCCCCGGTATACTCAATCAGAACTGGATAAATACAAGGCTACGGTAGAAAATGCCCCTGGTGCAGACCCCATATTTTATCCAAATACTGATTGGTTTAAAACGATGCTTAAAAAGACATCTTCCCAGCAGCAGCACAACCTCAATATAAGTGGCGGTACAGACCGGCTAAGGTATGTTACTTCTGTCGGATATTTTAACCAGGAGGGGTTGTTTAAAAATACTTCCTTATCGCCCGGCTATGATGCCCAGCTTCGTTTTAAGCGGTTCAATTTCAGGTCTAATCTTAATTTTAATATCAATAAACGTTTCAGGGCGGCATTGGATATTTCTTCTCAAATCGAAAACCGCTCAGGTAATGCCGGTACAACCGGAACTGTTATGGATGGGATTCAAAGGGCCAACCCGCTTTCTTCTCCGGGAATAGTAGATGGGAAACTGGTCCTCCTTCAATATAATGGAGCTAACCAAAGCAACCCCTTGTCCGGATTATACCAGTCAGGCTACCAGCGCAACTACCGTAGTTTCTTGAATGGTTCCATCCGCCTCGAACACGATCTTGATTTCATTATAAAGGGTTTGGGGACGCATGCGCAGGTGGCGTACCAGAATTTTAACAGCCAGACTTATAATAATAACAAAACAGGCGGTACGGTAATCAATTATATCCCCGTGAGACAAACGGATGGCACCATAAAATATCTCCCACAGACGGAAGATGTGGCATTTAGTTTTGGTGAAAGCATTACAAAAAACAGGAGGATCACAGCAGAGTTCGCACTGGATTATAAGCGAAAATTCGGCGACCATAATATTTCAGGGCTTTTACTGTATAACCAGATAAAAAGTATTGACCCGGGTTTTACTTTTGCAGTGCCTAACGGGTATCAAAGTTATGTGGGTCGTGCTGCCTATGATTATAAAGGGCGCTACCTCGCTGAGGTAAATATCGCTTATAATGGCACCGAAAATTTTGCCCCCGGTAAGCGCTTCGGTGTTTTCCCGGCTTATTCACTGGGTTGGGTTGCTTCCCAGGAAAAGTTTTTTCCTCAAAACGACCTGCTGACTTTCCTGAAATTCAGGGGATCTTATGGTGAGGTAGGAAATGACCAGGTCGGTTCAAATTTCCTTTTCGGTTCTAACCGCTTTCTTTACCGCCCAACAGCCTGGACATTTTCGGGAGGTTACCGGTATGGTGAAGTGGCATCAGGATATAATCAGTTGACAGGTGCGCTGGAAGGAAGAATAAGTAACCCCGACCTTACCTGGGAACGTGCTGTTAAAACCAACCTTGGCGTAGAAATGTCTTTCTGGAAAAAGAATATCACGGTAAATGTGGATTTATTCAAAGAAACCAGGGACAATATTTTAACCACGCCGCAAACAGTTTCCGGATTTTTCGCGGCTGCAGTGCCTGCACTTAACATCGGCAAGATGGAGAACAAGGGATATGAATTTGATATAACCCTCAATAATAATATCGGTAAATTGAATTACCAGGTAAAAGCCAATTATTCTTTTGCAAGGAATAATATATTGTTCCAGGATGAAGCTACCCGAAAGTACCCTTACCAATACCGTACCGGCAACCGTTTTGGCCAGTATTTTGGCCTGATTGATGAAGGCCTTTTCAACACCTGGGATGAAGTGAATGATGCCAAAAGGCCCGTTTATGAATGGCAGAATAACAAATTGCAACCCGGTGATGTAAGGTATAAGGATGTAAATGGGGATGGTAAGGTAAACAATGATGACAATGTGCCGATCGGTTACTCGCAGGTTCCCGAAAAGACTTTTGGACTTTCTTTGGTAGCCCAGTATAAAGGGTTCAGCGCTTCTGTATTGTTTCAGGGTGTAAGCAATGTTTCGTTGCAATATACACGCCGTCTTACCCAGGCCTTTTATGATGCACAGCCTGCCGGCGCCCTCGATAATTTGCTGGAGAGCTGGACGCCTGAGCGTTATGCCGCCGGTTTACCTACTCCATACCCCAGGTTTTCACTCGGTACAAATGGCAATTCCGTCAACAATTATCTTTCATCTACCTTCTTTACAGTGGATGCCAGCTATATCCGGTTAAAAAATGTGGAAATAGGGTATACATTCACTGGAAATTTTTTGAACCGCGTTGGTTTAAGCAGTACCAGGATATTTGTAAATGCCAATAACCTCGTTACTTTCAGTAAAGTTGCCAGGGGAGTTGACCCCGAAAGCCCGCCAACAGCTACCAATGTGGAAGCCTACCCACTGGTGCGGACAATTAACATGGGTATAAATATTAACTTATAAAATAATAAAAAAAATGAAAAAAATATTCATACTATATACTTGTATAGCTACTTTATTTACCCTGGTGTCCTGTAAAAAGTCATTTAAGGATTTCTTAAATAAAGCGCCTGGTGTTGATGTAAACGAAGACGTGATTTTTTCAAGCCGTGCAAACGTAGAATCCGAAATATCCACCATGTATTATATGGGGATAATTTCCGTTTTGCCTTTTAGGGATGCTGCCAGCCAGGCTTCTCCAACAGGAACTTCTTCTTCCATTTTCGGGACTATGGCAGGCGCAACGGACGAGGCCGAAAATGAAGCCAATTTTGTGCATGCGATCAGGTGGAACACAGCGGGGATCATCCCGTCCAATATTATTGCAAATGAAGACAATGTGTATTTTACCCGCTTTAAGGCAATCCGTTATGCTAATATTTTACTGGAGCGCATTGATGGCGTAAAAGATCCCCTGGCCGATAAAGGATATAAAACACAGGTTAAGGGTGAAGCCAGGTTTATCAGGGCTTTAAGTCATTTTGAAGCGTTCAAACGCTATGGAGGCGTTCCAATCATTGACAAACGTTTTGCAAATATTGATGAAGCTAAATTACCCAGGGCTACCGTGGAAGAACTGGTGAATTTTATAGTAAAGGATTGTGACAGCGCTGTCGCCTATTTACCTGTTGCCTATACAACATCGCAGCGGGGAAGGGCTACAAAAATGGCGGCCCTCGCTTTAAAATCCAGGCTCCTGTTGTATGCCGCAAGTCCCCTGTTTAATACGGCTTCACCCTATTTAAACATGGCGAACCCTGTCGATAACAAATTAATATGCTATGGAAATACTGATAACAACAGGTGGAAACTCGCTCTAGATGCAGCTAAAGCAGTATTGGACTCAGCTTCTGCCGCTTCGGTTGCCTTAATTGATGTTCCGGCTAACAGAGATCCCGTTAACCTGCTTACAGGTAATTACAGGGTGGCCTGGGAATTACAGGACAACAGTGAAGTAATTATCGCAGATAAAAGATACGCCAGGCTGAACAGGTTTAATTTCCCCTGGTATCATTTAATACCCACGCCCATGGGAAGTTTTTGGGTTTCCAACACTGCAACACACAATTTTGTACGGAAATACGAAAAAAAGAATGGTACCCCCCAAACATGGCTTGCAGCGGGCGGCGATGACTTAGTGACCAAATATAACGAACTGGACCCGAGGTTTAAGCAAACAGTTGGTTATAATGGGGGCAGGTGGAATGCAGAGTATCCCATTATTGAAACTTTTACAGGTGGCAGGCATGCAGGCAATTGTTTTGGTGGGGCATGGGTACTGAAGCATGTTCCGGAAGCATTGGCCAACGGAGGCTCCGCAGTTCCCGGTATTGCTTTGTTCAGGCTGAACGAATTTTATCTCAACTATGCCGAGGCGCTCAATGAGTTCGAGGGTCCGTCAACAGCAGTTGACAATGCGGTCAATATTATTCGTACCCGGTCAGGTATGCCGCCCATTTCATCTACCGGCCTTTCGCAGGGCCAGTTAAGGGCAAGGATACGCAATGAAAGGGATATAGAACTGGCATTTGAAGACCACCGTTTCTGGGATATCCGTCGCTGGATGATTGCCGAACAGGATGGCGTAATGCAGGGAAATATGTACGGCATAAGAATTACCAAACTTGCCGGCACAGCTTTCCGGTATGTCCCTTATGTGATAGAAACACGCACTTTTAACAGGAATATGTACCTGCACCCGTTTGATGAAAACGAAGTGCTGAAAAGTAATGGTCTCCTTGTTCAAAACCCTGGCTATTAGGGCGGTAACTCTTATTTGTGCTGCCAGTTACCGGTATAGGGTTACCCGTAAACAACCAGCAATTTTCTAACTTATTGTATAATTATAACTATATGAAATTGAAATACTATCAGAAATTATTCTTTGCTTACACCCTTTTTGCCGGGTTAAGTGAAGGTTTAATTGCGCAGAAAAGGCCGGATACCCTCGTTATCGGTGAGACGTTGATTACAAATATCGGCTATGCCAAACAGCCGACCAGGTACGTTACAAGCGCTATCTCAACGGTGAAAGGCAGTGAATTGCAAAAGACGTTTAATACTAATATCGCCAATACCCTTTACGGAAGGATCGCAGGCCTAACCGTAAACCAGGGAGGCAACGAACCAGGTGCCAATGCGCCTTCCCTTGCCGGCCGTGGAAGAAATACCTTTGGGCCCGGGGACAACATGCTCGTTATGATCGATGGTTTTCCCGGAGATTTAAACCAGCTTGTTCCGGATGAAATAGAAGAAATTTCTCTTTTGAAAGATGCTTCCGCTACCGCTATTTATGGCAGCCGCGGCGCCAACGGAGTAATATTGGTAACCACAAAAAGAGGAAAGGTTGCCCCAATGGTAATTAATTTTAGTACGCAGCAGGGCTTTTCAAAGGCAAGCAGTTTACCTGAATTTTTAGACTCCTACAATTATGCAACGCTATTCAACGAGGCATTGGCCAATGATGGGTTAGCTCCAAAATACACGGCTGCTGATTTAGCTGCTTACCAGGATGGCAGCGACCCGTACTTTCATCCCAATGTTAACTGGTACGACCAGGTGCTGAGGAAGACCGCGCCTGTTTCAAATTATAATTTAAGTTTCAGGGGGGGCAATACTACGGCCCGCTATTTTGTGGTGTTAAACGCAGTCTCCAGCCAGGGTTTGCTGAAAAATTTTGGCGACCTGGATGATGAAAGCATCAATTCAAAATATGTGCGGTATAATTTCAGGACCAATATTGATATTAATATTACTAAAAGGCTTTCCGCTACTTTATTGTTGGGAGGTACCGTAGAGGACAGGGCCAACCCTGCCACATTAAGTACCGGCGGCACTTTCGACTTGTTGTCAAAGCTCCCCCCCAATTCTTTCCCGGTGTATAACCCAAATGGTACGTTTAGCAAGAATGCCACTTACGCTAATCCATATGCAAATTTATTAAAAACAGGCTATGCTACATCTAATGGCCGAACGCTTCAATCTTCTTTCCGCCTCAATTACGATCTAGGTATGATTACCGAAGGCTTAAGCGCAACGGCGGCGGTTTCGTTGAATAACTATTTTTCCTCAGGGTCTGATCGTACCAAACAAATTGAAACTTTTATCTTGTCAAAAGGCGCAGCTGGAGATACCATTTATACCAAAAGAGATCAAACCACTTCACTATCGCAATCTGATCCCAACCTGGGTCAGTACAGGAATTTCGCCCTGCAGGCATTTTTAAATTACCACCGGGTATTTGGAAAGCATGATATAACTGCTCTGGCCATGTTTAATGGCGATAACACCACCGTCAACAAAGCAGATATCTTTTCCGGTACAAATAGTGCTAACCTTAGCCTGCCCTATAAAAATAATAGCGGTGCCGCAAGGATAACTTATGTAAACAGCGGTAAATACATCGGCGAGTTTTCAATGGCCTATATGGGTTCCGAAAATTATGCCCCGGGAAAACGTTATGGCTATTTTCCTGCAGCTTCTGTAGGATGGATCATTTCCAACGAAACTTTTTTAAAAAATAAGAAGGTACTTAGTTTTTTGAAGATAAGAGGTTCTTACGGATTAGTGGGTAATGATGAGATAGGCGGCCAACGGTTTATGTTCCAACAATTATATCCTTTTGCGGCATCTTATTACCTTGGTACCGGTAATATAGGAACTACCTCTATAGCGGAAGGCCGGATAGCTAACCCGGATGTAACCTGGGAAAAAGAGAGAAAAACCAATATTGGCCTGGAAGCCACATTCTTCAATCGATTGGATATTACACTGGATGTATTTAACCAGGACAGGTCGGATATAATTGTTACCGCCAACAGGACAACACCGGTACTATTAGGATATACCGATTTGCCTTACAGTAACCAGGGTAAGGTAAACAATAAGGGGTTTGAAGCCCAGTTACGTTTCAGGGCGCCTGAAAAGAAAGCATTTCAATATTTTATAGAGGCCAATGTTTTTTATGCGAAAAATAAAAGGGTGTTTGATGCACAAACTATCCAGGTTAATAAATCATTGGTTACCGAAGGCACCCGTTTAGGGCAGCCCTTTGGATTAAAAGCGTTGGGTTTGTTTCAAACTGATGCGGAAGCTAACGCCAGTGCAAAGCCAATTGGCACGGTGGTAAAAGCAGGTGATGTGAAATATGAAGATATCGGCGGCCCGCTGGGTGTGCCCGATGGGATTATTGACGGAAGTGATAACCAGGCTATCGGTAATACGGGATTACCGGAATTAACGGTTGGCCTGCATTCAGGTTTTCAGTATAAAGGTTTTGACATTGATTTTGTTTTCCAGGCTATTAGTGGTAGAACAGTTTATCTTGGTTCTAACCAATTCAGGCCATTCCAGGGCTTTGGGCAGGCAGGTGTTATTGCTTTGGAAAGATGGACAACTCAAACCGCGGCTACCGCCACTTTTCCAAGATTATCATCCAGTGATAATAACCTGAATAATTACCGTTTTTCTTCTTTTTACCAGAGGGATGGCGGTTTCATAAAATTGCGCAGCGCCGAATTGGGGTACTCCCTTTCCCAAAAAATAATCAGCAAAGTTAAATTAAAGCAGGCCCGTCTATTTCTTACCGGTACAAACCTGTTTTCCCTTGATCATATAAAATATGGTGATCCGGAAGCTTTGGGAAATGGTTACCCGGCATTGCGGACAATTACATTAGGCGCAAGAATTCAATTTTAAAACATTAAATACGATCACCATGAAATTTAATATGAAAAATATAGTATACTTTTTGGGTGCAATTGTGCTCTTTGCTATTGCATCCTGCCAAAAGCTCGACAGGGAAATCATTACCGACCTGAGCAAAACGCAAATTGAAAAATCATTCAGCAGTGTGAGCGCCCTTTTAAACGCGGCCTATTCCGAAATTCCAACCGGCTTTACGGGCCTTGGCGGTGCAATGATGGCCTCTGCTACCGATGAGGCGGAATACACCAGTGAAAACAGTGTTGTCCAGAATTTTAATAATGGTAGTTGGAATGCAATCAGCGAACCTGAAGGGTTGTGGGATAATTTTTTCAGGGGTATCCGGAAAGTAAATATTTTCCTTGTTTCAACGGATAGTATTAATCTCGATAAATTTAAATACGATATCAATTCGGCGTCGCAGCAACTTGTTTATAACAATACCTTGTCCGATATCAAACGTATTAAATATGAAGGCCGTTTTGTACGTGCTTTTCTTTATTTTGAATTGATAAAACGTTATGGTGGCGTACCCATCATGACCTCAGCGCTGTCTGAAGCAGATATACCCAATATACAACGCAATACCCTGCAGGAATGTGTGCAATTTATTTCAAATGAGTGCGACTCTGCTGCACTTAATTTGCCCGCAAGCTACCTGGTAGATAATAATGGGTTCAACACCAATACCGCCAATTTGGGCAGGGCTACCAAAGGGGCAGCCCTCGCTTTAAAAGCGAGGTTATTATTATATGCAGCCAGTGATTTATTCAACAACCCTTCCTGGGCAACGGGATATGCTAAACCAGAATTGATTTCGCTGCCTGCCGGTGACCGGAACTTACGCTGGAAAGCTGCGGCTGATGCTGCAAAAGTCGTGATTGACCTCCCCGGAACGGGATATGCTTTATTTAATAATTACTCCACTTTATTCAGGGCTTTTAATAATGCCGAATTGATATTTACCCGCAGCGAAGCTCCGTCCAATGGATTTGAGGCTGCCAATTATCCCATTGGGTTTGATAAGGGGCAAAGCGGTAACACACCATCACAGGATTTGGTAGATGCCTACGATGTAAAATCCACAGGTAAACCGATTACAGATCCAACTTCAAATTATAACCCGGCTAATCCTTATGCTGATCGTGACCCCCGGTTAGGATTTACCATTGTAACCAATATGTCCAATCTTTCTACTGTAAGCGGTGTTACCAGGCAGGTTCAACTGTATACCGGAGGTAGGGATGGCAAGCCTATTAACAATGCCTCTAAAACAGGTTACTACTTAAGAAAATATGTAAATGAAAGTTTAAACCTCCTGTTAAATACAACTGCTGTTCATAGCTGGGTTTATTTCCGCCTCCCCGAAATCTGGCTGAACTACGCTGAAGCATTGAATGAATACAGCCCCGGCCATGCCGATATTAAAATTTATTACGACAGGGTTCGCGGAAGAACAGGAGTAGCAATGCCCCTGTTGCCCGCCGGATTAAACCAGGCTCAGGTGCGTGATAAAATACGCAATGAAAGAAGGGTTGAGTTTGCGTTTGAAGACCACCGGGCCTGGGATACCCGCAGGTGGATGATTGCCCCAACCACTTTAGGCGCCCCGTTGCGTGGTGTTAATATAGCCCAGTCCGGGACTACGTTTACTTATACACCGATGGTTGTGGAGACCCGCGTTTTTCAGCCAAAAATGTATTTGTATCCTATTCCGCAGGGCGAACTAAATATCATATCAAAATTGGTTCAAAACCCACTCTGGTAAAAAAGTAAAATAGTCTTTAAGACAGGCCAGGGTAAGGATAACCTATCCGGTATGGTAAATTTGATTGTTTTCACAGGAACCCAAAAAGATCAACTAAAATTCTTGAAATATGAAATATAATTTTTTAAGCTGCGCAAAAACTTTGATAATAGTTGCAGGATTTGCTTCCTCGCTTGCTTCCTGTACCTATAAAGAAAATGTAGATTTTCCGTATGAAGAATCTATTTATATGCCTGCAGCGGGAATAGCTACGGGAGGGGCCGGGGCTAATGGTATATTTACGATAACGCCTACGATGGAAGGTTTAAGTTATAGGTACCTGGCAGATAAGGCCAGCAGCAAATTTGATATTCCATTGAGTGTAACCCGGTCCGGGGTTAACAGGTCGGGCAGCATCCCTGTAAATATTATAACAAATACGGATACCATTAACAAATTGATTGCCGCCGGTAAATTTTCGGTGGCTGCCGACCCATTACTAACAACTGAAGTATTGCCGACAAAATATACGCTGCCCACCTCGGTATTGCTATCCGGCGATAGTACCCTTGCAAGTTTTAATTTAAGTATTGATTTGACTTTCATGACCAACAGCGCTATCAATTTCCCTAAAAAAAGATATGCCATCGCGGTGGGCATCAACAGCCCCGGCGTAAAGGTGGATTCGCTAAAAAAACTGACAGTAATTTTTATTGACCCAGCTTCCGTTATATTGCCTACTTCAAATTTTTCATCTTTTGTTGATGGCCCCTATAAGACTGCCAGCTTTATTAATACTTCTTTAAACGGCACCGCTTATTCATGGGATTTTGGTGATGGTACCCCTGTATTAGCTACCGCTTCAGCTACCCATAAATATTCAGCCGGCGGAAATTATACTGTTACTTTAACTGCCATTGGTATTACAGGTACTATATCGGTGAAAACAAGCTCTGTCGCAATTCCATAGAAATTTCATAATTAATAACATAATCATCTTTATAGTCATTAAATTATCTACATCGGCGGATACAAATAAAGGATAGCCCCGTTGAAAATCAAATATGCCTGTCTGTTCTATATAACTATGCAGCTATCATAATTATTTTTTAGCAGATTTTATCTTTCTTAAAATAATCCCTGCACGGAATGTGAAACCCTCAAAGCGTTGAGGCTACTGGGCTAGCGCCGGGGAAAAAAGTATATAGGCTCCAGTCCCCTGTCTATATGCTACTGCTTATGAAAATTTGAAATTGGGACCGCCGGATTAGAGCCGCGAACTTGTTTGCTTTGTTCGCCTTAGCGCCTGTTAATTTTGTGTATCGAATATATTTTTTTAAACCGGTCATATCGCTGACCTTCCTATCTTTTTAAGCATTCAGCAATCGTTAGAGACACCCACCGGAGATTCTTCCCTGGTGGTTTTTTTTCTGCCTGATGTAAGCCGACCTTAAATGGAAGGTTGCCGGTGTACCTGGTGAATAAATTATTAATATGCAGGCATGCTCACAAACAGGTGTGAGGATGTGAACGATGAATAGCGCCTTAAGAAAATGGCAGTATATTATTGACAATAAAAAGCAAAGCCGTATCGGGATTTAGTGGAGCAAAACTTTTATAAAAGGGGTAAACAGGGTCTACCCGGATCCGGGAAGCGGCGTTGGAAAACCATACCTGTAAGAACGCAGGATTGGGATTGAAATAAATAGCTTTTGTTTTAACAGGTAATTTTTGTATTTAGATAGAATTTACTTCAACAGTCAAAAAAAAGACGATATAAAAAATGAAAAAGCTATTCCTGTTGGCCACCCTGTCTGGTTCAGTAATTTCCTTACCGGCACAAAACACAAAACTGGACTTGCGGGTAGATGCAGGCAACATTATCCACCAAATGAAAGGCGGGCTCGGTGCATCCTGGCATGCACTCATTAAGGATATCCCCCTGGATAATGAAAAGTACGATTACCCGGTGCGGCACATCAACCCACGCGGCAGCGCTTATGCAGGCAACCCTCCTTTGGGCGATACAGCAACATGGGGCCAGTTGTATCAACATGCAAAATGGCTGGGACTGGATTTCGTACGAGTGGAACTTAGCCAGCACATGTACGAACCAGGCCGGAATATTTTTGACTGGAAGAACGATGAAATGCAGGCCTTGTACCGCATACTGGATTGGTGCGAAGCCAACCATGCCGATGTTTTCCTGCAGCAGATGTGGGGCCATGTTGCATGGAATGCCCATCCTGGGGTGCATCCATTATTAAGTGCGCCAAAATCTGTTGATGATTTTGCAAATGGAATCGCAACATTGCTTAAATATCTTACTGAAACAAAAAAATATACCTGCATAAAATATTTCTGCATGACAAATGAACCTCCCGGTGGCCCATGGGGATATTGGTGGAGCGGTGGAAGCCATACACCGGCAACCATTACAGATGCCTGGAAAAAATTACAAGAAACGTTCACTAAGCAGGGAATTAAGATACCCCTTTCAGGGCCCGATTGGGTAAGCCTGCCCCCCTGTGAACCTGCAAAAATTGATTTCGATCAATACCTGGGGGCCTTCGATATTCATTCCTATTTCGGTTTGTATAACAAAAATAATGGGGAACAGGTTATCGGCGATTGGGTAAAATATGCAAGAACGAAAAACAAACCTTTTTTTCTCACGGAATTTGGCAATATGGACCTGGGTTGGGGAGCAGACAATCAAGGCCCCAAAACTTTTAAAGCCGCACTTTCCAATGCATCAGATGTGGCGCTCTGCATGAACCTGGGCGTGGACGGGTTTAACCGCTGGAGCTTCACCAACCGTGGCGATATGGATGGCCAGTGGCAACTGGTGAAGACCTACGACCTGCCAACAAAAACATATTCAAAGGAAGTAACAACGGAAAATGAAGCTTATTACGGTTTTGCCATGCTGTCGCGTTTTATGGGAAAATACGCTTCGGTGCTGTCCGTTAAAATGGATCCACAACCAGAAGGTATTGTGGCCACTGCTTATAAAAACAGCGATGGTCAATTATCAATATTGATGGTGAACAACCGTAAAGAAGCGGTTACTGTAAATGTTACCGTTGATAATGGAAGTAAAAAACAGGCATTTTATTTTTACGAGGTAACCGAAACTTTGTTGAAAGGGGATAACTTTCAACTTAATCCTGTAAAAAATTATAAAGACGAGGGAAAATTGAAAAATATGCTACTTCAGCCTGAAAGCATCAGCATTGTAACAACGAATGTTTTGAACAATGGGGATCTGGGTGTAATTGAGTAAGGGGTTTTAAAACGAATAGAAAAAAATATGGAACTGAAGGATCCGGGAAAAATTTCCGGTGAATTTTTTAATGTCTGTTGGGATAAACCGGCCTTTAACCGGCGCTTTTAGAAGTAAAATAATTAAGCTGGTGGCTTTTAAATAAAATAATAAGTAAAATAAATAGTCCTTATTGGATCACAATATCATGAAAAAAATTACAATTTCCATTGTATTATCAATGCTCGTTTTTTCCCTCTGTTCACAGGAAAAAGTAACCTGGGTATCCACTTCAGCAGCGGCGCAATGGGAGGTAAAAAAAGGGTTAACAACAATGCCATTGTCCCCTGGCTTCGATATAGAAGTTCAATTGGATAAGCCGCTACAAACCATCGAGGGTTTTGGGACCTGCTTTAATGAACTGGGATGGACTTCATTGAGTGTATTAAGCAAAAACGACAGGAACGCTATTTTCAGGGAACTGTTTGCACCGGGTGTTGGCGCAAATTTCAACATTTGCAGGATGCCGGTTGGCGCCAACGATTTTTCCCCTCACTGGTATTCTTATAATGAAACAGATGGCGATTTTGAAATGAAAAATTTCAGTATTGCCAATGATTTGAAAACGTTGATACCCTTTATTAAAAGTGCGCAACGGCAGCGCCCTGCTTTAAAAATCTGGGCATCGCCCTGGTCGTCACCAGCATGGATGAAATACAATAAACACTATGCATTAAAAAGCTCCAAAGCCGGGTATAATGATTTGAAGCCCGTGCAGGAAGGCAATGAGGAAACTGATATGTTTATTCAGGAAGATAAATACTTTAAAGCCTATGCCTTATATTTTGACAAGTTTATAAAGGCGTATCAACAACAGGATATACGGATACACATGGTAATGCCGCAAAATGAATTTAAAGCTGCCCAGATATTCCCCAGTTGCACCTGGACCGCAAAGGGGCTCGGAAAATTTATTCATTACCTGGCTCCGAAAATGGCAGCCAGTAAGGTAGCCGTGTTTTTTGGAACCATGAATAGTTCCAATGAAAAACTGGCAGACAGTATTTTAAGCAACAAACAAATCAATCAATATATTAAAGGCATAGGTCTTCAATGGGCGGGGAAGGATGCTATTGCAGGTATCCACCAGCGTTATCCGGCGCTCAGGATTTATCAGACTGAGCAGGAATGCGGTGATGGCAATAACAACTGGGCCTATTGCGTATATACCTGGGGTTTAATGAAACACTATTTAAGCAATGGCGCCAATGCGTATATGTACTGGAACACGTCTTTAAAAAAAGGGGGCATCAGCACCTGGGGATGGAAACAGAATTCTTTGATCAGCGTGGATACTGCCAATAAAACCTTTCAATACAATTTTGAGTATTACCTGATGAAGCAGGTAAGCCATTATGTAAATGCCGGCGCAAAACGGTTGCAAACCTCCGGCGGAGATGCAAACCTCCTGGCATTTATGAACACGGATAAAAGCATCGTTATCATTTGTTACAACGAAAGTAAAAAGGATGAAACGTTACGGATTAAAGTGGGCAACAACTTAATAAACCCGATTGTGAAGGCTGAATCGTTTAATACTTTTATTGTAGAAGCGAAATAAAAATAGTTTATCTGCCATCCATAGGCATATAGCTATCGGGTCAAAAACCGATCCTCCATTTATTAGCATTATTTAACTGCCTGCCCGCAATATTGGGTCCAGCCCTATTGGTTTGCATATTTCTAAAAAAATGCGTACCTGCATTATCTGTCCTGGTAAAGCCAGCGAAGTTTGCGGGAAAATTTTTATTCGGTGTTCTTTCTTAGGGTTAAAGGCCGTTTCTGCGTCATTCAATGCAAGCGCCGGGTTTTGCAAGCCCCTCACTTTTCAAACGATTATTTGATTGCCTGCACTAGTTAAATAGCCACCGGAAAAACCAGGTATGCCGCTATTTCGCTGCGATAAAAAAGTTGAGTTGGAATTAATTTTAATGGTAAGTATTTATAAAAAGTTATATGAAAAACCTGTTGGTGATTCCTTTGTCTGGCGCTATGGCGCAACATTCCCTTGCTAAAAAATCAAACAGCTCCCCCAATCCCCAACCCTGTCGGATACCAACTTTGATATACTGTTTGATGATCCAATCCCCTGGTTGAAAATCACAGCAATGATATTAAAATGAATGGAAAAAAGGCTCGTTGGCTATTCATCTGTAATAAATAATCAAATGCTTCTCAATAAATAAAACAACCTGCATTTACCTGGCAAAAAACCATCATGAAAAAAATTATTTTATTCTTATTGCCGGCGCTTTTTTCAATGACGGCCTATAGCAAAGTCTGGACAATTTCCAATGCAAGCCTGGAAATACAATTCAATGATAAAACCGCATTGCTTACCGTAAGGGATAAACGCTGCAATAAGTTATGGCAACAGTTGGCATACAAAGATCAGTTGAACGTGGGTAGTGTTACTCAAAAAGGCAGTTCATTGATCGTTGGTTTTACGGGAAAGTACGTGATCGAAGTAAATTTTACGTTAACAGCAACCTCAGTGCTCGAAGTAAGTTTAACCGGCAACGGGCAAATGCCTTTTGAAGACCTCGCTTTCCCCTCGGCGTTTGCCGCTCCCAATAAAAACCATTATGTACTAATGACGGATGCCGAAGGTTTGTTGCTCCCGGTGGATGATAAAGCATACACGATGAACAATGAAAGGATTTTTTATTGCGGCGGGGGCATGGTGATGCCCTGGATGGGCGTAACGGATGATCAGTTCAAAACCGGCTATATGGCCATTTTGGAAACGCCTTATGATGCAACATTTCGAACAAAACGTGAAAATGGCTTCGTAATATTTGAACCGGTTTGGTACCCAACCAAGGGAAATTTCGGTTATACCCGCAAACTAAGCTATCATTTCTTCGATAAAGGGGGGTATACCGCCCAGTGCAAAACTTATAGAAAATATGCCTGGAAGAAAAACAAGGTGATCACTTTAAAGGAAAAGCAAAATCGTTTTCCTGCTATCGAAAAAATGATCGGCAGCCCTCATATCTATGTTTGGGATAATGCACGGGAAGTGAATTTCGCCAAAGAGATGAAATCAGCCGGCATCGGTAAAGCCTTTATTCTTTGGGATGCCAACCATGTTCCTTATCCTGAAACAGGGTATGATATCCGGCTGAAAGAAATTGGGTATGCTTCGGGTGTTTATGAGTTGTTTAGCGACCTGAAACTGCCGGACACCATTATGCGCAATTTCGATGAAACAGGCCCCATGCGTTTTTCACGTACCAGTTATCCCGGGTTGTTTAATCAACTGGTAACCCGTGCCAAAACAGGCAAAACCTATTCAAATCAATTTGGACATACCAGTTGCCCATCCGTCATCCGTCCTGAAATGACAAAAAGAATAGAACGGGAACTGAAAGAATTTCCGCATGAATCTTACTTCCTGGATGTGTACCAGGCCAATGGTTTATTTGAATGTTATTCCACCGAACATCCGCTTACGCGTCAGCAATTTGCCGAAGAAATCGTGAAAAACTTTAAGTTCATAGAAGATAAATACAATACTTACCAGGGCGGGGAATGGGGCGCTGATTTTACAGGCTCATCCAGCATTTATAACCATGGTATGATGACACTGCAAGGCCCGTTGTGGAGCGGTAACCCAAAAAATAGGGCGACCATTTACGCAGCAGGTGACTGGAGTAATAATGCACGGCCATCGGCAATGATTGGAACAAGGGTAGCCCACAATAAATACCTTAAATATGGTGTAAGTGAATATTTGAGGGTTCCCCTGTTTGAATTAATTTATCATGATGCGATCGTATCGTCCTGGCGATGGGAAGATGGCAATCAAAGCGCACCGGAAATCTGGTGGAAGAAAGACCTGTTCAATATATTGTATGGCACCGCACCATTATGGAGCCTGGATCGCAGCCTTTGGGAAAAATATAAAAATACGTTTATTGAAAGTTACCATAACGTTTGCCCCTGGTTGCAACAAATTGGCTACGATGAATTGATATCCCATCGTTTTGTTACGGCAGATCATAAAGTGCAGGAAACGGTTTTTTCATCCGGTAAAAAAGCAGTGGTAAATTTTGGTGATGAAGATTATACTTACGGGGATAAGATTCTTCAGGCGAAAGGGTTCCTGCTTATCAACTGATCATCTGAAATTTTAAAACTTCATTATTCATTCATTAATAATTTTTATGAAACAAAAACTTTTTATTCTCTTCCTCTTTATTTCATCCAGCATTACTGTTTTGGCTACCGACTGGTATGTTTCCCCATCCGGCAACGATGCCAGCAACGGCAAGTCTGCGGAAACCCCTCTCCGTACCTTGCAAAAAGCAGAAAGCCTGGTGCAGCCCGGGGATGTGGTATTGATCGCAAATGGTGTGTATGTGGGTACCGAAAAAACAAGTGGGAGCGCAACGCTCAGTATTACCTGTTCTGGGCGGGCCGGTGCATGGATCACCTGGAAAGCCATGCCAGGAAATAACCCCGTAATACGTCCAGGCGGCGCCTGGGCGGCCATTCAAATTACCGGCTCCTACCATATTTTAGAAGGGTTGACGGTAATAGGAAACAATGATTCAATCGTTTTACTGAAAGCCCTTGAAGATGCCAAAAAAAAGCCTGCCGATCCGTTTTACAATGCCAATGGGATTGTGTTCGAAGGCCGCAAAAGAGCAGCAACGGAAAAGCCCCATCATTTGGTAGTACGCAAATGCAACGTATCTAAATGTGCCGGTGGCGGAATTGTTGGCCTTGAAATGGATTATCTCACCATTGAAGATTGTAAAGTGTTTGAAAATAGCTGGTTTATGCGATACGGCGGATCGGGTATAACTACATTAAATAACTGGGCTTTTGATGATGCGCCGGGTTACCACATCATCATACAGCGCAATTATGTATGGAACAACAAAACCCTTGTACCCTGGGAAACAATTGGAAAATTAAGTGATGGCAATGGCATATTACTGGACGTAACCGACCTTAAAAGAAATGGCGCCACCAATCCCAATGCCGACGCGGTGGTTAAAACCAATTCAAATCAAACAAAAGATACTGCAAATACACCCGCTAAAACAGCCGAAAATAAACCATCCCGTCCGGAATGGAAAGCCCGTGCCCTCATCGCTAATAACCTAAGCGCCTACAACGGTGGCTCCGGTATCCATGTATTCCGCACCAAACACGTGGATATCATCAATAATACCACATATTGGAATGGGAGTATAGTAGGTTACCAGGAACTGTTTCCCAACGCTTCCGAAGATGTGGTGATCCAGAATAATATCATTGTTCCGCGCCCTGGTGGTAAAGTAACTTCCGATAGCCGGAACACCAATATACGATGGGATTACAACCTTTACCCCGCTGAACAGAAAGTTTTTAAAGGCGCACATGATATTGTTGCCGACCCTTTGTTTATCGATATCCAGGCCGACCCAACCAGGGGGGATTTTCGTTTAGCGAAAGGAAGCCCCGGGCTTAATACCGGGGGCGGTAATGTTGCGCAACCCGCCGATATCAATGGAAAGAAGCGCCCAAATGGAAAAGCAAGGGATATCGGGGCTTTTGAGCAATAGGTTGCTGATCTGGTGTTAAGTTAAGTATCAATGGTCAATGGTGAACGGTCAATATTTCACCATTGATTATTCACCATTCTCAAATCCATCCTTCATTACTTAATACATTTTTATTCTGAAAAAGTACTCGGTTAAAAGAATACTGGTGTTTGTATCTCTGCCATACTGAGTTCTTTTTTTTAACTCAAGTCGTAATTGGACAGAATATTGATGTGTTGAAAGACCCAATAAGTGGCAGGGACCACCTGGTTGATTCTTTGATTTTTTAAGTAGCATATCAGCGATGAAGAAAATAGCAGCCGCAAGATGGGGACGTGTTGAACTATTAATATAAAAAACCGGTTCAATCTCGGCCTGTTCACTTATGATTAATATAGTATTAAAATAAAAAAATGTTGAACACCTGTAAAATTTGCCTGCTGATAATTTCGGTTATTGCATTCTCCCGCTGTAAAACGAAAAATGAAAAAAATTGGGAAATAAATTCTCCGGATGGAACTATTCATTTTTCCCTGTCGGTTAAAGAGAACCTGCAACATAAAACCTCGCTTGAATATGAAGTTTCAATAGCGAAAAATGGAAAAACCACTTCAGTGATTGAAGCTTCTCCCTTAGGCATCGAGAGGGAGGATGAGCAATTTTCTGAAAATCTTTCTTTTGTTTCAAAAAGCGAACTGAAAACGATCGATGAAAAATATACTATGGTTATCGGAAGGCAAAGCGAAATCAGCGACCATGCCAACGAACTTGAACTTAATTTTAAAAACGAGAAAGGTTCGCTTGTTCAAATAGTGGTAAGAGCTTATAACGATGGCGTTGCTTTTAAATATGTTTTCCCCGGTAAATCAGAAAAAAAATACACCGTAACCCGTGAACTTACGGGATTTAAAATTCCCCAAAACGGTAAAGCATGGATCCAACCCTATGCAAAAAGTTCAAAGTGGGGCCCGTCTTATGAACTGTATTATGAAAACGGAATACCTATTGGAACAGCATCTCCCATTACAGAAGGTTGGGGATTTCCCGCCTTGTTTAATACCAGTAACCATTGGATATTAATTTCGGAGGCAAACTTATCGCCCAATTATTGCGGAATTCGGATTGAGCAAAAAGCCCCTAATGGATTATATAAAGTCCGGTTTCCTGAAGCGGCCGATGCAATGGGTACAGGCAAGGTAGAACCGGCTTACACGCTGCCCTGGTCAATGCCCTGGCGTACAATCATTATCGGTTCTTCCTTATCCGCCATTGTTGAATCGCAAATGATCAGCAACCTGAGCGATCCTTCAAAAGGAGATTTTTCCTGGGTAAAACCGGGCCGTTCTTCCTGGGGCTGGAACACTGATCATGAAAGCCCGAAAAATTACGGGGCCTTAAAAGAATTTGTGGATTTATCAGCCGAAATGAACTGGGAATACTCACTGGTAGATGCTAACTGGGATTTAATGAAGGGTGGCAATATAGAACAACTTGTAAAATACGCCGCATCTAAGGGGGTGGGTATTTTGATGTGGTACAATTCGGGCGGTCCGCAAAATGAGGTTGCTGAACGGCCGCGGGATATTATGTATGATGCAAATCGACGTAGGGAAGAGTTTAAAAAGCTGAGAGCATGGGGCGTAAAAGGGGTTAAAATTGATTTCTGGCATAGCGATAAGCAAAACCTGGTAACCCAGTACATTGATGTGCTGAAAGATGCGGCGGAAAATCACATAATGGTTAATTTTCATGGTTGTACTATACCCAGGGGCTGGTCCAGGACATATCCCAACCTGGTCGCTTTGGAGTCTAACAAAGGAGAAGAAAATTATGATTTCGATTCAACCTACCCGGCCAATGCCCCGGTTCAAAATTCCATACTGGCGTTTACCCGAAATGTAATTGGGCCCATGGATTACACGCCGATGACACTCACCCATTTAACATATCCCCACGTAACTTCTTTTGCACATGAACTCGCCCTTACCGTAATATTTAATTCAGGCATACTGCACTTTGGCGACAATGTGAAATCGTACCGCTCCTTGCCGGAATATGCAAAAGCCTTTATAAAAAACGTACCCGTAACATTTGATGAAACCCGCTTCATTTCAGGCGAACCCGGTAAATCAATTATCCTGGCCAGCCGCAAGGGAAAAGTTTGGTACGCAGCCGGGATAAACAGTGAGAAAACCAGCAAAGAAGTTGTGATAGCACTTCCTTTTATTGAAAGCGGAGCATATCAAATGAGCTTAATTAGCGATGGTGCTGATGCTAAAAGTTTTTCCAATAAAGTACAAACTTATCAAGCAAGCCAATCATTGAAAGTAAACATGTTACCGTATGGCGGCTTTGTGGCTACGATCACGACCCAATAGAAAATTAAAGCGATGATTATGAAAGTACATCAACTAATTTCTTCTTTTATTTTTTGCATGGGATTTCAATACGCCTTCTCACAAAAAATAGGGGGTGGCGAATTGAACCCTGGTATCTATTCCAATCCCCAATCAATTAAAAAATTCCAGGATATGCGATTCGGATTAAGCATCCATTGGGGGCCAAACTCGGTGGCCGGAAAAGAAATCAGCTGGTCGAGAGGAAAAGAAACCCCCGTAGCCGAATATGATAATTTTTACAGGCAATTTAATCCAACAAAATTCAATGCAGATGAATGGGTGAAAATGATGGAAGATTTTGGGATGAAATACACAATTATTACCTCCAAACATCACGATGGTTTTTCGATGTGGCATTCTGAATACTCTGCGTATGATGTAGCGGCAACACCTTTCAGGAGAGATATTTTAAAAGAACTGAGTGATGCCTGCGGGAAAAAAGGAATCGTTTTCGGCACTTATTATTCCAGCCTCGACTGGTACCATCCCGACTATCAACCCTATGGCCATGGAGGCCCCGGTTTGTTATTTTCAAAAGACGGGGATACGCCCAACCAAAACCGTTATTGGATCTATGCCAAAAACCAAATCCGGGAACTCATCACAAAATACCATGCTCAAATTATTCAGTTCGATGGTGATTGGGACAAAACCTGGACACATGAAATTGGCAGCGATATGTATTTATATATCCGTAAACTGAACGACATGGTTTTGGTGAATAGCAGAACCGACAAGGGCCGTAATCCGCCACCACCATACAGCGCAAAAGAACCCTGGAGGGCGGATATTTTCGCGGGAGATTTTGAAGAACGGGAGCGCTTCACGAATAATTTTCCGGATGAAAAAATAAAAATAATTTCAAAATCGCCCAATCCCTGGCAGGCCTGGGTTACCGTAGATAAATCTCAATGGTCCTGGAAGCCCGATCCGGCCTTGTTAACGCCCAAAGAAATTATCATCGATTTATTGAAAACTATTGGCGACGGGGGGAATTATCTTATCAATATCGGGCCCCGGCCGGATGGAACTTTTGAACCGGTTATTGTCGCCAATATGAAAGTTGTTGGAAACTGGGTGAAAGCGCATGGTGATGCAATTTATGGAACCCTCGGTGGTGATTTTTCAGAAGAAGGCAAATTTACCAGTTCCCAAAAAGGCACCACAACCAATTTGTTTGTATTTGATGATGCTATCGAACATCTTACTTTAAACTGTGGGAACCGAAAGTTACTTTCCCTAAAAAATGAAAAGGGGCAGGCGGTTAATTTTAAACAATTAGATAGCAACGTAATGGTGAAACTTGATAAAAATATTGGAGATTTTTTGCGGGTGTACACATTGACTTTTTGATGATGCAAACCACTTGCACTTTGGGGATGAAACCGGAGTAAAATTTTGTTTGTACTGCACAAGGAGGTAAAACTGGTTCCCTGTTCCAGAATTTCCATTTTGGAATTAAGTACCCGATCCGAAAAAAATAATTCTAAAAATATGAAAGATAAAATCATATCCGTGCGTACAGCATTATTAACGGTGATTATAGCCTGTATCATCAATTCATTCAGTTTTGCCCAGGTTGTATTTCCCGACAGTATTTTGGTCACACTCAAAAAAGGCCACCCGCGTTTGCTGGTGAATTCAATACAGGAATTCCAGGATATTAAAGCCCGCACTGCAACCGATGATTTTATTAAACAATCTGTCAGGAACATTATAGAAAATGCCGATAGTGTGGTGTCGCAACCAATAATAAGCTTTGTAAAGCAAGGGAAACCCGGCATCGATTTAAGAAAGATTTATTTCCGTACCTATTTCCTTAGCATGGCATACAGGCTTACGGGAGATAATAAATACGCGGCGCGGCTTTGGGCCGATTTGGATGCGGCGTCGAAGTTTCCCGACTGGAACCAGGAGCTGTTTATTATCACCGGGGGAATGTTGCAGTGTTTTGCCATAGCCTACGATTGGTTATACGATGTATGGACACCCGAACAACGGGCTTATTTGAAGCGGCAAATAATAGCTAAGGGCCTGGTGCAAGGGCTGAGGTATCATGATAGACGGATAAACAAAGGGGAATTCAATTGGGTAGACATTGACCACAACTGGAGTGCCGTTTGCAACGGAGGGCTTATTATGGGTGCTTTGGCTATTGCCGATGAGGAGCCGGTTTTGGCAGAACAGGTATTAAAACTGGCCCTGCCCCGGTACATAGGTGTAGTTAAACAATTCGCACCCGATGGTGCTTATGCGGAGGGCCCAAATTATTGGTGGTTTGCAATGGCATTCGGGGTAACGCCAACAATCGCATCGCTCGAAACAGCCCTGGCTACCGATTTTGGATTGAGCAAAACAGAAGGTTTTTCAAGGGCCGGGATATTTATAGAAAGCATGGGGGGCGCTAATTTCAGGAGTTTTAATTATGCTGACGCAGAACCGGTGATTACCCGTTACCCGGAGCTTTTTTGGTTTGCAAATAAATTTGATCAACCCGATCTGACCGAAGTACAAAAGCAATATTCACTGGAGCAAATGAAAAAAGGAATGTGGCAGCAATCGCCGCTGGATTTGTTGTGGTACAAACCTCGGGGCATTACAGGAAATAATATCAGGGCCGATAATTATTTTAGGGAAGCAGAAATTGTTTCACTCAGGAGCAAATTAAACGACAACAACGCCTGGTTCGTAGCTTTTAAAGCAGGCGCCAATGGTGTTAACCATGGTCATTTGGATATTGGCAGTTACGTGATTGACAACCAGGGTGTACGTTGGATTTCCGATTTAGGCTTACAAACTTATGATGTACCTGGTTACTTTGGCGATGCCAATATGGTAAAAGGTGGAAAACGCTGGACTTATTACCGTACACGGGCCGAAGGGCATAATACCCTGGTGATAAACCCCGAATTATCAGAAGACCAGGATGTATTCGCCAAAACCAGGATTATAAACTTCAAATCCACTCCCGGTAAAAGCTTTGGTATCATGGATATAACGGAAGCTTACAAAGGGAGGGCTGTATCGGTAAAGCGTGGGATAGCGCTGCTGAAGTGCAATAGCGTGCTTGTGCAGGACGAAATTGTTTCGGACAAGAAAATGGACCTTTACTGGTTTGCCCATACAACTGCAAAAATTACCTTGTCCGCCGATAAAAAGACCGCAAACATGGAGATCGATGGCAAAAAGCTGGTCGCCCAATTGCTAAGCCCCAAAAAAGCCTTTTTCGAAATTATGGAGGCAGAACCGTTACCTGCTTCACCTCAGCCTGCACAAAATGATAAAAATGATGGTTTTAAAAAATTAGCCATTCATATTGTAGGTGAAATCAAAACAACTATTGTTGTTGAATATAAGGAGAATGGAAAATCGGGCAAACAGAAAGTGGTTCCATTGTCCATATGGTAATTTTACTAACAAATATATGCGGCGAAAAATGCTAATTCGAATAAGTATCCGGGATAAAAATTTATTAATAAAAAACAATTTGAATAAGATGAAAAACATTTTTTTAACCAGGTTAGCATTGATAGTGGTGGTTCAGTCAATGATGGTCTTCTATGCAAATTCGCAGGCGGTAGATACTATTAAAGCTAAAACAGGCACAAAAATATGCAAAACAGCACTGTGGAGAGTGGGCAGTCGCTATACCGCAGAGACCTGGTTTAGCGGGGGCATAAAAGGCGAAGCCTGCCTCACGACTAACGGTAGCAAAAGTTTTATAATCGACTGGAATTTAATTAAGTACGGCTTTTTGCACGAAGTGGGTTTATACGATTTACAAGTTCCGGTTGATCTGGTAAATCCAAAGGCATCATCCAAACATAAACATAGCTTTAGCAATATTACCGGTGCAGGTGGCTATACCGGGCTGTACGGATGGTTTGGTAAAGCAGGGGCTACCGATGCTATTGAGTTTTATATCAATGAAAACTGGGTGGGAGATACCGCTATAAATATGAGCAGTTGTAAAAAAATGGGGACTATTACTGTTGATGGCGGCACTTATGATATTTATACCCGGCCGGTCAAAGGCAAGGCATTTGCGCAGTGGTGGAGCAACCGTGTATCGCCTCATACCAGGGGGAAAATCTCGTATGCCAAACATTTCCGGGAATGGCGCAGGCTCGGTATGCCGGATGTTGTGCTTACCCGGCTTACTTATGCGTTTGAATGCACCTGGGGCGCTGCTACCGGAGGTTTACTGAAGTATTCCACCTATAAAATTGACCAGCCTTAGTTACTTTAACTTTTAAGCAATTGTTTATTCAATTTTAATGACACATGACAACAGGGAGTACACATTTGCATAACAATCAAGATCAAAAGCATTTTATGAAAATGATACTTTTGAGTATTTTAGTTTTTCTTGTTTCCGTTGTTGCCGCAGCGGATATAAAAATATACTCCACTCATAAAGCAGGCAGCACAGAAAATCTGGCAGTTACCCAGTTAAAAGAATATCTGTCGAGGATATATGTAAACGATCAGTTTAGTATCACCAAAACGGATTCAGCCCGGTGTAATATTTATGTATCCCTTACAGGCCCGCAAAAGCAATTGAATGGATACCAAATTAAATCTGATGGTAAAAAAATCCGGATAGCTGCTGCTGATAAAACGCTTCTTCTTTGTGCTGTTTACGATTTCCTGGAGCAGCAGGGATGTTATTTTCAGTTAAGCGAAGAGTTCGTTCCTGTGTACACCAAAAAGTTTGTATTACCTGTTCTCAGCATTCAGAATAAGGCCCTGGCAAAAAAAAGGATCATTTTTAACTGGTTTAATTTTCTCAGTGGATGTTCTTCCTGGGATTTGGAAGACTGGAAGTTGTACATACGACAGGCTGTTAAATTGAAGTATAATAATTTGATGGTGCATGCTTATGGCAATAACCCGATGATTGAATTTAGTTTTAATGGTCAAACCAAACCGATCGGATTTTTAGCTTCCACAGATAAAGGCAGGGACTGGGGAACACAGCATGTATCGGATGTGAGAACAATGCCTGGTGCAGCAGATGTTTTTAAATCATCGGTATTTTCTTCAGAAGCTGCTAACGTGCGTGCAGAAAACCGGCACATAGCGATGAAGGCCTTCATGAACAAAGTTTTTGACTATGCCCATTTGTGGGGAATGAAAGTAATGTTGGCGTATGATATGGATAGTAAATCGGTTAACCCGCAAAATATCATCCGGACGCTTGCAGATTCATCCTGCATTTTTGTAGGCGGCGGCACTTATGCGTTGGCAAACCCCGATTCACCGGAAGGATATGCATATTATAAAACTCAGCTGCGGAAAATATTAGAAGATTATCCGCAGGTAGATGAATATGTTTTGTGGGGCAGGGGTGAGGCGAGTTTATATTGGTCGCTATGGGGTTCAATAAAAATGGAGGAGTTGCCACGCTCCTGGCAACGGGAATATAAACAGTATGTTGCAGCAACACCAGGTTTTGCAGACAGTAGTTATAATTATTCCATTTTTGCCTGGGCCAAAATGGCCAATACTTATCAACGGATTTTAAAGGATTTAAGACGCGATACCAATACTACATTATCGGTGGGTAGTTGGAAATTTGATTTTATACCCATTTTAAACCGCTTTGCAAATAAAGATATCACCTTCATTGCACTCGATTTCAATATTGAGTTTGATCGGAAACCCATTCAGCAATTGATCTTTAATAACAGTCAGCAACGAAGAATCATTCCTGTCTTTTGGGCGCAGCATGATGACTTCGCATACATCGGAAGGCCCTATCAGCCATTTCAAAAGTTGGCTTCCAGATTCAAAAGT
>JACMLJ010000012.1 GCA_014379625.1 Ferruginibacter sp. | reverse complement strand
TGCTTCGGGTATCCGCTATGCGGTTGATAACGGGGCCAAAGTGATCAATATGAGTTTTGGGAAAAGCCTTAGCCCGGATAAAAAAATGATTGATGATGCGGTAAAATACGCAGTTGCCAAAGATGTGCTGCTGGTGCAGGCGGCGGGCAACAGCAAAAGAAATATTGATGCTTTTGATAACTTCCCCAATCCTAAATATCTGCTTACGGATACCATGGCACCCAACTGGATAACGGTAGGTGCAAGCGATGCTGGTGGCATGGTAGCACCGTTTAGTAATTATGGAGCAAAACTGGTGAACCTCTTTGCACCGGGTGTGGCCATTTATTCTACTATCCCGGGTGGTAACAAATATATGTCGTGGGACGGGACAAGTATGGCTGCACCGGTAGTAAGTGGGGTAGCGGTATTGCTGCGAAGTTATTTTCCGCAACTGGATGCGACCGATATTAAAAAAATTTTGGAACAAACTGTCACAGTTCCGGTTACCCAAACATTGCAACCCGGCACAAAAGAAAAAGTTTACCTGGATAAACTCTGCACAGGCGGTGGAATTGTTAATGCATTCAATGCAGTAAGCCTCGCTTTTGAATATAAAAAATAATGGTTTGACGTCACTTTTGCCCGGTAAAAAATAATGGGCTATAGCTAATAGCTTCAACTATTAAGAGTTTTGACCGCTCCTTTTGGAAACGGGTTGGGTGAGATCATGCAGGCCGGACAGGCGATTCAGGCATTTAGCCGTACAGCAGTATATTTTTTCACACCGTTTTTTTTAAAGGCTGAAGTCAATGCGACCGTTATTTTTGAATGATACCAGTATAAATAACCTGTAATCCTGCAATTAAAAAAAGTTTTTCATAGCGTTTTATTTAATTTATTTTAGCAATGGGTGGTATTTTCGGTGAACTTCAGTAAAAAAAAGGCCACTCAAAATTTAATTAGTTATTGCGATTTTGTTTTTTTGATTTATACTGGGAGATTTGTTTTAAAACAGGTTGTAGTCATTCGAAAAAAGGCCGCCGGGTTTCAACCACGAAAATAAAAGATGATATGACTCTACTATTGCTATGACGAATCTCAGTTTAACCTTATGCATTTTTAACCATCTTGTGGTTATATTAATTTTACAGGTATGAAAATGAGCAAACCAGGATCACCCCCGGGGCAGGTTTTATTTAATTATTGCACCAGTGGCGGGCCGGGGCCAGGTTCGGCAGAAGAGTTGCAGCAATTTGAAAAGATACAGCAGGGGTTTGCCAACCAGTTTGAATCATTTTTTCCGGATAACCTTGCACACAAAACAATTGTTGTAATACCAAGCCTTACGCTCGACCAGGAAGTGCTGGCAAAAGTAAAAGGCGCCCTGCATTACGAAGAGAGATTGTTGTGTATGCTCATGTTACTGAGAATGCCCCGTGCCCATGTAATATATGTAAGCAGTATGCCAATTGACCCGGTTATTATTGATTATTACCTGCATTTATTGCCGGGCATTACCGGTTATCATGCAAGGGAAAGATTAACATTGCTCAGTTGTTATGACGCATCGGCGACTTCACTTACCCAAAAGATTTTGCAACGGCCCCGCCTCTTAGAGCGCATAAAACAACATATTCCTTCCGGTCATGTAGCACATATTGCCTGCTTTAATTCCACCTGTTACGAAAGAAGTTTGGCGGTAAAATTAGGCATTCCAATTTACGGTTGTGACCCTTCCTTCATGTATTGTGGTACAAAAAGCGGCAGCAGGAGGTTTTTTATGAAAGCTGGTGTACCGATGCCACCCGGTGCAGAAGATTTAAAATCCTATGACGATATTGTTCATTCGGTAGCGGCCTTAAAAGACATGTACCCGCTGTTAAAAAAGGCAGTAATAAAATTGAATGATGGTTTTTCAGGCGATGGCAACGCAATTTTAAAATACCCTGATCTTACGGACAAAAGAGAATTGTTTAACTGGATCCATCATAACCTGTATAAAGAAATTATACCCGTAGCCAAAGAATTGAGTTTTGAAGTTTTTTTGGAGAAATTCAGGTTAATGGAAGGGATAGTGGAGGCATTTATCGAAGGAGATGTAAAAGTTTCGCCTTCTGTTCAATGCAGGATCAATCCGTTAGGGGAAGTAGATGTAATTTCAACCCACGACCAGGTATTGAGTGGTGAGAGCGGGCAGGTTTTTGTTGGGGCGCATTTCCCGGCTGATGAATCGTACAGGGCCGAATTAGGTGCATTGGGAAAACTGATTGCTGAAGAATTAAAGAAAGAGGGAGTTTTGGGCCGGTTCAGTATTGATTTTGTTTCTGTAAAAGAGAACGATGCCTGGAAACATTATGCCATTGAAATAAACCTGCGTAAAGGGGGAACTACGCATCCTTTTTTAATGCTGCAGTTTTTAACCGATGGCCATTATGATGAAGCAAGCGGCTTGTTTGAAACGCCTAATAATCAACACCGGTATTATTTTGCATCGGATAATTTACAAAACGATGCATACAAGGGCCTCGCGCCGCAGGACCTGATTGATATTGCCATGTTTCATGGATTGCATTACGACGGGGCCACACAAAAGGGGGTAATGTTTCACATGATTGGCGCCCTGTCGCAATTTGGTAAAATGGGCATAGTTTGTATTGGCGAATCTCCTGAAGAAGCGTATTTGTATTATAACAAAACGATTGAAGTACTGGATGCTGAAACTGCGGCAAAATAAAAACCACATCAACTTTTCCCGGCTGATGCAGGTATTTTAAAGGATGACCATCATAGCCGGATTGTCTTATCCCTGCAAAATTCTATGTTCATTATTCTTATCAATCCGGCGAATGCGGGGCAGAAAGAAATACCCGGTTAAGAAATCGTTGGTATTATTCCCCTGATGCTTTCCTTGCTTTTGTATGTCCTTTGAAAACTTTCCGGTGGTTAAATGGGCAGCTTCCTGTTTGCATTTCCTGCAAAATATTTTTATCTTCATTCTTCAATTGAAGGGCTATGAAAAGTATATTTTTTACAGCATTGCTATTGGTTATTGTATTGGTAATAGTCGGCGCTAATAAAGCTTTTAATAAGAATCCGGTAAAAAAGGGGCAGTGGGAAAAACAGGATATTATAAGCTGCGGCCCGTCGGCATTGGAACTGACAACAGGTGACAACGGAAAATTCATCCCGGTACTGCCCGGATGGGGCCATCATGGTTATACTATTTCTACCAGTAATGACAGCACTCAATTGTACTTCAACCAGGGCATTAATTTTTATTACAGTTACCATTTCAGGGAGGCACTTGCCTCCTTTAAGGAAGCTGCACGGTTCGATCCCACCTGTGCCATGGCTTACTGGGGACAGGCACTTTCGATGGGGCCTTATTATAACATGTATTACTATAAAATGAAAAAGGGGGTACCGGCTGTATTAAAGTTAATGAACAGCTATATGCCAGGCGCAAATGAAAAAGAGAAGGGGTTGATAATGGCCATGCAGCAAAGATATTCAACTGATACCACCAATGCCGACCGCAGCAAGTTAGACAGCAATTATGCCAGTGCCATGTTTTTGTTAACGAAACAATATAACACTGATGACGATATTAAAGCCTTGTATGTTGACGCGGTAATGCTTGCACACAAATGGGATTTTTGGAACAACAATGGCAAGCCAAAACCATGGACCACTGAACTGGTAACACTATGCGAAGAAATCCTGAAAAGAAATTCTTTTCATCCAGCGGCGCTTCATTATTATATTCATGTAACCGAAGCCTCCAAACACCCCGAACTTGCCCTGCACAGTGCCAATGTGCTTAAAGATGTACTCCCCGGTGTGGGCCATATGGTGCACATGGCCACGCACATGTACCAGCGCAACGGCCTTTTCACCAAAGGGGTAAATGTAAATGAAGAAGCCAATACGGCAAATAACCAGGTAGACTCAATAGCCCCGCACTTAGGCATAGGAAAAAATACGATCCTCCATATCTATGCCGTGCAGTCTTATTGTGCAATGAATGCCGGCATGTATAGCAAGGGTATGCCCGTATATATGCGTGCCAGGAACAGGCTGCTCGACTTAAGACCGGATATTGAAAAAGATGCCTATTCCCAGTACATCTACATGATGCCTGTTATTGCCTGGGTAAGATTGGGAAGATGGCAGCAAATAGTACAATCTCCGGCGCCGGATGCCAAATGGAAATATGCCCTTGTGCTGGATGATTTTGCCAGGGGATTGGCGCATGTTCATAGTAAAAACCTTAAAGCAGCTAACCTGTGTTTAAAAAATATTGAGCTAAATATGAATGACAGCCTGTTGGCCGTTCGCGAAATGCCATTTAATAAACCTGTACAATGCGCAGGGATTGCTGCAGGGATATTAAAAGGCGAACTGTTGAATGCAGAAGGAAGGGGCAGCGAAGCAGTAGCGGCACTGAGGCAGGCTGTTGCAGAAGAAGATGAACTTATTTACAGGGAACCGCAGGAATGGCTTATTCCCGCAAGGCAATACCTCGGCGCTGTTCTTTTACAAATGAACAGGCCCAAAGAGGCGGAAGATGTGTACAGGGAAGACCTTATTGCCAACCCCGGTAATGGGTGGTCGTTGCTTGGAATGTACAATAGCCTGCTGGCACAAAATAAAATAACTGTTGCCGCAAAATTTAAGACCGGCTATATTAAAGCATTTAAGGATGCAGATGTTAAGCCTTTGGCTTCGGTATTTTAATTCATGAATTCCTGAATTTTTCGATTGGATGGATACAACTGAAGGACAAAGCCTGAATTTCAAATGTGAAAATGAGAAGATTTGAAAATGGCTCAATGCCAGGGCGCGGCACTGCATCAAAAAAGGGAGAACTTGCTGCCGGTTTTTTTCGCCGTTATGCATACATAAATCAAAAAATCCCTTCAATAATGAGGGATTTTATAGTAAAATAAGATATTGTGTACGCCGGTTTATGCCAGCACATCTGCCATATCCGGTATATCTACAGCTTTATAATCCCCTGCATCGAGTTTCTTTTTGGTAGCTTCAAATGCATCCAGGGTAAAATTGATATCTTCTTCACTATGTGCTGCAGTGGGTATCAGCCTGTAAATAATATCTCCTTTTGGTATAATGGGGTAAACTACTATGGAGCAGAAAATACGGTAATTCTCCCGCAGGTCAACCACCATTTGGGTAGCTTCCGGCACATCACCTTTCATATAGATGGGTGTAACGGGAGAGTTGGTATTGCCGATATCAAATCCCCTTTGTTTTAAACCGTTTTGCAGGAGGTTTACATTATGCCACAATTTTTCTCTTAGTTCCGGCATCTCCGTTACCAGTTCCATTCGCTTCAGCATTCCTTCCACGATCATTAACGGAAGGCTTTTGGCAAATATCTGCGACCGGGTATTATAACGCAGGTATTTGAGTACATTTCTCGGTCCGCTAATAAAAGCGCCAATGCTTCCCATGCTTTTTACAAATGTGCTGAAATAAAGATCCACACCTGCCTGGCAATCCTGCGCTTCATCCGTTCCGGCGCCGGTTGGGCCCATATAACCAAATCCATGCGCATCATCGATCAGTAACCTGAAACCGTATTTTTCCTTTGTTGCCACGATCTCTTTTAAAATCCCCTGTTCGCCATCCATTCCAAATACGCCTTCGGTGATCACTAAAATACCTCCCCCGGATTTTTCCGCCATCTTTTCGGCCCTTTGCATTTGCTTTTCAAAATCTTCTATATTGTTGTGTTTAAAAGCATAGGTATATCCCATGTGTAAACGAATCCCGTCAATGATACAGGCATGGGCCTGGGCATCGTACACGATTATATCACGGCGGTTTACCAAAGCATCGATACAACTCATAATACCCTGGTACCCAAAGTTTAACAACATCGTATCTTCTCTTTTTACAAACTGGCTGATCACTTTTTCAAGTTCTTCATGCATGCCGGTATTACCACTCATCATCCTTGCGCCCATAGGGTTGCCCATTCCATATTTGGCGGCAGCTGCCGTATCTGCTTTTCTCACAGCGGGGTCATTTACTAATCCCAAATAATTATTCAGGCTCCAAACAATCATTTCCTTACCACGAAATTGCATTCTTGGCCCCAGTTCGCCTTCCAGTTTGGGGAATGCAAAATAGCCATGCGCCCTGTCCATGTGCTGACCAATCGGCCCGCCATCTTTTACCAGTTTTTCAAAAACGTCTATCATAGTTTTGTTGATTTTTTATGGTTTGTTGTTACAGGTATTTAAGTTTTCGGGTGGCTTTGCAATATGCTTTTTACAGAAACCCCATAACTCCTGGTATATTAAACCCAGGCGGAAGTTGCCGAGATTTAAAACAGAATAAAATTCCTTAATTAAAAGTGGTAAAATTAAGGCATTGGAAGCAAAACGCATAACATTGCTGCCTAAAAGCCCGCCATCCCTGCTAAAAGGGCTATGCAAAAACAACTACTAACCCGGGTAAGCGTTTTTGACGCGGCAATGCAAATTGCAGCGGGCAGCCATTATTCAGAATCCATAACATTCTGGTAACGGGGGCACATGAGCAAAGCCGGGTTGCATACAGTTATCTTTGTCAAAATAAATTCTCATGATTAAAAAGCGTATTTCGGTTACCCACTTCCTGTGCCTGATGGCTTTTTGTTCTATAGCACAAACTAATAATAACAGTGTTCCCAAAGCAGGTAAAAAGCTAAATAAACCTGGTGCAAGTCTGCAACCTGCAGAGCAAAAAGCAGCTAAAAAACCCAAATTAGTGGTTGGGATTGTAATTGATCAAATGCGCTGGGATTACCTGTACCGATTTAATGAATTATACAGTGCAAATGGATTTAAACGTATGCTGGGGCAGGGCTTCAGTTGCGAAAATACGCTGATACCTTATATGCCCACTTATACTGCACCCGGGCATACCTGTGTATACACGGGCAGTGTGCCCGCCATACATGGGATAGTGGGTAATAACTGGTTTGATAAAACCGCCAATGCAAATGTTTATTGCACCGATGATTCAACCGTGAAAACAGTTGGAACTACCTCTACTGCCGGGAAGATGAGTCCAAGGAATATGTGGACCACTACCATAACCGATGAATTGCGGCTTAGCAATAATTTTAAAAGCAAAGTAATTGGCATTGCATTAAAAGACAGGGGCGCCATACTGCCTGCAGGTCATAGTGCCAACGCGGCTTACTGGTATGATAACGGGAAATGGATCACCAGCAGCTATTATATGAACGAATTGCCCGCATGGGTAAACGAGGTAAATGCAAGAGATTTACCTGCCCGGTATATGAGCAAAGACTGGAATACACTGTTGCCCATTGATAAATATGATCTGAGTTCCGCAGACGACCAGCCTTATGAAACGGCGATCAGGGGAGAGAAAACAGTGACTTTCCCCCACAAAACCTCGCTGATCGCCGTTGAAAAATACGAAGCGTTTAAATACACGCCTTATGCCTCAACATATACCTTCGAATTTGCAAAAACCGCCATTGCAAATGAAAAGTTAGGTGCGGGAAAGGTCACGGATTTTTTGGCAATCAGTATTTCATCTACGGACTATATCGGGCATAGCTTTGGACCTAACTCTATCGAGGCCGAAGACGCTTATTTGCGATTGGATAAGGACATTGCGGATTTTTTACACCATTTGGATGTCACATTGGGAAAGGGAAATTACCTGGCTTTTTTAACTGCGGATCATGGTGTTGCGCATATTCCCGGCTTTCTCGCAGAACATAAAATACCTGGTGGCACAGTGAACGATGCTGAAATCAGCAGGGAACTGAACCAGGTGATTGAAGAAAAAAATGGAATAAAAAAGGCCGTGCTATCCATACAAAACTACCAGGTATATCTAAATACTGATGAAATAAACAAGCAGCAAAAGGAGGTAAAAGAGATAGCAAAAACCGTTATCGGCATCCTGAAGAAAAAACCATATATCGTAAACGCGGTAGAAACCGAGGGACTTGCGGCGGCTTCATTGCCCGAGCCTCAAAAGAAAATGTTTTCCAATGGCTACAATCCCCAACGCAGCGGTGATATACTGTTTACCTTTAAACCAGGATATTTTGATGGGGGCAGTAAAGGAACCACACACGGTTTGTGGAACCCGTATGATGCGCATATCCCCTTATTATTTTTTGGATGGAGTGTAAGGCAGGGCAAAACTAACAGGGAAACTTACATGACAGATATTGCGGCCACGATAGCAGCGATGCTGCAAATACAGATGCCCAATGGTTCTGTGGGCAAGGTGATACCAGAAGTTATTTCCAACTGATGAAGAGGAACCGGGAACAGTAAAAAACTTTGCCGACAATTATTTGATTTGCAAATTAATTTCCATTTTATACCTGTTATATTTTATTTTGCTGGAGCTTTTTGTCACCGGTTTGCGGAACCGCATTTCATTTTGTAATGTATGCTGCAAATAATAAGCCCTGAAAGGGCGTAATATATTAACACGGGGTGTAGCCCTGTGCATAAAACTGATACCCATTAAGCAGGCGAGCGCGTAATATAATAACACATCTTGTAGCCCTGTGCATAAAACTGATACCCATTATCCAGGCGAAGGCGTAATATGTTAACACCGGGTGAAGCCCTGTGAATAAAAACCCATAACCACCAGGCAGGCGAAGGTGTACGGTAAACGTTGCAAGCCATACCCTGCATCCCAGCACAACCAGGCCTGTCCCTCTATCAACCCAATTCCCATTATTTTACCAGTTGGTGCTTATTTTGGCTCAATTCATTCTTGTTCTCTTTTTCAAAATCTGCGTTTGATAATAATTTTGTTTTCAAATAACCAACAAGTCATGAAACAAAAATTATTGATCGCGGTATTGATCGCAGCATTTCCTTTTATTACCAATGCACAAATAGGCGGGGTGTTTGGTAAAGTGAAAAGCAAAGTTAACCAACGGGTAGACAACAGGATTGATAAGGCCATTGATAAAACCCTGGATAAAGCGGAAGGAAAAGAAACCGCCGGTTCTTCACCCGAAGTTAAAGAAAGCAGGCAGGATGCCAAACCAGATGAACCCGTTGTTGCCAGTTTTTCCAAATACGATTTTATACCGGGGGAACAGATTGTTTACTATGATAATTTTGAACAGCAGCCAATAGCCGAATTACCCACCGGCTGGAATACCAATGGTACCGGTGAAGTGGTAACACTGGGTAATATCGCCGGCAAGTGGCTCCGTATACATCAGCCATTTAATTATCTTACCAGCAATGAAAAGGAATTCAGTGAAAATTATTCGGTAGAGTTTGATGTGGTAATGCAATTGAAAAACAATGGCTGGATGTACCCCACTTTCTCCATTGGTATTTTTGGAACCAACGGTGAAGCTGCCTCAGGAAATGATTTTTTAAAAGGATTTAAAAAGTATGCAGCGGTAATTGCCACTATTAATCCCGGAGAATTTAAGAACAGCAGGATCATACTTGAATCTTTCAATGACAACAAAACCTATTTTAAAAGTGATGCCAAATCTGTTGATGGGCTGGAAAAATATTATGGCAAACCCGTGCATATAGCCATACAGGTGCAAAAAGAACGGTACCGTATCTGGATCAATGAAGCCAAGGCATTTGACGTGCCAAAGGGAGTTGCCTCCAATTATAAAATGAACCAGCTATTGTTCCAGGTGGGACAAACCAATTACAAGGATGACCAGTATGGCATGTACATTAGCAATATTAAAGTAGCGCAGGGCCTTCCGGATACCCGACATAAATTAGTAGAGGAGGGTAAATTCAGTACTACCGCTATTTTATTTGATGTAAACGAAGCCACCATCAAACCGGAATCCGGCGGGGTATTGAAAGAAATTGCCGGTGTAATGAATGAATATAAAGACTTTAAGGTTTTCATCATTGGCCATACAGATAGTGATGGAAGTGATATTGCCAATCTTGCACTTTCTAAAAAAAGGGCGGCAGCGGTAAAAGATGCATTGGTGAACGAATTCAATATTGATGCAGCGAGGATTGAAACAGACGGGAAAGGCGAAACGGTGGAAGTGGGGGACAACAAAACGAAAGAAGGAAAAGCGCAGAACCGGCGGGTGGAATTTATTAAGCGATGATTGACGGGCTGTGGTGAATTGTGAATGGGCAATAGGCAATGGTGAATGGTGAATCAATATTATTTAGTTAAGGATTAATACTTCGTCCCATAGGGACGATATATGGGTAGAAAGAATTAATGATGATTCAATTCGTCCCATAGGGACGATATGTAAAATCGGTTTTTAGATATTTGTATTGGCTATGATTGTAAGAAGGGGAGTTAATCATATATCATTCCTAAGGACCGAAAATGCATAACCTTTTTCATTGCTACCGACATACCGTTCCTACGGAAGGAAAAAGGAAAAATAGCTTAACTAAATGACATTGAATGGTGAATGAACACAAATAATAAACAATAAAAAAAACTAAAAACATGAAAAAGGTTTTTGTATTGCTTGCTATAACAGTAACGGTTAGCAGCAACCTGTTTGCACAGGAAATTAAAGCAGCAGTGAATAAGAAATTTATGCAGATCAATACCATCGAATCTGTAGTAACCGGTGGCCTTGGCCGCTCAAAAATGATCATCACCAATCCCGATGGATCGCAGAAGGAATCAGACCTCGAAAACCTGTTCAGCATGGTGGGCATCAATTTTAAAAATATAAAATCGAATGAGGAACAGGTGCTTAAAACGCTGAAGACCTATACCGACGAAGGCTGGAAGATAGACCAGGTAACGTCATTCACACTTAGCCCCGCGGAGGGTGGAGGGGTAGGTATTTTTATGACGAGGTATTTATTATCAAAACCAGACCAGGTACATTAAACCATCAATTAAACAAACATTTTTTTATGAAAAAAATATTAATTTTCACAGGCATTTTGATTTCAGGCTTTGCTTACAGCCAGACAAAAACATCCTCTTTAAAAGAAGCCATAAAGATGATGGCTGTAGCTAATATCCCCGATTCGTTGCTGACAGGGGCAGAAACTTACTGGACGATTTCTACGGTTTCTTCAGTTGGATATGTAAACAATACACCGGGCAGTAATTACAATACTTATAAAAGTGGTGGCGGTATGATCGTGAAATTTAGATTTTTAAAAGAAAACCGTTTTGAGTTTTTATTATATGTACAGGCCAACACCTACGGCACCGATACGGAAACATTTACGCAGGTGAATGGTACCGTGGTATTTTCGAAGGATGCAAAGGGGCAGCAGGTATTTACTACCCATGCAGAAAAAGGTGTTTACCGCATTGTTAAAAACGGGACCATTACAACAAGGCCCATACCGGTAAATGAGTTAAAGGATCAGCATTCCAATACCTATTTGTGGGAACGCACCAATTTCCAGGATGATCCCGCCAAAACCTACCTGTTAATGGTGGATATGGATGCACATCCCGGCGTGGATATCAGCCAACCCTCTACGATTGATCCTTCATGGGTATCGAAGTTTCATATCCCCAAAAAGTAACAGGAAGGAAGGTAGTTACTTACCCGAAACAGCTATCGTAACGAATCGCCGCTAAATAATTGCTGAATGGTTTGACCGGGTTCATTGGAAAGATTTTTTGCTTCAATAATACGGTTGATTTGGTACAGAAAATTCCGGTAAGTATTACCTGCCCCTAATAAATTACTTTAAGCAAAGAGCCAAAACAAAAAAAATATCATGGAAATAAAAGTCATCATGCTGATCAACCTCGTAGCCTATAGTTTTATGGTAAGCCAGTCATTCTCTTATATCATCGCTTTAACCGATGTGCAAAAGAATATGCAACCGGCAGCATATATTGAATTGCGTAAGCTGCTGGATAAAAACTATCGTGCTAAATACAGTATTGTAATCTATACCAGTTTGATCACCGGCATTTTGCTCACCATTTTAAGCAGTATGAATCTTAGCGGGATATTGTTTATTAGTTCCGCAATTGCATTAGCTGCCTTGATTGCTGATATTATTTTGGCAGTAAAAGGCAATGTTCCTATCAATAAGATCATCAACACCTGGTCTGTGGAAACCTATCCTCACAACTGGACAGATTACAGGGCCAGATGGCTGTCCATATTTGCAAAAAGGCAAATTGTAAATATTGTCGGCTTTTTGAGTTTACTGCTGGGGGCCATATTTGGGTCGTAACGGGTTACCACACCGGCAGGATATTTTACAGGTGGGCCGGACTTTATATTGAATATCCATCCTGCGGGGATAAGTTAGAAACGGGGGCCATCCTCTTGTGGTGGTAAAAGGTATTCACCCATTTCCCTGCCGGTTCATGCTGCATTTTTTGCAATTCAAACATTCCCGTATTTCATATCACCGGAGCTGCAGCTATTTTGCAGGGCTATTTTAATTGAGCAAATACATTAAATATACTGTCAGTCATGAATAAGAAAATTCAACTCATCGTCTTCGTTACCTTTTGTGCAATACTCGTTGGCTTCACCATTTACCAGGGGCATCCTTTGCATGCTCAATGCGAAAAATGTAACTTATTTTATCACTCCAGGTAAAATCCCCATCAGTATCCCGGCATTTGTTAACCCGGATGATCATCCCGGGAATGGATATAATTTTATTGAACCGGCACATACTTTTGGAGTACTGGGTTCCGGATTCCTTTCCCCGCATTGCTAAACCTACGCAGTGCTTCCCCTAAACACATCACCTACCCAAAAAACTTAACCAGGTTTTAAGCGAGGCAGAGTCCATGGAAGCCTGGCCCACTTACCCAACTGCCTGTACAAACCGGGATGCACCCTGTAAGATTGCCCAATCTATTAATTTAATTTCACCTGCAATTGATTCACTTAAAATAACAATTCATACACATTTAACACAATTCATTCATGATTGAGTAGTTCAATTGGATGTTATTAATAATTTGAGAATAAAGGTCGCCGGGATGAGTATATCAACGCACATGAAACCATTGACGTATTCAAAGAAGGAGTTGCTTATAATGGTGATCATTATGCCTCCTGTTGCTTTAATACTGAATTATTTATTGTTTGGAAAACAATATTTCCTGTATGGCCGCACCTTTTTATTAGCTACCTTACTTACGTTATCGGTATTGGTGCTGGTATATATTTCGTGCGGAATGGTGGCCATTGTTTTATTAAACCGGTTTCCAAAATACCACCAGGCATTTAAAAGGATAGGCCTGAGTTTGCTTGCCTATATTATTATAATGCTGGCTTCTATTACGATCATTTTTTTGGGGTACGATTATATCGGGTTCCTGGGTTACGAAATAAACTGGGGCACTTACTGGAAAGTGTTGCTGGTTGGGATAACCTGTAATGTGCTTGCCACCAGCCTGAATGAAGGGGCTTCTTTTTATGAAAAATGGAGAGTAATGGTAGACGAGGCGGAAAACCTTAAAAAGGAAAACCTCCAAAGCCAGTTAGAAGGATTAAAGGGGCAGGTGAATCCGCATTTTTTGTTCAACAGTTTAAATTCATTATCATCCCTGATAGCGGACGAACCCGAAAAGGCCGAAAAGTTTTTAGATGAAATGAGCAAAGTGTACCGTTACCTGCTTCGTAATAATGAAGAGGGTTTAGCCTCATTGGATAAGGAAATGCAATTCATCCAGTCTTATTTTCACATGCTAAAAACAAGGTACGGAGATGGGTTGGATATGGAGATCAGGATCAATGAACAATACCTCGGTTACCTGCTTCCGCCACTAACCCTGCAGATGCTGGTAGAAAATGCTGTTAAGCACAATATGATATTAAAAGACAGCCCCCTGCAAATATTAATAATGACCACAAATAGCGGTAAACTCATTGTAAGCAATAACCTTCAGCGTAAAGTACGCAATGTAAGTTCCAATAAGGTTGGGTTGAGTAATATTGCCAAAAAATATGAGCTGATGAGGGAGGATGAAATTACGGTTCAGGATGACGGCAGGGAATTTTCAGTTGCGGTCCCTTTGTTACAACCCCGATGAACAGCCAAAAGCAATCATATTATACCCGGCTTCATTTTACAATGACATCAAAAGACTGGTGGTTGTATTTTTTTCCGATGTATCCTGTTCTCGTTTTATTTAATTATTGGTTGTTTGGCGCTGCTTATTTTAAAAATACCATCCAGTTTTTTCAAACAACTTTTATAGCCATTGGGGTTGGCACGGTGTTATGGTTTGTGTTGATGCATATCATGTTATGGGTGAGGCGAAAATATCCTTCCTTCCGGCAAACCGCTACGCGGATTATGGTATCTTTTGCACTGTATTCGGTTATTACGGCTATTTTCACACTAACGATCATGCAGTTATATGCCTACTGGCATTTTTATAATTTCCAGTTTACTACCGACATTTTTATCAGGGTAATGGTGATTTGTATTTGCTCGAACTTTATCAATGGTGGCAGTTACGAATTCATCTACACATTTGAAAAATGGAAACAGGAAATCCATGAAAAGGAAGAATTACAGAAACTACAGTTTCAAAAAGAATTGCATGCTTTGAAAAGCCAGGTGAACCCGCATTTTTTATTCAACAGTTTAAATTCTTTGTCATCCCTCATCGGCGATGAACCGGAGAAAGCTGAAAAATTCCTGGACGAAATGAGCAAAGTGTACCGCTACCTGTTGCGCAATAATGAGGTGGAATTAACCAACCTGGCAACCGAATTACAATTTATCCGTTCTTATTTTCATTTACTGAAAACACGTTATGGCGAAGGGGTTCATTTAAATATCAATGTATCCCAACAGCATGAGCAATACCTGATCCCGCCGCTAACCCTGCAACTGCTGGTGGAAAATGCCGTAAAACATAATATGCTGCTGAAAGAAAGCCCTTTACAAATTGAAGTATTATCCGTTAACGAAAAAGCCATCATCGTCAGGAACAATTTGCAGAAAAAAATAAATAAGGTAGAATCCAATAAAGTGGGGTTGCGGAATATAGCCGCCAAATACAGGTTAATGAACCAGCCGGGTATAGTGGTGGAAGAAAAAGAAGGCCTTTTTTCAGTGATTATCCCGCTGATCGAAAACGAGCGGTAAAAGCCTGGTGTTTGAGTGGGATGAGCTAGGGTGACGAAGTAACGTAAATGAAGTAAATAAGGTAAATAGGGTATATAAAGTGATGTCGTCAAATTAACGGCAGCAATTGAATACATTTAGGCCATAAATTTTTTTGGGCTGATAGATGGAATGATGCTCACAGGAGCGATACCGTTGGCTACAAAATTATCAGTGATCTTTATGAAAACAACAATTCATACAGCAGGATCAACAAATGATTGAACAGATGTTTTTCAAAACTTTAAACCGGCAGTAACTTTGATTTTTAGCAGCCGCGGCAAAATTTAAACCCGGGTTTAAAAATAAGTGATAAAGTACGGCGGAATAATTGGTAAAGCAGCATAAAGATCTGTTGAAAAACTGGAACAGTTCATCCGGTTAAATAACAATTCATCCCTTGTATTCATCAATTGAAGCTGCAGGTTTACACTTTTCAATCCTGTTTTTGTTAAATTAATATATAATTCACATAAACCCTTTCTTATGAAAGTATTAATTATTGAAGACGAAGAACTGGCAGTAAAAAAACTGCAGAAAACATTGGCGTGTGTAGATAGCACCGCGGAAGTAGTAGGAGTGGCCGATAGTATCCGGTCCTCTGTAAACTGGCTGGAAACTAATCCATCGCCGGATATCATTTTAATGGATATCGAACTGGCGGATGGACAAAGTTTTGAGATTTTCGAAAAAGTAGAAGTAAAAAGCACCGTCATCTTTACTACTTCCTATGATGAGTTTGCGTTAAAGGCATTTAAAGTAAACAGCGTGGATTATTTATTAAAACCCATCCAGAAGGAAGACCTGGAAGCCGCGTTAGAGAAGTTTAAAAAGATGAAAAACATGTATGGCGGAACTAACGGAACACCGGCTTTAAATGTAGACAGCTTAGTAAAGGAATTACAATTAAAATTGCAGCCAAAAGAATTTCGTAAACGTTTTTTAGTAAAACATGCTCAAAAACTGGTAAGCATTGAAGTGGATGAAATTTGTTATTTCTACAGCGATGGGCGACTGAATTTTTTTAAGACCAATGATAATAAAAAGTACGTGGTGGATTATACCATGGATGAACTTGAAGAGATGCTCAACCCGGAGATCTACTTCCGCATCAGCCGGTCATTTTATGTATCCATTGCGAGCGTAGACCAGATACACGATTACTTTGGTAACCGGTTGATACTTTCTTTAAAGCCGGCGGTAGATAAAGAGGCATTGGTAAGCAGGGAAAAAGTAACTGATTTTAAAAAGTGGATGGGAAAATAAGTAATGCTGCAACCGGCCCTGGGATTAAATTCATGAGCTTGTTCAGCGACCATACAGTGTAGTTGCGACGGCCTGAAAGGCTGATATTATTATAGAAAATGAAGGAAATTAAAATATCCAAAACCCTGGAAGGTTGACATCATAAATTAATGATTGCCCGTATCAACGAAAAGTAATATGTATGCAGGTACAGGAGTGCGATCAACCCGGTAGCCATTTACCCCATTAAACCGCCATTATCAATATAACCGTTGTTCCTGTGTTTATTTCAGCATTGATCCGGAGAGATGCATTTAATGCAGTTGCCTTTTTTCGCATTTCGTTTAATCCGCGCCCGAAGCAGGCCTCATTGGTATCAAACCCCTTCCCATTATCAACAATGGACAGTTTTATTTTACCGTTTTCGTACCTGATATCCACATCTGCAAACTTGCTCCCGGCATGCATGCCCGTATTGAGCAACGCTTCTTTATAAATTAAAAACAGTTCATGCCTCCTGTCCATCTGTAATTTTATTTCCTTCACTTTTTCATGAATGGTAAAACTGATTTCAACATTATACCTCGCCTGGACGGTGGTTGCATATTTTTTCATGCGCAGGATGGTAAACTGCATTTCATCATTCTCCGGGTTAATACTCCAGATCATATCATCCATTACCTCCATCATGCGACTGCTCTTATCGCTGATCTGCCCGATATATTCCCTGGTTCGTTCTGTATCCTTGTCTAATTTTACTTTCGCTAATTCGCTCAGTACATTAATATTACTAAGCGTATTGCTCATATCTTTTGTTAGGCTGGTCGCAATTCTTGTTCTCATCCTTTCAGTATCCCTGATTTGCGCAACCCTGAATTTATCTATCCAGTACAATATTCCAATAGCGGCAAATGCCAGTAAACCCGCAAACCACCAGGTTTTATAAAAGGGGGGAGTTATATAAATTTCCATTGTAGTGATGCGACCAATATTTCCTTTTGCATCTTTACAACCAGCCTTAAATGTATATTTGCCGGGTGGTATATAATTAAGATTTACCTGGTTTAGTTTGCCTGCTTTTACCCAGTCGTCATCCAGCCCTTCCACCCGGTAGTATATATCATAATGATTCTGGTAGGTGAGTGTAGAGAGTTCTATCGTCAGGGAATGTTCAAAATGATGAAGTTTTATCCTCGGCAGCTTATGCAGGGAATCTACCAGCAGGTTTTTATTCATTAGTGCAAAGCCGGTAATGGCTACTTTTGGAGGAACATAATCATCTACAGTAACACTGGATGGTTCAAACACAATAAAATCGTGGTAAGTGCCAAAGGCAATTCTGCCATCATTTAAAACAGCACCGCTTGCCACATTGAATGAATTGGTATGTACGCCATCAGTTGCGTTGTAGAGGCTAAGTTTTTTTTTAAAAGGGTGATAACTAAGGATACCCACTGCTGAGCTCATCCAGATATAACCATCCTTATCCTTTGCCAGGTTGGTGATATTAACTGAGGGTAAACCATTTTCTGTAGTAAAATATTTAAAGCTGCCTCTGCGTATATTCAGCACGTTAAGCCCCTCACTGGCTATCACAAAAATGCTGTCATTGTACTGGATCATGTCTGATGCCCCGTTAATAAGGATCGTTGTTCCTTTTGGCCCAATAGAGGTATAAGTTTCAGTAATGTTTCCGCTACTGCAGTTTATACGAAATACTCCGTTTAAGTCTGTGCAAACCCATACATAATTCTCCGTGTCAATATAAATACGGGAGATTACCGTTTTCAATTTATGCTGAAGGGTAAAGCTATTGTTCTCCCCATTCCATTTTACCAGATAACCTCGCTGGGTTGCCAGCCACATGTCACCATTTTTATCTTCCTCAACCTGGAGTATGGTGCTGTTCTCAAACACAGGCGGTCGCAGCCTGGTGGTTTTCCCCGTGGAGGCTTCATAAATAAATAGGTATCCATCCTGGCAACCCCTCCAGATATCACCATTTTTTCTACGGGTCATGCACCAAACCATATTCTCCCCTGGCGGATATATCCTGCTTACATACTTTGACCGGACGGGGTTAAAATCTTTGTCGTAAGAAAAAATGCCATTGCCCCAGGTGCTTACTAATATTTCGCCATCGGGGGTTTGCAACATACCTGTTACATCTGCTGTATATGCAGAATCATGTCCGGGCAGGCGGTTCTTTACAGCCTTAAACAACTGGGCGGGTGGATTAAACCGGTATAAACCCTTATTGGTGCTAATCCAAATGTTTTTTTCCCTGTCTTCATACAATTGGTGGATGATATCATACCTGATTGTATATTCACCCAATGCATCGTTGTGCACAGGTTCTACAATATTCGTTGTTTTGTTTAATTTGGCAAAAAGGTTGTGACCTGCCATCCACAAGCTGCCATCATTCATTTCCGTGATGCCGTACAGCTCGTAATATTTCCCCTGCAATGACCTGCCGATAGCGTGTTGCCATTCTGTTGTTTCGCCGGTTGCAGGAGAATAGCATTTTATAAACCGTTTGTTTTGCGGCCATCCCGTGATCCAGAAGCGGTTGGTTTTGTCAACATAGGCATATACTATATTGGTTGCATTTTCAAATTTTTTTATAATGGGATCGTTTTCCATATTGTGCCCGCGGTAAGACATTGTTTTTTTGGAGGCACTGTATTTAAGCAAACCCTTCTGAGCGCCCATCCAGTAATTGCGTGAATCATCCTGCCACAGGTAAAGTGGTCCCCAACCCTCGGGTAATTGAAAAGGATTGTATTTTTGAGCTGCTTCCTTACTGTTTTCATTAAATGTTACGTATGAAAACCCGATAAAAATGAGCAGCAGGTTATCATCTTTGTCAAGGTGAATTGCCGATCTCGCTTTATTATAATCACCGGGAGGAAAACGAATCGCTACGGGGTTATAGGTAAAATTGTTTACGTCAAGGTATCCAAGCGCCGATGTAGTTGTTCCGGTAAGTATCCAAAGCCGGTCTTTTTTATCTATCTGCATCCCAAGGATGCCGCCTGCGGGTATTGATCGGGGGTCATTATCTTTATGATAAAAATTAATGAACCTTTTTCCATCGTACCGCTGTACGGTATTATGCGTTGCTATCCAAATATAGCCTTTTGTATCCTGCTGTACTGCAATGATGTTTTCTTCCTGCAGGCCATCCTTTACTCCCAGGAAAGAAAAAAGGTATTCCTGGGGCTGGGCCACCAGGTTGCCCCGAAAGCATAGCAATAAGATAACAATATGGATAAAAAAACGCAAGGCTTTGATTTTGATTTTTCAAATGTAATAAACATGCGCAGTACTGCCGCCATGTTCATACAAAGCTTTTTGCAATTCACACGGCTTTTTGCGATGGCGGCACTGATTATTTTATGATAGAGTATATTTACTATTCATTTAATCATCGGCAGGTATTTTGCACGGTTTTCTATAATTACCCAAAGATTTATCGCAAGAAGTATTAGTGCTAATGGAATTCCCGATTGGGCATTTATAATGCTGGTTAAAAGTATCCCCACCATAATCGGGAAAATAATTAATGCACCAAGCGCCCTGTATTTGTTTGGGATGAAAAGTATTCCGCCCAATATTTCGGCAATTCCGATAAGGGGCATCAACCATCCGATTGTCATAAACGCTCCCATTACCTTCATCAAGTTTTCGGGCATGTCTTTTGGCATAGGCATGTAATTAAAAAATTTATTTAGTCCCGCGTTAATAAACATCAGTCCAAAAAGGAGACTTACCACAAATAGAATTTTCTTTTTCATATTTTTTGCTTTTGTCTGCAAATATACATTCCATTTTTGTTTACTTTTCTGTTACAATGACCGTGGGTGCATCCCAAATGGTCGCTCCTGTTTAATGCTGTGGCCGGTGGGGACATCGACCAAGGCTACAAGCCCTGGCTGGTGTCCCCACCAACCAGCGACAATTTGGGATGCAGCCATGACCGCTAACACATTGTCTGCATAGTTTAATCACTGTAAAATCCAGGCTGATACTTTACAGGGTACTAACAATTGATTTTTTCTACCAGCATTGATCCCGATGCCATCCTGATAAATAGCAGCGCTTTCAATTTCCATTTTTAATAACCGTGCAGATGGAGATAACAAGTAAGCCCTTAAATGACTTTGAGGTTGGGCGGCTTAATTTATTTGCGAGATGGATCAACTATAGGGCAATCGACAATGGGATAATTGATAATTGATATTGCTTTTGTTGCACATTTTTACAAAATGAAACCTTTCTTTTTTTTATCTCCGGGTAATATAGTTGCTGCATGCAAAATTGCGGTACAAGGTTTTAACAATGTACCGCAAAATCCTGGTCTATCAGCCTTCAATCAGCTCATTTTATCCAACCAGTACGCCTTCTTCTTTCATCCAAAGGGGTGCAAACTTTTCTTTATTTTTTTTCAACCAGCTTTCAAAGCTTTGTGTGGCGGAATTTAAGCCATAGGTTTCTATTAAATGAAGCTGGCGGTTGGGGATATAGCGGCGTTGTACATCAAACATATTGGCCAGTTCTTCCGCACCGGGAAAACCAAAAGCGGCATAGTTTTCCCTGGGAATATAATTGTAAAAAATATTTTGCCCCAATACTTTTGACATTACCTCCGCATATTCGGCGCAGCTTTTATCTTCTCCAACAATGCCAACCACACGCCCGACATATTCCTCAGGATAATCAAATATAGGTGTTACCACGCCTCCCATATCTTCAACACTTACCATCGCTAACTGGGTGTCTCCCTGGGGAAAGCCAAAATAATAATTGCCATCCGTTCCTTTTTGCGGTGGAAAGAAACTTAAAAAGTTTTCGTAGTAATAGGCGATGTGTACAAAGGTGACTGGAATGTGCAGGCCCTTTGTGTATTCCTGCAACTGGCCTTTAATATCGCAATGGGGAACAGACAGGGTGCCTTTGCTTAGTTTATTATAATCGGGTAATGTGCTGAATACAAAATGTTCGATTTCAGATTGATTCACCGCATCCACTAAATTTTTTCCGTGCTGGTATTCTTTTTCGAAATGTTCCCAAAAACTGGTCACACCAAAAACGCCGTAACAGCCGTGCATGGCCCGCTTCAGGCTTTCGATATCGTCTAAGCTGCCCACAAAGATCTCCGCACCTGCCCTGGCAAGCTCCTTTGCCTTTGCTGATTTGCCATCGCGGGTAAGCGCTCTTACCGCAAATTTATTTTCTTTCAAAAGTGCCTGTGCAACACTGCCGCCCTGCGCACCGGTGGCGCCGGTAACTAAAATAATTGGTTGCTGATTCATTTTTATTTGATTTAATGGTTGTTTAAAATTTTAAAATAATGGTTGAATGCGCTTTACTGAAGTCAAAATTATTATTCAATTTGTCCGCAGGTAAGGATAAGCTGTATCAATTGAGTAAAAGGAATTATTGATTGATGAATACAACGGATAGCCCCGGTCTGTTCGCCATAAACGGGCAGTTAGATGGGTACAGGCTTCAATTTTTGGCTGTTCTTTTACCAGGATAGATTGATGGGTTAAATGTTTAATAACGATATGCCATGAGTATTGGATTGTCCCTGGTGTGCGAATGAATTATGAGCTTTTTCAATAATTTGAAATGTAATATTGTTCAAAGCGCTCACCGCAATTACAGTCCTGCGTGAGGAGCTTATGCCAATTCATTCATTGCCCTTATCAATTCATTCAGCCAAATCTTTTCCCGGATCAATGGCGCATGTAAACTTGCGGAATATTTTATACAATCATTTAAACAAAAGTAGTTATGCAAAACAAACATGTTAACCTGGATGGATCAGTTACGCTTATTGATAAGCCTGCCAAAAAGAAAATTCTTTTCGCCTGTGTGCCTGCGGACGGGCATTTTAACCCGCTTACCGGCATAGCAAAACATTTGCAACTCGCCGGCTATGATGTACGCTGGTACAGTTCTGCCAATTATAAACACAAATTAGAAAAACTGCAGGTACCTTATTATCTCTTTGATAAAGCGCTGGAAGTAACAGGCGATACCGTAGATGAAATATTCCCTGCACGCAAGGCAATGAAAAATCCCTTAAAAAAACTGAACTATGATATCATCAATTTTTTTATTGCACGCGGCCCCGAATACTATGCTGATATGCTTAACATATACCGCTCTTTTCCATTTGACCTGGTAATAGTGGATTGCGCTTTTACCGCCATTCCGTTTATTGCTGAAAAAATGAAAATTCCGGTTATTTCTATTGGCGTGTTTCCCCTGACAGAAACTTCAAAAGACCTGGCGCCAAACGGTCTTGCCATGACACCAGCCCATTCTTTCGCTGGTAAGATCAAACAATCCATATTGCATTTTGTAGCGGATAATATTTTATTTAGAAAATCAAACCAGGTGTTAAAGCAAACGATGCTGGAACATGGAATAGCCTATAAAAACACGGCTATTTTCGACATGCTGGTAAAAAAATCAACTCTCCTGTTACAAAGTGGTACCCCGGGTTTTGAATACTACAGGAGTGATCTCGGAAAAAATATCCGTTTCATCGGGCCACTTCTTCCTTATACTTCCGGGCTTAAAAGAAAAGAATGGTTTGATAAGCGGCTGAACCAGTTTAGTAAGATGGTAGTGGTAACCCAGGGTACGGTGGAGAGGGACCCTGAGAAAATTATTGTCCCAACTTTGGAGGCATTTAAAGATACTGACACCCTTGTTGTTGCAACCACCGGTGGATCACAAACGAAGGAATTACAGGCAAGGTACCCGCAGAAAAATATCATTATTGAGGATTTTATTCCTTTCGCTGATATAATGCCCTATGCGGGTGTATATATTACTAATGGCGGTTATGGAGGTGTTATGCTGGCAATAGCAAACCACTTGCCATTAGTAGTAGCGGGCGTGCATGAAGGTAAAAACGAGATCAACGCAAGGGTTGGTTATTTTAAACTGGGTGTAAATCTAAAAACAGAGAAGCCATCACCGGCACAGTTAAAAACCGCGGTAGCCGAAGTGTTCAATAACGGCATCTATAAAAAGAATGTAGAACAACTAAGCAAAGAGTTTAGAGAATATGATTCTTATGAGCTTTGTGCGGGGTATGTAAATGAATTGCTTCAACCTGCATTTACGGGTAATTCAAAAAGCTTTATGCAGGTGGCAAACAACTGATCCCTGCATACGGCTCTCCGATTAATTCAGGTGCTTTATCGTTGTACAATTCAAACATCCATTAAAACAACTCATTCATGGTATCATTTACGGGCACTGGTTTTCAGAAGAACTTTACATCGAAATAAACCGGCCGATTGTAAATGAAATCAACATGAAAAAATTAAAAACCTTTTTTGAAATAGCTGTCTTTATTACAATACTGTCGCTGCTGGTTTTTGCCAAATTGAATCATACAAATATCCATTACCATCTAGAGGATATGCCCTTTGTAACAAAGCGCAACACAACTGCTGAAAACAATACCAGTAAATTTTTTGACAGCGCTTTACCAGGACTGTCATACTCAGGATTTATCGTCATTAATTATTAAACAAAATCAATAAAATCTAAAAAAATGAAACAACATTCAATTAAGTCGCTGGTCATCTGCCTTCGTATTTGCATAACAGCTTTAATCCTCTGTATTTTAAGTTTGTTTTTATTCTCTTTTGTAGCCACTACAAAGTTGGGAGATGATATCTGGCAACAACTGGGCCTTAACAAACAGCAGGGAGCAGAAGAAATTTACAGAAGTTTTACAGGGGGCTACCTGAACTATTACCAGGCCCGCAATGCAAAAAACATTGCAAGTGGTAACCGGGTTGCCGTTGCCAAAGACCTGCTCGCCTATGCCAAACAATACGTTAACAGTGACGCTTTTAAAAAGGAATATGAAGCCGAGCGTAAAAGCGCAAAGCCTGCAGAGGCGGAGCTGAAACCAATTCGTACCCGGGCCGAAATTCAGAAAGATGAAATTGCGAAAATGGAAAAGTCGGTAAAGGAACTGGAAAAAAACATGAAGGGAATGGATGCGGCAATGCAGAAGAGTATGGTAACGGTGCTGGATATGTATAAAAAGATGTTGAAAGAATACCAGGATCCAAACCACGAGTATTTTAGGGGTATGATGTTAATGGAAAAATCGGATAACGAACAAAGAATCAGAAGTTATGAAGAGCGTTTGAGAAACTGGGAAAAGAATTATCCCGCAAACTATTCACCTGTAATTAAAGAAAGATTGCAAAAATTTCTTGAAGTAACCAAAGATGTCGATTTCAGCGCCGAATTAAAAACTTCTTATAATAAAAGGGTTTTTGTAAATCCTGCCTATGAAAGAAAATCCACAGAATGGAAACAGGCTTTCCGTGCCGGCAAAGAAGTTACCACGATGGCCAGGGAATTTGCAACGCAGTGGCTGAGTGAAATAAAATAAAAAATGGCATACAAAATTCCGTTCGCTTCTGACACATTCAGCAGTAATAGTTTGCGGAGAAAACGCTATTATTTTCGGGTGCATTCCATAAAAAAAACTCATTAGAAAAGCAACAATTAAACAACAACAATAAATTTTATCAATCATGCGTAAAACAATTCTGACAATTTTTATTATTGCGGCAACGATCACTACCGGCATCGTTTCATGTGATACCGGCAAAGCAAATAAGCCATCAGCCTCCACCGTTAGTAACGATAGCCTCGTTAAACGGGGTGGGTATTTGGTAACTATCGGAGGTTGCGATGACTGTCATTCTCCCAAAAAATTTGGACCCCATGGGCCCGAAGTGGATATGGACCGCCGTCTTTCCGGTTTCCCTGCCAGCAGGTCTTACCCAAAGTATGACAGCAATGTGGTAAAAAAAGGACTGGTGATGTTTAACGAAGACCTTACTTCAGCAGCCGGGCCCTGGGGTGTTAGCTTTGCAGCCAACCTTACATCAGACGATACAGGACTGGGTAACTGGAGTGAGGCGCATTTTTTTAAGGCTATCCGCGAGGGCAAATTTAAGGGTCTTGATGGCAGCCGTACTTTATTGCCACCCATGCCATGGGAAAATTTCAGGAAAATGACCGATGATGATCTGAAAGCCGTGTTCGCATTTCTTAAATCTACCAAACCCGTTAAAAACATTGTTCCGGGTACAAGGCAGTTGGCAGAACTAAAATAAATACCGGTATCTCGTAGGAACAGGCCGCGGTAGGAACAGGCCGCGGCCTGTTCCTACCGCAACAAATGGTAAAATATAAAAATATTTACTATTTTGTAAACAGGATGAAAATAAAACTGCCACAATATTCCGGAAAAGACTACCTGGTGATGCTGGGAATCGTACCGGGATTTACGCTGTTTATCAATTATAATATATTTGGCAATGAGTATTTCAGCGATACCGGGTTGCTGGCAACAGCTACTTTGATTACCTGCGCGGGATTTTGCCTGGATTTTATTTTCTGTGGTTGGATCGCGGTGGCTATGAAGAACCGGTTTCCGAAAGAACGGGAACTCATGAAGCGGTTAACGCTAATGATCCTTACTTTCCTGCTCATTACCGGCTTGTTTTTATATTCCCTGTTTGAAGTGTATGGATACTTTACTTTTTTTAATTACAGGATAAATGAGGCAGGATTTATCTGGAGTTATATTTCAATGGGCCTCATCAATGTCTTTTTAACTTTTTTAATGGAAGGCATTTCGCGTTATCAAATCTGGAAAGCGAATTGCGAACAAACGGAGCAATTGAAAAAAGTTTACAAGGAAAGAAAGTTGCAGGGTTTAAACAGCCATTTGAACCAGCATTTTTTATTTGAATGTTTGGATTCACTTTCGGGCCTGATACAGCAGGAGGGAGATAATGCCGAAAAATTTTTGGATGAAATGAGCAAAGTGTACCGTTATATGCTTCGCATTGATGAGGAGAAATTAGTAACGCTTGAAGCGGAGTTAAAATTTATTGAATCTTACCGGCATTTGTTGAAAGCCAGGTATGGTGAGGGTTTACAGTTGGAAGTGGACATATCCGGCAGCCATAAAAACAAATTGCTGCCGCCGTTATCGTTACAGGTAATTGTTGAAAATACTTTTTCTTTAAACGATATCAGCGACACCAGCCCGTTAAAAATATCCATCTGCTCCGCAGATAATAATGTAGTTAAAATAAGCAATAATGTGCAACCTAAATATACAGAGCCGGCGATGGACCATCAGGTTAGTTTGAGTAACCTGGCAAATAATTACCGGTTGCTCATTAATTCGCCCATGATTATAGATGATTTGGGTGGGTACAGGGTCATTCATCTTCCATTGATAATTAAAGAAGGGAAAGAGGAGGAAATGGTATGAAATGGTATACACCCCCCAAATGGAAATTGCGTTCCTTTCTGCTTGCAATGCCATTGATATGCCTGGCAATGAATGTTATTATGTTTGAAGATCAATTATGGAGTAACAGGATGGTTTGGTGGGTTTCTTTTCCATTGATTTTTGTAATTGGTTTTGCGGCCTGGTATATATTTATTTTGCAGGCTGATGCTACCCAAAAAAAATACCCGGGGTTAAATCAAAGCCGGCAACGTATCATTCATAAAATACTGGTGCAGGTATTAATTTTAATTGCAGGCCTGCTGCTTACGTTTTTCGTGTATGCATATTTTAATATCGCTGGCTACCAGTGGCAAAATAATCACGTAGCGAAAGGGTTTGCCCTGGGGTTATTTATAAACCTGATTTTCCAAACCTTGTATGAAGCGGAGTATATGCTGGGGAGGTACAAAGCCGGCGTTGAAGAAAATGAAGCGATCCAGCAGTTGTCGGAAGAGCAAGCGTATGACACATTGAAAAGTCATGTGAACCCGCATTTTTTATTTAATTGCTTTAATACCTTATCATCGCTTATTGCCGAAGACAGGCAAAGGGCCGATGCCTTCCTGAGTGAATTAAGTAAAGTGTACCGTTACCTTTTACGGAGCAATGAAGATGGCATCAGTACGCTGGCAAATGAAATGTTGTTTATAAATTCTTATTACCGGCTCCTGCAGACGAGGCATGGAGAAGCCGTACAATTGAATATCCAGATCGACAAACGGTACGAGCATTATTTATTACCCTCGCTAACCCTCCAGTTACTGGTGGAAAATGTGGTAAAGCATAACGCACTTTCTAAAAACAAACCACTACTGATCGACATTTTTACAACCGCCGGTAATAAACTGATCGTGAACAATAACCTGCAGCCACGAAGTATTAAAGCCCCAAGCAATAAAGTTGGGCTGGATAATATAAAGGCCAAATACGAGTTGTTGAAGCGCCCCGGTTTCCAGGTAATGGAAGACGAAAAAAATTTTACCGTAGTGCTGCCATTAATCTGGAATGGTAACCGTGAGCATAAGGAACTGATCAACCGTAAAATGCAGTCAGGAAATATTTGATACCAGTTCGGATGACCACTGTGGACGTGGTTGGTACTGATTGTAAAAAGATTAAATTAATGGATTTGCTGTGGCTTTGTTTTTTGTGCGATGGGCTTTACCCATCGCTGTTATATTACGCCCTTTCAGGGCTAAATTGGTTTGCGGGTCGTGGCAAACTGCAGTTTCATAAATGAAACTTTATTCGCTTTCAATTTAGCGGTACATGCAAAATCAAAATCGAATTGGTTTTATGTACCTGCACATCAATACTCGCCCCCATGGACTGAAGGTGTTTTTCAAGATCATACCGGTGCAGCAACTGGTGCAATTGCTGCATATCGCAGGATGCATGCAGAAACTGCATGGTGAACAGTAAATTGTTTTTGGATAAGCCGATTTGTATTTCGCAGTGCTTCGTACCGCACAGTACCAGGTTTTTTATGCCTTCTTTAAATACGAGAAAGGCCTCATGCCGTAGTTTCATATTTAATTCAAGCGCGGCTACCTTTTTATCAACCGTCAATTCAATGGTAACACCATGGCTGTTTTTTAATTCATCAATATATTCCTTCATCCTGGCCACTGTTTTTAGCATCGAATCATTATCGGGAGACAGGCTCCATAGCATATCCTCCAATGCAAGTATCATGTCATTACTTTTGCTATGGATCTGGCCGATATATTCTTTTGATTTTTGCGGTTCTTTATCGGCCTTTATCCTGGCCATTTCACTTAAAATATTAATGTTTTGCAATGCCATATTCACCTCTTCGGCCAGGTTATGGCCAATATCACTGCGCATTTTTTGAAGGGCTGCCTTCCGTTGCATTCTTTCTCTGTCGAACCAGTAAAATAATACAATGCAGCCCAGCGACAGTAGAATATAAAACCACCAGGCTTTCCAAAAGGGAGTGCTTATGGCAATACTAAGCCGCGTTATATTTTTACAGGTTACGCCATCCGCATTCTGGCATTTTACGTAAAAAGTATAATTGCCCGGCGGTAAATAACTATAATCTGCCGGCATATTATTCGCGGATTTTACCCAATCTTTGTCTATTTCTTCCAGCTTATAGAAATAGGTTAATTTATTTTTTTGAAGATAGCTGAGCGAAGCAAAAAATATCATTACGGAATTGTCATTGTACTCCAGGTCGATTTTCTTTAATTCAAGCAGGGAGTCTGTCTGCAATAACCGGTTGTTTACCGTAAAGCCGGTGATTTGTACATCCGGCGGAACTGATTTAATTTTAAAATCAGCGGGGTTCAATGTGGTAAAATCATTACCAGACCCGAACAGGATTTTGCCATTTGATAAACGGATTGATGCAGCCAGGTTGAAATTGTCATTCGCTATTCCATCGCTCCGGTCAAAGTATGAAAAGGTTTTTTTTTGCAGGTTCACCCTGCAAAGCCCCATTATAAAAGAGAGCCAGAGTTCGCCATCCTCGTCCCTTTCAATGGCATTGATAATATCATAAGGCAAGCCATCCATTATATTAAGGTATTGAAAGCTATTGGTTTTTGTGTTCAATATATTTAATCCGCCCGCTGCGAAAATCATGGTGGTATCGTCGTATTGAAAAGCATCACCCACCCCTTTGTTAAGCAGGCGTTTGCCATTGGGGCCTTTATCTGTATAATGGGCAATTACTGCTCCGTTGCTGGTATTGATTTTATAAACACCATCCACGATAGTGCAAACCCATAGTGCGCCATTGTGATCCACATATAGTTTTTCTATCAATGTTTTTGGAACAGAAGATAAGTGCGAAAACCCGGCTTCTAAATTAGCTCCCCCGATACCCGGCGCCCATTTAAAAACACCCCGGCTTTGTGTACCCAGCCACATATTGCCCTGTTGATCTTCCACTACCTGCCGTATAGTGCGGTTCATAAAAATGGGCGGCTGAAATTGGCTGGCTGATTTTAATGCGGGATCATAGATGATCAGGTGCCCGTCCTGTAACCCCATCCATATCTTTCCGTCTTTTCTTTTACACATATCCCAGGCGGTAATATCATTTCTTTCCGGCAATCCTTTTATTTTTAGCGGCAGATATTTATAATTAGTGTCGCAACGGAATAATCCATCGCCCCATGCACTGTAAAGAAAACTTTTGTCCGGGTCTTCCATAAAACTCAGTACCCCTCCATTACCCGACAAATTGTTTAACAGGTTGGGATGTGCAAAGCTTTTAAACAATTGCCCCGATGGATTGAACTGGTAAATGCCATTGTTATGCGTGCACACCCATAAGTTATGTTCGCGGTCTTCAAAAACACAATCAATACGATCGTTCAATACCGTGTTTTTTAATTCCAGGTCAATACCGCTATTTTGAAAGGTTTTTGTCTTTTCATTAAACAGTCCGAGTATACCTGTTCCATAAAGCCATACATTTCCATTTTGGTGCTCATGAAAAACCCTTGGTTCATGATAATAATTAAAAGCCGCATCCAGGCTGAGTGCCGGTAACAGTACCAACCGTTGCCGGTTGTCAAAGCAATGAACCAGCGATCCGAGTTTGGCAGGCCAGGTACAAAACCATAGCCGTTGTTTTGAATCTGTAAACAGGCCGTACATGCCCCTAAGTTTGGTAAAAGCATCAATGGCGGGCTCCTTATCAATATTATGATCGCGATAATTGAGGTGTTTGGTGGCACTGTTATAAACCACGAGGCCGCTATCGAAACCCATCCAATATTTTTTTGTTTGCGCATTAAAGTGCATTCCCGTAATCTTCCAGCCTGGCGGTGTTGGAAGCAGATTATGACGTGCGGAGAATTCGTTGGAGGACTCCTTGTAGGTGGTGAGGGTGAAATAATGGAAAAGAAGGAAGAGATTGCCTTCAGCATCTTCTTTTAATTCCCTTTCGGCCGTTAAAATATTCTCGTCCTCAACTATAATTTTTGTTTCCCTGAAAATGAATTTACGGGTATCGAACTTACCCATTTTTCCACTACCGAAATTCAGCCACAAGTTGTTCTTTCTGTCAATATATAAAAAGTTGATATGGTTATCAGGAATGGTTTTATTGTCTGCTGGGTTATGATGAAATGTTAGGAACCTGCTGCCATCATATCGTTGTAATCCGTTCAGGGTACCTATCCATAAATATCCCTTTTCATCCTGAACGACACTGTTTACATGATTGCTGGCCAGGCCATTCCGGGCGGTTATATTAGAAAAGAGGTAATGCTGCCGCATTTGTGCCTGGATATGGGTTGCCAGGAGGGTAAAGCAAATATATAAAAAGATACGCGGCAACTGAAGGGGTTTTTGATTGGTATATCAAATGTAAGGAACCGCCTCAATAAACGAAAATTGCGCCCGTAAAATTTATTGTAGGAACAGGCCGCGGCCTGTTCCTACACGCCTCGGCATGTTCCTACATGCGGCCTGTTCCTACGATAAATTCCTTTGTATCCCCCATTCCAATCCGCGCAATTCGGCCAATCCCCTCAGCCTCCCAATACCACTATAACCCGGATTGGTTTTCTTTTGCAGGTCATCCAGCATCTGGTGGCCATGATCAGGCCGCATGGCGATACCCATATTTCGTGTATGCATAACGGTTACCAGTTCTTTCACCACGCCGTACATATCCACGTCACCTTCGAGGTGATTGTCTTCATAAAAATCACCTGCGTCATTTCTTTTGGTGCTGCGCAGGTGTACAAAGTTGATACGGTCCGCAAACTCCTTCACCATTGCGGGTAAATCATTATCCGGTCTTACACCAAATGAACCCGTGCAAAAGCATAAGCCATTGCTGAGAGATGGTACCGCGGTAAAAATGTCCCGCATATCTAATGCGGTGCTCACTACCCTTGGCAAGCCTAAAATTGCATAGGGGGGATCGTCCGGGTGAATCACCATTTGTATACCCACTTCATCGCAAACTGGTATTACCTGCTGCAGAAAGTAAATTAAATGTTGCTTTAAGATAGCGGCGGTAATTCCATCATACGCATTTAATGCGAGTTGAAATTTTTCAAGCGTAAAACTTTCCTCGCTGCCCGGTAAACCGGCAATAATATTTCTCTCCAGGATATGTATCTCATCCCCGCTCATACTATCCAGGCGATGCTTTGCCTTTTTGATTTCTTCCGAAGTATAATCCGTTGCCGCATTTGGCCTTTTTAGCAAAAATGCGTCAAATCCTATAAAAGCTGCTCTTTCAAAACGCAGGGCCCTGCTCCCATCGGCAACTTCAAACGAAAGGTCGGTCCGCGTCCAGTCGAGCACCGGCATAAAATTATAAGTGATGACACGGATATCACAGGCAGCAAGGTTTCTGAGGCTTTGGCGGTAGTTGTTGATATATTCAAGGTAATTACCGGTCTGTGTTTTAATATTTTCGTGCACCGGCACGCTTTCGACCACATTCCAGTTGAGCCCGGCGGCTTCGATCTCATTTTTACGTTGCTGTATCTCCGCCTGCGGCCACACTTCTCCGTTAGGTATATGGTGCAGCGCAGTTACAATTCCTGTGCAACCGGCTTGCCTGATATCGCTTAATTTAACCGGGTCGTTTGGGCCAAACCAGCGCATGGTTTGGATAAATGCAGGTTTAATCGTACTCATATTTCTTTATAAATTGGCGTAAAATTAATGGAAACTATTTTTACGGGCCGACTATAATTATTTTGTATTCAACCATGACCTTTACCGCTGGTACCAGGACCTGCTATTTCGGGCAGCGACCTGTGCCTTAATAGCTATGCTCCTCCTCATCAGGGAATGCTTTTGGGTGGAGGGTTGTAAACTTCCTATACTAAAAGTTCTTTGAAATATAGGGTCTGATCTTCGTCTAAACTGCACCGGTACGGAATGATGTAAAACTATTGCACCAAAAACCAATAATGACAGTAACTTTAAATCGAACTTGAACAGCAGCAAGGCGGCATTCCAACCCATCATCATAACTAAGGTAAAAAGGCATGAAGTATTTAAAGATATTATACATCCAGGTCATTATCGGTATTGTATTGGGGATACTCGTGGGTTGGCTGTTTCCCGCATTTGCTCCTACAGGCAAACTCATCAGTGAAAAATTCATTGACCTGATAAAAATGATCATCGCACCGATCATATTTTTTACCATCGCATTGGGAATAGCCGGTGCCGGCGATATGAAAAAAGTGGGCAGGGTAGGTGGTAAGGGCCTGCTGTATTTTGAGATCGTAACCACCCTTGCACTGATCATTGGGGTGTTGGTGGCATATTTTATAAAACCCGGTGTGGGCATTGCAGCGGGCCACACCGGAGCTGATAAGGTAGCTAAATTTACCAGCCAGGCGAAAGAGTTAAACTGGGTTGATTTTTTTACCCATATCATCCCGGACAATATTTTTAAATCCTTTGCAGAGGGGGATATCCTGCAAATATTATTTTTTAGTATTTTATTCGGTGTGGGACTTAACAGGTTAGGAACTTATGGGAGCAGCTTAGTTACCACGCTTGACAAAATAAGTAAGGTGATTTTCAATATCATGAAAATGATCATGTGGCTGGCGCCCATTGGCGCTTTCGGCGGTATGGCATACACCATCGGGAAATTTGGTTTTGGAACTTTGTTATTGCTCGGAAAACTGATGCTCACTTTCTATCTTACCGTATTTTTATTTGTTGTGGTGGTGCTTAACCTGATTTGCCGTTACAATGGATTTAGTTTATGGAAATTATTGAGGTACATTAAAGTAGAGTTGCTGGTAACGCTGGGCGCCAGCAGCAGCGAACCGGCCTTGCCCAATATCATGCAAAAGCTGGAAGCCGCGGGCTGCGACAAAACTGTGGTAGGGCTGATCATTCCTACAGGCTACAGTTTTAATTTAGACGGCACCGCCATCTATCTAAGCATGTCGGTTATCTTCCTTGCACAGGTATTTGGTATCGAACTTTCAATTGGCCAGCAGTTGACCATCACCGGTATTTTAATGGTCACCAGCAAGGGGGCGGCCGGGGTTACGGGCAGTGGATTTATAGTGTTGGCTTCTACCCTTGCAGCCATAAAAGTGATACCGGTAGAAGGCCTGGCATTGTTGCTTGGTGTGGATCGTTTTATGAGCGAGGCAAGGGCCATCACCAATTTAATTGGCAATACGGTTGCTACCGTTGTAATCGCAAAAAGCGAGAAAGCGATTGACGAAACATTGTATCGGGCAGTTGTGGAAGGCCAGGGCCAGAAAAATGAAAATTGGTAATAAGCACTTTCGACGCTACAGATTAAAAAGTATTCAAAACCAGGAAGCGATGCGTTTACAAAACGGTTTACCCGTACTTGTTTAAAAGGAAAGATGATAGTGTTGTGTTAAGAGTAAAATGACGGTGCAATTAGTTTGCAGGGCTTAACTAAACGACATTGATTGACCATTGACCTGTTTTATTTACCGGATGCTTCATACCATCAGCTATGACTACGAGGGAAAAAGCCATACAAATATTCAAAACTGCTGTGGCGGCCGTTCAGCCCGCACTGTTAATACCTGATCATTTATTTATTGAGAACAAAATGCTGCATATTTTTGACCAGCGTTTTTTAGTCAGTGAATTACAGCATATTTATGTAATCGGTGCCGGAAAAGCCAGCGCCGCAATGGCTAAAACCGTAGAAGAAATTTTGGGCGCCTTGGTTACGGCCGGAATAGTGGTGACGAAATATGGTCATGCCCTGCATTTGCAAAAGATCATTTGCCTGGAAGCGGCCCATCCCGTACCCGATATGCATGGCCTGGAAGCCACGGCAAAAACAATTCAGTTATTGCAATTTGCCGGCCCAAACGATATTGTTATTTGCCTCATTAGCGGAGGGGCTTCTTCACTTTGGATAGATGTTCCGGCTGGGGCATCCTTAACTGATGTTCAGCTCACCTTTCAGTTATTACTCAACAGCGGTGCAACGATTGATGAAGTCAATACAATTCGCAAACACCTGTCCGTTATTAAAGGCGGACAATTATTACAGTATGCACCGCAAGCCAAATGGTTCTCCTTTATTATTGCCGATGTTCCGGGTAATGATCTATCCATAATTGCAAGCGGCCCCACCGTTGCGGGGGACAGTACTTTTTACGACGTGAAAATCATCCTCGAAAAATATGCTTTAGCGGGTCAGTTGCCTGCGCCAATACTTCAGTATATCAATGATGGTATTAGCGGAATAGTAGATGAAATACCCGGTGAAGATGACCCGGTTTTTAAACAGGTAATTAACAGGGTCATTGGCAATAACAGCATCGCTTTGAAAGCAGCCGTTTTAAGTGCAGGAGAACTCGGCTATTCTATTGCTTCCATTGATAATAATCTGAATGGCGATGCGGCTGCTGCAGGCAGGCATATTACCTGTTACTGTAAACAATATGCGGGAAATTTTCCTGCCTGTTTTCTGTTTGGGGGCGAAACAACAGTAACGGTTACCGGCACGGGAATGGGCGGCCGCAACCAACAGATGGTATTGAGCGCCCTGTTGGAAATGGATTCAGGAGACGCTGCTGACTTTCATCATTCCCTTACATTTTTATCCGCAGGTACAGATGGTACCGATGGCCCCACTGATGCAGCCGGGGCAATAGCAGATGAAGAAACTTTACTAATGATGCGTGAAAAGAAACTGGATGCACGAAAATATTTAAACGATAATGATGCTTATCATTTCTTTGAACAAACCAACGGACTTATTAAAACCGGGGCAACCCAAACCAATGTAATGGACCTGGTTGTCGTGATCATTGAATAAATATTCCCGGTTATGGATAAGGGAGAATGAAATGTTTATGCTCTTATGATAAACTCCATCCAGTCAGCGTTTTTGGAGAATTTTGGAAATCTCTGTTTTTCGAGGGAATAAAATTTTCAGATCAGGGATTGCAAATGTATTTCAAGGTTTTAGCGCACTTTTTTTTGACCTGCATTATGTTTTAAGTAGAGCAAACAAAATGGGGGAATTAATTATATATGTATAATAATTAATTTAATTATCCTGGCAATTAGTAAGGAGTTATTTACTTATACTTTATTTTTTTTAAACATTAATTTATAATATAATATAAAATTAATCCTGCTTATTGGTGGTATAGTATAATAAAATATACGGTAGATTGTTGATCCTTTTTTAAGGCTATTGACGATAAATATAAATATTATCTAAGTAAATAAGGCGGTTGTTTGATGATTTCTACAAAGTTCTGCATTGTGCATATCAACATAACGCATTTTAATATAATTATATTTAAAAATGTTTAAAACAGTTGTATAATAAATCACCTGTTTTTCCGGATAAACATTCCAAAAAAAATTTTTGTTTAACTTTTATTAGTACATTGCCAATCTTATTTATAAAAGTTACAGGGTAAGGTTACCACTTATTTTGTAAAAGATCATTTAAGAAAAAATTGCTGATTATACTTGAGAAACATTAATTCCCAGTCCATCAACTGAATAATTTGTGGAGGTACCTGATATTACCTCTATCTTATTTTAGTAAATGCCATATAAACTTTATGATCAGTGTATAATATGGTTTTTAATTTTTTATCTTTTAAAAAAATTGGCTTACATGAGAAAATTGTACATTCCTGTGCTTAACGTTATAATTGTATTTTTATTTTCTGGCGGGATCGTAACTTTTATTCAACCAGGTAAACCGGCTTCCCTGCATTTAAATACCTTAACAGCAACCATTGGAAGATATCTTCCATACTTTGCAAACGTTAAAACCTCTTCAGCTTATACATCTCCCGATAATTATCCTGCATCATTTGGTAAAACCTGTAAATTACCGGCAAGATTACCGGCAGCAGTTTGTCTGGTAACTTGCCCCGGTTCCGACAGCCACCCTTTCCAAAATAAAGAACCTTTATTTCCCGCTTCCTCTTTTTTCACAGGGTCACCAACGAATTTAATCACCGGATTCCCAGATATAAATGTAAATGCCCATACCGGTAGTTGATTTAAAACATCAGCACCGGTTCGTGTTTTGTTCTAAAAAATTAAATAAAAAATAATGATAAAGTCTTACTCATCGCTTATTAACCGGAATTTTCTTTTTGTGTTATTAACGCTGTTGTTTCTGGTACCTTCGGTAAAAGCCCAAACCGATATCAGTATCGGAACAGGAACAGTGGGAAATGGTTCATTCACCTATCCCTGCCCTTTACAGGATTATTTTGAGGGAAGCAGGATGCAGTACTTATACCTTGCCAGTGAGTTAACTGCCGCGGGTATGGGGCCGGGAACCATTTCTATGATAAAGCATGAGGTTATCAGCGTGCTGGCAACACAAGGCGCAATAGAGCAATATACCATTAAAATCGGGTCTACTTCGGCCACATCACTTAGCCCTACTACCTGGGAAGCGGTTAACCAGGTTTTTGGACCGGTAGACCATCTTCCGGTTGTTGGCATCAATTCATTTACACTCACCACGCCATTTTTCTGGAATGGGATAGATAATATAGTCGTTGAAGTTTGTAACGGCGATCCGGCTTCTACGGCAGGTATTACCTATACATCAAACCCGGTAGTTCCCTGGACTACAGGGTTGTCCTTTAACGGGTCACATTCATACAGGGCAGATAACCTTGATAATCTTTGCGGAACAGCTACTACAACAGAGAACGGAGCTCCAACAACACGCCCTAATATAATATTTGCGTGGACTTCCGCTACCGCCTGTACCGGCACACCTGTAGCAGGTACCGCTGTTTCTTCGAATACCAATATCGTATGTCCTGGTACGCCTTTCACTTTAAGCATTACCGGTTCTACAATTGCTTCCGGCATTAGTTACCAGTGGCAGTCGGCATTGGCCGCAGGTGGGCCATGGACTAATATTACCGGCGCTATAACTTCTTCATACACAACTACACAGTCAGAAACACTAAAATTTTATCGTTGCATTGTAACTTGCGCGGCTGTAAGCAGTACGTCCGCTTCAGTACAGGTTAATTCGGTTTCCGGGCCAACCTATCTGACGTTGCCAATAAATGAAAGTTTTGAAAATACCTGGGTTAATGGCTGCGATACAAGAGATATACCCAATATCAGTTGGAAAAATACTCCCGCAACCGGAAATACTTCCTGGCGAAGGGATGATGACGGGTTGGCTGCCGCATGGGTGAATCCAACTTTTGGGGCCTATGCACCCACGGCTTCCGCAGGGGTTTATTCCGCACGTTTCCATACCTACCAGGCTCCATTCGGCACTTCGGGCTCATTGGATGTTTTTGTGAATTGTAATACTGCCGCAGCCACAAAAAGAATGTTTTTCGATTATATTAATACTACCGGAACTGATACCTTATCTATTCTTATCTCCACCAATGGCGGTACCAGTTTTACAAGAGTTGACAGCGCAGGTGTGGCAGCGGCCTGGAGAACCAAAACAATCGTGTTTTCAAGTACTTCGGCCACCACTATTATCAGGTTCAGGGCCACATCCGAATTTGGGGTAACTGATATCGGCATAGATAATTTAAGGATCACAGATTTTGCACCGTGTACCGGGGCGCCGCTTGGAGGAACAACCACTTCCTCAGCTTCACCGGTTTGTGCGGGAGTGCCGTTTATACTGGATGTAACGGGTGCTACGGATGCTTCAGGTTTAACTTACCAGTGGCAGTCTTCCGGTGACAATATTACCTGGGCCAATATTGCAGGCGCTACGGGGATTAGTTTAACAAGAACCCAAACCGCAGCTACTTATTACCGGAGGATTATTACCTGTGGCAATGCGGGCGGTTCTTCGAGTAATTCTACAGCGTTGCTCGTCGGCGTTATTGCCCCGCAATATACGGTGCTGCCTTATAACGAAAGCTTTGAGAACACCTGGATCAGTACCTGCGGTTTAAGGGAAATTCCCAACATTTACTGGTCAAATATCCCGGTAACCGGTAATACATCGTGGAGACGCAATGACGATGCTGTTGCTGGCGCCTGGCTCAACCCCACACTAGGCACTTATACACCTGCCGCTTCTGTTGGCACAAGTTCGGCTCGTTTTCATACTTATTTAACTGCTACCGGTTCTGCCGGTACATTTGATGTATACCTTAATTGTAATACCGCGAGTCCCACAAAAAGGATGTTTTATGACTTTATCAATATGACAGGAAACGACTCGCTGACCATACTTATTTCCACCAATGGCGGAATTAGTTTTACCAGGTTAGACAGTGCCGGGCTCGCTACTGCATGGAGGACCAAAACGGTAGTTTTTACAAGCAGTTCCGCTACCACCATTATCAGGTTTAGGGCAACAAGTGATGGTGGTACTACAGATATTGGTATCGATAATATAAAGTTAGCCGATTTTGGACCGTGCAGCGGCGGGCCACTTGGAGGTGTAGCCACAACTTCGGCTACGCCTGTTTGTCTGGGTGTGTCGTTTACGTTGGACGTTACGGGATCTACAGATGCTTCGGGGCTTACTTACCAGTGGCAATCTTCACCCGATAATACTACCTGGACCAATATCGCCGGCGCCACTGCCATTACTTTAACCAGAACTCAAACGGCAGCTACCTGGTACCGCCGCATAGTTACCTGTACCAATACGGGTGGGTCTTCCAGTAATTCTGCTGCTGTGCTTGTAGGGATTATTGCCCCTCAGTACACTGTATTACCTTATGCAGAAAGTTTTGAAAATACCTGGCTAAGCTCTTGTGATACCAGGGAAATTCCAAATATCTACTGGAGAAATACACCGGTAACCGGAAATAATTCCTGGAGGCGCGAAGATGACCCCGCCGCTGCGGCATGGGTAAACCCTAATCTTGGCATCTACACACCACCGGCTTCGGCCGGCCTTCATTCGGCCAGGTTCCATACTTACCAGGCGGCGGATGGTACAACGGGTACACTTGACCTGTATATGAATTGCAATACAGCTTCGGGGATCAAGCGGTTAATATTCGATTATATTAATACTACTGGCGATGATTCGCTTACTGTTCAAATATCCGTTGATGGGGGAGCCAGCTTTACCCGACTGGATAGCGCCGGTATAGCCGCGGCGTGGAGAACAAAAACAATTATTTTTAACAGTCTGTCAGCCACCACCGTTATCAGGTTTAGAACGACATCGGATTTTGGCTTTACAGATATCGGTATCGATAATTTAAAATGTTCGGATTTTGCACCTTGTACAGGAACGCCTACCGGGGGGACCACAACCAGCTCTGTAACCGGTATTATATGTATCGCAACTCCATTTACCCTGGATGTAACTGGCGCTACAGATGCAAGCGGACTTACCTATCAATGGCAATCTTCTCCGAACAACACCACCTGGACCAATATAGCCGGAGCCACTTCAGCTACCTATACAGGGACTCAGAATCTGAGCACCTATTACAGAAGATTAACGATATGCAGCAATGGCGGCGGATCAGCGCCTTCTACCGGCTTACAACTTACCAGTCCACCTGCCGTTTCCGGTACATTTACCATTAACAGCGCCGGATTAAATGTATTACCAAACTTCCTAACCTTTGCCGATGCATATAATTATATCAAATGCGGTATCAACGGGCCGGTTGTTTTCAATGTATTAAACGGTCTTACGGGCAACTACAACGAACAGTTGATCATGACTTTTGTACCCGGTGCTTCTCCTGTAAACACTGTGACTTTTAAAGGAAATGGCGTGGCTTCTATTGGTTTTGCTTCTACCAATACCAACGAACGCGCTGTAATTAAATTGGTAGGAGCGGAGTTCATTATTTTCGACAGCCTGGTGATAAATGCCAATACCGGTACCTATGGTTATGGTGTGCAGCTTATAAATAATTCAGATTCGAACATCGTAAGAAATTGTAAGATCAATAGCTCCGTTACAGATGCCACACAAAATTTCGCGGGTGTACTTATCAACGGCACTGCCACCAGTATCACCACAACCGCAGCCACCGCATTGAATGACTACAATATCATTTCCGGAAATACCATCACAGGTGGTTTTGCAGGAGTTGCAATTGTGGCTACCACAGCAGGCGCCAACGGTAATAACAAGATTATTAACAATAAAATACTTGATTTTTACCAATATGGTGTTTATGTGGCAGGCAGCTATTTTACCACCATTGAGGGTGATTCCCTTGCAAGGCCCACCCGTACTTCGGTGACCACTTTTGATGGTATTTATTTTACCGCGGTAAGTACAGATGCAGTTGTATCCAAAAATAAGATCACCAATCCTTTTGGTGGCGCACTTACCAGTACCAGTGCATTCAATGGTATCAATTTCAATGCCTGCGATGCAACTTCGGCGAACCCAAATATTGTAAGTAATAACCTTATTTATAATATCAGGACAAATGGCGCAATAACCGGCTTGTCAAACACAAGTTCTGATAACCTGTATTATCTGCATAACACAGTTTCTTTAGATCATACCGCTTCTGCATCTACCGCCACCACAAGGGGCTTCTTCCAAACTACTCTTGCCGGGGGTATATTTTTCTTTGATAATATTATCACCATCAGCAACGGTGGCGCAGGGGCTAAACATTGTATCTACTTAGCTACCAATACCACTGGTATTATAGCAAATTATAATGATTATGTAAACAATGCTGCTGCAGGTACAAACTTCATTGGATTTTTTAATACTAACCAGGCTACGTTAACCGCATGGCAAATCGCAACAGGTAAGGATCCCAATTCAGTATCAAGGGTGCCTTTCTATAATAATCCTGCGCTGGGTGATTATTCTCCAACCAACGCCGGCGTTGATAACCTGGGTACTTACGTTAATATCGATACCGATATTAGAAATTTACCCCGTGATCCCGTTAAACCCGACATGGGAGCATATGAGTTTACAGCTCCTTCGTGTACATTGCCTGTAGTTCCGGGCAATACAAATTTTAACGATACCACAGTTTGTCAAAATGTTCCGGTAACGCTCAATTTAACCATTGGCGCCTGGGGATCTGCCCAGAGTTTCCAATGGCAATCTTCTTTAACTGCAGGCGGACCATTTACCGCGATAGGAGGGGTAAGGGCTTATCCTGATACAACAATCATTTCTACAGTATCAAGGTACTATCGTTGTGCAGTCACCTGCGGAGGTTCTACGGAATTTTCCAACGCATTATTGTTACAGGTAACCCCGGCATTACCAAGTGATGTTTATACTATAAATAAAATCTTTCCAACCAATTATCCCGCCACAGGTAAAAACTTTAACAGCTTTAATGATGCCAAAGCCGCAATGAGTTGCGGAATCATTGGAGGCCCGGTGGTATTCAATGTGGTTGCAGGTACAGGCCCTTATGTTGAGCAACTTAAATTAGACAGCATAGCCGGTACTTCAGCCATCAATACCATTACATTTAACGGAAATGGAAATACCATTTCCTTTAGTTCAACCAATATCAATGAACGGGCGGTAATTAAATTAAATGCTGCTGACTATATCCGGTTTGATAGTTTAACCATCAATGCAGCCAGTGGTACTTACGGGTATGGTGTACAATTAATTAACAGGGCGGACTCTAATATTTTCCGCAAGTGTACCATCATCAGTTCTACTACTGCCAACAGTACCAACTTTGCGGGGGTGGTAATCAATTCCACAGATGCAGGCCCGGTAGTAACGGGCAACACACTTTGTGACGCCAATATTTTCGACAGGGATACTATAATAGGCGGTTACTATGGCATTACACTGGTAGGTATAGCAGCTAACCCGGTGATTGATAATGTATTTACTAATAATACCATCAGGGATTTCTATTCTACCGGCTTTTACCTGGCAGGCACCAGGAACACGCTGATAGAGGGTAATGTATTTACAAGACCTAATACTATTATTTCCGCCAACCCGGTTTATGGGGTTTATGCAACTGCGGTGGTAAGCAACAGCCTCAAGGTTTCCAAGAACCGTTTCACGAAATTCTTCACGGGTACACCTGCAAGCGTGGTTCCTTTTTATGGTGTTTATCACAATGCAGTGGATGCTACTGCCGGTTCTGAAAACCTGGTATCCAATAACCTGTTTTACGATCTTGACGGCAACGGTTCACTGAACCCGTTATATAATAATGGATCGGATAATGTCAGGTATTATCATAATACCATATCACTTGATAATATCAGCAGTACATCGGCTGCTATAACCCAGGGATTTTACCAAACAGTTGCTGCTACCGGAATTGAGTTTAAAAACAATATCATTTCCATTAGGAGAGGTGGCACTGGTACCAAGCACGCAATTTATTATAACACCATTACCAGCGAAATAGAATCCAACAATAATGATTTTTATGTAAAGGCTGCAGGAACCAATAATTATATTGGATTTTATACATCAAACCGGGCTACGCTTGCGGCCTGGCAATCAGCAAGCGGCGATGATGCAGCTTCTTTAAGTATCGATCCTACCTATATAAGTCCGGCTACAGGTTATTATGCACCAGGACTACTGCCTTTGGATAATAAAGGGTTGCCATTGGGTATCACTACCGATATACTGAACCTGCCGCGTGTTGCGCTCACTCCGGATATTGGCGCCTACGAATTTGCACCGCCATTGTGTACATCACCGCCAGTTGCAGGCACCGCATCTGTAACCCCTGCTTCAGGCATTTGCCTGGAAGCGCCGATTCATTTATCACTGACGGGTAACTCCCCAATCGGTACCCTGATATTCCAATGGCAATCTGCCGCCACAGCAGCAGGGCCATGGATAAACCTCAGCCCTGTTCAATATACCCCTGACTACGACACGGTAACCACAGTAAATACTTTCTACCGTTGTGCAGTTACCTGTAATGGAATTACAGTATATTCCAATACCGTGTCGGTAACATTGAATTCTGCCCCAATGTCAGGTATTTATACAATTAATCCTGCAGGATCAGGCAGCAGGAACTTTACAAGTTTCCAGGCTGCGGTTGCGGCATTAAGCTGCGGTATCGCCGACTTTGTAATATTTAATACAGCGCCAGGAACCTACACAGAGCAGATAAGAATTCCATATGTTCCCGGTACTTCCATTACTAAAACAGTTACCTTCCAAAAAGATCCGGCCCTTCCAGGAACGGTAAACCTCACCACGGCGGCCCCTTCAGCAGCCCTTAACTATACTTTAAAACTGGATAGTGCAACCAATTTCATATTCCGGAACATGACCATTACCGGTACCAATGCTGCATTTGGCAGGGTAGTAGAATTGGGCGCGATAGCTTCTAATGATACGATCATTAATTGCAATATCGTGGCGCCGCTAACGGTATCCGCGGTTAATACTTCCGCAGGTATATATGCCAATGCCTTCAGGGGAAGCAACATCGTAATAAAAAACAATACCCTGACCAATGGCGCCAACGGTATCTATTTTACAGGAACATCAGCTACCGTATTGGCTAACCCGGTTATTATCGACAGCAATACCGTTTCAGGATCGTACTCACATGGTATTTTTACACAATACACCAACAGGAGTAGAATAAGGGGAAATACCGTTACCCTTGGTGCTTCCCAGTCAGCCGGCAGTTCAGGATTTTATCTTGATTATATTGACAGCGCCTACAGGCTTACCGGCAATACGGTTAATATCAATAATAACACATCGGGTGTTTACGGGATCAATATCCGTAATTCCCGTTCTGTTTTCACTGATTCCTCGATAGTTAACAGCAATAAAATAATAGCCGATACCTTTAATACCGGCGCTGTATACGGCATTGGCATTACCCTCTCAAAAGGCATCAATACCCTGAACAATGTAATGAGCCTTAATAGCACCGGTAGTCCTGTATATGGCATGTACCACCTGAATAATACTGACGCCATTAATTACTACAACAATAGTATCAGCATCAGGGGTGCATCGGCAACCGGTTATGCGGGCTATTTTACACAGGCGGTTAAAGCCACCTTTAATGTTAAAAACAATGTATTCTCAAATATTGGGGGAGGAAAGGCGCTGTTTGTGAGTAACCCGTCAAACTTTACGGCAGACTATAACATGCTGTACTCAACGGGGGCTATACTGACGCAAACTTCTACCGGTACAATTACCACCTTTGCGGATTTTAAAGCCTGGACCAATGCCTGGAACTGGGATCGTTATTCCATATCTTATCCACCAGCATTTGTAAGCAATACCGACCTTCGACCTGCCATCGCCAATTCAAATTCATGGGCAATGCATGGAAGGGGTACGCAGGTTAAGTACAACACCTACGATTTTGATAACAGGTACCGTCCGGATTCCCTGACTGCAGGTGTTCCCGATCTCGGCGCCTATGAATTTTTCCCAACGGCTTTGCCAACAATCATGCTGGCTACACCAGCTACCCCGGCGCCGAATATTACACAAACGTTCTCTTATGGAACGGATACGGTAATGAGGATTACCTGGGGAGCTTCTGCTCCGCCAAGCATAGCCGTGAGAAGATATTCAGGCGTTGTGCCTTCCGGATTATTAGCCGGTACTGATTCCATGTACTTCTACACCAAGGTAGATATTCCGGGTGGGGGCAATTACCCGTATGCCGCCAAATTATATTATATCAATCCATGGCAGGGTTCGATCCCTTCTCAAAATATTATAGGGATGGGCCGCACCACACCTTCCAATGCATGGGTAGTAGGGGCCAACAGTAAAATAAATGTGGCACAAAAAGAGATCAGCCAGGACGCGATCGTGTACCTCGACAGGTTTACGGGTCTTGTAAATCCTTTTGCACAGTTGGAAAGTGAGGACAGCAGTTCTAACCGTGGCAAGGATTTCTGGGTAGGTTACCAGAGAACGAACGGGTTTACCGCCACCGGTGGCACCCAGGATATGGTAATCTATATGGGCGCCGCCACACAGGATGCGCATGTAACCATTACCATTGAAAATTCACTTGGCACGCCGTGGATCAGGAACTATACGGTGCCAGCAGGCACGGCCTTATCCAGCGTAGTCATTCCAAAAACAGGGCCCGATGATGCCCGCCTGGTAACAGAAGGGAAATATGATAAGAAGGGCATTCATATTGTAAGTGATGTGCCGATAGTTGCATACGCCCATATTTACGAGTCCACCAATTCGGGGGCCACGATGCTGATGCCGACTTCTGTATGGGGTTATGAGTATTACACGTTAAGTTCCAGGCAGTTTTATTCAACTGCTTCTTATTCCGCTTTCCATATAGTGGCTAAAGACGATAGTACATGGATTGAAATCAATCCATCCAACACCACCCTTGCCGGATGGGTACCAGGTGGTGGTACACAGCCAAACGGTAATTATCTTGTGAAGTTGAATAAAGGGGATGCTTACCAGGTATTGGGCGCTATCTTAACCGGTAGCGAAGGCCGTGACCTTACCGGAAGCTATGTTAAATCAATCGCTAATGGACAGGGTGTATGCCATCCGATTGCAGTATTTGCAGGAAGCACAAGGACATCGCTTGGTTGTGGCACCTCAATTGGCAGCGGCGGTGATTTGATCATTCAGCAAATATTCCCTTACCAGGCTTGGGGCAATAAATATGTGACCGCGCCTACCAGTATCGGCACCGGCCCGAACGCGACCAGCAACATGACTAATATTTACCGTGTGCTGGTAAAAGATCCGGCTACCATTGTAACCAGAAATGGCGCAACACTTACCGGCATCATTAATGGCCGTTACTACCAGTTTGAAAGTAACACTGCGGATTACATCGAATCAAATAAACCCATCCTGCTCGCACAGTTTATGGCTTCTTCAGCTTCAAACTGCCTTAATACAGGAGGTAACGGTGATCCCGAAATGTTCTACCTCAGTCCATTACAGCAGGCTATTAAGAGTACCCAGTTTTACCTGAATAACTTAACGGCCATTGATCAGAACTTCATCACGCTGGTATTGCCAACAGAGGGACTGGCGTCACTAAAAATAGATGGCATTGGATATGGTTCCATCGTAGCTACTGAAAAGTATTCATACGATCATCCTAATCTCACAGGCTATACCGTTGTAACCAAGAGGTGGATTCCTGCCACAGGTACTGCCGGCACCGTAGAAAGTGAGCAGCCGTTTACAGGTGTTGTATATGGCCTTGGATCAGTTGAAAGCTATGGTTATAACCTGGGTACCCTTGTTAAAAACCTGAACAACGCCAGTTCGGTAAACAACGACCTGAATGTAGGCACGAATGCCACAGGTTATACCTGCAGAAACTCTCCGTTCAAGCTGAAAGTGCTCTTGCCGATCAAGCCCGATTCGATATTCTGGGCAATAAGCGCGCTTGCACCACATCTTACGCCGGGAACCGATATAATACAAAGAAACCCGGTTCCTGTGGATACAACACTGGTCAATGGAATCGATATGTACGGATATGTGCTGAATGTATCATTTACCATTGACACGGCTGGAATATTTTCAGTACCGATCCAGTTCTGGTCACCGGATATTGAAAAATGCGATAAGAAACAGGATGGTAGGGTATTTATCCAGGTACTGCCTGCACCGGTAACAAACTTCGCCACCACCTTCCCGAATGCAAGTCTTTCAGGATGCGCAGGTGATGTGGTTAATTTTACCGGCGACCTGATTACCCAGAATGGTATAGCGCTTAACCAGTGGTTATGGAAATTCACCAACGGGGTTACTACTACCACTCCTGCGGGACAGGTACAGTCATTTACTTACCCGGGGCCCGGCACATTTGATGTAAGCCTGAGGGGTATTACAGCAGACGGTTGTATCTCGGATACCATCAAAAAAATAATAATCAATCCATTACCGGTAGTGGCAATTACATTAGATAGCATTGGGATTTGTCCGAATAGCGGTGTAACATTCACCGTATCTAACCCGGTAGCAGGCGTCGTGTACAGGTGGTACAGCGCACCAACCGGCGGTACCCTGCTCTTTACCGGAACAAGTTATGCGCCAGCCAACGTTACGCCTCCTGTGAGCTATTATGTGGCAGGCACATCCGCTTCAGGTTGTGTAAGCGTTGCAAGGAAAAAAGTAACAGCTTACCAGTTACCGCTATTAGTTGCACCGGCGGTTACCTATGTTACGGCATCGGCAACGGCCACTTCAGTTACCTTTAGCTGGACCCCGGTAGCAGGCGCAATAAGTTACGAAGTGTCGGTAAACAACGGGCCTTTTGTGGCACCCAACCCGGGTCCTACAAGCCATACCATTACCGGCCTGGGAACACTTACCTCTGCAAGCATCATTGTCAGGGCTAATGGGGCAAACAGTTGTCAAAGCAGCCTTTCGGTGAGTACGAGCGGATGTACCAATTCTATTGCGGCAGTTATTCCTGATTCAATTGCGGTTTGCAGGGATTCCAGCGTTACGTTCAGTGTACAACCGGTGGAAGCAGGTATAACTTATTCATGGTTTAGTTCGGCAACGGGCGGGACGGCTTTGGCCACCGGACCTAACTACACGGTAAACGGCATTGCTGCCACAACCAATTTCTATGTGCAGCAAAGCAGGGCCGTGGGTGGATGTACCAGCACCCAACGCAAGAGGGTTACGGTAACCGTATTGGTTCAGTTGACCCCAACAATTGCTTCAGTTGATTCTGTAACGGTCAATTCCGTGAAGTTTAAATGGAATGCAGTACCGGGCGCAGCTACTTACCAGGTATCTGTAGGGGGAGGACCATGGATTAATCCGAGCAGCGGATCTACAGGGCTCACACACACTGTTACCGGGCTAAGGCCGTTGGATACGGTTAGTGTAAGAGTAAGGGCGATAGGTATCATCACCTGCCAGACAAGCACGTCAAATGCTGTTAGCGGCAGAACCCTGCCCGACCAGATTTACATTCCAAATACATTCAGTCCGAATGATGATGGATTGAATGATGTTCTGCAGGTGTATGGTTATATCATCAAGAGCCTCACATTTACGGTATTCAACCAATGGGGTGAAAAAATATCAGAATCAAGCCGGCAGGCAAATGTTTGGGATGGGATGTATAAAGGGAGCAAACAACCTTCGGGCGTGTATATGTATGTGTGCAGGATAACCCTGCTCGACGGAACTATAGTAAGCAGGAAAGGCTCGATCAACCTGGTGAGATAATTAATTAAATGTACGGGAGGTTATAAAATGACCTCCTGTACTTTTATTTTTTTGTTCATAAGATACCTGCTATTGCCTTTGGTAAATTGAATAATTAGTAATTAATAATTAATATCAGCTGTTCAACACTGTACCGGCTTGAAAACATGGTGTTTAAAGTGGGATAACAGGCATTGGCCGGTGTAAAGTTTATAACGAAATATGGTGTCAATATTAAACGTGTAAAATGAGGAGTAAAATTATTATATCATGCTCTCTGGTGCTGGCTTGTTTTTGCGTATCCGCTCAAAATTTTTCCAATAAGGGAAAAGAATTTTGGGTAGGTTATGGGCACCATCAATACATGGAACCGAATTGCGCCGGAACGAATACGGCAGCGAATGATATGAATATGGTGCTGTACCTGAGTGCTGAAGAAGCGGCCATCGTTACGGTAACCATTGACAGTAGCGGAACTGCTTTTGTTCCTGCTTGGACCAAAACATACGTTATCCCCGCCTACACCGTCATTTCTACAGAAAACCTGCCAAAAGGTTCGCAGGATGCTGCGGCAAGTAACAGCGATCCCAATTACGATGCAAGGCTTTTCGACAACGCGCCGCCATTGGGATCGGGTGGCGAATTACTTTGGCGTAAGAAGGGTATACATATCGTGAGTAATGTTCCGATTGTAGCTTATGCACATATTTATGGTGGCGTTTCATCCGGGGCCACCATGCTGATGCCGGTAAATACCTGGGGCTATTCCTACACTTCTGTAAACAGCGAACAGCGGGATGCGGACAGGTCTTACTCCTGGATGTATGTGGTGGCAAAAGAAAATAATACCCTGGTAGAAATCACTCCCTCCGCAACATCACGTAAGGGAAAACCGGCAGGCGTTCCATTCCAGGTGTTAATACAAAAAGGACAGATCTATCAATTGGTAGGTCAGGCTGACTGCGCTACCGGTAACGGACCGGAGCTTACCGGCACAACGGTAAAATCGCTGGTAGGGCCTGATGGGAAATGTCATCCTGTAGCTGTTTTTGGAGGGAGCAGCCGTACCGGTGGCGAAACACTTACCTGCGGTACCGGGTCGGGAAGGGATAATGATATGCAGCAATTGTTTCCTGAACATGCATGGGGAAAACGGTATGCCACGGCTCCTTTTTCCAAATCTAGTGGCGCTATACTGCAACCGACTTCATTTCAAACCAGTGTTTACAAAGTGGTGGTAAAAGATCCAACCACCATTGTAAGGAGAAACGGCGTGCAGCTAACCGGTCTTATTGCTAACAAATACTATAAATTCTCCAGCGTTACCGCTGATTATATTGTGGCTGATAAACCTGTAATGGTAGCACAGTTCATGTCGGGAACGGGTGCATGTAACGGGGGGAGCGGCGATCCTGAAATGCTCATTTTAAGCCCTGTTGAGCAAGCCATTAAACAGGTGGGTTTTTACCGCAATACCAAGGAGGCGATCAATGCCAATTATCTTACCCTGGTGGTACCCACAGCAGGTGTTCCATCCCTGCGGATTGATAATTCATCCGTTTTCAACCATACTTATCCGCACCCTAACCTGCCGGGTTATACCGTTGTTGTTAAAGGATGGGTATCTGCCCAAACACAGGCTTTGGTAAAGTGCGACTCAGGTTTTACGGCGATAACCTATGGTTTGGGAGGTGCAGAAAGTTATGGTTACAACGCAGGAACCTATATCAATAATCTCAGCGCCATAGGTGCTATTCACAACACATTTGACACTTCCAATACCACTAATAGTTTTACCTGTACAAGAACGCCGGTGGAGCTTTCTGTTTTGATGACCTACAAACCATTGAAAATGGAATGGCTGTTAAGTACACTTTCTTCAGTAATTACACCAAATACCGATGTGATTTTTAATTCTCCGGTAGTAATAGATTCACCCTTTGTAAATGGGATCAAGTATTACAAGTACACCATTCCCGGTAATTATTCTTTTAGTGATACGGGTACCTTTAGCGTACCGATTGTTGTTACTTCACCAACTATCGATAATTGTACCAGTAGTGATACCGTTTTTTACACGATTACCGTTAAAGGTAAACCGGTAGCTAATTTTACCTTTACGCATAGCGGCTGCAGGTTAGATACCGTCCTTTTTTCGGGCCCTGCCGGCACGGCAAACGGGTTCAATATACGTTATTGGAACTGGACATTTCCGGGCGGAGGTGTGGATTCCATCCAGAACCCCCGTAAATTGATAAGTTCCATCGGTATCCAAAACATAGCCCTACAGGTTATTTCGGCAGAAGGCTGCGTGGGAGATACCATTAAACCCATTGCTATATTTCAGAAGCCTTTGACCAACTTTGGTACAACCCCCGCTGCAATATGTGAAGGCGGAACCATCAGTTTCACTGATACCAGTTTTTTTGGTGGTAGTGCACCTGTCAATTCGTGGTACTGGGATTTTGGGGGCGTGAATAAAATTACCGCCGCCAATGGGAATGCGCAGGTGGTTAGTTTCCCTGCTTATGGTTCCTATCCTGTAAAACATACCGTATCGGTAAGCAATACCTGCCCCGCTGATACGGTTACAAAAACAATCCTGGTATATGCTGCTCCAAGGGCTTCGTTCACTTATCCCGCGGGCTGCCTTCCTGCTAACGGTATCGTGCAGTTTACCAGTACCGCTACAGTACCGGATGGCCAGGCAATAACCGGCCATAGCTGGAATTTTGGTGATCCCAATGCAAGCGTAGCTAATCCAAATACCTCCACTGCGGCCAGTCCAACACATACTTATGCAACTTTTGGCAGTTACACCATTACCTACCGGGCAACTACCGCCAATGGCTGTACGAAGGATACAACGGTAGTGGCAACCTTTAACCTGTCACCTACCTTTGCATATCCTCCCGTACCGGCGGTTTGCGAAAGCGTGACCGGCACTGTTTCGGTTGCAACGGCTTCAGTTACCAATGCAGTACCTGGTACCGGGCTGTACCGTGGAACGGCCACCACACCGGCCGGACTTTTTTCACCATCGCAAGCCGGCGCGGGCACTCACAAGATCTGGTATGTATTTTCAGCCACATCCGGTTGTACGGATTCTGTTTCGATAGATATGGTGGTTTATCCTAAACCGGCAGCTAATTTTAATATTCCTTCCGCAAGCTGTCTTCCTGCTTCCGGCATTGTTCAGTTCAATTATACAGGTTCTTTATCACTTGGTCAAACCTATGCATGGAATTTTGGTGATCCTGCAAGCGGGGCACTCAACACATCCGGATTGGTTAATCCTGTGCATAATTATGTTACCGGGCCATTTACCATCAACTTAAGGGTAACCACAACACAGGGATGTTTTGATGATACTGCTTTTAACGCAGTATTTACTGTTAGCCCCGCATTGAATTACCCTCCGCTGGCCCCGGTTTGTGAAAGTATTACGGGCACAATATCCATTGCTACGGCAACTGTTACCAATGGCGTAACAGGCACCGGAATTTACAAAGGGCCCGGCACAACCCCGGCAGGTATTTTTTCACCATCACTTGCCGGAGCTGGTACGCACACCATCCTGTATATATTTACCACACCGGGCAATTGTATCGATACCATTTTAAATACGATCAGGGTGAATCCAAAACCTCTTGCAAGCTTTACTTATCCAACGGTATGTTTACCTGTTTCGGGCTCGGCACAGTTCACTTATAATGGAACCACGGCAAGTGTATACACCTGGAATTTTGGTGACCCCGCAAGCGGCACATTAAATACTTCCCTTCTGCAAAGCCCGACGCATATTTATACTAATACAGGTTCTTATGGGATAGCTCTTTCGGTAACTGATGCAAATGGTTGTGTTGATGATACATTAATAACAACGGTATTGAGCGTAACACCGGCACTGAATTATCCTGCGCTGGCCCCTGTTTGTGAAAGTGTTCCCGGAACCATCTCTGTTGCAACAGCCACGGTCACCAACGGTGTTACCGGAACCGGGGTTTACAGCGGTCCCGGTACAACTGCGGCAGGAATTTTCAGCCCAACCATCTCAGGCCCCGGTACGCATACGATTGTATACAGTTTTACGTCAACGGGTAATTGTGTAAGTACAATTTCAAGCAGCATTACAGTAGGCACCAGGCCTCTTGCAAGCTTTACCTACGCTCCAACCACCTGTTTACCCATAACTGGACAGGTACAGTTTACCTTCAACGGTTCAACAACGGCCGGGCAAACCTACCTGTGGAATTTTAATGATCCGGATGCAAATACAGGAAATCCAAATATTTCCACAGCGCTTAATCCAACACATAATTATTCCAATACAGGAACCTACAATATCCTGCTTACTGTAACAGGTGCAAATGGTTGCGCGGATGATACAACAATCACCCGCACTTTTAGCGTTACACCTGCATTGAGTTACCCGGCTTTGGCGCCGATCTGTGAAAGTGTTACCGGCACCGTGTCTATAGCCACAGCAACCGTTACCAATGGCGTTTCAGGGACTGGTGTTTATAGTGGCCCCGGAACAACTGCAAACGGAACATTCAATCCTTCTGTTGCCGGTGCGGGAACGCATACCATATTGTATACATTTACATCAACCGGCAATTGCGTTAGTGTGATAACAAATGATATAACGGTAGGGCCGAAACCTTCGGCAAGCTTTACCTATTCCCCCACCACCTGTTTACCGGTTACCGGACAGGTTCAGTTTACTTTCAACGGTTCAGCAACAGCTGGACAGGCATACCTGTGGAACTTCAATGATCCAAATGCCACCGCGGGCAACCCCAATACTTCAACAGCTCAAAATCCAACGCATAATTATTCCAATACAGGCACTTATAATATTTTGCTAAGCCTCACGGGGGGTAATGGCTGTACGGATGATACCACCATCACCCGCACATTTAGCGTAACGCCTGAATTAAATTATCCCGCGTTAGCGCCGATCTGTGAAAGCGTTGCAGGAACCGTTTCCGTAGCAACCGCTACTGTATTAAATGGTGTTACCGGTACAGGGGTTTACAGTGGCCCCGGCACAGATGCGGCAGGAATTTTCAATCCTGCTGTTGCAGGCCCCGGAACGCATACGATCGTTTACACTTTCACCTCTACAGCAAATTGTGTAAATACCATATCACGTACAATTACCGTAGGATCAAAACCCTTAGCAAGCTTTACCTATTCACCCACCACCTGTTTGCCAACAAACGGGCAGGTGCAGTTTACTTTCAATGGTTCAGCAACCGCCGGGCAAACCTATTCGTGGAATTTCAATGATCCAAATGCCACTGCGCTTAACCCAAATACGTCAACAGCGATTAACCCAACCCATAATTATTCCAATACCGGGACCTATAATATTTTGCTTACCGTTACAGGCGCCAACGGCTGCACGGATGATACAACGCTCATTAGAACATTCAGTGTAACACCAGCATTAAATTACCCGGCATTGCCTTCTGTTTGTGAAAGTATTACCACACCTATATCCGTGGCAACAGCAACTGTTACAAACGGTGTTACCGGCACTGGGGTTTACAGCGGGCCCGGAACGGATGCGGCGGGGAATTTCAGTCCTTCATTAGCGGGACCGGGTTCACATACCATCATTTATACATTTACTTCAACCGGAAATTGCGTAGTAACCGTATCAGGTATTATCACCATCCGGCCCAAGCCTTTGGCAAGCTTTACCTACCTTCCGGCAGGATGTCTACCAACAACAGGCCAGGTTCAATTTACTTTCAATGGTTCTTCAACAGCGGGGCAGACCTATTTGTGGAATTTCAATGATCCAAATGCAAGTGTAGCAAACCCGAACACATCTACTGCGATTAATCCCACTCATAATTATTCCAATAGCGGCACCTACAATATTTTACTTACCGTTACAGGCGCAAATGGTTGTACCGATGACACAACGATTACTAAAACATTCAGTGTAACGCCTGCATTAAATTATCCTGCACTGGCTTCTGTTTGTGAAAGTGTTAGCGGAACAATATCCGTAGCAACAGCAACTGTTACAAATGGCGTTACGGGTACGGGGGTTTATAGCGGTCCTGGCACCGATGCGGGAGGCAATTTCAGTCCTTCATTAGCAGGCCCGGGCACACACACCATTGTTTATACATTTACCGCAGCAGGGAATTGCGTTGTAACGATATCAAGTGCAATTACCATACGGCCCAAGCCTTTAGCGAGCTTTACCTATCTGCCTGCAGGATGTTTGCCAACAACCGGCCAGGTTCAGTTTAGCTTCAATGGTTCAACAACCGCGGGGCAGACCTATTTGTGGAATTTCAATGACCCAAATGCAGCCGGTGGTAATGCCAATACTTCCACGGTACTTAATCCTGCACATAATTTTACCAACACGGGAACATACAATATCCTGCTTACCGTTACAGGCGCCAATGGCTGTACGGATGATACCACTATCACCAGTATATTTAGTGTAAAACCGGCATTGATTTATCCGCCACTGGCAGCCGTCTGTGAAAGTTTACCAGGTACAATTTCAATAGCGACTGCTACCGTTACCAATGGGGTAACCGGAGCCGGGGTGTATAGTGGAGCAGGAACAGATGCGGCGGGAAACTTCAGCCCTTCTGTTGCAGGACCGGGCATACACCTGGTAAAGTATATCTTCACTTCAACAGGAAGGTGTATTGATTCCATATCCCGGAATATTACGGTTTATCCTAAACCTTCGGCCGCCTTTGCCATTACCAGCAATATCTGCTTTAACCAACTTGCTACCATAAATAACCAGTCAACCATCGGTGCGGGTGCGATCAGTACCTGGCAATGGAATTTCGGCGATGGAAATACTGTTGCTTATCCCAATGGCAACCAGTTTACCCGGGCCTATAACAGTTTTGGAAATTATACCGTTTCATTGGTATCGGTAAGTGATAATGGTTGTGTAAGTGATACAGCGAAGAATGTGATCGGCGTTCATTCGTTACCGGTAACCAACTTCAGCATGCCCGCTTCGGTTTGTATGCCAAACGGCGCCGTTGTATTTACTAATCTTTCCACAAATCCGGATAATGCTTCGATGACTTATCGCTGGGATTTTGGAGATGCAGGCGCTCCGTCTTTTGCGGTAAACCCTTCCCACACTTATGCAATTGCCCAAAGCTATCCGATAACGCTCAGGGCAACCAGTAGTTTCGGTTGTTTCAAGGATACGGTAAAATCATTCAGCGCATTTTTTGATAAACCTGTTGCAGACTTTAGTGTAACACCTGACACGGTATGCCAGGGTACTGCCCATGTATTTACAGACCGTAGTACGGCGCCCAACAGTACCATTCAAAGCAGGAACTGGGATTTTGGGGATGGCACTAACTCCTCCGGTACCAATCCATCAAAAACATATACCATCCCCGGAAACTACGGCGTGCAACTCACTGTAATCAATGCGGTGGGTTGCAGATCAGATGCATTTACAGATACTGTGGTTGTTAACCTGCAGCCAAAGGTTGACGCAGGGCCTTCCTTCATTGTTCCCTTCAATACGGTGATTATGTTTAATCCTGCCGTAAATGATTCTTCGGTGGTGCAATACCTCTGGACACGGGCATCGGATTTCGCTGATCCAACAATACTAAGGCCTGTCATTACAGCATTATATAATCAAACCTATACTTTAACAGCAACCGGGCCGGGTAACTGTACCGCTTCTGATATCCTGGAGGTTAAGATACTAAAACCCATTATTGTACCCAATGCTTTCTCACCCAACGGTGATGGCACCAATGATACCTGGATCATCAATGATCTGGCCGATTATCCGGGGGCAACTGTTGACGTGTATAACCGGTATGGCCAGGTTGTTTATTCATCGAGTGGGTACCCGGTACCCTGGAATGGAACAACCAATGGCAAGCCCTTACCGTTTGCGACCTACTATTACATTATCAATCTTAAAAATGGGTTCCAGGCCCTCAGCGGCTCCATCACCATCGTTAAATAAGGAAACATGAAAAACAAACAAATTATTCATTCTACTAAAGCTTTCAAAAAAATGAAGAAATCAATCAAAGCATGCTTTATCATACTGTTAGCGATAGGTAGTCAAACTGCTGTGAAAGCACAGGTAGATCCGCATTTTACGCAATATTATATTTCCCCGTCCTGGCTTAACCCGGCGCTGACAGGGGTTTTTGATGGCGACTACCGGGTATCCGCCATCTATCGTACGCAATGGGGTAATATCAGCAGCCCCTATTCAACACCTGGTGTTGCGGTGGATTTTAGTACCAGTAAAAATGCGAATTTTGGACTAAGTGTGTTAAACCAGGCCGCGGGAGACGGAGGGTATAATTATACGACAGCGTACGGTAACATGGCCTACACCGGCTTACGTTTTGGTGCAAATGGAAACCAGCGCATCACCATAGGTATGCAGGTGGGTATGATCCAACGCAGGTTCAATTCTTCAAAACTTACTTTTGGCGATCAGTGGAACCCGATCAGTGGTTACAACCCCGGTAACGCCACAGCCGACCTTTTTTCCGCCAACTCTACAACATCTTTTGACATGGGCGCCGGGGCGCTTTATTATGATGGCAGGCCGGGTAAAAAGGCGAATTTCTTCGCAGGATTTTCTTTATCACACCTTACAAAGCCAAAAGATGATTTTAGTGGAAAAAGCAACGCGGTAATCCCAATGCGTTTTACAGGCCATGCAGGTTTGAGGATAAAACTGACAGAAACAGTAAGCATTACCCCTAATTTTTTATACCTCGACCAGGGTACTGCTTCAGAAAAAATGCTGGGGGCCTATGGTGAATTTAAATTGGGACCCGTAAATGATTTTATGATCGGCGCCAACTACAGGGTGAAAGACGCGATCTCACCGTTTGCCGGGTTTACGCATAAAGGCATGGTGATCGGGCTTAGTTATGATATCAATACTTCCGATCTTGGTAAATTGGCGAATGGTTCCAACAGTTTTGAATTGTCTTTATCTTTTATTGGCAGAAAAACAGCGAAAACACCGGAAGCGGAATTTGTTTGCCCGAGATTGTAAAACCCAGGGTTTGCAACGAGTGTTTTTATTAATTCAACTGATTCAACTTATAAAATATAAAATGGGCCTTAACCGATGTTTTCATTATCGACAAAAGTTAAGCCGTACCCCGTCCAAAAAAGCGTTTAGCCAGCGGACCTGTGACAAAAAATTAAACAGAAACACATGAAAAAGACATTACTTTCCCTTATTGTGGTTTTTAGCTTTTTATTTGTAAATGCTCAGGTGGTTTATGATTACCTGAAAGCGGCAGATAATTATTATAAGAACGGGGATTATTATTCTGCCGCCGAATATTATGAAAAATACCTTGCGAAAGGAAAGCCAGGATCCGCCCGGGCTGGATTTTCACCTTACTCGGCCCAGGGGGGGAAATCAAAAAATGCCAAAGCAGTACTAAGTAGCAGGGAACAGGCCATCTACAACCTGGCGGAAAGTTATCGCCAGCTTCATTTGCATGCAAAGGCCGAGCTTATTTATGTACAGGCGGTTAAATTTGATAAGGCGCAGTTTCCATTAGCGGGTTATTGGTATGCAACCACGCTGAGGGCGCTTGAAAAATACACGGAGGCTAAAGCTGCTTTCACTGTATACCTGAATGAATACCCGAAAACGGATAAATATGCCAATGATGCAAAGCGGGAGCTTGCCAACCTGGATTTTATCCAATCCCAACTCAATAAAAAAGGACTGGATATGTACACAGTCGCCAAGACTGGTGGTGAGGTACCTGATAGTGGCGCGGTATATGCCCCGGTACTTTTTAATGATATGCTTTATTTCACTTCTACGCGGGCCAATAATGCCGTGCCCCGTTTACAGGTACACAATAACAGGGTGTACCAGGCATCATATAAAGATGGAATGGTTAACAATGTTTCTCAAACCGCCCTCCCCGAAATCAAAGACATTCACCAGGGGGTGATCAGTTTGAGCCCCGATGGCAATACCTTATTTTTAACGAGATGGACTACCGCGAAAGGTAAGAAGAACGCTTCCATTTATACCAGTAAAAAAAGCGTTGCGGGCTGGGCAGATCCCTTACCCCTGCCTGCGGTGGTAAATGTACCTGGATATAATTCGCAGCAGGCTTATTTAATGCCCGGTGGCAAACAACTGGTATTTTCCAGTGATCAGCCAGGCAGCTATGGAGGATATGACTTATGGTCAACCGACCTGGATGCAAATGGCAACCCATCACAACCGGTTAACCTGGGTAACCTGATTAATACCGTGAATGATGAACAGGCCCCGTTTTATCACGCTTTATCCGGTAAGCTTGTTTTTTCAAGTAACGGAAGGGTTGGTATGGGTGGATATGATTTTTATTACAGCAAGGGCAAAAGCGGTAGCTGGAGCGAACCTAAAAATTTCGGTTACCCCGTGAATTCAGTTAAGGATGATATTTATTTTACCAGCAGGGGTAAGGCTAATAATATTTTGGAAGATGTGTTGTTCAGTTCTGACAGGAATGCAGTTTGCTGCCTTGAATTATTTTCACTGAAAATGAAACAGCCTTTGAAACTGATCAGCGGGCAGGTAGTGATCTGTGAGACCAAAACACCCCTGGGTGGAGCAACTGTAAAGATTGTAGACGCTGTTAACAATACCACCATCATTAGCAAACTAACGGATGCTGATGGACGCTATTCGTTTACCCTGGATGAATTTCAACCTTTACAGGCGCTGGCAAGCGCCGCCGGTTATAATTCCGCTTCCCTGAACTTTAATTCGCCCGATGATGAAGGGGCTATCAGTTTAGCCAACCCCGAGCTTTGCCTTGTGCCGATCGAAATTGAAAAACCTGTGGTGGTCAATAATGTCTATTATGATTTTAGTAAATCAGCCCTGAAGGACGAATCTTTCGCTGAACTGGATAAACTGGTTACCATGTTTGAAGCCAACCCGGGTATAGTGGTTGAAATTAGCGCCCATACGGATAGCAAAGGTTCGGATGAATTCAACCAAAAGTTATCATTGGCGAGGGCACAAAGTGTAGTGGATTACTTAGTCAGCAAGGGCATCGACAAAAGCAAGCTAAAGCCCACAGGTTATGCGGCTACCCAACCCATCGCCCCTAATAAAAATGACGATGGCACGGATAATCCCGAAGGAAGGCAACTGAACAGGAGAACAGAATTTAAAGTGTTAAAAAACTAACCACCAAAGTACAAATCAACAGCATTGATGAAGATATTTTTTTTATTTAGTTTAGGTATTATGATACTGTGTTGTGCAAATGCGCAGCAGAAACCGCATTATACCCAGTATGTGATGAACCAGTACATACTTAATCCGGCGCTGACAGGTATTGAGAATTACACGGATATTAAAATAAGCCACCGCCATCAATGGGTGGGTATACAGGATGCGCCTGTAACCACCTATTTTACCATTCATGGCCCGATTGGTAAGAAAGACCTTAAAACCACCGCTACTTCCTTTGAAGTGGCAGGAGAAAACCCAAGGGGTAAAAATTACTGGCAGGAATATACGGCATCTGAGCCCCACCACGGCATCGGCATGCAGATCATTAATGATCGTACAGGTCCCCTGAACCGGTTCTCTGCATATGCTACTTATGCTTATCATATTGGGTTAACTCCAAGAACGAGCCTTTCAGCGGGGTTTGCAGCAGGTATATCCAATATCAGTTTAAATGCCAGCAAGCTGGTCTTCAACGCCAGTACGCCTGTTGACCCGGCAGTGTACGGAACGGGGATACTAAACAGGGTAAGACCTGATATCAATGCGGGACTTTATTTGTATTCTTCAGATTATTTTGTGGGCGTATCAGTTCAACAGGTTGTTCCCCAGAAAATAAAATTTTCTGAGGGAGTGGTTACTACTGAGGATGGAAAATTAGTTCCACACTTTTTTGTGACCGCGGGCTACCGGTTAAGCATGGGCGATGATTTTAACCTGCTTCCTTCTGTTATGCTTAAATACATTGACCCAGTGCCCATGCAGGTAGACCTTAATGCAAAGCTTCAATACCGTGACCTGTTTTGGTTTGGAACGGGCTACAGGTTTAAAGACGGTTTCTCCGGAATGGCCGGACTGAATATATCCAACACGATGAATATTGGATACTCTTATGATTACAATACTTCTAAAATAAATAATTTCAGCAGGGGTACCCATGAGATACTGGTAGGCTTTATCCTGGGAAATAAATACGGCGACACCTGCCCGCGAAATGTTTGGTAGTGTTTAACCTGGTGACCGGTTGTTAGCCTTCAATATGATTAAATCAAGCTCAAACGTTGGGGTTTCACGGAAGTTCTTTTATATTTTGGGGTGTATGCTGTGAAAACCCCGCAGCAACGTAAAGCCATATTCAAAATGATAAAAGAAAGAAGAACCCCTTTGGAAGTCGGGTACTAAAAATAAAGCAAAAATGCCGAGCCTTCCCCCTCCACGCTTTGCACCTGTATGGTTCCTTTGTGCAACAGCATGATCTGTTTGCAAAGGCTAAGCCCGATGCCGCTGCCCGTTTTCCGGGTACTGAAAAAAGGTATGAATATTTTCTCCACCAGTTCTTCGGACATGCCATTGCCATTATCGGCGATTTTTACAACCACCTTGTTTTTAGGGGTGATGTAGGCGGACAATAATATCCTCGGTTCCTCTTTTTCTTTAACCGCTTCGGCGGCATTGATCACCAGGTTGATCAGTACCTGTTCAATCAGGCTGGCATCGGCCTCCAGTACCAGGTCCGGATCTTTTAGTATAATTTCTAACTCGATGTTTTTTTTGACTAAGGTTGGCTGCATCAGGTTATGCATGGTTTCAAACAGGTCTCTTACATATATTTTACTGAGGGTAAGTGTATTTATTTTGTTGAGGTTACGATAGGTTTCAGCGAATTTTAATAAACCTTCACTCCTTTTTTTAATGGTATCGATTCCCAGTTCCAGGTCATCCACCGAACCTGATTTATTGCTCAGGTCGTGAACGGCTAATTGCAAACGGTTTTTTAATGTATCGGCAAGTGAAGATATCGGCGCAACCGAATTCATGATCTCGTGCGTCATTACACTCAGTAATTTCTGCCATGCTTTCGATTCAGTTTCTTCCATCGCTTCATTGATGTTTTGAAAAGCGATCAGTTTATATTTTTTACCGTCCGTCTGGAAAGCAGTGGCGCTCAGCAATACTTTGAAAAATATTTTATCGCCTTTTACGGATACTACTTTATTTTCACCGGGGTTGATGGCGGTAATTTCTGCATATAAATTTTCCGACCTTCTTTCCAATGAATGGATCGTTTTTAAATACGGTATGGCCAGGAGTTTTTTCAGGGGTTCATTCATCCACATTACATCGCCGGTGCTATGTTCATAAGAGAGTATGCCCGTATCCACCAGTTCGAGGATGTTTTGCAGGTACACATACTGCGTTTCCTTTTCTTTGCTGATGGTTTTAAAGGTTGTATTAATTTCGTTGAATCCCTTTCGCATAGGTTGCAGGGAGGCAGGCGCGTGTTTTTCATCAAACCTCCTCGAGAAATCACGGTAATGTACAGACTCCACAAACTGCTGTAATTCTTCGTTACTTTTGTTACTGAAACGAAACAGGTCGAATACCTGGAAAATAAGCACCAGGCAGGAAATACCCGCAATGGTGTAGTTAGCTTTTACAAGAAGAAAAGCGATGCCGATCATTATTGCCAGCAGCAAAATGATCCTTATTGATAAGGCCCATTCAAATTTCTTAAATTTCATATTTGCTTAATCTGCGGTATAGCGCCGTGCGGGTTATGCCCAGTTCTTTAGCGGCTTTTGAAATATTGCCATTGTGTTTTTCAATAACTTTCAATATCGTATTTTTTTCCATACTGCTCAGTTTAAAATTACCGGCCTCTTCGTTCATTACCGTAGTAGATTCGAGTGGCGAAAAAATAATATCACCCGCATGTAATAATTCTTCCTCCGCCATGATCATGGCCCTTTCGATGCTGTACTGCAGTTCACGGACATTTCCCGGGTAATGATATTGTAACAGTTTATCCTCGCAGGCGGCATCCATTTCCGGCACCGGCTTCCGGTATTTTTCCGCGTATATTTTTGCATAGTATTTCGCAAGCATCAAAATATCATCTTTTCTTTTTCGAAGCGGTGGTATGGTTATTTCCACCGTATTGATCCGGTACACCAGGTCTTTCCTGAATTTATTTTCATTGGCCAGTTCGGCGAGAGGCAGGTTAGTGGCGCATATCAGCCGGATATCAATCGGGGTTACCTCGTTGGTGCCCAGCCTTTGTATATTTCGGCTCTGCAATACCGTTAGTAACTTGGCCTGTTGCTGCAGGGAGATATTCCCTATTTCATCCAGGAACAGCGTGCCCAGGTGGGCGGCTTCAAATCTTCCCACCCTGTCCTCACGGGCATCTGTAAACGCACCCTTCTTATGGCCAAACAATTCGCTTTCGAACAATGACTCCGTTAAGGCGCCCACATCCACTTTTACAAAAGCGTTTTTCGCCCTCAATGATTTTTGAAAGATGGCCTGCGCTACCAGTTCCTTACCGGTGCCATTTTCACCCAGGATCAGTACATTGGCATCGGTAGGGGCGATCTTTTCTATCTTATAGAAGATTTCCTCCATTACTTCGCTTGTGCCTAACAGTTGGTTACCAATTACCGAGTCATTGGCCACTTGTAAGGAAGGGGAGGATTTGCCGGAATTTTTTTTCTGTAAAATATCAGCAATAGTGGTGACTAATTTTTCGTTGTGCCAGGGCTTTACCATAAAATCGGAAGCGCCTTCCTTTAATGAACGCACCGCCAGGTCAATATCTCCATAAGCCGTGATCATGATCACCGCCATATTTTCATCGATGGCTTTTATCTTTTTCAGCCAGAAAATCCCCTCGTTGCCGGTATTGATACTGCTGTTGAAATTCATATCCAATAAAACCAGGTCGAATTTTGTGGCGGCAAGCAGATGTTTGATATTCTCGGGGTTCTTTTCGGTTATTACTTCTCTTGCTTCGGTTTTCAGCAATAGTTTAACGGCGGTAAGTACATCGGTATCATCATCAATAACCAGTATGCGGGCGTTTTTCAGGTTCATTATGTATTTAATTTTTTCACGGTCAATGCTTCAGTAACGGCAAAGTAAAAAGAAAGTTCCGTTAGGACGATCACAATTGCAAAATAAAAATAATTTATTTTTTATCAAAGTGGCAAACCCCTGGGCGCATACTAAATGGTGGCGGGTTAGTGGATACAGCAGCAAAGACAAAGGATTGCCCATCTTTTCCAAAGTGTTTAAAAATAATTATGGTCTATTGCAGGTTGCGACCGTAAAAAATTACCTGCAAAGTTGCAAGGTTCTAACTGTATCATAACCGGATAACAGTTGTATCAAAAGCGAACAGTGAATTTGCACACTGGTTTATAAGTAATTGAAAATAAACATACTGTGTTTTGGCACGCCTTTGAATAATGATTCAACGAAAAAGTTCTTTTAAAATAAAGTGCTGAATTATTAAAACAAAAAATAGTAACATCATGGAAAAGCAATTAAACAGTTTGTTTACCTCATTGAACAGAAAAGAATTAGCAGAGCTTGCAATGGAAGTAAAAGAAACAATCGCATTTGGTTTGACATCGCCGCGCCGGAAAAATTTTACTGCGGCCGATTTGTGGAACATTCACCGCCAGTTAAAACCAAGGGTACAAAGAAGATATTTATAATCGATCAAATGAACATTCGTAAAAATTAAAAATTAAAATATGAAAAAGCAATCAAACATCTTGTTTACAAAACTGGGTGAGTATGTATTGGCAAACCTTACCAGGGAAGTAAAGGAAACATTGGCCGTTGGAATTAAACTGCCAGCACAAAAAACTTTCACGGTTACGGATCTGTGGAATATCCAGCGGCAGAAAAAGCAGATGGTGCAACGCAGGTTTTTATTATAGGGGCAGCAAGCAGAAAGAAAAACGAAGCCGGAAAATATTATTTGATGCTTATTTTTTCGGATAATAAAAACTGTATCAAAACCGCACACTTGTTGTATCGATAGCGTACAGTGGTATCCTGGATTCACTTATAAAGTATTGACAGATAGCCGTTTATGTTTTGGCATGGCTTTGTGGAACATTGATGAAAAAGGGGCAAAAGATTTTCTTAACTAACTGGATAGTGTAAAAAATTCAATAAAAAAAATGGACAGGGTAATCAAAAAAAAGTTTTGGAACAGTAGGCGGATCATGATCATCGGCGGCACTGTAGCGCTGGTGGCTTTGTTGAGCGCCAGTGTTTACTTCACTTCGGGCAAATCAAAGTTGAATATAATAACCGATAGGATTACCATCAGCGAAATTAAACAGGGGCCTTTCCAGGAATTTATCCCTGTAGACGGGGTAGTGTTGCCGGTTACTACTATTTATTTGGATGCGATGGAAGGCGGAAGGGTGGAACAGAAGTTTGTGGAAGATGGCGCAATTATGAAAAAGAACGAACCGATATTAAGATTAAGTAATACGGACCTGGAGCTTAGTCTCGCCAACCAGGAAACCGCCGTATTCAATGTATTGACGCAAATGCAGAACACAAAAAATAATGCAGAACAAAATTCGATGAACCGGCAAACCCAAATGGCGGATGTAGACAATGCATTGAAAGAAGCTGAAAGAGTGTATAAAGTCAACAAAAAATTATACGATGAAAAAGTGATTGGCAGGCAGGAATATGAATCAAGCCTTAATTTATACAATTACCAGGTTGCGCGGCGAAAATTGTCGGAAGATATTTTGAAGCAGGATGGAAGCTCGATGAAATTACAGGTAGGACAATCTAAAGAATCTTATGAAAGGATGCAAAATACATTAGCGCTTATGCGTAAAAAAGTAGGCGACTTAATTGTAAGGGCGCCGATTGACGGGCAACTGACCTCCTTAGACGCGGAAATTGGCCAAAACAAAAACAAGGGGGAACGACTTGGCCAAATTGATGTGATGAGCGGGTTTAAAGCAAGGGTAAATGTGGATGAACATTATATCTCAAGAATTTTTATCGGCCTCGGGGGCGAATGTTTACTGGCAGGCAAAAATTATAAACTCACCATTAAGAAAGTGTATACACAGGTAACAGCGGGCAGGTTCCAGGTGGATATGGAATTCAACGATAGTATTCCTGCAGGTATCAGGCGCGGACAAACGCTGCAGATCAGGCTTGCATTGAGTGACGAAAGAAACGCGCTGTTACTGGCCAGGGGAGGCTTTTACCAGCAAACGGGCGGCAACTGGATATTTAAAGTAAATGAAAAAGGTACGATGGCATATAAAGTAGATATACAGTTAGGCAGTCAGAACCCCGATTATTACGAAGTGCTGCAGGGGCTGCAACCCGGCGATAAAGTGATCACCAGTAGTTATGAAAATTATGGAAATATCCAGGAGTTAGTGTTGAAGAACCCTTAAAAAATTGGACAAAGTTCTTGCCTGCCCGGGGAGAAAGCTGGACTTGGCAGCCAGGGGAGTTGATTCCCGGAAAAATAGTAAACATATAAAAATACCAACAACTAAAAATTTATTTTATGAAACAGGAAATTAAAAAACTGGTTTTTCTTATTTTGATGCTGAGTTTATTCAGTTCATCGCAGGAAGAGACATGTATTATTGATGAACAACCTATAGCTGTTCCGGTTGTTACGCAAAATAGAATCGAAAATAACAACCCAGAAAATAGAGACAGCGATTTTCAACTCATGCCAATGAGCCGTTTTATATTGGTGCTGTAATAAACGATAAGGTCCCACATCCCGCCCCGTTGGGTTGCATAGAAATATATAAAAGCATACTTAACAATCAATAACCAGATATTAAAATGATACATATTCAAAATCTTGAAAAAATTTACCGCACGGAGGAAGTGGAAACAGTAGCGCTCAGCAACCTGTCTATCGATATTAAGGAGGGCGAGTTTGTAGCTATCATGGGGCCATCTGGCTGTGGCAAAAGTACCCTGCTCAACATACTCGGCCTGCTGGATGACCAGGATGAGGGCAGCTTCCTGTTTAATGGAATTGAAGTAGCTAAGTTCAACGAACGTAAAAGGGCCGACCTGCGCAAACGCAATATCGGTTTCGTGTTTCAAAGCTTTAACCTCATTGATGAGTTGACCGTATTTGAAAACGTGGAGTTGCCGCTGATCTATACCGGCGTAAAGCCCGCCGACCGCAAAAAAAGAGTGGAAGAGGTACTGGATAAAATGCAGATCATGCACCGCAGGAACCATTACCCGCAGCAGCTGAGCGGTGGGCAACAGCAACGGGTAGCCGTAGCAAGGGCCGTGGTAAATAAGCCAAAACTCATACTGGCCGATGAGCCCACCGGTAACCTTGACAGCAGCAACGGTAACGAAGTAATGCAATTACTGACCGACCTCAATGAGCAGGGCACCACGGTAATAATGGTAACACATAGCGAGCATGACGCAAGGTACAGTCACCGCATCATCCGTATGCTGGATGGACAAACGGTGACGGAGAATATATTGGTGTAGGGAAGAGTGATGAGCAATTAGGGTTAAATTATTTTGCTGTTTGATAAGTTCAAAAAATCCCGAAAGAAAAAAATGTTGACTCATTGCCGGTTTCCATTTATAAAGAAAGACAGGTGGAAAGAAAACAAACAAATTGCATTGGTTCGTTCGGGTTATAACCGAATGTTACTTAAAAGGACGGTCTAAATATCTCCCCTAAAGAATTGTAATCATGATCAAAAATTTTTTAAAAATATCATTCAGGAACCTTTCCCGAAACAAAGGGTTTTCCGCCATCAATTTACTTGGCCTCGCGATTGGCATGGGGAGCGCAATGCTCATTTTTTTATGGATACAAAATGAAGTGAGCCACGACAGGTTCCATGAAAAAAAAGAACGCATTTACATTGCTAATAACCGGGATAAGTTTGGTGGTGAAACCTGGGCCTGGAGCCAGACTTCCAAGCCACTGGCACCCGCACTAAAACAGGAATACCCCGAGGTGGAAGACGCAGTGAGAACAAGTAATATGGAGTTTTTATTCACGGTGGGAGAGCAGCGGTTGAATGCAAACGGGCTTATTGCCGACTCCGGTTTTTTAAAGCTGTTCAGCCTTCCTTTACTGAAAGGAAATACCGATGCTTTAAAAGGAAACTATTCTCTTGTACTTACCCAAAAACTTGCTAAAAAACTATTTGGTAATGAAGAGGCAATGGGTAAAGTGGTTCGCATTGACAGCTCAGATAATTTTACGGTTACCGGGGTAATGAAAGACCTGCCCAATAATACCCGTTTTAATTTTGAATACCTTTTACCCTGGACCTATCTTGCTAAAATTGGTGGTGATGATAAAACCTGGGGCAACAACTCTGTAAAGACTTTTATTTTATTAAAGCCTGGCGTTACCCAGGCCCACTTTGATGCAAGGGTTAAAAACATCACTATTGATCATACAAAGGATGGCGAAAAATCTACCACCCAGGTATTTACGCAATTGTTCAGTGACTCGTGGCTATACTCAAAAGCACAACATGGCGTGTATGTTGAAGGCCGTATTGAAAGAGTAAAATTGTTTGGCATTATTGCCGCGTTTATTTTATTGATCGCCTGTATTAATTTTATGAACCTGAGTACGGCGCGTAGTGAAAAAAGAGCCAAAGAAGTAGGCATACGCAAAGTGGTAGGCGCGCAGAAAAGTTCGCTTATCTGGCAGTTTATCGGGGAGAGTATATTGCTCTCTTTTATTGCTGCAATGATAGCGGTGATAATGGTTTTGTTAAGTCTGCCTGCTTTTAATGAATTGGTAGGTAAACAATTATTTATAAATTTCGCTGATCCGTTATACTGGCTTTTTGCTGTCGCATTTATTTTATTTACCGGGCTGCTTGCCGGTAGTTACCCGGCTTTTTATCTTTCATCTTACCAGCCCGTAAAAGTTTTGAAAGGAACCTTTAAGGCATCGCATTCACTGGTAACACCACGCAAGGTTTTGGTGGTGCTGCAATTTACATTTGCTATCGCCCTTATCATTTGCACCATTATTGTGCAGCACCAGGTAAAATACGCAGAAGCACGCGATACAGGTTACTCCCGCAACAATCTTGTGTATATAAATATGCAGGGCGATATCAGTAAACATTTTGGCCTTATAAAGAACGATTTGCTCAGCAAAGGCGCTGCCGATGCAGTCACCAAATCTATGAGCCCCATAACACAGCGCTACAGTGATGGTTGGGGGTTTTCGTGGCAGGGCAGCGCAGGTGAAGATTATAAGATAGATTTTATACGGATGGCGTCGGATGCAGACTTTGTAAAAACAATGGGCGTACGATTGTTGCAGGGCCGGGATATAGATATTAAAAATTATCCTTCAGACTCAACAGCCATGCTGCTGAATGAAACCGCCGTAAAAATAATGCGGTTAAAAGACCCGGTGGGCCAAACAGTAAAAGGCGATGGCAACCACTGGAAAGTGGTTGGTGTAATAAAAGATTTCATTTACGAATCCCCTTACGAAAAAGTAAACCCCCTGATGGTTATGGGCCCCAACTCCTGGTTTAATGTAATGCATATAAAACTAAACCCTGCAAAAACGATCTCCGCAAACCTTGCAATACTGGAGCAGGTGTTCAGGCAATACAACCCGCAATACCCCTTCGATTATAAGTTTGTAGATGAGGAATATGCCACCAAATTTAAAGATGAGAAGCGCTTCGGAACATTGGCCGGATTATTTACCGGCCTTACTATCTTTATCTCCTGTCTTGGTTTATTTGGCCTGGCTACTTATATGGCCGAAAATCGGGTAAAAGAAATAGGTGTGCGAAAGGTTTTGGGCGCAAGCGTTGCAGGCATAACATCACTGCTGTCAATGGATTTTCTAAAGCTTGTTATTGTTTCATTCCTCATCGCTTCGCCGATTGCTTACCTCGCTATGGCGCAATGGCTGCAGGAATACGCATACCGCATTGCCATTGAATGGTGGGTATTTGCCCTGGCCGGAATAGTATCTGTACTCATTGCTATCCTGACCGTAAGTTACCAGGCGATAAAAGCAGCGATAGCTAACCCGGTTAAAAGTTTGAGAACAGAATAAGGACAATTAACTAATTAGCTAATTAGCTAATTAGTTAATGTGCTAATGAAATTGCAATTTTCGGAAAAATGTTACCTTATTAAATCAAATAAAATTAATTGACGACTCACTTGTGTTATGCTAAAAAGCAAAGTGACGATTTAATTTGAGAATGAGGAAATATTGTCCATTGACCATTGCCCATTGCCCGTTAATATCCCTACAATCATTTAATCATAAAAAATCATAGTTAGGATGATAAAGAATTATTTTAAAATAGCCTGGCGAAATTTAAAGCTGCACAAATCGTACGCAGCAATCAATATTGTGGGCTTATCGTTAGGCATTGCCTGCAGTATCCTCATCTTTGTACTGATCAGTTATCATTTGAGTTTTGATACCTTTCATAAAAACCAGGATCGCGTTTACCGCATAACTACTGAATGGCACAAGGAAACAATTGACTACTCTGGTGCGGTACCTGCTCCCGTGGGTAAAGTGGTAAAATCGGAGTTTACTTTTGCTGAAAAAACCGCAAGGGTAATAGATTATGACGGCATGTTGATATCACTGCCCGGCGAAAAAGATCCAAAGAAATTTATGGAAGAAAGCGGCGTTGTATTTGCCGAGCCTGAATTTTTTGATATACTTGATTTTCCCCTGCTGAAAGGTGATAAGGCACAGGTTTTAAAAAATCCCAATTCGGCCATCATCACCCAAAAGCTGGCTAAAAAATATTTTGGTAAACAAGAAGCAATCGGTAAAACTATCCGCCTTAATAACAGCACTAACTTTATCATCACCGGTATACTGAAAAATATTCCACCCAATACAGATCGCCGGCAGGAGATCTATTTGAGTTATCAAAATATAAAAGAACGGGCAGCATATTTGGCAAGCGATAGCAGTTGGGGTGGAGTGTATAGTGGTTGCCAGTTGTTTACTTTATTAAAGCCCGGGGTTAGTGCTGCACAGGTAAACAATGAATTAAAAAGCATAGTAAAAAAATATTACAAGGGGCGCGACCTCGCTATCTGGAATTTTAAATTGCAGCCTTTAAGCGATATTCATTTTAATATAAAGCTGGGTGGCTATGCAGATAAAAAATATTTATGGGCGCTGTTTTTTATTGGTTTTTTTCTCATCATTACCGCCTGCGTTAACTTTATCAACCTTGCAACCGCACAGGCGCTTAACCGTTCAAAAGAAATTGGCATCCGGAAAGTGCTGGGAAGTTTGCGCAGCCAGTTATTCTGGCAGTTTATTGCGGAAACTGCCCTCATTACCTTATTTGCAGTTTTGCTGGCCTATGGGTTTGCAGAACTTGCATTACCCTATCTGAACGGTTTATTTGAAACAGAAATTTCACTGCGCATTTTCAGCAGTTGGCAGCTACCTGCTTTTATTTTTATTATTTCCCTGCTGGTAATTTTTCTTTCGGGTTCATACCCCGGGCTAATCCTGGCGAGGTTTCAACCGGTGCAGGCATTAAAAAGTAAACTATCGCAAAAACATATCGGCGGCTTTTCTTTGCGAAGGGTACTGGTGGTTACGCAGTTTGCCATTTCTCAAATGCTGATTATAGGAACTATTGTGATAGCAAGCCAGCTCAATTATTCAAAAACCTCCGACCTGGGATTTAAGAAAGATGCCATTGTTGTGGTGCCGGTGCCTTCCACGGATCAAACAAAAATGCATACGCTTGCCAACAGGTTTGCATCTCTTGCCGGTGTAGAAACGGTATCACTTTGTTTCCGGCCACCGGCTTCCAGTTCAAATAACACTACGGGTATAAAATTTGACAACAGGCCCGAAGACGAACACTGGAGCGTGAATACAAAAACGGCCGATGACCAGTACATTAAAACCTTTGATCTGCAACTGGTAGCAGGACGGAATTTATATCCTGCTGATACAACGAGGGAATTTGTGGTGAATGAAATATTCGCCAAAAAATTAAATCTCTCCCCGCAGGAGATCATTGGTAAAACAGCTACCATCAATGACAAAACCGCTCCCATTGTGGGTGTGGTAAAAGATTTTTATAATTATTCCTTTCATTCAGAAATAGCTCCGGTATGCCTGGTGCAGGATTTTACTAACTTCCGAAACTGTGCATTGAAAATAAACTTAAAAAATACAAAGGCCACCCTTGCTGCCGTGGAAAAGATATGGAACGAAACTTATCATGACTACCTGTATTCCTACCAGTTTATGGATGACAGCATTGCTGAATTTTATGAGATGGACAGCATTATGTTATCACTGATACAGTTTTTTGCGGGTATCGCCATCTTCATTGGATGCCTGGGTTTATATGGCCTGGTATCGTTTATGGCTGTACGCAAAACAAAAGAGATCGGCGTAAGAAAAGTACTGGGCGCAGGTGTTCAAAGCATTTTATGGATGTTTGGCAAAGAGTTTTCAACTTTATTATTCATTGCGTTTACCATTGCCGCGCCACTTGCATGGTGGGCCATGCACAAATACCTGCAAGACTTTGAATACCGGGTACCCATAAGCGCAGGTATTTTTTTTACAGCAATAGCCTGCACTTTTTTTATTGCATTTATAACAGTGGGTTACAGATCGGTGAAAGCTTCGCTGGCAAACCCGGTGAATAGTTTGAGAACGGAGTGAGGAGATAGCAAATGTGAAAATGTGGAAATGGGAAAATTTAAAAATGAGCCAACACAGTTTAAAGCAACGGGTGTGTTAAAGGCGGGATAGGGTGTAAGGCAGGGAAAGTTCCACAATGGTATGTGGTACAAGTGAGTGACACAACGATGTTTAATTGAAATACGAATGCTGGTAAAAAAATATCAGCTTAAAATTAAATGGGTACTGGTATTATGTTTAGCGTAAAGTAAGGGTTTAATTCGTGAAGGCCCAATGGTGAAATAGTGACCATTCACCATTCAATATCGTTTAGTTAAGCCTGAAGGGCTTTAATTTGAATAGCCGCCGGTTTCGCCGGCGGAAGAATAAAGTAACCAGATAGCAACCCCTTCGGGGTTGAATTTTATTTCGCCGTCTGTTTTCATTTGTTCAACCCCGAAGGGGTTGTTGTCAGCGGCTATATTATCCACGGGTTGCACCCGTAGCTATTCAAATTTTACCCTTTCAGGGTAATTCAACATTAACAAAACGACATTGATTCACCATTGACTATTCACATTTAACTTAACACTAAGCCCAAATAATCCTAATCATAGAAAATCATAGTCTGGATGATAAGCAATTATTTTAAAATCGCCTGGCGAAACTTGTGGAAGCATAAACTCTTTTCCTTTATCAATATCATGGGATTAGGGTTAGCCATTCCATTTGCATTACTGTCTTTAATGCAGGTGCAGGGCGTTTATGAATTTGACAATTTTCATCCCGAGTCAGAGCGGATATACCGCATCCGTACGGATGTTACCAGCAATAACGGCAATACAATAAAATATGCTTCATCCCCTTATTGGTTATCAGCTAATTTAAAAAATAATTATCCCTGTATTGAAAACGCAACTAAAGTAGTGCGGGACTTTGGTTGGGAACTGACCAACAGGATGAAGACGATTAATACAAACTGTATTTATATTGAACCCGGATTCTTTGAAATGTTTGGGTTTTCTTTAGAAAAGGGGAGCGCACCTGTGTTGCCCAATACACTGGTACTCACCCATGAGATGGCTGAAATATTTTTTGAAAATGAAAACCCGGTAGGTAAAATACTGGAGCATCCCCGGTTTGGAATGTTTAGCGTTTCAGGTGTATTGAAACCCTTTAAAAAAGGCACCCAGTTTAAAACGGATGTGATGGTTTCGATGGCTACATTTGCATCCTTCAATAAAGATAAAACCGAAGCTGCATCATCCACGACCAGGTACAACGCCTTTACTTTCGTATTACTTCAATCCAATGCAAATCCTGCAGCGCTCGATGCAGCAGTGAATGATATTTCAATAAACAGTAACAAAGCAATTATTGCTGCCGGGCAAACACATCATTTTAAAAAGCAGGCATTTAAACAAATTTCACCCGACCTGGAAAACCTGGAAAACAATCCTTATGTAGAATCATTACAGGAACTGTCAGTGAATTTGGCATTGGCAATGATGATCATTATACTCGCAGGTTTCAATTATACCAACTTAACATTGGCCCGTTCTTTAAGCCGTGCCAAGGAAGTAGGTATTCGCAAAACTTCCGGGGCAAGCCGCCTGCAGTTAGTGTGCCAGTTTATCTGTGAAGCCATTGTGATTTCCCTATGCGCATTGATCATTGGCTTTGTGCTGCTGGTTTTAATGAAACAGCATATTCATGTTGGCTGGATAACCTGGGAAGTGGAAAACCAGTTTTTAATATGGACCATATTTGTAGGTTTTGCGGTTTTTATTGGTTTGCTGGCGGGCATACTGCCTGCATGGATACTATCAGGGTTTCAACCGGCACGGGTATTAAAAGGTATGGTAAGCCCGGGCTCGCTGGGTAAAATTAATTTTCGAAAAAGCCTGGTGGTAATCCAGTTTGTGGTGACAGCCTGTTTCATTTTTTTAATTATGCACATGTACAGTGAATTTAAATACATGGCTACGGATAATGAAAACTTTAACAGGAAAAATATTTTTAATATTTCACTGGCAGATAATAATTATAAATTACTGCTAAACGATATTGCCAGTAATAAAAATGTGGAGAAATTGGGCCTTGTCTCCCAGCCGTTTGGTGGCGCGTTTGCGGCATGTGCTGTAAAACCCCATCGCATGGGCGATAACTTATCCGCAGCGTATTATGCGGCGGATGCCAGCTTTATTGAAAACATGCAATTGAAATTTGTAGCTGGTAAAAACCTGACTGTAAACAATAGTGATTCCGCCGGCAAATTTATCCTGTTAAATGAGCGGGCCGTAACCGCTTTGGGTTTAGGCAGGCCGCGGGAAGCCATTGGAAAATCAATATACCTGAACAACCAGGATGAAGTGATGGTAACGGGTGTGTTGAAAGACTTTTGTTTTTCAAATTACCAGCTTGCTTTGCAACCATTGGTGTTACAATACAATCCTTCCCGCTTCCGCGTGATTTCTATAAAAACCACCGGCCATGTTGCTGAAACCGTTTTTACCGCAGACATCAAAAAGATATGGAAGCGCCATCATCCCCATGAAGAAATGGGCTTCTCCTGGTACGAAAAAGAATTGTATGAGCGCTATTATCCAGGGGCAGATATGAAGTTTCTGGGAATGGTGTCGTTTATCATTTTTGTGATAGCTATCATGGGTTTACTGGGTATTGTAACTTATACTACCGAAAAAAGAATAAAAGAGATTGGCATAAGAAAGCTAATGGGGGCGTCTGCCTTAACCATTGTTAAAACATTGTCGTGGAGCTTTATAAAACTATTGCTGATAGCCGGTTGCATTGCGCTTCCTGTTGGTTATATCTCAGGCCTGGTGTTTTTAAATATTTTCACTTTTCATCCGGGGGTTAATATTGGCGGGATGGCGGTGTTGTATGGTATTGTTTTTTTACTTGCCATTTTTACCATTGCTGTTAAAGCCGTTAAGGCGGCTAATGAAAACCCCGTGAAAAGTTTGAGAAAGGAGTGAGGGAGAAACGGACGGGGGATGGGGGGCAAACCGGTTGCCAGGAAAAAATTCCGTCATCCTGTATTCGCAATAAGCAAAGTCGGCAGGCAAAATCAGATGATAGGGAACTTTTTTAGAAAATAGCTTTCTGCATTCTCCAATAACTTCCCTTTAGACAGGGGTAAATTAAAATGTATGTATAAAAATTATTTTAAAACAATGCTTCGAAATATGCAGAAGAACAAACTGCATACGGGTATTAATGTAATCGGAATGGCCGTGGCTTTTACCTGTAGCATCCTGATTTTTTTGACGGTATATTTTATGTTTAGCTTCGACAATTTTCATGAAAATAAAGACCGGCTGTTTAAGGTATATAATTATTTAAAGGGCCCCGAAGGCGATGAGTTGGGTACCGGTATGCCCTATCCTGCCCGGTCTGCATTACTTACAGAAAATATTGGGGTAGAAAAAGCAACACTTATCAGGGACGCCGGTAACGGTGTTTTGTATAAAGACAAAGAATTAGAGCTGGGTGTTAAGCTGGTGGATGCAGATTTTCTCCCCATGTTTTCCTTCCCGGTCATTAGGGGAAACAAAGCATCCGCGCTTGGAAATACAGGTGATGTCGTTCTCAGCGAAAATGCCGCTGCTATGATATTTAATACCGAAGACCCGATTGGTAAATCAATCAGGGTGAAAATTTCCAATTCCTGGAAAGAGCTTGTTGTATCTGCAGTGGCCAAAGACTGCCCTCCCAATTCTTCTCTTAAATTTGATTTGCTTGCAAGAACTGAACTCAATGGCAGTTACCCGTTGGATAAAAACAACTGGAACTTTCAGCATAGTGATTTGTTTGTGATGCTGGCAAAAAACAGCAGTAAAAAATTGGTGGAAGGGAAGATGCGCCACCTGCTAAAAAAATACCAGCCTGCAGATCCGGTTATTATGAAAAAGGAGGGTTTCAGTCCCGATGAAAATGGCGACTATACTTCTCTAAGGCTATTTCCCCTTACCGGTTTGCATTTTAATCCAAAACTGAGTAACGGTGGAGGGGTAAATAAGGCAGCCATTTATATTGTTTTACTCATTGGTATCCTGATATTGCTGATAGCCTGCTTCAATTTCGTAAACCTAAATATAGGATTATCATTCAACCGATCCAAAGAAATAGGTATCCGTAAATGCCTCGGCGCAGGCAGGCGGCAGGTATGGCTGCAGGCATTTGGGGAAAGTTTTTTTGTTTGTCTTTTAGCGTTGATCACTGGCCTGATCGGAGCCGGGCTTTTGGTGAAGCTTATGAATACCGCTTTTGCTTCACCCATACGGATCTCGATGTTGTTTAACCCCTTCTTCTTACTGATTCTTGCAGGATCATTAATCGCGGTTGCTTTTATTGCCGGCGGTTATCCATCAGCTATTGTATCAGGGTTAAGAACAACGGAAATACTCAAAGGAAAATTTAACATGAAAAAGTCGGGCCTGCTCAGAAATGGATTAGTGGTAGCCCAGTTTGTAGTTGCTGCTACACTCATTTGCGCCACTATTGTTATTTACCAGCAATTCCTGTATTTGAGAAACGCTCCCCTCGGTTATCAAACTTCCTCGGTAATAAGTATACCCATTCGGGATGCCAGTAAGGGCCATGAAATTGTAGCCCGGTTGCGTATGCGCCTCGCAGATCAAACTGCTGTTTTAAGTGTATCCGGAACTTCTGCGAATTTAGGTATGGGTAGAGACGGCGCTTCCAGCAAGTGGGAGATTGGGTTTGGTTACAAGGGGGGCCCGGTACATACCAGGATGCTTGCCGCTGATTACAATATTTTAAATACAATCGGGATAAAGCCACTGGAGGGAAGGGATTTCTCCGCTTCATTCGGTACTGATACGGCCAATGCAGTAATCATTACTGAAAGTTTGGCAAAGCAGTTGGCCGTAAAAGATGTTTTGGGGTTTTCATTTTATCCTGATAGCAGCAAGCCGGCATTGAGGGTTATCGGGGTAGTACCCGACTTTCATTTATACTCCATGCATGAAAAGGCTGATGCTTTAATGATTACCCGGAGTGAAACGGAACCCCTCGGGTATGCTTTGGTAAAAATAAAAACCGGTAATCCACGGGCTACAATGGATATGATTAAAAACAACTATGAAAAAGTGGAACCAGGCGTGCTCTTTAAAGGGTCATTTGTAGATGAAAATATTGAACGCTGGTACCGGGAGGAAAAAGAAATGGGGCGCATGTTTTCAGTTTCAGCGCTGATTGCTGTTATACTTTCGGGTATGGGCTTATTTGGGATTGCATTGATTTCCACCCGGCAGCGGGTGAAGGAAATCGGGGTAAGAAAAGTGTTGGGTGCATCGGCCACCGGTATCGCAATAATGATAACAAAAGATTTTGTCAGGCCGGTAATAATCGCTGTGCTCATTGCCATTCCCATTGCATGGTGGGCCATGAGCAAATGGTTACAGGAGTTTGTATATCGCATTCAAATACACTGGTGGATATTTTTTGCAACGGCAGCAGCAGCAATTTCAATCGCCATATTAACGGTTTCTTTCCAGGCAATAAAAGCAGCGATGGCAAACCCCGTGAAAAGTTTGAGAACGGAGTGAAGTCAATTAGCTGATTAGCCAATTAGCTAATTTGCTAATGAAGTTTCCATGTTGGTAATTAAAAATGCCGGCCTGAAATTAAACAGGTTCTAAACCGCCATGATAGGGCGGGTAAAAAAAATTTAAAAGCACTTCAGCTTCAAATGATTTCCATTTTGAACCTTCCCAAGCTTTCGGGCAGTGGTTGAAAACGAGGTTGGAAACAAAAACGAACCACCATGATACGATTTTTTTTTAAAATGGCATTCCGTAATATCTTTCGCAATAAGGTTTACGCCCTGCTTAATATTGTTGGATTAGCATTGGGTATTTCGGCATTCCTGCTATTGCTTGAATATATCAGCCTCGAAAAAAGTGTGAACCAGTTTCACGCAAACCTCCCTGGCATGTACCGGCTCCTTAATGAAGATAAGGAAGGTAAAACCTGGCCACAGGTGGAACCTGGCTGGGCTTTACAGGCTAAACAGCGTTTTCCGGAAGTAAAGGATTTCTGCCGTTTTGAAGAAGGTGTTGGCAAGGGAGTTGTGGCACGAAAGGATAATAAAAATCAAACTTACCGCGAAGAAAAGATCGGTTATGCAGAAGGCAACTTTTTCCGGTTTTTCAGTTTCCCTTTACAATCCGGTAATGCTGCCGCGCTCGAAAAAGCCAATACAGTTTTTATTTCGGCGGCAGCCGCAAAAAAATATTTTGGGCAAACTGATCCAATGAACCAGGTGCTTATATTGTTCAACCAGTTTGGCACCATGCCCTATACGGTGGAAGGCGTATATGCAGATATGGGTGACAATTCCGACATTCGGTACGACATGGTATTCTCGCTGGAAACCCTAAAGAACCCTTCCAACCTCAACGATAATAGCTGGGCAGCTTTAGATAACCTGCAATCGCAATACATCAATACTTTTTTCACGTTAAATGAGGGAACAAATATTGCTGCATTTGAAAAAAAAATATCGATACTCAGGGATGAATTAAAGCAAGACAAGGATGGTGTGCGGTTCAGGCTGCAGGCCCTTACAGATTTGCACCTGGGAAGGTTGCTCAATGAAACGCTCATCACTACAGCTAATATCAGGTACGTGTACATGCTCGGCGCAATCGCCTTTTTAATCTTACTGATTGCCTGGTTCAATTATATTAATCTTTCCACCGCTAATTCATTTAAACGTGCCAATGAAGTAGGCGTGAGAAAAGTGATGGGTGCTTCGAGGCGCAATCTTATTATTCAATTCATGGGGGAGTCTTTATTGATCAATTTGGTGTCATTTATATTGGCGATCGTACTGATGATTTTGCTGCAGCCCGTATTCAATAAGCTGGTTGGTAAAACGCTTTCATTGCAAACCCTTGCCAATACACGGGTGTGGTTGTATGCAATTGTTTTATTGCTTACCGGTGCTGTTTTGTCGGGAGCCTATACCGCATTTTCCTTATCCGGTTTTAATCCCATTGAAACCCTGAAGGGGAAAATTATTAAGTCGGCGGGGGGCGTATTCCTGCGTAAATCATTGGTGGTGTCGCAATTTGTAATTTCCATCTCATTGCTCATTGCAACCATTCTTATTTATGCGCAACTGAACTATATGCAAAACAAAAAACTGGGTATCAATACTAACCAGTTGCTGGTGATACGTGGCCCTGAGATAGGGAAGGACAGTACCTATAAAAACAGGCGTACTGCATTTCTCAATAATTTACCGCGGCAAAGTTTTGTAAAAAACTATTGCGCTTCAGGCAGTATCCCGGGTGGCTGGTATAATTTTATGACCAGTGGATTTACACAGCCAGGGTCAAAAAAAGGAGACGAAATAAAAACATATTCTTTTGCCATCATCGGCGACAGGTTTTTACAAACCTATGAGATCGGCCTGGTGGCCGGGAGGAATTTTACCGCAGGGGAATGCGCAGTGGAATGGAATGATAACAGTAAGGTGCTGATGAATGAAAGCGCCATTAAACAACTTGGATTTGAAAATGCGGAAGCCGCGCTCCGCACCAAAGTACAATGGGACGAACGTGCCCTGGAAATTATTGGTGTGGTGAAGGATTATCACCATACCAGCCTGCAAAGGGCCATTGACCCCATCATTTTTTACCCGCAAAATAATACTACTTACTTCAGCATCCGGTTAACCGCCGAAAGAATGCCGGAGAAGATCGCCGCACTGGAAAAACTGTACAAAAATAATTTCGCAGGTAACCCCTTCGAATACTTTTTTGTAGATGATAATTACAATAAAGGTTATGCGTCCGAAAAACAATACGGCAGTATATTTTCCACCGCATCTGTATGGGCCATTTTTATAGCATGCCTTGGTTTATTTGGACTGGCCACCTTCACGGTAGAATCCAGGGTAAAAGAAATCGGGGTGCGTAAGGTATTGGGAGCAAGTGTGCAAAGTATTGTTGCCTTGTTGTCGAAAGATTTCCTGCTGCTGGTATTGATCGGCTTCCTGATCGCCTCACCCCTGGCCTGGTATGCCATGCACAACTGGTTGCAGGATTTTGCTTACCGGGTAAGTATTGGTTGGTGGGTATTTGGTTTAGCCGGTGGTATCGCATTGCTGATCGCATTCGTAACTGTTTGCTTCCAGGCGGTGAAGGCCGCTGTTGCTAACCCGGTAAAAAGTTTGAGAACGGAATGAAATCCAATAGGCTAATTAGCTAATCGGATAATGCGCTAATGAAAATATGCAAGGGCCTGTCTCCAAATCCATTATTCCGAGCAACGTCTCCCAATGAGCCTTAAGCCTGGCCGGGGACCTTGCGCCTATGTTGATTACTCTTTGTTCATATAAAATTCACTTTGCTTGACAACGCAACCCCCCCACCCTTACGCAAGCCCGTAGAGAGTTGGCGGGAAGAAACAAAGAGCATCATAAACCTCTTGAACAATTGAGCTGTACGATACTCAACTGTCCGATACTGTACAGCAACTGTCCGTTTTCGAACACCTTCTCTTGTTCGATAGACCGAAACTCTTATCTGGTAAGGGTTTTGCCGTTGGCACAAAGATTGACAGGTTGTAGCATCAATAATAAAACGATCGCCAGAAGATCCTCTCAAAAAACATATAATTATAATGATACAACTACGAAAAATTTTTAAATGGGTAAACAGCGGTTCCAACAGGACCTTTCTTTTAAAAGATATCAACCTCGATATAGCGGAAGGGGAATTTGTTTCCATTATGGGGCCCTCCGGTTCCGGCAAATCTACTTTATTAAATATCATTGGTATGCTCGACGAAGCCAATGAAGGGGAATATAATTTTTTACAGGAAGCCGTGCATACATTGAAGGAGAAAAATAAATCAGCACTATACAAACAATACATTGGCTTTGTATTCCAGGCCTATCATTTAATTGATGAACTAACGGTATATGAAAATATTGAAACACCTCTTATCTATCAAAACATAAAATCTACGGAAAGAAAAGCGATGGTTGCTGATATGCTGGACAGATTTAATATTGTAGGAAAAAAGGACCTGTTCCCTGCACAACTAAGCGGCGGGCAACAGCAATTGGTGGGCATTTCAAGGGCACTGATCGCCAAGCCAAAATTATTGCTGGCCGATGAACCTACCGGCAATTTAAATTCAAAGCAGGGTGAAGAGATAATGGAACTGTTCAGGGTGCTCAATGATGAAGGCGTGACCATCATACAGGTAACTCATTCCGAGAAAAATGCAGGTTATGGAAAACGGATCGTCCATTTGCTTGACGGGAGGATACAGCAATTATAATGGCTAATTGGTTAATGAATAATAAGGTATTCATTGACAGTAAACAAAATATAAAAAAAATGAAGACAAGGATTCTTTTTTTGTGCATACTGATTATAATGGTGACATTGGCAAATGCTCAGAGCACAACACTCACGTTGCAGCAATCCATTGAAACGGCATTGGAGCATAATATACTGACGAGGCAAAGCGAATTACAAATGCGCAACGCTGAAATAAATTATAAGCAGGCTAAAAACAATCGTTTACCCGTTGTAGAAAGTGGTTATAACTATGGTTTTAACAGCGGCCGCAGTATTGATCCGTTCACCAATGGTTACATTAACCAGCAGCTTCGCTCCAGTAGTGTTAATGCGCAGGCCGTGGTGCCTGTATTTAAGGGGTTTCAGTTAAAGAACAGTATCCGTCAGAATGAGTTGTCCTTTGCAAGCGCTACCATGGAATGGCAACAGCGCAAAGATGAACTCACGCTCCAGGTGATATTGGCCTGGCTCCAGATTTTAAGTAATGAAGATGCGCTGGTGCTGGCCAAACAGCAGGCTGAAGTAACCAGCCAACAGGTAAAAAGGCTGGAAATAATTGCGACCGAAGGCGCCACTTCGCCGGCGAATGTAAGTGACCTGAAGGGACAATACGCAGGGGATGAACTTGCAGTCATTACTGCCGAAAATAATCTTTTCAGCAGCATTGTTTCCTTCACCCAATTATTGAATATCCCTTACGATACCGGTTTAAAAATTGACAGGAGTGGCTTTAATGATACGATAAAAATGTATGGTGCATTACCGGCTGAAATCTATACTACAGCGCTGCAAAAACTCGCATCGGTAAAAGCAATTGAATTAAAAGTAAAGACAAGTGCGATGGCGGTAAGCGTTGCTGCTGCTGCTTTTTATCCCACGGTTTCATTGTATGGCGTGTTGAATACCAACTATTCAAGTGCGGCTATGCTGAGTAAAAATCTTGGTTATACCGAATTGCCCGGTAGTGATTACGTGGTAGTGAATGGAAATAGTCTGCCCGTAATTACCCGCCAGAATAAGTTCAGCAGCCAAAAGATCAATTATTCCACGCAACTGAATAATAACCTTGCAAGTGCTTATGGTGTAAGTGTAAGCATACCCCTGTTTAATTCTTTCAGGACCAGATCAGGTGTAAGGCTCGCAAAGAATGAAGAAAAAAGTAACCGCTTGATAGCGGACAATATCAAATTTCAACTACGGCAGGCGGTGGAGCAGGCTTATATCAACATAACCACCACCTATAAACGATACACGGTTTTGCAAAGCCAGGCGATTGCTTACGCAGAATCATTCCGAATAGCGGGCATCCGTTTTGAGAACGGGGTAATCAATTCGCCTGAATACCTGATCGCAAAAAATAACGTTGACCGCACCAATGCCGCCATCATTACTACCCGTTACGAATACCTGCTAAGGATGAAAGTGCTGGATTTTTATATGGGGAGATTGAATTGATAAGAAGCAGGCGGTGTTGAAAGTAAAGGTAAATAAATTGAATATAGCTGAGCCATCCCCATCATGCTTCAAAACTAATGCTCTCCTTTAACTCCCTTTCGCTGTAGGCCACATTGTATTGTTTCAAAACATCATCCGGCACACCCTTCCATTGGTTAGGCAGATTGCCCATATAGCCAAGATCTTTTAACCCTATTTCGGTAGTGTAAAACCCGGTTGCGGTTAAGTTACGCATAAGGTTAAAAAATGCCACCCCCTGTTTCATACCTGTTTTGGCTTTATTGGGGTAAGCAATATCATCAACTATTTCGAGCCGTTGTTTTTCGGTGATGCCGGTGAAGGGTTTTTCAAATCTTTTCAGGGATTGCATATCGAGCCAGCGTAAGCCTCCCCGCATGGGTGTTTGATGTGCGGGCATATCTTTTACAATAAAGGCTATAAAGTCAGGCACTTTAGCATCGGACGCACTGCCGCTTACTTCATCTTTTGGCAGAATGATATCCGTGAGAACGGTAATGGTGGCCATTTCTTCGGGTGTGAAAAAGCTGGCTTCCCCGAGGTTTTTATTGGCTATTTTTTCTTCTGACATTCGATCATCCTCATTTGCGCCAGGTACAACCGCGGTTGTATCCGTTATTTTTTTATCCTTTGTTTCGCATGATTCTAATAATGCACCGGTTGCAGCGGTGCCGATCAGCAATGCCTTGATTGATTTACGCCTGTTCATACCATTATTTTTTTTACGCCGCTGCGAATCAACAGGTGCGGCAGGAAGAATGATTAAAGTTGTTGTTTTTTCAACTGATCAACAATGTATTCGGATGTTCTCATCGACAATGCTAAAATGGTCCAGGTTATGTTTTTATCAGCCTGTGATACAAACTGGCCTCCGTCTACATTGAATAAATTTTTACACTCATGCGCCTGGCTCCATTTATTGAGCGCAGATTTTTTAAGATCATTTCCCATCCTGATGGTACCGGCTTCATGAATAATATTGCCGGGGTTTGCAAGGCCATAATCATTTTCGGGGCCATCCTTATCACCGGAAGTAATCACCGCACCCATCTTGTGCATGATTTCTTTAAACGTTTCTTTCATGTGCTTTGCCTGCCTGATCTCGAATTCGCTGTTTTTGGTATTAAACCGTAAAACAGGGATGCCATATTTATCTACTACTGCCGGATCTATTTCACAATAATTTGATTCAACGGCAATGCTTTCTCCGCGGCCGGCCATGTGCACCCCGGCTCCATATAAGTAGCGAAGATCTTCTTTCAGGGACGCACCATATCCACCCGATTCCTTTGTTTTACCATTGATGGGGAACAGCCCGTTTTTACTTTCTACGCCAAACCCAAAACCGTATGCCGGCTGGTGCATACCACCGCCATATTCGATATGGTAGCCACGGGGGAAATCCAGTTTCTTATTATCCAGCCACCAGGGCGTGTACACGTGCATGCCGCCTACACCATCTTCATTATATCTTTTTCTGCCAAACAGATCCGGTAGTACGCCACTCATAGAAGCACCGGTGGAATCGTGCAGGTATTTTCCGACCACGTTGGATGAATTGGAGATACCGTTGGGGTGCTGTGCTGATTTTGAATTGAGCATTAAGCGGGCACTTTCACATGCGCTGGCTGCCAGTACAACGATCTTACCCTGCACCTCGTATTCCTGCATGTCTTCTTTATTTACATAAGATACACCGGTGGCAAGGCCTTCCTTATCCGTCAGTACTTCACGCGCCATTGCATTGGTCACCAGGTCTACATTACCGGTAGCAAGGGCTGGTTTTACCAGTACGGAAGAGGAAGAAAAATCTGCATATATTTTACAGGCCCTCCCGCATTGCGCGCAGTAAAAACAAGCGCCCCTTTCTTTATTGATTTGTTTGGTAAGAATTGATAAGCGGGATGGAATAACGGGAACGCCTATGCTAGTTGCGGCTTTTTTAATGAGCAGTTCATGCAGGCGTGGTTTCGGTGGTGGCAGAAATATTCCATCGGGGTCGTTGGGCAACCCTTCGTTGCTGCCAAACACGCCGATGAGCTGATCTATTTTATCATAATAAGGTTTTATATCGTCATAACCGATGGGCCAGTCATCACCCAGGCCGTCTATACTTTTACTTTTAAAATCTTTTGGTCCAAATCTTAAAGATATCCTGCCCCAGTGATTGGTCCGGCCGCCAACCATCCTGGCCCTCCACCATTCCCATTTGGTGCCTGCCGCATGGGTATAAGGTTCCCCGTCAATTTCCCATCCCCAAAAGGAAGCATCAAAATCGCCAAAGGGCCTGAACCTGGTACTGGCGCCGCGCCTGGGAGATTCCCACGGATTTTTTAACTGTGATGAATTTCTTGCAGGATCATAGTCTGGCCCGGCTTCCAGCAGGCAAACTTTTAACCCGGCGTTTGCCAGCACGTATGCCGCCATGCCGCCGCCGGCACCCGAACCAACGATCACCACATCGTATTGTTTGGGTTGTTTTTTAATCTGGAGGGTGTCACCCATATAGCAGTTGGTTTAAAAAATCATTGTAATAAAAAATCAATATAAGCATTTATTTTATTTTTAAAAATGAACAATTTAAAGATTTTTAAATACTTTTTTGCCGGGGATAAATTGCGGATACTGGTTTCAGTAATTTTATTTATCCTCGAAAAACAAACTGATTGCACCTGATTTTTTTCATAAAATGAATCAAGAAATTTATAAAAATGGGTTCTTCGCAGGTTTTAAGCGGGCTTTGCCCGATGCTTTAAATCCACCTTCTTAGAAGGTGGTTGTTGAGTATTTTATTTGGTCTTTATAATAGTGCACTGGTATAATATGATTGTAATAAATAAAAGTCACGAACTGTCTGGTAATAATTTTTTAATAAATAAAATAATCAGTTTCCTTGCACATATCAAAATTTATTTATAGGTTTATGGCTGTTAAGATTTTCCCAATCCTACAAAAATATAGTGCAAAATTGTTTGTAGAAAGTGTAAATGGGTTTAGTTGTAATGAAACTTCAACCATCATTTTCGCTGTATACTTTTCATAAAATATAGTTTGTTTAATTGAGGTTGCTATATCGCATATGGTTACATACAGGGGATTGTCAAATACCCAAATGATCAAAGAAGAAATTTTAACCGCCTTTTGGAAATCAACTCATGTTTTTTTTTAAAATAGGAATGTCCTTTCCCAATTAAAATAATCAAAGAGAAATTTATCATTCTGTTGCAGCGTGTGTTGAATAATGCACGATCGTGTGGTCATAATTTTTAAACGGGCACTTAAGATCAGTATTAAAAACTTTGTCTACTGTTTCAATTTTTTTTTAATAAAACCTTGCTAATATTCATTTATTCATTAAAATTTTTCTGTATGAAAATTAAGATTAATCTTTTTGCTTTCTTCCTCCTGACGATGTTAAGTTACAGCCCGGTTAAAGCTCAGACGGAGGAATTAAAGATTGGAAATTATACCCTCAAAAACATGCTTAACGCAGACAAAACTTACGGTTTTGAAATTTACATTGAAAACCAAAAGAAGCCTTTATTGCAACAAAAAATAAAGCCTTATTCAACAGCAAAAGCTGGATTTATTGAGCGTCAAAATGCCGTGGTGGCTGCAATGTGGTACATCAATGAATTAAAGGAGGGCAGGAATGATATTAAAAAGTTAACGCTTGTAAAAGCAAAGCAGTTAGGCATTACACAAAATGATTTAAATCAATAATTAATAAAAAAAATCTCATGCAATCAAAAATTTTAATTCAAATCTTTCTGTTATTAGTACTTAAAGTAGTAATGATAGAAAAAGTAATTGGTCAGATTGTAAGTAGCAATGCCTATCTAAAGGGCAATTACGTAGAGGTCGGGATTGGGCCCTGCGGCACTTATGGTTCATCTGTTGATGCCCCCGCAGGATATCACCCCAGGGGTAATGGTCTGTTTGAGAAAAGGCTCGGTTTTATAGCTGATCCTAACAAAGATGGATGGGATGTCGGTTCACCCAACTACTGTGGTGATTATTTTGTTCCGGGAACACCTGAAGAAGGTTTTGGTATCCAGATTAATGGTGTTAATTATAACAACAACTTATTATGTAGTGAAGTTTCTATTACCGGTTCAATAACTGATTACAAAATTTCCGGAACAAATATTTTAGGAACCTGGAGTGGAGCGATAGCTGGTGTGCAGATCACAACGGTTACAACGGTACCTTTAAATGATGTATTCTTTATTAGTGAAGTTACACTAAAGAATACTACAGGGGCTACTATAAATAATATCTATTACATGCGTAATGTAGATCCAGACAATGAGGTTACATTACCCGGAGGGGTTTATACAACGAACAATTTTGTTGTTGCCCAAAATCCAAATATAGGGAGCAAGGCCCTGGTAAGCGCAACCGGATTAAATTACGGCTGTTACCTTGGGTTGGGAACATTAGATTGCAGGGCAAGAGTGGCCTTTGGTGGATTTTCAAACAGAAACCCTGCTGCGGTATGGAACGGTACGGGAGGACTTAGTCAGTCAGGATCAACCATTAACGATATAGCAATTGCAATTGCATTTAAAATTAATTCTCTCGCCCCGGGAGAGTCTACTACGTTTAGGTTTGCACATGTTTTATCGGCAGCGGATTTGGAGAGAGCGCTAAATTTAACAGTGCCTACATTACAGGTTAATGGTATTCCGGTAGATAATAATGGCACGGTTGACGTTTGCGCGGGTGTCCCTGTTCCCCTGCAGATAATAAATGGTTCTGCATATAATTTTACCTGGTCTCCTTCTACCGGTTTGAATACTACTACCGGCTTAAGTGTTATCGCTACTGTCAATGCCTCCACCAAGTATACTGCTGCGGGCGTAGACGCCTGTGGAAGCAATGTATCTCTTTCTGTAACATTAAATCCAGGTTCCACCTCTGTACTCGGAACTATTGGAGCAATAAGCGGTCCCGCTTCTATATGTTTGCCGGCCGCTAACCAAACGTATTCAGTTGTCCCGGTTCCAAACGCTACCTTATATGAATGGACGGTACCAGCCGGTGTAAGTATTGTGGGTGGTGATGGAACAAATTCTGTTACATTATCTTTCACACTACCTGTTACTGGCACTGTTTCTGTCAAAGCAAGAAATGGTTGTAGTGTTACCAACACCTCAACCTTAACTATAAATGCCTCCACGACAAATCCGCCTGTAGTAACATTTAATGATGTTAATACAAGCGCGCCTCTTGGGGGTAGTGGCATCAACGTAACGTATCCTGCACCAATTAATTCAGGCAGTATCCCTGTTACGTACATTTATTCTCCGGCCTCCGGATCATTTTTTCCTTTAGGTTCAACCATTGTAAATGTTACAGCAAGCAATAGCTGTGGTTCCGTAATTAAAAGTTTTACTGTTACAGTAACCGAAACACCAGATCCTAATGTTTATTATTCTAAAGCCTCAGGTGATTTACATAATCTCCTAACCTGGGGTGTTAACCCAGACGGAAGCGGAGCAAATCCTTCTGATTTTGGATCACTCAAAACCTTTAATCTTGTCAACAGGGGAGGGGTGTACACATTAACAGGGAATTGGACAGTGGAGGGGATCATTGTTAATTCAGCAGGCAGTCAACTGCAGGTAAATGGATACACATTATCTATAGCAGCTATAATGGGAGCGGGAACAATTACCGGGTCCACAGCATCTAATTTAGTTATAAAAGGTTCCGCTGGTGGAAATCTTACACTTAACTTTACAAGCGGCGGTGGCAGCTTAAATGACCTTACACTTAACCGCACCGGTGCTTCTCCTTCAGCTACTGTTGCATCTGCACTTAATATTTATGGGGTGCTTACGGTTACTAATGGTACATTAAATACAGGGAATTTCATTACACTGAAAAGCAACGCTGCCAACACAGCCCGTGTAGCTCCCGTAACCGGCAGTATTTCGGGTAATGCGACCGTGGAAAGATATATACCTGCGCGCCGTGCATGGAGAATAATGTGTGCACCTGTGGGAGGCGCCCAAACCATCAACCAGGCATGGCAGGAAGGAGCAACAACATCTTCCGCAGTTCCTGATCCAAACCCTGGTTTTGGTACCCATATCACCGAGGGTTTAGCGGATGGCTTTGACCATAACCCGGTTTCAGCTATGTCTTCCATAAAAAAATATATCAGCGCCACAGATAAATGGCTGGCGCTTACCAATACCAATGTCAATACAGTGAACAGCGATGCGTTTTTCTTATTTGTAAGGGGCGACAGGGGAGTTTCGTTAGGATATAATAATGTTCCCCCAAATAATACAGTGCTGCGTGCAACCGGCACGTTAAAAACAGGTAATCAAAGCTTCCCGGTCAATGCAGTTGGCTTTACAGCGATACCCAATCCTTTTGCCTCACCCATTGATTTTGCCACGCTTACCAGGACAAATGTGCAGAATAATTTTTACCTGTGGGATCCCAAATTAGGCGGTGGTACCGGCGCAGGAGCTTATGTACTGTTCAGCTTTAACGGAAGCAGTTATGATGTATCACCCGCACCGGTTAGTCCCGAAAGCCAGTACATACAATCGGGACAGGGATTTTTGGTACGCTCCACAGGATCGGCCGGAAGCCTTTTGATCAAAGAATCGGATAAATCAGCTACAGCAGCAACAAATGTGTTCCGGAGTAGCGCTACTACCAAAGGCTTGCGTGCCACACTGCAGGTAGTAAATAAAGACAAAACAACCGCCGTATTAGATGAATCATTCACTTCTTACGGAGCTTTCTCCAACAAAGTGGATAATATGGATCCGGTAAAACTGGAAAATATCAATGAGAACATTGGTATTAGCCGGGATGGTCAAACTTTAATGATGGAAAGAAGGCAGGAAGTTACAGGAAACGATACGATACATTTACAGTTGTGGAACACGGTTCAAAGAGAATATGTATTGCAATTGAGCCCGGTTAACCTATCGGCATCAACAATAATTTCGGGTTACCTGGAGGATGCATACCTGCATACTACTACTCCCATCAGTTTAAGTGAATTGACAAAGGTTAGCTTTAGTGTGGATGAAAATGCGGCATCGGCTAACCCTAACCGTTTTAGGGTAGTGCTGGTTGGTAAAAACGCATTACCTGCAATTAGCAGTGCTGTTAAGGGTTTAATAAGGCTTACACCCAATCCCATTACCGGTAAAACAATTAATATCCAGTTTATTGTTCAGCCAAAAGGTACCTATCAAATCGAATTAGTGAATACGATGGGCCAGGTAATGTACCAGGCTAAAGTAAAACACGCAGGCGGATCGGCCATACAAACCCTGCAGTTAACAAACAATATGTCTAAAGGAGTGTACAGGATGCGGGTAACCAATGCAGCGGCTGGTATTAAATATGCGATACCGGTTTTAAGCAATTAACTAAACACACAACCAGCTAAACAAATATTATAAAACCATCAAACTAAGATTATGAAAGTGAAAACTGTGTTTAAGTCATCCGTTATTGTGATGGCCTTCCTTTGCCTTGCACCCCTGCTAAAAGCCCAGCCGGGCGGAGAAGAAGAAGAAGATCCGGATCCAAACCCACCAGTAGGAACTGCAATACCATTGGATTTAGGGATAAGCGCACTGGTTGCCGCTGGTATCGGGTATGCCGCTAAAAAAAGGCATGACACAAAAAAGAAGGAAAAGCTAGCTGAGGAAGCAGACAAATAAGGTTATTCTTATTAATGTATAATCAGGCAGATAGTGTACTCAGGGTTAAAATGATCTTTAACCCCAGGGTACACTATCGTTTTTATTTTATCAAATAAGAGTAATTAAATTTTATTATAATGAATATAAAAAGTATAAAAACAGAACTTTCAAAATATATAGATGTAGATTATTTTGTCAGATTTTTATTATTGTTGCTGGCCTTGCGTTACTTTAATGTTTTTTATATTGCTATCGTTGATCAAAAAGGGCTGATCTACAGTTCTTTCCTTGATAACTACCTTAATTACATTTCATGGATCAGAAATTCCGTTTTATATTCCTCCAATGCAATCACCCATGCAATGGGTATCAATTCTTATGTTTCCCTTCCTTTTTATTTAAAAACAGTAAATGGGTCATACGTAGAAATGGTGTATGATTGCCTGGGCCTGGGTTTGATGAGTTTTTGGGTGGCATTTGTAGTAGCCAACAAGGAATCTTTAAAGAGAAAAATAACCTGGTGTGCCGGCGGGATCATTTGTATGTGGTTTATAAATTGTTGGCGCGTTGCATTGTTATTAATAGCATTGGAAAATCATTGGAAGCTCAATTCCATTTTAGATCACCATACCTTATTTAATATTGTTGCTTATTCGCTTATCCTGATCATGATCTATTTGTACACAAAAGATGGTAAGAAAGTGAAAGTGACTGAAAAAAGCAGGTTAAGCAAATATTCACTTTTAACCAGGTGGTAACGCCTGGCCATTCGTTCATCCTGATTGCTGCATCCCGCTCATTGTTGCAACAGTTATAACGTTCCGTTGCACTGGATGGCATGGCGGGTTTAAACTAAAAAGGAAAAGCTTATTTCTTCAGTGCGTATAAAATGCCCCCCAGCAAATGTTGTAAGTATGCCGGTTCGCTGAATGATTCATTGGTATGACCCAGTTCGGTGTAAAAGGCCCTGCCTCCATCATAAGCATGGTACCAGGCCATGGGATGATTGTCGCCATTTTTCCCTCCCTTGTACGAAGTTTCATCAATCTTTAACAGCACATTTACATCGGGGTTTAAGTTTTTAAAATTGTACCATTCGTCTTTTCTTTCCCAAATACCCGGCAGGTGTTTGGTAGATCTGTTTTTTTTATCCGTCACTATTAATTTTGCTACCTGTTGTTCGGGGTGCGAAAGAAAACTTGCGCCTACCATTTTTACATACCAGGGCCAGTTGTACTCACAATCACTTGCTGCATGCACGCCCACAAAGCCTCCGCCTTGCTGAATAAAATTTTCCAGGGCTTTTTGTTGTTCATCACCCAATACATCACCTGTAGGACTCAGGAAAATAACTGCTTTATATTTAGCCAGATTTTCATTTGTAAACACCAGTGAATCCTCTGTATTATCAGCAGAAAATTTATTTTCCAAACCTAATTTTTTAATTGCAGCGATGCCTGCCTCAATGCTTTTATGCCTGTACCCATTTGTTTTAGAAAAAATAAGCACGGCTGGTTCCTTCTTATTAAATGCGAAGGAAAAACCGGCCAATACCAGTACAGGGAGTAACATCTTTTTAAAAAGCTGATTTGCATTCATGGTTCAATCGTTTTAATTTTTGAATGGGCAATGGTCAATAGTCAATGGTCAATGGGCAATGGTGAAATAGGCGATAATCACTATGTATCTATCACCTTTATCTTAAAAATCTGAATAGCTGCTAGCATGCATAAAAATAATATCTATTTTTGAAACATTGTGTTGGTACTCCGGCATGGATGAAAGCTTTTTCCATTCAGGATCAGCGCTGAAATTTTTCCAGTGTGCATCCCTGTCAGCCATATTTTCAAAACTCGTCATATACATCAGGTTGGGCATTCGGGCACCTGCAATTACTGAAGCATAAAAAACCGCGTTGAAATTAAGCCGTTTGAATAAAGCGATCTCACCTCCTTCATTAAACATCCGGACTTTATTTTGAAATATCTTTTCCGTGGCGCTTTCATAGCTGCGCAGTTCATAAATACGTTCCGGGCCGGGCGATGAAAGTTGGGGAATGGTTAAAAAAGGCGCAAGGGGGAAAGCCTGCAGCAGTATATTTTCAATCCTGTTGTAGGGAGGTATTTTGTATTCTGCATCAAGATAGGATTTGCCGTTAGACTGGTAATCATTGTCTTTAGCGAGGTTTGCATTTAATTCGGCCAATTGCTGTAGCGACTGCAGGGGCATAACAAGGTATAGGCGTTTATCCGTGGCCGTGTCATTTGCAACAGGAAAAAATACACCCACTTTTTTTATTTTTTGCCGGTGAAGCGCAGGTAGGTAAGCATCCTGAAGGTATTGCTCTATGATTTTTTTTTGTTCAGCAGTTGAAAAGTGATATACCGTAAGCTGGTAAAATTCGACCTGTTTTTTTTCTGGCCCCGTAAATGAAATAACAAGAAAACTAAATAAAAAAAGTAATAAAATTTTTGCAGGCAAATGCTTCATGAAGTGAATTTTATGACGCCCAAGGTAACATAATATGTTTATAGATTGCCTGCTAAATTTACTATTTAACGGTGTTTATAGATGAACGATTTCTTAATGCACCACCAAATTAAGCAATAAAACCCCTGCCAGGCCCACTATTCCAATGATTGATTCCATCATGGTCCAGGTACGGAAGGTATCCTTCAGGCTAAGGCCAAAATATTCTTTGAACATCCAGAACCCCGTATCATTTACATGTGAACACATCACACTTCCTGCTCCAATCGCTATCACCATTAATTCGGGGCTCACCTGCATGCTGCTTACCAGTGGTTGCATAATACCTGCTGCCGTTAACCCGGCTACCGTAGCTGAACCTATCGCGATCCGGATAAAAGCGGCAATCAGCCAGGCCAGAAAAAGAGGGGGTATGGATGATCCCTTAAAGTATTCAGCAATATAACTACCGGTTCCGCTTTCAATGAGCACCTGCTTAAACGCGCCGCCTGCCGCAATGATCAGCAGGATCATCGTTACACTGCTTACCGCGTCAAAGGATCTGTTCATCAGGGTATTAAAATCGACCCCGCTTTTCTTTCCCAGGATAATAATTGCCAGCAAAGAAGCAATCATTAACGAAATACCCGGATCGCCAAGAAATTTTAATACAGCTCCTGCCCGGGTACCACCCATCATTAAGATTTCGGACATGGCATAAACGCCCATTAATAAAACAGGAACCATCGCGATAAAAAGGCAGGCGCCAAAACCCGGCAGTTTATTTTCTTCGTAGGTTTGAACAGCAAAAAATTTTTGCGGTCCAACAGGCTTTACTTTTTTTACAAACCCTGGAAATACTAAGCCTCCCGCGATTAAGGCAGGGATACCCACCACAATGCCATACAGTAAAGTTTTACCAATATCTGCTTTAAAAATAACTGTTAAAGCGGTAGGGCCGGGGTGTGGCGGAAGAAAACAATGCGTTACAGAAAGCGCTGAAGCTATCGCTATGCCGATCACTACAAGCGGTTTTCCGCTTTTGGCGGCTACTGCAAATACCAAAGGTATCAACACCATAAAACCGGCATTATAGAACATGGCAATGCCGACACTAAAACCGGTGATCACCATCGCCAGGTTAATATATCGGTCGCCAAAAATTTTTAATAAGCGGGAACTGATTTGTTGCACGGCGCCGGTTTCGGAAAGAATGGTGCCCAATACCATTCCAAATACAAGAGTGAGTACCAGTGGTCCAAGCGTGGTACCAATCCCGCTGTTGATGGAACCGATCAATTTATCAGGCGGCATCCCATTGGCAAGTCCCACCAGCAGGGATGCTAAAAGCAATGATACAAAAGGGTTGATCTTACACCAGCCAATCAATACGAGTAAAAAAAGAATTGCTACAAATAATATGATTATAGTCATTGGGTTAATTTGCAGGTTATGGCATGCTGCTACTTCAAAATTTCGATAAACCCAGTCAGCTTTTTACTGATGGATTTTAGCGGATCACATTCGCCCGACAGTTTAAAGACTTTACCGTTTTTTTGTCATGCCTGCATGTTAATGATGGTGGTTTATTTATTGTTCTCTAAATCCCTCAGCCTGTTTTTTGCTTCCTCATAATTTTGATTTAGTGCAAGTACTTTTTTGTACCAGGTAATGGCATCTTCTTTTCTTCCGGTTATTTCATAAGTTTTTGCAAGGCTCAGTAAGGCAATATCTTTCGCAGGAAATTCTGCTGCATTGTTTTCAAAAACAATTCTTGCATCCTCATATCTTTTCAAAGTAAATAACTGGTTGCCCAATTGATCCATTGCAAGCCAGTCAATATAGTAATGAGCGGTGTCTTTTTTCATCCTGGTATATGCTTCCACTGCCTGTACGCCGTTTTGGGTTGCCAGCATATTTTCCAAAACTTTATGCACTGGTTGTTTTAAAGCAACCGGTTTATTATACAGTGCTTTCATAAGATTGGTGGCAATTCCAAAGAAATGGGTAGGCGAACTGTTACATAGCAATACAATTAAACTGTTTGTCGATGGAATGCGTACCAAAAAAGATAAAAAGCCTTCCGTCATACCCAAATGGTAATTTGTAAAAACACTGTCAAACGGCGTGTATTTATAATATTGATTAAACCAGCCAAAACCATAGCTCCAGGGTTTTATGCCCGCGGTGAACATTTCTTTTGTCAGTTGCTTATTGAGCAGGCTGTTATCGGTAATTGCCAGGTGTAATTTAAAAAGATCCTCTACGGTAGAATATAAATCACCGGTGCCCATGGTGTTTGACTGGTCACGGAAATCCGCACTGGTGTAGCCACCCAGGCTATAGTCGTAGCCGGATGCTCTTTTGTTTACAACTTGGGTATGATAATAAGACCCGGAGCCATTCATACCCAACCTGTCGAAAATATCTTCTTTCATCAACCGGGCGTATGATTTACGCGTAACCCTTTCCATTATATACCCGAGCGTAAAATAGCCCCAGCTACTATAATAATAACTTTTACCTGGCTCAAAAACCAATGCCGAGTCCATATACAGTTTTATATATTCATCCCTTAAAAAATTTTGCCTGCTGAGTTTAGGAAAAAAATCCTTAATAATATCATAGTTGGGCATGCCGGAGCTATGGCTAAGAAGTTGGCGGATAGTGATACGGCTTCCATTTTTCTTTGAAAATTCTGGCAGATAGTCGGCAATAGTTTTATCAAGACTGATCAATCCTTTTTGTATCTGTACCAGCATTAAAATAGCGGTAATGGGTTTTGACACAGAGCCAATCATGAATTTTGTATCGGTTGTATTGGGAATACCCCATTCCTGGTTGGCCATTCCGAAAGCAGCTTTGTATATAATTTTGCCATTTTCCGCCACCAGCACACTGCCATCAAACATATTGAACTGGTGATACAATTTCATTATTTCTTTCAACTTTTCTTCCTTGTCCTGTGCCACCGGTGTTTGTGTAAGCAATAAAAGCAGGCAAGCAAATATTGAATATATCTTCATGATGATGCGTATTTCCAAACAGTTATAAATAATAAACCGGAGCGATACAATTACAACCAATAATGAAATGATAGCCTGGTAAAATATTTATATCAAAGCCCCAGCAATGCCCGGTTAAATTCTTCGTTGCTACCGGTTCCTGCAAAATCGTCAAATGCTTTTTTGGTAACTTTTATAATATGTTTTTTTATAAAAGGTGCGCCTTCAGCCGCACCGTCTTCGGAATTTTTTATGGCACATTCCCATTCCAGCACGGCCCAGCCTTTATAATCGTAAGCGGCCAGTTTGCTGAAAATGGATTTGAAATTCACCTGGCCATCACCCAATGAACGGAAGCGGCCTGCGCGGTTTACCCAGCTTTGGTAACCCCCGTAAACCCCCTGCTTACCGGTAGGATTGAATTCGGCGTCTTTTACATGAAAAGCCTTTATGCGTTGATGGTAGTGATCAATATAGGCCAGGTAATCGAGGCATTGCAATACAAAATGAGAGGGATCGTATAATAAACAGGCTCTTTGATGATTATTTACTTTGGCTAAAAACATTTCGTAAGACACGCCATCGTGCAGGTCTTCGCCGGGATGAATTTCATAGCAGCAATCTACCCCGCATTCGTCAAAAGCATTTAAGATGGGTAACCACCGGTTTGCCAATTCGGTGAAGGCAGTTTCCACCAATCCTGCCGGGCGTTGCGGCCAGGGGTACACTGTCTGCCAGAGCAGGGCTCCGCTAAAAGTAGCGTGTGCGTTTAACCCTAAATGTTCGGAAGCCTTTGCGGCATACAGTAGTTGTTGTACCGCCCATGCTGTCCTTGCTTTTGGGTTACCATGCAATGCCGGGGGTGCAAAGCCATCGAAGAGCGTATCATAGGCAGGGTTTACTGCAACTAATTGCCCCAGCAGGTGGGACGCAAGTTCCGTTATTTCCAACCCTGCTTCCTGAACGGTGCCTTTAATTTCATCCGCATAGGTTTTGCTTTCAGCGGCTTGCTGCAGGTCGATGAACCGGGTATCCCAGGCGGGGATCTGTACACCGGTAAACCCTTTTTCTTTCGCCCATTTACAAATAGCGGCCAATGTATTGAAAGGTGCAGTATCGCCTGCAAATTGCGCTAAAAATATACCGGGGCCTTTGATTGTTTGCATGTGTATTTATTTGATAATTTTTTTAATTGATAAACTGTATCGGTGAATGGTCAATGGTCAATCAATGTCGTTTAGTTATGGTTTTAATTGCCCCTTCCTTCAGGACGGGGATAAAAATTTTCAATAAGAAATGCGGCTTTAGCCGAAAAAAATTGTTCGGCTAAAGCCAAAATGCAATATGATAGCTCTTTGCCCCCACCCTGAAGGACGGGGCAATTAAATTGCAGAGCATAACTGAACCACATTGATTCAAAATTCCACTATTGACTTTGGCCCATTCACCTTCGCTAAACCACATATTCCGTCCACTTTTTATCCGATTGCGCCGATAAAACCACGCTGTCGATAAAGGCCATTCCCCTAACTCCTTCATCTACCGAAGGAAAATCAAGCGCTTCTTCCGACGGAGTAATACCATCCATTTTTGCCATTAAAGTAGTGGCGAAATTTTTATAGATATTGGCGAAGGCTTCTAAATAACCTTCGGGGTGGCCACCCGGTGTGCGGCAATTACTTGTTGCAAAACTGGAGAGCCGGTCTCCGTAATTTGCCCCCGCACGAAGTATCTGTGCGGGCGCCTCCAGCCATTTTACCAGCAGTGTATTGGGTTCCATCTGCGCCCATTCAATACCGCCCTTTTCTCCATACACCCTTATCTTTAAAGCATTTTCTTCACCGGATGCCACCTGCGAGGCCATCAGCACCCCGGCTGCCCAATTATTGAATTTCAGCAATACATTGCCATCATCATCTAATGCCCTGCCTTCCACCAAAATATTCAGGTCGGCACAAAGATGGGTGATCTTAAGTCCTGATATATATTCCGCCAAATGCGCGGCATGCGTTCCAATATCACCCATGGCGCCACTTTTGCCACTTCGCTTGGGATCTGTGCGCCAGGCCGCCTGCTGGTTACCCTCTCTTTCTGATAATTTGCTCAGCCAGCCCTGTGGATATTCCACCCAAACTTTTCTTATTTTTCCCAGTAAGCCATCACTCACCATTGCCCTTGCCTGCTTCACCATTGGGTAACCCGAATAAGTATGGGTAAGGCAAAGTAGCAGGCCTGTTTCTTCCACTATTTGCTTTAATGCTTTCGCTTCTTCTAATGTAAAACAAATTGGTTTTTCTATTACCACATTAAAGCCGTTTTGCAAAGCCAGTTTCGCGGGGGCGAAATGCGCAAAATTTGGCGTAACGATCGTTACAAAATCCATCCGTTTATCGGCAGGTAGCAAACTTTCCTTTTCAATCATCTCTTCATAATTTGCGTAAATCCTCTCTTCCTCGAGAAACAGTGACCGGCCGGAATCCACTGCGATCTCGGGGTTGATGCTTAACGCACCGCAGACAAGTTCAACCAATCCATCCATGTTGGCGGCATACCGGTGTATGGCTCCTATAAAAGCATCTTTACCGCCACCGATCATGCCCATTCGTAATTTTCTTTTCATATAGCTTTTTTTAAAAATTTTTGGGTTGATATTTTTTAAGTGAAACTTTTTACAATTTTACGGATTAAATTCAGGTACCATTAAAAAAAAAATCTTTGTTGACTAATAACTTGCACTATAGGATTTGCACAATAGCCAATGTAAACTTAGTATAACATTTTCAAAAAGGCAATCACCCGATCCGCCCCGGAAATAAATCTTCATCCAAACAGTATAAGCAACATAAAAGATGAACGATGATCTGTACTTTACTATGCTGAAAAAAACAATTTTAGAAATAAAATTCATTTTTCTGTAAAATTCAATAATATTACATTTCATTATTTTTTATAGTGCTATTTTGAATTAAAAATAAATAAACGATTATGCCTGCCAATATTCAGAAAAAACAACTGTTTGTAGCAAGTTGCCTGGCCCTGCTTGTAACTTCCCTTTCTTTTGGTATCAGGGCCGGCATATTGGGTCGGCTGGGTAAAGAGTTTAACCTGGATGCCCAGCAACTGGGAACTATTGCGGCTACTGCTTTCTGGGGCTTTCCACTGGCCATAGTAGTAGGAGGGTTGATAGTAGACGCTATTGGGATGAAGAAATTACTCATTGGCGCATTTGTATTTCATTTAGCCGGTATTTTACTAACTGTTTTTGCAACCGGCTACTGGAGTCTATTTATCTCCACCTTATTCGTAGGCATTGCGAATGGTACGGTTGAAGCGGCCTGTAACCCGTTAGTGGCGACCATACACAGTGACAACAAAACAACCAAACTAAATCATTTTCATTTATGGTTTCCGGGCGGCATCGTGATTGGTACCCTCCTCGTTTTCTTTTTAGATAAGGCGGGCATAGGATGGCAGGTACAGGTTGGCTTAATGGTAATCCCTACATTGATTTATGGCTTCTTATTCAGCAAACTCGAATTCCCGGTTACAGAGCGGGTATCGAGCGGGGTATCCAGCGCGGAGATGTATAAGTCGCTGCTAAACCCATTATTTCTTTTGATGATCATTTTAATGTTTGGTACAGCAATCACTGAATTGTTTACCGGGCAATGGATTGATGTGCTCCTAAAAAATGTTACGGACAATGCTATTTTGTTATTAACCATCGAAACAGGTGTGATGGTAATAGGCCGTGCTTTTGCGGGCCCCGTGGTACACAAATTTTCGCCCCAGGGTGTACTCCTGATATCTGCTATTTTAGCTGCTGTGGGTTTATACCTTCTGGGACATACTTCCGGTAATATGCTTTTTGCAGGGGCCATCATATTTGGGATGGGCGTATGTTATTTTTGGCCCACCATGCTGGGATTTGTTTCGGAAAACTTACCCAGGACAGGCGCCGTGGGTATCAATTTTATGGGGGCGGCCGGAATGTTTGCGGTATCTCTTTACATGATATTCATGGGTGGATACTATGACAGGTTATTAGTAGCCAAACTGCCGGCCGGTGCAGATCTGCCGACTTACACCGGCGCAGGTGCCACTACCGAAATGGCCAACGCGTTGATGGAAGCAAAAAAAGCAGCGGGTCCCGAGATAATAAATGCTACCCTCATCATTCCCATTATTTTAAGCGTGGCTTTTGCAGGGTTATTTATTTACATGCGGTCAAGAAAAGAGATTCATTCCAAATCATTTTCCAATTCAATCGTATAAAATTTCATTTCCTATGCCGGATCATCAAAACAGGCGCAATGCCATTAAAAATATACTGGTTGGCTCAGCAGCCCTGGGCTCATCCTCCATGTTATCATCTTTTTCAACAGCTCAACACTCAAAAGAAAATCAATTGGAATTTAAAGGAAATATCAATCATTCTGTTTGTGCCTGGTGCTATAACTATTTATCCCTGGAGGACCTGTGCCTCGCGGTAAAAAAAATAGGGTTTAACGCGATTGACCTGGTAGGGCCGAAGGGCTGGCCGGTTTTGCAAAAGCATAACGTATTTTCATCGATGTGCAATGGTGCTGAAATAAATTTAGTAGATGGTTTCGCGGAAAAAAAATTCCATGCAGAACTGGTAAAAAGATATGAAGAAATGATTCCTTTGGTAGCCAGGGCCGGTTATAAAAATTTAATTTGTTTCAGTGGTAACCGCAGGGGTATGGATGATGAGACCGGCTTAACGAATGCTGCAGAGGGATTGAAAAAAATTACAGGCCTGGCAGAAAAAAATGGCGTGACCCTGCAAATGGAATTGCTCAATAGTAAGATTAACCACAAAGATTATATGTGTGATAAAACACCCTGGGGCGTTGAATTGTGTAAAAGGGTAGGGTCAGAAAATTTTAAGCTGCTCTATGATATTTACCACATGCAGATCGATGAGGGGGATGTGATCCGAACGATACAGGATAACCATGTATACCTGGGCCATTATCACACCGCCGGTGTTCCGGGCAGGCACGAAATTGATGAAAGCCAGGAATTAAATTACCCCGCAATCATGAAGGCGATTGTGGCCACCGGGTTTAAAAATTATGTAGCACAGGAGTTCATCCCGGTGAAAGATGATAAATTACAATCTTTAAAAGATGCGGTGATGCTTTGTGATGTGTAGATTTTGATTGATAATGCTACTTTTTCACGGGTTAAAAAAAATGGACGAAGGGCTGGCAGTTTTTTTAGGCGGGTATACAAGATCGATGTTATAGATACCACTGGCTTTGCGCTGTAGAAATCTTCTACATCATAAAATAGTAATTGAATAGAAGGCGAACAATTGGGAAATTTATGTGTATTTTAATCCGGAAGTAAATAAAATTTTCTTGAATTTTAAATATACCAAGCTATTCTTATTTCGCCCATTAGAAATGGCAGATGAAGTGAACTATTCGAAGGCCTCCCTTTTAGGGGTTGGGGGCAAATAAACTATTCGAATGCATTACATTAAAATGAAGGGCAAAAATTACCAAACTAATAAAAATCTAAACGATGGCTGAAAATACATATGATGCAATAGTAGTTGGTTCCGGGATCAGTGGCGGTTGGGCCGCTAAAGAACTTACTGAAAAAGGGTTAAAAGTTTTGATGCTGGAACGGGGCAGAAATATCGAGCATAAAACAGACTATATAAACGCCAATAAAGATCCCTGGGAATTTCCACATGCCGGCGGGCGAACCCAGCAAATGATCAACGATTATCCCGTATTGAAAAGGGATTACCCGCTCAGTGAAACAAACCTCGATTTTTGGGTAAAGGATAGCGAGTGTCCGTACACGGAAGTAAAACGGTTTGATTGGTTTAGGGGTTATCATGTTGGAGGAAGGTCTCTAACATGGGGGCGTCAATGTTATCGATGGAGCGATCTTGATTTTGAAGCCAATGCAAAAGATGGCTTTGGGGTAGACTGGCCTATTCGCTATAGAGATATAGCTCAGTGGTACGACTATGCGGAAAAATTTGCAGGGGTAAATGGTTCAAAAGAAGGATTGCCCCAGTTACCCGATGGACATTTTATGCCTGCCATGGAAATGAATTGTGTTGAAAAAGATGTAGCAAAAAGATTAAAGGAGCATTATAAAAATGCCCGCACCATGATCATTGGCAGGTCGGCAAATCTTACGGTGGAACATGATGGGAGAAACGCCTGCCAGTATAGGAATAAATGTTCACTGGGCTGTCCCTTTGGCGCTTATTTCAGTACACAATCCGCTACGCTTCCCGCAGCGATGAAAACGGGCAATCTAACCGTTCGTCCCTTTGCGATTGCCACAAAAATTATCTATGATAAAGACACTAAGAAAGCAAAAGGTGTTGAAATACTGGATGCTGAAACGAATAAGACCTACGAGTTCTATAGCAAGATCGTATTTGTAAATGCCTCTGCTCTAAATTCAACCTGGTTATTGATGAATTCCGCTACCGATACCTGGCCCGATGGGTTGGGCAGCAGCAGCAATGCACTTGGTCATAACCTGATGGATCATCACCTCGGTGTAGGCGCTAACGGTGAAGTGGAAGGCTACGAGGATAAGTACATATATGGCCGACGTGCCAACGGTATTTACGTACCCCGTTATCAAAACCTTTCAGTTGCGGCTAAACGCGATTATTTGCGTGGCTTCGGTTACCAGGGGAGCGCAAGCCGTGAGGGCTGGAAGCGGCAGGTGGCAGAACTAAGCATTGGCGTCGAATTTAAAGAAGCACTATCGGAACCGGGGCATTGGAAAATGGGGCTTGGTGGTTTTGGAGAAATACTTCCCTATGCTGAAAATAAAATTACACTGGATAAAACCAAAAAAGATAAATGGGGGCTGAATATACTGGCAATTGATTGCGAGCTAAAGGAAAATGAGCTGAAAATGCGCAAGGATATGATGAATGATGCCGTTGAAATGCTGGAAGCTGCCGGTTTGAAAAACGTAAAAGGCCATGATGGTGATGGCACACCGGGCAGGGGCATTCATGAAATGGGCACTGCCCGTATGGGCAGGGATCCGAAAACATCTGTGCTGAACGGCAACAACCAGGTATGGGATGCTAAAAATGTATTTGTGACAGATGGCGCCTGCATGACATCTGCTGCCTGTGTAAATCCTTCGCTTACCTATATGGCTTTAACTGCGCGGGCAGCAAATTTTGCGGTAGAAGAATTGAAAAAAGGAAACCTGTAGAATAATTTATATGCTTGGCGATTCACCCAATATCAATAATAAAGCGGTCAGTCAAAATACTTTTGACGCCATTGTCATTGGGTCAGGTATTAGCGGCGGATGGGCGGCAAAAGAATTGACTGAAAAAGGATTGAAAGTGCTGATGCTGGAACGGGGTCCCAATCACGAACATGTAAAGGATTATAAAAATGCGGGTAGGGATCCCTGGGAATTCACGCATCACGGTCTTACCACTCAGCAGGAGCGCCAAGATTTTCCCGTGGTGCACCGCGGATGGGCCGCCAATGAAGTGGTAATGGATGCCTGGGCCAATGAAAAAGATTGCCCTTACACCGAAGTAAAACCATTTACCTGGTGGCGCAGTTACCGGCTGGGTGGCAGGTCGTTACTATGGGGCCGGCAAAGCTACCGCCTGAGCGACCTTGATTTTGAGGCGAATATAAAAGATGGAAACGGTGGCGACTGGCCCATCCGCTACAATGACCTTGCTCCGTGGTACGACTATGTTGAAAAATTTGCCGGTATCAGTGGGTCATTAGAGGGACTGCCGCATTTGCCCGATGGACAGTTTTTGCCCGCGATGGATTTGAATTGTGTGGAAAAGGATGTAGCAGCAAGGCTAAAGAAACACTACAATGGGATGCGCCACCTGATCATCGGGCGTGTTGCTAATTTAACCGCAGCCATTCCAGGCCGAACCCAATGCCAGTTTAGAAACCGTTGTTGGGAAGGATGCCCTTTCGGAGGTTATTTCAGCACACAGTCTTCAACATTGCCTGCTGCAAGGAATACAGGTAATTTAACTGTCAGGCCATTATCGATCGTAACAAAAATCATTTACGATAAAAATACAAAAAAGGCTACCGGTGTGGAAGTACTGGATTCGGAAACTAATAAAACCTATGAATTTTACAGCAGGATCGTTTTTCTGAATGCGTCCGCTTTAAATTCAGCCTGGGTATTAATGAATACGGCCACAGATACCTGGCCTGGTGGCCTGGGTAGCAGCAGCGGCGAACTGGGGCATAATGTAATGGATCACCATTATAATTTAGGCGCTTCAGGTACAGTGGAGGGGTTTGAAGATCAGTATGTGTATGGAAGAAGGGCCAACGGATTTTATATACCACGTTTTACCAATCTCTCCGGGGATAAGCGTGATTTCCTTCGTGGCTACGGTTTCCAGGGAGGTGCCAGCAGGCAGGGGTGGAGCAGGGATGTGGCGGAATTAAATATTGGAGGAGAATTTAAAGATTCCCTGGCTGAGCCCGGCCCATGGTCGATCGGTATGACCGGATTTGGTGAGATATTACCCAACCATAACAACAAAATATTTCTGGATAAATCAAAGAAGGATAAATGGGGGCTCCCTGTTCTGGCGATGGATGCCGAATTGAAAGAGAATGAATATGCCATGCGAAAAGACATCCTGAAAGAGTCAGTAGCGATGCTGGAACATGCAGGTGTTAAAAATGTAAATACATACGATACTGGCCATAACATGGGTCATGGGATACATGAAATGGGTACGGCCTGTATGGGAAGGGATGCCAATACATCCGTCCTGAATAAATTTAACCAGGTATGGGACGCTAAAAATGTATTTGTAACAGATGGGGCTGCAATGACATCTTCGGCCTGCCAGAATCCCTCGCTTACCTATATGGCCTTAACTGCAAGGGCAGCTGATTTTGCAGTAAGTGAATTGAAAAAAGGTAATTTGTAAAAAATTTTAAAATTAATTGTATGCATATGACAAGAAGGGATTTACTGCAAAATGTAGCGATTTTACTGGGTGGCTCCATTGTGGGAGGATCTGTTTTCAGTATCTCGGGTTGCAAATCCGCCGATAAACCCGTGAACGCTTTATTCAATGAAAGCCAGGTAGCTTTTATGAATGAGATCGCCGATACCATTTTACCCGCTACCAGCAGTCCGGGCGCAAAGGCGGCGAATGTCGGCAATTTTATGTCGGTGATGGTGTTGGATTGTTATACAGAAAGGGATCAGAAAGTATTTTTGGCGGGCCTGGATAAAATTGATGAATTGAGCGAAAAGCAATTCAATGCTTCTTTTGTAAATGCGACACCGGCGGAACGTACAACATTGCTGACCGTGCTGGATAAAGAACAAAAAGAATACCAGGGCAAAAAGGGTAAAGATGATCCCTCACATTATTTTCGCATGATGAAAGAACTGTCGGTACTGGGTTATTTCAGTTCTAAAGAGGGCGCTACCCAGGCATTGCGTTACCTGCCTGTACCCGGCAAATATGACGGGTCGTTTCCATATAAAAAAGGAGATAAGGCCTGGGCAACCACGTAGGAACAGGTCGCGGCCTGTTCCTACGTGGTTGCGGCCTGTACCTACAATTCCCATCCCTCCCTGTAATTTCTTTTTACAAACTGATTAGCTTCATCAAAGTTGGTGATCTTCATATTTGGGCCATCCCACAATAATTTTATCCCCCTGCCCGGATATTCCAATTTGCCGGGATCTGTTTTACCTGCCCTTTGGATATCATAACTCCTGATCGCAAGATTACCCATCAATACTGTTTCCGTTAAGGGGCCCGCAATTTCAAACGGCGAGCTGAGGTTCTTTGTTTGTGAACTGTTGTAGCCCGCAATACATGCTTCTACCCATTGCGCATAATGTCCGCCTGCTCCTTTAGGTACCCTTGCAATAGTTTCAGGTACATTTACTTCGCTGTTGCGTGACAGTGGTAACAGTCTTGGATTTTCTCCATAAGTGCTGCACATCATTTTCCCTTTGGTACCAATAAATATTACCCCGTTGCCACCATCTCCCATTAGCTCATTAGGGCCGAGTTCTTCGGGCCGTTCGGGTTGGATGCCGCCATCCATCCAATGCATTTTAATATTAGACTTTGAGTTCTTACCTGCAAATTTCAGGGTTACGGATGATGATGCGGGGGCGCTTTCGGGGAAATAACCTCTTTTAAACGGCCCGGTATAAACGCTGCTTACACTACAGGCTGCTTCTGTTGGGTAACCCAGGTTTAAAACCCGGAACGGTGCTTCTATTAAATGGCAACCCATATCGCCTAAAGCACCGGTACCATAATCCCACCAGCCACGCCAGTTAAAAGGTATGATATTGCCGGCATAATTTTTTTCCGGTGCCGTGCCTAACCAAAGGTTCCAATCCAGTTCAGCGGGAACAGGCGCGCTCAATACTGGCCAGGGAATGCCTTGCGGCCATACCGGGCGGTTGGTCCATATATGTACATCGGTTACTTCGCCGATAATTCCTGCATTGTACCATTCCCTTAATTTTCTCACACCATCACCGGAAGATCCCTGGTTGCCCATTTGTGTAACCACTTTATATTTTACCGCAGCTTCGGTAAGCATCCTGGCTTCATAAATATCATGCGTTAATGGCTTTTGTACATACACATGTTTGCCCAGTCGCATGGCGGCCATCGCCTGTATGGCATGGTTATGATCGGGTGAGCTAACAGAAACCGCATCAAAATTCTTTTGCTCTTTCTCCAGCATTTCACGGTAATCTTTATAATATTTTGCTTTAGGAAAACGCTCCCTGCTTTTTATAGCCTGCCGGTCGTCCACATCGCATAAAAAAGCAATATCCGCTTTACCACTTTTAAAAAACTCGTTCAGGTCGCTCTCGCCTTTGCCTCCCACTCCAATACCCGCTACGGTTAGGCGGTCGCTGGGGGCGGTAAATCCCTTTCCACCTAAAACATGGCGGGGAATAATGTAAAATCCGGCTGCTATGGTTAGCCCCTTCTTAATAAAATTTCTGCGTGAACTGTTTTCAGCAGCAATCTTGCCTTTGTTTTTTTTCATTGTATTTATTTTGGTGAATCAGTCGTTTATAGAACTTGTAAATTAACTTGTTTTTAGATATGGATGAAAAAAAATTAGACATCTCTGTCAGGATAATTAATTCACGGTAAAAGACGATGGAATGAGCAGGGATTAATTTTATATGTATTCGCCATCGTTGAATGAAATAATTACTAAACGTAAAATTTAAATATTTTTGAAAGGTATTCATAGCCGATTGCGTTAACTTGCTTTTAATTTATTCCATCAACAGCATTTATAAAAATAAACAGGTGTAGTTTCTTTCGATGTTTAATTGAAAATACTGAATGAAAAAAGAAAATTTGTTGTTAATGATGTCGATTATTGAATCTTCACCGTTTTCACTTCGCAGGTTCGGCCCAACCGGCAAGAGGTGAATCATTTTAGCGGAAAGGATTCAAGGGGATGGAAACACCAGAATGGTAAGCACTTCGGTAAAAGAAAGATATTAGTAAACAAAAATGCATTCATTAAAAATCAGCATCGTTTCACCATTCACAAAATCTACTATATGAAGAAAAATAACCGCAGGAATTTTATTAAAAACTCAGTAAAAGCGGCTGCCGGTACATACATTGCCACCATGGGTTTCAGTGCAAAAAGTTATGCCAATATTATTGGCGCCAACGACCGCGTAAGGCTTGGCGTGATCGGGTTTGCGGATCGTTTCAGGCAGTCGCACCTGCCTTGTTTTATGCAACATTACAAGGCGCAGAATTTTGATATCGTTGCCTTATCAGATATATGGAAACTAAGAAGGGAAGAGGGGCAGCAGCACCTTAAGGAAAAAATGGGGCACGATATAACTGCCTGCAAAAATAATGACGAATTGTATGCGCTCAAAGATATTGACGGGGTCTTTATTGCCACATCAGATTTTCAGCATGCATTGCACGCGGTGGAAGCGGTAAAAGCAAAATGCGATGTATACTGTGAAAAGCCTTTTGCCGAAACTATGGATGATAACCGGGTGGCATTTAAGGCCATCAAAGCATCTGACCGCATTGTACAGATCGGTTCTCAAAGGCGAAGTGGTACTAACTATGCGGCGGCAGCGGACTTTATACAGAGCGGTAAGTTTGGAGCCATCACCATGGTTGAATTATCGTGGAATGTAAACCAGCCGGGCCGTTGGCGCAGACCTGACCTGGTAGCGAAATGTAAGGAAGCTGATCTTGACTGGAAACGCTTTTTGATGAACCGTCCGTTTGAAACTTTTGACCCAAGAAAATATTTGGAGTATCGTTTGTTCTGGCCTTATTCATCCGGTATGCCCGGCCAGTGGATGTCGCACCAGATTGATACCGTTCATTGGTTTACCGGTTTGCAACATCCCCGGAGTGTAACCGCCAACGGGGGGATCTACCAGTGGAAAGATGGCAGGCGAAACTGGGATACCACTACCGCTGTTTTTGATTATGGCCCTAAGGAAGATCCCACAACGGGTTTCCAGGTAGTGTTTATGTCGCGTATGCATAACGGTGATGAAAACCCTGCGGAGATCTATTATTCCAATGGCGGCGAACTAAACCTGATCACCAATAAAATATCGCCGAAGGGTGGATTAAGAGAAGGGATGGCCAAAGCCATGAATATGAAAGCCAACCTGCTGCCCGAAATTAATTTATCAGCGATAGCCGCACCGGTTGCTGCCGGGGCAAATACAGGAGGTGATTATTTAACTTCCATGCACGTATTGAACTGGATGGAGTGTATCCGTAGCCGTAAGCAACCCAATGCGCCTGTGGAAGCGGGTTATTATCATTCAATCGCCAATATCATGACCAACGCTGCTGTGAGAACGGGCTATAAGGCAACTTTTGATGAGGCTACACAGGAAGTGATGGTGGATGGAAAGGTATTTAAATATTAATCATAAGGAAATGACCCTTTAAACCCCTTTAAGAGGGTTACCCACTCAATAGTATAACAGGAAAACAAAGGACGAAGAGGTGGAATTCCTCCTCGTTCTTCCACTGTTTCGGATATGATTACTAACCCGGAAGGTCACTAATTTCAAATCAATGACTTAAAAAAACGGCCTTCAACATTTTCTTTTTTTTTGAAAAACCCTTCCGCTAGTAACCTCAGCTTTCATATCGTTCCTGTCTGTTTCATCCGTAAAATAAAACACGAGCTCAGTATTTGGCGTCATTAATTTCTATCCAATATCCATCAGGGTCTTTAAAATAAATTTGATTTACGCCATCCACTCTTTTTGTTACCTGCATTTTTTGACCGGGCAAATTTTCATATGCTACGTGATGGGTATCTAAGATCTTTATAAAATCAGCTACTGATGAAACCGTAAAACAAAGATGGTTGTGCTTTTCATGTACGGAAAAACCTTTTGCTCCCTGTATGAGATGCAGATGACAATTTGTGCCAATTGAAAACCAGGTGTGTCTTCCATCATGAAATGGCTCGGGTATAGTATCCAGTTGCACCACCTGTTGATAAAACGAAGTGCTTTTTTTAAGGTCAACAACATAAAGGGCGATATGATTGAGCGCTGGCTTTATTTTACCGGCAACCGCCTGGGCACACAACATAGCTGGCGATATAATGATTAACAGAACAAGCAGGTAAATGGAAAATGCTTTTTTCATTTGTTAAGATGTATGGAATGAAAATTACACTTAAACTTTTGAAAATATTATTTTTTAAAGTGAATGGGCATTTTTTATATTTCCTCAAATAGGTATGGAGCGAAGCAGGGTAGTTGACTAAGTAAGTTTCAATTCTTCTTCAATCAGTTCATGGAAAATATTTTCATTATCCAATACCCATTGTGGTAATGGTTGCTTTATAACTTTCCAGTTATTTTCAATTTTCTGGATATTAAAAAATACGCGGGAATCACGTTCGTCCACAACATCCACGGTAAACATACCTTCTTTATACTCATTTAGTTTTCGAAAATTAAATTCCTTTAACCTTCCGTTTGCTTTGATCAATTTGGTAAACTGTATATTTTTGGTGAATTTGAATTGCATCTGTGAAGTTTGATGCAAAAATATAGCAATAACCATACTATAATAGTAAAAATTGTCTTTGTAGTTATTTTTTTTTCTTAATGGATACAAATTACAACGCGTATATCATGAACTGCGTGCGTATTTGCTGCCATGCCTGAAATATGAATTTTAATGAGGTTTTTTTATGACTATGTTAATTAGCCCTTTATATATGCTATAAAATTAAATACAAAAGGGAATAAGATTTTGGAATACATTTATCGGCAAGGGTAGAATTGGGAATAAAATTAAAGCTCAAAATACTAAACCCGTAAAAAAAACGTTTCTATTTTAAGTAAGAAAACTTTATCCGATTCACCCTAAACCCCACATTCAAAATGGAAAAAATTGCAGTAAAAATTATTTTGTCTTCAAGCTTCCTGGTAATTTGCGTAACTGTGTACAAACTTTTTATTGATTTAGCTTAAATCATTATTCGGTACAATTTCTTTTTCTATTAATGAAATAAATTGTTGATGGCCTTTTAAAAGGCGGGAAGTTATTAATTCATTGTAGGATTTATGAAAAAGGAACCAGGCAACAAAAAGTAAATGGGCTGTTCATTAAACAGCTCATTTACTTTTTTAGCAGGCAAAAATTTGTTCCCGATTCAGATTTCGATAGCACAGAATTGGTATAATCACAGAAATGTATTAAAAATAAGGGGGCCGGATAGAAATCCGGCCCCGTTTTAATTTCCATTATCTTATGAGAAAAACCTGTTAACCTGTGTAATGTATGCGGCCCGTTTCAACTGCGCCCGGATACAATATAAAAGTAATACCTATTCAAATAATTTTCGCCGTTCGTTTTGTATCTGGTGCATTTGGTTCAGTAAATGGTAGTTCGCTGTTGTTAGACAGTGTTTTTGTGCAGTAAAATTCTTCTTTAAGGGTAATTGAATTTTATTAAAGCTAATAGAAAAAAAACATAGCGACCTTTTTGCTGCTGAACAGAAACTGTTGTACACAAAATTGGGAGCCCTGTTAACAATATAAAACTGCCCCATAGCACTTCCCGCTATAAACACCTGGAAAAACTCCGGCCGAAATCACAATCCATCTTTTCCTGTTAATCCATTCGCCCTTTTCAAAATATCCCGTATTTTTGCCACATGACAACAGAAAATTTGAAGGATATGAGAGACCGTGTGTTGGTCTTGAGGAGGTTTCTTTGACGTCGCTAACAGGGAAACTAAAATAAATAACGACAAACAACTCTCGCTTTCACCGGGTTTTTGGGATGATAATGCCCGTGCCACTTCCATTTTAAAAGACACTAAAGTAAACGAATACTGGGTAAATATGTACCATGATGTAGAATCGATGGTCGAGGATTTCGCCGTACTGTTCGACTTTTGGAAAGAAGGGGAAGCAACTGAAGAAGAAGTGAAAGATGCTTATACCAGGGCTATTGCTGCAATTGATGAAGCTGAGTTTAAGAGCACGCTCAACGAACCTGCAGATGCCCTCCCGGCTGTATTGCAGATCAACAGCGGCGCAGGGGGAACAGAGAGCCAGGACTGGGCCGAAATGCTGGCCCGTATGTACCGTATGTATGGAGAAAAACAGGGTTGGGCCGTGAGCGAGCTTGATTGGCAATGGGGCGATGGGGCCGGTATTAAAACCTGCACTTTCCAGTTTGACGGACCTTTCGCCTACGGTTTTCTAAAGGCAGAAAGCGGTGTACACAGGCTCGTAAGGATAAGCCCCTTTGACAGCAACGCAAGGCGGCACACTTCTTTTGCCAGTGTGTATGTTTACCCGTTAATAGATGATACTATTGAGATCGCCGTAAACCCGGCTGATGTAGACTGGGCATTTTTCAGGAGCGGTGGCAGTGGCGGACAAAATGTAAACAAGGTAGAAACAGCAGTGCGGCTGACGCATAGGCCAAGTGGTATTATTGTGGAATGCCAGCAGGCAAGAACACAGGGAGAAAACAGGGAAAAAGCAATGGCGATGTTAAAGAGCAGGTTATATGAGGAAGAGAGGCGCAAACGGCAGGCTGTCTTGGATGCTTCTAACTCTTCCAAGAAAAAAATAGAATGGGGAAGCCAGATACGATCTTATGTCTTTCATCCTTATAAAATGATCAAAGATCACCGGACGGATTTTGAAGTAGGAAATGTAGGACCGGTTATGGATGGAGAACTTGATGGATTTATTAAAGCTTATCTAATGAGTGAAAAAGAAGCGGATGCTTCTTAATTCCAGTTTAGCAGTTTGCCGGTTTGCTGATTTGCATATATGCCAATGGAGATTACAAACTTCAATAACTTTAGCCTGCTCAATAATAAAGCAGGGAAACGACCAAAGTTTACAACCAGCCTGGTGAATTTTTTTCTGAAAGATTGCCCTTCTTTACGGAAATTAGGGGTATCAATTCTCTATTTGTTTTGTGTTTAAAAATAAAATTCCAAAAAATGAAAAAATACCTTTTATCCATTGTTTTCTTTCCTATAGTTTTCGGCTGTCATGAAACTAAAACGCCGGTTGATGTGAAACCCTTATCCATTGCTGATTCCGCTCCGCCGATTAAAGATGCTATGAATACTATAAAACCAGGTAACAATATGGGTATTGGCTTAACCGGGGAAGAAATGACCGATGATAGTGTATTCAGTGATGGCAGTATTCCTACTTCATGGGAAATTGCCGGCATTACAGATAGTAAAGAATTCAAATTGTTTTTAAAACAGTTGCAGTTATTAGTGCTCAATGATGATAAGGAACAACTGGCCCGGCTAATAAGTTATCCATTGGGCAAATCCATCAAAACCGAACAGGATTTTATAAAAAATTACGACAGGGTATTTACAAAAGACGCTAAATTGTCTATTGCGAAAATCAATTTTAGCCAGATATTCAGAAATAGTAAGGGGGCAATGAGTGAAGATGGAAAGGTTTGGTTCTCGCAGCAGGGGGAGGAATTCAAAATTATTGCCATAAATAATTAATAGGCAAAAAATAATCAAAATACACAAATAATATGCAATACGGAGATTTTTATTACCCAATGCCTGTTAACGAACCGGTATTGAATTACGCACCCGGGAGTAAAGAAAAAGAAGCATTGAAAAAAGTGTTGAAAGAATTAAAAAATAAAATAGTGGATATTCCAATGTACATTGGAAACGATGAAGTCAGGACGGGCAACAAAAAAGAATTGCATCCCCCGCACGAGCGCCGGCACCTGCTTGGTCACTATCATGAAGGTGATGCGGACCATGTTAAAGAGGCCATTGCCGCTGCGTTAAAAGCAAAAGAAAAATGGGCTGGCCTTAGCTGGGAAAACAGGGCGAATATATTTTTAAAAGCCGCCGATCTGCTCGCTGCCCGGTATCGTCCGTACATTGTAGGCAGCACTATGCTTGGACAAAGTAAAAATGTTTACCAGGCAGAAATTGATGCTGCCTGCGAACTGATAGATTTTCTCCGGTTTAATGTACATTTTTTAAGCGAAATTTATCGCCAGCAGCCCATCAGTAGTGCTGGTATGAATAACCGGGTGGAATATCGTCCGCTGGAAGGTTTTGTACTGGCTATTACGCCCTTCAATTTTACTGCCATCGGTGGCAATCTTCCTACCAGTGCCGCCATGTGTGGCAATGTAGTAGTTTGGAAATGCGCCCATACGCAGGTGTATAGCGCCCAGGTATTTATGCATGTTTTAAAAGAAGCAGGGTTACCGGATGGCGTTATCAACCTAGTATTTGTAGATGGGCCGGTTCTGGGCGAAATATGTTTTAGCCATCCCGATTTTGCAGGTGTGCATTTTACCGGTAGTACCGGCGTATTTAATTTTATGTGGAAAACGATCGGCGCCAATGCAGGCATCTATAAATCTTACCCCAGAATTGTTGGCGAAACCGGGGGGAAGGATTTTGTGATTGCACATAAAAGCGCTGATCCCGATGTGGTAGTTGCTGCGCTGACCAGGGGTGCATTCGAATACCAGGGCCAAAAATGCTCGGCGGCGTCCAGGGCTTATATTCCATCCAATATCGCCGAAGAAGTAAAAAAGAAACTGGTAGCTGAAATAAAGACGATGAAGATGGGTAGTACGGAGGATTTTACCAACTTTATCAATGCGGTAATTGACGAAAAGAGTTTTGATAAATTAGAAAGTTATATCAACGATGCAATGAAAAATGACAGCAGCGCTTCGATACTGGCAGGTGGTAATTGTGATAAATCTGAAGGTTTTTTTATTGAGCCAACAATAATTGAAACCACGGATCCAAAATATGTTACAATGTGCGAAGAACTATTTGGTCCTGTACTTACCCTGTATGTTTACGAAGGAGATAAGTTTGAGGATGCATTAAAATTAGTTGACAGTACATCTGCCTATGCTTTAACGGGGGCCATTATCGCACAAGACAGGTACGCGGTGGAATTGGCCACTGATCTGTTGCGTTACAGCTCCGGCAATTTTTATATCAATGATAAACCAACCGGTGCGGTGGTGGGGCAACAGCCTTTTGGAGGCGCCAGGGCAAGCGGAACAAATGATAAGGCAGGGAGCATATTAAACCTGTATCGCTGGTTAAGTGCCCGTACGATTAAAGAAACATTTACGCCAGTAACAGATTACAGGTATCCGTTTATGTTAGAAAAATAACAACAACGATCACCTATCAGGGTATCGGGCTGACGTGATAATCCTGCGGGCTTATCCGCCAATATCATCTCTGGTTTTTTATTCAAAAAAATTCAGATAAATTCGTTACATAATATAAAGGCTTGAAAACAATACTTGATAAACGGCAATTACACTTAACCATTTTGCGACTTGCTCATCAACTGCTCGAGGATCATTTGCATTTAAATGAGGTAGTTTTTATCGGTCTTCAGCCAAGAGGGGTGCAGATCAGCAAATCAATAGTGGAAAGTATCAGCAACTTATGTCCTGATGAAAAAGTTCAATACGGTGTTTTAGATATCACTTTTTACAGGGATGATGTAAGAAATGAATTACGTATTGCGAATAAAACGGATATCACATTTTCGATTGAAGGCAAAATTGTGATATTGATTGATGATGTGTTATATACGGGCAGGACCATCCGGGCTGCACTGGATGCTATCCAGGATTTTGGACGCCCTAAAAAAGTGGAGTTATGTGTGCTGGTAGACCGGAGATTTAACAGGGAACTGCCAATTCAGCCTGATTATTGGGGCAAAGCCATTGACACTGCTTTTTCCCAAAAAGTTAAGGTAGAATGGGATAGGGAAGAGGTAGTTTTATATTAGCCGCCAGGAGGAAAAAAACTGCAAACAAGTTGTCACTTTTTTTTAAAATGATTACTGCTGGAATTGGGGTATTTTTACATTAGCAAATTAGCTCATTAGCAAATTAGCTAATTTGGGTATTCTTTCCGGATCACAAATCTGCCCTTTTTTTTGCCCTTCATGCATTTTAATTCATGAAAATTTGAGTATTCATGCAAAAAAATTCATTCAAATCTATTAGCTTTGACCTTTAATGCAATTATCTACCAAACATTTATTGGGCATTAAAGAATTATCCACGGAAGACATTTCTCTAATCTTAGCCACAGCCTCACAATTCAAAGAAGTTTTACAGCGGCCGGTAAAAAAAGTACCCTCATTAAGGGACATCACCATCGTTAATTTATTTTACGAAAACAGCACTCGTACCAGGATATCTTTTGAACTGGCGGAAAAGCGACTAAGTGCAGATACGATCAATTTTTCAGCTTCCGCTTCTTCTGTATCAAAAGGAGAAACTTTGTTAGACACGGTGAATAATATCCTGAGCATGAAAGTGGATATGGTAGTGATGCGGCATAGTGCAAGCGGTGCTCCCCATTTTTTAGCCCGGCATATTCCCGCCGCAATTGTAAATGCGGGTGATGGTATAAATGAACACCCCACCCAGGCCTTATTGGATGCTTTTTCGATTAAGGAAAAACTCGGGCAGCTCGAAGGCAAAAAAGTGGTACTTATCGGCGATATCATGCATTCAAGGGTAGCACTTAGCAATATTTATTTATTAAAAAAAATGGGTGCTGAAGTGATGGTTGCAGGCCCTCCGACACTAATTCCAAAATATATTAAGGAGGCGCTGGATATTAAGGTGGAGTACAGTTTACGTAAGGCATTGGAATGGTGCGATGTGGCAAATGTATTGCGCATTCAGTTGGAAAGACAGAACCAGGTACTTTTTTCTTCCCTCCGCGAATATAACCTGGCCTACGGGGTCAGCAAAAAATTATTAGATAGTTTACATAAAGAAATCGTTATTATGCACCCTGGCCCGATTAACCGGGGCGTGGAAATAGACAGCGACGTTGCAGACAGCAGCCAGTCGATTATCTTGCAACAGGTAGAAAATGGTGTTGCAGTCAGAATGGCGGTTTTGTATTTATTAGCCGGGAAATAAACCTATTTACTAAATTGCCGGGACCATTGAAATTTGCGACGGGTTGATATTAGGTAAACTTCGGGATAACCGGATAATAATTTATGAATTACAAATTATCTAATTAACGGACTAACTTTATAAAATGCGCACCTGTTTATTCCCCGGTACATTTGATCCCGTTACGCTGGGACATGTTGATATAATTAACAGGGCAATCCCTTTATTTGATAAATTAGTAATCGGCATCGGGCGTAACGCCAACAAGTTACCGATGTTTAGTGAAGAGCAAAGGTTGAAATGGGTCTTGGAAATTTATAAAGATGAACCGAAAGTAACAGCAATTGTTTATGAAGGACTGACCGTAAACTGCTGTAAAAGCGTAGGTGCTAATTTTATACTGCGTGGGATAAGGTATGTGAATGATTTTGAGTATGAAAAAGCAATTGCCGATATGAACCGAAGTATTGATGGTCATATTGAAACAGTTTTCTTAACCTGCCTGCCACAATATACTTCTGTTGCGTCTACACTTGTTCGTGACGTATTAAATAATGGGGGAGATGTTTCTCAGTTTCTACCCACGGTGGTTAATGAATCTATATTTAATAGTAAACATTTAAAATGAACGCAAAATGTCAATCTGGTTCAAAAAATCTATCAAATTAGCGGATCTGGATCCATTTGGTACCGAAACTATGGCAGAGTACCTGGGTATGGAATGGACGGAAATAGGGGACGACTTTTTAAAAATAAGAATGCCTGTTGATCATCGTACAAAACAAGTATACGGACTTTTACACGGAGGTGCCAGTTGTGCATTGGCCGAAACAGCCGGAAGTGTAGCTTCGCACCTGGTAATCGATTCCGGTAAATTTATTTGCGTGGGCCTCGAAATAAATGCCAATCACATACGAAGTGCAAGGCAGGGCTTTGTGACCGGCATAGCTACACCGCTTCATCTGGGGGCTACCACTCATGTATGGGATATCAAAATTTATGACGAACTGGAGAAACTGATTTGTATAAGCCGACTTACCGTGGCTATTTTAAACAAGGCATTTTAATTTCAATCAGGGTATTTCAAAAAATTTGTCCATGATATCTTTTATGGAAGGATAAGTATTTGCCAGGGGTTCTTTAATATCCTTCGTTTTTACCCATTTTATGGAAGTTATATCTTCTTCGGTTTGGGGAACCAGGATTTGTGTTTTAAGACAGGTCATATAGTACCAGTGGGAAATTTTCAGGTTATGTTTTCCAAAAGCATTGTAGGTATGATAGGTTTCACCAGTTTTGCTTTTCAATGTCAAACCGGTAACACCAGTTTCTTCTCCTACTTCCCTGATGGCGCATTGCTCGAAATTTTCACCTTTCTCTACTTTTCCTTTGGGTAAATCCCATTTATTGAGCCGGTAAATAAATAATATTTCTTTTTTGTCGTTTTGTACAATTCCACCGGCTGCCTCTATTAGCTGAAAATGCTTAAAGAATGCCTTCTTAAGTTTCTCCAGGTCGGTATGCCATAAAACACCTGCATGAAACTCATCCTTCTTTATCTCATGCAAAAGAGATTTGATAGCAGGACCGGACACTTCATCAATAAACACAGCATCAGGCCGGTGAAGTATTTCATTGAGTTCTTTATCTATCTCGTCACAGAGATAAACCGGTTTATCATCAAAATAAATTTTTATATGCATAAACGGCGGGGCTAGTTTACATCCATTGACCTTCAGGGTTACTATCCGGTTATACTTCAAACGGATAGTAAAAGCTTAAAGCTAATGGCTTTTTATTAATTTGCACCATGACAAATGAAAAAGCGACTGCTGAAAAACTTTTACAAATTAATGCAATTAAATTAAGTCCGCAACAACCCTTTACCTGGGCAAGTGGATGGAAAAGCCCGATTTATTGTGATAACAGGAAAGCATTATCATTTCCGTTTATCCGGGATTTCATAAAAAGCGAAATGTGTAATATAGTGTTTGAACAGTTTCCGGAGGCGGATATGCTGGCCGGAGTGGCTACTGCTGGTATTGCCTGGGGAGCAATGGTAGCGGATCAGTTAAAATTGCCTTTTATCTATGTTCGCCCTACACCTAAAGTGCATGGCCTGGGCAACCAGATCGAAGGATTTTATGAAAAAGGGAAGAAAGTGGTGGTAGTTGAAGACCTTATTTCTACCGGGAAAAGCAGTCTTGAAGTAGTAGAGGTGCTACGCAAAGAAACTGTGGAAGTGATAGGAATGGTGTCTATTTTTAGTTATGGTTTTGATGTGGCGGAGAAAGCTTTTTCAGCAGCGGGCCTGCGGTATATTTCCTTAACTAATTATAAAGTATTGATCCAATTGGCTGAGGAAAAGGGGATTGTTACGCCGGAAGATCAATACAGTTTGTTAAATTGGCGGAAGGATCCGGCAAATTGGGGTGTAATTTGATAACTTTAAATAAAAAATAAAACTATGAAGGCAATTAAATTAACCCTGTTATCCCTCGTTGGGTTGGTGACAGTAAGTTTTGCACAGCAAAAAGCGGTACAAAAAGTAATCATTAAAACACCGACTGTACAATGTGAAATGTGTAAAGAAAAAATTGAAAAATATTTGACCAGGGAACCGGGCGTATCGGCAGTAAAAGTAGATTTTAAGAAGAAGACAACCGCAGTCACGTTTTTAACCGACAGGAACAATATAGAACAATTAAAAACGGCGATCGCCAATGCAGGCTATGATGCCGATGATGTAACAGCGGATGAGGCCGCCTATAATAAATTACCAAAATGTTGTAAAAAACCGGCCGGCACAATTAATACAAATAATAAGGAACCTCAGTAAGTCGTTCATATAAATATTTAACCGCCTTTGATGGCGGTTTTTTTATGCCATCAAATTTCATTTCTGAAGTCGGCCACTGCAATATCCTTCCAGGACCGATAGGCCAGCCGATACCATTGCTTTTGAAATTCCAGCAAATCCTTTATCGCATTTAGCTGGCTTCTTAGAATATGCTGAATTTTTGCTTCCCCTCATAATTTACCGGGAAGCTTTTAAAAATGTTTCCTTTTCCCACTTTCACGGTACCGGTTACCCTGATCATCACCTCGTTACTAAGAAGTGAAGTAATCCCATTTCTCAATAAGTTTTTCATATCCACGTCAATTTTCACCGGAATGGAAAATTCCTCCCGCTTTGGAATGTTAACCAGTTGTTCCTGGATAGTATGTCCAAGATAATTATTATCTACAAAAATGTCGAGCTCGGTAGCTTTTAACTGCAGACCAAAGTTGTTAGGGTTGTAATAAACCAGGTCCATTTTTATGGCCGTTGCCGAAAATCCAACCTTATCAAATGTAAAATTTTTGAAATCCCTGTACTCTAATTCCTTAGGGGTACTACAGGAAACCAGTAATATTGTCAGTAACAATACTGTAAGAAGGGTAGGGAGCTTTAATGTTGTCATGATTAGTTTTAAATTTCCAATGTATAGCAAGATAAGCAGATAATTACAAAGGGAATGTAAAAACTGGTAATTTGGTCTACTACATTTATTAGCATCCGTAAATGACATTCCGACAAAAATTCAAAAAAGTATGAACTAAAAAAAATAGTATTAAAAATATTTTATAAAATAATGTATTTTAATTATTTATAAATTTTATTTTAAATTAAAAATTAGTAAAAATAGGCACTGTTTTCAGAAAATTTAGATAAAATCGACATTCATTTATATAAAAATAATTTTTCGATATTTTAATTACTATTACAATGATTATCAATAGACTATATTAATTATTTTAAATTAAATTTCGTGTAATAAATATATATCTTAATTATAAAATATATTTTACTGCCAATAACTCAATTTTACCATTAAATATCCGCTCAAATATATAAGGTATCAAAATCAGTTACTAATTACCTGGTGAAGCTTAAAATGATTTTTGCATAAAGTGAAAATTTCGGAACTAATCGGTAAAAATGGCAGTATCTATTTTTGTTTCCCTCATATTTTTTATACAATAACCTTAGTCAGAGATTTCATTCCAGGTGACTATCTGAAATTTTGCCGCGAAGAAAAACTGAGGCGAAGTCAGTTTCGGAATTTCGATTGCAAAGCGGCTATCTATCATAATCCAGAGTAAATGGTACTCGGGCAATAAGGCCTTTTCAAACGATGTGGAAAAATGGGAATGGAATGGGTTTCAATAACGGAGAAAAAACCGGCGACTTTGAAAATGAATGAAACAAGTTCGCCAGGGTGCAGGTATAGTAACCTGTTAAGCCGGTAATTTTTCTGGTGAGTCAGCTTCAAAAACTGACCCGCCAGGAAAATTCATTCCCGACAAATTGATGTTGACAAGACACTGCGGCCTGCAGCAAGAAAACAAATTGTAACTTAATTAGATAAACAGCAAAATATTACCCGGCAAAAAGCGTTTACTTAACAACCTGAAAAAAAGGACACTTGTGCTTGGTAACCAAGATGTTTTCTTTGGGGGTTACAGAACCGATTTAGGTTCGTAAACAAAGGCCCGATTTCTATCGGGCCTTATTAATTTTTGTACCAGTATTGTAAATTTCGGGATGAAAATGGCTCATGATTTCAATGCTGCCATTTGCAATCCTACCATTTTAAAGGCGGAACTTTCAATTCCCAAAATCGGTCTGCATTAAAAATGTGTTTTGTGAGATATCCCGAACTTGGCGGGCGCGCAACGGCAAGGTAACTTTGCCAATGCCACTTAAGAAGTAGTCCGTTTTTTAGTGAAAAGCTTTCTTGAATTACCTGAACTATCAGTTAAGTTTCCTGAACCTGTACTTTTAGCCGGTGAAATTAATTTATTCAGTATAATGAGGGGCTTAATCACCGCTTTTCCCTCCTTGTTATTTATTTCGAAATAGTAAGTGTTTTTTTGTTTTTTACCTGATTGCTCTTCCTCTATTTTCACAATATAGGTTGAATTGGTAATTTCATTATCAACTACGCTCATAACAACCGCTTCCGCCCGGGTCGGTGGATCTAATAATTCTTCATTAATAAATGCATTCACATAATCTTTAGTTTGCTCGGTTATAGGTCGTCTTTTTAAGGTATTCTTTATTGCCACTTGTTTTTTTTCAAAAAGGTCTTGTTTAGGCATACTGCTAAAACTATTTTTTGGGATTTTGTCTGCAGGTAGCTTATCAAATTTAACAAGGATAGCTGTTTCTTTATTATTAGAAACCATTAGTTTTTCATTTATACCCGCAGTTTTTTTTATAATAGATGGCATTAAGGTAAATATTCCGGTAAACGATAAAAAGCATAAGCTGATCACTTTAATTTTATGGGATGTGTTGAAATAAGTTTGTGGGGAAACATTGAACAGCCGTTTTATCCTTAGTAAAAGATTTTTTTTACCATTGGTGGCTGTTACAGCCAGGCCGGATTGATAAATATGACGCTGTTCCTCCAAAACTATCAATGCGCCAGCATATTCGGACTGGTCGTACCGGAAGTTTAGCACCCAGTCATCACAGCTGTTTTCTCTTTCTTTTTTGGCAGCCTTATTGAGTAAAATAGCAAAAGGGTTAAAGAATAAGGTCAATGCTAACACAGATTGTAAAATATTTACCAGGTAATCATTTCTCCGGATATGCGCCAGTTCGTGTAACAATATTGCTTCTGTTTGCCGGATTGTCAGCTGACTGACCATGGCTAACGGTAATAAAATAACGGGTTTTATCCAACCAATTACAGAAGGTACTTCTACATGATTCGACAGCCAAACCTGTATTTTCCTTTTTATTCCTAAATGTAAGGCTGTATTTGAAACGAAAAGACGATAATCAATTGGCGGCTTTATCAAACCCTGGCTCTGCAAAAACTGGTTGCAAGACAAATTTTTTGCAAACTGTGCAATATAGAAACAAAGTAATACAAGGTAAACTATCGATATAAAGGGAAGGGCATGGTGAAAAAATTGAAATCTTGTCATCCATCCAAAGAAGGTTATGCCCGTAGATAGAGCGTCATTTTTAAACAACCAGTAATTTTGAACCAGGGTAACAACAAACCAGATAAAAGAGGTAACAAGGAAGATAATACTTAAATGATGTTTTACAAGCGCCGGTAATTTTTTATCCGTAACTATTATAAATTGATACAATAGCCATAAACCGCCTGTTTGCCAAAAGCTGTTAATGATGGCCCACCCTATAGATTGTAAAAGGTAAGCATGATCAAAAACGGTTAATTGCATAATTAAAGCTATTTAATGGCGTTTAAATATTTTTTTATTTCCTCCAGTTCCTCTTTGGATGCTTTATGATTTCCAAGCGCCTGCATTACCAATTGTGCAGATGAACCGGAAAAGAGAGAATCGATCATCCTGTTTAAAAATAGTGTTTGGGTGTTTTCCCTGCTTACCGCTGGCTGGTAGATATGTGTTTTACTACTACTGTCCCTCATAACCAATCCCTTTTCAAACATAATTTGCATCAGTTTTAATGTAGTGGTATAACCGGCGTCTTTTCTTTTCAGTAATTCTTCGTGCACTTCTCTTACCGTTGCAGAATTTTTCATCCATAGCACCTGCAATATTTCTAATTCGCTCTCGGTAGGCTTATTATTTTTATTTAATTCCATAATTACGATAAGTTTCGTAAAGCAATGTAGGAATTATTTCGATATACCCGAAACTTTTCATCAATTTTATTGGAATTTTTGAAAAAACATGGTGGTAATTTGCTGGAAAACCGGCATATCGCAGTTTATAACCCGGGATATACAAGAAGGGTAAGAAGCCGGTTATATTAAATTAAACAATTTTTTTCAATCACCTTAGTAGTAGGAAACTTCCGGTTTTTGTTATTTTTTCATCCAGTTCGCAAAGGGCTTCCAAAATATAAACATAGGCGGCGGCTGGTTGGTACTGACCTTTAAATAGTCCATTCCAGGCAAAGGATTTGTTGTTTGGAGGTGAATTTTTTACCTCAAACATGAGTTGACCAAGCCGGTTGTAAATTGCAAATTTTATGATCGATTTGATACCTCTTGTTAATGGATAATAAAAGTCGTTCAAATTATCGCTATTGGGGGTAAATGCTGTTGGCATTAAGATATTAGCATACTTACATTCTATGAAAATGGAAACAGTATCTGTAGCAACACAAGCGCTGTCAGAAGTTACTTTTATTGCATAGGTCTCAGAATTAAGGGAGATTCCGGTGGGTATTGCACAGTCATTGCAACTTAATAAAGTAGAGGGTGTCCAGGCATATTCGCTTATATTATTGCTGTAAACAGGGGTAATGGTAAATGTGGTATTATATGGAACAATTTGATCCGGCCCCGCATTAACAGCCGGTAAGGATTTTACAATTATACTAATGGAGGCACTGCTATTAAAACACCCTGCTGAATCAGTTAATGTTGCAGTATAAGTGGTATTTTGTAATGGAGATGCGAGAGGGTTGTAAATATTTGGATTTGATAAATCCGTAGCCGGGGACCAGGTTATCCTATTCATTTTAGGTTCAATATCCAACTGTACCTGGTCATTGAGGCATAAGTAGATGATATTGGTTCGGGCAATGGCAGTAAATGGATTATACACATTTACTATTACGCTATCCTGAACACTGCAGTTTAAAGGAGTGGTGGCTGTAACATAATATTTTGTTGTTACGGTTGGATTTACAATAACTGAATCGCAGGAAGGGCAGGAAAAATTAGCGGGCGGGGACCACAAAAACGTATTACTTGAAAAAGCCTTGAGCGGAACAGACTGACCAACACAGATCGTGTCTATGTTTGGAATGAGCTTTAAAAAGGGAATCGAATTCACCGTGATGATTTTAACCAGGCTGTCTTTGCATCCGTTTATGTCAATTCCGGTGAGTTTTACATTATACGAACCGGGACTTTTATAGAAAAAGGTGGGCGGTTGATAAATGGTATCATTTGTTATTGTATTTCCAAAATTCCAATACCACCGTATTACCGAATCCCTGGCAATGAATGGTTTAGAGGTATTTGTTGCGCTAAATATTTCATTTAAACATATGGCCGAAGGGATATTAAAACTCAAATCGGGCCCCCTTACCAATATGTTGTGATTTAATTGAATGGTATCAGGACAGCTTTGAGCCCCATAGTTTATAGAAACAAAATTATTGAAATTACCCAGGTTGCTTGCCTTAACGGTTATAGCAGGGCTGGTAGTTGGCCCAATATTCAATCCCACAATATTCCAGGTATACTGAGGCGAGCCGAAAGTATACGTATTGGTAACAGAAAAACTGGTATTGGCATTTTTACAGATCGATGAATCTGAATTTACGATAACGGGTGCGGCTGTGTTGATTGTTTCGATGTGATTATCCGAACAGCCAGAAATAGCATCAGTCACAGTTAACGATGTTGCAAATTGTCCGGAAACAGGAAAATTATGTATTGCATCGGTGTTGGATACCGTTGGGCTGGTATCGCCAAAATTCCATAAAACAGCAGATAAATTACCCTGGCTGGCATTGATGAATGAATAAACTTTTCTGTTTGCACAGGTATTGGAGTAAGTGTAAGAAGCAATTACCCCGATTACTTCAATTTGAAAACTGATGGTTGTACCCGGGCAACCGTTAAAAAAGGGAGTAACCGTTACAGTCTTAAAACCCAGGGTGGCATATTTATGCTGGGTAACAGTGTCTGAAATTTGTGTAATGACCCCATCACCAAAGTCCCAAACATAGGCATTGGCATTGGTTGCTTTTGAAACGAATACCGGAGTTTCGGAACCGCACACCACCGTTTTTAGCGGATAGGCGATATGGTTGAAAGGAGGTGTTCCATATGCAATTGCAGGGAAATTATAGGTATTGGTACATCCGCCGTTAGTAGTAATGTTTAGTATTGGAGCATAAGTTCCTACCGCGTTGTAGGGATGATTGGTATTATTTGCTGCGGTAGTGCTGACAGGGCTGCCATCGCCGAAGTTCCAGGTATAATTAGTTACGAAATCGTTTACAGGTGTGTTTACAGTTGCACTTAAATTTACATTAGCAGTAATACAACCTGATGTTGGCGAAGCTGTTGCGGCAATGGCCGGTTTAGTTACCTGGATGCTTGTATTCGCGAGTCCTGCGCAACCGGTGGCGTCGGTCACAGTAAGGGTGACCGGATAATTACCAAAATTGGCATAGGTATGAGTTATATTATTTGTTGCAGTATTCACCGTACCGGACAGATCTCCAAAATTCCAGGTGCGGTTCACAATATTCCCCGTACTTATGGCTGTGAAATTTATTGCACCCGGCGTACAAATATAATTCCTGTCGAAACCAATAGATGCGGTAACGGCCGGATTTATAAGAACCGTTTTAGAAACTTCAACTGTTACCTGGTCATAAACAGCAATCAGTTTTACAGTAAAAGTGCCTGCATTGGTATATGTAGTTGAAATGTCTCCCGCATATCCTTTTATATTATTACCAAAATCCCAAATAAAACCAATCGGGTTTCCCGTGCAATTTTGAATGAACCGGATTGTGGCAGGATTGCAAAATGGCCCGTTACTTTGTATAGTAAAATCCGCCGTTTGAGAGCTTGCAAACACCGGCGTTGAAAAAAGTAATAGTATGAAAATGTATCTAAGCATTTAGCGCCGGATGAAAATTCCCAAATTGGGTCAGGTCGTTTTTTAATAATTTAGTAATAATGTTATTCAAAAAAAAATCATAAATACAGGATATTTAATTTGTAACAAAATTACCGGTATTTCGTTGGAAATAATATAAAATACAGACAGTAGCCGGGGGAACAACATTTGTGGCATAGAGAAAAATAAAAATTCCCGCTTTAGATATTATATCATTTGCTAGGGAAGTGATATATAAATTAAAGATGGATAGTTTCTTTATTTAAATTGGCCTGGATGCCAGGATAAAGTTCTTTTCTTAACTGGGCCGTAGTTTTAGTACTGCCATCGTGGCTCCACCCCGGTGATTTGATGAAATATTTGAATGCAGTAATAAAGGATCCGGATGAAAAGGCTTTTTTGATCAATTCACCCCAGGTTTTAAATGCAATTATTGCGGGATTGAAAGAATCTATATTTTTTGTCAATCCATAATTTGGCCTTTCTTCTTCGGCTTTAAAACTACCTAGCAGCCTGTCCCAGATGATCAGTATCCCTGCATGATTTTTATCCAGGTATTTGAGATCACTCCCATGGTGCACCCGGTGATGAGAAGGAGTATTGAATATAAATTCTACTGGTTTGGGAAGTTTATTGATGGTTTCAGTATGTATCCAAAACTGGTAAATTAGGCTGATTTGTTGCATGAATAATATCCATACCGGGTGAAACCCCACCAATGGCATCCAGGCCCAAAAAAGAAAAGCCCCTGTGGCATTTCCAGTCCATGTTTGCCGCAATGCCGCTGCCAGGTTATAATGTTGTGAAGAATGGTGTACCACATGACTGGCCCAAAAGTAATTTACATGATGGCTCACCCTATGAAAACAGTAATAAGAGAAATCATCCGCAAAAAACAGGAGCAACCAATACCACCATTTGGTGGCGTTTAATTCGAATAGCCGGAATTGGTAGATAAAAGTAAACAGGCCGAAAATCAATGCCTTGGTTACAAAGCCGGTCAATACATTCCCAATGCCCAAGCCCAAACTGCCGAAAGTATCCCTAGTTTCGTAGAGGTTTTTGTTTTCTTTATAAGAGAACCAGGCTTCTACCGACAATAGCAATACAAAAAAAGGTATCGCATAATATAATATAGCAGGGGGCAATCGAAATGTTTTTTTTAAAATTACAAAATAATAATGAACAGAAAATAAGGCCGACCATTTGGGTGCATTTAAAATTGTCGCCTCCGTTTAGAGCCTTTGGCCGTTGAGGCGCAATCCCGATGGCTCCGAGCCGTTGCTGCGCACCACCGGCAGAATTTGAAATACACTGATTATTTGCAAATTTTCATCTTTTTTTTAGGGTCATTTACCTGCTCATTCAGTTTTTTGCTGAATTACGGTTTTACCGGCGCTCATTTTTATTAAATTTTCCAATTGCGCTTTCCTGTTCGATTCAATTTTGTCGTGATGTATAACGGCAAGAGTAGGGGCGATCACCAGGCTAACAATACTCATCAACTTGATCAGGATATTCATGGATGGGCCCGATGTATCTTTAAAAGGATCACCTACCGTATCACCGGTTACGGAAGCTTTGTGCGGCTCGGATTTTTTGTAAAAAGTTTCGCCATTGATCTCCACCCCCTTTTCAAAAGATTTTTTTGCATTATCCCATGCCCCGCCGGCATTGTTTTGGAACATGCCCATCAACACTCCACAAACGGTTGCGCCCGCAAGAAATCCTCCCAATACTTCCGGACCGAAAACAAATCCAATGAAAAGAGGAGATAATAAGGCAATAGCACCAGGCATCATCATTTTTTTGAGAGAAGCCTTTGTTGAAATAGCCACACATTTATCGTACTCAGGTTTGCCTGTTCCTTCCATAATTCCCGGGATGGTATGAAACTGGCGGCGCACCTCTTCTACCATCGCCATAGCCGCTTCCCCTACCGCACGTATGGCTAAGGAAGAAAAAATAAATGGGATCATTCCTCCAACAAATAACCCGGCCAGAACATCGGCGCGGTAAATATTAATGCCATCAATGCCGGCGATACCAACAAAAGCGGCAAACAAAGCAAGTGCAGTTAATGCCGCGGACGCAATGGCGAATCCTTTCCCGCTTGCTGCGGTTGTGTTTCCTACTGCATCCAGGATGTCCGTTTTTTCCCTTACTTCTTTGGGTAATTCGCTCATTTCGGCAATACCACCTGCATTATCAGCGATCGGCCCAAAAGCATCAATTGCCAGTTGCATCGCAGTGGTAGCCATCATACCTGCGGCAGCAATTGCCACGCCGTATAAGCCGGCACAGGCGAAAGAACCGTAAATACCTGAGGCCAATACCAGTATCGGCAATAAAGTACTTTCCATACCTACTGCCAAACCTCCAATGATATTGGTAGCGTGGCCTGTTGCGGATTGCCGGATAATACTCATTACCGGGCGTTTGCCCATGGCCGTATAATATTCCGTAATGATACTCATTAAAGTTCCTACAGCGAGGCCTACCATGATGGCGCCAAATATACCCATTTTTGTAAATTCATGTCCACGCAAAGTCATTGTTTCGGGCATTAACCAGTTTACCAAAAAGTAAGAAGCGATAGCGGTTAATATTATTGAACCCCAGTTGCCCATATTCAAAGCCTTTTGGACGGCATGGGTATTAAGACCCGCATTTTCTGAAATGCGTACAAAGAAGGTTCCGATAATGGAAAAGATAATACCCATTGAGGCGATCAGCATGGGTAAAAGGATCGGCGACATACCGCCAAAATTATCTGTGAGGGCATTGGTTTCTCTACCCAATACCATGGTGGCTAAAACGGTTGCTACATACGATCCAAACAAATCGGCTCCCATTCCCGCCACATCACCAACATTGTCTCCTACGTTATCCGCGATTGTCGCGGGATTTCGGGGATCATCTTCGGGTATACCCGCTTCTACTTTTCCTACCAGGTCGGCACCCACATCGGCAGCCTTGGTATAAATACCGCCACCCACCCGTGCAAACAAAGCGATGGATTCGGCACCCAATGAAAAACCGGTTAATATTTCAATGGTACGCTCCATTTCCAGGCTGTCAACAGCGGCTTCCGGAGCAAAAATCATTTTTAAAATGATAAATAAACCGCCCAGGCCCAGCACAGCCAAACCCGCCACGCCCATGCCCATTACCGAACCTCCCGTAAATGAAACTAATAATGCTTTACTTAAGCTGGTTCGGGCCGCCTGTGCCGTACGTACGTTTGCTTTGGTGGCCACTTTCATACCAATAAAACCTGCCAGTGCGCTGAAGAAAGCCCCCAACACAAATGCCAAAGAGATACTCCAATGACTGTTTTCATTGCTTACTCCCATAACGCCCAATAGCAATGCACCGATTATTACAAAATAAGCGAGGATCTTATATTCAGCTTTTAAGAAAGCCATAGCCCCCTCAGCTATATAAGTGCTGATCTCTTTCATCCGGTCGTTGCCCGCATCCTGTTTGGAAACCCATGCAAACTTTACAAAAGTGTACAATAAGCCGACAATACCCATTGCCGGAATAACATAGATCAATTTGTCCATAAGTAAGTTGTTCTGATTTTTTGGAGGGTAAAAATAGGGTAATTGATGCAAATACAACCAGATAAAACAAAGTTATTGCTAACGGCAAATAAACATAGTTTTGTACTCTTCCTGGTGCTTTACATTATAAAAAAATAAAAATTGACGATAAATACAAAAAAAGAGAAATAATGCAGTCGGCTGCTAAAAATTAACTAAGATATTTTTAGTGTTCTGCTACTTTTCGCTAAAAACCCGTAAATAATTTAAAAATTTCAGGATACCGGTAAAATAATCAACTGCATTAAAAATCAAATTTTTAAAAAGACTATATAAATCGGTTTGGCAGATAATCCTTCGAAACTGTATTATTCTAATTAACCGGGTTTAAAAATGCTTGCAATTTTTTTGATCAGTCCGGCGCGCCGAACAAAAAAGGAACCATAAGTTTCCTTATGATTCCTCTAAAATTTATAGCTGGTTCTATTTAAATATCTGTCGCTTCTCCATATGCAACAGCAGTTGCTTCTTTGAGTCCTTCGCTCATGGTAGGGTGAGGGTGGATGGTATTTAATATTTCGTGCCCCGTAGTTTCCAGTTTACGTGCGGCAACCGCCTCCGCTATATTTTCGGTAACATTCATACCAATCATATGGCAACCGAGGAATTCGCCATATTTGGCATCGTAAATTACTTTTACAAATCCTTCGGTGGCCCCTGCCGCACTTGCTTTGCCGCTTGCCATGTAAGGAAATTTTCCTACTTTAATTTCAAAGCCGGCGTCTTTCGCTGCTTTTTCAGTATAGCCAACTGACGCAATTTCGGGTGAACAATACGTACAACCCGGTATATTATTATAGTCAATAGGCGCCGGATGATGACCGCTTAAATGTTCCGCCGCATTGATACCTTCTTTGGATGCAACATGCGCCAGCGCCTGGCCGGGTGTACAATCACCAATAGCATAAATGCCTGGCACATTTGTTTGACCGTTTGCATCAACGATAATCTTTCCTTTTTCAGTTTTAATACCCAGTTCTTCCAGGCCAATGTTCTCGATATTGGCTACTACGCCAACTGCGCTTAAAAGGATATCCGCTTCCAAAACAACTTCTCCGTTGGGGGTTTTTACGGTTGCTTTTACACCTTCCCCGCTGGTATCCACACTCAATACTTCGCTGCTCGTCATGATGGTGATGCCTTGTCTTTTAAATTGCTTTTCTAATTCTTTGCTGATATCTTCATCTTCCACAGGTACGATGCGCGGCATAAATTCAACTATGGTAACTTTTGTTCCCAGGGTATTGTAGAAATAGGCAAATTCTGAACCGATGGCGCCGCTTCCACAAACGATCATTGTTTTTGGCTGTGTTGGTAATACCATCGCTTTACGGTAACCGATGATCTTTTCGTCATTGATTTTCATTGCAGGCAATTCACGCGCCCTGCCGCCGGTAGCGATAATGATATTCTTTGCTTCCTGAATTTGTTTGGAACCATCGGCGGCTGTTACTTCCAGTTTGCCAGGTGCCACCAGTTTGCCAAATCCCATGATCACATCAATCTTATTTTTTTTCATCAGGAACTGAACGCCCTTGCTCATTTTATCGGCCACGCCACGGCTCCGTTTAATCACCCCTTCAAAATTTGCTGAAGGATCGGCAATATTGATCCCGTAATCCGCTGCATGTTTTGCATATTCAAATACCTGGGCGCTTTTAAGTAAAGCTTTTGTTGGGATACAACCCCAGTTGAGGCATACGCCACCCAGGCTTTCTTTTTCTATGATTGCTACTTTTTTACCTAGCTGACTTGCCCTGATTGCGGCCGGATATCCCCCCGGTCCACTGCCTAAAACAATTACATCGTATGCCATGTGTTAATTTATTTTTTTGATTAAAAGATTTGTAAAATGGTTAACCATAGCTATTCCCGCATTCGATTAACTTTTAATAAGAAGGCAAAATTAGTCCGAAACAGGTGATTAGCCAAAAGCTAATTTAAATGCTTTTTTAACTCATGTGCGAGACTATTGAATGTGATTAATTGTATTTTTGATTATGAAAAAAACGAGTTTGATGATAGCCCTGTTATTGGTTGCTTTTTTTACAAAGGCCCAAACGATTCCCGGGTGGAAAATTAGTGATGTAGTCAATCATTATAGTAAAAAAACTGATTCTGTTTATGTTGTTAATTTCTGGGCAACATTTTGTAAACCCTGTATTGCTGAAATTCCCTACCTCCAAACCATATCAAAAAAATACGAAGGGCAAAAAGTAAAGTTATTGCTGGTGAGTCTTGATCTGCCTTCCTTTTATCCCGGCAAGATCCAAAGCTTTGCAAAAAAAAATAATTTCGCTGCTAAAATTGTATGGCTCAACGAAACCGATGCTGATCATTTTTGCCCCTTGATTGATAAAAAATGGAGCGGTTCAATACCTGCTACCATCTTTGTAAATCCGGCAACCGGTTATAAAAATTTTGTAGAATCCGAAATGAGTGAAGCTGAGTTTGAAAGGGAACTGAAATTAGCAATAGGGGAAGTGCGGTGATGAGTAAATAAAGTAAATATGGTAAATAAGATTTGCGCCAGGCCCGCTTTTAGTTAGCGGGCTTTATATTTTGGCGCAATTAACTGATCAAAGGGTGAGCCCCATCAACTTTTTATCCTTTTTATCCCGCATCCCACACTCTTTGTTTCTTTTACCGAAACGCCTTTTCCTGCGGCTATTTCGTCAATAGCAACCTGTAAATGCCTGCGGGTTACATTTCCTTCATCAGTGGGGTTGTTGTCGATGGCGCCATGGTACACCAGTCTCAGGTCTTTATCAAAAAGAAAACATTCCGGCGTTCTGTTAGCCCCGAAAGCGTCTGCAAGTTCACTGTTTTGATCCACTGCGTATGTCCAGTTGTACTGCTGCTCTTTTGCATACTCCTTCATAGACGCATAGCTGTCTTCGCCGTTACGGTTGGCAGCATTGCTGTTTAATACAATAACGCCCAGTTCCATTTTTTGGGCATAGGAGCAAATGGCATTCGTGCGTTGCTGGTTTTTTATGACATAGGGGCAGGTATTGCAACTAAACATTACCAGTATGCCATTTTTCTTTTTCAATTCCTTTACGGTAATTTCCTTACCGGAGATATCCTTCATTTTTACATCTCCTTTCGGGAGCTGGCCTCCAATCGGCAGGGGTTCGCTGATGGTAAATGCCATGATTGAAATAGCCGCCAGTGATGCTATAAAGATTGATAAATTACGCATAAAATAAAATTTTGATTGAAGTTAAAAAAAACTGATCATTTTAAATAACCATTCCTGTAAAATTTAATGTGGTACAACATTCTTTTTTTCTTCGATATCCCTTTTTTCCGCAATTGAGCGAAGCGATTTAATACTCACGTTTAATTCGAACCCGATCAATAATACCAGGGAATTAATATAGATGAGCGCCATAAAAACAATGATCGTTCCGATTGACCCGTACAGGGCATTGTACTTTCCAAAATTATTTACAAAATAAGAAAAACCATAAGTGGCTAAAATGCTTAAAAAACTGCCGAAGATGGTTCCCGGCGAAATCAATTTCCAGCGTTTTTCCACTGCAGGGGCGTATTTGTAAATAAAAGCGATGGAAAAATACACGAGCGCTACAATAAAGATCCACCGGACATAAAAAATGATCTCCTTCAGTGTTGCATTCTTTATTCCCATCCATCCCAATACAGCACCCTGAGTGACGAGCAAAATCAGGCATCCCAGTACCAGCAAAAAAATGAGTGATGTTAATTTAATGGCCATCCACCTGTTGTGCAGATTTTTTCTTTTGGCAAATCCGATATAATTTTTATTGAATGAGCGCATCAGGCCCATCATTGCATTGGAGGCAAAAAACAATGCAAGTATCAGTCCGAAAGACAATAACCCGATCTTTGAATCATCGAGGAAAGAGTCTACAAATTTTATCAGGGATTCGTTGTGTATTTTAGCAGGTACAATGTCTAGTATTAAACTATGTAATTCTTTCTTAATACTTTTTTTTGAAATAAAAGGCAGGTTAGGGATCAGCGTAAATAAAAACAGAAACGAAGGCGGAATGGCCATTATAAAGTTATAGGCGATTGCCGAAGCCCTTTCCGTAAGTCCTACCGTTTTTACCTGTTTGAAGAAAAATTTTATCACGTCAAATAATGGAACACCTTCAAAGCCCGGTAAATACCAATGCTTGCTTTTACGCAGAATAAATGCAACAGGTGTTTTCGTTATTATGATTCGTTCCAGTTTTGTCATGCAGCAGCTTTGAACTTTCTGTCTTTGGCTTTTAATCGTTGTTCTTTGATATTATCCGTCCCGGGTCTTTATTCACTTGTTAATCAAAATCAAATCTATCGATTTACAAATTAACGGGTTTCTTTTGCTGCTATTAAACTATCTAATGCACGCTGGTATTCTTTTGCGTAGCGCAGGTGCTCCTCATAAGTGGTGGCAAAGTTAGAAAAGCCTTTTAGGTCGGGTTTTGCCACAAAAAACAGGTAGGATGTACTGGGCGAATTCAACACAGCTTCGATTGTTTTTATAGAGGGTGTGCAGATTGGCCCGGGCGGCAATCCCGGATGCAGGTAGGTATTATAGGCTGATGGGAATTGCAGGTGTTTATTATATATTCTCTTTAAGCCAAAATCCCTCATTGCAAATTTAACGGTGGGATCGGCTGCTAATTTCATACCGGTTTCCAGGCGATTGAGGTAAACACTGGCAATTTTCCCCCGGTCGGCTTCCTGGTTGGTTTCTTCTTCTACAATGCTTGCCAAAGTATATGCCTGTGCGGGACTAAGGTTTAACCCTGCTGCTTTTTTCTTTCGTTCTTCATTCCAGAAAATTTCCTGCTCCCCATATAGTTTTTTAAAAATCCCTTTTGCTGGTTCATTCCATAAAATACTATAGGTATTGGGAATGATGGCGGTCATAACAGTATTGGTATCCAGTCCGTATTTTTTCAGTGAATCCGCGTTATTCAGCAGATTGATGAAAGCCGTGGAATCACATTCAAAACCTGCACCTATTTTTTTAGCCAGGTCTTCTTTAGTCCTAAGTTTATTGATCACCAGTTTAACGGCGGTTTGCCTCCCTGAACGAAGTTTTTTGACAATAGAGTAAATGCCGGATCCCTTTTCAATCACATATTTACCCGCCCGTACTTTTTTATCGTATCCTAACCTCAATGCCACCCATTCAAAGGTACCGGGATTTTTTAGGATACCCTGGGTTCTAAGGTTATTCATTACCTCCTTAAAATTACTGCCCGTTTTTATATAAAAGCTTTTGCTGGGTTCGTCAAAATTGGTATTGCTGCCAATTAACCTCCATGCCGCAAAAGCCGCAATAACTATAATTACCAGTATTATCCTGCCGGCATTTTTGTTTTCTGTCGCCATTTTTTATTGTGCTTTTCAATGGTTCCTAAAATAAAATAAAAACCCCGTCATAAACAGACGGGGTCAGCAAATTTATTATAAAATTATTTATTACTTTCTATTAGTATCCAACGGAACCTGTGCACCAGGTAATAAAACATTATTTTGTGGTTGGGGCGCACTGGCAGGAGCTTTATTGATCAGCTCATCATTTTTTGATGAACCACCGGCATTTTTTGGAATGAAAACCGGCGAAATGATGCATAATACACCCACGATGCCTGCAAATATCCAAGTGCCCTTTTCAAGTACGTCAGTGGTTTGTTTTACACCCATCAACTGGTTGCTGAAACCACCCAGGCTGCCCGATAAACCGCCACCTTTAGGGTTTTGTACCAGTACAATTAAACCCAAAATCACAGAAGCCAGAATAACTAAAATTCCGAATAAAATTAACATATCAATGTTCTTTTAGTTGATCAATTTTGGCTGCAAAGTAAGCACTTTTATAGGGATTGAGCAAACTTAATTTTTTGTATACTTCAATGGCTTTATCAGCCCTGCCCTGATGCAGCAAAACATCTGCCATTGCTTCGGTGACTACTGCATCCTGTTTGTTGGATTGCTCGGCTAATTTTTGAATGGATAAATCTGTTTGACCGCTTTGCGGTGTTAGCTGATCACCATGAATTTTTTTCATTGTCTTTAGCCATTCCGTAAAGCTTTTTAATTGTTTGCCCAATTTGTCGGAAGACTTTACTTCACCGCTTAATTTAATGCCGAGGCTGGCGAAATAGTCGGTAGCATGCAAGGGCTCAAATGTGAGGTTTTCTTCAGTTGTATCAGCAGTATCTATATTTAACCTGAAATTCAGGGGAAGGATTTCCGTATCGTTTACGGGATCTTCTCCTGTTTCGGTTTCATTTATAAGCGGACTGCTATCATTATTAAAATGCACGGATTGCTGTTGATTTATTTCACTTTCGTTTTCGGTTACATCCGCAACGGCGATTTTATTATCCTTAACTGTATTGGTTACGCCATCTGCAATCACCTCTATTGCATTGTTCGGATGATCTGAAAAGGCAGGGGATTCCGAAACAGCGACCATTTTATCTTCCGCAATTATTTCATGGTTTCCGTAGCCTGTACTCCTGCTGTCTCCTGCACCGGGCTCCGTAATATTGTCCTGCACCAGGTCAGTGCTTATACCAGTGCCAGGCTCAACAACAGCATCGGGGATGGCATGCACCGGCTCTTCTCCGACATTAAAATCATTGATTATTTCCAGGGGCTCAATATTCAAAACCTCAGCCGCTTCGTTTGGGGTAATATTTTCTCCGGCTGCAGGGTGATCGATAGTTATTGCTTCAGTGCTGGCCAATGGAGCTCTGGGCTCAATAGTTTCTATTGTTAGGCTTTCCCCGTTTTCCGAAACCTGTAACAAGGGATCACCCGAATCGCGGTGATCACCTGTTTCTACCGGCCTTTGCTGCATTTCCTCCAATTGAAATTGTAACCAGTAGGGGTTATTAAAGAGCAGGGAAGTTTTGGCTACCTGTTGCCGGTAACCGATTGTGCCTTTTTCAAGCTGAAATAATAAGAAGAACTGCGCCGGGGAAAAGTAAGGATGTTCAGATGTTAATTGTGTCAGGTAATCACGGGTATCGGTTGCTGATAACTTTCGTTTAAATAAAGATTCAAAAAGTTGGTTGCTGTTCCCCATACGCCGAAGATAAAATTATAAAACCTGGAAAACTAATTATTAATCACCATCCAAATTTACCAGTTAGAAAATATTTTATTGAATATCCCATCTATAATATTCCTGATAATTTCCGGGAATAACTCAGCCTGTGCCTGTTCCAGGGTTTTGTTTGCGGAGAAATCGAAATTATTTGACAGGTCTGTTTCAAAATTCTTCTTTTCATCTAATGTATTTTTAAAGATCAGGTGAAATGAAACGGCCAAGCGGTTGGTACTGGCATTATTACCCGATATACCACTTGTGGTTGGGTAGTATTCGGAGATATACCCACTGATATCATAATGTGCATCATCATCATTGGTTTGGCGAAGCCGGGTATTACCAATCACTTTTTGTTTCATTTTTTCTGTCAGCTCCTGGGCCAGTCGGGGATTGACGTACCTGGCTTTATTCTCAAAATAATTTACCCGGAATGTTTTTATTTCTGCCGGGATAGGGGAGGTATCTTTAAATGAATATTTGCAGGTAGCGAAGGTAAAAACTGTAATAAGCAACAGGCAAACGGGTAATAAAAAAAAACGATTTATTGCTGGTTCCATTTTGCCCATAGCCCATTGCTGCCTCCTGTATGCTGCCGCCCCTTTGCCCATTGACTTATTCTTCAATATCATATTCTTTCAGTTTTCTGTATAGGGTACGCTCGCTGATCCCCAGGTCGGAAGAAGCATCTTTTCTTTTGCCCTTATGTTTTTTTAATGCTTTAATGATCAACTCTTTTTCTTTGTCCATGATACTCAGCGATTCTTCAATTGCTTCATGGTGATGGATGTCTTCGCCTTTTTGACTGATAAAAACCGGTTGGCTGGATTGCCCGAAATTATTTGCTGAAACAGATGCCATATGTTCGGGCAGCATAGTTTCAATATTGTTATTATGGTTATTATACATCGGGATGTTTTGCCCTATGCCGGGGTTTTGCAAAATTTCGAAGAACATTTTTTTCAGTTCATTTACATCCTTTTTCATATCAAAAAATAATTTGTACAATATCTCCCGTTCATTGGCAAATTCCTGTTGGCTAAGTGCCGCTTTGCCACCAACTAACACAGGGAGCCGGTTAAAGTTATTTTCAGGTAAAAAGGCTTTCAATTCTTTGGCGGAAATGTTTTTTTCCTTAGATAATACTGATATCTGTTCTGCAATATTCTTCAATTCCCTTACATTGCCGGGCCACGGATAACTCATTAACAAAGCTTTAGCGTCTTCTTCCAACTGGATAGGAGCGCCTTTGTACCGGTCAGAAAAATCTGCTGCGAATTTCCTGAATAAGAGCGGGATATCTTCTTTCCTGTCCCTTAACGACGGAACCCTGATGGGTACGGTATTCAGACGATAGTAGAGATCTTCCCTGAATTTGCCGGATTGTGTGTTTTCAAGTAATTCTTTGTTTGTGGCGGCAATTACCCTTACATCCGTTTTTTGTACCTTGCTGCTACCCACCCTGATATATTCCCCAGCTTCTAGCACGCGTAATAACCGGGCCTGTGTTCCCAGGGGAAGTTCTCCAATCTCGTCTAAAAAAATGGTACCTCCGTTTACCGTTTCAAAATATCCCTTGCGGCTATCCAATGCACCGGTAAAGGAACCTTTTTCGTGTCCGAACAGTTCTGAATCTATAGTTCCTTCCGGAATGGCGCCGCAGTTGACTGCGATAAAAGGGTTATGCTTTCTTGCACTAAGTGCATGGATAATCTGAGAAAAAACTTCTTTTCCCACTCCGCTTTCACCATTAATCAGTACACTAAGATCTGTATTGGCTACCTGTACGGCTACATTCAAAGCGTGATTGAGGCCTGGTGAATTGCCAATTATACCGAAACGGTTTTTGATTGATTGTAAGTCCATAGTATAAAAACTACTTCCTCCCGGTTAGTAAACGGGGAATCGTAGCGTTAAAATTTAGATACTTCAATCCCCCAGGATGTGGGATGAAGTGTTTTTTTTAAATCGTTTTCAATGATTTGCAAAGCCTGTTCAACGATAGCATTATGGCAATAGTGCTAACCCGTGCCCTGGCTTGCCCTTAAGTGGGACGGCCGTTCCTATGAGGGTTCCGGCTGTACAACTATCTATTTTCACCATCACATAATCCCCTTTTTTAAAATTTTCTTTGGGAAACACCACTACTTTGTTCTGGTCATTTCTTCCCTGCAGGTCGTTCTCCGTTTTTTTAGAAAAACCTTCTACGAGTACCTTGCACGTTTTACCAATATCCCTTTGCATACTTTGTAAGGAATGTTTGCGGTGCAGGTCAACCATTTCCTGCAACCTCCTTTTCTTCACGTCTTCCGGTATATCATCTTTAAATCGCCGTGCGGCCAGCGTTCCGGGCCGTTCACTATAAAAATACATATAGGCCAGGTCATATTTGCAATATTCCATCAGGCTCAATGATTGCAGGTGATCTTCCTCTGTTTCGGTGCAAAAACCGGTGATCATATCGGTAGATAATCCGCAGCCGGGAATAAGTTCACGAATGCGGTTTACTTTGGCGATGTACCATTCTCTTGAATAAGTCCGGTTCATCAACTGCAATACCCTGCTGCTGCCGCTTTGCACCGGAAGGTGTATATAATTACAAATATTATCATATCTGGCAATAGCAAATAGTACTTCGTCGGTAATATCTTTTGGATGGGAGGTGCTGAATCTTACCCTTAAAAAAGGAGAAATTAAAGCCACCATTTCTAACAACCGGGCAAAAGTTACGGCGTCTTCCTGAACCCGGCCGTTGGATGGAGTGAAGGGGGCTGTCCAATGATAGCTGTCAACATTCTGACCCAATAAAGTTACTTCACGATACCCGTTTGTAAACAGGTCTTTACATTCATCAATGATACTGTTTGCATCCCTGCTTCTTTCCCTGCCCCTGGTAAAAGGCACCACGCAAAATGAACACATATTGTTGCAGCCCCTCATGATACTTACAAATGCGTTTACCCCGTTACTGTTTAAACGGACTGGGGCAATATCGGCATAGGTTTCTTCCCTGCTTAATAAGACATTTACGGCTTTTTGACCGGTTTCCGCTTCTTCAATAAGACCTGGTAAACTGCGGTAGGAATCGGGACCCACCACCAGGTCAACCAATTTTTCTTCCTGTAAAAATTTTTCTTTTAAGCGCTCTGCCATGCAACCCAATACCCCTACGAGTATCCCGGGATTGGTTCTTTTTAGTTTCCTGAATTCTGTAAGCCTTTTGCGAACTGTAGCCTCGGCTTTTTCGCGGATGGAGCAGGTATTTACCAAAATAAGGTCGGCTTCTTCGCAGTTTTTTGTAGCTTTATAGCCATTGCTGTTTAATATGGAGGCCACCACTTCGCTGTCGGCAAAGTTCATTGCACATCCATAACTTTCAATGTAAAATCTTTTCCTGTACAAATTGTTTTCCGGCTCAAAAGGGGCAAATGCTTCACCCTGCCTCGCTTCATCGTGGTGTTTTATATCAGCTGTTAATAAAGTATCCATCATTAAATTAAGTTGGCAAAAATAGGAAATTATATTGTTATTGTGTCAGATTGGCAGCGAAAGACAAGATTAGTTTAAACTTCAGAATTTAAAGTTAACTGATGTATTCATGCTCCCGTGTATTGCCGCAGCTAAACGGTACGGGTTGGGTGTAGCAGCTATGCCTAAAGGAGCGCTTTGATCTGCTACATCACAATCATCAAGCGTGCTGCAAGCTTCATTAGTACCTGCCTGAAGCGGTATCCGGTTATTTCTATACTTTTTTACTTTTATTCTATTACTATTCCCTAACCTGTCCATTCCCCCTGATCACCCATTTATAGCTGCATAGCTCACTAAGCCCCATTGGTCCGCGTGCATGCAATTTTTGAGTGCTGATGCCTATCTCGGCGCCAAGACCGAACTGGGCGCCATCCGTAAAAGCCGTGGAAACATTGGAGTACACTACGGCGGCATCTACCTCCCGGATAAATTGTTCGATGTGCCTTTTATCTTCAGCTATAATGGTTTCGCTGTGCCTGCTGCTGTATTCGGAGATATGATTGATTGCTTCTTCAATATTACTTACTGTTTTGATAGCCATTTTATAATCCAAAAATTCAATGCCATAATGAGTATCATCTGCCTTTGTCAATAACTCGCCGGGATATTTATTTTCCAATACTTCGTAAGCCTTATCATCTGCATAGATCAATACATTTTGGTTAGCCATATTGATTACAAGCCCGGGCAGATCCTGCAGCCGGGTAGTGTGTATGATCAAACAATCCAGCGCGTTGCAAACACTTACCCGCCGGGTTTTTGAATTGAAAATGATGTTTTTTCCTTTTTCAGTATCGCCGCTTTGGTCAAAATAGGCATGCACGATACCTGCGCCCGTTTCAATTACGGGTACCCTTGATTCCTTGCGTACATAATTAATCAGTTGCTGGCTACCCCTCGGAATGATCACATCAACATAGCCTACAGCGTTTAATAATTCGGTGGCTGCTTCACGGGTGGCGGGTAAAAGTTCAATACAATATTCGGGTAAACCATGTTGTTTTAATACCAACCGGATTAATTTTACAATGGCTTTGTTTGAAAACTCTGCATCGCTGCCGCCTTTTAAAATGCAGGCGTTCCCCGATTTTAAACACAAAGAAAACACATCAAAAGTAACATTGGGCCTCGCTTCATAAATAATACCGATTACGCCCAGCGGAACGGTTATTTTACTGATATGCAAGCCATTGGTCATCGTGCGTTCTTCCAATACTTTTCCCAGGGGGGTTGGTAAAGCCGCAACATTTATCATTTCACCTGCGATATCCTTTATGCGTTTCAATGAAAGTTTTAGCCGGTCATATTTTGGGTCATCAGCAGGCATCCTGTCAAGGTCTTTTTGGTTTTCTTTTAATAACTCCTCACTGTTAATGATAGCCGCTTCTGACAAACTTATTAATACTTTATTCACCTGTTCGTGGCTTAACTGTACCAATATTTTGCCTGCCTTTTGAACAGCTTCAAAATTTTCCTGCAGCGAATATTGTTGCTTTATCATTTTATTTGATCATCGTTTAAAAATAAATAATCGTAGTGTACCAATGCTTTTTCATTCTTTTTACGCATTAATTCCATTGCCTGCTCCGAATTGTATTGCGCTTTGCCCACGCCTAACTGCCTGCCTGAATTATCCGTGATTTTAATAATATCCCCTTTTTTAAAACTTCCTTCAATTTTTACAATTCCAACCGGCAATAAGCTGGTTGGTTTAGCGGACTGTAATGCTTTTTCAGCTCCTTCGTCAATATAAACAATTCCTTTTACAAATCCTTCCGAGTGTGCTACCCATTTTTTTATGCTCGAGATATTTTTCCTGGGTTTAAATAAAGTGCCCACTGGTTTGTCTTCAAAAATATCAATTAAAACATTTTCATCTCTGCCATTGGCTATTTGTACCGGTATTCCAAGGCTTGCTACTTTGCCGGCAATACTGCATTTTGTCAGCATGCCGCCCCTTCCAAAATTAGATTTTTCAGGGCTGATAAAATTTTCAAAACCAGTATCACCATATTCGATAAAAGGTACCAGTTTTGAGGTTGACTTGCCGGGAGAACCATTGTAAATCCCGTTTACATTAGAAAGAATAATCAATTTATCTGCATTAACCATACTGGAAACTAATCCGGCTAATTCATCGTTATCAGTAAACATTAATTCAGTTACCGATATCACATCGTTTTCGTTTAAAATAGGGATTACACCATTATGCAGAAGGGTAGTGATACAGTTTTTCATGTTAATATAATGTTCCCGATCCCTGAAATCATCTTTTGTTACCAGCACCTGCGCACATATACAACCCAGGGTGGCGAATTTATCCGCATAAATATTGATTAGTTTTATCTGCCCCACTGCCGCAAATAATTGCCTTTTACTGATTTCATCGGTTTTTTCAGGAAGTGTAATCAAAGTTCTTCCTGCAGCTACTGCTCCTGATGATACCAGTATTATCTCCATCCCCTGCCTGTTTAATGTAGCTATCTGCAACGTAAGTTGTTCAATACTTCCTAAGTCAAGTCCCCCGTTGCTGTGTGCCAATACATTTGACCCGACTTTTATTACCATTCTTGTTTTTCTTTTTGCCATGCGTAAAATTATAAATTTTAATATAAAAACCGCATGGCACACTGCAGTTTGCCAAACCTGGCAGGAGTTGAAAAGCAGCATATAATTAAGGTTGGTAATCCCTTCTTTAAAGTTTGAACCGTTTATGTTTGAAGGATCAACGTTACTTTTTTAAATCCCATTGCCTTTAGGAAATGCTCCATGATTAATACTACCCTGTCAGTTGCTTTTTGCAGTATATTTTGCCGCAGTGCAGTGGCAACCAGTTTTTCCCTTAATTTAATTTTTACGGCTTTTACTTCATCATCCGTCCAGTTACCTCTTTCCTCAAAAATTTCAAAGCCAGACGGGTTAAGGATCACCTGTAAAATTTCGGCACTTGGTATAATTACCGATACAGAGTCATTTTTTACGAAAAGATCGCTTTGCGTCAATTTCGCCAGGTTTATACCAGCCAGTATCCTGCCCCTGCCAATTAAAATTAATTTTTCATCCGGCTTTTTAATATTGGGGATATTCAATAAGGAAGGTATCAACGGGTTATTGAAGAGTGACCATCCCTTTTTTGTTGAATCAATGGTAATTTCATTGTAAGCAGTAATGGTGATCAATTGGGCAAGGCTATTAATCTCCTTAATCAGTAAGATTGAGTTGTCAATTTCTACAGGCTGGCTTTTAAAAATGTCGGATAGGGAGGGAAGTAAATGAACCCTTTGCATTAAATATATTCCCGCCAAAATCAGCAGGATCAATATCATAAACCAGTTTAATCTTTTTCGCATTAGTCTTTTAAAGATTTAGACTGGTCAAAATTAATGTTGATTTTTTTATACCCTAAACGGGTTAAAAAATTACTGACAAACAGTGTTGCATTTGTTTCGGCAGTTTGTAGTATACCCAGTTCCGCAATACTAGTTTTTAGCTGGTTTTCAGCGAGTATTGCCAGTTCATTTCTTTCTTCGGCTGAAAATGGCTGTCTTAGCATGTCCAATTCCTGGTATTCAACCGCAATATCCTCCGGCTTTATGCTGATGGAAATCAGTTTTGCATGAGGGAGGGAGAGTTGAATATTTCTCTTCTCAATCATTACCTGTTCCCTGGTAATTGAAACAAGATCGATGCCTGCGATCAGGGTTGCTTTACAACTCATTAGTATTTTTCTGTCCCCGAACTTATACCAGGTTTTATTATCATTTGCCCTGATTATCTTTGTAATTACATATTCTACCGTAGCCAGGTCGTTCATTTGCTGCAGCGCCAGTATTTGCTGTAGTTGCCTGTCTTTTTTGTTGCAGCTAAAAAATAACAGGGTCAATAACAAAAATCCGGCATTTTTTATCAAAAACATGGGTGCAAAAATAGTTACATAATCGTATTGTACCCGAATAATTATAAATTTGCAGTAATGAAGAAATATGCAGTAATAGTTGCCGGTGGCAGCGGCAGCCGGATGCATTCTAATTTGCCCAAACAGTTTTTACTACTAAATGGTAAACCGGTATTGTATTACACTATTGATACTTTTTTAAAATCGTATAAAGACCTGCAAATAATTTTAGTGTTACCTGAAGACCATATTGCAGCCGGGCAGGAGATTATCGATGCTTTTTTTGATTATGAACGCATAAAAATTACAGCCGGGGGCAGAACAAGGTTTCATTCGGTACAAAATGGTTTGCAATTGATAACGGAGGAGAGCATTATTTTTGTGCACGATGGGGTACGCTGCCTGCTGACCACGGATTTGATACAACGTTGTTATAAAGCCGCCATTGAATATGGTTCTGCCATACCTGTTATTGATTCAAAAGATAGTGTGCGGATTGTACATGAAGATAGCAATGAAGCGCTTGACCGCAGTAAGGTCAAACTGGTGCAGACCCCACAGACTTTTCACAGCAAAATCATTTTACCGGCATACAAAATAGATTATAAGGATAAGTACACCGATGAAGCGACTGTAGCCGAAGCTTTTGGTCTTAAGGTTCATCTTATAGAAGGAGAAGAGGGTAATATAAAGATTACCAGGCCGGTCGATTTGACAGTAGCGGAAGGAATGATCAATCCCGAAGCGATAGCAGATAAAAGAGCCATTCCTATCCCGAAAGGAGCACGTAAAGTATAATGCCTATTATTTTTGCCGGGCTTAAAGCGTTTCCATTCTCTTGCAATTCTGCCGTCCCTTTTAATAAATCAGGGCTTTAACAGTTGTAAAATTGAAGGCAGTTTGTTTAACTTTATACCCACATACATTTCAGTTATTGCTCCAAAACTGCTATAGAAAAATGCAAGGCTTCGAATATCACTTCCTTCAAAATCCAGTAACAGGTCCTGTCCGGCGTGTTCTTTTATAAATGTATTAATAAGTGTATGGGATGCGCCAATGGTTTTGCCATCCGGGTGATTGCCCACTAAAATATAATAAGCCCTTGAATGAGAAAAAAACAACACACAGGAAGCTACCAATTGGCCGGGAAGCAGATAGACGCCATAAGTAATGGCTTTTTGCCGGGAATATAATTGGTTGTATAAATTTTTAAAACGGCCATAGTCTTCTTTTTTAGCAGGTGAAAATTTTTTAGCCTGGTCTTTTGCCAGGGCAATTACTTCATCTATGTCAATATTTTTATGAACGATACAATTTAATTGTTCTGCCTTTTTCAGGTTTCGTTTCAGGTTGAGCCGAAAACCTGCGTACAGTTTTTCATAACTTTCATTCAGCGCTAACACATAGTTGACCCTGTCGTACAGTTCAAAATTTTTCAAGTGGAACCGGTTGGCATAATTCAGGCTGAAATCCCAGTATTTAAATTTTGCAGGTATTGCGTGTAAGAAATCATTCACCAGGTCGGCGGTTATATTGTTGCCAAAAAGGCCCAGGCAGGCGGTAAAAAAAGGCTGGTACAAATAATAAATACCATATTTTTTATTCCAGGTGAGCGGCATAACCACTTCGTAATCATTTAATATTAAGGCATCCCAGTAATTGGCCATCATATCTAAATAACCCGAATAGCCGTATATTAATCCATTTTCGGCTTTGTCAATGCAGGCATCCCATTTAATTTTATCAATTCCTCCCTTTGTTACATACCTGATATCATTTCCTTCTTTCATATTAAAAAGGGATTTTTCCGAGAACCTGCTGCAACTTAATATTCTGGATATCTATGCTGAATGTTAGTTTCTTAAAAAAGGTGTTTTGATCGGGCATCGTCTTAAGCGTATTTTTAAAATCTTTACTATAAATCAACGGCGCGTAAATATTTATAAAATTTTTAAAGAGGGATAACTGCAGGCCGCCTACATATAAAAATTTAGTAGTTTGCGCCTCTTTTTTCCAGGCTTCGGCATTGGTCCCTATATCAAGAAAAAATTTCAAAGGCAGTTTTACAGGAAACAGGTCGGGTAATGTTGTACTGAAATTTAGCGCCGCTACCCAGTTTTCAGACCTGCCTTGTAAGAAATCAAACTGATCGAGCCGTAGCTTTAAGCCGCCATCCCGTATCATGATTTGCCGGGCAGCGATACCTAGATTTCTAACAGGCTTTTCAGGGAGCGAGGATGATGCAGATCTTCCAATGAAATAGTTATTGTACGTATAATCTTCATCACCGTTTGCAGCCAGCAATTTTGGCTGGTACTGGTAAGCATCAGCGCTTTTTTCTCCCAGGTACCCAAATTTAGCAGCAAAGAAACGCACCTGCATTCCTCCTTTTTTGGCATAATTGAAAAAATAGTTTCCATTTAAATTCACCCGGTAAAAACTCTTGCCCTGTTGAAACTGAAGCTGGTACCGGTAGGGGTATAAAACCCTGGAATTTTCAACATTCAAAGATACCTGGCTGATATACCGGTTGCTTTTGGCAGTCGCCATTGGAAAGATAACACTGGAATCTCCCCCGGCCTTTACAACAAAACTATTGTTATCAAAACTTTGCTCTCCTATCAAGAAAATACGCATATCAATATAACTAACCGTAGTGCTCCGATAAGGATGTTTAAAGTATAATTGAACCGAAGGAACTATTTTATAAAAATTTTCAAACATTTTATTATTCAACGTATCCAGGCTTTGCCTGGTGGAAAACCCAGCGGCATTTATACCTGTAACAATTTTGTTGATTGTATTGTCCGAAATCATGGTAAAATTTATATTGCCTATACCCTTTAGTTGTTTACTACCGGTAGCGTATAGTGGAACCAGCACAAATTTTAATTTTTTTGCGGGTAAAGTGTAATTATGAATAATGCCACCCACCATCAGTTGATCGTAATAATTGTAACCTGCCGCAGGTGCTGCAAAAATATACTGGTGTTTATCTGCATCCCTTAAATTAAAAAAGGACCTAAATTGAAAGTCCTTTTTTGCCGGTGCGGCAGGCAGGTTACCCTTTTTGGCAAGCAATGAAAATGCTGCATCCAGGTTTTTGCCACTTACTTCTTCCAACAGGGTTTTAAAATCTTCAGGGTAGGGGTGCTTAAATTTCCAGCGACGATAGTATTCATGCATACAACTGTCAAACATTGCCGTCCCCAACTCGTTTTCCAACAATTTCATCCACTGACCGGTTTTGTAATAAGCAACTAAACCGTAATTTATTTCGCTGAATTTTTCTGAAGAGGTTTCAATAGGCTGATCTTTTTTACCGGAAGCCATTGATTTGAAAGCAATTGGGATAAGGTCTTCAGGGATCCTTTTGGTGAAAAAAGTTGGTTTATTGGTTGCTTCCCTGCCGGTGTAATTTTCTTCACTATCATAACGATCGTCATAATAAGTATTCATTCCTTCATCCATCCAGGGGTGCGCCCTTTCATTGGTGGCCAGAATTCCATAATTCCAGTTGTGGCCTACTTCGTGTTCAATTAATCCCTCTAAATCCCGTTCATTTTTAACGGGCGTAATGGAAGTGATGGCTGGATACTCCATGCCACCTGTAAAACCCATTTCCGCTTCTACCACACTTACAATATTATATGGGTATTCGCCGAGCCATTTGCCCCGTGTAAGTATGCTTTTTTTTATGAATTCGCTGCTCCGGGCCCAAAAATTTTGGGGGCTGGTTGTTGGAAGATGATAACTATATATATTGAGGCTTCTTCCCCCGGATAATTGCAGGCTATCATGATACACAATAAAACTTTTGTCGGCAAACCAGGCAAAATCATGAATATTATCCTGTTTAAAGTGAATGGTTTTAGCGTCTTTGGAAGAAGGTATATCGGGTTTGTTTATTTGCTGTTTTTTTGCCTTACCGCAATCTTTGCAAATGAAGGGGGTCGTGATTTTTTTTTTCAGCCAGTTTTGTTCTTCTTGGTCCTGTAATACACCTGAAGATGCAACCACATAATTTTGGGGCAATGTTATCTGCACTTCATAATTGCCAAACTCGCTGTAGAATTCTCCCTGGTCAAGGTAGGGGATAGGGTGCCAGCCCTTCCGGTCATATACCGCCGGTTTGGGAAACCATTGGGTTATTTGATATGACTGGCCAACATGCCCGCCTCTTGAAAAATTAAAAGGTAATTGTACATGAAACGGTGTTTGGATTTTGGCGCTGCTTTTTGGCGCTAACGGCTGTGGTAATACGATTTTAATAATATCCTGGTGCATGGGGTGGTCTTCCATCCGGGCAACCGTTCCATTTACCCTAAAATCAAGCCGGTTAATATAGCCGCGTTTTTCGCTGTTGCTGAAATAAAAATCTGTCCTGCCATTTTCGAGTAACTGGTCACTGAATGCGGTTCGGTCGTTTTTAAAGGCGTTGGGCCATAGGTGAAACCAGATATAATACAGTGAGTCGGGAGAATTATTGTAATAGGTCAACTTTACAAAACCATCCAATGTATGGTTCTTATCGTTCAGCGTAACATCGATATTAAAATTAACCTGTTGTTGCCAGTAAGTAGTTTGGCAGTTTGAGGCTGGCGGCTGGCAGTAAGAAAGTATGAATAAGAGGAACAGTTTTTTCAAAACGAGGGTGTTTATTCAAAAATAGTAAAAGATGCCTGAACTAAGTTAATTTGATGACCGGTACTTTTATGCCTGTTCTCTTATTTTTTGATGCCCCCGTCAGCGATTGAGTTATTCACCAGCAATCGTATATCGGGCCCCGTCTGGGTTATTTCCCTTTTCGTATATGCCATTGATCATGATAGTAAAGTCAGTTTCTCCCTTGCTGTAAAAGTTCCAAAAAAACGCATGGACAAGAAACCTGCAACGCGTCATTTACCTTTCCCCGCAAGGATAATCCGGATGGTTTGAATCATTATTTTAAGGTCAAGGGCAATGGAAACATTTTCAATATACATCAGGTCAAAGAGCATTCTTTCTGTCATTTCTTCTACCGATGATGCATAGCCGAATTTTACCATGCCCCAGCTTGTTAGGCCTGGTTTAACTTTAAATAAATAATTGTATTCAGGATGTTGCTGCACTATTTTATCAATATAAAATTTACGCTCGGGCCTGGGACCAACCAGGCTCATTTCACCTTTTAATATATTTATTAATTGTGGTAACTCATCCAGTCTCCATTTACGGATCACTTTTCCCCACCTGGTAATACGGTTATCATCATCACTGCTAAGCAACGGGCCGTTTTTCTCGGCATGCTGCACCATGCTCCTGAACTTATAAATGGTAAATGGTTTGCCCTTATATCCAATTCTTTGCTGCAAAAAAAATATATTGCCAGGGGATGATAATTTTGTGCGGATAATGGTATATACCAAAAGGGGGGAGAGCAGTAATAAACCGGACGCTGCTACAATGATATCAATAAACCGTTTAATATTTTTTTGCCAGCTGGGCAGCAATCCGCTATGCACATCAATTAATGGTACACCCATTACATTGCTGGTTTGAATAGCCCCGCTAATGATATCCAGTGCATCGGGAGTAATTTTAATATTGACATCCTTGGTACTTAGCAACTGTAATATTTTAGTCAGTAATATCCTTTCATTTTTTTCAACCGCGATGATAACTTCTTCAATATGGTTTTCGGCAATTACAGCGTCAATATTTTCCAGGGCATTATATTTCTTTATGCTTTCCGGCAACAGGTCGGCATTGAGCCCGTTGATGTTTAAAAAACTGTTGATACTATAACCTGTAATTTCGCTTGTATTAATAAACGTTGTATAAAACCTGTTAGCATTTTTTCCGGATCCTATCAGTAATACATTAAAAAAAACATTTTTATTTTTTAACTGCTTCATGCCTATATGTAAAAATAACAGGCGGAGCAATAGGGTAATTAACAATTCCGGTATCAGCAGGCTGAAAAATTCTTCGTAGTAATACCTGTTGTTTTCGTGTGGGTTTTTTAAAATAAAAAAAAACAATAAACCGAGACAACCGATACTGCATGCTATCAAAGTTCTTAAAATCTCGGTCACCCCGGATTTATAATAAACCATTTCATAAGCACCGCTCAAAAAATGTACACTCAGCCATCCTAAAATATATAAAATCATACCCGTGTAAAAGCCTGGAGGTATGGTGAATGGATAATTATAGATGACCGTTCGCAGAAAATAAAAGCTTACCCACGTAATGGCGGCGCCAAAAATATCTCCAAGTATATACCAATTGATATTTATCCGGGGTTGATTCAAAATCTGTTTTGAAGATATAATTTAATTTGATGGTGAGGAAAATTACAAGGCATGCCCGTTCCCGATTTTAGTTAATATCTGGTGTGCCACATCCATTGCCCTGTATCCATCCAATACCGTCACAGGGGTTTCGGTATGACGGGTGATGGCATTGGCAAATGCCTGGAGTTCCATTTTTATTGCATTGCCTTCCGCTACCGGGGGGTTGGCAACGGCAATCGTTTTGCTGCCATGGTTGGTTTCAATATCAAACGTAAAAACATCCTTATCCTCTGGTGTATGCAGTTTGATGATCTCTGTTTTTTTTGCTAAGAAATCAATTCCGATATATGCATCTTTTTGAAACAGGCGCATTTTGCGCATTTTTTTCATAGAAATGCGGCTGCTGGTAAGATTGGCAACACATCCATTATCAAACTCAATACGAACGTTGGCAATATCGGGGGTATCACTCATTACAGCCACTCCATTTGCAGAAATATATTTTACATTGCTATTCACCAAACTAAGGATAATATCGATATCATGGATCATTAGGTCAAGTATCACACTTACATCAGTGCCACGAGGGTTAAACTGTGCCAAACGATGAACTTCTATGAACATCGGGTTAATTGCATAGCCTTTCAGCGCGATGAACGCTGGGTTAAATCTCTCCACATGTCCCACCTGGAATTTAATATTGGCTTCTTTGACAAGTTGTACGAGCTCCCTGGCTTCCTGCATTGTATTGGCCAAAGGCTTTTCTACAAAAACGTGTTTACCCCTGGTAAGGGCGGCCTTACTTAATTCAAAATGTGAGGTAGTTGGCGCTACGATGTCTGCCACATCACAGGCATCCATCAACTCATCCGCATCATCAAAACGCTGAAGCTGGTATTTTTCAATAACACCTTTGGCATTCTCCTCATCAGGATCAAAAAAACCAACGAGTTCAATACCTGCAATTTCTTTCCAGTTATTTATATGAAACTTTCCGAGGTGACCTACTCCAAAAACACCAACTTTAAGCATAGCAATATTCTTTGTTCAAAGATAAGCCCCTAAGCGGTAAGGGGGAGTCCTTATGTTTAGAAATTAATAAATTTGATTCGTTACTGTTTATTTAAAATGATCCTGAAGGGAGGTGAAACAGTATTGGTCGGCTCTTGAATTTTCGCTCTCCCCATTACTAATGAACAAAATTTTTGTTGCCAGGAACCCTGGAATTACCTCTATCCTGTTTGATTAGTTTTTAACAGCGCACCCATATATTCCTGTGTAAAACATTATTTTACGCATTTAGTATGCAGGCATTTGGGTAGACGGTGATGGTTTATTCATCTGTTCATTTGGTATAGGGGCTATCCGGAACAAATGAGCTCCATTTAACAGTATTGCGGCCACTAAACAGGTGTACTCATTCAGTGCAATTCGGGTCTTCTCCACTTTGTATTAACCACCTCCTGGTTTTAGCTTCAACTTTCAACCTTCTGCTTTTTCTTCCGTGGTTTCAGGTAATTCGTCCCAGAAACCCATTTTTCCAAATTTCTCAATACGCTGCTCACAACGCTGTTCCGCAGGTATTTGTTTTAATTCAGCAATTACAGGAAGGAGGAACTTTTTTAATATAGCAGCAGCCTCGTCATAGTCCCAATGCGCGCCACCCCATGGTTCAGGGATTACACCGTCTACCAATCCAAATTTTAGCATATCCTCACCGGTTAAACGGAGTTGTTGCGCGGCTGTTTCTTTATTGTCCCAGTTACGCCATAATATACTGCTGCAACTTTCTGGTGAGATTACGGTGTACCAGGTGTTCTCCATCATGAATACGCGATCGCCCACGCCGATACCCAATGCGCCGCCACTGGCGCCTTCGCCAATGATTACGCAGATAACGGGAACCTTTAAACGAAGCATTTCATAAATATTGCGGGCAATGGCTTCTCCCTGTCCCCTTTCCTCCGCTTCCAGTCCGGGGTATGCACCTGGTGTATCAATTAAGGTAATGATGGGTTTATTAAATTTTTCCGCCAGTTTCATTAATCGGATCGCTTTGCGGTATCCTTCGGGGTTAGCCATTCCAAAATTTCTTATTTGCCTCATTTTTGTATTGATACCTTTTTGCTGACCGATGATCATTACGGTTTGTCCATCCAGGTCGGCAAAACCGCCGAGCATTGCCTTATCATCTTTAAAATTTCTATCTCCGTGCAATTCAATAAAGTTGGTGCACATTTTATTGATATATTTTAAAGTGTATGGCCTGTCGGGATGACGGCTTAACTGCACTTTTTGCCAGGGGGTGAGATGTTGGGTAAGTTCTTTTTTTGTTTCAATAATTCTTTGTTCCAGCGATGCAATAGAGGCGCTCATATCTGTTTTGCTTTTTTCCTGTGCTGCTTTTAATATATCCACCTGGTCATACAAATCCTTGATGGGTTTTTCAAAATCCAGGAACTGTCGGTTTTTTAATTCGGGCATATTGATAATTTACATTAAATGAATTAAGCTGTGAAAATAGTAACAGATATTGTAAAATTAAGCTGAAAGAGTTTTTAATAAAAGTTTTGCTTGAAAAAAATTAAAATACATATCTTTGCCATCCCGAAAAAAAACCGCCGTTTACTCAGTGATTTTTTAGGCAAAAAAAAGAAATGGATCGGTAGTTCAGTTGGTTAGAATGCCGCCCTGTCACGGCGGAGGTCGCGGGTTCGAGTCCCGTCCGGTCCGCCAGGAGAAAGTCAAATCTCGGCAAATGCCCGCAAACATTAGGTTTGCGGGTTTTTTATTGGGTGAGTGCAATGACTATGAAATCGAGTTATTGAAAACCAAAGAATTTGAAATGAAGCGGCTGGAAGACATCAGGGATATATTTTTATTCAATTGTTACACTGGCCTTGCCTATATTGATTTTTACAACCTTACTCCGGATAATGCCTCTCTTGGAATGGATGGGGAAAAAATGGGTTTTTACTCACCGCCAAAAAAATAATATTGTTTCCCGTATACCATTGTTATCTCCGGCGCTTGCCATCTTTGAATATGCAAAGAATCCAAAAGTATTAATCAGGGGCAAATTATTACCGGTACCAACCAATCAAAAAGTTAACGCATACCTAAAGGAAATTGGGACATGCTGTGGCATTAAAAAAGAACTAACTTTTCATGTTACCTGTCTCACTTTTGCAACAACCATTACGCTCAATTATGATATGCATCCCCTTTGCCATAAATACAACTCAAAATTGAAAATTGTTTCTAAGAAAATATCCGGCTGCTGAAACCTTATATTATTTGCGGTTTGTAAAAATGCAAATTTTACAATAGAAATTTTAATTGATCCTAATTACATATTAGTATATCGTTAATAAACGGGCAGATAAATGCAAAAAAAAGCCCTCCGGTAGAAACCGGAGGACATTAACGATTGCTTGCTATATGAAAATCTTAATATTAGTAACTTCTTATTAACTTTAATTTCACACTTAAATCAGACCCACTATATTTGTGGTGTACTAACGATTGATTGTTCTCAAACCTGCCATTCAATTTTAAACGCCCATCTTTCTTATTCAAAATTAAGCCGGGCGTTTATATTTTAAAAATCAACTTACCGGCCTTTTTATGATGGCAAAGGTTAAGCTATTGTCTTTAAACCCTATTGCGTCTGCAATACACGATAGTTTTTCAATTATGGCCATTGGTATCAAGAATGCATATTCTTTTTACGCAATCGTATGCGAAAGCACCGGCACATGTCCGTAAAAGACTTCTTTTATGGTTATTTCGGGCCACATTAATTAAAATATCTAATTAATATTCTTTAATCAAGCCGAATGGTTAAACGGAATTCACTAAATAATTCCCATTATTTTTTACCATTTATTCAACCTGCTTTGAAGTGTCTTCACCTGGTATTCTCTGATTCTTTCATCATATTTCAGGGCTAAAAATAACAAACAGTAAATAGTAAACAGATAACAAAAAATAGTTTCCTCAAAAACTTTACAAAAGAATAGAAGATTTGCAAAAAGTACCGAAAAATAGTTTTTTTCGCAAAAAATTACACTGAATGGTCAGCAAGGCCAATATGCATACATAACAGGATGAAGACGACATTGTAATTAAGATTAGTAATATTTTAGAAGCGGATATCATTGTATTTGGTGGCAAACCATACAACGACTCCATTGTTACAGAATGCCCATTTGTTATGAATATTGTATCAGAAGTATGTTAAGCCGATAAAGATTTTCACCAAGGTAAATATGGCAAAATAAACTATGGTTTAAGTAATTTATAAAAACCGGGGAGTACTTCGACTTGCACAACACCGTTTAAGGTTCAGCATGCTCGAGATCAGGCCTGTGCAAAATTTATGCAATGCATCAACTATTAGACAAACTCAATGATTTGCGGTAATGCAAAGGTGAAGTTCCAAAATGATGCTTGAAATATTTCCCAAATGTTGATTGATCAGGAAAATTAAGGTGATCGGCAATCTGTTGTATACGCAGGTTACGATTGTGCAACATTACCCTTGCCTCAAGCGTCAGCATTTCAATAATCCAGGCATTAGCAGTCTTACCCGTTTTTTCTTTAAGTATATGACTGAGATATTTTGCGTTAATATTCAACAACCCGGCATAATAATAGACTGTCCTGTTTTCTTTAAATTTTTGGGCCAGCAGTAACTTAAATTTTATAATAATACTTTCTTTAGATAAAAAATCAGCATTGACCAAAGCAGGCACCGGATGATATAACGGTTCGATTTCAAACAGTAATTGATAAATCAGCGCCCTGATCATTTCTGCTTTATGGGTATATTCCCTGTTAAAATTAAATTCTATAAAACCAAATAGCCGCTTAATCACCCTAAGTTTTTCTTCGGTTAAAGAATAATGATTACAAGTTTCAAAACACGCAAACCGATCTATGAAATTGCTCTCATTGCTGATGGAAAGCAGGAACTCCTTTTTAAAGAATACAACCTCCATTAAATATGCTGTGTCAATATTTTGCCATTGCCTGATTACGGATGGTGACATACAGATGAAAGCCGGTCCTTCTATTTCAGTAGTAATCATATTCCTCGTAACCTTTACCTTACCATAGTGCAACAAACCTATAGTGTAAGTTTCTGTTCGATAAGGCTCCGTATCAAAAGATATTCTTGCATCAGCATTGTATAAATAATCAGCATATTCTTTTTTACCAATCATTATATCATTAAAGTGGTTAAGGCTGATTGTTAAAACTGAGTTTGTAAGAATCATTTCAATGAAGTGGGATTTGTAAGGTTCCTGTCATTCACAATTATCCAGGTTGTATGCCCCGGGATTGAGTTTACCCTGGTTAAAGATAAGTGATTATTTACCTGGTTATTTACACAGTTTCGGAAATAATTTACATAATTCACAGTTCTGTCGCTGAATAGCAGATTGGGATCAGGATGCTTCGCATAGCAGCTATGCACCGACTCTTAAGGGCAGGGCCATTTAACTTTAGGCAATGTAATCTCCCGATTTTCAAAAAGCGAAATTTTGACCAACTCTTCTTCCTTTCCGCCCTTTTTATCATGTTTCTTTTTTTGATTTTTGCATTATTTAGATAAAATATCGGGATAAGCAATCAATAACAGGTCGATTAATTCAATCAAATAAAACCGATGCATGTCAAAAAGTATTGGGAATGATTCGATAGCATGCAGTTAGAGATTTGCAATTGCGTTTGGTGGTAATTAAGCAATTGAAACCTGTGTATTGATAAATGTCAATCCGATTTCTTGCTGTTTATCATTGGAAGATGCTTCCGTGTTTACGCACCTTTGTATAGTAAAATTTTAAAAAGATCAGTAGAAAACTTTCAGCAATTTAAAAAAGTAACGATTATGTCAATATCATCAAAAAGTAAAGCATTCTTAATTGCCACGCAGGTGGCAAGAGTCATCCTGGGATTGATTTTCCTGGTTTTCGGTTTAAATGGGTTCTTCCATTTTATTCCGATACCGCCAGCGGAAGGAATAGCAGGAGAGTTCGCCTTCGGTTTGTCAAAAGCTCCCTATTTCTATCCATTCATGATGTCAGTTCAGGTAGTTGCCGGTGTTCTTCTTTTATCTGGTTTATTTGTACCGTTTGCAGTGGTGTTGCTTTTCCCCATCACCTTACATATAGTTCTCTTTCACCTTATGCTGGCTCCTGAGAGCCTGGGGATGACCCTTTTAATAATGACTACCCATCTTTTGCTTATTATCAAATACTGGCCCGTTTACAAGCCGGTTTTTAATATTCCAAATGCCTGGAAAGCCAGGCCTGCGATATGAACTATAATTAAACAGCCAATCAGAAAACCATACGGATGAACCGCAGATATTTTACCCTTTGGTGCTGAACCATCTGATGAACCAATCATTTCACATGGCTCTCTTTTGATGAATAACCGGGCGGAAATAACGGAAGCATCCGGCGATTTTAATGCAGGTAAAAAGGTTGAGGCAGACCATTTGAGCACTCAGATAATTTAATTCCCGGTAATCAATAACAGCTTAAAGGCAACAACAATTAATCCATCAATTTAAATTAAAATCATGAAAAAGTTATTATCATTTTTAATCATTACCTGGTCTTTCACTTCATTGTTTGCGCAAACAACCTGGAAGGCAGATCCGATGCATTCCCACATATCCTTTAGTATTACGCACCTGGGTATTGCTGATGTAACTGGATTATTTAAAACGTATGAAGTTACTGCCACTACCAGCAAGGCAGACTTTAATGATGCAGTTTTTGAACTGTCCGTAGATGTAGCCACCATTGATACCGATATAGAAATGCGTGACAATCATTTAAAAACTCCCGACTTTTTTGATGCGGAGAAATTTCCGAAGATGACCTTTAAAAGCAGTTCTGTAAAAAAGGCTGGCAACGACAAATACAAACTTGCAGGCAACCTTACACTTCTTGGTATTACAAAGCCGGTAACAATGGATTTGTGGTACAGGGGAACTACTGTAAACCCACAGAGCAAAGCAACAACAGCAGGCTTCCAGTTAACGGGCAGTATAAAGCGTTCTGATTTTGGGCTCGGATCAAAATTTCCGGCACCAGGCTTAAGCGATAAAGTGAGCATTAAAGCAGATGGAGAGTTTGTAAAAAAATAAAATCATTCATCATTAAAATAAAAATAAAAATGGAAAAGTCAACAACAACCAATACAGCCAGTAACGGCTCGAATCTGTCGCCCACGCTGTTAACTACTGAAACATCGCTGGTAATAATACTCGATTACCAGGATCACGTAATGGAAGGAATAAAATCAACCGACCACGAATTCATCGAGCTGAATGCTAAGGCGCTTGCAAAAGCAAGTAAGTCCATGAAGGTTCCGGTTATCTTAAGCACCATCGGTGTTAAGTTACGTGGCGACCATCCTACTATGCATTCTGTTCGCGCTGAACTTGCAGACGAGCCAGAGTATGACCGCACCACCATGAACGCCTGGGAAGACGATGCGTTCCGGGAAGCGATTGAAAAAAGTGGTAGAAAGCGTTTGATCTTCGCCGGCATCTGGACAGAGGTTTGTCTGCTCTACCCAATTCTTCATGCACAGCGTGATGGATACGAAACTTACTTCGTTGTTGACGCTGTTGGCGGAAGCAACGTTTTGGCACATGAAATTGCAATTCAGCGAATGATACAGGCGGGAAGCCAGCCGATCACCCTTAACTCCCTGCTTACAGAATGGATCCGCGACTGGAAAACAACGCCACACACAGAAGCTATTACCAACTACTTTAAGTGGTACACACCTGAAATAGAAAAAGTGGAACAGCGCATTCTTACCAATACGATTAAAAACAATGCGCTAAGCAGGACGGCTGCTTTGCAGTAACGCTGTGAGTAATTGCAGTAAAGTTGAGTAAACAAAAAGCGAGTAAATCATTTATCAAACAATTTAAATTAATTATTATGCCAAAAGGTTATTGGATTGCCAACTCCGATGTTCACGACATGGAAGGCCTCATGAAATACAGAGCCGCCAACAGGGAAATAATGACAAAATATGGTGCAAAGTTCCTGGTAATGCACGGCCAGCAAATAGTGGAAGAACCACCATATCGTTCTAAGCAAACCTTAGTAGAATTCCCAACTTACCAGGATGCTGTTGATTGTTTTAATTCCCCTGAATATACAGAAGCGGCAAAGCTTCGCCACGCTGTGTCAGAAGGCGCTATGGTTATTGTGGAAGGTTACGAAGGCCCGCAGGGAATGGAACTGTAGTACCTACATTAACCGGAGCGATTAAAACTAAAGGAATAGCCTGCATTTCAAATATGAAAATGAGAAAATTTGAAAATGACTCAATGCCGGAGCGCGGCACTACATCAAAAAATTGAGAACTTGTTGCCAGTTTTTTTTCGCCCTGGCGACTGAATAACATCAGTAGGCAGTAATACAATTTTGTAAAGCCGCCTCACTTATAAAAGCATTTTAAAAAACGTAAAACAATCATCATGATACTGCCAGAAGGTTCATACACGCAAATAGCCTATGTAGTAAAAAATGTAGAGGCAGCAGCGGCACACTGGACGAAAGTATCCGGCGCGGGCCCCTGGTTTATACTGGAGCCCGAAACCAAAAACACCATCTACCGCGGGCAACCAACCAGCAGCAGCTACCGCCTCGGTTTAACTTTTCTTGGCGGCACCTACATAGAGATGATACAGCCAACAGATGATGAGCCTTCCATTTTTAAAGAGATACTTGACCTTCGGGGCGAGGGCTTTCACCATATTTCACCACAATTATCAGGACTGAAAGGAGCCGCTTACGATGAGCGCTGCAGGGAGATGGAACGCCGTGGATTAAAGCTTGCCATGAATAATGAAGTGGTACACATGGGAAGAGCCGCCTACTATGACGCACTCGACAGCATCGGCGGTTTTATAGAAGTGTTTGAAGCAGGCGAAGGCTATTCCATGGTACCCTATATTCAGGAACTTCACCTTGCCTGGGACGGCAAAGACCCCATACGCAAAATGGAAACAATATTTGGAAAATTTTAAGTAACCGGGCTGAGGCCCATCAAACAAAATAAAATGTATAAAGTAATTTTCATGCTGAAGTTTCGCAAAGACATTACACCCGATTATGCCCGCAAAGAATGGCTGGGAAGCCACGGCGCTCTTGCATTAACTATCCCCGGTTTGCGCCGCTATGTTCAAAACCACTGGATGGCCCCTGCAGAAGGTCATGAACAGGTGTACGATGGAAGTCTTGAGCTGTTCTTTGATAGTGAGGAGGCGTTTAAAACGTCGTTTGCCAGCCCCGAAGGAACAGCAATGCTTAAAGATGATTTACGTCTTTTTGATCGCAGCATGACACCAGCTTACGTGGGTGGGGTTGTTGAAGAACACGTGATGCTTGAAGGAAATATCCATGCCGGTACTAAAGAGGTTTATGTATAGATGAATCTTCAGGTACGGCGTTTCCATTTCTCAATGAAAGGTAAAGGCAATATAAGTCAACATAAGTAGCCTGTCAAAATTTCAACAACAGGGCCACCGCCTGCTAAATAGATAATAAATGTGCAAGCTTTGTGAAGAAGGCTATCCTCAATATCATGGCGCATCCCGCCGCAACTTTCTGAAAAACGCTACCGGAGCAGGAATTGCGGCATTTGCCTTTGGTTCGCTTAATTCGCCTGTATCTGCCGCAGAAGTTCCGGAGCCAATACCTTCTGCTCCTCCCCGCAACAGTGGTTGGGCTGACAAACGTTATCTAATACGGGGTGGCGCTGTGCTCAGCATGGATACAAAAGTTGGCGATTTTGTTAAGGCAGATGTGCTTATCGAAGGCAAAAAGATTATCGCCGTTCGTCCAAACATTGAAGCCGGCAATGCCGAAGTTATTGATGCAAATGGAAAGATTGTGATGCCCGGCTTCATTGATACCCATCATCACCAGTTTGAAACTACTTTGCGAAGCTATCTCTCTAACGGGATGCTTGTTGACGATGGAAAACCGCATGGAGCAGTCAACTACATGGGAACAATCCTTGGAAAATTCTCCCCTGTTTACAAACCGGAAGATGTGTACATTGCCGAACTTTTTGGCTCCCTTAGCCAGCTTGATGCAGGGGTAACTACGGTGCATGACCTCTCCCAAATTCATCACAGCCCGGCACATACGGATGCAGCCATAAAAGGTATTGAAGACTCGGGACGCCGTACTGTTTTTGCCTACTCAGAAAGCCAGGGCAACAAGTTAACTTTCGGGAACGATGTTCGCCGTTTAAAGACACAATACTTCGCATCGAAGGATCAACTAATGACTTTATCTATTGGCGGGGAAATCTATGCGCCAGACTTTGACGATGCCTGGAAAGTTGGGCGCAGCCTTGATCTTCCAATTGCATTACATGTGGTGGGGCATACCCTGCGGGGTGCCTTCACCCGGATAGCCAGAACAGGAAAATTAGGGAAAGACAATCTACTTATTCACATGACTGGTGTTGATGATGAAACCTGGAAGATCGTGGCAGATTCCGGTGCAGGAGTTTCCCTGTCGGTACCAATAGAAATGGCCATGCGGCATGGAACGCCCCCCATAATGAAAGCGCTTTTGCAGGGCATTGAGCCTTCCCTAAGTTCGGATGTTGAATGCACTATGACAGCCGATTTCTTTACGCAAATGCGGGGGGCATTCACCCTGCAGCGCATGATTGTAAACGAAGCAGCATTGAAAGGTGAAACCGACCTGCCAGAATTACTCACGGCGAGAGACGTTATCCGGTTTGCTACCCGGCGTGGCGCTGAAGACCTTTGGCTGGGCGACAAAACAGGTTCGCTGACACCCGGTAAAGAAGCCGATATTATACTGCTTGATGCCACAGCTATAAATGTGGCGCCGCTTAATAATGTACCAGGGGCAGTAGTTACACTGATGGACCGCAGCAATGTGGAAACGGTAATTGTAGCCGGCAAGATACGCAAATGGAAAGGCAGGCTGCTGGATGCTGATATTCCAGCGCTGAGTTCAGCAATCACTGCATCCCGTGACCGGATTTTCGCAGCGGCAAAACTACCGGTAAACCTGTTTGGCAATTAAATATTTCACGTATGTCCGAAAGCTTAAAAAAGTTGCCTGTTACTACAATCGTAAGGTTGAAACCTAAATTAGGTCTTATAAAAGAAACACTCGATTGGTTTCATGCCATTTCTGAAAAGGCTGCTCATTTTAAGGGACATTTAGGGGCCGAGATTTTTGAAGAAATAAATGACCATACGCACCCGGAGTTTGCGATCATCATTCAATTTGACACTTACGAAAATTCAATGATTTGGGAAGAATCAAAAGAAAGAAAAGAGCAGATAGCTTTAAGCGAAATTTTGTTTGATGAGGTTAAACCAAAAATACAGCTTACAGGTCTTGAATACTGGTTTGAGGCGAAAGATGATAAAAGCCATATAACACCTGAAAAATGGAAAATGGCGATCGTTACAGTAGGGGTAATATTTATATTTTCCAATACATTAATTCCATGGTTACGTGACGGCTTCAATCCGCTCAGGTGGCATCCTCTTGTAAATAGTTTTTTAAGTGTAATTATTATGGTTGTTCTAATGACTTATCTGGTGATGCCTTTTATTACTAAGGTTTTATCGGGCTGGTTGTTTAAACAAAAAAGCAGGCCAGTCTGAACTTCAATGCAAATAAAGGCAGTTGTTGCTGACAAATTATTTATCAATATTTAGAAAGAATTCAGTGACCACTGTCTAAATGATAAACACTTAGGAAAAATAAATGAAAAACCAACTTCTCATATCGCTTTTACTTATTGTTTCAATTTATACGGCGCAAAGCCAGATTAATATATTGAGATACAACGACAACTTTTCTATTCTTAAAAAGGATACCGTAAAAAACGGATTAGATAAATTCAAGGAGATTAAAATTAGAGATCAAACTTTTATTTCTTTCGGTGGCGAACTACGAGAGCAGTTCCAGTATTTTGACAATCAGAATTTCGGCGATGGTCCACCGGGAACAAAGAAAACCGATGTGGGGCAAATTTGGCAGCGCATTATGGTACACGGCAATATAGAAGTGGGAAAGAAGGTAAGGGCTTTTTTGCAGGTAAGCAGCACCTTCCGTTTTTTTAATCCCAATCCCCTCACACCGGAAATAGATGAAAATCAATTGAGCCTTCACCAGGTGTTTGTTGATTATAATTTCAGTAAGAAATTTTTAGTAAGAGCAGGGAGGCAGGAGTTGGATTATGGAAACAGCCGGCTGATTGGTGTTCGGGAAGGTCCCAATACCAGGTTGACCTTTGATGCAGTGGTTTTAAAATATGCCTCGGAAAAAACAACAATTGATTTGATTGTGGCAACTCCTGTTATTTCAAGGCAAAAACTGTTTGATGATAAATCTTTTGAAGATGCTTTGTCCGGCATATATGCTACAACGAATGTTGTCCCCAAAAAACTCCTGTTGGATTACTATTTCATCCATTTTAAAACCGACCGCAGAAAATACAATTATATTGCCGGAGAAGAAAAAAGGCAAATTTTTGGCGGTAGAATGTTCTCCCGAAATGCAAGACTGAATTATGAACTGGAGGGCAATTATCAAACCGGTTCTTTCAATGAATCAGGCATAAACGCATACAGCGTGGTGGCAGATTTGAATTACAAACTATCCCCAAAAAACAATTTTGTTATCGGTATAGGCTGCGGCTACATTACCGGTGATAAAGACAGGGCCGACAATAAACTCAACACGTATAACCCACTGTTTTCAAAACCTCAGTATGGATTGGCTGCGCCCATCGGTTCTGCAAATATTGAAACCTTTAATCCCTATATCAGAATTTCGCCGGTTAAAAAAGCCACCGTTTTTGCTTCGGTATTTTTCATCAAAAGGCAAAGCAACCAGGATGGTACTTACACGCCGGGAGGCGAACAAATAAGACCCAACCGCAACAACCTGTATATCGCTGAAAGCAAGGACATAGGAACACAATATGTTGTAGAAACGGCTTATGCTCTCACCAAAAATATTTCATTTTTTGTTGATGGTACTTTTTTTAAAGCAGGTAATTATATAAAACAAACCGGTATTGGTAAACACCTTACCTACCTTTCTTTTAAGGCAACGTTTAAGTTTTAATATTATCAACACGGGAAAAAATAAATAAGATGTTTCAAATACAAAAAAGCAGTGCAAGTTAATGCCGCCATTTTTAACGCCAATTTTTTAGCAAACAAACCGGTTAGTTAGGGCGCACAACCCAATGTCAGGCCCTATTCAAATTTATTTTACCGGAGCCACTCTCCGGCAATGAAAATATCCTGCATAACCAACTGCATTTTGATTTTTGGGATGGCAGGCATCTCTGCCAGATGAACACGAACGTACAGGAATGAAAAGCGAAATTATATCACACCTTCATAACAATTTTGAATTAGCTGTTAATCAGTCAGATGACGATGAGTGCTGGTTTGGTGGAGACCTTCCCGAACTTTTGGGCAAGGCCAAATTGAAAAATTTTGAGAAGATCATTGAGACAGCGAAAATGGCATATAGAAATGCTAAATAATTGGTGTAAGACAAAAGAGAAATTGAAGACTTTATGCTTACAAGATATGCCCGTTACCTTATGGCTTAAAATATAGGTCCACGTAAATAGGAGATTGTATTTACAATCATTTACTTTGCAGTGCAGACCAGGGAGCGGGAACTTTTTTAACAAAGGTGAAAGGATGACATTAAAAAAATTAAAAGGAAAGTAAAATCGGAGGAAAAAAAATTATTAAATGAAACCAGGCCGGCGAAAAGAAATAAGTTTCATTGAATCTCAACAGCAACCTGTAATCAGTAGTGCTAAGTTGTGCTGAAAAAATGTAACGGCCTGATGCCTTGGCCGGAGGAGTTTGCCGACAGACCAACTGCATTACAAATAAAAGTATAAAAACCATGACAGATTTTAATACGATCAGGCAATTTAATTTTCCAACAACCATTCGCTTTGGTGCTGGCGCCATAAAGGAATTACCGGATCATTTACTGACCAATGGATTAAGCAGGCCCTTGCTGGTTACCGACCCGATGGTGAGTGGATTGGATTTTTTTAAAAAGATAAAAGAAAGCCTTGCGGCTAAATCCATTGCTGTGGAAGTGTTTTCCGATATCCATAAAAACCCGGTAAAGACGGATGTGTTGAAAGGAGGAGAGGCTTACCATCTTACCAACAGGGATTGTATCATTGGTATTGGAGGTGGCGCCGCAATGGATGTTGCCAGGGCAATCGTATTACGTATCAACCATCACCGCGACCTTTTTGATTATGATGATTTAACCGGAGGCGATCAGTATGTAACGGAAGAAGTTCCCTATTTTATTACCGTACCCACTACCAGCGGCACGGGCAGTGAAGTGGGAAGAAGCGCTATTATTTCGGAAGATGATACGCACCGCAAAAGGATTTTGTTTGCACCCAAACTGATGGCAAAAATTGTTTTTGCCGATCCTTTACTTACTATGGAACTGCCGCCATTCATCACGGCGGCAACGGGTATGGATGCGCTCACGCATAATATGGAAGCTTATATTTCAAAGAACTTTCATCCCCTTGCCGGCGGTATTGGTTTGGAAGGTATTTTCCTGATCAGTCAATCCATTGCGGATGCCGTAAATAAACCGGACCTCGAATCAAGAAGTAAGATGATGATCGCTTCGCTGATGGGAGCGGTAGCTTTTCAAAAAGGGCTTGGTGTGGTACATTCGCTGGCACACCCGTTGTCGTCCTTACTGGATACGCACCACGGGTTGGCAAATGCAGTGAACCTGCCTTACGGGATGCGGTTTAACGCACCGGGACTGGAACATGAATTTAAAAGAATGGCCCAGGCGATGGAATTACCAGTCACGAGCGCAGAAGCAGTAATCAATCATTTGTTTGAACTCAACCAGCAACTAGGCCTGCCCGTGAGGCTAAGAGATATAGGGGTAAGGGAAGAACATATAGAAACCTTATCGGATCTTGCTTTGGCGGATTTCTGTCATCCCAACAATCCAAAGCCGGTAACCAGGAATGATTTTAAACAACTATATTCAGCAGCTTTGTAACCATGCAAACACTCATTAAAATTGGTGTAACCTATACCGGCACGGATGAAAAACATGGTAATTATGTACAGTGGCTGAAAGGGAAAGACCCTGTAGAAATAATTGCCTTATCACCCGCTCACAGTGACTTGGAAAGTATTACAAGTTTTGATGGCATCGTACTGTCGGGCGGCATCGATATGCATCCTAAATATTATCAAAGCAGTATAACAGCCTATCCGAATGCACCCGAACACTTTAATGAAAAAAGAGATGAATTTGAAGCGGCTGTATTTGAAATAAGCCGGCAAAACAATATCCCCTTATTGGGCGTATGCCGGGGGATGCAATTAGTGAACTGTATGCTGGGCGGCACTTTAGAGCAGGATATTGGCCTGGTCGCAAATGCTATCCATCGGTTTGAAAAAAATGATAAAGCACATGGGATACATATTGTACCAGGCACATTACTGAATGAAATAAGCGGGTTGGAAAGGAGCGTGGTAAATAGCGCCCACCACCAGGCAATCAAAACCTTAGGAAAGGGTTTAACAGTAAATTGCAAAGCCGATGATGGAATAATAGAAGGAGTTGAATTTACCGAAAATGAAAATGGCGCTTTTTTTTTGGGTATCCAGTGGCACCCCGAAAGGATGTATAAATTGCAGCTCAGTGAATCACCGGTGGCAAAAAACATCAGGGACCGGTTTATAACAGAGATTAAAAGTTCAATGGAGAATTGTTGATTAAAAAAGGTAAAACGTGAATGGTCAATGGTGAAACTAAACTTTACTTATTCCTGAATGAGTATATCATTTTAGCAGTAGAATTAATTTAATTATAAATTGGTATTGGAGAATGGTGAATATTTCACCATTGACCATTCAATATCGTTTAGTTAAGCCTGAAGGGCTTTAATTTGAATAGCCGCCGGTGAAACCGGCGGAAGAATAAAGTAACCAGATAGCAACCCCTTCGGGGTTGAATTTTATTTCGCTGTCTGTTTTCATTTGTTCAACCCCGAAGGGGTTGTTATCCGCGGCTATACTATCCACGGGTTGCACCCGTAGCTATTCAAATTTTACCCTTTCAGGGTAATTCAACCTTACTAAACGACATTAAAATGTGAATGGTCAATACTTCACCATTGCCATTCACCATTCACAAATCGATCCGTCATTTTATTCTTAACATAACAATAGTATAGTACTACCATGCAAATCATCAACCCCGCAACGGAAGCAATCATTACTGAAATAACAGAAGATACTACACTAACTGTGAAGGAAAAATTTGAAGCCCTTACTATCGGGCAACGTTTATGGGCAACGGTTAGTCTGGAAGAGCGGATTGCAGTTATTCAAAAATTTTATGACCTGCTGGAACTGCATAAAGATGAACTTGCCAATACCCTTACTGCTGAAATGGGCAAGCCTTTGCAGCAATCCTTGAATGAACTGAACGGCGCACGTGCCCGTATCCTATTCTTTATTGAACATTCCGCAAAATATTTGTCAGATGAATGGATCACCACAGAAGGCGCCACCAAAGAAAAAATTGTGTACGAACCCCTGGGCGTAATCGCCAATATTTCTGCATGGAACTATCCCTACCTGGTAGGCGTGAACGTATTTATTCCCGCATTGATAGGGGGCAATGCTGTTTTTTATAAGCCCTCCGAATATGCATCCTTGACGGGCTTACATATTCAAAATCTTTTACACCAGGCAGGCATTCCTTCCAATTGCTTTCAAACAGCCATCGGAAGGGGAGGAGTGGGTGAACAACTGCTGCAGTTACCAATGGACGGATATTTTTTTACCGGCAGTTACAAAACAGGAAAATATATCGCTGAAAAAGTTGCTTCCAAAATGGTACCCTGTCAGTTGGAACTGGGTGGTAAAGACCCCTTGTATGTAATGGATGATGTGGAAGATATTAATAAAACAGCGGCAGACGCACTGGAAGGTGTGGTTTATAATAACGGGCAAAGCTGTTGCGCAGTGGAAAGGATTTACGTACAGGAAAAAGTGTATGATGCATTCGTAGATGCCTATGTTGCGCAATGCAGTAAATTGGTTATTGGAAATCCCCTGGATAAAATTACAGATATTGGCCCCCTGAGCAGGAAGGAGCAGCAGGCATTTTTATTGAACCAGGTGAACGATGCCGTGGGCCTGGGCGCAACAATTATGTGTGGAGGAAAAATTCCGGAAGGTAAAGGATATTTTTTTGAACCCACCGTTTTGGTAAATGTGCATCACGCAATGAAACTGATGAAGGAAGAATCCTTTGGGCCGGTTGTTGGCATTCAAAAAGTGAAGGACGATGCGGAAGCAATACAATTAATGCAGGATACCGCTTATGGGCTTACAGCAGCGGTGTATTCCGGCAATTTTGAAAGGGCGGAAGCAGTAATGAAACAGATGGTTACCGGGAGCGTGTACTGGAATTGTTGCGACAGGGTGAGTGCTGCATTACCCTGGTCTGGCAGAAAGCAATCCGGGTTGGGGGCTACCTTATCTTACCAGGGTATCAGGGCCTTTGTACAACCAAAAGCTTACCATATTAGGGGGTAACGCTTTAGGAACAGCAAAAAACCAGACCGCGCTTCACCGCTGCATTCCCGGCAATTGTGTGCATGTGTCAAATTGAAGTGTAAGATTTTTCCAACTGCAGTAATATCTTTTCATATAATTCGGGTACCTGGAAGGGTTTGGCTATATAATCATTCATGCCTGCCAGCAGGCATTTTTCCCTGTCGGCTATCAAGGCCGAAGCCGTCATCGCGATAATGGGCATACTGCTTATTTCTTCACTAATTGCGGTTCTTATAATCCTGGTTGCTTCATAACCATCCATTTCCGGCATTTGAATATCCATCAGTACAATATCGTAGCTTTTTGTTTGTAACAATGCTATCGCTTCTTTTCCATTATTGGCAACGTCTACCACCGCACCCAGGTTACTTAAAGACCTGGTAGCCACTTTTTGATTAATAATATTATCTTCTGCCAAAAGTATTTTTACATCTTTTAAAGTATAGGATTGATCCTTTGGAGGGTTCTTTATTCCCGTGTCATGTTGCGGTTTTGCCTTCTGTATGGTTAGGTAAAATGTAAAAACACTACCCTCGCCCTGTTTACTTTTTACATGGATGGTGCCGCCCTGTAATTCAATTAATTGCTTTGTGATGGTAAGGCCCAAGCCAGTGCCGCCATACTTCCTGGTACTGGCGCCGGAAACCTGGGTGAACCGCTCAAATACTGATTCAATCTTATCTTCTGCAATGCCAATACCTGTATCGGTTATAGAAAATTCAAGTGTAACCGATCCCTCGTTTTCTTCAAGAAGCCCTACATGAAGGTTTACTTCGCCCTGCTCTGTAAATTTAATCGCATTTCCTAACAGGTTAATCAAAACCTGGTTTAACCTGCCAGGGTCTCCTGATAACGAAGGCTGAATGTTTTTGTCGATAGCCCATTTTAATAAAATCCCTTTTTCATCAGCCCTGAACTGGTTGATCTTAATACTGTTGCTAATAATATCAGGCAGTGTATAATCCGTTTTTTCAATGGTAATTTTACCAGCAACTATTTTAGTCAGATCAAGTATATCGTTGATAATAACCATTAAATTGGCCGCAGATTCCTTGATGGTTGCTACATATTCCCGCTGGTCTTTATTCAATTCAGTTCCGGCAAGTAATTGGGTCATCCCAATTACTCCATTCATGGGCGTCCTTATTTCATGGCTCATATTGGCCAAAAACTGTTCCTGTGTTTTCCTTGCCTCCTCCGCTTCAAATCTTGCTTTTTGAGTTTCCAGTTCCGCATTTTTCCTGTCCGTAATATCCTGCATGGAACCAATCACCCGAACGGCCTTCTGCTCTTCATTTTTATTGATGTAGCCTCTTGAATAAATATGTGCATATTTACCATCGGTTCTCAAAAAGCGGTAATCACTTTCCCAAGAATCTGCTCCGGCAGCAACGGCCTTATACAGGCTATCAACAACTCTTTTACTTTCGTCCGCATGAAGGCCGTTAACCCAAAAATCATAAGAGATATCTTCTGTTGCTATATTATGGGGCAAATAGTTTTTTAAACCCTGTCCAACCCATTTCACCTTATCGTTCACCAGGTCCCAATCCCAGATAATATCATTTGTAGCTTTTGATATGGTATCGTAACGTTCATTGTTTTCTTTCAACAATTCTAAATTCTTTTTTCTTTCAATACTGTACCAAACCGCTTTTTCAAGCGATTGCCGGTTGTACACGCCCTTTATTAAAAAATCCTGTGCACCCTCCGAAATCGCTTTCAATGACAATGCGGTATCTGATAATCCCGATAAAATGATTACCGGGATTTTTGAATTAATTTTAGCAATTTCAACATACGATTCCAAACCATTACTGTCCGGTAAAAAAAAGTCAAGGAATATTAATGAAAAAGTTTCCTGCCGTAAATAACTGATACCTTCTGCAATGGTGGCTGCCATGGTAATTTTGGCAATGGATAAACTGGTATTTTCAAGGTGGGCCTCCAGCAAAACCTGGTCACCGGGGTTGTCTTCAATTACCAGGATGGAAATACTATTTTCTAACGGTTGCATATATGCTTATTTGACTATGTCTGCTGGGGGTAAATTCATGTTCCATATTATTGTTGCCTGGTTGGATAGTTTTTCAACATATTGCACCAAATACAAAAATGAATCATTCAGGACCTTTTAATTGTAAGCATAGGAATTAGATGGCTGTAGAAAAATTTCTATATTTTTTTAAAGCAATAATTTTATGAGAACCGAGTTAAATTAACAGTTGAATAGTAAACTGAAATAAGCCGTATGAGATACTGAAAAAAACTTTTATTCGCTGCTTATGGGCACCTCCCAATTTCATGATATTATACTTCCTTAAAAATATAGTATATGATAATAATGGAACAAAGATTGTTCGACCTGAGCTTATTGGAACAAATTGATGACAAAGGTTTTATTGCCGAAATATTAGTGATTTACCTGCAAGACACCCACCGGGAACTGGAGCAAATGAAGCGGGCGTCTGATACCGGGGATACCGGCACCATTTATAAAACGGCCCACAAATTAAAAGGCAGTACTGGTATGCTCCAGGCAAATAAATTATGCGCAATTTTAAATCAAATAGAAAAAATAGCAAAAGACGGGAGCGAAACCTGCCAGCTTCATAAACTGGTGCTAACCGCACTCAATGAATTTGCTCAGTTAAAAACCGCGCTTGAATTGCACCTGCAGAAGATGCTAACGGCCGCCCCGGCAATATAAACAATAGCAAACTTATCGGCAGGCGGCTATTCTTTCCCCGGATATAAGGTAAGCAATTACAGTTATCGAAATATTTCTACAAAAAGATGATGATTGTAACTATGGATGGAAAGCTACACTTAATGCAACTTTATGATTGTATTTGTTATGATACGATTGGTAGCGAAATCACCATTGAATTAACCCAATATGCTAAACCCTGTACCCTATGAAAATTCTAATTGCAGAAGATGAGCCCATTATGTTAAAAACTATGGAATTGAAACTTAAACGGGACGGCCACCAGGTAATTACAGCTAATAATGGACGCGATGCGATCCAGCTTATCACAGACAATGAATATGACCTGGTAATTACCGATATTATGATGCCCTATACCTCCGGCCTGGAGATACTTGGCTTTGTAAAAAATCATTCCACTAAAAAAATACCGGTAATAGTTTTATCAGCAATGGGCCAGGAAAATGTGGTGGTGGAAGCCTTTAACCTTGGGGCCGATGATTATATCACCAAACCATTTAGTCCTAATGAATTGTCGTTAAGGGTAATGCGTTTTGCAGCGCTGGTAGCTGCCGCTTAATTTTTTGGTAAAAGGTAGATTTTATTGCTTTTCTTTACCGGTTGTGGCGCAGCTATTATTAATAAAAGACCCTTTTCAACCCGGGTTAATTAAGCGTGAATTGCAGATTGTGGTTATAATTCCATATCTCACCATTGCCCATTCCCATTCACAAATTAACATAACCCCGGCTGCCTGCCTTATTCACTGGTTTGATCCATTCATCTATATTAGTATAACCTAAACCCCTGCGGGTGTTCCAGCCTCCTTACAAAATAGTCCTGCTAGATCAAGTTGCCTTCATGAGGGTAGAATACCTGTATTGGGCAATGATCTTTTTTTCCCTGGTTTCCCTGGTGCTCATTGTAAGTATGGCCGTGATCGTTTTAAGTAAAAAAAATATAATTAAAAAAAGAAGCATAATAACCGGCCAGTTGGAGGACTGGGTAATGGATGTTGCGCTTGAAAACAACAGTGGAGCCAACCATGTATTTTTGGTACCCATGAATACAGAACTTTTATTGAAAGGAAGGCTGGCAGGAAAAGTATTGCTGCGCTTATTAATTAAGTTAAAAAAAAGTTTAAGTGGTAAATCGGGCGAAAACCTGGGAACAATTTATAACCAGCTTAACCTGGAACAAATATCCCTGAAGCGGTTGCAGGGCAAACTCTGGCACGTGAAAGCCAAGGGAATACAGGAACTGGCGATAATGAACCAGCATGCATATCATGAACAAATATTTGAACTGGCGCAACACAAAGATCCCATGGTACGCATGGAAGCCCAAACCGCAATGGTTAGGTTACAGGGATATAAGGGCCTGCAGTTTTTCGATCAGCTTACTTACCCGATCTCTGAGTGGCACCAGGTAAATCTTTTACATCTTCTTGCAAACCAACCCATCACCGGGGATAGCGGGATATTCAACTGGTTAAATTCTCCCAATGCTACCCTGGTGCAGTTTTCATTAAAACTGATCGGCGAACAACACGCTGCAGAATTTCAGGATGAAGTTATAAAATGTTTGGTGCACCCAAATGCAATCGTCCGAATGCAGGCGATTTTATGCCTGGGACAAATAGCTTCTGATTCTGCTGCCCCCGAATTAAGGAAGCATTATATTGCCGAACCCGATAAGAATCTCCAACTCTGCATTATCAATGAATTCATGAAAATGGGTTCTCAACATGACCTGCCTTTTTTACAAAACCTGCAACATGCCGCCGATGCTGATATTAAACTGGCCGCAGACAAAACAGTTTTGTATCTTCAAAAGAAAATTTAGCCGCCTGTTAAGGCTTTCACACCAAAGGCACCCACTGAAATTCAAGTCCAAAAAATGTGGAAACTGGTTTTATATGATCTTTTCAGCTACGGTATATTGATATATTCGGTAACCTTGCTTGCGTCTTACATTTTTATCGGTGTTTATTCAGTAGGGGAAACAAGAAAGTATCTTCGTAAAAGCAGTTTCACCGATTATAATTTGCTGGCTTCCTCTAATTACGCACCTTCCGTAAGCATCCTGGCGCCGGCCTATAATGAAGGCGCCAATATCATTGAAAATGTACGCTCCTTATTAAGTATTCACTACAACCATCTTGAACTGATTGTGATCAATGACGGCAGTAAGGATGACTCCATGGTTAAATTAATAGATGCCTACGATCTCGAAGTAGTGGACTTTTTATACCATGTACATATCCCTGCAAAACAAGTGAAAGCGGTGTATAAAAGCAGGAACACGGTGTACAAAAAACTGATCGTGATAGATAAGGTTAACGGTGGCAAGGCGGATGCACTGAATACCGGCATCAACCTCGCCAGCAACCAATACCTGGTTTGTATAGATGTGGATTGTATCCTGGAGCAGGATGCCCTGTTAAAACTCGTAAAACCATTTATGGAGGAAACCGGCAAAAGAGTGATCGCCACCGGTGGCGTAGTAAGGATCGCCAATTCCTGCATCGTACAAAATGGCCGGTTGCTGGATGTGAATTTGCCGAAAGAATTTTTACCCCGGGTACAAACCCTGGAATATATCCGGGCTTTTTTATTGGGCCGTATGGCCTGGAGCCGGTTAAATGGATTGCTGCTGATATCGGGCGCCTTCGGGGCATTTGACCGGGAGATCGTAATTAAAGCAGGAGGGTATAATCCCAAAACAGTGGGTGAAGATATGGAACTGGTAGTGCGCATGCGCCGTTATATGGAAGAACATGATACACCTTATAAAGTTGCTTATATACCCGATCCGCTATGTTGGACGGAAGCCCCGGCTTCGTACAAGATATTAGGCCGGCAAAGAAACCGCTGGACAAGGGGCACCATCGAAACATTAAAAATTCACCGCATCCTTTTCTTTAATCCGCGTTATGGGCTGCTGGGCATGCTAAGCTATCCTTACTGGTTCTTTTTTGAATTCCTGGCGCCTATTATTGAATTCATTGGTATGGCAGGTTTTATCTTCTTCGCATTGGTCGGTACAGTAAACTGGGGTTTTTTCTTTGCGCTGCTTGGGTTTGTATTAACCTTTGGCTGGCTGTATTCTATCTTCGCTATTTTAATGGAGGTAGTCACCTACAATCAATATAAAAAAAAAGGGGAGCTGGCCAGGCTCATAGTGACGGCCATGATGGAGCCCTTTCTTTTTCACCCCTTTGTGATCTGGTCGGCAATACGCGGTAATATTGATCTCCTGCGTAAAAAAAACAGTTGGGGTGAAATGACAAGACAGGGCTTTAATGTTCAGCCCGTAGCGGCTGTGGAAAAAATAGCCCTTGCTTCCAGGTTAAGGGATGGGTTTTATGCTTATCTCCCCATTGCGGCGGGATGGCTGTTGATGCTGCTGTTGCTGAGGACGGCGGATTTTATTTATAACGGTGTAATTCACCAGTACCCCAACCAGCCTGCTTATATTTTCCTGCTGTCAGTATTGAATGAGCTGGTATTTTTTTTAAAGATTAACGGGGTATTCCTCATCACCTACATATTATTATTTTTGGCCGGTAAGCGACTGGCTGATATTGTCATCATTAGTCTCAGCATTATAGTCACCCTGGTTTCCATTGCACTGATGCAGTATTTCAGTATATCCTTTGTTCCGCTGGGTGCCGACCTGTATGGATATTCCATGAACGATATCCGGCAAACGGTAGGGGCTTCAGGAGGTATTAATGCCGGGGTTATTATTGCCATCATCACCGTTATCCTGGGTTTACTTGCTATCTATAAATGGATCAGTCCCCGTATTAGAGGAGCTGCTAAATGGGTAAATCTTGCGGCAGTAGTGATCGCATTTACCTGGATCATCACCGGCATATTTACGGCAGACAAATTTAGTATCCGCGATGAATATGCCGGAAACCTTGGAAAGAACAAACTGGACTATTTTATTGCCGCATCTTTTAATCATTTTTTCCCCCAATCAGCCGAAGCCTTTGATCCGGCGGTAACAACGGGCAATGGATTCGATTATGTGGATGAGGCCCGTTATCCATTCCTGCACAGGGACAGCACGGCTGATGTTTTATCACCATTTTTTAACAGGGATACCGCCACCCCCGATATCGTGATCCTGGTGGTAGAAGGATTAGGCCGTGCTTTTAGCGGTGATAATGCCTACCTCGGCAGTTTTACACCTTATTTGGATTCGCTTGGTGAGCATAGTTTGTACTGGCGAAATTTTTTGAGCAATGGGGGGCGCACTTTTGCAGTACTGCCTTCTTTATTGGGCTCCCTGCCTTTTGGCAGCAATGGGTTCAGCGAGTTGGGTGATAAGATGCCCGCGCATCTTTCGCTGATGAGCTTATTAAAATCAAATGGTTATCATACTGCGTTTTATTACGGCGGAGATGCCGGCTTTGATAATATGGCCTTGTTTTTACAAAAACAGCGGGTAGACCGAATATACGATATAAAAAGCTTTCCCCCGGATTATCCGCGGCTCCCCGAAAATAACGATTTCTCCTGGGGTTATAGTGATAAAGAATTGTTCCGGCATATGCTGAGCAAGCGGGAGCAACAATTAGGAGGCCAGCCATCTTTACAGGTAATACTTACTGTAGCAACTCACGACCCATTCCTGGTAAATGAACAGGACCACTACCTGGCGGAGTTTGAAATACACCTGGACCGCCTTAAATTTTCTGAAAAGCAAAAAGCCGAACACCGGAAATACAGTCACCAGTATGCAGCGATATTATATGCCGATGACGCCATACGGGGGTTTATCAATAACTATCGCTCCAAACCCGGTTTTAAGCATACGATCTTTCTCATCACCGGCGATCACAGGTTGCCCGAAATTCCGATGTCAACTAAAATAGACCGCTACCACGTTCCCCTGATCATTTACTCACCATTGTTGAAAAGGACCGCGAAATTTGAATCCATTTCTTCCCATGTGGATATTGCACCCACTTTACTGGCTTACCTGCAACACAGCTACCATTTTCGGGTACCGTTGTCCGTTAGCTGGGTAGGAAGCGGGATAGATACAGCGCATCATTTTCGTAATCTTCATGCAACTGCTTTAAAGCAAACAAAAACCAACCTGGTTGATTTTATCATGGGAGATTATCACCTCAACGAGGAAACGCTGTTTAAAATGAATAAGAATATGGATGAGGAGCCCGACGCCGACCCTGTAATGAAGGCCAGGCTAAAGGAAGCATTTGCAAAATTCCGGCAAAAAAATGAACAGGTGACACAGGGGAAACCGATACTAAGCGACTCGATGTACCGGGCCTGGTATCCAAAATAAATAGTTGGAAGATCTTAAAAATTTAAATAGCGCTCTATCCCCGTCTATTGATTGGCATTGTTATCACTGAGCACTCATCCCGTTAAAATCTACGCTGGTAACCTGCAGAAATATTCACCTGGTTGCCCCTTGTTTTTGGCAAATATTCTACGTTCTCAAATGATGTGGACAAAGAGAAAATATTCAGTTTACCTGCCGTAAAACGATAACCGGCGCTTATTTTTTTTGTTTGCAATTTATAAGCATTGTTCAACTGAATGGCCAGGCTCCGGTCGTCGGGAGAGATGCCCCTGCCAACAGCAAGTGAAAAATAGTTCTCCGCACTTTTTCCGTAATAGCGGACTGTAACGGTATAGGATTGCGAAATGCGGCTATTCGAGGGAGTCAGGTAACTGCGGCCGTTGAACCAAAAGTTTTTATAGTACTTACCCAGCGCAAGCGTATAGATCCAGGTATCGCTGTCGAAATTAAGGTAGCGAAATCCCGCTTCCCCTTCAAAGGAACGGGGTAAATTGGCGTAGAGCGAAAGCCCCGCCCGAAATTTAGGAAATACAGGCATATCGTTAGAATACCCGATATTGGTGTATGCGTAAAATGTTTTAGATAACCTTGGATAGGCATCCACTTCAAACTGTACGCCATTTTTTGTATGCCTGTTGGCATAATTCAACCTGCCTGTCAGCGAACCCGCCCTCGTCTGGCGGCTATAATCAAAGCTCACAATATGCCATGGGTTAGAAAACTGTTTATCGAAACCAGTGTAGTCATAGGATATACCAATCTTACTTTTTGATCTGTAATCTTTGATCCGCGCAGCCAAAACCCTTAGTTCGTTGTTTTTAGGATCGGTTTGTAATAAGCTATCAGTGATAAACAAAGCGGCTTTATACCGTAGTAAGGCCGCAAGGCATTTTGCTTTGCGCAACATCAATTCTTTTGACGAAGGGTGGTGTACTAACCCAAGTCCGGCATAATGCAAAGCGCTTGTATAATTTTCGCTGAAGTATTCAATATCCGTTATGGCGATGGACGCGTCTTCATAGGAGGGTTTATTTTGGAGGGCTGCTTTAAGCATGAGGAGGGAACTGTCCGGCTGGCCATTCCAGTAATATACCCGGCCAAGGAAAATCTGGATATCCACATAATCCGGGCTCTGTAGCAAGGCCTGTTTGGATAGCTGGATTGCGACAGTATAATTTTTATTGTCAAATGCAGCTTTACGCGCCATTTGAAAATATTCGTCGGAAGAAATTGTCTGGGCAGAAAGCATTGTAAGCCACAATAAATTATACAACAATACCAGGTAATGTTTTTTTCCAATAGAAAAATGCATGTAATTAAATGGCATAATATTTTAAAGGTTAGCGGTACAGCCAACCTGTTTATACCATAACGCCATTGTCTGGCACATATTTGCATACCTGTTATTTTATTGCTGAACGCCCGGCAGAAACCGGGCTATGTAGTAAAATCTCTACAAAACAAACAAAAAATAATGCTAATCTTAGTGTCTTATTAACCGTTTCGGGACTCGTACGGCCGATTAAAATGCGGATGATGCATAGCAGGTTTTTATCGTAAAAAAGTATCTTTAAAGCTAAGCAGGCTAATCATAATTTGGCGGCACGCACCTGATTTATCATTAATTTACTCTACATTTATTTAAAGAACGAACAATTATTCATTCCCTGTTATTATACCAGTTAAGATGCCAGCAGATTATACAAAAGAGGGAGGTGAAAAGAGGAAGGACTTTTTCAATTCAACTAAATACTTCTTTATAAAAAACAGGTATGTATTTCTCGGGATATCAACTTTTACCATACTCGCATTCCTGGTAGGGGGGCTTGTTTACCAGCGATACTTAATAAAAAAAGCCAGTAAGAAGAATGAAGTGCGTTCTGTCTTAATTAACAGGAAAGATAAATTACAGGAATTATTGACTCAAAGCATTTCTGCCACAAAAACACTTTCCTTTTTTGTTCAGCAGGATGGGACCGTAAAGGATTTTGACCTTATTGCTTCGCAAATTTTAACAGCAAATCCGGATATTGATGCGTTGGAATTAGTACCTGATGGGGTAATTAGGTATGTGTACCCGTTAAAGGGTAATGAGGCTGTGTTGGGATACGATATCCTGCATGATCCATCCCGCAACAAAGAAGCATTGAAAGCCATCCGGCAAAAAGGGATCTTTTTTGCAGGCCCATTTGATTTAAAGCAGGGTGGGTTAGCGGTGGTTGGGAGGCTTCCGGTATTCAGGCAGAATAAATTTTGGGGATTTTCAGCCGTCATCGTTAAAATATCAACCTTACTAAAAGCAGCGGGAATTGACACATTGGGAAGAAGTGGTTACTTTTTTCAACTTTCAAAAATCAACCCCGATACCCATTTGGAAGAATTTTTTATTCCCCAGGCAAAAGGAACAGACATTGCAAATTTTACTTCCGTGGATGTCCCAATCGGCGAATGGAAGCTTTCTGCCGCCCCAGTAGATAAAATCGCGGCCTATACGGATATTATCTGGCTGGCCATACTCGATATTTTATTTTCAATGATGTGTGGCGTATTTGTTTGTATAGTGGCAAAAAGGCCCGAAAAACTGAATAATCTTGTTAAAATACGCACTGCTGAACTGGAAGAAAGTGAGGAACGGTACCGGTCATTGATAGAACAGGCTTCCGACGGAATCATCGTGTATTCTTTTGACGGCACAATTCACCAATTCAATAAAAGTGCTTATCTCGAATCGGGTTATACAAAAGAAGAGTTTGCAAAATTAAACCTGAAAGACCTGCTGGTGGAAAAGAAAATGACCATGCGGCAGTCGAAAGCTGATAACATACAGTCGGGGAAAACTGCTATTATTGAAAGAAAATTTTATAAGAAAGACGGTTCTTTAATGGATATTGAGATCAATGTGAGTATGCTTTCTGATACCACCTTACTGGCGTTTGTAAGAAACATTACCGACCGAAAAAATGCAGAAAGGGCGTTGCAGGAAAGTGAAAGGAAATTTTCCGGGGTATTTCAATCCAGCCTGTTGGGTTTTGCAATCTGCAATAGTCAAAAAAGACTAATTGATGTAAATGAATGTTTTGCTTCCATGTTAGACACTTCCTATGAGGACCTGGTAGGAAAAAATTCGGAACTATCTAGCCTTTTAAATTGTGTAAATATAAAGAACAGGGTGGCAATCCTGGAGTCAATAGCCCAATTAGTAAGGGCAAATGGTTTGCTCAAAAATCATGAGATAGAAATTGAAATGCTGGATGGCAAATCAATTTTTCTGCTGGTTTCGGTAGAGCCTCTTGAATTAAATAATCAGCATAATTGGTTAACAACAGCTATAGATATTACCGAAAAGAAAAATGTCGAATTATCACTTGCGCAAAGTGAAATAAAATACCGTTCTCTCATTGAACAGGCATCCGATGGAATTGTAATTAGTGATTTGTCCGGCATTATAATGGAGGTTAACAAAAGTATCTCCAAAATGAGTGGGTTCAATATCAACGAAATGGTGGGTATGCATATTGACAATTTTTTGCCTAAAGAAGATATTACGGGGCAACCGCTTCGTATAGAAGATTTAATCGAGGGTAAAACGCTGCTGTATGAAAGAAGATTGTTGAAAAAGGATGGAACGGCGATTGATGTGGAGATCAATTCGAAAATGACCATTGGCAATACCCTGATTGGATTTATAAGGGACATCACAGAAAGAAAAAAAGCGGAAGCCGAACTAAAAAAATCGAACGAAAGATTTGAACTGATTGCCAAAGCTACCAATGACGCAATATGGGATCACGACTTTAGTAAAAATGAAACGGTGGGCAATGATAATCTTTATGATTTATACGGCTTTGCAAGGGGAAAAGTTAAAATTGATTTCGGATTATTTGAATCAAGGCTTCATCCGGATGAACGGGTCAGCGTGGTTAAAAATATGCAAAACGCCACCATCGGAAACGCCGCTTCCATTTCAGAAGAATTTCGTTTTAAAACAGCGGACGGGTCTTATAGATATTTTTATGACCGGGCCTTCATAAAATATAATGATAATGGTGAGCCTGCGAGGATGCTGGGTGTGATGCAGGATATAACCGGGCGTATAAAAGACGGGCAAAAGCTATTGAAGGAAAAAGAGCTGTCGGATTCAATCATCAATAGTTTGCCGGCAGTGTTTTACCTCTATAATAAGGAGGGGAAATTTTTGAGGTGGAACAATAATTTTGAAATGGTTACCGGTTATACCGGAGAAGAAATCAGCAAACTGCATCCGCTTGATTTATTTGACGACGAGGAGAAATCTCTGCTGGATGAAAAAATAAAAAATGTTTTTATAGCGGGGCATGATGCCGTAGAGGCGAATTTGCTTTTAAAGAATAAACAAAAAATCCCTTATTACTTTTCAGGGATGAAGATTGACTATGAAGGGGAGATTTGCCTGATGGGGTTTGGTTTGGATTTTTCGGATAAACTGCTTTCGGATAAACTGATTAAAGAGAGCGAACAAAAATTCCGAAGCCTGGTAGAACAGGCTTCCGACGGCGTAGCGATCCTTACAGAACAGGGAAACCCGTTGTATATTTCCCCGTCTGTTAAAAGGATACTGGGCTATACTGAATCTGAAATTATGCAACTGAATGCATTTGAACTAACCCACCCTGATGATATTAGCGGCGTGGAAAAAGTATTGAAGCAGGTTATGAAAAATCCCGGCCTGCCAATAAAGGGACATGTTTCGAGAATTCTGAATAAAGATGATGAGTGGCGGTGGATAGATGAGACCTATACCAACATGCTGCAGGTTCCGGGAATTAATGGGATTGTTAAAAATTTCAGGGATATAACGGAGAAGTTACAGATCGAGAAAAAAATCATCTCTGAAAAGGAATTGTCAGATTCCATTATCAACAGTTTACCGGGAATATTTTATTTATATGACCACAAGGGCAGGTATATACGGTGGAACAAAAATTTTGAAACAGTTACAGGATACCATGCGGAAGAAATAAAGGAGATGCAGCCGCTTGATTTTTATGATGACGATCAAAAGCCCGTGGTGGCGGAAAGAATACGAAAAGTATTGCAAAGAAAGATGCGTGCAATAGAATTGATTTTGTTAACAAAAACCCGGGAAAAAATACCCTTTTATTACAATTCCACCGCTATTGATTATGAAGGGTTTCGCTGCATAATGGAAATGGGGTTTGATGTTACCGAAAGAAAAAAAATTGAAAATAAGTTACTGGTCTCTAATCAGCATCTTGCGCAGAAAGCTACCGAACTGAAGACTTCTTACGCTGAATTGGAACGATTTGCATACATCGTTTCGCATGATTTACAGGAGCCACTGCGTATGGTAAGTAGTTTTCTTAAATTACTGCAACAGAAATATAAATCGCAATTAGATGAAACGGGTGAAAAATATATATATTTCGCCGTGGATGGTGCAGACCGGATGAAACAACTGATCATGGACCTGCTGGAATATTCAAGAACAGGTACCAATAAAGAAATCCCTTCTGATACCAATATGGATGAAGTGTCGATGGAAGTGTTGAATATATTGGAAAATTCAATTCGGGAGCAGGAAGCGGTAATTGAGATCGGAAGCTTGCCCGTGTTGCCGGGATCCAGTAAAATTCAGCTATTCCAGTTAATGCAGAATCTTTTAAGTAACGCATTAAAATACCATAGTGAAAAAAGGCCGGTAATAAAAATTAATGCAAAGGAAGAAAATGATCAATGGATATTTTCGGTACAGGATAACGGGATAGGAATAGCGCCCAAATTTTTCGAAAAAATATTTGTCATCTTTCAACGGCTACATACTAAAAATGAATTTTCCGGGTCCGGGATCGGGCTTTCCATCTGTAAAAAAATTGTAGAAAAACATGGTGGAAAAATATGGGTGGAATCAAGTTTGGGGATGGGAAGCACGTTTTATTTCACCATTCCAAAAAAATAATGAAGGGGTTCGGTGTCAATTGATATCACATGCAATGGTTAATGCATCGGTTTTCAGGTAAAAGATCAGTGGTTACCATTCATTGCCCTTAGCATTTGCTGCAACACCTCCGTTACCCCGTTTTCCTCATTGCTTTTAGTTAAAAAACGGGCCGCCTTTTTAATTTCCGGAAGGGCATTTTCCATGGCATAACTGAAAGTAGCCTGCCGCATCATTTCAAGGTCGTTGAGATAATCACCAAACACCATTGTTTCATCCACGCTAATGCCATATTTATCCTGTATTACTTCAAGCGCCCTCCCTTTATTAGCCAGCTTATGTGAAATATCCAGCCAGATATGCCCCGAAACCTTTACCTGTAGCTGATCCTGCTTTTGTTTGAAAAACGTATAACTGTTTCCTTCAGATCCCGCCAGGTCACAGATCGCTATTTTTAAAAAACGGTCATCAGCTACATTTAGCAAATCATCCACTACTTCATATCTGTCGTAATACAATTTTACATTGTCAATAAACCGGGGTGCCGAATTTTCTACATAGGCACGCTTTTTTCCACAAAGTATGGTATAGGTACCCGGTATATTCCTTGCTGTAAGAATTTGTTCCTTTACAATCTCCGCCTCCATCGCCTGTACCAAAATATCTTCGCCCCGGTACACCACATAACTTCCGTTTTCGGCAATAAAAATCACCTCATTCTCGATGGGTTCAAACTGCTTTAACAGGTTAAAGAATTGCCGCCCGCTTGCTGCTGCAAACAACAAGCCCTTTGCTTTCATTTGATTGAAAACCGGGTAAAAGTCCGCACCCAGTTCATGCCTTGAATTTAACAATGTGCCGTCCATGTCGGCGGCTACTAATTTTATTTTTGACAAATCCATGTGATTATATATCTTGAATTAATTGCTTGGGTTAACGGCTTCGTGTAAGGTCATTTGAAAGTACATCAACCCGTTCACTTTTACCGGGATTGCAAAAGTGCGGTAATTTTGATGACAAAGGTTAATAAATTCAATAAAATGTTATATAATTTATGGAGCCTTATTCTGTGATGGCTGGTTGGAGGGAAAAGCAGCATAAAGTTTCTGCAACGCAATTTTTTTATTGTAAATTATTATTAAGCACACCTGGGGATTGCGGTAGCTTATAACTCCGCAAGTTTCGGGTTTTGGATGACCTCGGGATAAAATACTTTTGTGTGCTAAATTTGAATCTATGTCCATACAGGAAAACATTAATTACAATCGTATTGCAGCGGCAATAGATTATTTAGAATCCAATTTCAAAGATCAGCCCGACCTGGATGAAGTGGCAGGGAAAATTCATTTAAGTCCTTTTCATTTTCAACGGCTGTTTACAGAATGGGCAGGCGTAAGCCCCAAAAAATTCCTGCAATTTTTAACGGTGAGCCATGCCAGGGAAATGTTGAAAGAAAGACAGGCTACTTTATTGGATGCCGCTTTTGACTCAGGTCTTTCAGGTACCGGACGATTACACGATCTTTTTATCAGGATAGAAGGAATGACCCCGGCAGCATTTAAGAACGGTGGTGAAAATCTTTCCATCAATTACAGTTTTGCGGAAAGCCTGTTTGGAAATATCCTCGTGGCTTCAACAACCATTGGGATCTGCTATATGGCTTTTTACCACAATGAAGAAGATTCACTACGGGAACTAAAAAATAATTTTCCCCATGCAAAATACAGGCAAATGGTTGATCTCGTTCAGCAAAATGCATTGTACATTTTTACAAATGACTGGAAAAAGCCGGGAGAAATAAAATTGCATTTGAAGGGCACCCCATTCCAGTTAAAAGTATGGGAAACGCTGTTGAAAATCCCAATGGGGCAATTATCCACTTATGGACAAATTGCAGTTGCTATTCAAAATCCAAAAGCCTCAAGAGCAGTTGGCTCAGCCATTGGCGATAACCCTGTTGCATTCCTGATTCCCTGTCACCGGGTAATTCAATCTTCCGGCAGATTTGGTCAATACCATTGGGGAAGTACACGTAAAGCCGCAATAATTGGCTGGGAAGCGGCCCGCACGGGTGGTTAGAGCAGGCATTGGTGAATGGTGAATGGTCAAAACTTCGTGAATTACCATTAAGCATCAACCACCACGTTTATTGTAATTTACCGCCGGCGATTGGTTGGGAAACTTTTTATGAAGAAAGCAAATGGATGTGCAATTGCTATGAACTTTTACCACGGGTACCTGTAATGCATGAAAAGCAATTACAATAACTATACAATGCAACAATCCTTATTCAACACAGATAAAAATATTTTGCCCTGCCTGGGAGAAGCAATTTTGTATCCCTGTTTTTTTTCAGCTGGTGAAAGCGATCAATATTTAGGCCTGTTGACCAACGAAATTAAATGGAAGCAGGAGCCGATAAAACTATTTGGTAAAGAGATGATGCAGCCAAGGCTCACGGCATGGTATGGTGATGCCGATAAAAAATATAGCTATTCGGGAATTACTATGCAACCACAGCCCTGGACGCAGTCATTATTGCAAATAAAGAAAAGGATTGAAACGATTGCGCGGGTAAATTTCACGAGTGCCTTATTGAACTTTTACCGGGATGGGAACGACAGCATGGGCTGGCACCGCGATAATGAAATGGAATTAGGTATTAACCCGGTTATTGGTTCAGTAAGTTTTGGTGCGGCGAGAACATTTCAATTGCGTAATTACATTGAAAAGGATAAAGCAATATCTGTTGACCTGACCCATGGCAGTTTTCTTTTAATGAAAGAAGAAACGCAGCACCACTGGGAACACCGGTTGCCAAAAACAAATAAAAAAATTGGTAGCAGGATCAATATAACGTTTAGGGTTATACTACCAGTTCCGGCCCGGGGAGCTTAACTTATTACCCTGTTTAATCTTATCAAATATTGTAAGCGTGAAAATTTACCCGTCTTTTTTAACTAAGTAATCTGCGTTTTATAGAGGTGCCGGGCCGAAAAAAACTGGCAACAAGTGCTCAATTTTTTAATGCAGTGCCGCGCTATGGAATTGAGTCATTTTCAAATTATCTCATTTTCACATTTGAAATTCAGGTTCTTCCTTTAGTTTTAATCGCTCCTATTTATTTAGACTGATCAAGGGACAAAACAGTGAACGGTTTAGTTTGAAAATTCACTTAAACCCTATATAATGCATACTGATTAAAGTTTATAAAAGGTCAAAATTGCGCAGCATATATTATTTTGATCCAGCTATAAAGCTGGTTGTCCGAAGACCTCCCCTTCAGGGGCCGGGGGCAAAAACAGTGTATTCGTATTCCTCATCATCTTCTTCATTATACAGCAGCGCAAAACCTCCCCAACAGCATTTGTCTTTGAAAAACCCAGCCTCAATTCGTAACCAGTTAATGCCATTGAATGAAACCGGATAATAAATTGCTAATGCCTTCTGTGCCCCCGGCCCCTAAAGGGGAGGCCTTTGAAAAGTCTTCTATTTTGCGTGGCTTTTTGGAAGGTTATACTGCTTAAGAAACAAGTCGGTGAACGGTTTAGCTTGAAAATTCACTAATTTAACCTTGCGAAGTATTGATTTTGAAACAGGATGATAATTTTAAAAACTGCATCATTATTAGTAACCCAACGCTACCGGTAACCCATCGCCTGCAAATGAAATAATTCGGCATAACGCCCATTTTTTAATAGCAATTCTTCATGGCTGCCAATTTCAACCAGTTCGCCTTTTTCCAGCACCAGTATCCGGTCGGCCATCCTTACAGTGGAAAAACGGTGAGAAATAAGTACGGCAGATTTACCTGCTGTTAATTCTGCAAATCGTTGAAATACGGTATACTCCGCCCTTGCATCCAGGGCTGCAGTTGGTTCGTCCAATATCAGTAATTGTGCGTCTTTCATATAAGCCCTGGCCAATGCGATCTTTTGCCATTCCCCTCCTGACAGTTCTGTGCCTTCATTAAAACGGCGTCCCAGCGGCTGGTCGTATTGATTGGGTAATTTTTCGGCCAGTACATCAGCCAGGCTTTTTTGTGCTGCAGATTTTATTAGTTCACGGTTATCTTTTTGATGGATATTGCCAATGGCAATATTTTGGGCGAACGACATCTGGTAACGGATATAATCCTGGAAAATAATGCCTATCTCCATACGCAACGATTCCAGGTTATATTCTTTCAGGTCATGCCCGTCCAGCATTATTCTTCCTTCGGTAGGGTCATAGAGCCGGGCCAGTAATTTTACCAGCGTGGTTTTACCTGCACCGTTCTCACCCACTAATGCCAGTTTTTCGGAAGGATGGAGCGTAAAATTTAAATGCCGGTTTGCCCAGTTCGGAGAATTGATATAACGGAAACCTACATTTTCAAATGTAAATCCCTGCAGGATGGGTTTTGGAATGGGAAGGGCGTTTTTTGCTTCCGTTATTTTTGGTTGAATCGTAAAAAATTCAAAAAAATCTCCCAGGTAAACGGCGCTCTGCGATATACTGGTGAAGCGGTTTAATATGCTTTCGAGCAGGCTCCTCATCTGCCTGAAGGAACCGGCCAAAAACATGAGCTCCCCAATGGATAGGCTGCCGCTAATGGTTTTGATTAAAATAAATACATAAGCACCGTAATACCCTGTACTTCCTACCATCGCAAAAAAAGTTCCCCAGCCCGACCGCCTGAATGCAAGCCTTTTATTGTCTGTATAAAACTTTCTCGATAAATGGCGAAACCGATCAATAATAAAACCCGACAGGTTAAATATCTTCACTTCTTTAGCAGTTTCATCGCTGGCGCCGATATAGCGTAAATAATCCAGTTCCCTTCTTTCCGGTGTCTGGCCGCGGGTAAGGGCATAGCTTCGGTCATTAAAGTGTAACTCACCAAGAAAGGCGGGTACTACCGCTACCACCAGCAATATAATCAGCCAGGGGTTAAACACCACTAAACCTGTTGCAAAAAAAGCCATTGTAATAATATCCTGTACCTGGCTCATTAACTGCGAAAGAAGAATAGTACGGCCCGCTGTTTGTTGTCTCGCTCTTTCCAGTTTATCATAAAACACAGAATCTTCAAACTGGTCCAGGTCAAGGGTGGCCGCATGCGCCATGATCCTGATGGAACTGTGATTCGAAAAGAGGTCGCCCAGCAAACCATCCATCAGGCTTATACCACGGCTAAGGATATCCGAAAGCAGGACGAGGCCGAATTCAATAGCTACCCATTTCCATAAATGATCGCTGGAAAAAGCTCCCTTACCTGCATTTAACACTACTACTTCGTCAATGATGAGCTTACCTGCATACAGTATGGCCAGCGGAATAACGGAGCGTATTAATCTCAAACCAATACTGGTGAGTGTCATAACCCGGCTGGTTTGCCATACCAGTTTAAAAAATTCGGGAACATGCTGTAATGCGGATAACCGGTCCTTAAATGTGAGGGTTTTTAATTTGGGGTTGGTATTTGTTTTTTTTTCAATGCTGCGGTTCCGCGGATTCATAGGTGAAAGTAAGAAAAAAGTACATGTCAAAAAAAAAGCAGGGCCGATTTCGTTTGTTGCAGGTATGGCTGTCCGGTCATTTTAATACGGGTTATTTAAACCAAAGGAATCAAATTTACCAAAAAATCATTTGTATTAATTTTTTAAGTAGCTTGTTTCTATGTCGGCCATTGAAAAAATCAAATCAACATCTGCTTATACTTCACATAACAAAGTTAAACTCATCAGGGGAGGGAAAGCTTATTTTGAACTATTGGAAGAACTTATCGGGCGGGCAACGGATACCATTTACCTGCAGGTATATATCTATGATGAAGATGATACGGGCCGGAAGATAGCCGAAGCGCTGATTACCGCCGCGAAGCGAAATGTGAAGGTATATTTATTGGTGGATGGATACGGGTCGCAGTCCATCTCATCAGCATTTATTCAACACATGAATGAGGCGGGCATTAATTTTCGATTTTTTGAACCCCTTTTTAAGAGCAGTAGTTTTTATTTTGGCAGAAGGCTGCACCATAAAATAATAGTGGTTGATACAGACATTGCATTGGTTGGAGGCATTAATATCAGCAACCACTACAATGATATGCCGGGCAAACCGGCCTGGCTAGATTTTGCGCTATTGACCGAAGGAAGTATTGTAATGGAAATATGCGACCTGTGCCGGAAAACATGGAAAGGATATAATTCGCAGGCACCCGGCTCACCCTGTAGCCGGCGACCCCTAAACCTGGTTATCAAACCTGCTGAAATTGCAGATGTAAGGATGCGCCGTAATGATTGGGTAAGGCAGAAAAATCAAATTTCAAAGACTTATATTGAAATGATGATAAGCGCCGATTCGCATATTTCCATTTTATGCAGTTATTTTTTACCCGGCAGAGTGATGAGGAGAATCATAAAGCGGGCCGTTCGAAGAGGGGTAAAAATCAAAGTGATAATGGCGGGTAAATCAGACCTGGTTATTGCTAAAAATGCGGAGCGTTTCATGTACGACTGGCTACTGAGAAACAATGTAGCCATCTATGAATATCAACATAATATTTTGCATGGTAAAATAGCGGTATGCGATAACAAATGGATGACCATCGGTTCCTATAACATCAACGACATCAGCGCATACGCCAGTATAGAACTAAACCTGGATGTTAGAAACCCTTCGTTTACAAAGCACGTAGAACAAACACTGGAAGAAATTATTGCAAACGATTGTACGCCTGTAACAACAGAGAGCCATACCCGCACTAAAAATATTTTGAAACAATTTTTCCGATGGCTTTCTTATGAATTATTCAGGCTTGGATTTCACCTGTTTACATTTTACTTCAGGCAGAAAAGTTAATTTCCCCTGATGCGCTTCAACAAAGACCTTACCACCACCCAATCCCATTTGGCAAAGCGGCCGCGTTGTACAACAAGGGTATTCTGCTCCGGATATTGGATATAATAATGAAATGCAAATTTTTCATGCGGATTGTGCCAGCCAATCACCTGGCCAAAACGAAGATCATTAAAAACAAGCGTGTCGCCGTATTTTTCCGCGGTGTAAAATTGTTTGGAAAAACGGATGAGCCGATGCAAGTCTTCACTATTCGCTACCGGAACGAGTAATGAGTCATTGCGCGGGAAATATTCAAATGGTACATATCTTCCTGTATCGAACAAAGAACGGTACCCGACATAATAGCCTTTATCATTGCCAGCTACAATAAACCATAGCCAGTTTTGCAATGGCGCAGGTGTGGTAAAATACCTGGTATGTTCGATATGTTGTGTGACAAGGGCCAGTTTCACAGCAGAATTAATTTTTATTTTATTAACGATACAGTAAGACAGGTAAAGAAAACTCATGCCCAGCCCAAACTTCCACCAGAATTTTCTCGCCGCGTGATTTCTTTTTAACACCATCAACCCAATTACCGCAATGCCGGACCAGACAGAAAAAAAAGGATCGGCAACATATATGGCATTGAATGAAATCCGGTAATGACTGAAAGGTTCAAACCATCCCACACCATAATTATTAAACGCATCTATGAACAGGTGAACAAAAATTACTGATCCAAAAAATGACAGCCATTTCGTAAATGAGATATTATGTGGCCTGTGCCAGCGCTCTGCAAAAAAGGCGAACAGGGGAGTGATGATAATACAAAATAAAATGGAATGGGTGAACCCGCGATGTGCCAGTAAATTGTCGGTGGTATTCATCCACAAGGCAGCAAGAAAATCAATATCAGGGATACTTTGGGCAAGTATACCCCATAGCATCGCTTTTCTGCCAACCGTTTTTCCGGCAAAACCTTCTCCCATGCATGCGCCAAGGGCAATATGTGTCAGCGAATCCATTTTGTTTTTACCACTTAGTTATAAATTTACCACTTGGGAAGATAGTATTGTTATTTAGCAAATTGACCAAAATGATTGACCACTGGTAAGGGTATAAAAAGTTTTCCCATCCAGGATCTACTTCACCAGGGATCTGTTTAAAATCGATTTTCTGTTTTCATCCCTTTCAATTATTTGCCAATTACAGATAAATAAAGTCGGCGTACAAACCGGAGGCAGAATACAGAATTTATCTGGCCGTTTTTGTAGCAAACAGGCCAGGACTATGCCGGCAATAAAAAATCCCTGATCAGCTATTTTCAAACCGGATGGTAAATATGGTTCCTTCATTTTCTTTACTGGAAACGGAAATCGTGGCATGGTGCAGATCAGCTATCTTTTTGCAGATAGCAAGCCCAAGCCCGTTTCCTTCATATTCCGTTTTGGAATGTAGCCTTTGTAAAGATTCAAATATTTTGTCATAATTTTCCTGGCGGATACCTATGCCATTGTCTTTTACATGGATATAACTATACTGGTGATTGGTTTCCGCGGTTATTTCAATTTTGGGTATTGTTTTTGAAAATTTCAACCCATTACCGATAAGGTTATAGAATAACTGGGCCAGGTAATTTTCGTTCCCCTTCACTACAGGAAGTCTCCCGGTCTTAATGGTTGCATTCGTTTCCCTGATTTTTAATTCCAGGTTCTCCACCGCATTCTTCAATGGATTATTTAAATCCACAGGAATAAGCGCTATTCCCTCATTCAGTGACGACAAAGTTAAAATATCCTTCACCAGCGATTGCATTCTTTGAGATGATAGCATGATCTTTTTAATGTATTCTTTACTGGTATTGTCAAGATTATTATTATCGCGTTCATCTAACATTGAAGTAAATACCGCGATTTTGCGCAGGGGTTCCTGCAGGTCATGAGAAGCAATGGAGGCAAACGCCTTCAATCCCCTGTTAGCTTCCTCCAGTTTTTGTTCGGCTACCTTGCGCAGGGCAATTTCATTTTCGAGTTCCACATTTGTTTTCTGCACCGAAAGCTGGGGCAAAGCTTTTACCAGGTAGTATACCGTCATCAGGCTAACGATACCGGTTAAAAGCCGTACCAGGCCATTAAACCGGTACATGGGTATCCAGAACATCATGGCATCTAAAAAATGTGTGGTACCACATAATAATATAAAAGCGGCAAATAATAAATAAACCTTTTTAAACCTTATTTTTTCTTTTTTTTGGGTGAAGTAATTTATAATAAGAATGGGAATCAGAAAATATGCAGTCCATATCATCAGGTCGCTAATGATATATAACCAGCCATGAAAACCGGACCAATAACCGCAATGCCATCTGGCAGGCCATTGACTGGTTGAAAATATGCCTTTAAAAAATTCTGTAAACGGGTTCATGAACGTTTTTTTTATTGTTTACTGATACGGGACGGCAGTTGTTTTCTATTGGGCCGGTGTAACTGTTTATAGTTCGGCAAACCTTTATTTTTCGCTTAAAAAAGCTGTCACAAAAAGAATGCTTAACCCAAAAAGACCGGGTTAAAAATATCTTTGTTAAACTAACGGTTATCCGTACAGGTTAAGTAGCAAAACAAAATGTATTAGTGCAGGGATCCAGTATAATACTTGCACGGAATGAACAAATATTTCTACATTTCTTTTATTCGTACCAACGGGTTGGTCCGTTCATTACCTGATACTGAAGGACCCATTTGGTGATTGCTATTTAACAGAATAATAATGGATAAATAAATGTACTAATTGCCCGGGATTAATTTTCTGGTGAAGAAAAAATCAGCCACAATTGTTAATGGTATGTTCGTATTTTACAATATCTGACTAATGAATTTTTCTTACCTGGTTTTGCAAAAAAACCAGCGTTGGTTTTTAAGTATTTGGAAAATAAATATCAAAAGTGGCCCCCTCACCTAATTCACTTTTTGCAGTTATGATCCCTTTGTGGTTTTCGACAATTTTTTTTACAATTGCGAGGCCGATACCCGTGCCTTTGTATTCATCCTTACCGTGAAGGCGTTGGAAAACTTCAAAAATGCGGTCTTTGTATTGGGGGTCGAAGCCAATGCCATTGTCGGAAACAGACAAATGGCAATATATCACCTGCGGGGAAACACCGCCTATAGCTAATTTACTCCCTTCTACCATTTCACTGTTGAATACGATATGTGGTGGCTTACCGGGTTTTGAAAATTTAAGGGCATTGCTGATAAGGTTATGGATCAATTGCCGGAATTGAAAAGGGATAATCCTTGCGGAGCAAAGGGGCGTTGCTTCAATAAAAGCATGTTTCTGTTGTATGTCTTCTTTGAGTTCGGCTTTAACCTGTTCCAAAATGGTATTGATGTTGGTATTTTGGAAATTGCGCTCAGTAGTATTGGTTCGGGAGTAGGCCAGTAAATCCTCAATAAGTGTTTGCATTCTTTTTGCCGCTTCCTGTATCCGCCGGAAGTAATCTTTCCCATTTTCAGATAATTGCTGTTGCTCTTTTTCAAGGATCCTTGAAGCAAAGGTTTGTATTTTACGTAATGGTTCCTGCAGATCGTGGCTGGATACGTAAGCAAAGGATTGTAATTCGGCATTCATTATTTCCAGTTCTTTATTTTTTTGTTCTAATTGGCTGGTGCGCTCTTTTACCTTCTTGTCCAATTCGTAAGCCAGGGTCTTTTGGTCCTGGATATCCGTGCTGGTGCCCACCCACATCTTTATATTTCCCTCATTGTCTTTTTGCGGTATGGCACGACTTAACTGCCAGCGGTATTCGCCATCGTGCCTGAGAAACCGGTGTTCAAATAAAAAATCTTTTCCGCTGCTTACCGAATTCATCCATAACCTGATATTCTCTTCCCTTTCGTCAGGATGCACGATTTGTATCCAGCCATCCTTCCTGATTTGTTCAATGGTTAATCCTGTATAGCTGAAAACAGACTGGTTATAATAATTCAGGTTGCCCCCGGTATCAGCCGTCCAGATATGTTGTGGCATCGAATCAGCCAGTAACCTGAATTTTTGTTCACGCTCCTGCAATTGTTGCCGGTAATTTTTTTCATCCGTGGTATCACGCAGCGTACCAATAATTTTGACGGGCATTTTATCCTGATCAAAAAACACTTTTCCATTGACTTCTACCCAGTGAATGGAATGATCTGTCCATATTATCCTTATTTCATATTGCAGGGAGCCATTCACAAAAGCCCTTTTAAATGCACTTTCCCTTATTACCAGGTCATCCGGGTGGATCTGTTTAAGAATTACTGAATGGGGTATCGTCATATTGGTTTTGTAACCTAATATTTCGAGATACCTGTCTGAATAATTTATTTCGTTGGTTATTAAATTTAAATCCCAGGTACCCAGTTCACTGGCCTCGATAATAATATTCAGCCGCTCTTCGTCTTCCTTTAATTTTTTTTGATAAATGATCTGCTCATGAATATCCATGCAGGCGCCGATATAACCTTCAAAAATCCCGTCCGGAGTAAAATGCGGAACGCCTTTATCTGATATCCAGCGGTATTCACCATCGTATCTTTTAAGCCGGTATTCCATATAAAATTCCTGATGGAGGTCAAAAGCGTTAGTGTAAATACCAAGCGATTTTTGAAGATCATCGGCATGCACCCCTTCGTTCCACCCGTTACCGTATTCCTGGTCCATACCACGACCTGTGAACACCAACCAGGCTGTATTAAAAAAGTTACGTAGTTTGTCAATACCCGACATCCATATCAATACCGGGGCGCTATTGGCTATATTGCGAAATCTTTGTTCACTTTCAATCAAAGCTTCCTCTGCTTTTTTGCGCCCGGTTATATCAATGCAGGAACTAATATAACCTGCAAAAGATCCCTCGGGCATGAAACGCGGACTGCCCTTCGCAAGCAGCCACCTGTAACTGCCTTTTTTATCTGCAATGCGAAATTCCCCACCAAACGACTCCCTACGCTCACAGGCGGCCAGGTAAATGTTCACAAACCAGTCCCGGTCCTCAGGATGTATCTGGTGAACCCAACCGAATTTCACCAAATCTTCCATCGGCCTGCCTATAATATCTGTCCACGCTTTATTGAAATAAGTAGCGTTGCCAGTTTCATCGCTTGTGGCAATTAAAATATCTGTGCCTTCAGCCATTGTCCGAAAACGTTCCTCGCTTTCTTTCAGGGCTTCCTCGGCTTCCATTCTTTCTGTTATGTCAGTATTGGTTCCAAACCACTGGTAAATTTTCCCTTCACCATCCGGTACAGGTAAAACACGTGTGAGAAATTGCCTGAACTCCCCGCCTGCGCTTTTAATTGGAAATATCATTTCAAATGGCTGACCGCTTTTAATTGAACTTTGCCATTTTTTGAGAACGGCTTCCAGTTGATGCGGATGATGTACAGATTGCCAGCCCCATCCTTTCATTTGCTCAATGTCAGTTCCTGTATATTCATACCATTTTTTATTATACCAAAATATCCAGCCATCCGCATTAGCCATCCAGGCAAGATTGGGAATATTATCCGCCATTGTCCTGAATCGTTGTTCACTTTCAACTATTTTTTTCCGGGCATTCTTCTGGTCGGTAATATCAGTATGAACACCTACCCATTCGCTTACAGTTCCTTCGTCATTTAAAACAGGAATAGCCCTTACAGAAAATACGCCCCAATTGCCATTTTTTAACCGGATACGATGTTCAAAGTTAAAGGGCCTGCGCTCTTTCACTGCTTCATTCCATGCGTCAATAGTGGGCCTGGCATCATCCGGATGAACGGCATCCGCCCAGCCATAACCCTGGTACTGGTGATAGCTTTGGCCGGTAAGGGCAGCCCAGCCAGGCTGTTCCCCTTCCATTTTGCCTTCCGCATTGTTGGTCCATACAATGCCTTCCACCGCAGCCACCGCAGCCTGAAACCGTTGCTCGCCGGCTTCTACTTTTTTTCTTGCAATTACCTGCTCTGTTACATCCTGCAAACTGCCATTGAAGCGGTAAGCAATTTTATCTTCATTAAACCATGCCCTTCCCCTGGCCCGTACTATTCTTTCTTTTTTTGCGATGGGGTGAATAATCGTATATTCAATATCATATTGACCGCCCGAAGAATACCCGAGCGCTTTTTGAATTGCTTCCACAACGGTTTGCTGGTCTTTTTCAGTTATTGCATTTATCGCGTGATGCAGTTCAATCTCAGTTCTCTTGGGCAGTCCAAACCATTCCTTCAACCTTTGGTTGCCAGAAAATTTATCGGTGGCAGGATTGTAATCAAAAGTTGCTAGTTCCGTAGCTTCAATGGCAAATTGTAACTGGTCCTTACTTTCCTCCAGTTTTTTACGCATGATTACCTTATCTGTTGTTTCACTGCAGGTAACATACACACCCGCCGGTTTACCGGATTCATCATTTACGGGACTATAACTGAATGTCCAAAATACATCTTCCATTTTACCATTACGGTAAATCGGTATCAGCTGATCTTCGTCCCACGTAGCTTCACCACCCGAAAGAACCTGGTCAATAAGCGGCTTAATAATAGGCCATGTTTCTTTCCAGTAATCTTCTCCCCGTCCTCCCAGTATTGCCGGATGCTTTCCGTCCTTCCCCAGGCTTGGACGAAATGCATCGTTATAAAAACAAATCAATTCCGGTCCCCAAAATAAGAACATGGGGAATTTTGAATTGAGGAGGATACTTAAGGTTGTTCGTAAACTCTGGGGCCATGTTTCAATATTTCCCAGCGATGTAACGCTCCAGTCTTTTGAACGGATAAGAGCACCCATTTCGCCTCCTCCGGGGACAATCTGATTATTTTGACCGGTGGCTTTATCGCTCATCATACATTATTTAACTATGAAGTATAAATTTTTCATTCCCGGGTTTTATCCTAACCCTTTGTGTTATCAATATGAGCGCTTCATAAATTACATCTTTAAGTTTTGAAAATTCAGCGGGCTTGCGTATATAATACTGCGCGCCGTTTTTGTAAAGGCGGTTAATCATTTCCTCGTCAAATGAAGTGGAATAAATAATTACCGGAACAGATTTATATTTCTCATTTAGCCTGATTTCTGTCAGGCACTCAAAACCGTTTTTGCGCGGCATATTGAGATCGAGAAAAAGTACAGCAGGAACCTGTCCGGTTAATGTTGCTAATAGTTGAATCAGTTGCTCCCCATCATTTACAATGGTAAGATTTGTGAGTATGGGTAATTCCGCTAATGCCTCTTTAAAGAGCAGGCGATCATCCTCATCATCATCTGCGAGGAGCAGATCTATTGGATAAATATTCATACCGTAAAATAATAAATTATTATTTCAAATACGACTTAAATTACTCTATTTGAAAGAAAAAATAATAAATAATCATCATTTTAATAAAGACGCCGCCGATTATTACCGGCATGCACGATATGCTGAACTCACCTGTTCTAGCAGCTTCCGTAATCAATGCAGCGCTGGCTGCCAGCAGCACGGAGCCGGAAATTTAACAACAGGCAAAACCCTGCACATTATCATAAACCACTGTTTTTATTTTCGGATCCGCTTCATAAACGCATAACAGGATAATGCGCGAATAGTTGTATACGCCAGCAAGCCGTTCATCAGCAATAAAGGCTTTCAACACCTATGTCAATTACCGGAATACTCACCGGCACCCTCAAGTTTTTATAAGCTGCATTACCGAAAACGCCCATTGGATATTCATCAATAATTGCGGTTACAATAGTAAAAGTGCCTGGTTCAGCATTACCGCCATGGGAATTATTTTTTACCGTTAAATATATAGATAAAACCATTTAATAATTGGTTTCATTGCCTTCCCCGTTAAATGATAATTATGTTGATTATTCTAAAACAACCCGTCAGCAAAAGATATTAAAATAATTCATCTCAAATTTTTTAAAAGTATGAAAACAATACAATTAACCTTGGTGGGTCTTTTAGCGGTTGTATTATCAAAGGCCCAGGCTCCCGTTTTTCAATGGGCAAAAGGTATGTCCGGAACAAATACCAGCGAAGGGAAATCTATTGTGGTTGATGCAGGAGGAAATGTGATAACCACAGGGGTACTGAGAGGAACAGCAGATTTCGATCCCGGCCCGGGCGTTTATAATCTAACCTCGGCCGGCGAGGAAGATATATTCATCAGCAAACTGGATGCAAATGGGAACTTTCTTTGGGCAAAAAGAATAGGCAATCCATCCACCGACCAGGGCGAATCAATCACGGTTGATGCTGGCGGTAACGTTTACATTACAGGCTGGTTTTCGCCCGGTGGGGTTATAGCTATGAATGTGCCCTTGCCCGTGGATTTTGACCCCGGTCCCGGCGTTTTCAATATCAGTTCGCTTACTATTGCAATTTTCGTTTTGAAATTAGATGCCGACGGAAATTTCGTTTGGGCGAAATCAATGCAGGGTGATAACACGGAATATGGAACATCCCTTGGTATAGATGCCACTGGCAACCTGTTCATCACCGGCGCATTCAATGGCACGGTTGATTTTGACCCCGGCCCCGGTAATGTGTCTTTAACGCAACAGGGAGGGCCAAGTCAAAGCGATATTTTCATAACTAAATGGGATTTGTCGGGAAATATGATTTGGGTAAAACAAATGGGAGGTACCAGTGCGGAATATCCCTTTAAAATGGCCATTGATGCGACCGGCAATATCCTGCTAACGGGTTACTTTAGCGGCACAGCCGACTTTGATCCCGGTGCAGGTGTCGCCAATTTAATTTCCGTTGGAAGCACGGATATCTTTATCTGCAAATTAGATAACAACGGCAATTTTGCTTGGGCAAGGGCAATGGGAAGCACGACCACTGAAGCTGCTTATACGATCACGACGGATCTGCCTGGAAACGTGCTGATCACTATTCCTTTGGCCGGCGTTTTAGATGTAGATCCCGGGCCGGGAACCACCACAGTGACAACCGCCGGGTTTACCGATATTGTTTTCGTCAAGCTCAATGTAAGCGGTGATTTCCAGTGGGCCAGGAGATTGGGAGGTACCGGCAACGACATAGCGACTGATATTAAAACTGACGCAGCAGGTAATGTCTTTATCGGTGGTACATTTTCCCGAACAGTAGATTTCGATCCCGGTCCTGCGCAGAACATCCTTGTGGCGCCAAATGAAGGGAATGTTTTTTTTAGCAAATTTGATGCAAACGGGAATTTTAACTGGGTTGCACGGTTGCCTGGCAGCAGCGGGGATGTTTTTTCCATATATCTGAATGCGGCCAATGAAATATTTGCAACAGGCCGTTATAGCGGAACAATAGATTTTGATCCGGGCTCCGGCACCTTTAACCTTACCTCAGGCGCCTCAGATATTTTTGTCAACAAATTAAGCCCGGGAGGGTCTTTACCACTTACACTACTTGATTTTACAGGCGAAGCTATTACAACGGGTAACCTGTTAAAATGGAAAACGGCGCAGGAAATAAGTACAGCAGCATTTGAAATTGAATGGAGTAATGAAGGCCAACATTTTGAAAAAATTGCTGTACAAAAGGCGGCGGGCAACAGTACCAAAGCATTGCAGTACGATTACCTGCATACTTTACGGCGTAATGGTGATAATTATTACCGGCTGAAAATGGTGGATATGGATGGAAAGTTTACTTATTCAAAAATAGAAAGGATCAAAACGGCACTTACTTCAGTGGTGATTAAAACATTTCCTAATCCTGTTATTGACCAGGTAAAATTGAATATCCATGCATTGAAAGATGAAGTCACTTTATTTTACCTGTATAGTGCCGATGGTAAACTGGTGTCATCCAGGTCTTTTAACGTGGTGAAAGGCAGCAACCAGTTTAACTGGAATTTGCAGTCTTATCCTGCCGGTAAATATTTTATTTCTTCCAATAGTGATCAATTCAGTATTATACCCATTTTTAAACAGTTATAAAAAAAATCGCGTTTACGTTAACCATCGCTATTTAAGCAATTAATTTTTACCGTTCATTATATTGATAAAACCAATTAATAATCGTTTTCATTGCCTCCAATAATAAATGATACTAATTTTTATTATTATAGAACAACCCTTCATCATAGGGAAATAAAATAAATAATCTCAAATATTTTGAAAGTATGAAAAGAGTACAATTAACGCTGGTTGGTATTTTAGCGGTGTTAGTATTGAATGCACAGTTGCCACCTTTTCAGTGGGTAAATAAAATGGTAGGGGGCAACAGTAAAACCCTCGCAATAGACCCCTTGGGCAACGTGTACAGCCTGGGTAATATAGGCCCTGGCAGTACCCGTGATGTGGATCCTGGCCCGGGCATTTATAATTTATTTGGTGGTAATGGCACCAATATTATTTATAAAGTAAATACCGCCGGGCAATTTATATGGGCTAAGCAACTTCCGTCAGGTGTTACCCCGGAGTTTTTAAAGTCAGATGCTGCCGGCAATGTTTACCTGGTTGGGCTTTACAATTCAACGAGCGACTTTGACCCTGGTCCTGCTGTTTTTAATTTGACTTCTGTAGCGGGTGGTGATATTTTTACATTGAAACTGGATTCCGCTGGTAATTTTTTATGGGCAAAAAGCCAGGGTGGCAACAGCACCGATATTGGCTACGGTATTGCCATAAGTACATCTGGAAATGTATATACTGCCGGCCTGTTCTCTGGCACTTGCGATTTTGACCCGGGTGTTGGGGTGTATAATATGGGGGGTGTTGGGCCTGATACCTATATTTCTGCATTAGATGCAGCCGGAAATTTTTTATGGGCAAAGCATATTGCCGAAGGATCTAATGGGGCACATTCTATTTCAACAAATACCCTTGGTGATATTGTTATAGCAGGGGTGTTTTCGGGTACAAAAGATTTCGATACGGGCGCAGGTGTTTTTAACATAACTTCTTCCGGATCTGCTGATATTTTTATTTTAAAGTTAGATGGGTTGGGCAATTTTGTATGGGCAAAAGCGGTAGGTGGTATTGGTATAGAGGGCGACGAGGCAGTGACTTTAGACCCATTGGGAAATGTATATATTACCGGTAGTTTTGGTTTTACCGCCGACTTTGACCCAGGCCCGGCAGTCTTTAATTTAACTGTTTCCGGAGGCCTTGATATTTTTGTACTAAAATTGAATGTAAGTGGTGGTTTTGTTTGGGCAAAACAAATGAGCGGCCTGTTAACCGAAAAAGGATATGACATTACAACAGATGCCGCAGGCAATGTATATACTACAGGCATTTTTGAGGATGTCGCAGATTTTGATCCTGGCGCGGGCGTATTTAATTTAACAACCAAGGGTAGCCGTGATATTTTTATTTCAAAATTAACTACCGACGGAAATTTTGGTTGGGCAGTGGGTTTTGGGGAAACTACTTCTGAAGATGCAGGCAATGCCATAGCTGTGGATGCCGCAGGCAGTGTTTATACAACAGGTACTTTTTTAGGGCAAATAGATTTTGACCCCGGGCCGGGCACAGCAATATTAATTGACATTAACCAAAGTATTTTTGTACACAAATTTGGGCCAGGTGTTGTGCTGCCACTAACCTTACTCCACTTTACAGCTACCGCCGCCGCTAATGGCAACGTATTACATTGGCAAACCTCCCAGGAAATAAATACCAAACAGTTTGAAATTGAATGGGGGTATAATGGACAAACTTTTGTAAAAATAGCATTGCAAAAAGCGGCAGGCAACAGCTCAGCATTATTAAATTATGATTACCTGCATACTGCACCCGTTAACGGCGATAATTATTACCGACTGAAAATGGTGGATATGGATGGAAAGTTTACTTATTCAAAAATTGTAAGGATCAAAACAACGATAACGTTACCTGTAATTACAATATTCCCTAATCCTGTAACCGACCAGCTAAAAATGAATATCCTGGCTTCAAAAACCGAAACTATTTTATTTTACCTTCGGAGTGCTGATGGTAAACTTGTATCATCCAGGTATTTAAACCTGATCAAAGGCAGCAACCTGTTCAACTGGAATTTGCAAGCTGTTCCTGCCGGTAAATATTTTATTTCTTCCGGCAATGATCAATTCCAAACGATACCCGTTATTAAACAGTAATAAAAATTTTATTATGACGAAAATAATTATCTTTTTATTAGTGCTTGCATGCCAGCAATGGCTGGGGGCACAATCAGTAGGTATTGGTACCAATAGTCCCAACGCCTCGGCGCAATTAGACGTAAGCAGTACGACCAAAGGAATGCTGGTTCCCAGGATTGCATTGACTGGCGCTAACACTGCCACGCCGGTAACAAATCCCGCGGATGCACTGCTTGTTTATAATACGGCTGCAGCGGGATCGGGTATTAATACAGTGCTACCCGGATTTTATTATTGGAACACGGCTTCAGCAAAATGGACTGCTATCAGTTCAGCGAATGAAACTAATAACACTGCCGGATTTGGAGGCTGGGGTGATTGCAGTGTACAGAATATTTCCGGCTATAATCCTGTAGTGGCAGGCGATGGGCTAAATGGAGATAATTTCGGCAACAGTGTTTCGATCTCCGGCAACTTTGCCATCATCGGCGCATACGCGGATAATATAGGAGTAACTGCCGACCAGGGTTCGGCCTATATCTTTTTTTTTAACGGAGTTGCCTGGACCCAGTTTCAAAAACTAACGGCACCTGATGGTGCTGCCGGTGACCTTTTTGGGGTGGATGTTTCGATATCTGGTAATTTTGCGCTTGTTGGAGCGCGGGGCGATGATGTTATTGGTGTGGACCAGGGTTCGGCCTATCTATTTTTTTATGATGGAGTCTCATGGGTGTTGCAACAAAAAATAACAGCGGCTGATGGAGTTGCCGGCGATGAGTTTGGCGCCAGTGTATGTATTAAAAACAACCAGGCCATTATAGGTTCGTGGAAAGATGATGCCGGGCTTATTACAGATCTCGGCACGGCTTATATCTATTTATATGATGGGTCTTCCTGGGTATTACAGCGACATATCAGCGCAGGCGATGGGGCAGCCGGTGATCATTTTGGATATAGTGTAGGGATAGATGGCAGTCACGCTATTATTGGTTCCCCGGATGATGATATTTCTGGCATTGCAGACCAGGGCTCAGTGTATATTTTTTCTTATAATGGTACTACCTGGCTGCAGCAAGCCAAAATAAGCCGGACTGTATTCCCGTCTGCATCCGACAATTTTGGCAGAAGTGTGTCTATTTCGGTTCCCTATTGTGTCGTTGGAGAGCCCAATTATTCCGCTACAGATATCGGCGCTATTCATCTTTTATATTATACATTTGGTGTATGGCTTTATTACCAGGAAATTAATCCTCCGGGTCTCCTAAACAGTCAGGCTTTTACCGGGCGCGATACTTTTATCTCCGGCAACTATCTTATCACAGCTGCTTCAAATGCAACTGTTAACGGGGTAGATGGAGCGGGCAGGATATTCATCTATAAAAATTATGCGGGTCTTTGGCGGCTTTATGAAGATTTTGCTGATCCTGCGGCAGGTGATGCTGATGCCCTTGGCCACTCAGTAGCCCTTGATAATAACCGCTTCGTTACTGGTTCTGGTTTACCCCCCAATCAAAACCAACGGGGAGTGGCGCTATTTGGCAAAATTGAGTGATGCAATAGCTCATTCATAACTATCAGTATGTAAAATAACTCTAATAAATAATAGAACTTTTTTAATTGTTACATTTTATTTTTCTATACTGTCAATAAATTTGCTGTTAGCCCTGGAGTATAACTCCACATTGATCAAGCAATAAACTTAATACATTTAACTTTTAAAGGTGAACAACATCGTTTAAACATTTAATTGTGGAAATAAAGAAAAAACTGGTGCGCTTTTGATGCCTCAAAAGTAATTACTATAAAAAAATCTTATACTAACAGATTGAGAAAACTAAATCAGATATATGGACTACTTCTTTTTTTAAACTTATCTGTTTTTTTACATACAATTGTTTTTGCACAACAAACTGTTTCCTACTCCTACAAATATTATAATACCAGCCATGGGTTGCCTTCGCCTGAAATTATTTGCCTGGCAAAAGACAGTAAAGGTTTTTTATGGATGGGTACTGCTTCGGGCCTGAGCAGGTATGACGGCTATGGTTTTCAAAATTACGCATACACGAAAAACAACGAATTGATAGGCTATGTGAATGTAATAAAACAAGGTGCTGACAACCGCTTATGGGTTGGAACGGGCGCCGGATTGTTTTGTTGTGAAAATAATGAAATAATAAAAATAAGCACCGCCACGTCGTTGCCACAGGGGGTTAATGATATTCTGGTAGAGAATGGCAATATATGGCTGGCCACTGAAAACGGGCCGGTAAATCTTAATGTAAAAGACGTGGACTTCACCGGGAAGAAAAAAATAGCACTGGCCGGCTACCTCCTTAAACAATGGTACGAGGGAAATGCGATTATTGAAAGCCGCAGCACGTCGCTTATCAGCAAATCACCTGATGGCGCTATTTACATTGCGCAGTATAATAGCTTATTCCGATTTTTTGAAAGTAAGCTTGATCTCATCCATTCCATCGCAGACCACCACAACAAAATCAATTCCCTCTTTCCGGTAAGTAAATCAAAAATTTATTTTGATGCCGCTTCAACAGAAATAAACAAATTTGAAAATGGGCTGGTAACAGCATATAGCTTTAAGGATTTTTATAAACCGGGCGCAGGCGCCCACCTGCCCGGCACCTGGTATGTAGGCACAAGGGGTGCATTCTATTTTCATCCTGGCACCGGCACCGCCTCTGCTTTAATTAAGTTTTCCGATAAGTATGTTGTTTATCCAACCGCTGTGATGGCCGATAATGATTTTCTTTGGGTGGCCTCCCATGATGGATTGATCAAATTAAAACCTTCTATTTTTACGGCTTATGCTTTTGATAAAGTACAATACTCAAATGACTACTATTCAATTACAGAATTGAGAAATGGTAAAATTTTATTGGGCGCTAACCGGGGACAGGTTTTTGAAAAAAAAGAGGAAAGGTTCAGTCTTGCCAAAGATAAGCTGGTTGCGGACGCAGAGATAAAAGCAATTTATGAAGATGAAAGAGGCTGGTTGTGGGCGGCAAGTGGTTACCAGGGGTTGGTGTTATTAAGGAATGGTAAAAGAGAAAGGTTTACCATTGAAAATGGCTTACATGATAATTCCTTGTATCATTTTTTAAAAACGTCCAAAGGGAAATTATATATTTCCGGCGACCAGGGCATGAGTGAGATAATGGTCAATAACAACAAAACAATCTCATTCAAAAAATTTCTTTATGAGCCTAATACCACCCGGTATGCAAAATTTTTTACCGCGATAGAAGGACCTGGTGAAAAAATCTGGCTGGGTGGCGAAGAAGGCATTGTTTATTTGCAGCATGATTCATTGCGGAAGTTTACATTCAATGGCAAACAATTGTATATAAATTTCTTAATAAAAGATAAAGAAGATAATGTATGGATTGCCACATCGGGCGAAGGCATACTGCAATGTATGTTCAATAAAAAAAACGAGCTTGAAATTATAAAACAGTACACGGAAAATGACGGTCTCAACAGCCTCCATTATTTAACATTGCTGGCAGATACCGAAAATAATATTTGGGCCGGCAGTTCCAAAGGGATTAGCGTAATTGTCCGGCAGGGGAGGTTTAAAAACAGGGTTTTAAATTTTGATGAATCGGATGGTTTTTTAAAGGCGGGGTATAGTTATATCCGCCTGCAGCAGCTAAGTAATGGCAGCATCTGGGCCGTTACGGTTTTTGGCTTTACATCTTTCCGGCCCGGGCAACTTTTACCGTCAACAGTTTCACCGGTGGTCTACATCACCGGGGTCAGGCTGATAGAAAACAACCAGGTAATTTCCCCAAAAACTTTTATGCAGTACCCTTCACATAATACATTCATTTATGCTGATAATTCTTTCAATTTTAGTTTTACTGCAATAGATTATGCGAACCAGGAAAATATCCGCTACTATTATAAACTCGAGGGGCTTGATACTAACTGGACAAATAGCGGTGGCCTGCGCAGTATTGGTTTTGAGAACCTTTCACCCGGCCAGTATACTTTTCGTGTAAAAGCACTGAATAGTAAAAGCATCTGGAGTAAGACGGATGCTGTATATACTTTTACGATAACCCCGCCCTTCTGGAAAGCATGGTGGTTTTTGTTGTTGTTGTTGATAACCATTGCCGTGCTGGCTTTTTTATTAATCAAAAGAAGGATACGGCTTATTAAAAACGCGGAAAAAGAAAAAACAGCGCTGCAAAAATTAAAGGCAGCAGGCTATCGTGAGAAGTTGGAAATAGAACAGATCATCAATCATTTTGCCACATCAATGAACAGTGTAAACAGTATTGATGATATATTATGGGACGTGGCAAAGAGTTGTATTTCCAAATTAAATTTTGAAGACTGTGTGATTTACCTGAAAGACGAAGAGCGGGACGTATTCATTCAGAAAGCGGCATGGGGCCCAAAGACAACCCAACAAAATAAAATAATCAACCCTATTGAAATACCGGCTGGTAAAGGCATTGTGGGCTGGGTGGCTGCATCCGGCAGGGCGGAAATTATACCGGATACTTCTGCAGACGAACGCTATATTATTGATGATATCAAACGCCTCTCTGAAATTGCCGTTCCCATTACCAACAATGGCAAAGTACTGGGAGTGATAGACAGCGAACACTCCGAAAAGAACTTTTATACCGAAAGGCATTTGCAGGTACTGGTTACCATTGCTTCGCTGTGTGCGGGTAAAATAGATGTGATAAAAGCAGAACAGCAAACAAGGGAAAAGGAGATGGAAGTGCTGCGGCTGAACAAAGATTTCGCAACCTCGCAACTCACGGCTCTGCGCATGCAAATGAACCCGCATTTTATTTTTAATGCCCTCAACAGTGTACAGCATTATATTTTACAGGGCAATGTGGTAGAAGCGAATAAATACCTTTCTAAGTTTTCGAAATTGCAGCGGGAAATATTGCATTGCAGCAGCCTGCAATTTATTACATTGGAAAAAGAAATTGAAATACTCAGCACTTACCTGCAACTGGAGCAATTTCGTTTTGGGGAAAGCTTTACCTGGCGGGTAAATATGACAGCCGAAATTGAACCGGAGGAAATAAAAATACCACCGATGATGCTGCAGCCTTTTGTAGAAAATGCTATCTGGCACGGTTTAATGCCCTTATACAAAGAACGGGACCTCAGTATATATTTTGACCTGTACACAGATGATATTTTGCTGGCTACGATCAGGGACAACGGGATCGGCAGGCTTGCGGCCGCTAAGCTAAAACAAACTAAAGGCGCGGGTAACCCGCAGTATGAATCAAAGGGCATGTCGATGGTACAGCAACGCCTGAAATTGCTGCAACAGCAGTACGACAAACCTTTTGATGCCGCCATTTCAGATATTACAGATGTAGATGGCCTGGTGCAGGGAACCCAGGTAACGCTGAAAATATTTATCGGAAATAAAAAATCATGAATACCATTAAAGCATTAATTATAGATGATGAAACAACTGCGGTGAAAACATTATCGCTGATGATCCAGCATTATATCCCCGGAATAACCGCCCTTAAAACAACTACCGATGTTTATGAAGGCTTGCACCTGCTGCAACATTTTGAGCCGCAACTGTTGTTCATCGATATCCAGATGCCGGTGATGAGCGGGTTTGAATTATTAAAACAGGTGCCACAGGTAAATTTCAGTATTATTTTTACAACTGCTCATGATGAATATGCGATAGATGCCATCCGCTTTAGCGCACTGGATTATTTACTAAAACCTATTGACGCCGATGAATTGCAAAACTCCTTTAACCGTTTTATCGAAAAGCAAAAAAGCAATACGGGTAACCGGTCCTTGTACAATAATTTCATGCACAACCTGAATGTAACGGATAAAAAAGAGTTTAAACTCGCCCTGCCTACACTACTGGGCACTTTTTTTTACAAGCCCGGGGATATCATTCGCCTGGAAGGGGAAGGTAACTACACAAAATTTTATTTTGCCGATAAAACCTCGGTACTCACCAGCTATACCATGAAAAATTACGAAGATATTCTTTTGAACTATGGCTTTATACGGGTGCATAAATCTCACCTGGTAAACAAAGCCCATGTTATTAATTATATGACGGATGGAATGCTCACGATGACCGATTTGTCTAAAGTAGAAATATCGAGGAGGAGAAAGGAAGATGTGCTGGATATCCTGAAAAATAAATAAAGTATGCGTTATTTTATCGGTACATAATATGATTGCAGGTAGAGGCTGGATAAATTTTTTACAGGATCATGTTGACAAAAGAAAATAAATACACCATCGTTTTCTGAACTGCTCATTATTTTTTAAACCATTTATTTTTATAACAATTTGTCAGGTGTTACCGGTAATTCACGGACCCGTTTTCCTGTGGCATTAAAAATCGCATTGGCCACTGCTGCTGCCACCCCCACGATGCCAACTTCCCCAATTCCTTTAACACCTAATTTGTTTACCATCCTGTCTTCTTCATTAATAAAAATTGTTTCAATTGTTCCAATGTCAAGATTGGACGGAACATGATAATCAGCAAATGAACGGGTAATAAAATTGCCCCACCGGGGATCAATTACGGATTCTTCGGTGAGCGCCATTCCAATGCCCCATACAATTCCGCCGATGATTTGAGAGCTTGCGGTCTTTGGATTTAAAATCCTCCCCGCACCGGTGACTGCCAGGAAACGCGGAATTTTCACCATCCCCGTTACATTATTAACCCACACTTCTGCAAAGTTTGCATTAAAACTGTGTGACGAATATTTATCCGCACCCGCTGGCGGTTTTGCATCAACCCTGGTTTGAAATTGGGTGATGTTTTCGGAAATCATCATTTGCGCAGCGGTGGGACGGGCGAAAAACTGTTTGCCGGATTTAGCAATTAACTCTTCTGTAATTTTTACACAAGCGTCATTCACTGCATTTGAAAAACTTGCAGCGCCAACTGATCCAACCGAACCGGCGGCAGGTGGTAAAGCCGAATCACCGATTTTTACATCGATTTTATTTACCTGCAAACCCAGGGCATCGGCCGCCGTTTGGGCCAGGATGGTGTGCGTTCCCGTTCCTAAATCCGAGGCCGCCAGTTCAATAATTGCTGTCACATCACTGCCTTTTCGATTTAATTTAATTATTGCGGAACTATCTCTTTGCCTGGCCGGGTAAGTTCCGCAAGCTACACCGTAACCTATTAAATAATCTCCCTCCTGATGCTGGCGCGGTTCCATTTTACGTCGTTCCCACCCAAATGCTTTTGCGCCTTCGGTTAAACATTGAACGGTGGTTCGGGACGACCAGGGTTTTCCATTTGAAGGATCTGTAGCAGGTTCATTTTTCAAACGAAAATCTATTGGGTCAATTTTGAGTTTGAATGCAAGTTCGTCCATTGCCGATTCGAGTGCGAAACTGCCCGTTGATTTGCCGGGGCCACGGGTATAGGTAGGAAGAATAATATGCATGGGAACTACTCGGTATGCAATCAGCGAATGGGGCACTTCATACATTAATTTCGAGCAGTCACCGCAGGGCTCTACAAATTCTCCGTTAATTGCACTATGTGTGGTTGTTTCGTGAATGAGTGCCGTTAGTTTACCTTCCTTAGTTGCAGCAAGTCGAATTTTTTGACTATTGCTTTGCCGCAGCCCTACTGAATTAAACATTTGCTGGCGGGTAAGCGCAAGCTTTACCGGGCGATTAACCATCTTCGCTGCAATAGCTGTGAGCACCATGTTTGCCCATTGCCCGCCTTTTGATCCAAAACCACCACCTATATGCGGACTAATGATCCGTACATTTTCAGGTTTGATACTGAGCGTAGAGGCCGCCGCCATTTGCGCCCCGTTAACAATTTGTGAACCATTATAAAGTGTCAGTTTTTCGCCTTCCCAAACGGCAATCGTGGCATGTGGCTCCATTGGCTGGTGATGCTCGATGGGCGTTTCATAAGTTGCTGCTATTGTATATTCTGCGTTAAGCATTGCCGTCTCTGCATCGCCGCGAATTACATCGGCCTTGTCTTTATCCTTTGGTGTAACAGCCTCTTTTTGATGCTGGCGAAAATTAACTTTAGCTGCTGTTTTTTTGTAATCAATTTTTACCAAACGTGAAGCAAAACGCGCCTGTTCAAAAGTTTCGGCAACTACCAACCCGATATGCTGGCCATAAAATTCAATGTTGGGACCCTGTAGCAGTGCACCGCCGCGAATACCGCCTCCGACATTTAGTTTTGGCGCGTTTTTATGCGTAATAACGGCTAAAACCCCCGGCGCTTTTTCTGCGGTACCAGCGTCAATAGAAATAATTTCACCCGCCGCAATTGTACTTTTAAAAATAACCGCATAAACAGTGTTCTTAATTTCATAATCAGTAGCATATTTTGCGGTTCCGGTAACTTTCAATATCCCATCAACACGATTTATCGCCTGCCCGATATTTTTGCCTGCTTCGTTCATTTTATTTTTTCATTTTATATTTTAAATATTCCGGAAGGAGAGGGTTTAAAAACTTTTCTGAAAAATGATTTCATTGTCCGTAGCATGCCCGGAAATGCTATTCTCATTCTTTTAATTTACTTCAAAACCCAGCTACCGGATTTTATTGCTTCTTTTCAAAAGGAAAATAATCCAGTACATCGTATTTCCATACGTTGGTAGGGAAGATGACTACAAGATTTGTTGTTTTCTTTCCTATATTTTTGAAAGCATGCGGAACCCCTGCCGGAATGTTAACCATATAGGGACCCTTTATAGTGAACGTAGTGTCACCCAAAGCGTAGAGGATATCGCCTTCAAGAAGCACATGCGACTCTTCGCCTTCATGAGAATGCATTGGAGGTGCACCACCTGGAAATGTTTCAGTAATTCCAATAGTTAGATTAGTATATCCGTTCCGTTGTCCTTCCATCACATGCACGTATTCCCCGGGACCAGGATTAATTACCGGCAGTTTATCCAGCGTCACCGCATATTCTGAGTAATACTTCATCGAAGGAAGGGTGAATGGCCCCGGTACAGTCCGCCTTTCAAGTACTTTGAATTGGTGATGTTGAGCATTCAATTGTGCAATAATTGAATCAGGAATTTGTTTTGATTCTTTGACTAACATGTTCAATGAAAATGTCTCCTTTGTAGAATCTTTAAGCGTTGTGCTGGATTTGCTCTCCGTTTTATTGTTTGAACAGGAGTTAAAGAATAACCCGACTGAAATTACCGTGATTAAAATTCTGAATAATTTCATTTCATTTAATTTTTAGTTAGAAATTAGTTGTTATTAAATGCATTGTACAATTTGTTATGTTAGATAAATTTAGAAATGTTTTGAACTGCCCTTACCTTTTTTTATGCAGTATACGCACTCATTATTAATAAAAATTACTACCGGCAAAAGGTTTTGACATTGTCATGGTTACCGGTGAAATTTTAGAAAAAATACTCACCCATGGTTGAATTTATTAATTAAATTCTTCCACCATTCATTGCCTGCATCAATGCCCTTACAATCGCACGTTTGCCAAGTTCTACTTTAAATTGATTATGTTCCAGCGGCTTCGCCATCAGCATCGCTGTATCAGCAGCCTCTTTGAAATTCTTCTCATCAGCAATTTTACCTGATAAAAAATTCTCAGCTTCTGTTGCGCGCCAGGGTTTATGTGCTACACCGCCCATCGCAATCCTCACCTGTTTTATTTTATTTCCTTCCGTTTCCAGGGCGGCGGCAACTGAAAGGAGTGCAAATGCATAACTGGCCCTGTCACGCACTTTGAGGTAATAAGATTTACCAGCAAAATTATTTTTGGGAATTTCAATGGCTATAACTATTTCGCCCGGGTTGAGATTGTTGTCTTTTTGCGGCATGTCTCCGGGCAAACGGTGATAACCGGAAAAAGGAATGTTGCGTACCGTCCCATCGATACCCTGCACTTTTACGATCGCATCAAGCGCAACCAGGGCGATGCACATATCCGATGGATGGACCGCTATGCAATTTTCCGACCATCCGAAAATCGCATGGTTCCGGTTAACCCCTTCGAAAGCACCACAGCCTGTTCCGGGTTGCCGTTTATTGCAGGGCATTGCTATATCATAAAAATAGGGGCAGCGGGTACGCTGGTTTAAATTACCGCCGGTGGTAGCCATATTGCGAATTTGCGCTGAAGCCCCGGCCAGGATTGCCTGCGTTAAAAGTGGAAAATTTTGCCTCACCAAAGGATGGTTTGCCGTATCAGTATTTTTGTCAAGTGCACCAATCGAAAGGCCCCCTGTATTCACACCACCCGAAATCATTTTAACGGATGTTAAATTCAGCCGGCTGATGTCAACCAGTTCGTCAGGACGTTCCACATCTTCTTTCATCAGATCAAGCAGGTTTGTACCACCAGCCAGCAATTTGGCGTTTGGGTTTACCGCCAGTATCTGCGACGCAGCATTTACGCTGCCTGTTCCTGAATATTTAAATGGTCGCATTGAGTTGCTTTTTTTCGGTTTATACGCTGCTCTTAAATTGGGTTTGATTGTTTTCGCCCGCAAATTTCCACAGTTCTGCAACATTTTTGCCGCTATGCACTTCACGGATCGCCGCAATAATATTGGGATAAGCGCCGCACCGGCAGATATTACCCGACATTCGCTCGCGGATCTCTTCATCAGAAAGCTGGAGCGGGCGGGCTTTAACACGAACATCAGCAGTAACAAAACTTACTTCCCCGTTTTTTGCTTCGTTCATCAAAGCAATTGCCGAACAAATCTGCCCGGGAGTACAGTAACCACACTGAAATCCATCGTGTTTTATAAAGGCGGCCTGCACAGGGTGAAGCTGGCCGTTCTTCGAAATTCCTTCAATGGTCACTATTGATTTGCCTTCGCAGGTAGCCGTCAAAGTAAGGCAGGACAATATGCGCCTTCCGTCTGCAATCACCGTACAAGCACCGCACTGCCCGTGATCGCAGCCTTTTTTAGAGCCGGTAAGTAGCAGTTTTTCGCGCAGCGCATCGAGCAGCGTCATCCTGGGATCAACCTCCAGTGTTTTTTGTAAACCATTGACTTTAAAAGCGACGGTAATGCCGTTTTCAATATTTGCGTGATTAATTTCATCCCCGGTTGTTTGGTTGAATGAATGTGCAAAAACCTCTTGTCCGCCCATTAATTGGTAAGCGAACATCGCACCTGCCACGGTTGAAACCTGTTTTAAAAATTCACGCCGCTTTGCACCGAAATCGGAAAGCTCGTTTACATCCTCAGACAGGAAGTCTTCAATCAGTTTTTTTTCATCATTAGTCAAATCGGGGAAAAGTGATTCTTCCTGCATAATGAGTTTTTACTTTTTTTAATGGTCACTGTAATTTAATAAATTCGATTCAAATGATGTTAAATGGGTCTGGTATTTTTTAACCTTTCAGGCGATTAGCATTTATGGAAAACATATATAGCCGGATCCGGCCTTGCTGTTAATAAAATGAACGATTTCATTAAGCTTCCAAAAAAGTACAGGGCAGAAAAAACCTCAAACATGTTGGCACTTTTCTGGCAGATGATAACAAATGGAACCTGGGCAATTTTACATTAGCTAATTAGCACATTTGAAATCCAGGTTCTTTCCTTTAGTTTTAACCGCTCCGGTTAATTTAGCAGTTTTGGCCAGGGTATTGAATTTACTTACCAGGATATTTATCTTTCAGCACGGGATACCTCCCTGCACGATAAACCGGCGGCCGTATAAATTAATATTCATTAAGTCGGTGGCAAAAGCAATTACCTTTAAGGTTCCGGCTTTTGCTTCTCCGGTTAAAATTAGTAAATGTCATAAAATAAAATCAACAAATAATTTGCAACTTTTTTGCAGCAGCAGGTAAATCAGCGTAAAATAATCAAATCAAAATCAACAATAAATGAAACAGGGAATAATTATCATCCAATGCTTATGCTGCATAGTAATCTGTAATGCACAGCGCAATATCAGTACTGTGGATATGGCAAAAAAAGTATTGGAAAAGGGTTTAAAAGAAACCCAGCTTAGTACCTACCAGGGCAGCCTGCTATTACAGGGGATGGCAGAACTGGCCATTGCCGGAATGGATAAAGAACTCCTCGACCGTACCGTTGATACCCTGGCAAAATTTGGCACCAAAGCGATTGATGGAAGGGGCAGTTTTATCAGCTACCAGGCAGGTGGATCCGCAGCGGCGTTATTAAATTACCGGCCTAACACCACGCGCTTAAATAAACAGGTTGCCGGAGCCGCAAATCAAATGCTGCAAAAACAAAAGCGATCAGGCGAAGGCTTGCTTGTGCCGGGCTGGGTTTCCGACAGCCTTGACCAGGTTTTTATTGATATGGCATTTGCAGTAACCCCTTATTTATTGTACGCCGGCCTGAAAGAAAACAACAATCAATACATCGACCTTGCCATATTTGAAACACTGGAGTTGTTTAAAATTTTAAATGATCCAAAGACAGGATTACTGCACCAGGGAAGGGGATTCCGCGGTAAAAACATAGTGTCCGAAGACAACTGGAGCCGGGGCAACGGATGGGGTGCCCTTGCCATTGCGACATTGGTGAGGGATCTGCCCGACAATCATCCAAAAAGAAAAGAAGTGGAACGGGTGGCGAAGGATTTTTTTCTTGCTGTTCTCCGTTACCAGGACAAAGCCGGACTTTGGCACCAGGAAATGACCGCTCCTGCTTCATTTACCGAAACATCGGGGAGCGGACTCATGTTGTATGGCCTCGGTATATTGCTGGAGAAATCTTTGCTGGAAAAGAAATACAGCGATTATTTTTTAAAAGGAATTGGCGGCCTCACTGCGTATATAGCTGCTGACGGGGGAGTGAGCCACGCCTGCTTTAGTTGTTTATGTCCGCGAAAAGGAACCAAGGCCGATTATATAAATCATGTATGGGTGTATAACGACCCGCATGCTTTTGGACCGGTGGTACTTGCTTTAGCCCAGGCGGTTAAAATGGGCCATACTTCAATTCTTACTAATCAAAAACCCGGCGCACTGGCCCTCATCGATACCATTACCCCGGTGATTAAAACCTATGTTCGTTATGTACCTGAACGGAGCCAGGACATCGCATGGGAAAATGACCGCATCGCATTCCGTTACTACGGCCCGCCGGTAAGGGATAAAGTGAGCAGTGGTATCGATATTTGGGCAAAATCTGTTGAACATGCTGTAATAGATAAATGGTATCGTTTGAATGCACGGGGTTTGGATTATCATGCAGACCGTGGCGAAGGCTGCGACTTTTACCATATGGGATTTTTGCGCGGCTGCGGAGGTACCGCAATAGTGAAAAATAACAAGCCCTATGTTTCCACCACCTATGCCAGTCACCGCATCATTAAAAACGATCCGCATTCAATTGAGTTTGAATTAAATTTTGATGAGTGGGAGGTAGATGGGGCTAACGTTTCGGAACAAAAAATAATTAGCATGGTGAATGGAACCAATTTTTTTCGCGTAACAAGCACCCTCCAAACCACGGGCAACCCGGATATGATTGTCGGGATCGGGCTCACCACTTTTGGAAAGCCTTTGCTTGTTCGGGACAAGGCAAAAGGATTACTTTCTTCCTGGGAGGCAATTGACCCCAACCATGGCAGTTTGGGGACTGCGGTATACGTTGACCCAAAAAAATTCAATGCATTTGTAAAGTTTGGTAATGACGAATACATATTGGTAAAGGTAAAAGCCAATCAGCCCTTTACCTATTATGTGGGGGCAGGATGGGATGGTAACAAAATGTTTGCACCGCCGGGCGCCTGGCAAAAAATGCTGGCTGACAAATTAAGTTGGAACTCACTGAATGCTTTCTATACAATCAAAAAATAATGCCTTGACACCAAATAAATGGGGATATGAAACTAGGCCGGGTTAGCCTCCGGACCTGGCTTGCTAAAAACAAAGTATTTATCAAAATTATTCACAAACCTCATGGCCAGCGGATTTTGCCCTTCTGTATATTTTTCACGCAAAATATAGGATACCAGGAATATGATCACATCCTGCTCATCACCCGATAATCCTAATGCAGAATTTTCACTTAGAAATATTTTCAATATAAACTGGCTGGGAAGATCGATTTCTTTTTGCCTCATTACCCCTATATCAATTCCTAACATTTCTTTTAATACCTGGTTTTGGCCTGGGTCATAGTCGTTACCAAGGTCTAAATATTTCGAAGAGAAATGCCTGAGTACATAAGTTTTGGAAACCGGTAGTTCCCGCTCACTGATTTTTAAAAAAATATCCCGGTAGCGAAATAATGCGTCATAAACAACCGGGTATTTGGTTTTCAATAACTGTAGCAAATAAAAATCTTCGAAATCAATTTCACTGGCAACGGGCTCAACTTCTATCAGCAATCCGTTAATAAACCGGATCGCGTCCCTTTGGGTTTTAATAATGCGGTCCGTAAAGTTAATATAGTAATAGTTTGTATCCACCACTCCATCCAGTACTACTGCAAAACAGGGTAATCTTTCTTTAAGCCTTTTTTTTATTTCCTGGCGAAGCTTTTTGTATTCAAATATTGGTAGTAAGAATTCAATTTGAAAAATTTTTTCCAGGTATGCCGTATGATTGAAGGAGTTGATTTCCCGTATCGCTTCAATGATATAGTTTTTATCGTATGCTACAATGTAAATTACCTGTTTAAAATCAGCATTGTTCCGGATAAGCCTTAGCACTTCCCATACTTCTTTTTTATCGAGCCTGTCCAGGTCGTCTATTACAATGATCACCGGCTTTTGTATGGAGGCAATTGCCCTGCTGATATTTTCTTTATTGGTTGCTACGTCATTTGATCCAAAGAAAATATCTGATACTTCCTTTATTAATTTGGTGAACAGGTTTTGTTCAATTTTAAGCAACTGGTCGGAGTAATTTGCAATGATATTGTTTACCGCGGGGTGATAAGGCGCCAGCGCGGCACGGAGAACCTTAAAAAAATCCTCAACGATGCGTTCAGGTGACCGGCTCTGCCAGGGGTTAAAATCTACAAAAATATTATTTTCCCCATCCAGGTTTTTTCTGATTAAATTGATAAAGGAGGTCTTGCCGGATCCCCAGGGTCCGTTGATTCCGATAGCAATGGAGGCTGCCGAGGCTTCCATGTTATTTTCCATTTTTTTTGCAATGGTCGCAGCATACCCCTTTCTTCCATATAAATCCACTGAAGGGTCGTCAATAGGGATATCCTCATAGAATTTTTCCGCAGGTGAAGTGATAATTTTTTTCGGTTTGAATAGGCTGCTTGCTTTTAACACCAGGTAGCCAGTCACAAATAGGAGAAAAATATCTGCATATTTCACGGAGCGGATAATATAAAGGGGCGTAAAATTATAATCGGCAGAAAAAAAACGATAATAAATATATGATACCATTAGTAGCAGGCAACAGGCGGTAACGGTTACCGACACCTGCCGCTGGCGTAAGCAAGCAGCCACAAAATAAATGATGAGCCATATGGAACCAAGAAAAAAAACAATATCAGCCGCCACGGCGGGTTCAGCCTTGCTCCATAGCGTGGAAATCACTTTCTCATTGTAAAGGCTTACCAGGGATTTTCTAAAGAGCAGCAGGCCAAAAAGGAGTAACCCAATAATTACATTTTTTTTGGAAAAAATATCCGGCCATTTTTTTTCTATGTCACTAAAAGTTTTCAGCATATACATTTATTAAACATTGCTGTGTTACAATTTTTTCCATATTGATCAGTAACGTACCCACACCATCTACAATAAGAATTTAATTAGTGAGTGACACAGTTTGTTACATTCTCCTTTGCTGATTTATCACTGACCACTCGTAATAAACTCAGTCAAAAAACGAATTTCTATTCCTTCCCACGGCTGGATTAGGAGCATACCGGGTAACATTTATAATGATCAAAAACTTTTTTGAAATCCGCTTTTAACAGCGCTTCAAATGCTGCATGCCTGCATAAATTCTCAATAATAGATTCAGAACGGCATTGGACCCCCGCATATATTCAACCAACGGCTTAAAAATACAATTATAACGGAATTATTTAAGTTTATGGGCTGATTAATATTATGATCCCTCTACGTTTCTATGCAGCGCGGGGTACGGAAAATTTGCGAAAGGGCCAAAACCTTTTACTCCAATAAGCTCAGTGAAAATTAATAACCAGGGTATCTATATCACTACGGAAGGAAGAGGAATGCTTTTGATTAAGGATTATTAGCGACAGAGGCATCCTAAGCTGCCAATTTAATTTGTGAATGATCAATAGCGAACTGCGGATTGGATATAACAAACAATTCATGCGTAATTCACAGGAGCTTCACTGTACCCGTTGTAATAAGTTACGGCCTTTTCGGTTTTACAGGATATATATCACCAGCTATCTAATTGTAAAATGATCGTTTCATTTCTTGCTATACCCGCCTTTATATCCGGCTAAGGGACGGGTCGGCATATCACTGCCCTCGTGGGTTTAAATCTCCGTTAAACGCTATGCAAACGGTTGCATAAATAAAAGTTGATTTATTTGATAAATCGATTTAGTACTTTATTATATTTACAGCAATACTTGCTATATGCATTGTGCGGATGCAAAGTGCAGACTCTTACTGAATGAAAGCAATTTTGATAACGTTGATTTTGACCGGTGCAGTTTATGCCCTGTCTGAAAAAAATAGTGCACTGCTTACTATTAAACGCGAGGCCTCAGAAGCAGCAGATTTTACGGTTTCATTTCCACCGACGGATGGGAAAGAAAATTGGTTGTACTGGTAGAAACTGATAAAGGATAAGGAGCAGGCTTGGCTAGGGGAATCATCGTGTTATCGCAAAACAAATAAAGGGTTGCAAATAATATTCCGGGTGATGAACATCCCGCGTACTGCAAAACTAAAATAAATACAAATGAATACTATTTCAAAATGACCGTTTTATTCACCGTGGCGTTTTTTTTACTGAGCGCTTTATTTAAAATATACCATTGGCTCGGACTAAATATAGCAGCCCAGGTTAGGCCTACTGTTTGCCTGTGCCTGCGTTGTTCATTGTCAGTCATCTTTTAAAAAATGAAAATGAAAAGAAAAAATGACGACCCTCTTGGTTAAAAAATAACACCACCATTTCAAACAATTAATTAAAAAACCTCATATGCAAAGAAGAAATTTTCTGAAGAACAGCCTGCTCACTTCAACAGGCGCATTGATGGTACCCTCCATATTAAATGCTGAAAACTGGTTTGCCGCCAATGATTTACGGGCAAGCATCAGCGCCAGGGCCAAAGGTGAAATATTTGCTCATTTCTGGAGCAAATGTGTAGGCGCCGGCCGCGCTAACGAAGGGCTGCGCGCTAGCTGGCTGGAACAGTTAAAACTTGCTAAACAACATTGTGGTTTTGAATACTGCCGTTTTCATGGCCTTTTTCATGATGATATGTTTGTGTACCGGGAAGTAAACGGAGCCCCGGCTTTTAACTGGCAGTACATCGATGATCTTTTTGACCGGATGCTGGAGATTGGTGTAAAACCCTTTGTGGAACTCGCTTTTATGCCTAAGGCAATGGCATCTACCGAAAAAACGCAGTTTTGGTGGAAAGGCAATGTAGCGCCACCAAATGACTATGCAAAATGGGGCGCGCTGGTAACAGCTTTTACCAACCATTGCATCAGCCGTTACGGTCTTGCAGAAGTAAAAACCTGGTATTTTGAAGTATGGAACGAGCCGGACCTGGGCGCTTTCTGGGACGGTACCAAAACACAGTATTTTGAGTTATATAAAGCCTCCGCCAACGCTATCAAAGCCATTGATGCCGGGCTGCGTGTAGGCGGCCCCGCTACCAGCAACTTTGTTCCGGATGATCGCTTTGATGGTGAAAGGGAGGATAAAACAAAACATAAAACCCTCACCGTAAAAGATATCAATACGCTTGAATGGAAAGGTGTGTGGATACAGGATTTTATCAATTACTGTACAAAGGAAAATTTGCCTGTAGATTTTATTTCCACACATCCTTACCCCACCGACTGGGCACTGGACCCTGAGACAAAAAAAGGAGCCGGCCGCGTAAGAAGGGTAGGTTCCACCGCCGAAGACCTTGCCTGGATGCGTAAAACGATTGCTGAAAGCCCCTATCCCAAAGCCGAACTGCATTGTACGGAATGGAGCAGCAGCCCTTCACCACGGGATACCACACATGATTCTTTGCAAGCCGCTACTTATGTTATTAAAGCGAATGTGGAGAGTATCGGGTTAACGGATTCCTTATCGTACTGGACATTCACGGATGTGTTTGAAGAAGGGGGCGCAGGCAATACGATCTTTCATGGCGGCTTTGGCTTGATCAATTACCAGGGCATTGCAAAACCCACTTTTCATGCCTATAGAATGCTGAATGCCCTGGGCGATGAGTTGTTGTATAAAGAAGATGGCATGATCGTAACCCGCCATTCCCGCTCGCAAAAAATAACTGCGCTGTTATTTCATTATCCTTCAGAAAGAAAATCTGTTGTAGATGGAAATGTAGAGGAAGTATTAAACACCGGCACTCCCCGCAAATTCATCCTGAAAATCAATGATGCAAAACCATTCAGCAATTTCAACATAGAAACATTAAATCGCAATAACGGGTTCGCCTACCCTAAATGGAAAGCCATGGGTAGTCCTGAACCGCCCACAAGGGAGCAAACCAAACAATTGAAGGCAGCGGCTTTCGCAACAAAAAAAGAAAAGGCAAAAGCAGATGCGAAAGGCGCGTTACAATGGGAACGCATATTGCAGCCGTGGCACTGCGTACTAATACAAGCAGTGTGATCATTTTGGTATTTACGAGGCGCTGGCAATTTTAACAGGCAAACAGTATCAGGCAGTTCCCCGAATGCTCCTGTTCAATCCTTGAATATAGCCCTGCATATATTGTTAATGCCCTATATTTGCATCGTTTATTTAAGCAAAAAAATAGAACCCGCATTATTTTTTTTATCAAAAACCTACTACTTATTCAGGTACCCATGAAAAAAAATAGTATCCTTTTAAGTTGCCTGTTCTTTTGCAGCACCCTCTTGCCGGCTCAAAAAATAGATTCAATAATGGGCCTGTATTCCGAAAATTTCCTGCAGGAAAAAATACATATCCATTTTGATAAAAGCATGTACAACAAAGGTGAAACGATCTGGTTTAAAGCCTATGTGATGTCAGGCACTTACCTTTCTGATTACAGTAAGAATTTTTATGTTGATTGGTTTGATGAAAAGGGCAGTTTATTAAGCCACACCACATCACCCATGTTCGAGTCATCTGCCAGGGGCCAGTACAATATCCCTGAAAAATACACAGGCAGGTTTATACACGCCAAAGCTTATACCAACTGGATGCTGAATTTTGACACCGCTTTTTTATACAATAAAGATATCAGGGTAGACCAGCCTACAGCAATAAAAGCCAGGCCCGTGGCCGAAAAACAGGTGACAACTATCCGTTTTTTCCCGGAGGGGGGTGATATGGTTGGCGGGGTTACACAGCGGGTGGCATTTTTAGCAACCAACCAGTATGGAACACCAGTAAAGGTAACCGGCGCTTTAAAAAACAGCAAAAATGAATTGATCGATTCATTCTCAAGCATCCATGATGGCATGGGTTCTTTTTCGTTTTATGTATTTTCCGGAGAAACATACACCGCCGCATGGGTTGATGAATATGGCGCCAGTCATACCAGCAATTTACCCGCTACTGGCAAGGCAGGGGCAACCATTCGATTAAAGCAATTGAATGGTAAAACGATATTTATTATCAGCAGGAGTGAGGATGCCGCCGGTAATTTTAAAATATTCAATACCATTGCCCATATGAACCAGCAGGTTATTTACAGGTCGCGCATTAATCTTAGTTCTACTGCCTCCGGATCGGGGGAGATCCCAACCAATGAACTGCCAACAGGTATTTTGCAGGTAACCTTATTTGACATAAACTGGGTGCCCATTGCAGAGCGGGTGGTATTTGTAAATAATAACGATTACCGTTTTGAGCCAACAGTTAAAATTATAGAACTTGGATTGAATAAAAGAGACAGGAATAAAATTGATATTGTTGTAGAAGATAGCTCCTTCTCTAACATGTCGGTGGCGGTTACTGATGGCGGTCTTTTAAACGACAGCAGCAATACCATCATCTCTCAAATGTTACTCGCAGGTGATATAAAAGGTTATATCCATAACCCTGCCTATTATTTTTCAGGTAATGCCGATAGTGTTCAACAGCATTTAGACCTGGTAATGTTAACCCATGGCTGGCGTCGTTTTAACTGGACAGAAATAGTTAATAACCAGGTGCCTCAAATTACCCATGCAAAAGACACGGATTACCTGCAGATAAAAGGCAATGTGATTGGTATCACCAACCCAAAACCAAACCAGTTGATCAATCTCATCCTTCAGGGAAAAGATAGTAGTAAACAATTCCTTTTTCTACCCTTATCAGCTACTGGAACATTTTTACAAAAAGGGATAACTTTTTATGATACCATTAAAATATATTACCAGTTTAATGGCGATAAGAGATTAACCGACCGTGCCATAGTGAATTTTCAAAACGGGCTGGTTCAGGCGCCGGCTAAATCATTTAGCGCTATTGCGCCATCCCCGCTATCCATGCCTTTAAGCCCCGGGGATAGCCTTATAGCAGAGAGCAATAAAATATTTTATGCTGATAATTTAAAACGAGACAAGTTATCGTCCGTTGTTAATTTGGAAGAAGTGAAGTTAAAATCCAGGGTAAGGAGCGCCAAAGATATTTTGGATGAAAAATATGCAACGGGGTTATTTGCCAGTGGCGATGCCATACAATTTGACGTGGTGAATGATCCGTTTGCCGTAAGTTCAACAGATGTATTCAGTTATTTGCAGGGGCGTGTGGCAGGCTTACAAATCAATAATTCCGGGGGCGAAACTACGCTTAGCTGGAGAGGCGGCACACCCTCCGTGTTTCTGGATGAAATGCCGGCAGATGTTGACCGGTTACGCAGTACTTCCATGAGCGATGTTGCTTACGTAAAAGTGTTCAGACCGCCGTTTTTTGGCGCAACCGGTGGCGGTGGCGGCGGCGCTATTTCGGTATATACCCGTAAAGGCGGTGACGTAAAATTTGAACCCGGACAGGGAATAGGATTTCAACTGCTGGCAGGATATTCAGCGTATAAAGAATTTTACAATCCAAATTATACGCTGTCACCCGCCGGTAGCCCGGATACGCGTTCTACCTTATACTGGAACCCTTTTATCCTCACCGATAAACGCAGTAATGTTTCACATATCGAATTCTTTAATAACGATGTTAGCAAAAAGCTCCGTGTTATTATCGAAGGCGTTAATGCGGATGGTAAATTAACAAGGATTGAAAAGTTATTAGAATAATGGCGAGCTCCTCAAACCAAACGGTATTAAGAATTTTCAAGGGAACCTGTATGGTGAACAGGATATTGGTAAAATATTATTTACTTATTCGAACTAAAAATTTACTGATCTATCATCTAAATTGAAAGCAGTAATAATAAGCAGATACCTCGCAGCGGCATTTGTACCCCTACTTGTATTTAAATATTAAAAAGCGATGAAATTATTGTTTATTACAGCCTTGTTCCTGATGGCATGCACTCCTGTTTCAACAGCGCAGGTTCAACAGCCCGGAACTTTTGTTGCCGGTAAAAATGAATTTTTATTAAACGGGAAACCGTTCGTGGTAAGGGCGGCCGAATTACATTATTCCCGCATACCCGCTGCTTATTGGGAGCAGCGCATACAATTGTGCAAGGCGATGGGCATGAATACCATCTGCATTTATTTATTTTGGAACCTGCACGAACAGCAACAAGGGGTTTTTGATTTTTCAGGCCAGCAGGATGTTGCCGCCTTTGTAAGGCTCATTCAGAAAAATGGCATGTACTGTATTGTAAGGCCCGGCCCCTATGTATGTGCTGAATGGGATATGGGCGGCCTGCCCTGGTGGCTGCTTAAAAAGAAAGATTTACAGGTGCGGTCCATTAAGGATGAACTGTTTATGGAAAGTTCAAAACGTTTTCTTAATAAGGCAGCAGAAAAATTAGCGCCCCTCCAGGTACAGAACGGCGGCAATATCATAATGGTGCAGGTAGAAAATGAATACGGTGTTTGGGGAAATGACTCCGTTTATATGGGTACCATCCGGAATAATATCCGGGCCGCCGGCTTTAATAAAGTGCAGTTATTCCGTTGCGACTGGTCGTCTAATTTTTATAAATACAAACTGGATAGTGCTGCCACTGCGCTTAATTTTGGAGCAGGTTCCAATATCGAAAACCAGTTCAAAAAATTTAAAGAAGTATATCCTGATGCGCCATTGATGTGTGGTGAATACTGGACCGGCTGGTTCGACCAGTGGGGTCGGCCACACGAAACCCGTGGCATCAATACCTTTATCGGAAGCCTCAAGGATATGCTCGACAGGAAAATATCTTTTAGCCTCTATATGGCGCATGGGGGTACATCTTTTGGTCCGTGGTCGGGCGCCAATGCCCCTTCCTACGCACCCACGGTTTCTTCTTATGATTATGATGCCCCTATCAATGAGGCAGGTCGTGCTACAGATAAGTTTTTTGCCATCAGGGAACTGATAAAAAATTATTTACAGGAGGGAGAAAGCCTCGGCAATATTCCCGGTGAACCTTCCGAACTTATTAGCCTGGCACCTATTCAGTTTATGCAGAGCGCCGCCTTATTTTCAAACCTGCCGGCGCCTAAAAAATCAGCGGATATACAGCCCATGGAAATGTTTGACCAGGGATGGGGCCGTATACTCTACCGCACGAATATTTCACCATCCCCGGTAAAAAGAAGGCTTGTAATTACCGAGGTACATGACTGGGCTTCCATCTTTGTTAATGGCAAAGCAATAGGGAAAATTGACCGGCGCATCGATGGTAATACAATAGAAATACCGCCACAGTCTGCCAATGCCCAATTGGATATTTTGGTTGAGGCCACGGGTCGTGTCAATTACGGCAAGGCAATCATCGACCGCAAAGGCATCACAGAAAAAGTGGAATTATCGGACGGCGAGTCAATAACCGTATTAAAAAACTGGCTGGTATATAATTTACCGGTGAATTACGCATTTCAGAAAAACAGGAAATACATTGATAAAATGGCGAAGGGGCCTGCATGGTATAAGGCTGCTTTTACGCTGGTTAAAACAGGCGATACTTATTTGAATCTAAGTAAATGGGGAAAGGGCATGGTATGGGTAAACGGTTATAACCTGGGACGGTTTTGGAACATCGGCCCAACACAAACTATGTTTTTACCGGGATGCTGGCTGAAGAAAGGCTTGAATGAAATTATTGTGTTTGACCTGGATCAGCAGTCTGAATCTTTATCCATTGCCGGTACAACTTCGCATATCTACAAAATTGGCCGTGACAGTTCCTTATTGCATCGCAGAGCCGGGCAGTTACTGGATTTGTCTGGTGTGAAACCTTTAGTGGAGGGAACTTTTCAGCCGTTAAGCGGCTGGAAGGAAATATTTTTTCCTGTTGTGGAAAAAGGGCGATATTTCTGCTTCGAAGCCCTCAATGCCTTTGATGCGAAGGATCAACTGGCTTCTGTAGCGGAAATGGAAATATTGCTGGAAGACGGAACAGTGGCTCCTACATTAAAATGGAAAGTGTTGTATGCAGACAGTGAAGAAATAACAGCCTCCAACAGTTCCGCGGATAAGGTATTTGATATGCAGGAATCTGTTATCTGGCAAACAGCATCAACCATCGGTAAAACAGGGCACCCACACAACTTCGTGATAGATATGGGCGATCAAATTAAAATTAAAGGTTTCAGGATATTACCTCGTGGAGATAAGAGTAAGGCGGGAATGGTGAAAGATTACCGTTTTTATTTATCGTCCACACCATTTAAGTTTTAAGAGATGAAAAGAATAAATTGACGTCTCGGCGGGGTTTTTACAGCATAAGTTACAAATTATAAAAGGGCCCCCTGAAACCCCGACGTTTAAAATAACTATTAATATTTCTCATTTCCCTTTTATTGATTTTTTTACTATCGGGGATTAGTATCGCAGTTGGGTTTGAAGGGTAGAAAATGATTGTCTTAAATACGAATTGCTATGTATGTCGGGTTTCACGGAAAGTTCTTTTATAATTCAAATTGTATGAGTTGAAAACCCCGCCCCGACGCATGAAGATCAATGGAAAGCTGGTGTTGAATGCAGCTTCCGGCAATATTAAAAGCGGGCCATCCCCAGAGCGGATAATTTTTAAAAAATAGTTTTTTGCTTTTAGTAAACCGATGAAGACCGGTTTTATTACTGATGGTGCATTTATCAAAGAATGATATCCATGCAATTTTTTATAGACGCAACAAATCTTTTTGATATCACTGTAACAATCAACGGCTATATTATACCATCACAATTTAAACCATAATAAAAATGAGCCGAACCCTGTACAAAATCCAATCCTCTATAATTTTACCGGTAATATTATTTACGTCTTTACCTGCCCAACCTCAACAAATTATTCGCCCGGGAGAAGTATGGCCGGATAATAATGGCAATCATATACAGGCCCATGGTGGCGGCATCATTAAATTAAATAAAACATATTACTGGTACGGTGAAGAACGTTCGAAAGGCCTGGATACCCAGTATCGGTATGTAAGTTGTTATTCATCCAAAGACCTTACCAAATGGACTTTCAGGGGGCATGTGGTTAAAATGGCTGACCCCGAAAACCTGGGAAGGAAGTGGGTATTGGAAAGACCCAAAGTTTTTTATAATAAAAAGACAACCAGGTTTGTAATGTACTTTCACCTTGATAACGGCAGTTATAAGGTAGCAAAAGTGGGCATCGCAGTAAGCTATCAACCTGACGGGCCTTTCACCTTTGTAAAAAGCTTTCGTCCCCTGGGTCATGAAAGCCGGGATATCGGTCAGTTTATTGATGATGACGGTACCGCTTACCTGGTGTTTGAAGACCGTCCTTTTGGCTTTCGTATTGCCAGGCTCTCGGAAGATTATATGGATGTTGAAAAAGAAATGAGCCTGGTAAAAGAACACATGGAAGGCGGCGCCATTGTTCATTACAATGGTTTATATTATTCCATCGGTTCGGCCCTGACGGGTTGGAGGGCCAATGCAAATAAATATGCAACTGCCCCTTCATTGGAAGGCCCATGGTCGGAGTTAAAAGATATTGCCCCTCCAGGTACCAACACCTACGGTGCTCAATCTACCATGCTTATAAAAGTAGTGGGCAAAAAATCAACGACCATTATATTTATGGCTGATATATGGAAGCCGGCTACGCAGTGGGATTCCCGCTATTTATGGATGCCGCTTGAAATTGGCAAAGGTAAGCTATGGGTACCCGAACCGAAACCGTGGTCGCTTAATATAAAGACGGGCGAATGGAAATATGTGGCGGCCGATCCTAAAAAGCAATAACCGGTAAAGTTTATGCAAAGAAAAAAGAAATTATGAAGCAAGCCGGCAACCTTATTTTTATTTTATTCTTCCTTTCGTGGTTTTGCCTGGGTGCAACAGCTCAAAAAAATTTATCCACCCGGGCGTTTTACTTGCACCCGAATCATTGAACCGTATCTATACAGTGGCCCGAAATAAAATCCAGGCAGGCAGTGCATGCCTTAACCCGGGTGAATTTGTGGAAAATGCAAAAGCAGAAACCAGGAAACGATTAACGGTTTGGGTGAGTGGAGAGAAGAAACCAATTCCCTGGGAGACGCTGTATTAATGAGTAGTCCCGGTTGGACGGGCGCTTATCCGTGGATTAATAGGTGATACCGGGTGTTTAATTTTCTTTGGAGAGAATAGGGGCCGATATCATTTGTGTGGCTTATAAGGTCAATATGAAAATGTTAGCTATTTTTGAACTTATTCCATCAAATATATCGCATCAAATGCTAAATCCTGTTTTATACAATAGCGCTGATAAAATGCCTATTTACAAACAAATAGCGCTATCCATCGGAAAGCAAATTGATAAAGGCCTTTTAAAAAAGAATTTCCTGTTGCCCTCCATTAATCTTTTTAGCGAACAGTATGCTGTTGCAAGGGATACCGTAGAAAGAGCCTATAAAGAATTGAAGAAGCAGGGATATATTACTTCGGTAAGCGGTAAAGGATTTTATGTAGTGGGCAAAAAGGAAAACAAAATAAAAATTTTGCTGGTATTCAATAAGCTCAGCTCTTTTAAAAAAATTATTTATTATAGCTTTTTAAAAACATTGGCCGATAAGGCGGTGGTTGACCTGCAGATCCATCATTATAACCCCCAGCATTTAAAGAAAATTATAGAAGCCAATTTGGGAAAATATGACCATTATGTGATTATGCCCCATTTTGAAACCAATGCTGATAAAAAAGCATTTATGGATATCCTGAAAAAAATCCCGCCGGAAGAACTATTGTTATTGGATAAATCAATTCCGGAATTAACAGGAAGTATGTCTGTATTCCAGGATTTCAGAACGGATATATTCGATGCCCTGGTTTCGGCCCTGGAACTACTTGAAAAGTACAATACATTATCGATCATTTTCCCTGAATACAGTAACCATCCCCCTGAAATAATAGAAGGACTGCAACAATTTTGCAAAAACTACGATAAAAGATTTACCATCATTACCAATGGCGCGAAAATAAAATTAGTAAGGGGAACCGCGTTTATTGTTATTGCGGATGATGACCTGGCCATACTGGTAAAAGCTATCAGGAAATCCAGCTATCAAACGGGTAAGGACATTGGTATCATCTCTTTTAACGAAACTGAATTAAAAGATCTGCTGGATATAACAGTGATCAGTACAGATTTTGAAAAAATGGGACATACTGCCGCTAGGCTAATTTTGAAAAATCAAATCCGGCAGATCAAAAACCCATTTAAGATCATTAAACGGGGATCTTTGTAGATTGGCAGTTCAGAAGAATAACCGTGCAGGGCATACCGACTACAGAAACCTTATTTCAAACTTTTTACATCATTAAATAACACCAATGACAACACTAACGCACACCCGCATTTTTATTTTGGCGATATTTTTAGTAATGGCTGTTTCGGCAAAAGCCCAATCCTCCACAATTGTATTAACCAATCCTCTTTCCACAGAACGGAAAGACGAACTGATCGTACTGTCAAAACAAATACTGGAAAAAAAACTGGGGAAAATTGGAAATGACAAATTCATCATTATTAAAAATAATGCCGGCCGCCCCCTGGTAGTTCAATACGATGACAGGAATGGTGATGGGAACTGGGATGAAGCGGTGTTTTTATATTCCTTCCGGCCAAAAGAAAAAATGGTATGTACAATTGCGGTCAGTGAACGGCCTGCAACCATTAAAGCGCTTGTGCGGGCACATGTACGCCTGCGCAGGAAAAATCCCGACGATACATTTGGTCCGGCCATCGACAGCGAAACAATGCCGCTGAAAAATCCTGCAACGGATTTCTCCAAACAACCTTTACCACTGTATTTAACAGAAGGACCCGCATGGGAAAATGATAAGGTTGCTTTCAGGCAATACATGGATATGCGCAACGGCAGGGATATTTTTGGAAAACGTGTTTCGCACATGGTAATGGACAGTGTGGGTGTAACGGCCCTTCCGTCCTACCACGACTTAAATGATTGGGGAATGGATGTGCTGCATGTTGGCAAATCGCTGGGTGCCGGTGCTATCGCCCTGCAGGTAAAGATCAGGGGCAGGGATACATTGATCAGGTTGGGCGGTGCGGACATCACAAAAACGGTTTACAGGCAGGTCAGCAACGGGCCTGTTCGTGCCATCTTCAGCATGAAGTATACGTGGACAATCAATGGCAAACCAGTACAAATAACAGATGAAACAAGTATCTGGGGCGGCCAGTATTTTTATGAAACTAAAATAACGTTAAGGGGGCTGCCCACAGGTGCAAAATTAGTGGAAGGCATTGCCAACTTTAATGAAAACAAATCCAAACACTTTGAAGTTAATAATGCCGCCGTATTGTATTCTCATGGTAAGCAGGGAGAAAATAAGGATGAATTGGGAATGGGCATCCTGGTAAGAAAGTTGGGATTTGCGGGCTTTGGCGCCACGCCGGATGCAGGTTCAGATATTTTGAATACCTATACTGTAGCTCAAAACATACAATATCAACCATTGATCTACCGGTTTTATGCAGGCTGGGTTAAAACGGATAGCCGGTTTGCTGATGCAGGTTATTTTGAAAATTTTTTACGAAGTGAAACAAAGAAAATTGATATGCCTGTCAGCATTTTTTAAAAAAGAGGATTAAAACAATTATCCTGCACTGGCCCAAAAAAGCATGACCTCTTACTGATGCCTGAATTTGGAGAACTACAATATAATTTTGATTAGGGAAGTATCAATGTTTTATAGAAAAATAATACCCCGTTAAGGAAGAACTTTTTTATTATTTCGTAAGCATTATTTCACGGAAGATTTCCGGACAAATAGTTCAGTCGGTAAAATTTTTTTCTCAAAATTAGTTTCCTGTCTTTTACTTTCGATGAGGGCAATTAATAATTCAGCGGCGGTTTTTCCCATTTCAAATGCGGGCTGCCGGATGGTGGTAAGGGAAGGATTGAACAATTCTGGGGAACTGAAATTGCAGAATCCCCCAATGGCGATTTGTTCGGGTATCCGTATGTTTTTTTTATGTAAAAATGCAAATGAACCAATGGTGATCCTGTCAGATGCGGTAAACAATGCATCGGGGGGCTGTTTCATATTGAGTAATTCCTGTATTACAACTTCAATTTCTTCCATGATCATTCCACCATGCGGGCAATATTTAATATAATTTTCATTCACCGGGATATTGTATTCGGTTAAAGCTTTAACATACCCTTCTCTTCTTTCACTGGTAATCGATAAACCGGGTGAACTGGTAATGTGCGCTATATTTCTGCAACCGCTTTCAATGAGGTGTTTGGTTAACCGGTAAGCTCCTTCAATATTATCCGCCACCACCTGGTGTGTTTTGATACAATCGCTCACCCGGTCAAAAAAAACGATGGGCACCCCGCCGGAATGAATTTTTTGAAGTTTGCTCATATCCATTGTTTCGCTCGACAGGGATACCAGTAATCCATCTACCGATCGCCAACTGAGGTGGTCTAAATTTCTCGCTTCTCTTTCCTGCGATTCATGGCTTTGGGTTATAATAATATGGTAGCCGCTGTTATAAGCGATGGATTCAATTCCACTGATCACTTCAGCAAAAAAATTATTGGGTACCGAACATAACAGTAAGCCAATACTTTTGCTCTTGTTGCTTTTAAGGCTTTGCGCCACAAGGTTGGGATGGTAATTATTTTTTTTCGCATAGTCTTTTACAATCCGTTTTGTTGCTTCGCTGATCTGGTAACTGTCCCTCAATGCCCTTGAAACTGTGGAGGAGGAGAAATTCAACGCTTTTGCAATATCTGTTATTGTGATGGATTCAATTTTCATTTATAGCATTCATTTATCAGTGCCCTGGATATTTAGATGTAGTTAACTAAATTAAGGTATTCATCAGAAATAAAAATAATTATGGTTTTGTCAGTTCGTTACTTTCGCCTCCCCAATCGGTCCCCCCTTTGGCGGCACCAAACATAGGAGGCGGCTAACGCGGCTACTGGTGTAGAAAATCGAACGCTGGTCACATTAAAATGTTCGTAATAATGCAGATCGGTAATATTGCCCCTGAACGATATCTATCCAATTTCAGCTAATAATATTCAATAATCAAAATTACTTAAAGTTATTATTTGCAAAGGTTTTCAGCGTTTTCTTGCAAATACTATTTATTTTTAATGAGAAAAATTGTGACCGTTTTTTAAATCTAAGTTGATTTAAAGTACGCAACTTAATTTTTATAACACAATAATGAAAAAGACAATCACCGGGTACCACCTGGGCGACAGGCTTGATCTGAAAGAATTAAAAAATAACCTTGCATACAATTGCATTTATGCCGACCCGACAGAATTAATGTACGATGCCGAAAATCAATCCTATATCGGCATTTTCGACTATGGCAGCATTGTTTTTTTTGGTATTGACAATAGTGTACAAACATCGATCATCAACGCGGTACGCACCATCCTGAACCTGGATAGCGCCGAACTAAAAAGGGAAAATTTTGATGTGGAAATAGATGCGCAGGCATCTTACAAAGTTATCTTCGACCGGCTAATCATTAAAGCATTAAGTATAGATATCGCCAAGATCATTATGCTGAATATTGCACAATCCGTAGCATTGGATTATTATATTGAGCAGTCAAATATTTTATTGAACCAAACCTACCAGTTTAGTCTTGAACTGGAAGAGAAAGGAAAATTTTCCATCAAAGGAAAAAGACTTTTAAAATATATCGGCAGGTTGCTGAACCTTAAAAATAAAATCACCCAAAACATCTACATATTCGACAGCCCCAATCTTACCTGGAACGATGAATACCTCAATGTAATCAACACCGATCTTAGCCGGGAACTGGATATTAAATTACGGCATAGCAGCCTGCAGGAAAGTTTAAGCATTGTGAGGGAAAACCTCGAAATACTGAAAGACATCAATCAACATTCTCACAGCAGTACGCTCGAACTGATCGTTATTGCTTTAATTGCCATAGAAATACTGAACCTCATTATAGATAAATTGCTTTGATACTGTTGTTATTTTGATTAACGATATAAAACCTTAGCTAAAATTGATTTATCCAAAATGCCCGCCTACATAATTTTTGGTTAATTCGTTTGCCGGGTTTTTGAAAATATTATCAGCGGTATCAAATTCTACCAGTTCACCGAGGTACATAAAGCCAACCTTGTCTGAAATGCGTTGTGCCTGCTGCATATTATGGGTAACAATAACAATCGTGTAGTTCTTTTTCAGGATCATGATCAGTTCTTCTATTTTGTGTGAGCTGATGGGGTCTAATGCTGAACAGGGCTCGTCCATTAAAATAACTTCGGGGCGCAGCACAACAGTTCTTGCAATGCATAATCTTTGTTGTTGCCCGCCTGACAATTTTACCGCAGGTTTTTTTAATTCGTCTTTTACTTCCTCCCACAAATAACTTTCTTTTAAAGCCGATTCAACTAATTGCGGGATCTCATTTTTTGGAAATTTATGAATGTTCAATGCATAGGAAAGGTTCTCGTAAATCGTTTTTGGCAAAGGATTGGGTTTTTGAAATACCATTCCAATTCTTTTGCGTATTTCTGTTACAGAATTCTTTTGATCATAAATATCCAGTTCATCTAATTTTAATGTACCCTCTATTCTTGCATCTGGTGACAGATCGTGCATGCGGTTAAAAGAACGGAGCAGGGTTGATTTTCCACAACCCGATGGACCAATTAAAGAAGTAACCTGGTTTTTCGGAAAATCGATATTGATGTTTTTCAATATCTTCTTATTTCCGAAATACAGGTTCAACGCATGGGCCGATAATTTGATTTCATCCATATTAATAAGTAGTAAGTTGTTTCTTAATTGAGTTGTTTTTTATGTGGATCAAATATCCCATTTTTCAAATTAGCACATTAGCAAATCAGCTAATTACCTAATCCTGTGACCTGTGTTTAAACCGTATATAAAATGCAATAATGTTGAACATGAAAACCAGCAATATTAATACGGATGCCGTACCATAAGCCAGTGGTCTTACCTGTTCTATCGACTGGTGCTGAGTAGATAGCATGTACAAGTGGTAGGGCAAAGCCATAAATTCCTGGTTAATGGAAGTACTTAATCCATTGATGTAAAACGCCACACCCGTGAATAATATGGGCGCAGTTTCGCCGGCCGCCCTCGACAGGGTAAGTATTACGCCGGTTAAAATACCGGGCAAAGCTTTAGGGAGTACAACGTCTTTGATGGTTTCAAACTGTGTGGCGCCCAATGCCAGTGTTGCTTCCCTCATGCTGTTGGGTATCCGCTTCAATGCTTCTTCGGTAGTAGTGATGATATAGGGCAAAGAAAGCAGGCCCAGTGTTAATCCCGCGGATAAAACGGAAGTACCTAATTTAAATGCCTGGACAAATAAAGCCAGTCCAAATAAGCCATAAATTATGGAAGGGATACCGGCAAGGTTCCTGATAGAAGCCCTGATAATATTCGTAAGAACGGATGGCCTGGCATACTCATTCAGGTAAACGGCACATGCTACCCCGAATGGAACGGCAAATAAAGTAGTGATGAATGTAAGTAATATGGTGCCGATGATGGCCGGAAAAATCCCGCCTTTTGTCATCCCATCCGAAGGCAATGCACTAATGAAATTCCAGGTAATGGAAGACAGGCCTTTTGAAAAAATATCGAATAATATAATGCCCAAAAACAGACATACGATAATCGTGCTGCCTGCTAACAGTATCCAGTTAAAGAAGGAACGTGTTTTCTTTTTCATGCATGAAATTTTCTTAACCGGTTAGCAAAAAATTCACCCAGCAGGTTGATCGATAAAGTTATCAGGAATAAAACAGCGGCAATGGCAAAAAGGGCGAAATAGTGAGTGGTGCGATAGGGGACTTCACCCATTTCAATAGCAATGGTAGCCGTTATGGTGCGTACGGAATCTAAAAATCCCCTCGGTATTGCCGATGCATTTCCCGTTGCCATTAGTACCGTCATGGTTTCACCCAATGCCCTTCCGAGTCCAAGCATTACTGCCGCGATCAGGCCGGGCAGGGCGGCAGGCAGGGTTACTTTAAAAAGTGTTTCCCATTTATTTGCCCCCAGTGCCAGGGAAGCTTCGCGGTAACTTTTAGGTACCGCGTTTATTGCATCTTCGCTGATGGTTACGATGGTGGGTAAGGCCATTACCGCCAGCAAAATTGAACCATTTAATGCGTTTAGCCCATTTTGTATACCAAATATTTTCGCAATGCCTGGACCAACCAGCACTATTCCCAGGAACCCGATAGCCACGGATGGAATGGCAGCCAGCATTTCAATAATCGGTTTTAAAACTGCCTGTAATTTTGAAGGCGCAAATTCTGACAGGAAAGCCGCCGTGAATATTCCGAGCGGCACCGCGATTAACATGGAGCCCAATGCCACCAACCCGGTACTTGCCAACAGGGGAAGAATACTGTAATTACCTTTCGCGCTTCCCGGATCCCACTGCGCTCCGGTAAAAAAATCGATCGGGCTTATATTGGCAAAAAAAGCAATGCTATTGTAGATCAGCATGATAAAAATGCCACCAAGCAATCCGATAGTAACCAAACCTGTGGCTTTAAATAACTGTTTTAATACCCAATCTGTTTTTTCCCGCTTCTTTATACTCATCATTTTTATTTTACAGGATAATACCCAGCTGACTGAATAATTTTTTGGCCTGCTTCGCTTTTTTCAAAATCAAGAAAGGGTTTTATTTTTTGATAAGAGGATGCCATGTAGTATTGAAACAACGGCCGCTGAAAAAAATATTTTCCGGCTGCGATCATTTGCGCGTCTAAGGGCGAAATGGCCTGTTGATTTTTTTCGAGGTAAACGGGGAGCACTTTTATTCCTTTACTTCCCCCGTGGGTAACATAACCGGCGCCCACATAGCCTATGCCCGAATTATCAGCCTTGATGGCTTCCAGTATCTGGGCATTGCCATTCATTTCTTTTGCATACAGGCTAAAGTCTATTCCTAATTTTTTTTTCACAAAATCATGTGTGCCGGAATTACTTTGCCTGCCATAGATATTAATGGGCAGATTTTTGAGGGATAATGAAGACCAATTAGAGAACTCACCGCTCAATATACCGCTCAGTTCAGTGATACTGATTGAATCGATCAGCAGATCTTCTGCCACTACAAAGGCAATGGCATCCTGGCCAAAAATAAAAGAATCGATCGGGATGCCGCTTTTTTGAAACAATTCAATTTCTTTATCATTAATACTCCTGGAAGAATTGGCCAGGTCTGCCGTTCCGTTTAACAATGATGCTATACCCAGGCCGGAGCCCCCGCCTGAAATTGAAACAAATACATCATCATTGATACCGTGAAAAGATTCAGCTAACTGCACGGCAAGGTTTACTTCCGTATCTGATCCTTTTAATTTTATTGTTTTATTGTCTTGTGAACAGGAAAATAAAAGAACTAGCAAAGAATAGAAAAAATACTTCATACTTTGATTTTGCTGATTGTGGCAAAAATGAAGGAAAAACCAGCAAACTTCCAAAAAATCGATATTAAGTTATAATTAAGAAATCATCAGCGATACGAAATGGTTTAGCAGTAAAACATCCTGGTGGTTATGCTTTATATATTGCATTAATTATTAACGGGAATAAACTGGTCCTGGATAAAATACATGATATTCTTTAATCCACGGCATTAATTTTTTCCGGAAAGGCATCACCAATACCAGGTAATTCAGCAATTAATTGTGATGAATCTAAATAAAAAAGTATTTATACCACTGAACTGAACGAGAGGGGGCTGGCACAAAATGGATGGGTGGTGACAGTGCCCCGGTAGCAAAAAATAGCCGGTAACAGAAAGGCATGTGCCATTCCGGCGCCTGGAAAAGATTGATGCTTACTGGTTTGTATTTTTGGGCATTTATGACCGTACTTTTAACCGACCCGCATTGATAGCTACCACAATTGTACTAACGGTCATTAGCACCGCACCAGCAGCAGGGCTAAGTAAAATTCCCAGTTTGTACAATACACCCGCAGCCAGGGGTAATGCAATTATATTATAACCTGTCGCCCAGATAAGGTTTTGAATCATTTTACGGTAAGTGGCTTTCCCAAATAAAATCAAACCCACTATATCTTTTGGGTTACTGTTTACCAAAACTATCCCGGCAGTTTCCGCGGCAATATCACTGCCACTGCCAACTGCTATGCCAACATCGGCCTGCGCCAGTGCGGGTGCGTCGTTTACCCCATCACCTGTCATGGCAACAAATTCTCCACGGCCTTGAAGTTCTTTTATTTTTTCTAATTTCTGATGGGGCAGTACTTCGGCAATAAAACTATCCATGCCTAAGGTTTCGCTAACGCTTTTTGCAACTTTATTATTATCGCCGGTAAGCAATATTGATTTGATATTGTTTTGTTTTAAAGTTTTAATTGCTTCCTTTGATTCAGGTCTTATCTCGTCCGATAATGCAATGTACCCTGCCAATTCATTATTGATCAGCATAAATACCACCGTTTCGGTATCAGTCGCCGTGAAGCCACCAGGCAGGGCGATATTATTTTCTTTTAGATAGCCCGGACTTACAAGCAATATTTTTTTGCCTTCCACGATGGCTTCCACACCTTTACCAGTGATAGCATTAAAGTTGTCTGTTGATGGAATAGTAACAGACAAATCTTTTACTTTTTGCAGGATACCTGTTGCAATGGGATGCTCTGATTTTTGCTCCAATGCAGATGCCAAACGAATGATTTCTTTCTCATTCAGGTTTTTTTGCAGGGAAAAAATCTTTGATACTTCAAATTTACCCACGGTAAGGGTTCCGGTTTTATCAAATACTATTGTCGTAATTTTTCTTGCATTTTCAAAGGCAGTTCTGTTCTTTATCAGCAAACCATTTTTCGCTGACAAAGCTGTAGATTTTGCTACTACCAACGGTACCGCCAATCCTAAAGCATGGGGGCAGCAAATAACTATTACCGTAACCATTCTTTCCATAGCAAATGCGAGCGTTTGCCCGGTAAAATACCAATATAAAAACGTAGTGACCCCTGCAACAATTGCAATCAGGGTTAACCATTTTGCTGCCTTATCTGCCAGTAACTGGGTTTTGGATTTTGATTTTTGTGCGTCATCTACCAACCTGATTACCCGGGAGAGATAAGAATCTTTTGCGGCATGAGAAACGGTAACTTTAATTGAACCATTTCCATTAACAGCGCCTGCAATTACTTTATCGCCTTTTATTTTTTGCACTGGTTTTGATTCACCGGTCAGCATGGATTCATTCAAATAACTTTCCCCGTCCGAAATGACCCCATCGGCGGCAACTTTTTCGCCCGGTTTTACCAGGATGATGTCGTTCTCTTTGAGTGTATCAGTCTTTACATCATGCACCATATCCGGCATTACCATATGCGCATCGGCCGGCATCAGCTTAACCAGTAGCTCAAGTTCCCTGGAAGCACCGACAACAGATTTCATTTCTATCCAATGACCCAGGAGCATAATGAGGATAAGGGTTGCCAGCTCCCAAAAAAAATCCATGCCCTGTAAACCAAAAACAATGGCCACGCTGTATATGTAAGCCACAGTTATTGCAAAGCCAATCAAAAACATCATACCGGGATTTTTGCCTTTTACCTCATCCACCAATCCCTTTAGGAACGGCCAGCCGCCATAAAAAAACACAATGGAAGATAACCCGAATAAAATGTAAGAAGAACCTGTAAACTGCAAGTTGACGCCAATAAAATGTTGTATCATGGTTGATAGCAGCATGATGGGTACAGTTAGCGCCAGTACTAAATAAAATCGTTTGCGGAAATCAGCGATCATTCCGCCATGGCTATGCCCCGCATGGCCTGTTGGTGTATTTCCTCCCTCTTGATGATGCGGGTCATCATGCCGGGTTGCGGCCTTTTTTACCAATACTAAGGTCATCCCGCAAATTGGGCAGATGCCAGGTTTATCCTGCACAATTTGTGGGTGCATCGGACAGGTGTATGTATGAATTTTATGTTCCATTTTTATAATTTTATACCCTGAGAAGTTTACCGATTTTCTATTCGCACTTTAAAATTTACTTCATATACATATCCACTAACAGTAAACATAAGCGCTAAAAAAATTGCTTTTTTAAGCGGTTTCAAATAATTCCTTTAAGATCGGAACTACATCTTCATTCCTTCCATCGGGTTGGCGCCCTTTCTGAAAATATATTCGCTTTGCAATAAATAAGCCCCTGTAATCACCACCACATCGCCTTCCTTTAACCCGGATAGAATTTCTATCCTGTCACCGGTTTCCAAACCCAGTTCCACCATTTTATTTTTAAAGGAAGATCCGCCTGTCCTTACCCAAACCGTTGCACCCTTTCCATCTCTTATTACAGCATCAACGGGCAATGTAAGTGATTGATGTTGCCGGCTTTTTAACACCACATAAGCAGGCATACCCGGTTTTAACTGGTTGCCGCTGTTGGAAATAGATACCCTTATCAAGTTGATCCTTGTATCGGGGTTGATCTCAGGATTTACAAACTCGATGTTGCCTTTGGCTTCTTTTCCTTCCGTATCCGGGAATTGTACCAATGCCAATCCTTTAAGATCTATTGCGGAAAGCTGGGAAGTATATACCTGTGCTTCTGCCCAAAGCGTTGAAAGGTCGGCCAGCTTTACAATGGCGCCGCCTTCCATTACATAATCACCTTCACGGATGTCTATGGCGGTGATATAACCTGCGGCGGTGCTGTAGAATAAGGTGGTTGAACTGGCTCTTTTATTGGTGGCAAGTTCCCTGATCTGTGCGGGACTCATTCCCCATAGCAGCAATTTATTTTTTGCACTTTCGAGCAACTGGTCAAAGTCAATGGCTGTTTCATTGATGAATGCTTTCTTCCGGTCTATCGCCAGTAAATATTCCTGTTTTGAACTGTTTAATTCTTCGCTGTATAAATCATACAATGGAGCGCCCTTTTTTACGTAATCGCCAAGGTTTTTGAAATATAATTTTTCCACCCTGCCGCTAACCCTTGAACTAACAGAAGCGGTTTTGGACTGGTCGAAATTTAAAGTGGCTGTTAATATCAACTTGTCGCCAATGGTACCGCTACGGATGGTATCGGATTGAATATTGCCCAACTGTATTTGCTGCTCACTTAACTGAATTTCATCTTTCTTTTCACCGCTGTTTTTTTTTACCGGTGTAAGGTCCATATGGCAGATAGGGCATTTGCCCGGTTTATTTTCAATCACCTGGGGATCCATTGAACAGGTATAATATACGTCAGGATCTTTGGGTGTTTCGCTCTTCCTTTTGCAGGATGTAACTAATAAGGCCAAGCATGCCATTATCGCTGCATATTGAATCAACTGCGCAAGAGTGCCCTGTCTGCCTGGAGCAGACAGGCAGGGACGCCAATGAAGCTTACCTGTTATCCTGCCGCCCGGTACATGACTGTTTTCTTTCATCGTTTAGTTTTTTATTTTGATAAAGCTTTCGCTGTCCATTAAATATTGCGCATTTACCGCAACCGAATCAGTGGCCGATAAACCACTCATAATCTGTAAATCGTTTTTATACAGGATGCCGGTACTTATTTTTTGGGCCTTAAAACCGCCTTCCAGTTTTTTGAATACCACTTTGTCCATTCCCAACGACAAAACGGCTTCCTTAGGTAACCAGTAAGCATTCTTTGCGTTCCCGAAAATAGTAGCCCTTACCTGGCTGCCAATAGGGATTTTTAGCATATTGTTGTTGAAGTAAACCCTGGCAGTCAGGGTTTTGCTATCCCTGCGATAAAAGGGTTCAATAAAATCAATCGCAGCCCTGAAATCTTTACCCGGTGCGGTCTCCGGAACTACCCTGACTATATTTCCTTTTTTCACCAAACCCTGGTTGTCAGCATAAATATTCAACAGTGCCCAGGCACGGCCGGGATTATACAACACAAAAAATGACTGCCCTTTTTGTACATACATGCCTTCCTTCAGGGCAAGTTCTTCTGTAAGCAATGCGATATCTTTCATGCCGGCAGATGAAGGATTCATTATGCCCCCATTAGGTGCTTCGTGCAGGTGGCCACTGTAATTACTATACACTGCAACGGTGAAGGAAGCTTTGTTTGATTTGATAACCTGCTGTAATTGTTGCCCGCTCATTCCCAACAGCAATAGTTTATCTTTTGCTGCCCGGATGAGTGTTTCATTTTCCGCATCGTTCTTAATGAGAAATAATAAATTTTGTTGTGCTGTCAGCATTTCAGGACTGTAGATATCCATGATCCGCTGTCCTTTATTTATTTTTTGATAGCGATAACGTACATACAGTTTCTCAATTCTTCCTGCTATTCTCGATGAAATGCTACCCGCCTCCCTTGTATCGTAAGCAATATTGCCCAATGCTTCAATCTCTACCTGTTCTTCTTTTTTTTGAATAGTGGTAACCGGTATAGCAGACACTACAAATTCATTGGTGGGTTTTAACAATGCATTCAGCGTGGCATCGCTTGATTTTTCTCCACCGGTTTCTTTTTTTACCAGGTCCATCCCACAGACAGGGCATTTACCAGGTTTATCGCGGATAATTTCAGGATGCATGGGGCAGGTGTAGGTTTCCTGCGTTAGTGTAGTATTGTGTGCCTGATGAGTGTCTTTTTTATTGTCGCAACCCGTTGTAGTAATAAGCAATAAGCAATATGCAATTAGCAATAAAGAAGTTTTGCCCATTGCCCATTGCCCATTGTCGATCGCCCATTGCCGATTGCCGATTGCCCATTGGCCATTGACCATCGTTCCCCGCACATTTATTTTTTCTCTTTTCATTTCTTTTCGATTATCCGTTCCAGTGATACCTGAAGTTTGAGTGACTGGTTCAACAACTCTAAATATTCCAACTGTGTCATGTACAGTGATTCCCAGGCATCGTAGAGCATAAATAATTCTTCTGTATTTTGCTCATAACCCAGTTGCATGGTTTTATAATTATTTTTTAGTGCGGGGATGATATTTACATCGTACAATTTCAACTGCTTTTTCTTCAGCTCAATTTCATTGCGCATCCCATAAGCCATGCCGCTGTATTCGTTTACCATCATTTCTTTTTGTGATTGCAAAGCCCTGGCCTTCCATTTCAGGCTTTCGATATTGGCCTTATTCATTTTGGACGACCATTTGGCCATGGGTATTTTCAACATCCCCATTAACGTATACTGCATCGGTAAACCACCAAAGCCAAACATGTGCTCGTAGCGGATACCAAATTGTGGCTGCAGGCTTTGTCTTTCCGTTTCCTGTTTAAGCAAACTTAGGGTGATGTCTTTATCGATCGCTTTTAAATCGCTTCGGCTGTTATTGAAAAGTGTACTGTCAAACAGGAGGGAGGAATAGTCGTTTAGCTGGTAGCTGGTATCAATGTCAAAATCAAGCATCGCATTCCTGCCCATGAGTGAATTGATGCGGATGCGTTTTTCTTTGATGTCGCTTTCAAACATCAGTTGCATATTTTGCACACTGCCCAATGCTGCCTTTGCTTTGTAATAGGCGCTGATTTTTCCAAGCCCGTTTTTGTACCTTATCTCCGCATTCTTAATCATAAAATCAAGCAGCTTTTCGTTGTCTTCCAGCACCCGTAATTTCTTTTTCAGTATAATCCATTCATAATAAAATAGTTTGGCTTCCCGGACCAGGTCATTGACGGTGGAATTCTTTTTTTCTTTTTCCACAGATGACATTTCCTCCATATAAGCAGCATCCGCGTTCAGTTTCTTTTTGTTGGGCAGCATCTGCTGGCCGCCAATCATATATTGGCCCATCCCTGTTTCACCCATTTCGCCTTTTTTCCACAGCTTCGGATTATAAGGCGTCATCCATAACCCGGAACTGAACTCCGGTGGCATCCAGCTTTTTGCGCCTTTTGCGGCTTCATCCATTGACCGTATTTCATTGTTATACATTTTAATAACCGGGTGCAATGTTGTAATGCTATCCAATATAGCATCCAGCTTAAGGGTTTGTGCTGAAATATATTTAAGCGGGGAAATAATTGCCAGTATGAAAATTATTTTCTTCATGGTAAAAATTTTAAGCACAGCATTTTTTATTCTTTTGAACAGGCGGGCATGCAACGGAACCATAAGAACAAAACACGCAGCAATCGCCCTTTTTTGGCTTTACTATTGTTTTGCATTGTTCACATTCGTAAAAATAGCGGCAGGCATCTACCGGCATTTCCTCCTGTTTTTGATGTGCGCAATGCGGGCAGGTTATTGTTGATGTTAGTATAACTTCCATATTATTTTTTATTATTCTTTCGTATCAATTAATTCAATTTTTCCTTTTCTTTTTAACTCCCGTTCTTTTATCATTTCAAAAATAACAGGAGTGATCAGCAATACATAAATAGTGGAAGTGATGGTGCCCCCGATCAGTGGTATCGTAATAGGGCGCATAATATCGCTCCCTACGCCGGTTGCCCATAAAATAGGGATGAGTCCAAACAGGCCAACAGATACCGTCATCAGTTTGGGACGCAACCTTTTAGCCGCGCCTTCTATTACAAATTCCCGGATGATAGCCGGTGTGATAGTTTTGCTGGAATTACCATGCTTAGCCACCATATTCTGCATCGCTTCATTGAGGTATATTGTCATCAGCATGGCTGTTTCAATTGCCATACCAAACAAGGCGATGAAACCCACGGCTACGGCTACTGACAAATTTACTCCATAGAAATACACCATGAACACACCACCGATCAACGCAAACGGAACCGTTAGCATGGTTACCAGCGATTCTTTAAATGAATGATAAGTAAAATACAGCACCATGAATATGATCAGTAATACAACCGGCATTATCATAGTTAGTGTCCTGTTGGCCCTTAACTGGTTTTCCCATTGCCCGCTCCATTCGAGGAAGTAGCCTTTTGGCAATTTGGTTATCAGCTGGTTTAACTTTCCCTGTGCTTCCTTTACCGTACTGCCCAGGTCTCTTTCCCTTACATTAAACAATACGGTCCCTCTCAGCATGGCATTCTCCGAATTGATCATAGGAGGGCCATCACTTAATTTTATGTCAGCAACCGCTTCCAGGGGTACAGGGCCAAAGCTCATGGTTTGCACCTGCAACCGTTTCAGGGATTGAAGATTATTCCGGAAATCCTGTCCGTACCGGGCATTCACGGAAAAGCGCTGCCGGCCTTCAACCGTTGTCGTAAGTTTCATTCCACCCAGCGCAATTTCAATAACTGCATTTACATCATCCACGCTCAATCCATATCGTCCAATCTCTTCCCGCTTAATAGCAATGTCAATATACCTGCCACCGGTAATGGGTTCTACATACAGATCTTTTACACCTTCAATCCCTTCCAATTGTTTTTTAAGGGTTTGGGCAAATGCATAAATGGTATCGAGGTTCTGGCCATACACTTTCAATCCAACATCCGTGCGGATGCCTGTGGAAAGCATATTGATACGGTTGATGATGGGCTGTGTCCATCCGTTAGTTACACCGGGTATCTGCAATTTGGCATTGAGCTCATTGATGATATCAACTTTATCCATTCCTTTACGCCATTCATTTTTTGGCTTAAGTAATATGATGGTTTCAATCATGCTGATAGGGGAGTTGTCTGTTGCGGTATTTGCCCTGCCTGCTTTTCCCATTACATGCGCTACTTCCGGAACAGTAAGGATCAGTTTATCCTGAACCTGTAGTAACCGTTTCGCTTCGGAGTTGGAAACATCGGGCAGCGTAACCGGCATAAATAGCAGGGAGCCTTCATCTAAGGGGGGCATAAATTCTGATCCGAGCCGGGTCATCATTATTATTCCTACTGCAAGTGCGGCAAGATTGATCCCAATAATTGTTTTCCTCCATATTAAACACCATTTCAAAATGGGAGTATAAATTTTTTCTAAGGTTCTTGTAATCGGATTGGCGCTTTCGGGTTTCAATTTCCCTTTCAGTAAAAAAGAAATTAATACAGGGGTAAGGGTGATAGCCAGTACAGCATCAATCAGCAGGATAAATGTTTTGGTCCATGCCAAAGGATGAAAAAGTTTTCCTTCCATCCCTGTTAATAAAAATACCGGCAGAAAAGAAGTCACTACTATGATGGTTGAATAAAATACACCCGGGCCAACCTGTTTGGAAGCCTTCGTAATAATTTCCATTCTCTCACCTGGTGTAAGCGGGTCTTTTTTTCGTTTAAGCAACATCTTTAATTGTTTACTGCTAATTGTTTATCTGTCTTGTTTTTTGCCAGTTGCCCTTCGCCCATTACCTATCGCCTATTTCCCCTCACCTCCTGTGCTTCGCTCAAATGCCGGTAGCTGTTTTCCACCATTACAATACCATCATCAACCACCACACCAATTGCCAGCGCGATGCCTGTTAACGACATGATGTTGGAGGAAATACCAAACATTTCGAGAAAAATAAAACCGGCCGCTACAGATATGGGTAACTGGATAAGTATGATAATAGCGCTGCGCCAGTGAAAAAGAAAAACTAGTACAATAACAGAAACCGCTATCATTTCTTCTATTAATGTACCTTTCACTGATGCTAAAGCCTCCTGTATCAACGTACTCCTGTCGTATGATGCTTTAAATGTTACCCCATCGGGTAAACCTTTTTGCACTTCCTTCATTTTTTCTTTTACAGCCTTGATTACTTTATCAGCATTTTCATTGTAGCGCATTACTACTATGCCGCCCACCACTTCACCCTTTCCGTCGGCATCGAAAATACCCAGCCGTAAATCACCCCCCATTTGTACAGAACCAATATCCTTAACCCTTACCGGTATGCCGCTGTAATTACTCAATGCAATATTTTCTACATCTTCCTTGCTTTTGATATAACCCAGGCCACGAATAATATAACCCATATCCGCCATTTCAAATTTTCTGCCACCCACATCATTGTTGTTGGCTTTTACTTTGTTCATCACATCCATCAGGGATATATTATAATGCTGCAACTTCACGGGGTCAACCACTAACTGGTACTGCTTTTCAAAACCACCAAAGGAAGCTACTTCGGCAACTCCGGGCACCGTTTGCAGGGCAAATTTTACATACCAGTCCTGCAATGCCCTTTGTTCTCCCAGGTTCATCCTGGGGGCTTCCAAATGATACCAGTAAATATGCCCAACACCCGTTCCATCCGGGCCAAGTGTGGGAGTAATGCCCTGCGGCAATAATCTTTGAGCAAAATTCAACCTTTCCAGCACCCTGGTTCTTGCCCAATAGACATCTACATTTTCTTCAAAAATCACATACACAAAACTCATCCCGAACATGGAAGAGCCGCGTATGTTTTTAATTTTTGGGATACCCTGCAGGTTACTCACCAGGGGATAGGTAACCTGGTCTTCTATCACCTGCGGACTGCGGCCCATCCATTCTGTAAAAACGATCACCTGGTTTTCGCTCAAATCCGGGATGGCATCAATCGGGTTTCGCTGCATGGAATAAATGCCCCAGGCAAACAGGCAGGCTGCCACCAGCAGAACGATCAACCTGTTGCGTAAAGCGAGTTCGATTAGTTTTTGAACCATCGGCGGTTTGTTTTGTGAAAATGGTGAATGGTTAAGCATTCGATATCAATGTACCTTTGCCTTTTTGCCCATTCACCATTGCCCTTTGACTTATTCAATAATTTCCTCCACCGATCCACAGGTGAGCATGTCGGCGCCGTAATAAGGATTCTTTATTTCCATCGTTTCACTTAACCACATCGCGCCTTTATTTTCGTTGAACATCGGGCAGTGATCGTGATAGATCGGGCGACCTGCACCAAATGACTTAACTATATCATATACCACTTCACTCATCAGCGCAAACTGTGAGCGTTGCTGCCTGATTTTATCACCATTCTTTTCGATATGGTCTGCGCTTTCTTTAAGCTTTTCTTCATTCTTATCGTAAATTGCCTTTTGTTCAGCGGTAAATAAAGATTTATCGAGTTTGCTTATGGCGCCCTGCATTGCTTTTGCGCCACTGGCTGCTTCGCCACCATTATCCTTTGCCAGGGCATTTTTTATGTGCAGGTAATGGTCAGCTATTTCCTTAATAGAAGCCGTAACCCCGGCATCAATACCAGTATATTTAACTGCAACGCCCTTTATATCATTATTGCCTGTTACAACTGATTGTGGTGTAGTGTCTTTATTCATGTTATCCATGTCGTGCCCAACCTGCTCATTTTTACTGCTGCTGTTGTTGCAGGCAGTTAAAATGATGACGCCAAAGGATAATAAAGGGAAGATTATCTTTTTCATTGTAATGAGTAGTTGATTATTATTTAACTTTTTTGTTGCAAAGCCATACCGCATTTTGAACATTTACCTGGTTTTTCGCTGGTTACATCGGGGTGCATCGGGCAGGTATATATTTTCATTGCATCCATTTTCATTTGCTCCTTTTTTGTTTTGGTCAGATCCATTCCGCATTTGGAGCATTTACCTGGCTGTTCACTGGTTATATCGGGGTGCATGGAACAAGAATAGGACTTGGCTGATTTCACTGATTTATTTAGATCCATATTACATTTAGTGCATTTACCGGGTTGATTGCTGGTCACTTCGGGATGCATCGGGCAAACATACATTTTCATTACGCCCATTTTCATTTGCTCCTTTGTTGTTTTGGTAAGATCTGTTCCGCATTTGAAACATTTGCCTGGCTTGTCACTGGTTACATCCATGTGCGTAGCGCAACAGTATTTCATTTTTTCTGATTTCTGCTTGCCCGCTTTTGTTTTATTGGATGTTCCGTTCTGGGCAAAAACCGAAACTGTCAGGATGGTTAAAGCTGCCATCATCAGGATTTTTAAAGATTTCATTTTTTGTAAATTTATAAGTGAAAGGAATAAATACTTAATACGGCATATTGAAAAGCCAAAAGCCAGGCAAGTAATTTTGCCGGGTCAGTCCAGGTGGATAAAATCTATACCAGGAAAACGCAGTTGCGTATGTAAACCGCTACACCATTGGATTGGGGAGGTGCATGGCTGATTGGATTTTCTTCTGTTACAGAAGGGAAATGGTTGGAAGGAAATTCAATAAAGGAAACAGGCAGTGCCACTGCCACCGCATGTAATAGCTGCAATCCGGCTTCAGCGGTTTTTTGATCGGTGTCATTTTTTACAAACTTGTGCTCGTCTTTGCAGCAACCATTATCATTTTTCTCCGATTTCTCCATGCCACATTTGCCGCAGGTTTTAGGCGCTTTATGCCCAATACCCCAATCTGAAAGCTGGCCCATGCAATAATGCATTTGAACGGTAGCACCAATGGTGGTGCTAAGGTACAAAAGAGCTAATATGGCTATGAGAAACTTTTTCATTGTTGCAAAAGTATACACTATTTTTTGTAAGGGGATGATATTTTCTTTCAGAACTGCTGAATTATACTGCAAAGAAACAGAATACTTATCTTACAATGAATGATGTAAAGTTACCGGGCATATGATTTGGGTCAGTTTTCCGGCAGTATTAAAGGAGATTTATTTACAGCAATCCTTTTTGCGGACAAAGGCAGCCTTGAATAATTTCCAGAAAAATTGCCCTATTGATTTTATCGCGGTCATTATAGCAAAGTTAACTGTATCGTTCCATTCTTTCCAGTCATCCCTTCACGGGGGAGCAAACTCACCAGCAGGCAACAATTTGACAATCACCTTACCCTGCAAAAAAGTAAAAAGCTACAGGGCTTACGGGACCTATAGCTATAAACTGATAGTGAATAAAATGAAGGTTTATCGAATGAACTCATCATTGAGCGTTCGGTTTTATGTGATCATTAGGATTGCATTCTATAAACAAAAGCATCCAGGATTATTTCTGTAAGCTCATCATGGTTTACCACTCTTAATTTGGAAGGATACCATCCGGATTTCTGCACTTTCGAAGGCTGGGGAATAGCTCTTTCAAAATTGCTGTTGGTCTTTAAGAAATCCAAAGTTATCATTGGCTCATAAAAAGTAACTTTTCCATCGTAAGAACCATAGATAAATGTTTGACTAAAAGCTTGCCCGTTAAATTCGCCGGAAGTGACATCTAACCAGTGAGCGCCCATTTGTGGTACACCACCACCCGGGTTAAAATAAGTTGGTGGGAAATAATCGGGGCCTGGCCATTTTTTAAATTTACTGCTATCCACTTCATAAGGAGGAATGGCTGCAACCGCTTCAGGTGTAGTCATATAAAAATGAAAATCAAAATGCGGCTTGCCATAGATGGGTTCAGGTTCGTGACCGGTTGGGTTCCAGCCCAGTCCTACATGGTTAAAAGGAACAATGGCCCCTTTTGGATGAAATTTTAAGATACGGTTATTGTCCATATTGCTATGATCATGATCGCCGTGATTATCGTGATCATTAATACCAGCAGGAAGACTGTTGAGTGCGGCGTCATTAATAACAACCGCCAAACGCAATGGGTTGCCATTTTTGTTAAGGTGGATCCATGTCCAGGCTTTGCCCCCATGTAACTGAACCTCCGGCCCTTTAAAAATTCCGCCATTTTCGTTTTCTTTATCCTTTTTACAGGAAATAAATAATGTTGTCGCTGTCAGGGTCAGCATAAATAATCTTTTCATAATTGTGAATTTGTTTGGTTATTGTTTAATTTGTTTCGTAAAGATGTGTAGAGATTGAACCCTTGTAAAAGCAACATTGAATGAATTGTCAAAAATTCCGCTTAAACTGTCAGACAATACAATAAATAAGGAATGCCCGGTAAGCTAACGGAACGCATACACGCAAAAGCAATTTTGCAGAAAGTAGTAAATAACGACGATCATGCTAATATGAATAATGACACATTAAGCCGGGAATTTCCCCGGCAGGATTTTTCATCCCGGCATGACTAAGCGAATGAGCTGCCATACAAAATCCCCTTACTTGTCATACAGGCAAATCACGAATGATAAAAAAATACTTTATTGGATTTTTAATAAGCTTCCTTATTTTCATTGCATATTTACCCGCAGTTTCAGGCAACCCTTTGCTTCCGGTTGATAAAAGGCTTTAAATAATTGCAGAAGAATATGGCTAGCGATTAAACTATAAAAAACTACAGCTTATGAATAAACGAATGCTTTTGCCCGGATCCCTGTTAACGTGTTGTGTTTTATTGCAATTGGCCTACGCACAAAAAAATCAACATATATACGTTGCAAACAATTCTCCCCTGGCATTAACAGCGAAAGCCATTGTTATTAAAAGGGCGCAAATTCCATCCATACCTACCGGCGCTTTTTACCCTTTAATCCTTTCGGCAAAAGGAGATACTATCCCGGCGCAGCTCGATGACCTTAACCGGGATAACCGGTGGGATGAACTTTTCTTTGTTGTTGATTTACCAGCCCGGTTCACTCAAAAATTTTCATTGGAATGGGTAAAGGCTAAACCGGCATTTATAAAACGAACGGGTGTTCGCTTTGGAAAACGAAGCAGCGCTTCAAGTCCGGTTAGGCCGGCTAATAATGAGATTATGTATGCACGGGATATGCCCAAAAGCCTGGGCTTCCAGCGATACCAGACGGATGGCCCTTCCTGGGAAAATGATAAGGTTGGCTTTCGCCATTACCTCGATGGAAGGAATGCGAAAGATGTTTTTGGTAAACGGGTTTCCTACCTTTCTCCTGAAGATGTTGGTATCAACGCCGCCGGCGCTGTAGAAGACAATTATCATGTAATGGCAGCATGGGGAAGGGATATACTTGCAGTAGGAAATTCTGTTGGAATAGGGGGCATTGCATTGATGAAAAGGGATAGCATCATGCGGCTGGGTGTAACTGTAGATGATTCTATAAACAATGTGGAAAAAACCACTTTCAGCATTGTATCTGAAGGACCGGTAAGATCGCTCATGAATTTTAAATACTATAACTGGAAGCCCGGACACAAATCCTATAACGCTGAAGAAACAGTAAGTATCTGGCCCGGCATGTATGCCTATCAAAACACAGTTAAAATATCCGGGGCTGAAAGTAATGAGCAACTATTGATCGGCATCGTGAACATAAACGCCGCAAAACCTCCAATTGAAATAAAAGTGGGCGAAAAATTTATTGCCCTTATTTCACATGAAAAACATGCATACAATAAAGAGTGGTGGTTAGGACTGGCCCTCATCCTCCCCGCAGATACTTACCTGGGTTTTACAGAGGCGCCTAAAAAAGGTAAGCTTTCCAATAGTTATTTAGCCCGGTTAAAAATGTCCGGCAAGCCTGTCTCGTACTATGCCGTTGCCGGGTGGGAACTGAGCGATGAAGGATTTAAAGACCCTGCATATTTCAGTAAATATGTTGTTAACCTGGCGAAACAATTAGCCGCTGAAGTAAAAGTTACTGTCAGGTAAAAAAATTAAGAATTAGGAATTAAGAATTAAGAATTGAGAATGACGTACCAGCGGAGTTTTCACAGTAGAAGCCATAAATCATAATATTGCCTGCTTGAAACCCCGACGTTTAAAAGAGCTACCTATATTTTTCTTCCTTCTTTTAGTTTTTTTTGCCCGACCTCACCCGTTTTAAAAACGGGTGAGGTCTTCAAAGAAAGTAGTTGTATGATTCAAATGGCAAATCCAGATGGCTGGTGGATACAAAGCTTATTATTATACCTTCACTGAATGGGATGTTATTAGCACCAATGATGCCGCCCGGTTATACCTATCTTAAGAATTTCAAAGATTTCTTTAGCAAAACAAAGTACTGGTTATTGAAACCTGCCGATACTTTAGTGAGCACGGGCTATTGCCTTACCAACACAGGAAAGGAATATATAGTTTACCAGGATAAACCAGCCGCTTTTCAAATAAATTTAAGCGCAATATCCAAACTCCTGAAAGCAAAATGGTACCAACCCTTTTCCCGTCAATACCTGGATGCAGGGATTTGCAGAAAGGGACAGGTTTTATTTACACCTCCTGCCTTCCTTTGGGATGGACCGGTTGTATTATTTTTAAGTAATGAATGAGTTTAAAATGTTTGTAGACTATCTTCGCAGCATTGTTACTTTTCAGCTATAATGATGAACCTGCCTCCCGCTTAAATGATTAATAAACAATCCTTAATACCGATAAGATAATGCAGTTGAAACCCCCATTTTCACCAGCCGCCAAAGTTTTGTTTTCTATTGGTCGCTTTCTCTTTATAATGTTTTTTTCTATCAGTTCAAATGCCCAGACCAGTCAAAAGCCCGGCGACTGGCAAACACTAAAGCTTAGTTACAATAAGCCAACAGAAACAAAAGATTTTGGATTAGCGCTCCCCATCGGCAACGGACGCCTCGGTGCTAAAATTTATGGCAGTGTTGCCGCCGAAATACTCAATCTGAATGAAGTCACTTTATGGTCGGGTATGCCCCGGTCTTATAACGATCCAAACAGTGTACAAGTGCTCGGGCAGGTAAGACAGGCGCTGGCTGCCGGTGAATATAAAAAAGCGGATTCATTAGCGAGGTTCATGCAGGGCAAAAATAACCAGGCATACCAGCCATTGGGCAATCTTCAACTCGATTTTGATAATAGCGCCAACTATACCAGTTATAACCGCGAATTGGATATGGACCGTGCGTTGGTAACCGTACAGTATAAAATCGGCGAAATAACTTATACCCGGGAAACATTTGCCAGTCATCCGGACCAGGTAATTGTAATGCGGGTTTATGCTGATAAAAAGGGTAGTGTAAACTTCAAGTCGCATATCAATACACAGTTGCAGGGCCGCACTTCGATTGAAGGCAACATGATCCTGTTGAAGGGCCGGGCCCCTTACTACGTCAATACTTATAGTAAACCCCAGGAAGTTTTATGGGATGATCATAAAGGCATGAGTTTTCAATCACGGCTTCACGTTAAAACAAGTGGTGGAAAAATTACTGCCCAGGACGATACTTCATTAACGATTGCCAATGCTGATACCGCGCTGCTGATTTTTTCGGCAGCCACAAGTTTTAACGGGATTGACAAAGAGCCGGGCACAGCAGGTAAAGACCCTTTGCCGCTTGTAAAAAAGTATATCGCTGATGCCGCTGCAAAGAGTTACCAGCAATTATTCGATCGTCATGTACAAGATCACCGTAGTTTGTTTAGAAGGCTTTGGGTTGAGATCAACAATGAAAAACCAAACAAACATGTGCTCGCTTATCAATGGGCGCGCTATAACCTGATCGCCTGTTCAAGGCCAGGTGGCGGTGCTCCAAGAAATGAACAGGGCATCTGGAACCGTGACTTGTTTCCACGGTATGCCTCCAACTATACTTTAAATGAAAATCCAAATAAATATTATGCAGTTGCCGAGCCGGGTAATATTGGAGAAGTTACTGAACCCTTATTAAAATTTGTAGGCGACCTGGCAAAGAACGGTGCAGTTACCGCCAAAGTAAATTATGGTTTTAAGGGTTGGGTGGCACATCACAATTCGGATATTTGGGCGATGTCCACCATGGCAACCGGCGACCCCTGCTGGGCTTTATGGCCAATGGGCGGCATTTGGCTTTGCGAAAATGTATGGGACCGCTATGATTTTAGAAGGGATAAAAATTACCTGGCCAAACAAGCTTATCCAATCCTGAAAGGCGCCGCTGAATTTGCCCTGGATCTGTTGGTTACCAATAAAGAAGGGTACCTTGTAACCTCACCCTCAAGTTCACCCGAAAATCATTTTTTTGACCAAAAGGGCAGGAGGGTAGCGGTAAGCCAGGGATCAACCTTAGATATGGCATTGTTAAGAGAACTGTTCGGGCATTGCATTGAGGCCAGCATTGTATTGAATACAGATGCTACCTTTAGGACAAAGTTGCAACAAACCCTCCCAAAATTGCTTCCTTTCAGAATAGGTTCGCAGGGGCAGTTGAACGAATGGGAGTTTGATTACTCTGACACATTAAAAGAATGGGAAACCAACCATCGTCATATTTCGCATGTAATTTCGGTTTGGCCCCTAAGCCAGATCAACCGCAATTCACCTGAACTATTGGCTGCTGCACGCAAATCATTGGAGTTGCGCAAAACAGGAGGCTATCACCCCGATAAAGCCGGCATGTGGGCAAGGTTACAGGATGGAGATAAGGCATTGGCCGCCCTAAGCTTAAATTTCCCAGTAATATATGATTCTCCATTCGGTGGCTTTGCTGAAATGCTGCTGCAAAGCCATACAGGTGCGATTGATATTTTACCTGCTTTACCTGCCGCCTGGTCCAACGGGAAAATTATAGGATTAAGGGCAAGAGGAAATTATGAAGTAGATATTGAATGGTCCGATCACGAGTTAAAAAAAGCAGTGATCCGCTCTTATGCAGGTAATACACCTGCTGTTACCTTATTTGGCAAAGCGATCGACATTAAAAAAGATACGCGAATTTCTTTTACTATCGTTAAATAACCCATGATGATGGCAACCATAATCCGACTCACGTGGCAATTTAAAGTTTCACATATCACGAGCCCCATCCAGGTTCATTATTAAACAAAAAAAGATGAAAACCTACACCAGATTGCAATTACTATCATTGCTGATCATTACCTCCTTACAATTATCAGCGCAACCTGAAACGAAAAATATTGCGTTTACCCGCGAACGTTTATCTTTTGATAATGGCTGGCGTTTTCATTTAGGGGATATCCCTTTTCCCATTATCAAAGGTCATGGTACTACCTACGCTAACGCAAAAGCAGGCAGGGCCTGGGGTGCAGCCGCTCCCGATTATAATGATAAAAATTGGCGGTTGGTTAATCTGCCACACGACTGGGCGGTTGAGCAACCCTTTGATTCAACCGCGAATGTTTCGCAGGGATATCGTCCAAGAGGCATTGGATGGTACCGCCGTAATTTTAAACTGGATACTTCCGACAGGGGCAAGCATTTGGAAATCCAGGTTGATGGTGTTGCAACCCATTGCACCGTATGGATCAACGGCACGGTAGTGCACCGCAACTGGAGTGGTTATACTTCTTTTTACATTGATATGACTGCGCTGGCAAAGTATGGCAATGAGGTCAATAATATTGTAATACGCGTGGATGCTGTTAACCAGGAAGGCTGGTGGTACGAAGGCGCAGGCATCTATCGCCATACCTGGTTAGTAAAACGCTCACCGGTTCATATCATGACCGACGGTGTATTTGCACATCCCGTAAAAAACAGCAATGGTTCCTGGTCCATCCCCGTAGAAGCTACCATTGAAAATTCCGGCAGCGCCACTACAGATTATGAAATAGAAGTGACGTTGTTTGATAAAGAGGGCAAACAGGTAGTAAAAGGAAATGCAACAGCAGGTGTGAAGGCGCTTGGGCATAGCCTTGCTAAATTAACCCTGCCCGTTTCAAATCCTGCACTCTGGTCAATTGAAAATCCAGCCTTGTATAAAGTAAAAACAGTTGTAAAAAGAAACAGTGTTTTGTATGATAGCTTAATTACAACCTGTGGCTTTCGCACCATTCGTTTTGATGCCGATTCCGGTTTTTACCTGAATGATAAGCGCATAAAAATTAAAGGGGTTTGCAACCACCAGGACCATGCAGGTGTTGGTGTGGCGGTCCCTAATTCCATCTGGGATTTTCGTTTAAAGAAGCTGAAAGAGATGGGTGTGAATGGCTACCGTTGTGCACACAATCCTCCGGCTGCAGAATTCCTGGAGGCTTGTGACCGGGTCGGTATCCTTGTAATGGACGAAAACCGCAATTTCAATTCTTCGCCTGAATATATCCGCCAGTTGGAATGGATGGTTCGCCGCGATAGAAATCATCCAAGTATCATCCTTTGGTCGGTGTTTAATGAAGAGCCCATGCAGGGCACCGAGATCGGGTATGAGATGGTAAGGCGTATGAGTTCTGTAGTGAAAGAATTAGACACTACCCGCCCGGTAACTGCCGCTGCAAATGGAGGTTTATTCTCGCCGAGGAATGTTACCCAGGCAGTTGATGTGGTTGGTTTCAATTACCAGATTAATGCTTATGACCCCTTCCGCAAAGCACATCCCGAAATGAAGCTGACAAGCTCGGAAGATGCATCAGGATTGATGATGCGGGGTGAATATAAAAACAACAAACAGCAACACCTGATAGAAGCGTACGACACACAGTGGCCTGTCTGGGGCGCCAATCACAGAACTGCCTGGAAGGTGGTTGCCGAACGTGCTTTTTTAGCAGGCTGCTTTGTGTGGACTGGTTTTGATTACCGCGGTGAGCCCCAACCCTACGAATGGCCTACCGCAGACGCCAGCTTTGGCATTATGGATCAATGCGGTTTTCCCAAAACAGCTTTTTATATCCACCAGGCACAGTGGGTGGAAAACAAAAATATACTTCATGTGGTACCCCACTGGAACTGGCCTAAAGACAGTATTGGAAAGAATATCAGGGTAATGGCTTTAAGCAATGCAGACCGGGTGAAACTATACCTGAATGGAAAATTGCTCCAGGACAGCCCGGTTGATAAATACGAGATGAATACCTGGCAGGTGCCATACCAGCCCGGCAAAATAGAAGCGGTTAGTTTTAAAGGAGGAAAAGAAGTGGCGCGTTTTGCAGTGGAAACCACGGGCGATCCGGTAAGCGTACAACTGATTGCCGACAGGGAAACTATCGCCGGTGAAGGCTGGGATGCAGTACCCGTAACCGTTAGGGTATTAGATGCCAAAGGCCGCGCTGTGGAAAATGCAAACCTCCCCATTGAATTTGAAATAAGCGGTCCGGGTAATATTATTGGCTTAGCTAACGGTAACCCTAATTCGCATGAAGCGGAAAAAGGAAATAAAAGAAGCCTGTACAATGGTTTGGCCCAGGTGATCCTTCAAAGCAAGGCCGGCAGTTTAGGGAAGCTGGTACTAACCGCTAAATCCAAAGGTTTAAAGGATGCAGTAGTTTCCATTACAGTAACGGATGCGCCGAAAATTCCAATGGTAGAAGTAGCGAATTAAAATGAGTGTTATGTTAACCGCTAAGAGACGTTTTGATTTGTGAATAGTGAATGGTCAATGGTGAAATATGGAATAAAATCACAATGGACAATTGACACTTAACTTATCACCTGTATTGAAAAAAGGGCATTTACTATTTTTTAATACGAAACAAAAATAATGGTTGTGCCAATGCAGGGCCTTATGGAATTATAGTTTTTTGGTGGTTACTGATAGCCGCCTGCTTTGCATCACCGAGTTTTATTTTTTCTGAAATTTGCTGTTCAACCTGGTAAATCGCTTTTACAGTTTTAAATATAGAATCGGGCGTTACAGAAATGCTGTCAATGTTTTGCTCCACTAAAAATTGAGCGAAATCGGGAAAGTCGGAGGGGCCTTGTCCACAAATACCTACTTTAACATTGGCTTCCTTAGCTGCTTTTATGAGCATGCTGATCAGTTTTTTCACGGCTGGGTTTCGTTCGTCGTATAAATGCGATACCAATGAGGAATCCCTGTCAAGCCCAAGGGTTAATTGCGTAAGATCGTTGGAACCGATAGAGAATCCATCAATGTATTGTGCAAATTCAGCCGCCATTAAAATATTGGAAGGCAGCTCGGCCATTAAATAAACCTCCAGGCCATCCACACCCCGTTCCAAACCAAACTCCTTCATGGTTTCCTGCACCTGTACCAGTTCTTCAATAGTTCTGCAAAACGGGATCATAACCACTACATTCATAAGGCCCATTTGCTGCCGCACTTTTTTGATGGCGCTGCATTCCAGGCCGAATGCTTCTTTATATTCGGGAGAATAATACCGCGAAGCGCCACGCCATCCGATCATTGGGTTTTCCTCCGTAGGTTCAAAATGTTTTCCGCCTAATAAATTAAAATATTCGTTGCTTTTAAAATCGGAGAACCGTACAATTACTTTATTGGGATAAAATGCCGCTGCTATCTTGGAAACCCCGTAAGAAAGTTTTTCAATAAAATATTCCGCCTCACTGTTAAATCCGGTAATCTTCTTTTTTATCTCAGCAGACAATTGTTCATCATTAAGGGTTTTGTGCCTCAACAATGCAAGCGGGTGCACCTGGATATAATTATTAATAATAAATTCTTCCCTGGCAAGGCCCACTCCTTTGTTGGGCAGGGATGCAAACTGGAAAGCCATATTAGGGGAACCTACATTTAGCATAATCGGGGTTGCAACCGGTGGAAGTTCATCGAGGTTAAATTGTATTTTGGTAAAATTAATTTCCCCGTTGTAAATATAACCTTCGCCACCCTCAGCACAGGAAGCGGTTACCAACTGGCCCTCTGCTAAAAGGTCGGTAATATTACCGCAACCTACAATTGCAGGTACGCCCATTTCCCTGGCTACAATGGCTGCATGGCAGGTACGGCCACCTTTATTGGTGATGATGGCGGCGGCCATTTTCATAATCGGTTCCCAGTCAGGATCCGTCATATCAGTAACCAGTACATCACCCTGTTTAAATGCGTGTCCTTCAGCAATACGAATATCGAGCGAATACATGATCGTTACTTTTCCGCTTGCAATTTTATCACCCACCGCAATGCCCTTGGCCAATAGCTTTTTATCTTTTTCGGGATCATTAATATGGTATTCCGTTACTAAATTATCTTTCTTCTGGGAATGTATTGTTTCGGGCCTCGCCTGCACAATGAACAACTGCTGCGTTTTACCGTCAATGGCCCATTCCACATCCATCGGGCACCAATGGCCTTTCTTATTACTGTAATATTTTTCTATTTCCACTACCCATTTTGCCAGTTGCAAAACCGTTTCATCGTCTATGCAAAATTTGTCATGCATGGCTTTCTCCGTAGAAATAGTGCGTACCCTTTCATCGGGATCATCACCATATACCATCATCACATCTTTATTGCCTAATTTTTTTTCAATGATGGGGGTATAGGCGCCGTTAAGTGTTGACTTGAATACGATAAATTCATCCGGTGATACAGAACCCTGCACGATCATTTCGCCCAGGCCATAAGAACCATTGATGACCACCACATCTTTAAAACCACTTTCCGTATCCAAAGAAAAAGCAACGCCGGAAGAGGCAAGGTCCGATCGTACCATTTTTTGAACACATACCGACAAGCCTAACTGAAAATGATCGTATCCAAAACTTTCGCGATAGGAGATGGCCCGGTCTGTAAAAAGGGAAGCGAAACAGTTCCTTACCGCATCAATCAATGCCCCGGGTCCACGAACATTTAAATAGGTTTCCTGCTGGCCGGCAAATGAAGCGTCAGGAAGGTCTTCAGCAGTAGCGGAAGAGCGCACCGCCACATCCGTATCCGGTATTTTGTAGAAATCGGATAACGCAAAATACTTTTCGATGATCTGGTCGCTGATCTCTTTGGGGAAACGGGTATTACGGATAAGCTGGCGGATCTTTTTTCCGCCTTTGCGCAGTGATTCTACGCTGTCGAAATCAATTTCACCAATAAATGTTTTGATGGTTGGCCCAAGATCATTTGTCTCCAGGAAGAACTTGTATGCACTCACCGTGATGACAAAGCCCCCGGGAATATTAATGCCCAACGCAGAAAGGTGCTGTATCATTTCACCAAGGGAAGCATTTTTTCCGCCTACCCAGTCTATATCTTCAATTCCTACCTGCTCCAAAGGCACTGTGAAATTATTAATACTCATAAAAGTAATTTAAGCAGGAACACAGGGGTTCCATATTAGTAATGGTATATTAAATTCAAGAAAATAAATGGAACGCCGGGTTATACAGGAAAAAAGGATTTTAGCAGTCAGGAAAAGATAGCACATTATATTTGAAGCGCCAAACAGGACTTTTAATTTGTGGAAAAAAATTTCAAAACCCACCCGTTTATAAAACCTGCGATGTCTATCAACTGACAACAATCATTAAAAAACCTGATGGACAGCAGTGTAAAAAACTATTAAATGCAGTTGCTTTGGACACAAGTAAAAAAACTGTTTTGCCGGGAAGGTTGATGGAATAATGTGCTTATCCCCGAATTAGTATTTACAGTGATCTCCCGCTGCTTTTTTTATTTCCCCTAATCGGGATATCCTTGCTACGACGGTTTACCGGCCGAAAGATAAATAGAAACCAGGTAGCAATAAGGCTTATTTAATATCTTAATCATGCTTAAATATCTTTTCGGTTTTATCATTCTCCTGCATGGCCTCATTCATTGTATTGGATTTGCGAAAGCCTTTGGCTATGGAAATATTACGCAGCTCACCAGGGGCATTTCGAAAGCTGCCGGTTGTTTTTGGCTGATAACGGCCATTCTTTTCTTAACAGCAACTGTTTTGTTTTTACTAAAAAAGGATGCATGGCCGGTCATCGCAATTATTGCAGCAGTTATTTCACAAATACTCATCATTATTGCCTGGAAAGATGCCAAATTCGGAACCTTGTTCAATGTTATTGTATTGATGGTTGCAATCCCCGTGCTGGCCAATGTGCAGTTTAATAAAATGGTGGCAAAGGAAGTAACCGCGTTATTATCGCAAGCTCCCAAAACTAAAGTGATTATTACCCGGAAAATGCTGGACAGCCTTCCGCCTGTTGTACAGCAATGGCTGATCCATTCGGGTGTGGTGGGCAAAGAAAAAATTCAATCGGTAAGGCTGAAACAAAATGGCTCCATGCTGATAAAGCCGGGTAAAAAATGGATGCCTTTTACGGCCAGCCAATATTTTACCGTAGACGATCCTGCTTTTAACTGGCAGGCCAATGTACAGATGATGCCATTTATAAAAATCAGCGGAAGGGATAAATTTGTAAATGGAGACGGTCGGATGCTGATAAAGATGTTGTCGCTTATTACAGTGGCTAATGCCGGGGGTGATACTAAAATGAATGGGTCCGCCATGCTGCGTTTTTTGGCAGAAACTTGCTGGTTCCCTACCGCAGCATTGTCTGACTATATAAAATGGGAAGCGGTGGGCCCCTTAGCTGCGAAAGCAACGATGCGATACAAAGGCTTGTCCGTTGAGGGTATTTTTCAATTCAACACCAATTTCGACATGATGAGTTTTACCTGTAACCGCTGGTACATTAACGGTAAAGATGCTACGCTGGAAAAATGGCTGGTCGAAACAAAGAGCTACGCAATATTTGAGGGTATTCGCATCCCTGCCAAAACTGAAGTATCCTGGAAATTGAAAAGCGGTGATTTTAAGTGGTTAAAACTGGAGATAGCTGAGCTGGATTTTAATCAACCCGGGTTGTATAAATAATGGGTTGAAAGATGAGCAGGGCAGGATATCCAACACCTTTTCCAAAATAATCCGCTCAATAATTTTACACACTATTTTCAAAGCAAAACCTTCACCCGCGCTATCACTGATTTAATTTTTAGCAGCCGCTGGTTTAAGTTCAAATACTTCTGCCAGTAATTCAAAAGAATGTTTCCTGTCTGTTTCGCTACCTGCCATCGTAACCGCCATAATTTCATCCATATCAAAATCATCTGCCAGCCGCAGCAATTGTTTTTTTACCTGCGGCGGAGTTCCCGAAACCGTGCGGCCGCTATGGTAGGTTATGCGCTCAAGTTCCTGGGGTGTAAACCGGTAATCCTTAATAGAATCATAATCGCCGGGTTTATCAAAAATGCCTTTTTCAAATTGCAGCAACCGAAAGTCCATGAGCTTGCGCATTTCCATAGCTTTCTGTTCCGTACCTGCACATAATACCGAGATGGCCAGGATAGCCTTGGGCAAAGCAAATTGCGCGGAGGGCTTAAATAGTTGCCGGTATGTTGATACCGTATCGCGACCTGCATGACCGTTAATAAACCGGGCTACCACCAGCCCCATTCCATAAGCTGCGGCAATTTTACTGCTTCCGCCGCTGCTGCTCAATATCCATTGAGTGGGGGTGGAGGCGGCCTGTGGTACTGCCAATAATGTGCCGTGACTTGTACCGGCACTGTCATTAAAATAATGTTGCAGGTGGGTTAGTTGCTGGAGGTAACTTTCTTCACTAAATGTATTGGATGGATTTAATACCGAAGCGGTAATGCGGTCACTGCCGGGTGCCCGGCCCATACCCAGGTCAATACGGCCCGGGAAAAGCGTTTCAAGCATACGAAAATTTTCAGCCACTTTTAATGCACTATGGTTCGGTAACATAATACCTCCGGAACCGATCCGGATATGGCGGGTTTCATCAGCCAATTTCACCATCAGCAATTCGGGTGTTGAACCCGCTATGGAAGGTGCATTGTGGTGTTCTGATACCCAAAAGCGGTTATATCCCAATTGTTCAGCCAGCTTTGCCGTGGCAATGGTTTCTTTAATGGCGTCACTGGCAGTATGGCCCTGCCGCACAATGGATTGATCTAAAATGCCCAGTTTTATTTTCGGTAGCATGTTGTTTTCTATTGCAGGGTAAAACAGGCAAAGCTGCTCATTATTTTAAAATCAGTTGCTTTACCATTTTCAAAAATGGTTAGGTTAAGTTGTGGAACACCGTGCATATCTTTTGGTTGAACGGTTGCGTTCCAGCCATTTTTATTGCTGTAAAGATATATTCAAAAATGGAGGTTGAAGTAAACTTTATCCCATCGCGTGTAGTGATAACGGGTGCTGGATAGTATTAGCGCCAATTCCCCGGGTTCGGCTATTTATACGAATTTTTAATTAATTCGTATACTTATACGAATTTTTAAAAAGTTCGGCTACTTATACGAATTTCAAAAAAGTTTGTATATTTACAAACAACAATTTTTAGCTATGGCTATCCAGGCAGTTATTACAGGGGATATTGTAAACTCAACAAGGCTTGCCGCGGCAGAAGAAAAGAAACTGCTGAAAATTTTACAGCAGCTACTTGCACCGTATCAATTTGAGTTTTACCGGGGAGACAGTTTGCAGGTTTATCAAAAGCAGGCCACCGAAGCCCTTAAAACGGCGTTATTATGCCGTACAGCCGCGATCAGCATATCACAGAAAGAAGAAACCCCCATATCTGACGTTAGAATAGCCATTGGCATCGGGCAGGTAAAAACAACAGTTAAAACACTGGGTGCCGCAAAGGATGAAGCCTTTGTTTTATCAGGGCGGGCATTTGACGAAATGGCAAAAACAGGCATGAGGCTCTCCATTACCACTGGCAACAGTTTGGCAAATGAGGGCCTGCAGGTAATCGCCGATTATATCAATACCATCTTTAAAGTAATGACGGCCAGGCAGGCCACCGTAATTTTTGAACTGCTGAAAGGACAAACCCAGCAGAAAGTTGCCGCCAAACTCAAGAAATCTAAAAGTACCATTAACCAGCATGTAAGTTCCGGTCGCTGGGCGGAAATTGAAAAACTGTTACAGCATTATGAAAACATCATCAATCAATTAACATGATTACTGCATCCACCTGGTTAATCAAAATTATATTATCGCACCTGGTCACAGACTTTATATTGCAGCCAAAAAGCTGGGTGGATGACCGCAATGAAAAACATTATGCTTCCTTCAAATTATACCTGCATGGGTTTACCACAGCCCTACTGGCCTGGATACTGATTGGCTGGCAGTATTGGTTGGTAGCCCTCGTTATTTTAGTAACGCATACATTGATTGATGGCTGGAAATCTTACCAAAAACCTACGCTCGCATATTTCCTCGCAGACCAGGTATTGCATCTACTGGTAATTATCGGTTGCTTTTATTTTACTTTCATACAATGGAACGAAGTTCAGGTTGCCTGGCAGCAATTTAACGCACAAACCGTTGTTTGGAAAACCATTACGGCATTTGTTTTTTTAACCACACCCGCAGGTATTTTAATCGGGCAACTCACCAAACAATGGAGGGATAAAATACCCGATGCCGAAAGCCTTGCCAATGCGGGCAAATGGATAGGCATGGTAGAGCGGATCATCATACTCCTGTTTGTATTGCAAAGCGAGTATTCCGCTATCGGTTTGCTGGTAGCAGCAAAAGGCATCATTCGTTTTAATGAAAAGGACCGCCCTGAAATAAAAACCGAATACCTCGTGATTGGTACATTAATGAGTATTGGACTGGCAATTATAACCGGTTTGGCCATTAAATGGTAGGGCAGCAATATTAAGGGTTATTCCTGGGGTAGATGAACATGACGGAATCTGATAATACCGCCGAACCAAAAACCCCGGTGGCTCCCGGTATTTTAGTGGTAAGAAAAACGGGTTCAACAAACGGATTTTGTATGGCCTGCAACTGGTCGTCAAGATCTTTGTAAAACTCCGCAGAATTTTTATCCAGCGACTGTATAAAAATCCATCCTTTATCGCCCTTTTTGTATTCATAGGCTACTTCTATCGACATTACTATTTTTTGTCCGTCGGCATTTTCATCATTGAAAACAATCCGGCCAATATCTCTTACAGCAAATTTTTCAGCAGGACCAGATACACAGGTATTCACAAACCTGTCCAGTACATGGGCATGGTGCACCGAACTGTCAATCATCCTGTCCATTTGAAACCGGTAATAGTCACGCCTGCCAGGGTGATCGGTAATTGTTATAATCACTCCGTCATGCCCGCCGTAAACATCAAAAAATTCAGGAGTATATTCAATAGAGGCTATGCCCACAGCCACCTGGTTGATGGTAGTGCTTGCTGAATATGTTCTTCCCTCAAAACTCAATTCCAGCGTATAGGTCTTTCCATATTCGGCAGTAATATTGCCACGATAAAAAGGTTCCCACCTGCACCTGAATTTATTAAAAACAGAATCAGCAACTAATACATCAACCGTGGGCCCGCTGATGATTTTTACCACCGCACCCCTGGCGAAAACCTGCTGTGGTGTAACCTTTGAACTAAAAAAAGGATTGCTTTTGCTGATATAGATTTGAGGCTTTTTGCCGGGGTATAGCATTCCTTCAATAAAAATTTTACTGTTATGGTCTGCAGGAAAATTGATAGTGATATCTTTTTTGCAGGCGGTTAATGCGAGTCCCAGGAGGGCTGTACTTAATCTGCTGGTAATTTTCATTTTTTAAAATTTAAAATTGAATGATAAGCCCGGAATAATGGGCAATAGCGAAACCTGCTTTGCGGTTGGTTTATTAGTCAATGCATCAATTTCAAAATAAACAAAGTAGGGGTTTTGCCGGCTGTAAGCATTATACACTCCAAAGGACCATTCTCTTTCATAACGCTTCTTAAATAACTTAACTGTCTTTTTATTTGAAGCGGAAAAATCCAACCGGTGATAAGGAGCGAGCCGGTAATTGTTTCTTCCTTCATATACATAATAATTGCCTTCGAATATTGTTCCGGAATTAAGTGTGCTGACCCTGCCGGCAGGAATTGTGAAAGCTACGCCGGAAGAATAAACGAAAACAGCGCTGAAAATCCAGGTTTTAGTAAGCTGGTAACTTGCCGTAACCGACAAAACATGTCGCCTGTCATATTTGAAAGGAAATGTTACTCCAAAATTTAAACCACTAAATTGTTGACTGGTTTTTGAAAGTGTGTAAGCAATCCAGCCGGTAAGTTTGCCAGTATTTTTTTTCACAAAAAACTCCGCCCCATAACTTTCTCCTTTTCCATACGCTAATAAACTGTCCAGGTTAATATTTATTCTCAGTTGTTTACCCTCTGCGAATAAAACCTGGTTGTTCATTTTCTTATAATACAGTTCTACACTGGTTTCAATTTCATTATTCTTAAAGTTTTTAAAGATACCCAACGCATACTGCGTAGAAGATTGAGGTTTTGTTTTGTCGCTGGATGGAATCCATATATCAGTGGGGAGACCGGCTGTAGCATTCGGAATTAAATGAAGAAACTGGTTCATATTTGTGTAAGATGCTTTTAAGGAAGCCGTGTTGCCAATAGATAGTTTTGAAGTGATGCGTGGTTCTATAAAAAAATAAGTTCTGCCAGATGCGGTAAAAACCGGGACCCTCAGGCCATAATTAACGCTGATTTTTTTAGAAACTTCCAGTTCATCAGCCGCATAAAAAGCCAGTTCGGTGGAGTACAGTTTATAAATACCTGTTTTATTGATGGTTAACCGGTTTCCCCGCCTTGGGATGCTGGCGGAAAAAGACGCCGGGGATAACTGATGATAGGTATACGCAAAGCCTGTTTTTATTTGATGATTTGCAGCGGGTAAAATGGTGAAATCAGTTTTTAGGGTTATATCTTTAACAGCGGTATAAAGCAGGGAGTAATAATTATTCTGTGAAGTTGACAGCGCCAGGTTATAGTCATTATAGATGATGGAAGTGTTGGAAAAAATTTTATTGCCAAACAGGTGGTTCCAGCGAAAGGTGCCGGTACTGTTTCCAAATTCTGTTGTATAATTTAAACTATTGGGATTGTCGTAAGCAGCGTTGTCATTGCCTTTGAAAAAACTGATAAACAAATGATCTTTTTTGCCCAATTCAAAATTCATTTTTGCATTGATATCATAGAATTTATATGAATTACCTTTTGAAGCAAACTGCTTTATAAATAAGTTAATATGGCTTCTTCTTGCAGAGATGATAAACGAAGATTTATTTTTTTGTATGGGCGCTTCAATAGTTAGGTTATTGGAAAGCAAACCTATACCTCCTGCCACCTGCAATTTTGTTTTATTTCCTTCTTTCATAGTGATATTTAAAATAGAACTTAACCTGCCGCCATATTCTGCGGGAAAGCCCCCTTTAATCAGTTGTACATTGTTGATCGCATTCACATTAAACGTGCTGAATAAACCAAAAAGGTGATTGGGGTTATATACCGTTGCTTCATCTAACTGAATTAAATTTTGATCCAGGTTACCGCCTCTTACATAAAAGCCGGTTGTGCCTTCCTGTCCGCCCTGCACCCCCGGCAATAACTGTATAATTTTCATTAAATCCCTTTCCCCCATAAGAATGGGTAAATTTTTAATAGCCCTGAGCGGAACATCTATTACGCCCATCTGTACTTTTTGAATATTGTGGTTATTCTTTCCGGAGCTAACCACTACTTCGCCTAAGGTACCCGCTGTATTTTCAAGCAATATTTCTAATTGTACTTTTTCTTTCGCGATAATTTTTTTTGCCTGGATGTTATACCCCTGGTATGAAATAATTAATTCAATGGTATCCGACGCTGGTATTGTTAAAGAAAAAAATCCATATTGATTGGTAGAAATGCCTGTTTGGGTATTTGCATTTACAACTGAAGCCCCAATTAAAGCCTCTTTTGACATTTCATCTTTTACATAACCGCTGATGGTTAATTTTTGTGCATGAAGATTTAATCCAAACAACGCGGTTACCAGGATTGCAAGTTTTTTCATAATACCTGTTTCAATAAATAGATAACAGGCAGATAAATAGTGGTTGGGTGCCTGGAAAAATAATTAAAACCTGTATGTTATTCCAAAGCCGGTACCAATACTGTAAGGGAAAGTTTCCACCACATTATTTTTTGTGATAGGGGATATAGCATAACGGAAGGCAGGCCGGATAGTTAATAATAATTTTTTACTTATTTTATACCTTAATTCTGCGTCGGCAATTATTGATGCATGAAGGGATTTTGCGCCAGCCAATTTATTGATAAAAATAATTTCCGGATTTACCGGGTGCTCTATTTCTGTTTCCACCCTTGCACTTGTAAGAAAATTTGCTTCGATGCCGACACCTGGAGTGATGGTGAATTTATTTTTTCCGAAGGTATAGTTAACCAATAATGGTATACTGATAAATTTGAGGACGTGTTTTCCCTCAGTTACCTGCAGGCTGTCGCCAATTACAGGTGGCACACCCAAACCGGGTTTTATGTATGCATAACCGGATGATGTAATGTATTTGAAAGTAATGTCTCCTGCGGGATCCTGCAGGGCATATAATTTTTGAGGGCTGATCCCGATAGCGGTATTGGAATAGACCAACCCTGTTTTTAAACCCCAGTATTTAGTAAATTGATAAGTTGCTAAAATTGCCCCGGAAAATGAAGGCTCATGTACTTCACCGTGTTGAATACTGGTTATATTACCGGGCAAATCACTGTCCAGCATGTAATTTACCCGGTCGTAACCAACAAAAGCCGTCATCAGCCAATAGGGGAGAAATGTATTGTTTTTCGGGTGCTTTTTAATTTTTGCATTGTTGTCCTCCAATACAGTAGCATTAATGACAGGTAACGAACCCGGGCTTTTGCGATCTACCCGCCCGGTATTTATTTTGGCCGGATTGCTTTTTTCAAATAAAGGGACCGCAATTATTTTCTCTGGTTGAATCCCTGGATCTTTTTTCAGCATGTCATTTTCACCTTTCTCCAAAGCTGTAACAGTTATGGCAGGGGCTAACCGACCATTTTCCTGCAGGTATTTATCATTGGATGCTGTTTTATCCGGAAGGTTTTTCCTGCCAGGTTGCAGTTTGGCGTTGAGGTACCCCTTACTATTTTGTTTTAACGGTAAATTATTGTCCACGACGGAATTCCCGGTTTCATCTTTTTCAACCCGCGTGATCATTTCTTTCCCAGTTGATCCTGATCCGTCTTTAATCATTTGATCTGCATTTTGTGGTTGAGGCGCAGTGGATTTTTTGCTGATTGTATTATCTTTTGAAAACCGGTGCCCTGTTTTAAAAAAAACAGGATCCAATAAAACAAAAGCCGGGAGCAAAAACAATACAAGAATGGCTGTTTTTCTCCACCATATAAATTTTCTCCTGTTCGAATCAGCGTCTTTTTTATCGAGGCCCTCATTTATTTTTTGCCAGGTACCAGGTGATGGTTCTTCCTCAAACTGCCGGTAAGCATCCTTAAAAAAATCATCTGTACCAGGTAAATCCTTGTTCATAGATAATCAAGTTTATTATATTGCACATCTGGTAAAACAGGGTGCATGATTTATTATAATTAAATACTTTGGCCGGCCCTCAATCCTTGATATTTACTACCAGCCAAGTGAAATAAAAAACTTTTTAACAGTATGCTGCCCATTGCCCACCCGATAGCTATCGGGTCAATTTTACCTTAACGCTAGTTTTTTTTTACCGGTCAATACTTTTTGCAAAATCGCTCTCGCATCAGCCAGGTTCGATTTTGAAGTGCCTTCTGAAATACCCAGCAATAGCGCTATTTCTCGGTGCTTCAGCCCTTCCAGAACATGCAGGTTAAACACTATGCGGTATACCGGACTAAGCATTTGTACCAGGTTTACTAATTCTTTTGCATCAAGCAGTTCAATTACGGAATTTCCTTCCGGGGTATCATGTGCAAACGGATTAAATTCTACTACGGGTATAGTCGGCCACTTTTTCCTGTATTTTAAAAGCGCCGCATTAACCATGATCCTGCGCATCCATCCATCGAATGAACCGGTACCTGAATAGGTATGCAGGTAAGTAAAGACGCGCATAAAGCCGTCCTGTAAAATTTCTTCCGCCTCTTCCCGGTTGCGCGCATACCACAGGCAAACCCCCATCATTTTACGGGCATACAAGTTGTAGAGCCTTTCCTGTGAGGCGCGTTCACCGGCAATGCAACCCTTTATCAGTTGTTCTATTTCTGCCAAATTGAGATTTGTTTCAGGCATAGATATACATTCTGTAAATTTTAGTTGGGTTAACATCAAAAATCTTTTTCATTTTTTTTACCCTCACCATGTTCATTGCATCAAGGCTGTTTTGAGTTTTGAAATGCGTTACATAATAAAGTATAAATGTAGTATGAATATTTATTTATCGCATTGGGCTAAGCAGATAACAAAAGGTAAATTATTCAACTACATAAATTTTCGCAACCGGTAGCAAATAATACCCTGGCCCGAAACCATGATTTCAATGATAGTGAGCAATCCACAGAAAATCCCTGCTCAGTACAAAGAAGAAACAATATAATTGCCGTATAGGACAGCAAATCTTAAAAAAGTTACAATTGTTTACGGACTGTTTGCCAGAGGTTGCCAACCATTTAAGCTATATAGTGAATAGAAGGACAATTTAGGTGCAAAGGTGAAAAACAAGCTAAACAGGGTATCATTATTAAGGTAGATTATTACTAATGGACCTGGGACATTTTACATTAGTAAATTAGCTAAACAGCACATTTGAAATGCAAGCTCTTCCTTTAGTTTTAACCGCGCCGATTAATTTTATATCTACACTGCTAGATTGCCTGTTCTTTCATTGGGTTTCCTTTTGCTATCTTCGCGGTTCTATCAGCCAGGTCATCGTTCTCCCTTAAGGGGAGGAAGGAAAGTCCGGACAGCAAAGGGCAACACACCGGTTAAGCGCCGGGGCCCGCTGAATTGCGGGAACAGACAGTGCCACAGAAAATAACCGTCCCGATGGCAACAAAAGGATAAGGGTGAAAACGTGAGGTAAGGGCTCACGATTATTACGGGTAACCGTGATAGTGGGTAAACCTTGTGTGCTGTAATGCCATGTACACCAGCGCCCGAGAGCGGCCCGTTCGATGTCGCAGTGAAATGTGACAGCGTTGGAGGGTAGGCAGCAAGATCATAACAGTAATGTTATGGCAAGATAAATGATGGCCATCCCGATTTTATCGGGAGCACAGAATCCGGCTTACCGGCTGATAGATTTTTTTAACTCTTCCACTTTCCGCTCTTTAAAAAAATAAATGAAACCGCGAATATGGTAGTCCAGTATAACAACTCATTGCTCCAGGCCACTGCAAGGGACACATAATTTACCTTCATAAATATCCATGTATAGCTCATATAAACAATGATGGCTATAATTTCGATGATAAGGTTCACCCTTGTTTTACCTGTTCCCGTTACCCCGTTTAACCAGATATTGGCGATGCTCATTATAACTAAGCCGGCTGTAACTATCCTCAGTACCGGAATGCCTTGTTCCACAAATTCCTTACCCTGGCCAAAAAGGGCAAAAAATTCTCCCGGAAAAATATTTACGATAAAACACATTATAAGGCAACACCCCAGGCTCAGCAGCATGGTTTTGGTAATTGCCAGGATTACTTTGTCTTCCTTTCGCTGACCCATTAAATTGCTTACCATTGTATTGCAGGTTGCGGCAAATGCCCATACAAATACGCCCACTATTCCAAATACATTTCGCATAGTATTGCTGATTGCTTTTGCGGCAGTACCTTTATCTTCTATCAAAATAAAAAATACCAGCCAGGTGCCCACGCTTATCACATACTGCAAACACAATGGGGTTGCCACTTTGATGATTTCTTTTGATCTTATTTTATCATACCTGAAATTTTGCAGCAGCGCATATTGTTTTTGCAGCCCCGTTTTATATAATACGGCAAACACCACCACAAAACCCAGTGCTTCGGAAATTACCGAAGCAAATGCCGCGCCGTTGAAACCCATTTTTGGAAATCCCCAGTTACCAAAAATCAACAGGTAATCGAGCAGGATATTGAACAGGGCCTCTGCAATAAACCCGATCATCAGGTAACGGCTGTTAAGAGAGGCCACTAAAAAGGCGTTTCCCATTTGAAAGAGATATAAAAAGGGGAGACCAAAAATTCTGATTCTTAAAAAGCTCATTTCCTCAGGGTAAGCCCCCGCGGCAGCGATGCGTTGCATAATATAGGGAGCAATCAGCCAGGTAACGAGTATCCCCGCCAGTGCAAATTGCAAACTGATCCGGATGCCCTGGGTCAAAATGATTTTAAATGCACCGGTTTCGCCACTTCCCGCATATCTTGAAAATACGGATTGCATTGAATTATTAAGCCCGTGACCGGCTACCGCAAAGATCAGGTAAAATACACCGGTAATACCTGCATTGCCTAAGGCTGCTGTGCTTAAATGCCCTAAAAAAATACTATTGGTGAGTAAATTGATCTGTGGAATCAATATCGCAAGCGTGATCGGCAAAGCGATGGAAAGTATTTGCCGATAGGTAACTTTTACCTTTAAATCTTTTATTGCGCCTGCAGGTTCCATATGTCGGTAAAAATATCTTATTTTGCCTGCTTAAAGAAAACTTTTGAAATTATCATTTCATATACAACCCGTCAATATCGATACAACCAATGCAGATCTTTTTTTTGAGATCAGTGCGCAGGGGCTTTCCTATATTATTATAGACAATGGCATTTGCCTGGCTATGGTGATTTACAATTTTAGTGAAGGTACTTCAGATGAAGCTGCTGTAGGTTATGTTCACCAGGTTATGGCCGACCAGCCTGTTTTACATCAAAGATTTAATAAGGTACATATCATCTACGGGTATGCGCCGTCTGTTTTGGTACCCCACCAGTTTATGAATGACGCTGATAGTAATGCGATGCTGGAACTGGTTTTCGGTGAAGCCAGCGAAAGGGTTACCAGGACCGATTTTATGTACAGGCACGCCATTCACAACGTGTATGCCGTTCCGGCAGTAATTGAACAGGTAGTAACCCGCTATTTTGGATCTGCTGATTATACTCACCAGGCATCTTTATTACCGGATGTTGTAAAGTCAGCGGGTAATCATTTGTATTGCATTTTCGGTACGGGCCGCCTGAAGACATTGTTGCTAAAGGAGGGAAAACTCCAGTTAATGCAAAATTATTGGTACAAAACCGCCGAAGATGTGTCATACCAGCTCCTGAACCAGTGCAAAAGTTTTGACATGGATACAAACGAAATCCTGGTTCAACTAAGCGGAATGATTGATGCAAGCTCTGGTTTGTATAATGAATTGTACAAATATTTTCTCCAGGTACAGTTTGAGCCCTTACCGGTGCAGTACCAATACCCCGAAGCGATCAACCAATACCCGCCTCATTATTTCAGTCATTTATTTGCCATCGCAGCATGCGTATAATCAGCGGCATACATGGTGGCCGAAGAATTAACCCGCCCGTAAAAATGCCCTATACACGGCCCACCACGGATATTGCCAGGGAAGGGCTTTTTAACATTATACAGAATAACCTTCAAATTGACACACTAACCGTTCTGGATCTTTTTGGCGGTACCGGCTGTATCAGTTACGAAATGGCCAGCAGGGGAGCGGCTAACATAACGATCGTGGAGAAGGACAACCATATGTATGATTTTATTGTAAAAACAGCGAAGGATCTTGCCTTTACAAATTTTAAGGTTGTTAAAGCCGATGTGTTTAAATTTATAGCATCCGCGATGGGGCAGTATGATTTTATTTTTGCCGGTCCACCCTATGCCCTGGCCAATATCGATGATTTACCAAAAAAAATCATTGAAAAAAAAATATTGACGCCTGGAGGATGGTTTGTATTGGAGCATACCCCGCGGAACAATTATAAAAAATTTCCGCATTATAAAACAGAACGTAATTATGGAACCACAATTTTTTCTATATTTATCATGTAATATCAATCCGTCCTTTGGTTTATCCTAAGCCGGTTGTCTTTTAAATTATCAGCTTATTTTACCGTTAGTTGTTTTGCCTTTGTAAATTCATTTAATGCCGGCTGACGTATCAGTTGGGCAAATGGCGTATCAAATCATTATTATTTCGAAGCAACAGCAAAATGAAAAAAGAAGACATCCGGACACTGTATAAGGAAAAGCGCGCAGGACTTAGCTTGCTGTTAAAAGAGAAAATGGATGATCTGTTATTGATACAATTTCAACAATTAAAGATCGATATACCCTCTCTGATAATGACGTACTCGCCTATTAAAAATTTAAATGAATTTGATCCACAGACTATTACCGATTATTGTTACTTTAAAAATCCAGGTCAGCAATTGTTTTACCCGGTAATGGTTGAGGGGAAAAAACATCCGGAAATCATTTCTGTTATTGTGGATGATGATACCATTTTTAAAACCAATAAATACGGTATAGAAGAGCCTGTTGATGGAATTGACATGTACCCGATGGAGATCGATCTTGTAATTGTACCTTTATTATGTTTTGACAGAAGGGGAGACAGGGTAGGGTATGGAAAAGGATATTATGACCGTTTTTTGAAGCATTGCCGGAAGGATTGTATAAAAATCGGGTTCAGCTATTTTGAACCGGTAGACCAGGTGGACGACATTAATAAATTTGATATTAAACTTAATTATGGCATTACCCCGGATGCAGTGTATGAATTTTAATAATTTAATGAATGAATGTGGAGGTGCAAAAAGTATGAATTTTCATCATTGCCGTTTTTAAGCTATTTTTTGATAGTCTGACCTCACGATAATTCGCTCACAGAAATAGGAAAGGACTTAACTAAACGCCCTGATTGACCATTGACCATTCACCTTTCAACCACCAATTATTGTTAAAGAGTTTTCGATATTTGTTGCTTCCATTCTCACTTATATATGGAATAATAGTCTTTGTAAGAAACTGGCTTTTTGATAGAAATTACCTGAAATCAGCCGAATTCAATTTTCCTATTATCTGTGTTGGTAACCTTGCTGTAGGGGGTACGGGTAAAACACCCATGGTAGAATATCTTATCCGGATGCTGCGTAATGATTATGTGTTAGCAACCCTTAGCCGGGGTTACAAAAGAAAAACCAGGGGTTTTGGTATAGCCAATGAAAATACCACTGCCCTGGAAATTGGCGACGAACCCATGCAGTTTCATTTAAAATTCCCTGGTGTAACCGTTGCTGTTGGTGAAGAACGTCTGGTGGCCATTCCTCAATTGCTGCATGAAAAGCCAGCGACCGAAATCATTATTTTAGACGATGCTTTCCAGCACAGAACGATCAGGGCAGGACTCAATATTTTACTGACAGATCAGAAAAATCTTTACACCAGGGATTTGTTGGTTCCGGCAGGGGATCTTAGAGATAGCAGGCAGAGCGCCAAAAGAGCAGAAATAATCGTGGTGACAAAATGCAGGCCCAATCTTACAGGCGCTGACAAAGAAATGATTGTGAAGGAATTAGACCTTAATCCTGGTCAAACCGTATTTTTTTCCGAAATTTTATATTCCGATCCCTATCACCTGTTTAGCAAAAAAACTATTTTGCTCACAGCCGCTATGGAAATTTTGCTGGTTTGTGGCATCGCTGATCCATCAGCTTTGAAGGAATTTCTTACCCAAAATGTACAGTCATATATTATGCTCCGGTTTCCTGATCATCATGTATTTTCTATTGACGACATGGAAGAAATCAAAAAACAATTTGAAAAGATGGCATCTTTAAACAAGATCATTCTTACTACGGAAAAAGATGGCGTGCGGCTACAAAAATTTGAAAATGAATTAAAGGATTTCCCCATTTATGTCATGCCCATCGAACATTCCTTTTTGTTTAATGATACCGATCGTTTTTACAAGCAGCTAAGGAATTTTATTGTTTCGTTTGTACCTTCCGCTTAAATTTTAATACTTGAGAATCGCATGAGGGTGGGAGCCGGACTTTTATTTCGCCACAGCGATCTTAACTTTCTTGTTTTTGATCTTTTCGTTTTTTATCAGTTCCAGTGCTTCGCCGATTTTCAGTTTTCTTACTGCGGCGAATGAGAAGAAATCCTTCACCTCAATCAGACCTATATCATCTTTCTTTAACCTGCCTATCTTGGATAAAAAACCAACAATATCAATCTTATTTACTTTGTCTTTTTTACCGGCCGCAATAAATAAGGTAGACCATTTCGGCTTCTCCGGCAATTCAGGGTTTTCGGGTAAAGTCAGTTCCTCCACTTTCCGGGTAATATAGGCCGGTAGTTTTTCCTCCTCCGATAAAATAAGTACAGATTTCCCTCCGGCATCCATGCGGGCCGTCCTGCCATTTCTATGTGTGTACACATCTTCAGTGGCGGGTAAATGATAGTGAACGATATACTTAATGTCGGGTATATCCAAACCACGTGAAGCCAGGTCGGTTGTCACCAGTACATTGGAACTTCCATTTTTAAATTTACACATGGCGCTTTCACGTTCCTGTTGCTCCATTCCGCCATGATAAAAAACAGTTACAATGCCTTTTTCTTTTAACAGGTTACTGGTGCGTTCTACTGATTCGCGGTGGTTACAGAATACGATCATGGATTTGTTGCCGATCATGCAAATTAACCTGAACAAGGTTTCCGATTTATCCTTATCCGGCGAAATAACGGTCATGATGACCAGTTCATCCGCTTCATTCTTTTCTACCAATGCGGATAAAAAATTCAGCCGTACCGGTGAAGTGAACCCAATAAAACCGGGGATTCCAACTGATTCTGTAGCTGAAGTCAATATTCTTTTTTTTACGGAGGGCAACGAACCTATAATAAAAGCTATCTCTTCCTGGAAACCCAGTTCAAGTGATTTATCAAATTCATCCAATACCACCGTGGTAATTTCATCGGTTGCAAAATTATTGCGCCGTATATGATCAGCCACCCGCCCGGGCGTGCCGATGATCACTGCGGGAGACTGTTTTAAATTATTTTCTTCGGTTTCTCTTTTATGACCTCCATAGCAGCAGGTGACTTTAAAGCCGGTGGCCATTTTCCTGAAAACTTCGTCAATTTGTATGGCCAGTTCCCTTGAAGGTACAAGCACCAGCGCCTGCACTTTTTTAAGTTCCGGGCTTAATAACTGAACCAGCGGTAGCAAGTATGCGAGTGTTTTTCCCGAACCCGTGGTGGATAACAAAATTACATTATCGCTTTCTTCATTTGCTTTAATGGATGCAAGTTGCATCTCATTCAAAGTATCAATCTTTAAATTGGAAAGAATGGTTTCCGGGGATATATTGTTCGTTTGCATTCCGGCAAAAGTAAGTTTTGTTGCACGAAGGGCAAAAAAGAGAATTAAGCTGAGATATCATCATAGCCGCTTTACTATAAACAGAATATTATAAAAGTCCTATAATTAATATTATGTTAAATAGATAAAACCTAAACTACACCCCCCATCAGGATATGGAGCTTTTATGAGTGTCTAAAATCTGTATATTGTAGGAAAAGCGCAACACTACGCCATTTTAACAAGAACCGAAAAAGCTGATAAAATCATCGAGCATTACGGGGCAGTTGAAGCCAGCGAAAAAGATGTGTTACGGACAAGCTTAAATAATTCTGAAAGAAACCCATTATTTGGAAATAAGGAAAATTCATTTCACCTTAATAAATTGCCCTGATACCGATAGAGCTTCCCTTAGCTGAACATTAATCCCCCGTAAGCAATGTTTTATTCGCATCTACACTACAAGTTCATCTGCCTTCAACACAATGCGGAAATACATGGCAATGAAATATTAAATTAATAATTTTCTGATAATAAACTGGTTATGGTACTTATATAAATTTATTCTTCTAATAAAATAAAAATGCTGCATATTTAAGTATACAGCATTTTTTTTTATTATAAATAAGCCTTGCTAATTATTTAATATCAATTTGTTAGTTAAACAGGTAATTCATCATTATTGTCATTTTCTGATCCTTCCTCAGCAATTCCTGGTTCGTCCAAATTAATATCGCTTTCTTTTCCGGTTGATGAAGCAGTACCTGGTTCGCCATCCGTAATAACTAAGCCATCAGCGTCCGCGTCAATAATTTCTGTCGCTTCCGGCTCTTCATCCAACTTGGTAATTGCTGCAATCTGATCGCCCTCGTCTACCCTTATCAATTTTACACCCTGGGTAGCTCTTCCCTGTTCACTTACACTGGCTACGCTCATGCGAATGGTCACACCACTTACACAGGTGATCATCAGGTCCTCTTTCTCAGTCACATCCAGCAAGCCAACCAATGACCCCGTTTTATCCGTTACATTGATTGTCTTAACCCCTTTTCCGCCCCGGTTAGTAACGCGGTAATTTGCTTCACCGGTTTCGGGATCATCGAGGAAAGTACGTTTACCAAAGCCTTTTTCACTCACCACTAATATTGTTCTGGTCTTATCTTCCCTGTTAACGCATACCATTCCCACTACTTCATCCTGATCATCTTCTACTTCTATCCCAAATACACCGATTCCGCCACGACCGGTTGACCGCACTTTTTCTTCGGGGAAACGGATGGCACGACCGCTTTTTACAGCCAGCATGATTTCGCAATTACCATCGGTCATTTTTGCTTCCAGTAAATGATCGCCTTCCTGGATATTAATGGCGTTGATCCCATTTTGTCTAGGACGACTGAAGTCTTCAAGGTCAGTTTTTTTGATAATACCTTTCTTGGTGCATAAAACGATATAATGACTTTTTACATATTCCTCATCATTAAAATTCTTAACATCAATGATGGCCCTGACCTTATCATCCGGTGGTATCTGGATCATATTCTGTAAAGCGCGTCCTTTACCTGTTTTATCGCCTTCAGGTATTTCGTACACTTTTAGCCAGAAACACCTGCCTTTTTCCGTAAAGAACATCAAGGTATGGTGAGTGGAAGCAACAAAAAGATGTTCAATATAATCTTCCTGGCGGGTGCTGCTTCCTTTTGATCCGCGGCCACCCCTTCGTTGCTGGCGGTATTCGGCAGAGGAAGTGCGTTTGATATAACCCAGGTGAGAAATGGTTACCACCACATCTTCATCCTCGATCAGGTCCAGCATATTTATTTCGTCCCCCACATACACGATCTCAGTTTTCCGTTCATCGCCAAATTTAGCTTTTACTTCCGCCAGTTCGTTTTTAATGATATCATACCGCATTCCTTCGTTGGATAATATTTCATTCAGGTGGCTAATCAACTTCATAATTTCGGCATGTTCCTCCCTGATCTTATCGATCTCCATACCGGTCAAACGTTGTAAACGAAGTTCCAGTACAGCTTTTGCCTGTATCTCGGTCATTCCGAAACTAAGAATCAACCCTTCCTGCGCAATATTGGGTGTTGATGATTCCCGGATCAGTTTGATCACCGCATCCAGGTTATCGAGTGCAATGATATAGCCTTCGAGTATATGCGCTCTTTCCTGTGCTTTGCGCAATTCAAACTGCGTCCTGCGCACTACCACCTCGTGGCGGAATAAAATAAACTCGCTAACCAGGTCCTTTAAATTTAAAATTCTCGGCCTGCCCCTTACCAATGCCACATTATTGATACCGTAGGAAGTTTGTAATTCTGTTTGCTTGTACAACTGGTTAATTACCACCTGTGCCACCACATCTTTTTTGAGGTCAACCACCACCCTTGTTCCCTCTTTATTGTTACTTTCATTATTTACGTCCGATATCCCTTCAATATGTTTTTCATTGATCAGGTCACCGATTTTGGCAGTCAGCGCATCCCGGTTTACCTGGTAAGGCACTTCGTAGATTATCACCTTTTCTCTTCCGTTTTTGGTGGTTTCAATATTTACCCTTCCACGCAACACGACCCTTCCCCTGCCGGTATGAAACCCAGCTTTAACGCCTTCAAAGCCATAAATGATACCGCCTGTTGGAAAATCCGGCCCTTTTACGTGTTTAATCAGATCATCAATCGAAATATCTTTATTATCAATGTACGCCACACAGGCATCAATTACTTCACTCAGGTTATGGGGCAACATATTGGTTGCCATACCTACAGCTATTCCGCTTGACCCGTTCAGTAATAACTGGGGAATGCGGGTAGGTAATACCGTAGGTTCTTTCAGTGAGTCATCAAAATTGAGCTGGTAATCCACGGTTTCTTTTTCAATATCCTCAAGCATTGCTTCGGCAAACTTTTCCATACGAACCTCTGTGTAACGCATCGCTGCCGGGGGATCTCCATCCTGGCTGCCAAAATTACCCTGCCCATCGATCATTGTATACCGCATAGACCAATCCTGCGCCATACGTACCATGGTATCATAAATAGATGCATCGCCATGGGGGTGGAATTTACCCATCACTTCTCCTACAATACGGGCGCTTTTCTTATAAGCTTTATTACTGTAATTACTTAGCTCATTCATGCCAAACAATACCCGCCGGTGAACTGGTTTCAAACCATCCCGAACATCTGGTAAGGCACGGCCCACGATCACACTCATCGAATAGTCGATGTAGGAGGTTTTCATTTGCTCCTCGATATTTACAGGAATTATTCTTCCCCTGTTACTTGCTGCTCCGCCATCATTTGGGGGCAGCATTTCACCATTTAAATCTTCGTTATTTTCCATATAAATTTATAGTGTGCAAAACTACTGATTTTAACCCATTTAACCTGATGTGAAACAGGTTTGCAGGTCGTTTTTTTTACACATTTACCGGGGGATTGTGGAGAAAATTTTTAGTACAGAATTTTAATCAGCGATTAACCTTTGGTAAGTTCCCTGCTCAATGTTTTGTGTATTGATATAAGTTTTTTGCTACTTACTTTACACAGAGGCAGCAAAGTTGAGCCACACACTTAGGTTCCCCTTCATTCTGCTTTAATTACCTGATATTCATCGGTTATGTTAACTTGCCGCTCTAAAGAACAATAAAGGTGAAAAAAATTTTACTTTTTGGCGCTGGGAAATCCTCCACCGTGCTGATCGATTATTTGATTGCTGAAGCCCGCGAAAATAACTGGTTCATCATCATCGCTGATGTGAATAAAGAACAAATTGTGGGAAAGACAAATAACTCGGCATTTACTGAAGCAGTGCAAACTGATATTACCGATGATCTCCAACGATCTGCACTAATACAACAGGCAGCGATTGTAATTTCGATGATGCCCCCTGCCCTGCATTTTTTAATCGCTAAAGATTGTGTGGAATATGGTAAAAATTTATTGACGGCTTCTTACCTGGATGCTTCCATTAAAAGTCTGCAAACGGAAATTCATATCAAAAAATTATTATTTATCGTTGAGATGGGACTGGACCCCGGAATTGACCATATGAGTGCAATGAGAATAATAGATGATATAAAAGCCCGGTCGGGAGTAATAATATCTTTTAAAAGCCATTGTGGAGGATTGGTTGCCCCTGAAAATGATGACAACCCCTGGCATTATAAAATAAGCTGGAATCCCCGCAACGTGGTAATGGCAGGAAAAGCGGGCGCAGCATATAAACTGGCCGGTGAAATAAAATATGAACCCTATGAAACAGTATTTAGCAACTGCCCCCAGGTAGATATTGATGGACTTGGGAGCCTGGCCGCCTATCCCAACAGGGATTCCCTAAGTTACCTGCCCATCTATGAGCTGGAGCATACAGCAACCTTTTTAAGAACAACATTGCGCTATCCTGCTTTTTGTGTGGGATGGAACGCCATCGTGCTAAGCGGCCTGGCGAATGATGCTGCCATTTTAAATACTGAAGGTTTGACTTTTTCAAAATGGTCGGCCGCAGTTGTTCCGTTTGTTAATGATGACAATAAAACTTTGCTCCGCTTTTTAGGCTTATTTGATGAAGTACCTGTTCCGTCAACTGCAAAAACTTCAGCAGACATTTTACAGTTTCTATTGGAAACCAGGTTAATGATGCAGCCGGGAGATAAGGATATGGTGGTGATGATGCATGAAATAGCCTATGAATATTGCGGGGTAACCACTAAAATAGAAAGCAGTTTAGTTATAAAAGGTGAAGATCATTTGCGAACTGCCATGGCAAAAGCGGTTGGTCTGCCCCTGGGAATCGCCGCAAAATTAATTCTGAACGGAACCATTCAACTTACGGGTATCCACCTCCCCACGATTAAAGAAATTTATGATCCTGTTTTGATTGAACTGGAAAAGGCAGGGATTTGTTTTATTGAAAAGGAGTTGTAAAATAATTTTTGGTATACGTAAGTTTTTTTTATTTTTGTCGTATAAGATATTATCTTCAACTAAACTATTTTGTTATGGATGCAAAAATAACCTTAAGCTTTGATGAATCGGTTATCAAAAAGGCTAAGCGCTACGCCGAAGATAATAATATCAGCCTTTCCCGTCTCACAGAATTTTTATTAAATAAGGTTACCAGCAAAAGCTACCAGTCTTTAGAAGATCTCCCCATCGCAGATTGGGTAAGCATGGTTGGCGAAGGTGAAGTAGTGTATTATACCAAGCCCCGCAAAAACAAAAATTTAAAAAATGAATTTTTTACCTCCAAAAAATGAGGATATTCTTAGACGCTAATATTTTAGTTTCGGTACTCAATAAAGAATATCCTCTTTTTACCTACTCTGCCCGGATTTTAAGTTTAGCGGATAATAAAAAATTTACCTTGTACACCTCTCCTATTTGTTTGGCCATTGCTTTTTATTTTGCCGAAAAAAAATCCGGTACCCTAATGGCAAAAAAGAAAATTGAAATACTGGCCGGGAAATTATCGATAACAGATGTTGGTAAATTTGAAGTGTTAGCATCTCTCCAAAATAAAAAAGTGAATGATTTTGAAGACGGCATTGAATATTATGCGGCGGTAAGCTCTGCATGTGATGCAATTATTACTGAAGATATAAATGATTTTTATTTCTCATCCATACCGGTGCTACATTCAAAAGCCTTTATAGAAAAGTATTTGTTTTAGGCGCCAGGGCGAAAAAAACTGACAACAGGTTGTAACTTTTTTGATGCGGTATCGCACTCTGGCATTGACCCATTTAAAAGTTTTCTCATTTTCACATTTGAAATCCAGGCCCCTTCCTTTAGTTTAAACCGCTCAGGTTAATTTAGATGCTTTTCAATAATTTTCTTAACTCCACCACGCCTTCCGTAGCAGTTTTTTCAATATAGGTAATATTCGGATAATTCTCCATCTCAGGAATTTTTTTGTCAATGATGAATTTAGGAAGATAGGGAGGCGCATATTGCAATAAAGATGCAGCGGGATACACCTGTAATGATGTGCCCACCACCACAAAATAATCACAGTCATATACTATATTCACCGCTTTTTCCATCATGGGAACGGCTTCACCAAACCATACGATATGTGGACGGAGCTGCGCCCCATCATCAGCGGTATCGCCGATTTTAATATCGGCTGTGATAGGGTATACTTTTGAATCATTTTTCTCACTCCGCATTAAAAATATCTGGCCATGCAAATGCACAACTTTTGTTGAGCCGGCCCTTTCGTGAAGGTCATCAATATTTTGAGTAATGATGGTTACATCAAAATCTCTTTCGAGTGCTGCCAGGCCAATATGTGCCGCATTGGGTTTTGCAGCGGCCACGTCTCGTCTCCGGTCGTTGTAAAAATTCAGTACCATTTCGGGGTCTTTCTCCCATCCCTGGGGTGACGCTACTTCATACACATCATATCCGTTCCATAATCCATCACTGTCGCGAAAAGTTTTTAACCCGCTTTCGGCGCTGATACCCGCGCCGGTGAGTACTACGATATGCTTTTTTTCCATTATCCAAACTTACGATTTCTGTAGAAGGATTCTACATATTAATAATGAGCAGCAAAAAAACCGGTTCTATATAATGCATTCAACGGACTCTTGTATTCATCAAAACAAATACCTGTTAAAGCAAACCGCGTGGCCATATATTTAAATGAAAACTAAAAAGTAATTATAAAAAAAAGATACCGTTGATTTACTCCTGTAAGGTCATTTCGAAAATAATACAGCATCAACATTTATTTACCTTATATTTCCTATTTAAATTATCAACCTTATTTTTCATAAAACAAAAACTCCCCATCACTTCTCCCCTGCCAACTCCATTATTATCTTCCATTCTTCATGTGTAACCGGCTGCACAGATAACCTGCCTAAACGTACAAGCGCCATCTCACTCAAACGCATATCCGCTTTTACCAGCGCAAGCGTAACGGGCTTTTTTAGTTTTTTTACGGGCTTCAAATCTACCACTACCCATGCATCATCCTTCGTGGTAGGATCCTGGTAAAATTCCTTTGCCACTTTTGCAATACCAACTATTTCCATTCCTTCATTGCTGTGGTAAAATAACACTTCATCTCCTTTCTTCATTGCTTTCAAATGAATTCTTGCAGCATAATTGCGCACTCCATCCCAACATGTTTGTTTGTCTTTTACTAATTGTTCCCAATTATATTTAAAAGGTTCCGACTTAACTAACCAATATGGCATGATAATTATTTTAGAAAAATGTGAAAAAAATTCCCCGTTTGCAAACTTATGAATGATGATTAAATAATTGATAATAAATATTATAGTGAACCAAATTATTTTAAATCCAAGTGCAGGCTTCTGTCGTAGATGGGAAAGATTATTTATTATTTATCAACGCTATTCACTTTTTTTTCACATCAAAATTAAATTCGTTATGTCAACAAAAAACTCATCTGAAAAAGATCTTTTGGTTGCATCAGATGGCAGAATCCAATCATTTTCCAGAAGAAATTTCCTGGGGTATATTGGAGGAGCTTCGGCCTTATTGCTTACTGCAGCAGCCTGTAAAAAAGACGACAACAATGACAACGGGATAGACCTGGGAAGCGGCGATGTAGGAATTTTAAACTACGCCTATGCACTTGAACAACTCGAAGCTGCATTTTACACTAAAATCTTTGAAGCCCCTTACAGTGGTATCACGGCAAGTGAGAGCGCCTTACTTGCTGATATCAGGGATCATGAAATTGCCCATCGGGAATTTTTTAAATCTGCACTTGCCGGTAGCGCCATCCCTGCATTGACAGTAGATTTTTCATCTATCAATTTTTCAAGCCGCGACAGTGTTCTAGGTGCTGCCAAGGCATTTGAAGACCTCGGTGTTACTGCGTATAATGGTGCGGGTAAGCTTATTACAAATCCCGATTACCTCGTTTTGGCGGGTAAAATCGTTTCTGTAGAAGCAAGACACGCAGCCTATATCAGGGATCTCATCAGTAATGGAAGCTTTGCTGATAACACTGCCCTTGACGCCAATGGACTTGATAAAGCCCGGACGCCAAATGAAGTATTAACCATTGCGGGAACATACTTAAAAACAAAAATAAACGCAAGCAATTTACCAACTTCTTAAATTCTAATTTTATGAACATACAAAATATAATCAACGAAATCGAAAAAGTAGATCCCGAAGTTTATGAAAGACTTGATGGAAGAAGAGGGGCAATGAAAAATTTTGCCAACTTCTCGGGTAAAGTGGCGCTTGCAGCTTTGCCAATCGCTCTTGGATCGATGTTTAAAAAAGCTTACGGTAAAGGCAGTGGTGTGACGGCTTTAATTGATGAAACCTTAAATTTCGCATTACAGCTTGAATACCTGGAGGCAAATTTTTATATCAAGGGTGTAGCTACACCGGGTTTGATTCCTGCAGGTCCGGGCGTGGGTGCACTAACCACCATCCGGGATCATGAAAATGCCCATGTTACCTTTTTACGTGCTGCTATCACTTCTTTGGGTGCCATGCCGGTAACCTTTACCGCAGCACAGTTTGATTTTACTGCAAGAGGGGCATTCGGCGATGTATTTTCAAATTATGATACCTTTTTAGCAGTAGCACAAACATTTGAAGATACAGGTGTAAGAGCTTATAAGGGGCAGGCAGGTAACCTGATGGCCAATAATGATATTCTTACCGCTGCACTAAATATTCACTCTGTTGAAGCAAGGCATGCATCACATGTAAGGCAGATGCGCAAGGCAAGGGGCGCAAATGTAAAACCATGGATCACCGGAAAAGATACAGGCATTGGAGCTGCCGTACAGGCAAGCTACAATGGCGAAGACTTAACCACGCAAGCTGGTGTAAACATTGTAAATATTAACGGCTTCAATATAAGTGCCGCCGCCGCGTCAGAAGCATTTGACGAGACTTTGACAAAAGACCAGGTTGTTGCAATTGTTACCCCGTTTTTTGTATAATCATTTTAATAAAGGAATGGCCGTGTAGTGATACATAACCATTCCTTTAAATCACCACCATTTATTACATTGATTTTTAAAACCCCGGTAAGGTCATTAGCGTATAGGATAAAACCTTATCGATAAAAATATTTTTATGATAGTATCAAATTCCCTTTTACAAATATTTTTCCTTGCCATGCCCGGTGGTACAGAATGGATATTTATCCTGCTTGCCGTAGTACTGATATTTGGTGGTAAAAAAATCCCCGAATTGATGAGAGGTATCGGTAAAGGTGTGCGTGATTTTAATGACGCCAAGAATACTGCTAAAAATGAAATTGAGGAAGGCATGAAAGAAAGTCCAAAAGCGGCCCCGGCTCCTTGATTGAACCATAATTGAAACACAATTTATTTCTGTTCGAGGAATTCATAGTGATCAGTTTCCCATCCTTCTGCCCTTGTGCATCCAGGTTGTACGCTCATTTATAACGATATGGTATCGCATTGTTTAAGTGGTGTTTACAATATAAATTATTCAACGATCCGATTACCCGGTTGAATACTTAAAAGAAAGAAAGTTTCCAATCCATAATTTAATAGCAGTTCACAAATAAGCCAGGGTCATAACCATCCCGGAGTGCCAATTTGAAATGGGTAGGTATATTTTAATGTGGGGCACTTAATTGATATCGGGACAAAAGATATATTGTCCCTTACATTCAACAATTTAAATAAATTCCTAAATCAGTATTTTGGTTTCAGCAACATCAAATAGAAAATATTTTTTCAAGCGTATAAGCGGCAGGGCAACAGAAGAAAAAGTTGCCATGTCATTTTTCGACCATATCGAAGATTTGCGGTGGCATATCATCCGCAGCATTATTGCTTGGCTGTTTTTTGTAGTGCTGATTTTTGTTTACGTAGACGCAGTATACGACAATATCATACTCGCCCCTACCCGTGAAAATTTTTATACTTATGGGGCTTTGTGCAGGTTTAGCGAATGGCTTCACCTGGGCAATGCGTTTTGTATGCCGGTGGTAAAAATAGATTTCCAGGTTACTACTGTTAATGGAACATTCACTTCTGCAATAAGTATCGCTATGATCGGTGGACTTATCGCAGCCTTTCCTTACATTGTGTGGGAGTTGTGGCGGTTTATTAAACCCGCGCTTTCCCCAAAAGAAAAAAAATATTCGAGAGGAAGTATATTCTGGCTATCACTTCTTTTTTTTACGGGAGCGCTATTTGGATATTATTTACTCGCTCCCTTTACATTTAATTTCCTGGCGGGTTTTACCCTGGGAAAGTTGGGGATGATACAATACAGGCCTGCCATACAAGATTATATTGACAGCCTCACTAACTTGATACTTGGTTGCGGCCTTGCATTTGAGCTCCCCATACTTTGTTTTGTACTTGCAAAGATCGGGATCGTTACAGGCACCCTGCTTAAAAAATATTTTAAATTCGCCCTTGTGCTCATCTTGATCGTGTCAGCAATCATTACGCCTTCACCAGACTGGACAAGCCAGTTTCTTGTGGCAATCCCACTCTTGTTTTTATATTGGATCAGTATTCTCCTGGCATCAGGGGTTGAAAAACAACTTGCTAAGAATGCGCTGTAACAGTTATTTGATTTCAAATAATACATTTATTTTACTTTGGATTATGAAATCCGGGTATGGTGCAAAATTACCGTCTTAACACCGCTAACTGTCCTTTGTATTTAATTTCAGCCGACTTAATTTGTGTTTTGAAACGAAAATATTTTTTTTATTTTTGTTTAAAATCCTAAATCTATATGGTATAAGACATCGTATGTTAAATTAATTTAACAAGTGGCTATCCCAGCCATCCAACCTAACTTTTACCTAGGTGCAATGAAAAAGATTTTATCATATCTTCTGATTTTCATTTATGCAACGATCATGATAAAACCTGTGATGCCCAGCATCGCAGATGGCTTCGCGCATTTGCTTAATTATCGGGAACATAAGGCTACGGTTCACGTTGAAAATGGTAAATACCACGTTCATTATGAATACATCGAAGCAGCAAAAAATAATTCAAAAGAAAACGCTCCTTACAATAACATACTAAAGAAAGCTGATAGCTCCGGTGAGCATCTGATGTTCTCTACTCAGCCCCATTTTTCACTCTTAGCAGATCCGCAGGGTTATTTAAATTCCACTGTGCGATACCTGCCAGCTATTTCCCTCCAGGAAGATTTTCGCCCTCCTATTGCATTGGTATCTGTTGCATAGCAATTGCTATTTTATTTACAAGGTTGATTTTAAAATCCGGGTATTTGATTATTTGGATAGGTATTGATGTAGACTATAATTATAATTATGGTACCTGCTTACAGTGTAACTTATTGAAGGATTTCCTTTATTTCTAATCAATCACAATTAAATTTTCTGCTGGTATGCAATGCGTTTTTTTATAATCCTAACTTTTTTTACATGAAAAAATGTGCGATTCAAATTAAATTACTTAACCGGTTAAAGTTTTATATATGTTATTATTTACTCAAAAAAGGATCTTGTTTTTTGTGATTTCGACGGTGCTCCTGTTTTCAAATATGGTATATGCTCAAGATAATATAAAGCGTATTTATGTAATAAATAATTCTTCCAAGATACCGGTGGAAGATGCTTTCGTGCAGAGTGAAGACCTGAATTTTAGTGTCAATGCTGATGAAAACGGCTTTGTTAATCTCACCACTTTACCAACTATGGTCAAAAGAATTTTGATTTCACGTATTGGCTATGAATCAAAAACGGTAGAATTATCTTCGCTTAATTTTGCCAACAATACGGAGAATATTTACCTCGAAACAAAATTATCCAGCCTAACAGAAGTAACAGTGAAAGCCTCCGCTAATAGTGGAATATTTAAAACTATCAGTGACCTGGATATACACCTGCGGCCAATTAATAATTCGCAGGAAGTGTTACGTATGGTACCTGGTTTATTTATTGGTCAGCATGCAGGTGGCGGAAAATCAGAACAGATTTTTTTGCGTGGTTTTGATATTGACCACGGTACCGATATAAATATTACGGTAGATGGAATGCCGGTAAATATGGTAAGCCATGCGCATGGGCAAGGCTATGCTGATTTACATTTTGTAATTCCTGAATTAATTGAAAAAGTCAATTTTAACAAGGGACCGTATTTTGCTGATAAAGGAAATTTCACAACTGCGGGATTTGTTGATTTCAAAACAAAAAACTATCTGGATAATAGTTTTGTAAAGGTGGAGGGTGGGCAGTTTAATACATTTCGGGGTTTAACAGCACTAAATCTCTTAAAACCGCAGCATGACCGGAGAAGCCAAAGTTTGTATTTTGCCGGGGAGGCCTCTTTCACAAAAGGCTTTTTTGAAAGCCCGCAAAACTTTAACCGGTTTAACGGTATGTTGAAATATCATGGCAGTATCAGCAGGAAAAGTACTTTAACAGCTATGCTTACCGGCTTTACAAGCAAATGGAATGCTTCGGGCCAAATTCCCGACAGGGCTGTAGCCGATGGCATGATTGGATTTTACGGGGCAATTGATGATACTGAAGGTGGAAAAACCTCCCGTTATAATGCCAATATAGCACTTGCAACTAATCTAAAAAACGGAGCAGTACTACGCAATCAAATGTATTATACCCACTATGAATTCAAACTCTTCTCGAACTTTACTTTTTTTAAAGAAGATCCGGTAAATGGTGACCAGATACGCCAGGCGGAAAAAAGAAATCTACTGGGGTACCATGGTTCCTACCAGCAGGAATTTTCGCTTGGTAAAGTAAAAACAGAAACTAAAGCAGGTATCCAGCTGCGTTATGATATCATTGATGATATTGAATTAACCCGCACAAAAAACAGGAATATTGTTACCAATGAAATTATGTCTGGCGATGTGAATGAATTAAATGCAGGCGCATACTGGGCCCAGAAATTTATGTTTTCCAAAAATTTGGATATCACCGGGGGCTTAAGGGCCGATTACTTTACCAATCGCTATAACGATAAACTGCTATCACAACGCTTATCTTCCAATTCCATCATTATCAGTCCCAAACTTAATTTCAATTACCGGGTCAATGATGGTGTGCAATTGTATTTTTATAACGGCCGTGGGTTTCATAGTAATGATACACGGGTGGCTGTACAGCAAAATGGTAAAAAAGTTGTACCGGGGGCCTGGGGTTCTGACATAGGGGGCATTTTTAAAATTGGAAACAAACTGGTGTTACAATCAGCTTTATGGTATTTATGGCTTGACCAGGAATTTATTTATGTCGGCGATGAAGGCGTAGTAGAGCCGGGTGGCCAAACAAAACGTACCGGAATCGATGTATCGGCAAGGTATGAAGTGCTGAAATATTTTTTTGCTGATTTGGATATAAGCATCGCCAATCCCAAAGCAACTGGCGTACCTAAATCTGAAAATTATTTGCCGCTTGCCCCGCGCTTTACCAGTATTGGCGGTATTACTTATAGAAAAGAATATGGTTTTAATGGCAGCCTTCGCTACCGCTACATGGCTGACCGGCCCGCAAATGAAAATAATTCTACTATTGCCAGGGGATATTTTATTGCAGATGCAGCGGTTAATTATTCGAAACCTAAATGGGAAGCAGGCCTGGCTATTCAAAATTTACTTAATACAAAATGGAAAGAAACACAATTTGATACGGAGAGCCGTTTACAGAACGAAACCGGCCCTGTTTCAGAAATTCATTTTACACCGGGTACGCCATTTTTTGCCAGGTTAAGTTTTACTGTTTTCTTTTAGGAAAACGAGTGTTGTCAAGCGGATGAAAACAGGCGTAAATTGGTAAAGCGCAATTTGTTAAATCATCAGGGCTCCCCCTTCCGAAAACCCTGTGTTTACCAGGGTTAAAATGGTCATATTTTTTTAGAAAATATCAACTATGATGACGTGCAGCCGCGGGTTAATCATTTTTAATTTGCGGTTGCTTTTTTTTCGTAAAGCAAGGCTTAGTCCCACCCGCTTGCCAGCACGTCAGCAATATGTACTGTTTTGAGGGGTAGATTTTTTCCTTTGATATAACCATCCATATGCATCAGGCAACTCAGGTCGGTAGAGATAATATATTCTGCACCTGTGGCGATTGCATTATTTACTTTCTGATCAGCCATTGCTATGGAGATGGCATCAAACTTTACTGCGAATGTACCGCCAAAACCACAGCATGTTTCCACATCGTTCATCTCCACCATTTCCAATCCTTTTACATTTCTTAATAATTTCCGGGGAGCTTCTTTTATTTTACATTCCCTTAATGCTGCACAACTATCATGGTAAATAGCCCTGGCATTAAATTCAGCGCCATAATTTTCGATCTTCAACACTTCTGTCAAAAATTCGGAGAATTCATACACCCGGTTACCCAAATCCTTTACCTGGTTGTGGGTGGATGAGTTTTCAAATAATTTGGGATAATAATTTCTGACAAAACCAACACAACTTGCACTGGGGGCAACTATGTAACCGGGATTAACAAAATCCGTCAAAAATTTGCCGCATACCTCCCGTGCTTCATTCCAGTAACCTGCGTTAAATGCCGGTTGACCGCAACAGGTTTGATTGGTGTTATAATGAACTTCACAACAGGCCTTCTCCAGTACTTTTACCATATTGAAAGCGGTTTGCGGGTAAAGCTGGTCTACAAAACAAGGTATAAACAGTTGAACTTTCATGCGCCATTCCGTGAAACAGAATTAAGATTTGAATGTTGAATTATTTTTATGCATTTAAAAGCTGTTTTAATTTTTCGTATAAAACAAACTTCTTTTGTGCTGAATTGCAGAGGTAGCAGTAATTCATAAAGAGCGATGAAATCGTTGTCGACCCAGCTTCTTACGGTAAGATTGTTTAATTTTTATAAAGCACTTTAGAGTTTGATGGCAGTACCAGGCGCTTTATTGGGGGTGCTAAATGAATGTTTCAGCGCAATCATCTTTAAGGCTGCAACTGCTGCTTCTTCACCTTTATGTCCATGCCTGCCACCGGTTCTTTCATCAATTTGTTGCTGGTTATCCACTGTTAACACGCCAAAAATTGTAGGTGCCGGTAAAGACAGGTTGAGCTGCACAACACCATCTGTAACCGCCTTGCAAACATAATCAAAATGAGGTGTATCACCCCTCACTATACAACCGAGTGCAATAAATGCATGTGGCTTATCATCCTTATACTTATACCCTTCCCAATAATTTTTAATGCAAAACGGGATTTCAAACGCACCCGGAACAGTGATGATCTTATAATGCACCTGGTTTTCTTCCAACACTTTCTTACATCCTGCTGCCAGTTTATCAACTGATCCGGCATTCCATTCTGTTTGTACAATAACTACACAGGCACCCGTTGGTAAATGGATGCCTGTTGTATTGTATAAATTTGATGAACCGGTAGCCATTTTTACAGTTAAATGATTGAATGTTGATAAGGTGAACTTAAAAAACGAATTACAGCAATTAAGGTTCAGGTACTTTACCGGTTTGTAAAACCGGGGTTTTATAAACCCATAATAATAAGTACCAGTTTAGTTTTAAAACAATAGTAGTTATTATTTAAAAACCCCCAATCTTGCCAGGCTCTTTTCAATATCTGTAATGTGGTTATTTTTTGGGAACTCTTCGATATTTTTTTGGTGAAGTTCGATGGCTTCCTTTGTTTTACCGATTGATTCTGCAAAAGAAGCTGCTTTGTACAGGGATTCGGATGTCATGAATTCATCTTTCTTATTTACCTCCGCCGCTTTTTTATAATAATCCAATGCATCATCATTCTTTTTTAATTCAGCATAGGCATCTCCAAGCATACTGTAAGTTACTGTTTGCACCTGCGTGGCACTTGTAGAAAATTCTTTTAAATATTTTATGGCTTTGTTGAAATCTTTGCTATGAAGGTAACAGGCCCCGGCCATAAAGTTCGCCCTGTTACCGGCCGGCGTACCACTATAGTTGGAAGCAATTTTTAAAACACCGGCACTTATTCCGTTACCGCCATTTAACACAAGGTTGATGGAATCTTTGTTAAAACCAATTTGGGTCATTTTATCAAATAACTGTTCAACCGGAAAGATCACATCAGCCGATTTAACTTCTTTTGGTCCAAGAACCAGGTATTTGTAGCCGATCCATCCCCCGACAATTATTATTAATGCGCTTCCAACATAGATAATTGGTTTGCTGAATTTCGCCCAAAAACCTTTAGCTCTTTCAACGATATCATTAGTTTCTACAACCGGTAATGTTACTTGCTTTTCTGACATTTTTGTTTTTTTTGCCTCACCCTTATTCTTCCGGCTTTACTGTGTCCATTTGCTAATTAAGCGGAGTCTTTCCACCAGGAAAAGTAAACGGTATCAAATCGGCTGGATATGGCCAGGCAGGTTTTAAATTAAGATTTAGTATTATATTTTAAATTATCATTGTTGGCTGGTGTGGCGTGTTGAATTAATCCATTATAAAAGGATAATCCTCCTGCTTGTACACATCTTTTAATAGTTCGTCATCATTTGGCCAGGGACTTTCTTCAGCAAATTGTACACTTTCATCTACCTGCGCTTTTACCCGGGCATTGATTGCTTCTACTTCGGCATCAGTTAATTTATATTCTTCCTTCAATACTTTCAGCACATGATCTATAGGATCCTTTTCCTTATATTCCTCCACCTCATCTTTAGTACGGTATTTTGCAGGATCACTCATACTATGTCCTTTATAACGATAAGTTTTTACCTCTAATAAAGTAGGGCCTCCTTTTTCCCTGGCCCTGTTTACCGCACGCAAAATAGCGTTGTGTACATCCTCCGGGCTCATTCCATCCACGCTGTCACCCGGCATATCATAAGCATCCGCCAGTTTATACAGATCCATTACGTTACTGGTGCGTGCCACTGAAGTACCCATTGCGTAATTATTATTTTCACAAATAAATACTACCGGTAATTTCCAAAGCATGGCCATATTAAATGTTTCGTGCAACATCCCCTGTCTTGCCGCGCCATCGCCAAAAAAACACAACGCCACATTATTGGTACCCTTGTATTGTTCGGCAAAAGCCAATCCGGCCCCGGTTCCTATTTGAGCGCCTACTATGCCATGGCCGCCAAAAAAGCCCACATCTACACCAAAAAAGTGCATGCTCCCACCCTTGCCTTTACTGCAACCCGTGGCTTTGCCATACAATTCGGCCATACAGGATTTGGGTGATACGCCTTTTGCAATTGCAAGCGCATGATCCCGGTAAGCAGTGATAAATTTATCTTCCGGATTGGTGGCAGTCATGCAACCCGCTGCCACAGCTTCCTGCCCGATATATAAATGGCAGAAGCCACGAATTTTTTGCATTCCATATAACTGGCCGGTTTTTTCTTCAAAACGGCGCAATAAAAGCATTAACTCGTACCAGTAGAGGTAGGTTTCCTTTGAAAACTTTGTTGCCAATGTTTTTTAATTTAGGCGGCAAAGATAAGGGAGAAATCGGGAATTTAAAATATGGTAAAAAGAAGGTGGGTATTTCAAATTTAGCGCTAAACCAGGGGTTACCAACCCTGACAAGGGTTTTTCAGGTTAACGCTACCCTACAAAGGCTGGCAACACTGCCGAAAATTTGAAATGCACCCTGTCAACCTGCGATTAAATGGCTAACCGCTTTTGTATTATCTTGCAGGCCAATGCCAGGGCTTACAAAAATAACCATCACCCAATTTAAGAATTACAGCTTTTCCGCTTTCTCATTTACAGAAAGGGTGATTGGTATTTGCGGGTTAAATGGAAAGGGTAAAACCAACCTGCTGGATGCGATCTACTATCTCTGTTTTACTAAAAGCTATTTTACTAAAACGGATGGATTAAATATTCAGTTTGGGAAAGATGGGTTTAGGCTTGAAGGGTTGATTACACCCGCTACAGACCAGGTCCTTTGCATTTTCAGGGACGCCGGAAAGAAAGAATTTTTATTGAATGGTGCGCCCTACCTAAAATATTCTGAGCACATTGGAAAGTATCCCTGCGTAATGATCGCACCGGACGACATTGAACTGATCACGGGCGGCAGCGAAGAAAGAAGAAGATTTATGGATACCCTGCTTAGCCAGGTAGATGCGGAATATCTTCAGCAGTTAATCATTTATAACAAAGTTTTGCAACAACGTAATAGCTTATTAAAGCGCTTTGCTGAATCAGGAAAAACGGATTGGGCATTACTTGAAGTAATGGACGATCAGTTGTTACCACCCGGAAAATATATTTATTCCGTGCGTAAAAATTTTGCTGTACAATTGATTCCCTTAGTGCAGCAATTTTATAAAAAGATCGCCAATAATGAAGAACTGGTAACACTACAGTATGAAAGCCAGTTGAACAATGGTGAGTTTGAAGCCATATTGAACCAATACCGGGAGAAGGATTTTATGCTGCAACGAACCAATGGCGGTGTTCATAAAGATGATATTGGCATACAGTTAAATGGCCAGGTGTTTAAAAATATTGCTTCGCAGGGGCAGCGTAAAAGTTTATTATTCGCCTTAAAACTGGCAGAGTTTGAATTAATAAAATTAAATAAGGGGTTTGCCCCGTTACTCTTATTAGATGATGTGTTTGAAAAATTAGATGGTATCCGTATGCAAAATTTATTGCATTGGGTTTGTAACGAAAATGAGGGGCAGGTTTTTATTACCGATACGCAAAAGGAAAGGTTAGAGGAAGCATTGGTGGCATTGCATACGCCGTACCAGGTAATAGAATTATAAGAAAACTGGTGCTGGCGGTTAATTATTACAGAATGAAAAAGGCGGATTGAATTAATAAGATTCCGAACCAAATTAAATTACATTTGCTTTATGGGAGAATTATCACTGCAGGATGCTATTCAGCAATTTTTAAGGCAAAGCCGCCTGAAGGGCAGTATCCAGGCCTTGCAAATTGAAGATGTGTGGGAACAGATCATGGGAAAAACGATTGCCAGGTACACAGATAAAATCCAGATCATCAACCAAACTTTATTCATTAGTTCTACCGTTGCCCCACTGAAGAATGAATTGCATTACCAGAAAGCGAAGATCATCGAAAGGGTAAATGAGGCATTGGGTGATATAGTTGTAAATGAAGTGGTGATAAAGTAATAACTGCATGGCATACCTGATTTTTTGATTCAATGAAGGAATAACTGCTTACTGAAAAGTTCCCTTTAAATCATATATTCAAAATCCGTACAACAATAGCGACCGGCCTATAGTTGAGTCATGTTACACAAACAATGACTCATCAATTCTGACAAACCAATGTTGACAGGACACCAGTAAATTCATTACTAACAGGCAGGGTGTTGCGGAGTAGTCAACCACCTGGTTTATTGTGACAGTTCAATAAATTTTTTTTTATGCTATATAAAAACATGTTGAAACTTCCCCTTTTGATTGCTTTATTTAACCTGTTTACTCCCGTATCTGCACAGGAAAAACGTAGCTATAAAATTTTTCAGTTCCCTGCTAACATGATCCCTTGCATTGATGGAAACAAGAGCGATTGGGCAATCGTACCTGACAGCTTCAATATTGGCACGGATCAATTGGTTGATGACAATAAAAAATTTCCGACTGCTGATCCCAAAAATCTCGATGTGAAGGTAAAAGTAGGCTGGGTTAAAGGACTGAACCGTTTATATTTTCTGTATGAGGCCTATGACAATTACTGGGACTTTACACATACCGGTTTACACAATGATATTTTTGAAGTGGTAGTGGATGCGGACCGCTCGGGTGGCCCGCTGATAGACGAACAGCATCCCAATCCAGCCAAAGAAAGATGGGAAGCCTATTTCGATTTTCACGGAGTGCATGCCCAGAACTATCATATTTTTACTCCGGCGGAAGGCAAGGATTGGGCACTCGCCTGGGGAAGCCAACCCTGGATCAAAGACCTCCCTTATGCCAACGCAGCTTACAATTATAATTTCAGGCCGGGAGATTCAGGAAGGCTGGTGCTTGAATTTTGGATAACCCCGTTTGACTATGCAGGTAGTGAAGGGCCTGTGCGTGCGGTGGAATCCAACCTGTACGACAATAAAATTATTTCAATGAGCTGGGCAGTGATCGATTATGATGATGTAAATGATATAAAAAAACAAGGGTTCTGGAACCTTTCCCGCGAGCATAAGATGTATGGGAATGCCTCCTACCATTTGCCTTTTACGCTGATGCCATTGGACAGCCGGTTTAGAAAATCAATTGATGCGCAATGGTCGTTTAAAGTGGCAGACATGAAACGAAGACTGGTTGCATTCACTGATGAATCCGAAGGGAAAATCACTTCGTGGAAATGGGATTTTGGGGATGATAGTGTTTCCTCCGAGCAGCATCCAATACACCAGTATAAAAATGCAGGTAAGTACATTGTAACTTTATGGGTAGAAGGCCCTGCAGGAAAATCGAGAAGGGCGAAGGTTTGGGATGTGGCGGTGAAGTAGGAACCCTTGCCCAGGGGTTTTTGGAATTTTTAAGTGAAAGGAGTATTTTTAAATAAAGAGTGATAAAATAAATAACGATCCTAACAAAATAATTTAATTATCATGATGGCTTCATCAAAAACCTTCGCTGCTTTTGCCTGTTTTTTGGGTTTTTCTTTTGCCGCATTGGCTGGTGACACCACTAAAGCTAAACCCGTCACCATTCCTCATTTGGAAAAAAGAGGAAAAGCTACACAGTTAATTGTAAACGGACAACCCTTTTTGATCCTTGGAGGCGAGTTGCATAATTCAAGTGCATCGAGCACCACCTTTATGCAGCCTGTTTGGAAAAGACTTTCATCGATAAACATGAATACGGTATTAGCCAGTGTTTCATGGGAATTGGTGGAGCCGGAAGAAGGTAAATTTGACTTCTCACTCGTAAATGACCTGATAAAAGATGCAAGGAAAAATAACATGAAACTGAGCCTGCTTTGGTTTGGAAGCTGGAAGAACGGGCTGTCGCATTATACGCCTGCCTGGGTGAAGAAAGATTACAAACGTTTTCCGCGCATGCGGCTCAAAAACAAGCTGCCGGTGGAAGCCATTACCCCTTTTAGCGAAGATGCCATGAACGCCGATGCGAAAGCATTTGCGGCCCTGATGAAATATATAAAAAAGACGGACGAAGCACAGCAAACGGTGATACTGATTCAGGTTCAAAATGAAGTGGGTCTGATCGGTGAAAGTCGGGATCACAGCGAAGCCGCCAACAAATTTTATTCACAACCCGTGCCAACTGAATTGATCGGTCACATGCAAAAAAACAAAGAAACTCTATTGCCTGAATATCGTCAATTGTGGGCTGCACAGGGTTTTCAGACTACCGGCACCTGGACGGAGGTATTTGGTAATACTGCTTCTTCGGAGGAGGCTTTTATGGCCTGGCAATATGCCCGGTATATTAACAAAGTTGCCGAAGCGGGTAAGGCGCAATACCCCTTACCCATGTTTGTGAATGCCTGGATAGTTCAGCCGGAAGATCTGAAGCCGGGTGACTATCCAAGCGGTGGGCCGCAATCGCATCTACTCGATATCTGGCGTGCGGCAGCTCCTGCTGTGGATCTTTTCTCCCCTGATATTTACCTGCCCAACTTTGATGAGGTAGCTGCTTCATACACGCGTTCGGGCAATGTTTTATTTGTGCCCGAATCGAGAGGAGATGCCCAGGGGGCGGCGAATGCTTTTTATGCAATTGGCCAGCATAACGCCATCGGTTACTCGCCTTTTGGGATTGACAACCGGGTAGAAGATCCGGCTAACGCCCCATTGTCAAAAGCCTATGCAATATTGCAGCAATTGACGCCAAAAATTTTGATTGCCCAAAGCAAAGGTAGTATTGCGGGTATCTGGCTAAACCCGAAAAAGAAAAAACAACAGGTTGAATTAGGCGGTTATCACCTGGATATCGTACTTCGTAACAGCCTGTGGAGAACTGAAACATCGCCTGAAAATGGCTACGGACTGGTGATTGCTGATGGCCCGGATGAATTTATTATTGCAGGTAAGGATATCCAGTTTAACTTTTTTCCCCCGTCTGGTGGCACCGGTTATATTGGTATCGCTTCCATCGATGAAGGCGCTTATGTAAATGGGAAATGGGTGGCAGGCCGGAGACTGAATGGCGATGATATTATGTATAATTATAAGATCGCAGAGGAAATTGCCTTGCAAAAAAATGGCACCGTGGTCCGGCTGACAGGCGATGGCCCCAAGGTTCTTAGGGTAAAACTTTACCGGTATGAATAACGTTATTTAAGGGAAAATATCCAATCATTGTAGTTTAGTTAAGCCCTGCAATTTAATTGCCCCATCCTTCAGGACGGGGCAGAGAGTTACCATATTCCATTTTGGCTTTAGCCAAACAATTTTTCGGCCAATGCCACATTTTTTATTGCCAGTTTTTATCCCGTACAGAAGGACGGGTCAATTAAAACCCTTAATTAAACGATATTGATTGCTAATAGAGTAATGAACATTAATGATTGCGCTTTAAATTTCTTAACTTAAAATCACTTTAGCTTGCGAAGTTTACTCCTCCTGCTCAGTTTACACCTGTCTCTCTCTTCCTGGTCTTTCCATAATGACCTTGAAGGTGGAATCAACATTAAAGATTTTGGCGCGGTAGGCGATGGCAAAACTTTGGATACAAAATCCATTAATGATGCCATTGATAGCGCTGTAAAAAAAGGCGGGGGCACTGTTTATTTTCCACCCGGAACTTATCTTAGTTTTTCCATCCGCCTGAAAAGCAATATTTCCCTGTACTTCGACCAGGGCTGTATCCTGCTGGCCGCTGATTCAACCGCCAATGGAAAATATGATGAGGCCGAACCCAATGCTCATGACCAGTTCCAGGATTACGGGCACAGTCACTGGCACAACAGTTTGATATGGGGAGAGCACCTGGAAAATGTTTCCATCCTTGGCCCCGGGCTCATTAATGGCAACGGTTTACGGCGCTTTGCATCTGCAAGAAGACCCTGGGGTAATAAAGCAATAGCGCTGAAGCTTTGCCGCAATGTGATCCTTAAAGATTTCACTATTTTGAATGGTGGTCATTTCGGAATATTGGCGACTGGCGTTGATAACCTTACCATTGATAACCTGAAAATGGATACCAACCGGGATGGCATGGACATAGATTGCTGCAGCAATGTACGCATCTCCAATTGCAGCATCAACAGTCCCTGGGATGATGCCATTTGTTTGAAAAGTTCTTTTGCGTTAGGCTATCCAAAACCCACACAAAACGTTACCATCACCAATTGCGGGGTAAGCGGTTACGACCTCGGCAGTTTTTACAACGGTACTTACGCCCGCAAAGAGTGGAGCCGGGTGCCGGACAAAGAAGGGCCTACGGGCAGGATAAAATTCGGGACCGAATCGAACGGGGGATTTAAAAATATTACGATCAGCAACTGTATATTTGATTACTGCCGCGGACTGGCATTGGAAACTGTGGACGGCGCTTTGCTGGAAGACATCAGCATTTCAAATATTACGATGAGGGATATTGTTAACGCCCCTATCTTTCTGCGCCTTGGGGCGCGTATGCGTGGCCCACAGGGAACCGAAGTTGGAGCATTACGCAGGGTAAACATCAGCAATATCATTGCTTACAATGCCGATTCACATTTTGCTTCCATCATTAGCGGGATACCCGGGCATGCCATTGAAGATGTGCAACTCAATAACATACGGATATATTACCGGCAGATGGATTCAGCACAAAATAGTATTCCTAAGCTTGTTCCGGAACATGAAAAAACCTACCCCGAACCGGCAAAGATGGGGCTGATGCCTGCATACGGTTTCTTTATCCGTCATGCAAAAAATATGCAGCTCAACAATGTAGAAGTAAGTTATTTGGGAGCTGAACTGCGGCCCGCCTTTGTATTGGAAGATGTGAAAGGAATTATTCTTTCTGGGATAAAGGCAAAACCCGCTCCCGGAACCAGCACCTTTCTTTTAAAGAATATGGAAGACTTTATCCTGAAGGAAAGTGGTGACCATAAAAGCAGGAAGTTTAAAAAGATTGCAGAAGTATCTTTTGATTAATAAAAAAAACATTTGCATTATAAATTGATAAAACGATGATCATTAGGCCGTATATCAATAAAATAATTATTACCCTGCTGCTTACAGGCATATTGTTAACCAAAACTACTTTTGCAAAAGATGTGGACATAAGAAAATATGGAGCGGTAGCTGATGGAAAAACAGTGAACTCGGCCGCTATCCAGGCAGCGATAGATGATTGTAGCAAATCAGGTGGCGGTAAAGCCTTCATTCCGGCCGGTAACTGGTTATGCGGCACCATACTATTAAAAGATGGGGTTGTTTTATCACTTGATGAAAAAGCGGTTTTATCAGGCAGCACCAATATTGCCGATTATTTTATTGTAGATGGATTTACGGATGGTACCGGTCAATTAATGGGTTATTGTTTTATAGGCGCTGTAAGTGCAAACAAAGTTGGTATTGAAGGGAAGGGAATTATAAACGGCCAGGGGAAATTAGTACTGGCCGCGAATGGCAGAACGAAGCGCCCGTTTTTAGTGCGTTTTGTAAATTGCAACCAGGTGGTGGTAAAGGATGTACACCTGCAGGCGTCCACGGCCTGGACGATGCACCTTTTCAGAAGTAAAAATGTGAAGGTGGAAGGCTTGGTAATTTATAGCCGCGGACTGGCAAACAATGATGGAATTGATATTGATTGTTGTGAAGAGGTGGTAATCAGGAATTGCGAGATCACAAGCGACGATGACGCGATCTGTTTTAAAACAACCAGCCCTTTTCCCTGTAAAAACATTGTAGTAAGTGGTATAAAAATAAGGACCAACTGTGGCGCAATAAAATTTGGTACGGAGTCCACCGGCGATTTTCAACATATAAAAGTATCCGGCATTGCTATTTCTTATGCGGGACTGGGCGCTGTTAAAATACTTTCAGTTGACGGATCACATATCAGCAATATCGATATTTCAGGAATTGAGGCAGACACCGTGAATGTGGCCATCATGATCAGACTGGGCGCTAGGTTAAAAACTTTTCGTCCCGGCGATTTAAAGAAAGAAGCAGGTACGATCAGCAATGTAACTATCCGCAATGTAAAAGTTAAACATGCCTCGCTCGCAGGTATTTTGTTTAGTGGTGTACCCGGTCATTCAATAAGCGGCATCAGTCTAGAAAATATAGCCATCAATATACCGGGAGGCGGAATGCAGACCGATGCAAAAATAAAACTGGCGGAAAATGAATCCGCTTATCCGGAGACGAGAATGTTTGGGAAAATCATTCCTGCTTACGGGCTGTATATCCGGCACGCAAATGATTTGCAATTTAAGCAGATCACGGTCACTACGGATGAGCAGGATGCCCGTCCGGCATTGATTGCAGAAGATGTGCAAAAAATAAACTTATCCCGGTGGAAACTGCCCAATATTTCATCAGCAGAGCCGGTACTACAATTTATAACTGTAAGTGACGCCGTAATCAATTCTTTTCAAATGGATGAAAGGCCATCTTTATTTTTGAATATTGAAGGGAAGGAAAGCAGAAATATCTACCTGCAAAACTTTAAATTTTTAGATGATAACAATGCGGTCAAAACGGGAAATGATGTGCGCGGGTCTGCTGTTATAAGAAAGCAGTGATGAGCGTATTTTTCAAGATGATTTTTCAGTACAACCAACCAGACTGATCCACGCCTTTTGATTGTCGCCCTTCGGGGATTCGAAATAAATGTAGTCAAATTTTATAAAAAACTATTATGAAAAGAAAATTTCTTTTATCAACAGCAGTAATCCTCATTTTATTCATGCTGCCCTGCCAGGCATGGTCGCAAATCGGTAAAAGGTTCCCCTCAGAACGTAAATTAGTAAAGGATCCGGTAACAGGTACCATGCTAACTTTTTTAACCAGCACACCCGCGGGTGATACCAAGATATACCAAACGCATGAACAATGGACTTCTGATGGCCAATGGCTTATCTTCCGGTCGGGTAGGGTTAAGGGAGAAGCAATGGCGGTAAATGAAACGACCGGGGAAATGGTGCAGGTAACGGAAGGCGGATATACCGGTATGCTTTGCATTGCCCGGAAATCGATGAAATTATATTTTATGCGGAACACTTCAAAAGATACTGCCCAGAGACGGGGCGGCCCATTGGAAATACTGGAAGTAAACCTGGCCGAATTGTTTGCCGACAGTAAGGTTGGTAAATTGAAACCCGCTTCGGCCTATCAGCGTGTATGCGGAAACATTTCAAAAGAGTTAGAAGCAGGTGGCGATATGGCGCTTGACGCAGAAGAAGAGCTGGCATATTTTCGCGTGGGACGAACCGAAGCTGCTAAACATTTACCTTCGGATACAAAGATTGAAGGCGTATTTGGCCCCCGGAAAATGGGTGCGGGCCCGGCGGGACTGATGAGCATGAATATAAAAAACGGGAAATTGAAATACATTATTTCCGTTCCTTTCCAGATTGGGCATGTGCAAACCAATCCCTGGGTGGCCGGAGAAATTATTTTCTGTTGGGAAACCGGTGGTAAATCACCACAGCGCACCTGGACTGTGATGGCGGATGGTTCCGGCCTTCGCCCGCTCTACCCGGAGGCGGGTTACGAGTGGGTAACGCATGAAGCGGTTATTACCACGGATGAAGTAGCCATCGCAATACTGGGGCACCGGGAAATAAAAATCCGCAAAGAAGCAAATCCGGCTGATACGGGAATGAACCAAAAACCAGATCCAACGAACCCCGGACAGGAACCAGGCTGGGGCAATTCCGGCACCCGGGAAAAACCCACCGGGCTTGGAATTGTTAACCTCAGAACAAGGCAAATGGTAATAGCCGGCCAAACTCCGAGCGGCAGCGGCCTTTGGCATGTTCACGGTTCGCCAGACGGACGTTGGGCAGTGGGCGATGATTTTAAACGGAATATATACCTGATCGATCGCAATACCGGCGAAATGATATTGCTATCCACCGGCCACAAAGAAACGGCCGCCGACCACCCCCACCCCACTTTCAGTGCCGACAGTAAAAAAATTCAGATTCAATCGGCCATGCTTTCAACCGATAACCGCAGTATGAATATTTGTATTATCCCTGTGCCGGAGGAATGGCTGGGCCGGTCAAAAAAACCTTGATACTTATTTTTCCTTACAATTTATGAATCTCGTTTTCAGATGGATGTCAAATTAAAACCCTCTTTTAGCAAACAACAATGGCAATAGAAACACCAGAATATTGTTATTGAACATTGAAATTAAAATTTCCCGATCCACCTGCTTTCAAGGCATATCCGTTTTCGTATCGTGCCAGCCAAATGCGGCCAGGACTGGCAATAGCATAGTTGTACCTCATGAAGGGCCCGCCAGCTATACTTCTTTAAACCAACCTAACCTGGTTTGCAATATTGGCCGCGGGCGTTTGGTAGCATTGAATTAAAAGGTCCGTGAGTAATATACGGTATTACCCCGCATTATTGAGCATAGCTTATTTTAAACGCGACCGCATACTTAAAAGGCATTACTTCGGGACAGGTAATAACCAATCCCTCTGCTGCATACTTCCATTTTAGTTTAGCCTTGCTGCCTATCAATAAAACTGACTGAACAGGTTGATCAAGCATTTTAGCAGCTTTACCCAATAATTTAATGGTAATAATTTCACCGGGTTGAGGCACTGTCAGGCAATAAGCATACACGGCACCATCTTTACCTTTTGTAAAACGGAAGTTGGTGGTGTTAAACACAAATTCTGCGTGAGGCTTACCCAGTTTACCACCGGGAAATATTTTAAGTTTAGCCGGCTCCCCCGGTTTTTTTGGATCAACCACCATTTCGCCCTCGCCAAACTTTTTCCATGCATGACTACCATAAATTCCTTCACCATTGATTTTCATCCATGCCCCAATTTCCTTAAGCATCCGGGCGCTGCCGGTATCCATGCCGCCCTCCGGCATGAGGGACACGCACAATGTAAGATTTCCATCGCGGGATACCTGTTCGAGCAGTGCATGTACCACCATGCCGGCGTCGTAATAAAAACCGGGGCGATAAAACCAATCACCCACGGCCATATCACCCATCCAAACCTGGTCATTTTTTATATCACGGGGATAACTGCCTTCGAATGTACTACCGGCACCGCGGTTAACAGGCAGGAACTTGACCATGCTGAGTTTATCAAACTTGCCTTTTTGCCTTGCAAGCGCCTGGTTGTAATAATGCGAAACAACGCGGGCCGCGGCATCGCTTTTGTAACCCGAACCGCTCTTGCTGCCGCTAAAGGGTTGCGTGCTGTTGCCATCTGTGTAAATGAAGTCAGGATCATAATTATCCACCACATCCTTAATACGCAAAGCCCATTGAGTGGCATACCATTTTGCATAAGCGAGGTGATCGCCAAAGATGCCTTTGTTTCCAAAGGCTATATCCTCCAGCGCAAAGCGCTTCTCCCCATTTTTAATGCTGTCGTATTTCATCGGTATTCCATACAGCCGTTGCGGATCAAGCCCCTCCCACCACTTGCCTTTTCCGTCAGCCAGCCCAAGGTTTGCATCGTAAGGAATACCTGCTTTATCGCCTTTTGTATCAGCACTAAAAGCGCCCTGCCACCACCACCAGGTATATTCATGGTGAAAGGCAACGCCCATTCTCATTCCGTGTTTTTTCAAAGCTGTTTTCCATCCCGCAAGAAAGTCTTTTTTAGGGCCTACATTTACTGAATTCCAGGATTGGTATTTTGAATTCCACAGATCATAATTATCATGATGAACGCCCACTACCAGTGCGTACCGAAAGCCAGCATCGTAATAGGCTTGTACTAATTTGGCAGGATTCCATGCTGAGGGGTTCCATTGATGCAGTACGTCTTTATAACCAAACCCGCTGGGATGGCCAAAATGCTGCAGGTGATTTTTATAGGCGTCGGTGCCCTCTTTGTAAAGATAGCGGGCATACCAATCGCCACTCCTGCCTGCGGCCTGCGGACCCCAGTGGATGAAAATGCCAAACTTACCATCACGCCACCACGCCGGCTCACCGGGATAATTTTGATCAATGGATTGCCAGTCGGGCAGAAACTTTCCCGTGGCAATAGCGAAATTCATCTTCTCTTCCGCGAAGGTATCCGGGTTTTCAATAAATCCGGCATTTGTTGTTTCTTTCGCGGGGATGGGGGGAAGTGTATTATTTGCAGCGTTCTTCTTTTCGGCCTCAGTTGCTGAAACGGGGTTTAACGGCGCCTGCGCAAATGTTTTATGGGTGTAAATAGCCAACAGCAAGACCCCGGTAATTATTATGATCTTTTTGATCTTATGCATTATTTATTTTGCTTTTTGGTGCTTTATGGCAACAGCCACTGTAAAATAAGAGCTGATCGTTTTGCATTTGCGAAGTACATGGAATTCATTGCTGTTGAAAACGCTTATTAGAAATACGAAAATGAATTTACGAAAAGTTTATTAAAAAGAGTCCAGTTACAAACCATAGGTGTGCCCTGTAGCTGCATCAGAAGTCTCATGATCCGGCCCTTTATTTTGCAGGTAATTTGTTGGCTGCAGTTTTTTTATAAACTATTACCTTCTTTGAGCCGGTAAAAAAGAATATTGTTCAACACACTTCTTTTGTTATAAAACCGGTCGGAAAAAATAAGCCGGTTCGTGGGGCATGAAGCAGGGCAAAGGTGCGTATTTTAAATGGTCGTAAGGGTTGCCAACCTTTTAAAAGTTCATTTCAAATTATAAATCCCTTTGTGAAGGTTGGCAACCCTTTAATCCTCTGCGATAATTTTAAATGCACCCTGGCGAAGCACTTTCTCCCCCCGATGTTAATGGAATATTTATCTTTGTCAGGCACTATGCATACAGATGTTCACATACCGGTTCGTTCTGCATTGAGTAACTATATTACGGCATATTGGGAAACAACTGCACCGGGTATTACCCGGGAGGTGATTTTGCCACAGGGGATAGTTGAGATGGTGTTCAACTTATCGGACCCGATGCAGGGCATTTTGCCGTATAAAAATGCCATGATCCTTGCCCCGGATTATTTTCTGCAGGGATGGAACAGCCATATCGTACATGTGCACTACACAGGCCCACAACATTTGTTTGGCATACGTTTGCAACCTTATATGGTGAAGCCATTTCTCGGTATTCTTCCTTCAGCATCTAAGGACACGCTCATTGATCTTTCGCTGATAAAACCAGGGTTTCGAAACTTGTGGCATAGGCTGAATGAAGCGCCTGGTTTTACTGAACGGGTGGCCATTATAGAAAACGAGTTTCCTGTACTTACTGAAAGTATTTGTACAAGAACACAATATTTTTGCCACCTCCTCTCCTATACTGGCGAACACCCGTTTCAATCCATCGATGAACTTTCGAGGCAAATATGTTATTCATCCCGCCAACTCAACCGCAAGGCCCAGGGACTGTTCGGTGTGTGTGCGGAAGAACTGGTCATACATAAAAAATTTCGCAGGGCTGTAGAAATGATGCACGGTAATCAGCAGTCACTGACCGATATTGCTTACCAGGCGGGCTTCTACGACCAGGCCCATTTCTGTCGCACCTTTAAGAATTTTACAGGATTTACTGCAAAACAATACCAGGCGCAAAAAAGCGAACTGCCCTTTCATATTTTCTCCTAAGTCTTAGCCTTTGAACAAACATGTCCGATTTATACAATTTTCAGCGCCACCATGTTCGCAACTTTGCATAAATAAAACACAACACCATGTTCAAAAAATTGCTTAAAAAAACAGTTATGTATTTTGTTATTGTTCTTGTGGCTTACCTGGCAATCGGGTATTTGTTACACACAGTTGTATTTCCCGAGCAGAAGCCTGATATCTCTGCCTACTTTAAAGCGGGAGATATATTCTATTCCAAAACAGAAAAAATAAAACAAACCGTAGTTAAACAGGAGAACGGGTTTGTTTTTTGTGCCGCCTCCATTGAACCTTATGCACCGGGGCCGCCTGAACACATTCACACAGATTTTGATGAAGTGTTCGAG
>JACMLJ010000075.1 GCA_014379625.1 Ferruginibacter sp. | reverse complement strand
TTACCGCGGGGAAATTGGACAGATGATTTGGGCAAAAAATATAAAGGCGGGCAAACAGTAAAAATGGAAGTACCTCTAAACCGCCTGGTATATTTTACAATGCAACAATAAACGAGTAACTGGTTAATAGCAAAGGAAAATTCTTATAAGCATTCCTGGTAAATCTGAACAGGGAAATTTGAATCATCACCCATCAGAGAATATCCGTTAAATTAAGCAATCAAAAAGCGACTGTATGTCTACAAGAAGAAAATTTATCCATCATTCCGGCGCATTGGTAGGGGGTGCTTTAATGGGCCAAACCTTTTTTAGTAAAGCGTTTGCAGGTAAAAACAGCAGCGCTTCAGGTCTTGGCAATGCAACCACGATAGGTTCCTAAAGAAAAAGAACCATTTATAACAAAGTAAAAGCAGCCATTTCCGCACCTGAAAAAATTGGTTTCCGCACCAGGGAAAGACCTTTGTGGGGAGGTAAAGCTGAACTTGAAGATGGCGGTATCTGGGTTTCTCTGGAAGGCCCGGTTATAATGGGTGTTTCTACTTTCGATAAAAAAGAAGCATGGGCATTGCTGGAAAAATTGACCTTGCATAATTTCTCTGTTCAATATCCTGATTACTGGGTAGGGCATTGGACTTTGCCCGACAATATCAATTCTACCCTTTCATCAAGGGAAGGCCTTTATTCTTATTGGCAGGATACAAAAAAGGCCATCCAGGGATTTTGCTGTCACCCACATGCATGGCCTTTGTATTGTTATTTTAAATTAAAAGAGCAGGCATTTTTTACGGAATGAAGAAATTAAAATAAAAGCGATTAAAGGTGAAAATCAAATCACAATTAATTCAATGTCGTTTAGTAAGTGAAATCTTAAGTGGCGGGTGGGGACTGTCCACGGCTGAAAAAGTAATTTAATAATATTCAGATTTATGAAAGCACTAAAACATTTAATGACGGCACTGGCATTTATTTTTTATTTTTCACCCACATGGGCGCAAGAACAAATTGCCACTACATGGCCTACGTCATCCTGTTTAACCGAAAGTAGTTGGCAAAAGATGCCTTCACATCCACGCTTATTTGCCACTTCAAAACGTTGGAATGATTTAAAAAGCCAATTAAAAAAAGACACAGTTTCGCAAAAACTGTTTTCGCTGGTAAAAGAACGTGCAGAAAACGTTTTACAACTACCGTTATTAGGGCTTGCAACCAAAACAGCGTCACATGGAACCGCAAGGCAAATCCAGGGGCGGATTGCAGGGCTATCCATGACTTATAAAATCACAGGCGATAAACGCTTTCTTGACCGCGTGGTTAACGAGATGTCTGATTTGGCATCGTCACCTGGTTGGAACCCAGCGCATTTTTTAACCTGTTCAGAAGCTACTGTTGCCATGTCTATTGGTTTAGATTGGCTGTACGATGATTTAACTATCGATCAAAGGAAACTCTTTGCTAACGCGATTATAGAAAAAGCATTAAAAATTTCATTGCTCAATGAAAATAATCTTAATAACTGGAGCGAATCAGGAGGTAATTGGGGGTCTGTTTGCAATGGTGGGATGGCCATTGGAGCGTTAACGGTAAAGGAATACGCACCTGAATTAGCAAAAAAAGTAGTAAACCGTTCATTGGCAAATATTCATTTCGCCGGTGATAATTATGCACCTGCAGGCGCACATTCTGAAGGCCCCGGCTATTGGGCTTACGGAACAACGTTTTATGTGCTTTTTGCTGAGGCTTTACGTGGTTCATTTGGTACTTCGTGTTCTATTGAGAACGCAACGGGCTTTCTTCGTTCTGGTGAATATATTTTACAGTTAATGGCCCCGTCTGATGACATGTTTAGCTTTGCAGATAGTGAGCCCTTTTGGGGTTTTGAACCGGTAATGTTCTGGTTTGCAAAAGAGCTTAAACAGATTGATATGGCTGAACCGTTGTTCAAAAGATTAGCACCCATGCATAGCTACCTAGTATCTGATAATGCGAAAGCTGACGCTAGCCGCATCCAGCCACTTGGTTTGCTTTGGTGGAATCCGGAACTTTTGAATAAAAAGGCAGCTCCCCGGAAATTGAATTGGTGGAGCGAAGGCGGCTCTCAACCTCAAGCCGTTATGCGTTCGGCATGGAATGATAAGAACGCAACTTTTGTTGGGATAAAGGCAGGAAAAGCGGGAATCAGCCATGGTCACATGGATGTAGGTTCTTTTATATTGGAAGCGAAAGGGATACGTTGGGCGGTAGACCTTGGCAGAGACGGTTATACCTTGCCAAGACAGCATGGTTTAGGGAATGATTTATTTTTACCTACACAAGAAAGCAAACGGTGGGCTATTTTTTGTAATGGTGCGGAATCACATAATATAATTCGTTTTAATGGTGCGCCCCAATGGATTGAAGGTAAGGCTGATCTAGTTCCAACAACTAATAAAGCAGTATCTCCGGGGTACAAAATGGATCTGACACCGGTATATGCCGGACAGGTTGTATCGGCGCAGCGTGGGTTTAATCTTCGCTCGGATAAAAGCATGCTGATACAAGATGAATGGGAAACCGGTGAACGTGGCACAGCCATAACCTGGCAGTGGTTAACCTATGCAAAGGTGGAGTTAAAGGCAAACCAAGTTTTATTGTCACAGTCGAATGAGTCGTTACAATTACTAGTTGTATCAAAAGATGTTATTCACCTGTCTGTACAAGATGTTGGATCGCCGCAAAACGTTTGGGATGCTGCTCATCCAGGATTGAAAAGGATTACTATTCGTATCAACGCACCGGCAAAACAATTGGGTCGGATTGCTATCATTGCCGATCCTTCGTTAAAAGCAGAACATGATGCACCTGAACTGCTATTGCCTTTAAATGAATGGTAAAATGAAGATAAATCACTTGCTGAGAGTATTTCAAGGCTTAAAGTTCAGCTATTTTCAAGTTTAATGCGCTTTAATTAACTAAAATCTAAAAGAGTGAGCGGAGATATGAAAAAATACCTATTAATTTTTGTAACATTGATTGTAACAATTACTGTATACGCAAACATAAAATTACCCTCGTTGGTGGGGGATAATATGGTTTTGCAAAGGGATAAGCCATTAACTTTTTGGGGATGGGCTGATGCCGGCGAAAAAATATCCATCTCTTTTCTAGAAAAAAAATATACTGCCACAACTTTACCAAACGGTAAATGGTACATTAAAATACCTCAGCAAAAAGCTGGCGGTCCTTACAGTATGGTAATTGCGGGCAATAATTCCATTACATTAAACAATTTGCTGATAGGAGACGTATGGATCTGTGGTGGGCAAAGCAATATGGAAGTTACCATGAGCAATGCGCTCAATCCCGACCAGGAAATAGCCGCTGCGATCAATCCAAACATCCACTTTTTTGATGTGGCGCACGCTACCACTGCATTAAGCGCTGAGGATGTTAAGGGCAAATGGTTAGAATGTAACCCGGTAAATATCAAAAACTTTTCTGCGATAGCCTATTATTTTGCCAGGCACATACAACCGAGAATAAATGTACCGGTCGGTCTTATTGAATGTGCATATGGAGGTACAGCTGCAGAAGCGTGGATAAGCCCCGAAGGGCTAGCCGGCGACCAGGTATTTGGGGAACAGGCTTCGCAATTAAAATCATTGGACCTGGATGATCAGATAAAAAACAGTGCATCCATTTATGCCAAATGGGTGGCACCAGTTGACAGATCAGACCCCGCCTATACCAATGGTACGTTTAATTGGGCAAAACAACCACACCCCGAATGGCCCGTAACTTATTTCCCCGGCACCTTTGAAAGTACACCGCAAATTCAATCAAAAGCTGGCATTATTTGGGTCACCAAAACCATCATCCTTACCGAAGCTGATATTGCTGCAAATTGTTCATTGCGCATAGCGGTAATAGAAGACGATGGACTGGCTTTTGTAAATGGTACAATCGTAGGTTCAACAAGGCATGAAAAAAACAGTACGGTATATGAGGTGGATAAAGGGCTCCTTCACAACGGCGAAAACCATATAACGGTAAGGATCATTGATTTTAACGGAGGGGCCGGCATGTATGGAAGGGGTGGTAATCCATTGTCTTTTGTAACACCTGTTAAAACGATATCATTAAATGGTAATTGGAATTATAAAATGAGTTTGGATACAACTTTTGCTATTTCGTACAGAAAACGTTTTAACCCGGAACACGTCCCTTCAGTATTGTTCAATGGAATGATAGCACCGCTTACATCCTACGCCGTTAGAGGGTTTTTGTGGTACCAGGGCGAATCGAACACTTTAAAAGCCTACTACTACCGGGGCTTGTTTAAAAAACTGATCAACGATTGGCGCGCCCATTTTAAAGCGCCTGCCGCTCCCTTCCTTTTTGTACAATTAGCAAATTTTAAAAGCGCTTCCGTTACACCGGGTGAATCCGATTGGGCTGAGCTGCGTGAGGCACAGGCCATGGCTTTGTCTTTAAAAAATACCGCTATGGTAAACGCGATTGACCTGGGCGAGGCAAAAAATATACATCCTAAAAACAAGCAGGATGTTGGTAAGCGCCTGGCATTGCAGGCAAGAAAGATTGTTTATGGGGAAAAGGATTTGTTGGCATCGGGGCCGGTTTTTAAAAAGGCAGTTTACCATAATAATAATTGCACCATTTCATTTACCAATGAAGGAAGTGGTCTTTCAATAAAAGATAGCAGTGGGGAGGTAAAGGAATTTACGGTGGCAACAGGTGGCAGCCAACAATTCGTAAAAGCGAAAGCTGTGATCAGTGGCAAAAACACCATCTCCATTTCATCGCCTGATGGCAAACCTATAACGGCCGTGAGGTATGCGTGGGCTAGTAACCCTGCTGACGTCAATCTTATTAACAAAGAGGGATTGCCCGCTTATCCATTTCGTACGGATGATTTTAAAGGGATTACCTATGATAAAAACTATGATGTCAAAAATACGCTGTAAAACAAATGGATGGTAAATTAATAGGTACCCACACCGGTAAAGAGTTAGGCATGCAAGGATTTGAAGTTACTATTCCAAGGCTTAATGATGGTGAACTTTATGAGATCAGTGTAGAATAATGTTATTATCATGTCAATTAAAAATATACTATAGTTAACGATATGCGCTCGCGGAGCGTTGAAGCTGAAAAGCATCAGTATTATAACAAGCAATGGATTCACAAATAGTGATATGGTAGTTATTTAATAAGCTTTTTAATTTTATAAGACTTTATGAAAAAGACAATCGTATGTTTTGTTGTTGCACTCATCACCCTGGCGGGGTTTACAGAAATGAAGGCCCAGGCTGTAAACGTTTGCATAACCGATTCTCAATGGCAAAACCTTCCGCGGCATCCCAGGTTATTTGCCAATAATGCCCGTATTGATAAATTAAAATTGCAAAAAGATGCGGTAACAAAAGACCTTTTGCTGCTCCTAAAAAATAACGCAGAAAAAACCCTGCTGTCCCCCAGGATTGAATACCCAACTACAGGCTTCAAATTTGGGGCGGTAAGAAATGTGCAGGGCCGGATACTTACACTGGGCCT
>JACMLJ010000011.1 GCA_014379625.1 Ferruginibacter sp. | reverse complement strand
GCGGAATCTGGTATCTGAAAGATACAAATGGTGATGGGGTAATTGATGTAAAAAAGGGCTTTGGCAACTATCCGGGAACAGGTATAACAATCAAGAACGATTACCTGTATGCCTCTTCAAATGATGATGTTTTCAGGTACAAGCTCGATGCAAAAGGTGAAGTAATAAACCCTGATCAGCCGGAAAAAATTATCACCGGCCTGGTTAATCATAATCGCGACAATGCAAAACCGCTGGCAGTAGATGATAATTCCAATATCTATGTAAATGTCGGTTCTTATAGCAACGCATGTATAATCGATGAAAAGTCGAAAGTGGCCCCAATGCCATGTCCGCTGCTTGATTCAGTCGGCGGTATCTGGGTTTTCAAAACCAATAAGCTCAACCAGACTATGAGCGCGGCTAACAGGTATGCAAGCGGTTACAAAAATTCGGTAGGTATCGATTGGAACGATAAAACCAAATCGCTGTTTATTCTTCAGCACGGTCGCGACAGGCTCGATGATTATCCGCAATACTACACTAAAGAAGAAAACACTTTACTGCCCGCAGAATCAATGTACGAAGTTCGCAAAGGAACAAATGGAGGGTGGCCCTATGCATATTTTGATCATAAAAAAGGCAAGGCAATGCTCGCACCGGAATATGGCGGCGACGGTAAAAAACCGGCAACTGTAAAGGCGCAGACACCAACTGTAAATTTTCCGGCTCACCTGGCTCCAAATGGCCTTCTTTTTCATACTGGCAAGGGCTTACCAGCTAAATATAAGGACGGGGCTTTTGTAGCTTTTCACGGGAATTCAGCTGAGCTAAAAAAAGGGTATATGGTCGGCTTCGTACCTTTCCAGGGGAATAAAGCCTCCGGCAAATGGGAAATCTTTGCAGACAATTTTGCAACTCCAAACAACCCCCACCGCCCCTGCGGCCTGGCGGAAGCACCCGATGGATCTATTTATATCACGGATGACACCAAGGGAACAATCTATAAGATCAGCTATGGTAAATAATAAGGGCGGGTCCTCGTGAAATAAACATAAGAATAAACAGTTTAAAGGGGATGCAGGCGCATCCCCTTTTTAAATCCGGAGCCCGTTGCTTAAATGAATACCATTTAGGCGGCAGCAGAAGTGCCCTGCAGACAAAATCATATTTGTTGGAAGGACCTATTTTCTGAATAATAACAAGTATTTTTCAGGCTGAGGTTCCCCTAAATAACAGAACCAAACATTATAATTGTATCGTATGCCCGTGAACGTGTCCAGAAAAAATATATTATTTGAACCTGATTCAAGCAGGGTTATAGCAAGGCTGTTATATACCAATAAAGAAAGAAGTCTCGATCTTATCAAATTGGTCATGGCGCTTACTCCAAAGAGACAACAGGAAGCGCTTACAGAGGTATTACGTGATTACTCGAAACGACATCGCAGCATATCGAAGATTTTCGAAAAACATTTTCATAAAATGGCTGACCTGCTGGGACCTGAAAATATAGATCCAGGGTCGTTTACAACCAGTCAGAAAGTATTGAT
>JACMLJ010000074.1 GCA_014379625.1 Ferruginibacter sp. | reverse complement strand
TGGGTAGGCCCCAGGTTGAGCGTCGTGGTTTGTCTTTCTATACTTCCTTCCGGTAAAAGAATATGGTCGCTCATTATCTGGCTTTAATATTTTTAAGCAGCATTTAGATTATTAAAACTTAGCCCTGTAAATCTCCGGGTTTTTGGATATATACAAATCCTGTAATACCGGTAACAAATGATTTGAATGTTATAGGCCCTTCGCTTATCTTCCAAACATCTCATCATCTTTATCCGTCCGCGTCTGGTCCTCTAATGGAAATTCCTTTCTCATTGGAAAATAATCCATTTCATCCACATTCAATATTCTGATTAAGTTTGGATGACCCGTAAAATTTACGCCAAAAAAATCATATGTTTCCCTTTCCATAAAATTAGCCGACTGGTACAAAGCTGTTGCGCTATAAACATCAGGCGTACTAATATCAGTAAATACTTTGAAACGAATGCGAATATTATCAACTAAATTATGTAAGTGATAAACTACTGCCAACTCTTCACCCTTCCTATCCGGGTAATGAACCGCCTGGAGATCCGTTAAAAATTGAAACCTCAGTTCAGGGTCATCAAATAAGAACTGCAAAACTTTCAGGTTGATATCTTTGGCGCCTGTAAATGTCAACATACCGTAAGGTTCCAGCCATTCAGTAAGCTGGTCACCAAATTTTTCAGTAAGTTTTTGTTTAATTAATTCATTGTCTAAGGGCATCTTTATTCAGCTTATTTCACTTCAAATTATTATTGTATTCCATAACTTTCCAGCAATTCTTTGTACTTGTCCCCGTTTCTTCTTCTCAGGCTCTCCTGCCCTACTAATTCCTGTATTTTTAAAAAACCATCCAGAATAGCTTCGGGTCGCGGGGGACAACCAGGCACATACACATCAACCGGTATTACCTGGTCGATACCCTGCAAAACACTATATGTATCAAAAATACCTCCGCTGCAGGCGCAGGCGCCCACTGATAAAACCCACCTTGGTTCTGCCATTTGTAAATAAACCTGGCGCAAAACAGGACCCATTTTTTTAGATATAGTGCCCATCACCATCAATAAATCGCATTGACGCGGGGAAAAACCAACCCTTTCTGAACCAAACCTGGCAAGGTCATAATGGCTCGCCATAGTGGCCATGAATTCAATACCACAGCAGGAAGTGGCGAATGGAAGCGGCCAGATAGAATTTTTACGGGCGAGGCCGACTACTTTTTCAAATGAAGTAGCCATGAAACCATCGCCCATCATTCCTGCAGGGGCTTCTACCATTTTTAGTTTAGTGTTATATTGTACCGGACGCATAAGTTGAATTTGAAAATGTGCTAATTTAATAACTCAAAACTAATGTAAATGTTCAACCAGGATGGGGCTTCAATAGCTAATTAGCACATAAGCTAATCAGCTAAATTTATTTAATCCTCCCAATTCAAAGCTCCCTTTTTGATAATATAGATAAACCCTGATATAAATAAAGTCACAAACATGGCAACAGCAATAAATCCCTCCCAGCCCAATGCCCTGAAATTAACTGCATAAGGGTAGAAAAAAATCACTTCCACATCAAATAATACAAACAAAATAGCCACTAAAAAATACTTAATGGCCATGGGCTGGCGGGCATTTCCTTTTATCTCTATACCGCTTTCGAAATTCTGCAGTTTATCAGCTGTTTGTCGTTTTGGGCCAAAACTATGGGTAAGCAACATCATTGTGGCTATAAAACCAATTGCAAAAAACAATTGAATCCCAATTGGCAGATAATTGGATGCGTTGTTGATATTGGTTACCTGTAGAATATACAATTGCATACTGCAAAAATAGGGGAGGGTGAGCAAAAAACAATCTTACGTTTGCAAAAAGAAAATCCCCACCTCTAATTCAGAATGGGGATTTTATAAATCTGACCTGGTTTAATTATTTTTTGGCCGCAGAAGCGGGTTTTGGTGGACTTGCTTTTTCGCCAGCAGGTTTATTAGCAGCAGGTTTAGTCTGCTTTGGTGCTGCAGGGGCATTCATATTCATAGTGCCGATTACGGTCTTGTTATTTAAAGCCTCCGCATCCGCAGGATCAATAATTAACACACTATCGCAATAACTGATAGCAACGGCTTTATCTTTTTTTATATTAGCGAAATAAGCAACAAAATATTTGTAACTGCCAATTAGCTGATTCTTATACTTTACTTTATCAACCTGCCCTACTTCAATTGCTTTTTGAAAAGAAGGATTGGCTAATCCCTGTTCCATAGTGGAATCTATTGCCCAGTAAGCTTTGCCAATCATGTAATATCCAAAAGCATCATCAGGAAACTTTTGACTATACAGGTTAAATACATCAATGGAAGGTTTGTAATTGCCCGACCTGAAATAATTATACCCGGTATAATACAAATCTGTTTTAGATGGCTCCTTTTTAACAGCTATTATTTTACTAAACCAATCTGCGGCCTCTTTGAACTTTTTTTGATTTTCGTAATAATTGGCAATATTTTTTAAATAAGTGATCTTATTTGCTTCAAGTGTGTCCAACTGAACCGCCTTATCTACATAAGTTCCGGCTAATGAATCATTGCCTGGAAATTTCAACAACACATTGGCGTAGGTTGCATAGTCGCCCATACCAATTTGAGTTTTTTCCGCTTTTTGAAAATAATTTTCAAAGGCAGTCTTTGCTTTTAGCGAATCTCCTAACCTGTTATAAGCATACCCTTGTATACCGTATAACTTTGTATATGGGTTTGGCGTAGCGGCAATGCATTGGTCTGCCATTACTATAGCTTCTTTAAATAAACCCTGTGCATATTTCATGGATGCTTTATAATAACAATTCTTAGGGTCTTCATCAGTATTGGCCAGAAACTTATCGAGGTACAATGCCGATTTTGTTACATCGGTATTATAATATAAGTCGGATAAATTTTCATAAACAGGGCCATAAGCAGGGTCTTTTGCAATAGCCTCATTAAAATATTTCATATAAATCTCTTCCTGACCTACGCCCTGTGTCTGATAAATTTTACCGATTCTGTACAATGCCCGGGCATAGTTAGGATCGAGGTTGAGTGCAGACTGGTAAGATATTTGCGCATTCCCGCCATCCATCAACATCCTGTAAGCATCACCCATATACACAAACAATGCGGGTTCTTTAATTTTTTTTAATGCCGTTGCTATTTTTAATTTTTCGATAGCATAGGCAGGGTCTCCATTTTTATTATCAAAATCTGAATTGGCCATGCCAACAGCGGCCAGTACATTCAAATCTTTATTTTGGCTTAAAGAAAGCGCTGTTTCAAAACGGTTGCGGGCATCCTGGGATTTACCTTCCCGTAGTTCTATGCTACCCATACCCGCTATCAGTAAAGGATTATTAGCATTGGTTTCCAATGCCTTTCTGTACAGTTCCTTTACTTCATTCAATTCTTTGGAAGCAAAATCAGCCTGTGAGATGGTCGCAATACCTAACCAATAGATCGCCTCTGTGTTACCAGGATTGGCTGCTATTAATTTTTGAAATACATTTTTAGCACTCATGTACCGTTCATAATACATAAATTTTTTACCTTCCTCGATAGTTTGTGCTTTCATTGCGTTTGAAAGAACTAAGGCAGTTAAAACCAGCATCCCAGATTTGATCTTCTTCATTTTATTTTACTGTTTAAGACTTTACAATGATATTAATTTTAAATGGAAACTGATACAATTGATAACTATTCTTTTTCGAGTTTTTCATTGATCTTAACATTACGTATTGCAAATCCCATTTTACTGGACCCTAAATAAGCTCTGCGGAAAATCAATTGCCCTCTCTCGTATTGCAAAAAATTCATAAAGCCGGATCCAAGCCCGGAATAATTTTCTTTCAGTATAAAATACAAACCACGTACCAAAGGATATCTTCTTGTCATAATGCTTAACTGGTTTGGCTTTACATACGGTGAATCTGTGCAGTTGTCACATTTAACGTAAACCATTTTTACTTTCTTTAACATTGCTACCTGTGCGGTGTCCTCCGGGTTACCTATCCAGCTAATGCCTACCAATCCTATTGCATTCACATTTTCGGCGACATAATTCAATACATCATTGCTATTGTTAACCGCCTTAACAACCCCTGTATCGAATTTCTTCCCCTTCAAAATACTGTCTATGGCAAAACGTACTGTACTGGTTGCAGTTAACCCATCAAAAATTATTTGTTCTTTTTTACCCATCAAACCGGCTAATTGCCCCTGCAATCTTTTAACTGTAAAAATGGTATCGTTGCTGTTTTTATTGACGATGACGGCTATGGCATCTGTAGCAATCTCATCCCAACGGGGGAAATAATTTAATGAATCCTTGAAATAATGCTCTTCTTTCCTGTTTAGTCCGCGTGTAACAATTACCATTCTAGTAACAGGATCTCTTAATATGTCTTTTAAGCATTCTGCTTCAGACTTATAATGGGCAATAATCTTTGCTTCCGGGTAAGACCCTTCAAACACTTTGATCTGTTCATCAATTACCGGCTTAAAAGACTCATCCACGCTAATATGGATAGTACCACTTGTTAGGGTATCAGTTACGCCAGCATGTTTTTTTGACTTGCAATTTACCAGAACTGTACATACAATAAATAAAAATCCAATACCACTAAATATTTTTTTCCTGTTTTCCGTATTCATCAATTTCTAAAATAATCTTTCCTGTATCCCCTGTAAAGCCTGAAAGCCCCATATAGCCAGCATACTACAGCAAATATCCTGATTAATAATGGGTCATACTGATTAATATAAACCCTGGTCAATTTAATGGGGAACATAAAAAAGAATCCAACAAGAATCATAAACAGCCCCATACCATAATTAGTTATGGTACGCATACGAATAAAACCTTTTTCCCTTTCGCTGAGCTGTTGTTTTTCAAATTCTTCGAGCGCCATATGTTAAATTTTTTAATAAAAAACCGTGAAAAATTGATCCGCACAGTTTTTTTGCAAAGTGGCAATTTACTAAATTAATTACGGAAAATTAACCTTCAGCAATAAACTTAACAGGAATAGTATAATAAACTGACACATTTTGCCCTTTTGATTTACCTGGTATCCAGGCAGGCATTTTTTTTAATACCCTTATCACTTCGTTGTTAAATTCGGTTCCGCCATCCTGGATCAATTCAAAACGCTGAAGTTTTCCATCATACCCTACTACAAATTTTACTTTGACACTGATCAATTCCCCAGTTTCCAATTCTCTTGGATTATCCAGGTTTTTCAACAGGAATTTCCTTAGAGCCACCATGCCCCCCGGGTATTCAGGCATAATTTCCGCAATATCCAGGGGTTTCGTTATATCAATTGGTGGAGCTGTGATATTCACAGGCTCAGTAATATCGCCCGTTCCGCTGCCAGAAACGGCGATAAATTCAGTACCCTGTTCACTCAAAATAATATTTGTCTGGCTTCCAATTGCCATGTTTTTTAAATCGTGCAAAACATCAGCAGAATCTTTTTTATTTACAAAAATGAAACTGCTTACTAATTTTAGAGAAGATTTGGGTGATATTTTTACCTGTTGTTTTACCACTGGCTTTACTTCAGGTAGTTTTGGAGCGGAGGGGATTTTGCCAAACCCGGGTTCTGTAACAATGAAATCAGGGGACTTTCCTGATTTGCCGGGCAAAAAGGTAAATGCGGAAAATAACATCACGGTAGCCGTCATTATTCCAATGGATTTAATCAACCGTTTATTATAAAATTTACGAAGCATATACGCTCCATAGGCCTTATTTCTTTTTTCGAAAAGGATGTCTAATACATCACTTTTCATAATTAATTCGCTGTTCATATTGGTTGGTTTTGTTGTGAAAAAATTTGAATCAAAACCGGCGCCGTTCGCAATGAGATGCCCTTGTTTACTAAATCCACAAAACTGTAATAAATAATTAGCAATCAGGCTTTAGTAATTAAACTGGCTTTCTTTTAAGGTGATGCATTTAGTATGCAGCGGGATCAATGTAAGGGGCATGTAAAATATTTTCTCCAACTGATAGCCGGCAACTTTCTTCCTCCTAACAGCTTATATTTGCTGCATGAAAATTTTGATGGTATGCCTGGGCAATATTTGTCGAAGTCCGCTTGCCGAAGGAATTTTACTGCGCAAAATTATAGCGGCAGGTTTGAACTGGGAAGTGGACAGTGCAGGTACCAATGGGTATCATGTTGGTGAACAACCGCACCATCTTTCTCAAAAAGTTGCAAAAATGAAAGGGATCGATATCAGCAAGCAGCAATGCAGGCGTTTTGTAAAAGAAGATTTTGACCGGTATGACAAAATTTATGCTATGGCAGGAGACGTGCTGGAAGAAATGAAATGGATTGGCAAAGACAAGTATAATAGCGCTATAGCTGATTTATTGTTAAATGAGTGTTACCCGGGAAAAAACGGCGATATTCCCGATCCCTGGTATGGCCCGGAAGCGGGATATCATAATGTGTACGATTTAATCGAAGCGGCCTGTGAGGCGATAATAAAAAATCATCATTGAATAAACATCAACTTTTGTAATATCTTATCCGTTTACCTGTAATTAAAATCATTTTAACTAAGTAACAACAATGGCCAAACCAAGTATCCCGCAGGGCACCCGGGATTTTTCAGCAGATGTGGTGCGCAAACGCAATTATATATTTTCCACGATACGATCAGCTTTTGAATTATATGGATTTGAACCCCTCGAAACACCTGCAATGGAGAACCTTGACACACTGATGGGCAAGTATGGAGAGGAAGGTGATAAGCTCATTTTTAAAATTTTAAATAATGGCATAAGCAATCCAAAAAATATTGATAAAGCAAAATCGGGTTTTGAGAAAGCCTTAACCGGTAAAAGCAGCAGTGAACTTACGGAAAGAGCTTTGAAATATGACCTTACCATACCTTTTGCAAGGTATGTGGCGATGAATCATGGAAGGCTTACCTTTCCCTTCAGGCGCTACCAGGTTCAACCGGTTTGGCGTGCAGACAGGCCGCAGAAGGGCCGTTACCGCGAGTTTACACAATGCGATGCCGACATAGTTGGAAGCACTTCTTTACTTAATGAAGTAGAGCTGGCAAATATTTATCACCTAGTTTTTAATAAACTGGGTCTTTGGGATTATGAACTAAAAATTAACAGCCGCAAAATTTTGACCGCGTTGACTGAATTGTGCGGTGGCACTGCAAAAATGATGGACATCACCATTGCAATTGACAAATTAGACAAGATAGGATTGGCTGGCGTAAAAGAAGAATTACTACTCAGGGAGCTTACAGAAAAACAGGTGGGGATCATTGAGAAATATTTGACCGTAGCGGGCAGTAATGAAGAGAAACTTGCCCAGATAAAAAAATTGGTTGGAAATAGTAAAGCCGGGAAAGAGGGTATCCGCGAGGTTGAATATTTATTTCAGCAAACGGGTAACGTGAAAGTTGAAATTGATTTTACCCTGGCCAGAGGGTTAAATTATTATACCGGGACTATCTTTGAAGCAAAGGCCCCACCCGAAGTTCAAATGGGCAGCATTGGCGGCGGGGGCCGGTACGATGACCTCACAGGTTTGTTTGATTTACCTGGAATCACCGGGGTAGGTATAAGTTTTGGGGTAGACAGGATATACGATGTATTGGAAGAACTTAAACTTTTTCCGGATGAAGTGCATTCCGGTACCCGGGCCATCTTTTTTAATATGGGTGAAGCGGAAAGTCGTTTTGCATTTAGCATTATGCAGCAGTTGAGGGAAAAAGGTATTTCGTGCGAAATGTACCATGAATTTGTAAAGATTACAAAACAGTTTAGTTATGCCCAGAAAAAGAGGATTGAGTATGCCATCATTATAGGAAGCAAGGAAATAGAACAGAACTATTGTTTGGTAAAGCACCTGGGCACAGGCCAGCAGGAAGTGATTGTGTTTGAAAGATTATTTGATTACTTTAACAACTTAAAAAATAAAAGCCCACAATAAAAAAGAACGGATATACACCCAGGTAACATCGCGGGAAGCTGCAAATGGAGAATCGTACAGCTCAATTTAAACCCATCCGGTAACCGGCAAATATTTCAGCACTATAAAAAACAATTTATGCAAACAACCCATTTTTTTAAACTAATGACTATTGGTGCAGCCGCAATTATATTTTCGTCATGCGCAAAAACCAACACACAGGGTAAATTAATACCAAAAGAAGCAGCCATTGTAATCCAGCTGGATGGTAAATCTTTATCTTCCAAGCTACCCTGGGATGAAATAAAGCAGAACCCCCTCTTCCAGGAAATGAACGGCGATTCCAGTTTGCCGGCAACTTTAAAAAGTTTATTAGACAACCCCGATAACGCAGGTATAGATTCCCACGCAGATCTTATGCTTTTTGTAATAAAGGACAGTATGGGCGGGTATATCGGCTTTGAAGGAAAAGTAAAAGACGAAAGTATTTTTAAAACCTTCAATAAACAAATAACGGAAAACGGCGCAGAGAGCGAAAAGGATGGCGTTCAGTTTATCAGTAAATCGCCCGTTTGCGTCGGCTGGACGAAAGAGAAATTTGTATATGTTTTTGATGTTCCCCAATTGTCTCAAATGGATGAACTCACTAAAAGAATGATGAGGGATTCCATTGATGTACGCAGCCGTTCTGCGAGGGATATCGGAGCAACCTGTAAAGCTGTTTTTGTCTTAAAAGAAAGTAACAGTCTTGCCAAAGATGAAAAATTTACGCAGCTAATGAAAGAAACCGGTGATATCCATTTCTGGATGAATTCTGAAGAGCTGGGCAAAGGCGGTTCTTCGGCAACCGCATTGGCAATGGTTAACCTCGATAAATTTTACAAAGGCAATATCACAACTGCTACATTGGATTTTGATAAAGGCAAGATGCTGGTAAAGGCAAAAACATATGCCAGTGAGGAAATGGTTAAACTATTTAAAAAATACAGCGGCGGAAAGATAAACGAGGATATGATCAGGCGGATGCCCGGCAAAGATGTAGTGGCGATAATGGCTTTAAATTTTAAACCGGAAGCTATCAGGGAATTAATAAAGATGACAGGATTGGATGGCCTGATAAATCTTGGGGTGGAGAAAATAGGTTTTAGCATGGACGATTTTATAAAAGCCAATAAGGGAGATATTTTCTTTGGGCTGTCGGACCTGGTCATGAAACCTGATACCACTACTTATAAATTTAAAGAACAGGAGGAAAATATTTCCATTTCGGAAAAACCAGGCTTCAATTTTATCTTTTCCGCATCGATTGGTGATAAGGAATCATTTAATAAACTCCTGAATGCCGGTAAAAAAATAGGGAGGGAACAATATAGCGATAGCAGCAAAGTCCCTGTTTCCTTCAGTTCAAATGGCACTTATTTCGCTTTAAGCAACAATAAACAAAATGTCGATCAATACCTGGGAACGGCCGGAACGGATTTTGACTTCATCAGTAAAATAAGTGGCGAATCCTTTGGGGGCTACCTTAATATACAAACATTGTTAAAATCTTTCGGGAACCTTGCTACCAAAGACAGTTCCGCCAAAATAGCTTATGATGCATCTTTAAAAATGTGGGATAATATTTTATGGAAAGGAGGTAATTATAGCGAGGACGGCATTCAGCAAACTATTGAAATAAACCTGGTAGATAAAACTACCAACAGCCTGAAACAATTGAATCAATACGCAGCGAAATTAAGCGAGTTATATAAAGAACAGCGTAGAAAACAAAAAGAAGAAATAATGGCATTCCAGGATTTTGAGTCATCTAATGAAGTACAGCCTACGGTACCCGCCAAATCAAAATAAAATCAAGTCCATACATGCTGCCAATTCCTTAAAGGGGATTGGCAGCTTTTAATATTTATCCATGCAAATTGCATTGCAAAAGGTTTTACCGGTTTTTTTTGAAGAAAATAAAAATGATGGCTCGCAGGTATGGAATAAAATAGTTTCATTCAGCAAAGGCCAAAACATTCATATCATCGCGCCGAGTGGCAGTGGAAAAACAACCCTCATCCATTTTTTGTACGGCCTTAGAAATGATTACAGCGGCCATATTTTATATGATGCTAACGACATCAAACATTTTGATGCCGAAAAGTTTTCAATATGGCGCAAGCAACACATCAGTATCGTTTTCCAAGACCTGAGATTATTCCCTGAACAAACCATTTTGCAAAACCTGGAAATAAAAAGAGTATTATCGTCGTTCCAGGCAGCAGAGAATATTGCAGCAATGGCTGAAAGATTAGGCATTAAAACTAAACTCCATCAACTTTGTAAAAACTGTAGTTATGGTGAACAGCAACGGGCAGCCATCATCAGGGCATTGCAACAACCATTTGATTTTTTATTGCTTGATGAACCCTTCAGCCATTTAGATGAGCTTAACAGGGTAAAAGCAATGGAGCTCATGGAAGAAGAAAGCAAAAAAAGAAATGCTACTATCATTTTAGCCGATCTCAGGGAAATAGAATATTTTAAATCAGAAATAACACTTCATCTCTAATGAATAATTGATTAGCTGATAATTGATACCTGGTTAATTGATAAAGCAGTAATGGAACGGGCAGCCGGTAAGGTTAAAAGTTGACAGTCAGTTACCGGGATTAAGCCCAATGCCTATCAGCCTTTCCGATCAATTATCAAATCAAATATCTTTTATCACTTTTTAATTATCAATTATAACATTTGCATTAATTATGCTTTCTTTCAAAAATATCGCTCCCTTTTTATCCGCGGAACAAAATAAAGTATCCCGGTGGCTGAGTTATGCAGGTTTGGGGGTGGGTGTTCTGCTATTGCTATGTTCCATACAGATGTTTATCAACATCAATGATTTACTGCAAGAAAAGAACAGCCGTAAAGACGGGGCCGATTTTATTTCGGTTACAAAAACCATTACCAACGAAAATATGGGAAAGGACAACCGGTTTACAGCGACCGATCTTAAAGAACTAAAATCACAATCATTTATTACAGATGCCGCGCCGTTGATCTCCAACCAGTTTAGGGTAAAAGCAAGTGCGGGTAATATTATCCCGTTTAGTACCGATCTTTTTTTAGAATCATTAGATGAAAGATTCCTGGATACGGTGCCCCCTTCGTTTACCTGGAAGGAAGGCCAGGCAGATATACCCATTATTTTTTCATCCGATTTTATGGAGATGTACAATGTATTTGCACCCAGCCAGGACCTGCCCCAGTTATCCGACAAAACCATGTCATCGGTAAATATCATTTTGGAATGCTACACCCCTTATGGTGTACAAAATTTCAGGGCCCGCATCGTTGCATTAAGCGACCGGATCAATTCGGTACTGGTGCCCAATAATTTTATGCAATGGGCCAATAAAAATTTCGGCGGCGTTTCGCAGGTAAATCCATCCCGCATTTACATTAAAACAATTGATGCCAACAATCCACAGTTGCTGAATTTTTTGCAGGAAAAAGATTACAGGGTAAATAAGGATAAAACAAAATTCGGCAGGGTAAAGCAAATATTGCAGGCTATCGTAAGCGGCCTGGCGGGCTTTGGTGTATTGGTGATTTTACTGGCAATGTTACTGTTTTCATTTTACCTTCAATTAATGATCGCTAAAAGCAAAGACAACCTGCAACTATTGTTAACACTTGGATATTCACCCAAATGGCTCAGTAAAACAGTCGCAAAAAAATGGGTACCTGTGTATACCACTATTGTACTTTCGGCTTTATTATTAACCGGGTTACTGCAATTCAGTTTTCAACATTTTGTAATGTATGACAGGGAAGAATTATCAGGCACTATGCATTGGATGGTGATTGTTGTTGCTGTTGTTTTACTGGCATTGACGATACTTACCAATTACAGATTAGTAAGGAAATTATTATTTAACCTCAATTAGGGGTAGTTTTTAAAACCCTCAAAGCCCTTCATAAATAATTGCCGCCCCCTGCCCTACACCCACGCACATGGCAGCCAGTCCATATTTTCCTTTACGTTTCTTCAACTCATGCAACAATGTAGCGGAAATGCGTACACCGCTGCATCCCAAAGGGTGCCCCAATGCGATAGCGCCCCCGTTTACATTTACTTTTTCCAGGTCAAGACCAAGATCATGAATACAGGCGATGGATTGAGATGCGAATGCCTCATTCAGTTCCGCCAGGTCGAGGTCAGCTGCGTTTATGCCTGCACGTTGCAATGCCTTCATGGTGGCCGGTACAGGACCAATGCCCATCACCGCAGGGTCTACTCCTGCAACCGCCATACTCACAATTTTTGCTATTGGTTGCAGGCTATATTTTATTACTGCGGCCTCACTGGCCAACAACATAGCGGCGGCGCCATCATTGATGCCACTGCTGTTACCAGCGGTTACGGTTCCGTCTTTTATAAATGCCGCTTTTAAAAGCGCTAATTTCGCTAAGGAAGTTTCCCTGGGATGCTCATCCTTATCAAAATCAAAAATATCCTTTCCAACCTGCACCCGCACAGGCACTATCTCAGCCGCAAATTTATTTTCTTTCAGTGCTTTGAAATATTTCCGCTGGCTATCCAGGGCGAACTCATCTTGTGCATTGCGGCTGATATTCCATTGCCTGGCCACATTCTCCGCAGTTTCGCCCATTGTATAGGGGTAGTACAATACGGCCAATTGATTATTGGTAAATCGCCATCCCATGGTGGTATCAAAAATTTGCGCGTCCCTCGAAAATGGTGTTGCAGTTTTGGGCAGTACAAAGGGCGCTCTTGTCATACTCTCTACCCCGCAGGCAATGTAAAGGTCACCATCACCGCACATTATGGCCCTTGAAGCATCCATGATTGCCTGCAAACCCGATGCACATAAGCGGTTTACGGTATTGCCACCAACGGTAACGGGTAAACCGGCCAGCAGCGCCGCCATTCTTGCCACATTGCGGTTATCTTCGCCACTTTGGTTAGCAGCCCCTGCAATTACATCTTCTATGGCATTCACATTTACAGAAGGGTTCCTGTTCACCAATATCCTTATTACCTGGGCGAGCAGGTCATCCGGCCTGATGGTACTGAGTGAACCTCCATATTTCCCGATCGGTGTCCGGAGGGCATCAATTACATATACTGTTTGCATAATATTCTCGTTAAGACATTTGCGAACGTAGCCAAAATATTCGGTTACGTACTTTTGACTCGCTCATGGACCTGGTACACTATTATTGATTTTTTCGCTTTATACTTTTAACCTAATTTGAAAATAAGGATGGTTTCCAATGTACAAATAAAGATAAAGTTTTCTAAGTATATCAATGACTTACTAATCGGGTGCATTCCAAATTGTCGCTGGTTGGTGGACACCAACCAGGGCATGTAGCCTTAATCGGTGCCCGCACCGGCCACAGCATTAAACAGGAGCGACAATTTGGGATGCACCCTACTAATCCGGCCTCATTGGGCAATACATATAGTTACGGTATCTTTGCGGTATGATAGCAGTTAAAAAGAACATTCGCCACCTGGGTTTGGAGGAATTGATGAAGTATTTTGAAATAATCGGCGAAAAGAAATTCCGTACCAAACAGGTACATGAATGGCTTTGGAAGAAAAACGCCCAGCACTTTGAAGATATGACCGACCTTTCAAAAGAATTGCGCCAGCACCTTGCCGAAAAGTTCGATTTACCCGCACTTACTATAAATACTACCCAAATCAGTAGCGATGGCACCGTTAAATCGAGGTTTATGACCTATGACGGGCACATGATAGAAGGAGTATTGATACCCACAGAAAAGAGGAACACCGCCTGCGTATCTTCGCAAATCGGTTGCAGCCTGAGCTGTAAGTTTTGTGCCACCGGCACCATGGAGCGGAAAAGAAACCTGGAATATGATGAGATTTATAACCAGGTAGCTTTTATCAACCAGCAATCAGAAAAAACCTTTGATAAAAAACTTTCCAATGTGGTTTTTATGGGGATGGGCGAGCCATTACTTAACTATAAAAATGTATTAAGGGCTATAGAAAAACTGATCTCCAATGATGGTATGGCGATGAGCCCCAATAGAATTACCGTATCTACCGCAGGTGTAGCTAAACAAATTAAGCAGTTGGGGGATGACAAAGTTCGCTTTAACCTTGCGCTTTCCTTACACGCGGCGGATGATAAAAAACGCAACCAGATAATGCCCATCAATGAAAGTAATAATATTGCTACTTTAATAGAAGCGCTGAATTATTTTTATACCAAAACAAAGAATGATATCACATTGGAATATATCCTCTTCAAGGGCCTGAACGACTCTATTGAGGATGCCGAAGCCCTGACAAAAATTTACCGCCAGGTACCCACCCATTTGGTGAATGTAATTGAATACAACCCGATTGATGGGGCTAAATTTATGAAACCTGACGAGGACACTACGCAGCATTTTACTGACCTTCTCGCAAAAAACAGGGTAAATGTAAGGGTTAGAAGAAGCCGCGGTAAGGATATTGATGCCGCCTGCGGACAATTGGCCAATAAAGGAACATAAAATTATTGCGAAAATTTACAGAAAAATTTGCCTGTGAGGTTTGTAAATATTATGCAAAAGGAAGATCACATCATATACTGATAAAGCCCGTTTAAAACCGGTTTCCTTATTCATCAATATCTTTTCAATGCCCTAACGAAATAATATCAACAACAGGTTTGTCATCAAAAATATATTAGACACCGTACCCTTATCGCAAAATCATAACAGTACCACGATAATCAAATATATCCCCGCCTTCGCATTCTGCCTGTATCGAATAAACATAAGCTGCTGATGGCATCGGTTCACCGTTGTAATAACCATCCCAACTATTGTTCCGGTCATTGATATTTATATTCTTTCTTTCAAAAACAAGCTTGCCCCACCTATTGTAAATCGTTACAGACCGGATTATTTTAATCCCGCTGCCGGTTATAGTAAACCGGTCGTTTAAGTTATCGTGATTGGGGGAAAAGGCATTGGGTATATATACCAGGTTTTTCCCGCAAATCAGGCTAATGTTTACAGTGTCGCTTGCTTTACATCCATCCGCATTATAGGCGGTGAGCGTGTAAATAAGGGATGATTTGGGTTTGCTTACCGGGTTAAGGCAACTGGTACAATCTAAGTAATCCGGTGGCGACCATGTCCAGTTTACGGCGCCGCTAACGATTGGAGAGAGTGTGACTGGCGTGCCGGCAATTAATTGTCGGCCTGCACCTGCATTCACCAGGGGCGGGTTGCTGATCCGCACATATACCGTTCCTGTATCGGAAAAACAATTATAGTTATCATACCCCACCACCGTATAGGTAACGGACGAGTTGGAAAGTGCGGAAGGATTGGCAATGCCCGTATTAGTAATTCCGGCTGTATTATTGATCCATTGGTATTGATCGGCGCCTGATACATTCAATTGCACTGCACTGCCCAGGCAGGCAAATAGTGTCGGAGGCGCCGTTACTTTTACGGTGTCAATTACTTTTACAAATACAGAATCCTTATTATTGCAACCTTCAATATCGGTAACTTTTACAGAATAAAAAATACCGGTATTTGGGGTAGAAGTAATGGTGGCGGTATTGGCGTTGGCGATAGCGGTATTAGCAGTCCATTGGTAATTAATCCCCCCCGATGCCATTAACCGGATAACACTTCCACTGCATACAAAAGGAGTAGCCGGTAAAAACCCTATTACCGGAAGCGGATTTATCAATACCATATGATCAGCAGTATCGCTGCAACTTCCATTGCTCACCACTAATGAAATTTGCTGCATCCCTGCATTATTAAATTGCTGCTCCGAAGGATATTGCATGCCCGATAAGTTGCCATTGCCAAAATTCCATTTCCACTGCAATGCGGCATTGACCGGAATGGCAGTACCACTAAAAGTTCCCATATCGCCCTTGCATAATTTAACAGGTCCCGTAATAGCTGCGTTCACCCCTGCTTTTACAATCACTGAATCAGTAATGTTTTGTACACATCCATATGGTGTTTCAACACCAAGGCTAATGGCATGGGTACCAATTGTGTTAAAATAATGACTGGCGTTAGCGCCATATAAGGTATCTAAACTGGTACCTTCTTTTACTATCCAGGTATATTGAAGTAGCGCCTGTAACTGGTCATTTGATAGGCTTTTTACCTGCGGGATAAAGTTGCTGAACGCCGAATCACAAATAATACCTGGCGATAGCCTGAACGATATAGACAGGGAATCAACTATAATCTTTTCCGCCAATTCTGAAGTGGCAGTGCAACCGCCGGGATTCTTTAATATAATCGCCGGAACATATATGCCCGGTGTAAGATAGGTATGTACCGCAAAAGTATCCGTTGTGGGTACTACGGTGCCATCACCAAAATCCCAGGTATAATCAGTGGCATTCTTTACATCCGCCGTAAGTGTTACCTGCAGCGAACTACAGCCGGTTAGTGCATCTGCTTTTAAAAATGCATAGGGTCCCTTTACTTCAATAAAATCTTCTGTGCTGTCCACCCCGTTACCACTGTCATAACTGTAATGTACCACCCTGTAAACACCAGGTTTGTTGTAGGTATGGGATACGCTCTGCTGGTTGCCGGCAATACCCCCGTCCCCGAAATTCCATGCTACCCGAACAGCATTGGTTGATATACTTGTAAATGTTGCTATTACAGGCGGACAGGAATTATTATTGATATAAGAGAGCCTGTAAGTAAACACACTGTTTACCTTGCGTACCGTGATTGTTTTTTTAATTGTATCGGTACAACCTGTTGACAGGTTTTTTGTAACCAATCGCACCGTGTACACCCCTTCCAGGTTAAAAGTAAAGGATGGATTTTGATTGGTTGAAGTAGTACTATCGCTGAATATCCATTGCAGTGAAGAACTGTAGTAGTAGTTATAAAATAGTGAGGTATTGCTAAAAAATACAGTAGTATTGGGAGGCACATTATAGGCGGAAGCCGAAAAATCAGCTTTGGGTCCACTTACGGTAATATAATGCAGGTTATAGGCTGACTGGTTGGTACAGCCATCGGCATCGGTTACTTTTAGTCTCGCATAATAATAGCCAGGTGCACTATAGGTATGAGAAACAGAACCGCCCGTAGTAAGGGTTACCGATTTGCCATCACCAAAATCCCATTCCCATTTCACGATAGCTGCATTGCCAAACTGTTGCGATGTATCTGTAAATTGTACAGGGTCTTTAAAACAGCCGGAATAGACTGCTATTTTAAACCCTGCCTTAGGACCATGTATCCTGATAGGTATAAAATTGCTCGTATCCGCACATCCAAAAATATAGGACGTTGTAATCATTCTAAGGTCATTCTTTCCGGGGTCCAGGGATGCTATTGTTCCGCTTACTTCCTGCTGCCAGTAATAATAAGGTATTGACACAGGCGCATTGCAGGTGGTAAGGTCACCGTATTGAGTTTTATTTAAGTAATAATTATTATACAAATAATTATATGGGTTTACTTCATACCCCGATAGTTTAAAGCTGACTATATCACTGCCACAGGCATCTGTTTTTTGCGCAGTCAGTAAAGGATTTTGTTTTAATAACACATAAGCAGTGGTTGAATCCCTTACTGTACAACCGCCGTTTGTGGCAGTTAATACCACTTTGTAAGCTTTTGTTCCGGTGTAGGTGTGCCTGATTGTATCTTTAAAAAATGTATAGGTATCTGAGCCGCCATCCCCAAAATCCCAGCTCCATTTTAATGCTTTCCTGGAGTTTTCAGTAAATCGCACATCACCCCTTGTCCCGTTACAGGTGTTGAATACCTGTTGTATGCGCGGGAAAGGTGGCAGCACTTTTATATAGTCCTTTTTAGTAACGGTGTCCCTGCAGCCGCTATTCACTGCAATCATCGTAACCGTATAGGTTGTGTCGTAACTAAACTGTTTTATGATAGTTGAGTTTCCGTAATAATAACCTGAATTGTCTGCATTAAACGACCAGTAATAATACCAGCCGCCTAATGCAGGTGTTGCAGTAATCGTATCGGGTGTATTGCCACATATAGTAGTGCCCTGTTTGGAAATAAAATCAAATACAGGCTTGTTTACCACGATCACGTTGTTGTAATAAGTTGTGCCGTTACATCCATTGTTGGTAGTATAGTCGAGCCTTACAGTATAGCTGCCGCCAGTATTGAAAATATGTGTGGGATTGTTTTCTATGCTGATAGGTGAGCCATCGCCAAAATTCCATTTATAGCCACTAATTGCCGTATCGGGGTTAGCCGCAAAGCTTAGTGTAAGCCCTGTGCAGCCCTGGGTACTGCCGTTGCTTGAATTGGTTAACCTTATATATACATTTGGTTTATCGTAGTTAACATATTTAGATACGGTTTTGCTGCAGCCTAAAGCATTGGTAACCGTCAGGTACACATATTCCCAGCCGCCACTGGTGTATGTGTAAGCAGCATTTTTTGTACTGGCAAATATATTTCCATAGTAATTGTTTTTCCATGACCAGGACACTGCATCATTGGAAGTATCTTTAAAATTAATGGTAACCGGCACGCCGCAGGCGCCCTGAAGCTCCGCGATAAAGCCATTTAATTTGGGAATTTCATTCACTATAATTTTTTTGGTAGTAGTTACCGAACAAGTGCCATAATACACCACCAGCTTTATGGTATGCTCGCCGGAAACACTAAAACCAGAAGAATAATCGCCATTGCCATAGCTTGTGAAGGGATAACTGTTATTATCTATCCACCACTCTGCCCTGCTAAAGGGCTTAGTGCTTTTATTATTGAATGTAAAATACTGGTTAAGGCAAATCGTGGCAGGGTAATCAAAATCTACACTAAAGTTTGCCACGTTGATAGCGACAGATTTTACGAAAGCGCTGCAACCGTCACTGCTCGTTGTAGTAAGTGTAACAAAATAGCTGCCACTTGCTGTAAATACATGTGTCGGAGATTGTTCGACGGAAGTTTTACCGTCCCCAAAATCCCAAGCAAAACTGAGTGTACCGCTTCCGGTACTGGTATTCAAAAAGCTGACCGATTCACCCACATTGCAAAGCGTGGTTACGGAAGGTGTAAATGCAGCCTGTACTGCTTTTACGGCTTCCACCTGGTTAGGTTTGCTAACGGTGGCATAACAGCCATAGCTATTGGTAACGTTTAGGGTAATAGGCGGCACTTGCGGAAAAGTGTAGGTATGCTGGGCTGAACTGTAATTACTACCCTGTAAGGTTGCACCATCCCCAAAATCCCATAAATAATTTGCGATAGTGCCATCTCCCGGGTTGGCGTTTGCAGTAAAATTTACTGCAAGGGGGGCGCAGCCTTTTGGAGGTGATACGGTAAAATCTACTACAGGCTTTTTATACACCGTAATATCAATTGATTTAATAGAAGTAGTGGCCCCATCCTTTGCCGTAAGCGTAACAGTATAGGTTTTTTCAGCAAAGTAGGTGGCTCCGGGATCCTTTAAAGCTGAGGTATTACTATTACCGAAATTCCACTGCCATGTTGTGGCTGCCGATCCTCCTGTGGTGGTATTGGTAAATTTTACATTCAGCGGCGAACAGCCTGCCTGCTTATCTACAGAAAAATTAGCCTGCAATTGTGCTGATGCGTTTCCGGAAAAAACGCAACTAAAAAAAAACAATGCTGGATAAAAAAATTTACTAAATGTACCGGCTGGTATAAGTTTCATTGATGCTGGGTAAATAGGTGGATAAAAACAGGTTATTAACCAGGGTAACCAAACCTGTTGTAATTACAATATTACGAAACATTCCATGCATTAAATAAATAACAATCGCCGGATACTCTTTTTATCCTGTATTTGCTGTTTTTAATTGGAATTGCGGTATTACAACAGCATTTATTAACACCGGTATATAAAAAAAATAAGATAAACATAATATGCCCGGCAACTTACTGATTATGCTAACTCATAATTTGATTACCTCATACTTTGATTACTCTGCTTACACTAAAACAAAACCTTTCGCTGAAAAGAAGGGTTATTTCCGCCGTGTATCATCTCATTTCAATTTATATCTTTTAAAAATGAAGTGACATTAATGAATACCTTATTTCTTTCCATATTCTGCCATTAACTTTCTACATTTTTGCCCATTAAACTCGCCTGCCCGTTTGCCGTCTATTAGCTGCACAAAATAAAAAAAATCATTATGAAAAAGATTCTAATCGGAATGTTGGCGATAGCCTCATTTATTTTCTCTGCCAATGCACAGGAAACAAGAAAAATGAAACCGCATAAAGCTAACCACCAAAAAGCTATGATGCTGAAAGATTTAAACTTTACTGCGGCCCAAAAAGAACAAATGAAGGCCAACCGGGAAAACACTAAAAAGCAGATGGTGGAGCTCAATAAAAATGAGAACATCACTGTGAAAGAATACAAAGCTAGAAAAGCAGCCATTCAAAAATCACAAAAAGATCAAATGGAAAAACTGCTTACTACTGAGCAAAAAAATCAGCTAGCGCAAAATAAAATCAACCGGAAAGCAAAGCATGATTTGAAGGCCGCTAAAAAAATGGATAAAATGAAATCCAATTTAAATCTTTCTGATGACCAAATGACAAAAATCAAAGCTAACCGGGAAGCAAGCCAGGCAAAAGTAAAATCCATTAAGGAAAACGGGCAGTTAAGCAAAACAGAGAAGAAAGAGCAATTAATGACTTTAAAACAATCACAGAAAAATGGTTTTAAACAACTTTTAACACCGGAACAAATCAGTAAGATAGAGGAAAAAAAGAAAGAAAGAATGGAGAAAGCGGGAAGGAAGTAAACCTGATAAAACCCTATTTTTGATGCGGCGACCAATTGGTCGCCGCTTTTTTGTGGCTTGCATTATAGTTCAACCACCTTTGAACCTGGCAAGCCCTGACGGGACCGGTTGTTGCTTTTTAAAAAATGATTTAGGTTTAACTCTAACGCCAGCGGTCATCGAAAATGCCAGGTTACAAGCAAATAATACATTGATTTAATTTTGTCGCAGTTTACTCCCTACAATGTCGTTTTCGCACCGCATCAAACTCAAAAAGAGAAAGTAAATTTGCAACATTCCATTCATTTATCAATAACTTAAAAGATGGCTAAAGCAATGAAAAATATCCCGGCAGAAAATATGGATGAATACATCACAGGTTTTCCAAAAAATATTCAGAAGATGTTGGAAGAGCTTAGGGCTGCAATCCGGAAGGCTGCCCCACAAGCCGGGGAAACCATTAAATATGCCATCCCTACCTTTACCCTTAAAGGTAATTTGGTGAGTTTTGGGGCCTGGAAAACCCATATCGGATTTTATCCTGCGCCAAGAGAAATTGAAGAATTCAAAGAAGAACTTTCAGCATATGCGGGGGCAAAAAGCACCGTACAATTTCCAATAGACAAACCCCTTCCCTTATCTTTAATAGGCAATATTGTAAAATACAGAGTGAAGAAAAATTTAGAAAAAGCAGGAAAAGATAAGAAAAGATAACCGCCATCGTGCTTATCATAAACGGTTAAATGGATTGTAAATGCTGACCGCTAAATAAATGTTATCTTCGCGACTCACGCCTGTTGAAATAACAGTAAAATCCTCTAAGCATGAGCCAGTCGCATTTCCAGAAATTTGTTCCAAAAAAAAAGAACAGTTTAATTAAGGAAGAATTCAAACAAGCCAAAAAGAAAGCCAAAAAAGAACGTGCCATCGCTATAGATAAGCGTTTTGAAGAAAAAAGGCAATTAAAAGCCGCGGCAAGAAACGCACCTGTACAATCCCCTTTAAACAGTGATCTCACACCACGGCCTGCGGAAAGGTCGGGACAGGGTCTTCAAAAAAGAGCGGATTTAACCAGTTCCAGGAAAGCAGATAAGATAAAGTCAATTGAATCTAACTTTGAGCAGGTAAAGAAAATTGAGGGAATAAAAAAAGAATATGCACCGGCCCCTGCTAAAACCTCCCAAAAAATTGTAAGGCCGTCTTCGCCAGTTAGCTCCGAAATGCCATTAAATAAATTTTTGGCCCATTGCGGGATATGCAGCAGGCGGGATGCGGTTACCATTATTAAAGAAGGGAAGGTGAAAGTGAATAATGAATTAGTAAAGGAACCCGCCCATAAAGTAACAGAAAGAGACGACGTGCAATTCAATGGTAAAAAATTATTTGTAAGCAAAAACCTGGTTTATATTTTACTCAACAAACCCAAGGATTATATTACCACCACAGATGACCCGCAGGGAAGAAAAACCGTGTTGCAATTAACTAAAATGGCCACTACTGAAAGAATTTACCCGGTGGGAAGATTAGATAGAAATACATCGGGTGTATTGCTGCTGACAAATGACGGGGAATTAACCCAAAAATTATCTCATCCCAGCTATAACATTACTAAAGTATACGAAGCGAAATTGGATAAGTCGCTTACCAAACATGATTTTGATAAAATATTGAGTGGGGTAAAATTAGAAGACGGGGAAATAAAGGCCGACTCCCTTGCGTATGCAGATGCAAAAGACAAATCAGTCATTGGCATTGAGATACACAGTGGCCGCAACCGTATCGTTCGCCGGATATTTGAACATTTAGGGTATGATGTAAAAGGATTAGACAGGGTTTTGTATGCCACACTTACCAAAAAGAATGTAGAAAGAGGCAAGTGGCGTTTCTTAAGCGAAAAAGAAATACGTTTATTGAAATACCTGAATGCTTCGCATAAAAAAATACAAACCAAAGAAAAACCCGTAACTGAAATCAAAAAATGAGTGTAGCATCCGATAAAAACAAAGTTGCCGGTACTATCAGCAAAGGGTTGACAGACATAAGCACCATTTTCGAAAATGATCATTTTATTGTGCTTAATAAACCCGCCGGTGTATTATCCATCCCGGACAGGGTACAGTCTGAACCATCCTTAAAAGATATGCTGACAGATAAATATGGCAGCATATTTACCATCCACCGCCTCGACAGGGAAACCAGCGGAATCATTCTTTTTGCTAAAGACGAAGCCACTCATAAATATTTTTCGAAGCAGTTTGAGGAAAGAACAGTAGAAAAATTTTACCTGGGTTTGATACACGGGGCAATGCCTGAAAAGACCGGCAGTATGGACGGCCCCATTATGGAAAACCCCGTTTTTAAAGGCCAGATGGTGATCAATCAGAAAGGCAAAGCTTCTTTAACCGACTACGAAGTGGTGGAAGAATTAGGGAAATACAGCCTGGTGAAATTTCAAATACATACCGGCCGCACCCACCAGATAAGGGTGCATGCAAAAAATATAGGGCACCCAATTGTTTGCGATCCGTTGTATGGTGACGGTAAACCTGTTTTACTTTCTTCCATAAAAAAGAAATATAAATTAAGTAAACATGATTTGGAAGAAAGACCCATGTTAAACAGGGTAGCACTTCATTCGTTCCAGTTAAAATTTAAGGATGCGGAAGGGAAGGATTTTGACCTGGTAGCTGAAATGCCCAAAGATATCAGGGCGCTTGTTCAGCAGTTGAAAAAAAATTTATACAATTAAGCGCCGCTTTTAAAAAAAAAGTGTACACTTTTTATTCTGCGGGTTATTCAATATCCGGTTGTGGCGTGTAACGCAAATACGGTTTTACAATTTCAACCCCTTTTGGAAATTTCTTAATGGCATCTTCTGTACTAACAGCAGGAACTACAATCACGTCTTCACCCTGTTTCCAGTTGGCAGGGGTAGCCACGCTGTAATGAGCGGTTAACTGCAAAGAATCGATCACCCTCAATACTTCTACGAAATTTCTGCCGGTAGAAGCCGGGTAAGTAATGATCAGTTTTACAGTTTTATCCGGGGCTATAATTACCAGTGACCGAACCGTAGCGGTTGCAGAAGCGTTGGGATGGATAAAATCGTACAGGGTGGAAACTTTACGGTCATCATCCGCTATAATTGGAAAATCCACAGAACAATGCTGCGTTTCATTAATATCGCTGATCCAGCCAAGGTGTTTATCTACCGGATCAACACTTAAAGCAAGCACTTTTACATTTCTCTTTTCAAATTCATCTTTCAACCCTGCGGTTTTACCTAATTCCGTTGTACAAACAGGGGTGTAATCGGCAGGATGGGAAAATAAAATCCCCCACGAATCACCGAGGTATGCATAGAAATCAAGTTCACCTAATGATGATTTTGCGGTAAAGTTGGGAGCTATGTCCCCTAAACGAAGGCTCATAATTAAAAGTTTTATACCACAAATATAATAGTCTATTGATTATATAGACTTAATTTTGTCTTTATTTTTATTTTTACCTAACTTTCTCCCATGCTTTCAAAAAAAACACAATATGCCCTGAAGGCCTTGGGTTACCTGGCTGGTAAATATGGCGAGGGGCCGGTACTTATTTCAGAAATTTCGAGGAATAAAAAGATCCCCATCAAGTTTTTAGAAACGATATTACTTGAACTTAAACAAAACAATATTTTAGATAGCAAGAAAGGCAAAGGGGGTGGATATTATCTTATTCAACCTCCAAAAAAAACAACACTGGCGCGGGCTATCCGGCTGGTGGGGGGGCCAATTGCCCTGCTTCCCTGTGTAAGCATCAATTTTTACGAAAAATGTAAGGATTGTGATGAGGCGATCTGTGGCTTAAATAAGGCGATGAAAATTACGCGGGATGCAACATTAAAAATTCTCGAAAAAAAGACTTTGGAAGAGTTGATTGATCGTTAAGAGAAAAGATTGAAGACTAGCAAAAATAAGTGAGCTTGATGACCAATGAGTGATGATTAGTAAATGATCACTGATTAATTTCGAATTAAACCATCAGCTAATTAGATGAAGCCCGTTTCAATTTAACCTTTCCAAACCGGTTTTTAACATCATCAATCGCCTTGTATAGATCATTTTTTCGTTCGGTATTATCAAACAAATTAGTTTGTATCGCCCCATTTATTAATCCACTTAAGCGCACCCCCAACAGCCGGACAGGCTGTCCCTTTTTATACAATTTGTGAAACAAATCTTTTGCAACAGGAATAATTTCATCATCGGCGCAGGTAAGGGGTAAGGTAGTTTGCCGGGAATTGGTTTCAAAATCAGGATAACGGATCTTTACGGCAATACAACCCGTCACTTTGCCATCCTGCCTTAATTCGAAAGCGATCTTTTCGGAAAGGCGAACAACTTCGCTCATCAAAAAACTGATATCAGTTTTATTTTCTTCAAAAGTATTTTCAGACGATATAGATTTAGCTTCATGGTATTGAGTGACCACTCCGGAATGTATGCCAAAACTTTTATGCCAGAGATCAATCCCCCATTTCCCCAGCCGTTCTTCCAATTCATCTTTGGTTTTAAGACTAATATCGCCGATGGTCCAAATCCCCATAGCCTTTAATACCTCGTGGGTATGATCACCCACACCCGGTATTTTATTCACCTGCAGGGGAGCTAAAAATTCCTTTTCCTTCCCAAAAGGCACTTGCAGATATCCATTGGGCTTAGCCTGGTTGGTAGCGATTTTAGCGATCATTTTATTGCTGCCCATGCCAAAGGAAATGGGCAACCCGGTTTCATCCATAATTTGTTTCCTGAGATCAATCGTCCATTGCAGCGGGTTAAAAAACTTATCCATACCCGTTAGGTCTAGGTAAAATTCATCGATGGAGGCTTTTTCAAATAAAGGAGCTTTGGAAGCAATGATCTGTGTAACCCAGCGGGAGTATTTGCTATAATCACTCCTTGTTCCTTTTAAAACAATTGCCTGGGGACACAACAGCAAAGCTTTTTTGGATGGCATACCGGAATGGATACCGAATTTACGGGCCTCATAGCTACAGGCAGCTACCACACCCCGTTCGCTTCCTCCAACAAAAACAGGCTTCCCCTTTAGTGAAGGATCATTCAATACCTCTACCGAAACGAAAAACGAATCGAGGTCGAAGTGGGCGATGATACGTTGGGGAGTTTTGTTCACTTTGCTAAATTACAAATAATACTATCATCTATAAATATCCAGCAACCCATCCGGAAGGGTTACATAAACTTTCCTGTTCTTCTGATCAATTTTATCCAATGATTCCCCATGTATGGGTATCAGGGCTTCCTTGCCATCCAATAAAATTGCACATAACACCTGGTGGGGTTGTTCTATCACTTCAATGATCTCCCCAAGGTCTTCTTCTTCGTTGATCAGGTGAAAGCCCAGCATGGAAATGGGTGCAGCTTTCGCAGCAAATTTTTTAAAATCTTCTTCAGTGATCCAAACCTCCTTGGGTGTAAGTTTACGGGCTGTTTCCTTTGAATCGATCCCATCCAGCTTTATATATACTTCCGAGTCATTTTTTATGGTAGTGGTGGCAATAAACCAGGGCATAAAATTATCTTTCCTTTCTTCCAGGAAAATGGTTTCAAGACCTTTCAGGGTTGTTTTTTTCCCGAGACTATGCTGCAATACCAACTCGCCTTTTAACCCAAAGCTGGCGGCTAATTTTCCTATTTTAAAATACTGGCTCATGATAGTGCAAGGTATGAATTTAGGCCATACCGGGGGTCACTCCAAACCAGGCATAAAAAAAGCAATTCCGAATACTCGAAATTGCTTAAAAGAATTAACGGAACAGAGATAACTACTCTTCTGTCTTAGTTTCTTCAGTGGCAGGTGCAGCTACCGGCGCCACCTGGGTAGCAGGGGCTTCAGCAACTTTACGTACTACAGGTTGGTTACGGCTATCCGAGCGGGCCTTTTTATGTGCCCCCTGGCGTTTCGCAACATGAGCGTCATGCTCTGAACTCCATGTAGTAAATTTCTGCATTGCAACAGCTTCATCAAACAGGCCTAAACTTACACCTCTCAGCAAATGCTTCAGGAACAATACGCCTTTAAAGGAAAGGATACGACGTACAGTGTCAGTAGGCTGAGCACCTTTGTGTAACCAGTCCAACGCCTTCTGCCTGTCAATCTGCACGGTGGCAGGAACAGTCAAAGGATTATACGTACCAAGTTTCTGAATAAATTTGCCATCGCGTGGGCTACGGGCATCTGCTACTACAATGAAGTAGAAGGGTCTTTTTT
>JACMLJ010000010.1 GCA_014379625.1 Ferruginibacter sp. | reverse complement strand
TGTTTGCATTTAACCCAGGCCGGAATGATTCGTAAGCTGCTACACCTGCATACGCAAAATGACGGCTGAACGCCTGGTTGGGTATACCTGTTGCATTACGCATAAGGCGGATTTGCATACTCATCCATTTGTCTAATACATCTGCAGAGTAAGAGTCATTACCGGGCGGCAAAGGGTTATCATGCTTTTTGCAGGAGCCGATAACTAAAGCAATAGCTGTTAAGGTGATGAACATTGGGGTAAATAAAAGCCCGTTCATCTTTGGTGTTATTTTTTTCATTTTAAAATTTTTTTTGCCTGCGTTCTGTTGTTTGGAGGCGCAGGCCTGTTAAATAATTAATTTATTTTTCTGCGATAAAGAGTAAGAAGCTGTTTTGCAGGTGATAGAAATCTTCTGTTAAGTGAAATGGCTGCAATGCGTCAGCAATGGTTTGTTCCACATGTTTTTTTGAAGCATAATTCATGGCAGCTGCGGCAGGGCCGGTGCCCATAAAACTTTTTACACCATCATTTAAAGAATAATATAAAAAGGGGCAGCTCGACTTACCTTTGTAAACAAGCTGCATACCAAGTGAATCAATTATTTTTTCCATCTTTCCATCTTCTGAAAGGGCAAATGGGCCGGGTGTTCCGGGCGGAGGAGGCGGAAGAAGCATGCCAATTGATTTTAATATATTGGAGGCGTCGCTTGCTTCAGCTTTATCCCAAATGCCGATGACCAAACGTCCTTTTTCTTTCAATACTCTTTTAGCTTCAGATAATGCTGCAGTAAAATCTCCGGCATACTGGAAAGAATTGAACCCGGCGACATAATCAAAGGAAGCGTTGCTGAATGGCAGGGCTATCAGGTCTTCTTCTAAAAAATTGTGCCCGGGGTTTCGTTCCCTTGCTACGTTTAATAAACCCGGTGCAGCATCAATGCCAATAACATGCGCACCTGTCCTGATAGCCATGTGACTGAACATGCCCGATCCGCAGCCTGCATCCAGCAGTGAATCTTCTTCAGTAAGGTTAAGCCGCTCCAGTGTTTTTTTGTAAAGCGGCAAAAAGAATGGTTCAAAATGTGTTGACCAATGATTAGGAGCTGTACTCCACAGCTTTCCCTGTGTTTGTTTTGTACTCATGACGATATACTTTTTATAGTGATTAAAAAATTGCTGTATTAATTTTTCTTGCTGAAACGGTAAATGGCTGTGTAAAAAACACTGGCTGTGTCTGATAAACTTTGCGGAGCCGCAGGGGGCGCCTTACCACCAGTAGTTGCAATACGCTGGATGTAGAATACATTTGAAAAAATACCGCTTGCCGTTTTCCCTTCCTTTGGAATTAATTGCAACCATGCGATACTGTTAGCATCAGGCGTAACCGTTTTTTGAGGCGTATAATGCTGAGCAAAAATGGAATCTGACGCAGCAATAGTCCAGTATGGCCCGGCTCCATGTGTTCCTACTTTTGTGTTGGACGCGTTATACAAGTTTGCTTCAGGGGCAACAAATACCCATTCGTATTCATTGGTTGAGCCTGGCTTAAGTTGTGCCTTGTATTTCTGCACACCTTCTGCATAGTAGGTAGCCAGGCGGCTATTCCCGCCGGGAAGATTAGCAGGCAAGTCAATTGCTGCAGGAATAACCAATTTTTCACTTGCTGCAATCTTATATTCAGGTGTCCCTTTGTTGTTGTTGTTATCTTTTTTGCATGACAGCATAACTATAGAGGCGATTACGGTCAACACAATGATGTTTTTAAAATTGTTGTTTTTCATGTGCTTATTTTTGATTTTTATAAATGCTTTTATTTTTAATTACGATTTTATTTTTTTGCTTTAAGTGCTTGTATTTTCTTACTTAATAATTTTATGATTGTTGCTGCTCCCGCAAAAATTTGCGGCGGTAACATCTACTCCGGCATGCACTTGCAGCTTACTACGGTAAGGTTTACTAATGCCAATGCCTACATTTTGCACACAGCAATTGCTGAAAAAAAAAGGCGTAAACAGGAGACGCTAATTTGTTTTTTCATGACTATACTTTTAACTGCGATGTAAAAGTACGGGGACCTACAGGCAGCTGTCAGCGCCAATTCACCAATGGCGGCTTCGTTTGATTTTCCGGAAACTACTTAGCACATAAATTTTGGTGTTGCGTTTTCAGCAACGGCGGTTTTTTAATAATTACCGGCGGCAAACAATACACTAACTCCAGATTCTGTTCCTTCGTAATTTTTACCTGTATTTTTTATTGGTTTATGCGTTTAACTTTATACCTGTTTAATAGAAGCTCATGCCTTTTCATCATCATAAAAAAAATTTAGCTATCCTTATTACAGTGCTTTGTATAGCCTTTACAGCAACTGCACAGTATGAAGAAAAAAATTTTACTCATTATACAGTTAAAGATGGATTAAGCGATAATCTTATTAATTGTATGCAGCAGGATGAGCAGGGATATATGTGGATAGGAACAGATGCAGGCCTAAACAGGTTTGATGGGAACAGCTTTAGAAATTTTTACCGGCGTACAGCGCCTGTTCATTTGCCATCTATCGTAATCCGCCGGCTTAAACATTTTGGTACCCAGAGGCTGGGCATTTTAAGCGGTAGTGGTTTATTAGTGCTGGATACAAAGAATTATACTGTTCAGCCTTATATTGTACCGGACAGCACTGCAATCGGCATACATATAAATTCGGTTTGGGATGCTGCTGAAATGTCTGACAAATCTTTCGCAGTAACAAGCGCTGCAGGTTTTTATCGTTTTAACTCAAAGGGTGAATTGCTTTACCGGCATGATGCTTTTAAAATAAATGACATCGGGCAAAAAAGAATATTGTATGGAAGAGACATTTTTAATTTGGGAAGCAGCAAATACGCAGTGTATGTAAACGAAAGTGGGATTGCCCTCTATGATGATGATCAAAAAGTATTTAAAGAATTGCAGCCAGATGATGCAGGAAGAAATTTTTTCGCCAACTCGCCTTTTAACCTCGATGGACACTGGACAGTAAAGCAACAGTTAAGCAAAGATGAATTTATTTTCCTTCGTGCTGCAAGCAATGGGATTATTTATTACAACCGTTCTCTGAAAAAACAAGTTACCACGACTCTTCCTTCCCATATTACAGATTCATTAAGTTGGGAAAGTAAAATATTGATGTTGAATGACAGCATGCTGGCCATCAACAGCGGATTCAGTGGTTTTTATATTTTGAAAATAGACAGGCAAAGCGGCGTAATTACTTCTGAGGGAATTAAATATTTACGCAACTATGAAATTCGCTGCCTTTTTTTGGATAAGGACAAGCGTTTATGGATAGGCACTTCCGAGGGCCTGCTAAAACAGGAATTGAAAACGCCTGTGATTACTGCCTGGCAATACCGGCCGCCTGGAGGCAAAAAATATTCTGGGGGCTTTAGCAATGTTTATCGTTATAAGGATAAATTATATGCAGGTCGTTTTTCTTACAGCAAAGGATTGGCAATAATAAATCCCTTAAGTATGAAGTTGATTAAAGAAATTGATTTCTTTTCCGACAATACGATTTGGAATGAGGTAAGAGGTATTCAAATGTATCATCCCGATACTTTATGGATTAGTACCAGCGCAGGATTGCTGTGGTTTGACACGAGATCAGAGCACTATGGAAAGATACTGGATGAAATAAAATATCCCTGGGCTGCCGGTTTAAATGCATTTCTTGCCCCTACCCGGAGTGATGGATATGCATGGATGTGTGCATCGCTGGGTGGTAAGTTAATAAGGTATCATATACCCAGCAGAACATTTACAATATTTACAAGGGAAACAACACCTGCCCTTCCATTTGAAAAAGTAAAGCAGGTGGTATATGATGCTTACGGAGATGTATGGGTATCCGGCCATTCGCTTGCCCGCTGGAATAACAGGGAGAACAGGTTTGATACATTGATCACCACTTATGGCGGAGAAGGAAAATTCAACGATGATATACTTACTATCCGTGCCGATGATAGTGGCTCCCTTTGGCTTCATAATGCACTCAACGGCCTTTTAGAATACAGGATAAAAGAAAAAAGATTTATTGCTTATTCAATGAAAGACGGGCTCCCTTCTGACATAATTATTGCAATGAGCCCGGTGATACAGGATGAACTTTGGGCTGCCAGCAACAACCATCTGTACCTGTTTAATATAAAAACAAAACATGTAACTGTGTATGATTACAGGGATGGATTGCCGGAACACAGGCCGACAGGAAGAAGAATTTATCTTGACGAAAAAACAGGCCTTTTATATTTATGCAGTGATGAATTCCTGGTGCGGTTTCCTTGTTCTCCCCCGGCAGAAAAAGACCATAGCAGCAGCCTGATGATAGAGGAAATAACGGCTAACAATGAAAGAACATGGTATAACCCCGGCGATGCTATGCAAATTCCACACAATGAAAATTATTTATTCATTTCTTTTTCAGTAATTGATTTCGATAAAAGCAATTACCATTTTTTTTACCGGCTTAATAAGTCAGACAACTGGAATCCCATCGGTAACCAGCGGAATATCAATCTAAGTAACCTGGCACCGGGAAAGTATATGCTGGAACTAAAGGCGTTAGGCAAACCTGGCGTTGAAAAATTAAAATCCTTTACATTTATTATTAAAGCGCCTTTTTGGAAAATGGCCTGGTTTATCAGTCTTGTTGCGATTTTGCTGGGTTCAATTATTTATTATGCTTACCGGCGTCGTATCCGTTACATCAGGCAAAGGGCTGAAATTGATAAACAACTTTCGCAATCAGAAATGAAAGCGCTGCAGGCGCAAATGAACCCTCATTTTATTTTCAACAGCCTCAACAGCATCCGTGAAATGATCCTGAACAACGAGAACAAAGATGCATCGCATTACCTTAGCAAATTTGCACACCTCATACGCATTACACTCGACCAGTCATCACAACCACTTGTTTCGCTACGCAACACTGCCGATTACCTGCAACGGTACATGGAAATGGAACAGGTACGCAACAGCCATTTAACTTATACCATAACCATTGATGACAAACTTAACATTGATGAAAGCTTTATTCCACCAATGCTGATTCAGCCTTTTATTGAAAATGGTTTGTGGCATGGTGTATCAGCAAGCAACAAAAATATTTATATTAATGTGCGTTTTAAAAAGGAAGACGAATCGCTTGTTTGCACCATTGAAGATAATGGAATTGGGGTGAGCCGGTCTTTAAAAAATAAGACTATCAATGGACGGGTTCATAATCCGCATGGTATAAGCAATATTCAAAACAGGATCAAACTACTGAATGAAAAACATGACCTGCATTGTACGGTTTCAATACAAGACAAAAAAGATATTGACGAAAACAACAGTACAGGAACATTGGTAACAATAAACCTTCCACTTGAAATAAATTAATTTATGGAAAAGATAAAAACCATTTTGGTGGATGATGAACCCAGGGGTTTAACGTCGTTGCAAAAGCTGCTTGAGTTTAATTGTCCCGAACTTGAAATTGTGTCTGCATGCGATAATGCTGATGAGGCGATAAAAAAAATACAACTGCTTAAACCCGGGGTTGTGTTTCTCGATATTGCCATGCCTGAAAAAAATGGTTTTGACCTGTTACATGAACTGGGTGAAATTAATTTTGAAATAATTTTTGTAACAGCTCATAACGATTTTATGATGCAGGCATTCCGCTTTAGTGCCGTGGATTATTTGTTAAAACCTGTTGAGGATAATTTGTTGATTGAAGCGGTAAAACGGGCTGCAAAAAAAATTGAAGAAAAAACACCGGGCAATAATATTGATACATTATTGCACAATCTTCGCAACAGGAGCGAAGGGCAGAAGATGAAGATATGTATCCCCTCGCTTAAAGGTTTCCAAGTGGTGAAACTGTCGGAAATAATTTATTGCGAAGCCAGCTGTAACTACACCAACTTTCATTTTACCGACAGGGCTGTTATATGTGCCAGCAAACCCATACATGAATTTGAAACCCTGCTCGAAGATTCTGGCTTTGTACGGATACATAAATCATTTGTGATAAATCTTGAACATGTTAAAGAATATGTACGTGGCGAAGGCGGAACAGTTATACTCTCCAACGGGCACGAGGCGGAAGTAAGCCGCCGCAAAAAAGATGCTTTTATGAATAAGATGAAAGATTTCTATAAATATTAAATGAGGGCTTTTACAAACAGGATATGGAGGGCGGCTGGCTTATTTTTTTTCAGGATTATGAAGTTTTATTAGTTCGATTAACGATAAGCCAGGTTATGCTCAAGACGCAACAAGTTTTTCACTTCGTTGCATTCCGCTTGCCGCAAGCTGTGTTTATAACGCTTGTCATCCTTCTCACGCTGCATCAGCGTTACCAATCGGTGGTCAAATTTCTTTTTTTCGGGTTTTCAAAAAACAGCGGTACCAATCTCCTGACTGTCTTTAAGAGCAGATTGCATGCTTTATTTATGCCCATACAGGTGGGGGCATTTAAAGTAAGTGTGGTGAATACCAGCCTGAATTGCTATTATAGTTACTAATTTTGTATAGCCTGATCCGATGTTTGCAATTGCAACTGGTAAGTAGATTCACTCCTATAAATTAGAATGGAAAATAAAGTGTTATGTCCGAGCCAAGGGTTGTTGGCATATTTAAACTTATCTGCTCCAATGAATTTATAGTAATTAGTTTTTCGTTTCATTTTTAGAAGCAATTAAAGCCTTAACAGTCTCTTTTTTAGTCTCATCTTCAAACCCTGCCAGCTAATTTACAGTTGTCTTTAAACTGCTGTGCTGCATATATCTTATGGGTAAATGGAGTGGAGGATTTTCGTTTTCTGCTAATTGAATAATAACCTTAGCTGGTTTAACAGGATATCCGGCTTGATTGCCAACCAACTATTCCATCAATCCTTTTACAGCCCACTATTTTTTTATACTCATCAAATACAGTTTTGGAGGATTTGCAAGAAACTGGAGTAGGGAAGTTTGAATTGAACAGCCCGGTAGTATTCGAAATGCCGTATATGCCCGGATAGGTTATTTCAATCGCCCGCTCCTCGGGTATCCCCTCCTCAGCAAACTTTGTTGAACCATAAATACCCAAATCCGGGAGCAGAAGCAAAGTAACTCAAGGTGGTTATGGAAGGTGGATCAACGCTTTAACCTTCTCAAAACGATAAAAATGCAACTATATGATCGTTGATAAAATCATAGAAAAACTAACCCGCAAAAAGTCATTAGGCCCGCAATACCGGATATGCTGCCTGCCGGATGATGCACCAACGAACTTTTTAACAACAAATAAAAATACGAGGGATGATTTACAACACAGGTATGCCGTTGACACCGGTGCGTTGTATAGCATGATCTCCCGCAATCCGGTACCAGCAAAAAAAGCTGAAGGTTGCTGGTAATCTGCAATACAACGCACCTGTAATTTAAACCCGTCATTAACCCTCCAAAGAAGATGTTATGGATTTTAGAAGGAAGGATATGGAGAAGCAATTACTTTCCTACGCAAAAGGATGGGTGCTTGAAGTGGGAGTGGGAACGGGCGACAATTTTAAATATTATCCAATGGGGGTATCGGTTACAGCCACCAATCCTGGTTCAAAAGCCATTGAAAAGTCACGGGCATCGGCAGCAGGGTATTTCAGTAAAAGCAAATTTCATTATATCAACGTTGATGCGTTGCATTTTGCGGAGCATAGTTTTGATACCATCGTTTCTACTTTTTCGCTATGTAGCTGTCAAAATCCTCTGGAAGTTTTGCAGCAATTAGGGAATTGGTGCAAACCCGGCGGAATGATCCTATTGCCCGAATACGGAATTAGTCAATAAGGATTAATCAGTTGGGCGCAACAAAAATGGCAACCCTTTTATCATAAGCGGGCAGGTTCTTATATTAACCAGTATATCCTCGTTCATATTTCAGCAGCTAAACCTGGAATAAAAAGATGGAAGCAATGTATGCCGGGATGGTTTACCTGGTGTGGGCTTCTTTACTTCAAAGACCCTTATTATGGAAGGAGAATAGACAGGGAAAGATGGGTATGCTATGAAACGGCCCCGGTATGTTTGTTAGGGGCCGGCCAGGACCTACGAACAAGAAAAAAGAAAACACGAAATATATCATTGAAATTATTTAAAAAAATTATCGCTTTCATGTTCCGCGATTACGCGCCGTGTTATCCTGTTATTCCAATAGTGCTCAGTTCCGGTTCCATCTTTTTAAAGATCGTTGGTCCGTGCACATCACTCATCCCGCTATCATGAAGTATCTGCTCCAGTTCTTCAACCTGTTTCAATGAAGGTTTACAAATGAATATCCCGTTTCCGGTACCTTTCCTCATACCCCTTACGAATAAATATAGCACCCCGCCAAAATCTTTTTCATAATCAAAACCGGGTAGCCGGTTTTTTAGATACTTGATGGTAGCGAGTGTATAAATGAGGTATTGCAGGTGGTAATTGCTTTCATTCATAGCTTCATCGAGCGCGGCTGGCGCATATTGCTGCAGACTGTCGCCAAGGAAAGTTGATTTCCAGTCGAGGACGAAATATTTATCCCTGCATTCAAACAGCATATCAATTTTTCCGTTCATGATGCCTTCGAATTCAGGCCGGCTTTTTATATTGATCCTGATTTTATCATTGGACAATTTTTTTAACCCGGCCGGCTGAAAAAGGTTTACAGGGAAATCAAATTCAAACTCGTGGATACGCTGGTCAAATCCCACTTCTGTAAGATTGAATGAAATAGCTTCTGCCTGGATACGGGCATTTAAAACATGTTGCAACATTTCTGCCAGTCCCGGTTCATACAGCGCTTTCTGGGCAGGCGAAAATCTTTTAATGGCAGTATCGATTACGGCCGTCCATTTTGAATTGTTGGTAAAGTGAAGGTTTTCGAAAATATAATGCAGCATATTGCCGGTCTTGTTACCTTTTATTAGCTGGCTGAAAATAAACCGGTCGTATTCATCCTTTGGATTACCTGTCGAAATTTTCGAATGCTTTTCCATTTCAGCGGCCAGGCCGCTATAGCTCATACGTGTCCAGTTGGTATGGCGGAGGTTGAAGTTTACTATTGTTTCAGTTAAGTCCTTTTTTGTGGGTTCGTTTGTTTTAAAATAATAATCTGTTGGGATTTGCGGAGCAGTTAGTTCTTCAATTAATGATGGATCGGTTTTTGTTAGCGCATTAGTAAAAAATGAAAGGGTTGATTTTTTATAATGGTTATTTTTATAGATAAAGCATTTATAAACAGCTCTTGTGATAGCTACATACAACAGCCGCCGGTTTTCCTGTTCTGTTTGTTCTTCAAAAATTATTTTCAATGCCGGTGTTAACTTGTCTTTTTTTATATTGATATATTCGCCGCTGGCATTCCTGTAATTGCAAAACACATCTTTTTTCCTTTCTGCAAAATCGAGGAAAGGGGCGATCACAATATTGTATTCCAATCCTTTGCTTTTATGGATGGTAACGATCTTTATACATTCCTCATCGTTCTCAATTCTTTGCTCGTATTCATCTCCTTCCCCGTCATTGCTTTCAATACCACGTTTCAGCCAATCAATTAATTCTAACGGCGACAGGTTTTTAGTAGTTTGAGCTTTATGCAATAATTCCACCAACTGGTAAAGATTGGTAATGACCCGCTCTCCGTTTTCAGTGTTGTTTAAGAATCTGTCGGGTACGCCAAAGTCGGCAATGAAATTTATCAGCGTAGCATAAATCCCATTGGCATCCCAGTTGGTTTTATATTTTTTAAACAACTCAATTGCCGCCTCATCATTTAATGACAGGATGCTGTTGGTACCGAAACCTGTTAAAGAGCAAAGCAAAGCCCTGTTAATATTGGACCTCGTTATATTAATCATTGCTTCCAGTAAGTACAGCAGTTCAACAGCTTCGGCGGATTCAAGCACTTTGGCATCACCGATGGTAACCGCTGGAATACCATAACCGGCTAATCCGTTTTTAATGTCATTTCCTTCCTTATTTGATCTCACCAATATGCCAATATCTGAAGGCTGAATGCTGCGTATTTTATCATCTTTCAAAATGGTGTATCCTTTATTTGACAGCAGGTCAATTACCTGTGCAGTGACCGCGGCGTTTATGGAAGCCTTGTTTGATTGTGTACTGACAGAGATTGGTATGATTTCCTTATCATTAAAATTCAATTTCCCCTTTGTATTTTCAGCAGGGGAATTTACAGGGATATAGTCAATAGCGTGTTCGTTTTTTGAATGGTCTTTTTTGGGAAAATGAAAAGTATCAAAACCAGGTTCCGGTTGAAAGAACAGGTTCATCGCCTTTATGAATGATTCAGTAGACCGGTAGTTCTCATTCATGCCATACCTTTTTGATGCAGTATCAAAGGCCGTGAAATAAGTGTTTATATCGGCTTTTCTCCATGCATAAATGGACTGCTTGGGATCACCGATGTAAAACAACACTGTGTCTTTCCCAAAGGCCTTATTAAATATTTCGTATTGCAAACGGTCGGTATCCTGGAACTCATCTATAAAAACCGCTTTGTATTTATTGCGCAAAGCAGCTACCAGTACTGGATTGTCTTTCTTAACCAGGGCTGTATGAAGATTGGTAATAAGGTCATCGAAGGATAGCTGGTTGCTGCTAAGCTTAAAAGCTTTTACACCCGCTGAAATTTCGTTTACCGCCGCATAGTATATATTATCAAGACAGGTTTGTACAGTTTCCCCAATGTCAACAGTTATTTGATCGTACACATGGATCATTGTTATTAAATCTGCAAAAATGTCTCTCACATTCACCAGCTCCCTTTTCTCAGCAATGCAGGTCAAAAACGCTTCCGGTTGATCTACGAGGGGGAGCAGGTTCTTTTTAACATAAGCATTTCCCTGGCATTTTTTTCTCAGGGCTTCTCTGTTAGTCATTATATATTGAACAACGCCTTCTCTTAATTCTTTGTACTTATCAGTAAGCCTGTTGATTTCATTTGTAATTGCAATATGATAATTTTCGTCCAGGATGTATTTTTCGCCAATTGTATACTGATTGTATGGTTTTCCATCAAGATGGTCTTTTACAATCTTATTGATATCATTCCGGTTGAGGCCCGTTTCAAAATAAGTCAGCAATTTAACAGGGATAGAAGTGATATGTTTGCGCCAGAATTTATTCACTTCTATTTCAATTATTGCAGCAGTATCCTGAATTAATTCGGCGCCAAATAGCTGGTTGGTTTCAAAAGCAAATTCAGACAATGTTTGCTGGCAAAAACTATGTATGGTCAGCACTGCTGTTTCATCCAGGTAGGTAATAGCATCCCTTAATAAACGGGAGACTTCGTTATTTCCTGATGATTTAACTGCCTGGCTGACCAGGGCCATAATTGTTTTATCTTCTATTATGTCGCCGTTACTAAACTGGTAAGCGCTGCGAACAAAAAGCCGGATGCGTTCCTGCAGTTCAGCTACCGCGGCCCTGGTGAAAGTGACCATCAGTATTTCTTTGACAGATAATTGCTTTTCCAGTAACAGCCGTAAAACAAGAATTGCGATTGAATAAGTTTTGCCTGTTCCCGCACTTGCCTCTATCAGGTTACTTCCTTCAAGCGGTACAGCGAAGGCATTAAAATCTTTGAATTTATTGATGGTTGCCACGTTTTGTTTTAATTATTTAGTTATAATATCCCGGGAATAGTTGTGAAAGCGGTACCAGTAATTTCTCCGCAACCATCCGGTAATCTTCAACTATATTGAGTGTTTCAAAAAAGCCATTGGTATATTCGTTGTTCATGTAAGTGTCTGTGCATGGATAACCAAAAACTTCAAATTTGGCATTGATGGCGGCCTGCAAAATATTACCATCAAACACATCCACCTGGCCTGGCTCAATTGTAAAGTCCGGATCAAAGGCCAGTATGCTTTTATGGCCCAATGCGTAGAGATCTAACAGATCCTTAAGTTTACCGCTGGCTTCTTCCTTACTTATTTCCGCGGCTTCAAAAACACTATTTTTCTTAAATGAAATGAAATAGGGTTTTACTTCTATACCCGCACAGCGAAGTGCCAGGTAACGGATATAAGCATCCAGTAAATACTTATTTTCACGTTTTGACCAGGAAACTACCACCAGTTTATTACCATCATAAATATTTTTCACGCTGCCTTTTAAATTGTATTCCCCTAATTGTATCTCCACGGAAATGAACTGTTCCGCCAGGTTCTTGACTATTCCACGGAAGAGTTCTCTTATCGGCATTACCGTGCTTTCCACCTTTTCCAGTTCAACAACTGCCATGTTTTTTAGTGGTAATGCTCCGGTTTTGATCAGCCTGTTTTTAAATTGATTTCTTTCATCCTCTCCATCAATCGGGAGCAAATCATTTTTTAAAGTCCATTGCTGCAAAGCATCCAGCTCAAAAAGTTCTGTGTTCCTGAGCGATATCTCATCATCATTGTAATAAATCCCCAGCACTTTATTGTAATAGCCTTTGAAAGGATTTTTTAAAAAACTCACCAGGCCATCCAGGAAAATCTCTTCGAAATTAAATGGCCCCGCAGGTTTATCTGCAAGCAGGTTTGAAACGGTTGGTTTCGTAGCGCCGAGGTAACTATACAAACCGGGGCTGCGGGTAAGGTATTGCCTGCTAAAGCTATGTAAGGGTTGTATGGTGATGAGTTGTTTCCTGGTTTCTTTTGGTTCAATTGCCCCCGTTGCTATAAAGTCTGCCAGTTCATCTACCAGGGTAGAGGGCGGGATACTGGAATTGTCCTTAATGCTCTGACCAATATAACTGATGTATAAGCGATCTTTTGCCGAAAGCAGCGTCTCTAAAAAAAGATGCTTGTCGTTTTCCTTTACATTTCGGTCACCCTTCCTTTTTTCCTTTTCCATCAGGTTAAAGCCGGGGCTATTTTCTTTTCTTGGAAATTTATCGAAGTTAAGGCCAAGCAATGCCACCACTTTAAAAGGGATACTTCGCATCGGGATCAGCGAACAAAAGGTAATGCCTCCCGATGCAAAGGAATTTTTACGGGTACTGCCAGACAAGGTTGCCAAAAAGCGATGCATAAAAACCTCATAGCTCACTTCTTCGGTAAACAACTCCTGGAAAGCAGTATAACCTTCCAGTTGATTTACAAGTTGCAGGTAATCCTCATCTGTAGTTTCCTCGGTTTTGCAGATAAACCCATGCAATACCGTGTCAACGTATTCCACCCATCCTGCAATTGTTTTCGCATTTTTTCTTTCTTCCAGTGAAACCATTAATTGTTTTGCAAAATGAACAAACCGGATCAGTTCATGAGCGGCATTTCCTTCTACCTTGTCCAATGGATAAAAGCTCCCCGGGCCTTCACCAAATTCCTGGCTGCCGCTCATGCAAATGCCATACATGATTCGCTTCAATCCGTATGTCCAGCTGATATATACTGAATGGTCTGCCGTACTGCCTTCCATTCCAAAACGGATATTGGCTTCGTTAACGGTGTTCCTTATTAAAGTAGTGTCTGTTAACCCGAACCTGTTACGGATCAGCGAAGAATCCAGCAACCTGACCACTTCTTCTGCAGAAAAATTTTCGGCGGTGGTAGATAATATCGCATGGAGGGCATTGGAGATACTGTCTGATGCGGCATAAGCTTCATCCGCAATAGTGTATCTAAATTTATAAGGCGCATTATCAAAAATGGCTTTTATATAGGAAGCATACAGGTTGATATCACTCACCATGACTACGATATCCCGGGGAGACAATTGTGCCTGTTCTTTATCAGCCAGGTGAACCAGGTAATTGTACAACACTTCCACTTCCCTGGAAGGACTGTAGCAGGAATTAATAACAATACTTCCATCCCGGATATTTTCGGCTGAAAAAAGAGCCCCCTTATTGAGCGTTTCATTCTGGAAGATGGACTGTTGGATGGTGTGCAACAGGTTATCAGGTACTGGCTCAATTGTTTTAAGTTCATCATATGCATTGATCAGTTCATCATTTTCAAACAACATGGAGAAAGTGTCCCGGATGATTTTTCCCCAGCCGGTAAGAAGCGGATTACCCAGGTGAGTTGCGTTATGGTCGATCTTTCCCAATTTCTTCAAAAACGCAAGTTGTTTTTCGCTTTTGTCTTCAAACCAGTAAATAGAAGGCGCGGGGTTAAGGATGAGAAAATGTATATCAATATGTTTGGCCAGTTGTTGAAAAATCTCCAAATGATATTTGGTGACCAGGCTGATACCAAACAAATAAACGACGGGCATTTTTTTTATGAGTCTTTCTATATTATCCGGGATTAACAATGCATTTTCTATAGCTTTTGAAATGATGGTTTTATCAGGAAAATTTTTACCGGCCGATTCTCCCGCATTAAGCCATAGATCTTTTTGCCATGCACTGTCACTTGTGTTGACAGGCGCCTTATTATTCCACCGCTGTATCATATCGGGCCGGTAGATCTGGTACTGGTCAAAAAGGTCGGCCATCTTTTCAGCCAGGGCCATTCTTTTTACATCCCTGTCAGGGCCTTCATTATGATAGTACGCGGAAATGGCCGGATATTTATTTACGAACTCATCTTGCGCCAGCAATTTAAATAACAACCAGTTAAGGTTATCCGCAGACAGGGTTTTTGTGATAGCGCCTGCCAGTAAATGATAAATAGTATTGATGAGGTCGTTGGGTTTTAAAAAGTTACAGTTGGCCGCGATGCCGTTTTGACCCGCTATCTGCAGTTTAAGCCAGTTATTCATCCCTTCTGTCTGGGTAATAACATAATCAGGTTGGAAAACATCCTTGTGCGTTGAACGCAGATCGGCGCAAAGCCTTTCTGCCAATTGCTCCAATGAATTAGAAACCTGTAGTTGAAATGCCATGTTCTTTTGGAATTTTAATGATTGTTATGCCTGTTTAAACCGGTCGATGATACCTGAGCCCCTTTGTACGCTTGCTTTGGATGTTTGTAGTATCAATGTTTCACTGCCCTGTACCAATACTTTTTTCTTTGCACGGGTAATGGCAGTATATAAAAGTTCCCTCGTGAGGATGGGTATGTCTTCGCCCTTTGGCAGGATAACTAAAACCTGTGTAAACTCTGATCCCTGGCTTTTATGAATGGTCATTGCATAAACCGTTTCGGCACCTGAAATATACCCGGGTAATACTGATTTTACTTTGCCGTCAGTAGTTTCAAACCATACTTTTAAAGTCTTGCTTTCCCGGTCCATACGAACAATTCCGATATCGCCGTTAAATAACCCCAGTTCATAGTTATTGCTGGTAACCATTATCGGGCGATGTTCATAAAAATCCCCTGTAATGCTGATTTTATTTTTTTGCTGAAGGTATTTTTCAACTTTCTTGTTGATGGCATATACACCCTGTTCACCTTCCCGTACGGCACAGAGCACCCTTAGGTTATTGATGGCTTCCAAAGCCTTTTTTATATCCGTTTCATTTATAAACGCCTCGTAGCCTGAAATAAACACCTCAAATAATTTTTCAGCATATTCCTGGTCAATGGTTACCTCCTCATCTGTATTAGAAAAAAATCCGGTGATCTCATCTTCCCTGCTATGGATAATGGCCTTACTGAATTTGCCGATACCCTTGTTATCTGAAAAGCGATGGCTTTTTTGTAATTCTATAATATGTTCAAAAAGAGGATGGGCAGGCTCATTATCAATATGATCATTGCCAACCTGTCTCGCCGGATCCTGAATAAAGGCATTGATCAATTCTCTTCTTGCCGCGCTGAATAAATTCAATTTTTCCTGCGCCAGGCAAAGGTCACCAAATAAACTACCTGCTTCTACCGAGGCCAGTTGATCTTTGTCGCCCAATAAGATCAATTTTGTAGCCGGTCCTATTGCAGCTAATAGTTTTGCAAATAAAGCCGTATCTATCATAGATGATTCATCTGCGATCACTACATCATAATTTAAGGTGTTCGCATTGTTATGTTTAAAATAGGAGGCGCCCATAATCGTTCCCAGCAAGCGATGGATGGTGGATGGCTCCAGTGCTTCAAATTTTGACTTTAATGACCCCGCTGCGTCTTTGGCCGCAAATTTCAGGGATTCCCCCATTCTTGCTGCAGCCTTTCCGGTGGGTGCAGTAAGGGCAACTTTTAAAGCGGGATTGATGGTGTAAAGGATTGACAATAATTTTGCAACTGTTGTTGTTTTACCGGTTCCGGGGCCGCCGGTGATGACGGTAAAGTTGTTCAACACAGCGCTAACCGCCGCTACCAATGGCCAGTTAACATATTCCTCTTTACCCCCTGGTTCATCTCTATTATCGTCGAAAAGCCCGTTAATCAAACCTGCAATTTCCTTTAACGCAATAAGCTTTTCCTGAACTTGGGCAGGTTCGCTTTCAATTAATGCTTTGATCCTGTTTAAAATGGTTGTTTCATAATTAAAATACCGTTGCAGGTATAACCGATCGTTGAATAAAACAAACGGCTTCATCCCGGTGCCATCAGAAACCAGGCCTTCCTGCCGTAAAATATTTTTATTGATTACCGGGTTGTATCCCGCTTCAATCAATTCTTCTTTATCAATATGATTTATATCAACGCAAATATGACCTTCACCTAACTTCTTTGATAAAAGATATAGGTATGGCTTTAAGGTATCGGAAGGAAAGTATTCAGCAAATTGCTGATGAACATCATTTATTACTTGCATATTGTATGGTGTGTTTTACAGGTTTACGCCCTGTGTAAAATAACTGGCTGTGTTACCACCTATTTGCAAATTTCCTTAATTATTAAATATAATTTTCTTTATCTAATCAGGGTGAAAGTAAATTTGCTTTAATTTAGGTTGGTAAGTTTGAAGACTTATTTACAGGTTCCACCCAAAAAGCATGTTTTAAGGCACATTGTTGATAGGTGAAATCAAGTCAGCCTGCTGTAGAGATAAAGTTAATGTAAAAGATATTTCTCAGAACCAAATACAGGTTAGCGTGCTTTCTATCAGGACAGTGTTAAAGCGATAATATCGATGAAATTGAAACATTGGTACCTGCTGCTGTAAATAGCCGCCAGGGCGATAAAAACTGGGAACAGGTTCTCACTTTTTAATTTAGTGTCTTGCCTGGCATTGAGTCATTTTCAAATTTTCTCATTCGAAATTCAGGTTCCCATTTAGTTTAAATCGCTCCGGTTAATTTTGGTGCTGGAGCGAAAAAAACTGGGAACAGGTTCTTACTTTTTTGATGCAGTGTCGCGCTCTTTCATTGAGTCATTTTCAAATTTTCTCATTTTCACATTTGAAATTCAGGTACTTTCATTTAGTTTAAATCGCTCCGGTTAGTTAACGTACTAATTCGCTGCTTTTTGAATTCATCGGGCAAATTATACCCAACAATTGATTTTACCCGCTTCCCGATCCATCCATGGTACCACATTTAGTACTATCTCCTCAAAATTTTAGTAGAAAACAGCAAACATTTGGTGGCATAGATATTGACAATGGCCTATAAACAAAACTTCAAAAAATGCGAACCACACAATTAATGATTACAGCAGCTATTATGATGACCGGGTTTATGGCATGTAACAATACTGCAAAAGATGCCGCTAATCAAGACGCCGCCCTTTTAAGCCAGTACGTTGACTCAATTGAAAAACTCCCCCCGGTATATACCCTGGAGAATTGGACAGCCATTGACAACGGTTACCAGGAAAGAGCTTTGACTGCCGAAAAAACTATCGCCACCCTCGAAGAGGCGGACCAGGCAAAAGCCGAAGAGAGTAAAAGGAAATACGCCGCTTTAAAAGCCAACTATCAAACCAAACTTCAGGAAAAAGAAGCTGCAGCAAAAATAGTAGTAACTACCGCGCCCGATTACAGGCAGGTACTAAGAAACAGGTTATTTGGCGAAGGTAAAATTGGGGCCGATATGAAATTTGGATTTGTAAACGGCAAAAATATCTTAGGTGTTTACAGGAACTTTGTAAATGCAGTAGCTGACAATAAGGATAATTACACAAGGGAAGACTGGGATGAAATAAAAGTATTGTATGAGGCCCTTGATACAAGGAAAAATGCTGTTGAAAAAGACCTTGCCTCTTCGGATAATATAAAGATTGCCGGACAAAAAGTGAGGTTCGCATCAATTAAAGCAACAAATAGAGGGGGTGCCAAAATAAATGAGAATGAGGAATCAAAGAATTAAAAGGCAGGATAAATTTCTTTTTACAAAAAACGCTTCATTTGATCGAAGCGTTTTTTGTTGCGCATAACCAAATTTGCAGTTAAACCGGCGGCGAAGCTTATTAATACTGCATTTCTTTTTTTTTGGGTACCGTTTGTGTACTATAGGTTTTCTTTTTGTAAAAGGTTTAGGCTTTATCAGTTGTACGGACTAATGTTGCTTAACTCATCACCTGTCTTAAACATTTTCTTACGCCAATCACTCCCCCATACTTGTTTGTGGCCGGGGGGGCGATTATTTTTTGGATGTTGCCAATTCTTACAATCTTCTGCCAGTTGCCGCTTATACCATGTGCTTTTACCCTCCACCATACTGTAATTACTACCTGATAAACCAGTAAACCCAGGTGCGGTTGTGCCGGGCCTGCATCGAACCTATGATAAACCGCTCTTAAATCCAAATCGGTTTTCAGGCCACGGGATAAGTTTTCTATCTCACTTATGGTGTTGTAGATATTCCATTTTGTTACCTCATCTTCCAGCAAAAGGTCTTCTTTAAAAGTATAATCCCGGCGATGTTTCCTTGCGGTACTGTTGTTCATTTTTTGGCCAGTTGACGCCTGTTCATGCCGCTTACGCTTTTGCAATAGCGATAAATTTCTTACTAAATCAACATTATTTCCCGAATCCCTGGTAACATTAAAGCAAAATTGTATACATTGTCACAGCAAAAAAATTATACTGCCTGATTCAAAAAACTAAATCATGATTTTTATGAGAAAATTTATAGCCCTTTTATCACTACAAGTATGCGTGCAAATTGCCTGCTTTGCTCAAAACAAGCCGGCTTCTGTAACTGTATATAAAAAAGATACCGCATTTACATGCATTGCAATTGACAATAAGGGCAATGTCTATGCAGGGACCAATGGCAAGGGGCTCTGGAAATTTGACCAAAGCACCTGGAAAAACTGGAATGGTTTCGGCCTTGCATTTCAAAGAAGTTACTTAAGGCAGATTGCCATCCAGGACAACGATTTATGGGTGGCCTCCTCCGGATATGTTGTTTACCTCGGTAGTGGCGAAGCGGGCAATAACATTAATTATTGGGGTGGAATACATAGAATTGATCCCCTGGTTCCTATCAAAAGAACTTATTACCGCGGCAAACCGATATTGGGGCAATCTGCCCCGGGGCCTCCCAGCCGGAATGTATTGGGAGTTTGTATTGATAGCACCGGCAGACCGTGGTGCGCTGCTTCCTATCACGACTCCATGACCTATCCTGCTTTCCTTAACTACAATTCGCGTTACCATTTTGCGCCGGGCGCGGTAGGAAGATTCAATGGGGTAAACTTCTCTACTATTACCGGTGCTGCATTGCCAGATCCTACAGGCATATTAATCGGGACAGGCAATAACTATCAATCAGAAAATTATAGCATCGGTAAAAGGCGCACCTGCCGTAGTGTGGTTCAGGCGGGAAATGAAATTTGGGTAGGTAGCGATGGATACGACCAGTCTGCAGGCAATGTAGTCACGGCTGGAATCATCAGGTATGATCTTTTAGGAAACTATATTGGTAAATATGATCAGAATAACACATCCATTCCTTTTGGATTAACCAACGGCGATTTTGGCCCCTGGTCGCTCTGCAAAGATGCCAAAGGCCGGGTATGGGCGGGTATGAGCGGCACCAAAGGCATTGCTGTTTATGATAGCGCCGGCTGGCATTATATTGGCGTTCCATCCGTATTGCCTTCGGCCACTATTTTCAGGGCAAACAGCATTGCATGCAGCCTTACCGGTGAAGTGTATTTTGGCACCGGCAGCGGCCTGCTCGTATACAAAGGATCTGGCTCCTATTCCGGCGATTCCTCTTATGTGGTGTACACTACTGCGCAGGGGCTGTCTTCTAACTCCGTTCTTGGTGTGGCTGTTGGTAAAGACAAAACCATCTGGGCATGCACATCCGCAGGTATCAATAAAATTACCACCGGCGACCTGGCCGTATACACCCTCAAACCCAATTCAAGTACCAACCCCAATACCAATGACGATGGTACAAGGCGGTTGATCGCGATTTATGATTCAAAAAATACACAATCAGCGATAGATAAAGACACCTTGTTTATTGCCGCGGATGGCAGTAGTGCAACCATTTTAAAGTGGAGCGGCAGCGATTCAAAGAACCTGGAATTCCGTATAAAAGACGGTAACACAACCAACAATCCGCTGCAACATGGGTCATTCCTGGTAAGATATCTCGACCCTAACACCAATGATAGTATTCGGCTGCAATATACACATCCAACTGCCGTTGATGTCACCGTAAGTAACCAGTTTAATGGTAAGGCGGTACGCCTTCAGGTAGTGGATACTACACTCAATACCGAAAAAATTGTGCTGGATATACCGGTAAAAATTGTTCTCCCGCCCGTATTGTTGCTACATGGAATTTGGTCTGACGAAAATACATGGAAAGACATGAAAGCCTACCTGCTCAATAATAGCCTTTATAGCTATAAACCACATGAAATATTAACTCCCTCGTATGCCCGTGACCGTGAGTTTACCTATAATCGCGCTTTTATTGGCAGCTATATAGATGAGTTAATACAAAAATGTGGTAACAATCATTTCAGTACAGGTAAGGTGGATGTGGTATGCCATAGCATGGGCGGCATCCTTACCCGCCTGTATTTGCAGGAAGGAAACGGAGCAGGACCTTACAAAAAAAATATTAATAAGCTCATTACCATTAATACTCCCCATAGCGGTTCTCCACTGGCAAATATCGTAGAAAATAAAGACGATTTTTTTCGATGGATATTAAAGAGAACCGGTAGAGATCCTTACAAGGGAGCACTCAATAACCTGTCTATCGGTAAGCCGGCCATTGATGATTTATTAAATGGGCCCGACCTGAATAATAACATTGTCCCAAGTCATGTAATCCATTCTACCGATGAGTTTTCACAATGGGCCGAAAACGTTAATGGTGCAGTGAATACTTTTATCAAATCTTCCATTATACTAAAACCTAACAGTTATTTCAACTTTTTATCCAACGGGCAAAATTTTGATGAACTCAATGATGCTGCCATGGGCGCTAAAACATTGTTGTACGCGCTTAAATATTATCTTACAAAAAATACCACCTGCGCATGGAATACTCCGTTAAACGCATGCCTTCAGCAAATTTACCGTGGCCCCAATGACATGATCGTTTCCGATGAGAGCCAAATGGGTGGTATGGCGGATGCACATACTTTGTTCACTGGCTTCAATCATTTAAACGTTCATACCTCACCACCCATTTATGCTAAAGTACTGAGCCTCCTAAGGGAAAAAGCTTCTTCTCCCCAGTTTTCTACCAATGGTTTCCATCCTTTAAAACTTCGTTGGGACCCCTCCATCGGTAGTGTTTTGGCGAGGCCGGTACAAAATGATTCTATCCTTATCATCAGTCCGGCAAGGGGTGCGTTCTATAACCGCGGGGATTCTGTGGTAGTTACGGTACGGGCAACCGGCGGCATAAAAAGGATTTTGTTTGCCATGGGATACGAAAGCGACCTGGATGCTTTTGCCGTAGAAACCCCGGATTCCTTATTTCGCTTTAAAGTACCTGCAAATGTAGCCAGTGAAGTAGATTTAAAAGTATTTGGCTTTGATAACACCGGCAATTCGTACACCGACAGTTCCTACATACTGCTAAACCAGGGAGCCGGTATAACGCTGGATAGTATAAGATTTGCAAGGCTGTACGATAATTATATACCCAGGATAATATTGGCCGATAGCACTACATTTGGCCTGTTTGGTTTTTATAGTGATGGCAGCATTCGTAATATTACTTTTGAACCGGGTATCAGCTATGTGAGCGGTGGCGGCGGCATAAGTAAGAGCAGCCCGGGGTATGTTAAAGGACTGGCTATAGGTTTTGATGAACTGCAGGCTGCATACCTTTCTAAAGCCGATTCACTCACTGTGGAAGTGGTACCGCCGGTGTTATCAGAACCCTCTTATCCTTTGCCCGTTCGTTTTCTCTCAGTCACTGCCCAATACAACAAAACGAAAGTGCTGGTGAACTGGAGTACTGCCTCGGAATGGAATAATAGTTATTTCATCGTGGAATACAGTTCGGATGGCAGAAATTTTAGTCCCATCCAAAGGGTGGAAGCCACCAATAACGCACAGGGTAGCCAATACCAGATAAGCCATCCGGACTATATTAGCGGTAAAAACTACTACCGTATCAAGCAAGTGGATATAGACGGGCGTAGTGCTTATTCGGCAATTGTAGCAGTGATAATTTCTACGAAAGGCGATATTAAAATTTACCCCAATCCTGTAAACTCCAGGCTCGTAATAGATGCGGCAAACCTGCTGCCGGGCAAGCATTCCATCCGGATTGTAAACACCATGGGACAGGTTGTTTTCACCCAATCGTTTACTACATCGGGCAACAAAACAATTGTTGATGTGAATGGATGGCCAGCCGGTATTTATTGGGTTGAAATGACCGATGCCGGGCATCATCGGCTCATAACGGAAACATTTAGTAAACAATAAGATGGGTCAATAAAAATGTGTCAGCGTTAAATCTTATGGGCTGAGATCTGTACTGATAAAAAAGACGGGGTGAGTAAATATTTATTCCTGCATCAATTGCAACAGCAAAAATGAAATAAATTCCGTCGTTACAAAACTTAAGACAGGTGGTTAGTTAACAGGGCCATCAGCAGGAATGCCCCGGGACATAAAGTATGGAAAGCGTACCATAATACGGTAAATCCTGAATACTCAAAACCGAAACATGCTTTTTCTACCCGCAGGTTCCGGAATGAAGAATGGGAACTCACATTAAAAAACGATGGCATGGTTGGGAGAACATGCCATCGCTTTTTAGAATTTGCTTTAGAAGTGTTGTTAGTAACCCGTGTTCTGCGTCATATAATTGGGAATATTAGAGGCTGCATCAATCGCAGTTTGCGGGATGGGGAAGATCCTTTTCTTTTTATCGGAATTTGTTTTTTCGGTCCAGGCGCTCTCGTATTTTCCGAAGCGGATCATATCGGTTCTCCGGTTCATTTCCCAATAAAACTCAAAACCTCTTTCACGGAAGAGGAGGTCTAAGGTTAAAGTTGCGCTGAGCGGACTGGGTTGTACGGTGTAAGCAGTTCTTGAAGTTCTTACAATATTAACATCTGCCAGTGCGCCTGCCGCATCATTTTTACGAAGCTTTGCTTCGGCACGCATTAAATATACATCAGCAAGGCGAATGATTGAGATATCGGCTTCACCAAAATTTCTTCCACTGGAAGATTTTCTGCTGAACTCATATTTTTCTACCCGGTAACCGGTAGAGTAATTACTACCCGCAGTAGTAAAATCAATGAATTCTGTAAAGTTCACAGGAAGGGTTGGATTAGTTCGTGACACATTAAAGAGTTTACCCACTTTAAACTTTCCGTCAGGGCATTTTTCAAAAACACCGCTTTTACGGATCAGTCCGTATTGCTGCCCGCGCAGGATACCACGATCGATATTGAAATCGGACACACAAGAGTCGCCTGGATTTGTATAGATAGAAATGTTCTGTTTATAGAATCTCGGATCGGCCACTGCCGGATCAACAGGAGCGTTGGCATTTACCCAGCTTCGGTAAAAATCGGGGGTAATAGCAGGACCGTCAGTTCCGTTTGCAGCAGGAAAGGCGGGGAGAGGGTACTGGTCTCCGGAAAGGGAGAAATATGCCATCCGGTTATGCCCGTTTAAATCTGCCCGCTGGTCTACTGCAAATATCAATTCCCTGTTATTGTGATTGTCGTTGCCGAAGATGGCGAAATAGTCAGCAGATAAGGTGTACTGTGGTGTACCGATTATCTTATCACAATATTTAATTACCTCATCCATATCCTCCGATTTAAACTGGAAAGCATCTGCATAAACATCGCGGTAAACCGGGGAGTTCAGGTGCAGCCTGGCAAGTAAACCCCATACACCGGCTTTGGTGAGCCTGCCGGGGCCGGTTGTATTATCCAGGATGGGTTCTATTGCCAGTAGTTCACTTTTAATATAGTCAATCGCTTCTGCACCCCGGACTATTTTAGAAAATCCTTCCGGATCTTCTTTCACAAATGCGATACCGAACAGGTCGAGGCAAAGGAGGTTATAAAAGGCCCTCATTCCCCTCGCTTCCGCAATATAAACAGTAACGTTCGGATCCTTATTGTCTTTCAGGGTACTGATGGCCGTTAGGGCCCTTGATAAACCCTGCACCAATAAATTCCAGGTGCTCCTCACATTGGGATCGGTAGATCCTGTTTCATGCTTGTGAAGGGAGAGATAAATTCCATTGTCCCCCCAATCCGTACCACCCCTGTAAGGCAGGATAGCTTCATCCGTGGAAATTTCCTGCAGCGCAAAATAATTGGTATGTTGATAAATGGTAGGTAATTGACTATAAACAGGGGCAATAAGTCCATCGGCTATCTGCCTTTCGGTAAGTCCCGTTACAGGTGATTCATCCAATACTTCTTCGTTCAATTTGGTACAACCACCAACCGCGGCAATAAACGCCGAAAGCAGCATTATTTTCAGATAAGTTTTTTTCATGTTATGCTTTTAAAATGATACGTTTAAACCAAAAATTATGGATCTTGCTTTGGGGTAACTGAGGTAATCAATACCATAGGATAAAACCTTATCAACTGTCCGCTCTGTATTAACCTCGGGATCATAACCGTCATAATCCGTTATAACGAACAGGTTTTGCCCTGTAACGGACAGCCGCAGTGCGGATACCCACTTATTGATTCCAAGGCTTGCTGTATTTAAGGTATATCCAAGCGAAAGGTTGTTTAGTCTCAGGTAAGCCCCGTTCTTAAGGTAACGGGTACTCACCGGGGCTGCATTGGTCGAAGATTCCTGTGGGTTGGCAACGGCCTCCGCCGTTGTATTGATGCCTTTGGACAGCTTGAGTTTATAGAAATTGGCGTTGGCGGTATTGTCGTAGATCTTGTTGCCTGATACACCGTTAAAGTTTACCACAAAATCAAAACCTCTGTAACCCATGCTTCCGAAAAAGTTGTACATAAGATTCGGTAGTGCCGTACCTGCTGCGATGCGGTCTTTATCCGAAATGATACCATCACCGTTGGCATCCCTGTATTTGCTCAACCCATTGTTATCAAACCCTATAAACTCCTGAAGGTAAAAAGTACCAATGGGTTCATTATTGATATAGCCGTTGATAGTGGCCGAAGAAAGCCCCGAGCCGGTAGCGTTGCCGGAAGGGATTACAGAATAAGGAGAATTGGTAACCTTATTGCTCATGACAGTAATATTGCCACCGATAGAATAATTGAACCCGCCTTTTGCCTGCACCTTATATTCAAGTTCAGCTTCAATACCTTTATTAGTGATATTCATATCCTGCACGTTGGTATAAACTCTTTCTGCCGGCTGTACAGGGTCCGCAGGAAACACCGACAACAGAATATTATTGGTGACCTTGTTAAAGACGTCAATAGATCCGTTCAGTTTCCCTTTTAATAAGCCGAAATCCAGTCCTATATTGCTTTGTGCGGATACTTCCCATTGAAGGTCGGGGTTGGCAAGGCGGGAAAAAGTTGTACCTGCCGGATAAGGGCCCGTGCCAGAAAGCGGATAGCTGGTAGTACCTGTTACAGCGGATGTGTACAAGGCCTGGGTAAGCTTCGGTTCAATCTCCTGGTTACCAGTTTGTCCCCAGCCGCCTCTTAATTTAAGATTGCTGAAAATAGATTTCTCCATAAAATCTTCTTCTGTTATCCTCCACCCGAGGGAAAAAGAAGGGAAGTAGCCATATTTGTTATTGCCACCGAATTTGGTAGAACCGTCAGCCCTGAAATTGACCGTTGCCAGGTATTTGTTTTGGTACTGGTAATTTAGCCTGCCAAAGAAAGACTGCTGTTCATTGATCACCGCATATCCCCCCGGCTTATTATTGGCCAGCGTCAATTCCTGGCCAAGGCCGGGATTGTACTGGGGTTCTACGGGTAAAATGGGAAACCGGTTTATGCTGTAATTCCGGCCTTGAAGAAAAATCTTTTGATAGGAGTGCCCGGCCAGAACTGAGCCACTGTGATCTCCCTTTTTGAAGGTATAAGTAAGATAATTTTCAAGCAGTGTGTTTCGGTTGGTGGTATAATAAGTCTCCAGCCTGCCGTCCCTTAATGGAACTGCATATGGTAAGGCCTGTATGTCCCTCGTACCGGTGGAATTGTCAATGCCGAAATTGAGTTTATAGATCAATCCTTCAATGATCTTCAGTGAAGGGGTGATATTTCCGATCACCCGGTTGATCTTGGTAATATCCTGGTCCAGCTTAAAAGAAAGAATCGGGTTGCCAATATTCTGGTATTGGGCGGGGTTACCATTTGCATCATAAGCCGGGTAGGTTGGGTTATTGGAAATGGCATCACCTATTACCCCAAGGGGCGGACGAAGGTTGTAAGTGCTGGTCGCATTCAGGTTTGCTTCCACGGTAAGCCTGTCTTCCAGGAATTTTTGGGTCACATTAAAGCGGCCTGTATACCTGTCGAAGTCGTTGAATTTAATGATGCCTTGTTGTTTCTGCAAACCAAAGGAAGCATAGTAGGTAAGTTTGTTGGCACCCCCGCTTAACGTAAGATTATAATTTTGGGTTGTTGCAGTCCTGGTAATCTCCTTTTGCCAGTCTGTATTGCCACCCTTATCATCCAGTACGCCTCCCACATTTACAACCTGCGCCTTGTATTCGGCTGCGGAAAAAACAGGTATTGCCCGGGCCAGTGACGATAATCCTACACTAGTGGAAAATGTAATGCTGGAAACACCGGCCTTTCCCCTTTTGGTGGTTATAAGAATAACCCCATTGGCACCACGGGAACCATATATAGCCGTTGCGGATGCGTCTTTTAGTACATCAATAGATTCAATGTCTTGGGGATTTAGGAAGTTAAGCGGGTTGCCGCCGCCGGTGCCCGAGTTATCGAGGGCCAGGCCATCTACCACAAACAGCGGTGTGCTCCCTGTTCTTACACCGCCCGGTCCACGAACGGTAATACTCAGGGTAGCGCCGGGTTCGCCGCTGGCGGAGGTTATGTTAACGCCGGCCACTTTACCCTGAAGCAGTTGTTCGGGGGAGTTAATGATACCGCGGTTGAACGACTCAGTTTTTAGTGATTTTACCGCCCCGGTCACGTCTTTCTTGTTCTGTGTCCCGTAACCCATCACCACTACCTGGGCGAGCTCTGCGGTTACCGGACTTAGTATCACGTTTACAGTTGTTCTTCCTTTTACTGCAATTTCCTGGTTGGTATAACCCACGAAACTAAAAATAAGCACTGCCTTTTCATCCTGTACCGTAATTGAATAATTTCCATTTGCGTCTGAAGTGGTGCTTTTACTGGTGCTTTTTATGGAAACGCTGGCGCCGACAAGGGCATTGCCGGTAATGCCATCTGTCACTTTGCCTGTAATCACCTGTTCAACCATGTTGTGGGGGAGTTTACCGGGTATCCCCCTACCAAAAACCGGGGAGGGGCCAACGAAGAATAATATGGTGAATATAATGCAATAGAATCCTGCATTAAGGATCATTTTCTTTCTCATTTAGTATTGGTTTAATTGTATATTTTACAAATAATTCACAAAAGAAAAGAATTGGAACTGCTAATGAAATAGTTTTGGTTTTGATAATATTTTGATAAAGAAAAATTAATAAAAATATAACCGGTGAGCCGGTGCGCTGGGATAAGGGATCAGGAATGTTCAGTACTTTGAAGGCACTATTTTAAACATAATCATGCACATACTTAAGTTTTTTTTATCGCTGTTTTTTTGTTCTGCAATTGCGCCTGCTTTTGGGCAAACCCATAATTATTCTGCTGCAAACGCACATTCACACAACGATTACCGGCAGCAAAATCCTTTCCTTCAAGCTTATAACGAGCAGTTTGGTTCTATTGAAGCGGATGTACATCTCACCGGCGGACTTTTGCTGGTTGGCCATGACTCTGTTGAGATAAAGGAAAGACGAACCCTGGAAGATTTATACCTTTTTCCCCTGTCAAAATTCATTGAAAACAATAAAGGTCGTGTGTACCCCGACAGCAGCCTGAAGCTGCAACTATTAATCGACCTGAAGACTGAAGCAGTTACCACGCTGGATGCATTGGTTGCCCTTTTAAAAAAATTCCCTTCTGTCATCTACAATCCTGCAATTCGCATCATAATCACCGGCAACCTTCCTGATGAAACCCTGTTTAACGCTTATCCCGCGTATATATGGTTCGATGGAAATCCGGACAGGGATTACAGTAAGTCAGCTTTACCCAGGATCGCGTTGCTGAGCGGCAATTTCGGGAAATATAGTCACTGGAAGGGGGTGGGTCCACTGCCGGTTTCAGATAGTTCAATTTTAACAGCGATAGTGAATAAAGCGCATAGTTTAAATAAACCTTTACGTTTTTGGGCAAACCCGGATTTTGACGAAGCCTGGAAGACACTCGTAAGTCTGAAAGTCGATTATATTAATACAGACCAAATTGCAGCACTTTCCGATTTTCTTAAAAGCAGGGATAAAACTTTACGCCTGATGCCATACAACCGCATCATCCGTTCGGCGGGCGATGTGATCCGTTTTGGCGACCCGAAACTGGAAAACCATGCCCTGGATGCAGCAATTTTAGCGGATGATAGCAAACTGGTGATAGAAGACAGGTACGGTATAATGGCATTGGATGCTGGCAACAAAAAAATCATCGGCCGGTGGAACTTTTCAGATATCCCCCGCTACCGGAAATATATGAGCACTTATTCGGGTATCCGTTCATTTATGGAAAAAGGAAAAACCTGGATTGTGTGGAGCGCAGCCGAAAGGGATGGCGGAAATGCAGTTTTGATGATTGCGGAATGGGCAGATGGGTTCCGGAATTTTTCAGATATACCCATTGAAAAAAAGGCATCGGCACGCAACGCCATTCCCAATGAAATTGAGGTATCCAGTGAAAATGGAGAGCTTTTCCTGTATGTAGTGCTCAATGGCAATAATGAATTACTGAAGATCCGTTGGAACGACAGAAGCATTCTTTGGAGATCTGCTACTGGTGTTGCACCTTACGGCGTAGCAATGGCAAATGGTAGCATTTATGTCAGCAACTGGGCGGGCAGCAATGCTACAGATAGTTCAAAAGAAAGGGCTGGTGTTCCCTGGGGCCTGGCCTATACCGATCCCCAAACGGGGGCCACTTCATCCGGAACTGTAATCGTATTTGATCCCGCTACCGGCAAAACTATCCGGCAAATTAATGTAGGATTGCATCCCAACGCTGTAAAAGCTTCAAAGGATGGCAGGTATATTTATGTCTCCAATGGATCAAGTGATGCAATTACGGTTATCAATACAAAGTCAAATACCATTTCGGAATCGGTTGATGTTGGTTTATTAAAGGGAAAATACAATTTACAGGGAAGTACGCCCAATGCCCTGGAATTGAATGCAGACAATACAATTTTATACGTGGCAAACGGCTTTGATAATGCTGTTGCAGTTGTTCGCCTTGGGAAAAATGCATCAGCAAACGGTAAAGGGAAATCATTTGTGAACGGGTATATTCCCACAGAAGCCTACCCGGGCGGATTAAAATTAGTGAAGGACCTGCTTGTTGTTACCAACTTGGAATCGGACGGTGCGAATGTGACCGACCAGGACAGGAAAGCCGGGTCAATACACCAGCAACTGGCTTCAGTAAGTATTATACCCATCCCCGGCAAAGTCACCCTCGAACGATATACACAGGAAGTAGCACAATTAAATTTACTGAACCGGAGGGAACAACTGCTGTTGCTACCCCGCGCAGGTGTGGTGCCAGTACCCGTACCCGAACGGCTCGGAGAACCATCCGTTTTTAAACATGTGGTGTATATAATTAAAGAGAATAAAACCTATGACCAGGTATTTGGGGATATTCCGCAAGGAAAGGGCGACAGTTCCCTCTGCATCTTCGGTGAAAAAATTACACCCAATATGCATGCACTGGCAAAACAGTTTGGTTGGATGGATGACTATTATGCCTCGGGTAAATCATCCGCGGAAGGGCACCAGTGGACGGATGCAGGCATGGTATCAGACTATGTAGCGAAGAATGTCCGGGCCTGGTTTAGAAGCTATCCCCATCGCCAGGATGATGCATTGGTTTACAACAAAAGTGGGTTTATCTGGAACCAGGCGCTTGACAATGGGAAGACGGTGAGGATCTATGGCGAAGCCTGTGAAACTGAATACGACAGAAACCTGAAATGGGCAGATCTTTATAAAAGGTACAAGGATGGTAAAAAACCCGACTGGCACAATGAAAGCACCATTGCACGTATCCTCCCCATAATTTCCCCAACCTTCCCCGATTGCGATAATATTGCGTTCAGTGACCAGCAGCGGGCGGATATTTTTATACAGGAATGGAAACAATTTGAAAAGGGTGACAGCCTTCCCAACCTCATGATCCTCTCCCTGCCCAATGACCATAGTGCAGGCACTTCGCCCGACTTTCCTACGCCTAATGCGATGGTGGCGGATAATGACCTCGCCGTTGGGAGGATCATAGAAATGATCAGCAAAAGCAGGTATTGGGATTCAACGGTTATCTTCATTACCCAGGATGATTCGCAAAGTGGCTGGGATCATATTTCGGCATACAGAACCATTGGACTTACAGTAAGCCCATATAGTAGTGGTAAACTCGTATCATCTAACTATAACCAAACTTCAATGCTAAGGACCATTGAGCAGATACTTGGTCTTCCACCCATGAATGTGATTGATGCCAGCGCCAGGCTGATGACCGATTGTTTTCAAAATAAGATCAATCCATTAACCTATACGGCCCTGCCTAATAATGTGCCGCTTGATCAAATGAACAAGGGACTCCAGGGGTTACGGGGAAAAGCAAGAAAGTTTGCCCTTCAATCAAAACTGGAGGTTTTTAACGAAGTAGATGGTGGCGAAGATGATATCATGAACCGGATTATCTGGTTTTATGCAAAGGGGGAAACAAAATATCCCCGGATCAATTCAGGTCAAAAATAAATCCCCCATAAATTTTACCATTTAAGATATCCGCTTTCCCTTTTCTTTTTTCATTTACCAACCAGTTATTGTCATTAATATAAGCGATCCTGAAATGTTTTATTCTAAAGGCAAAAGAATAACTTAATTGTTTGACGGCAAGTCCGGCGGAAAGCAATGCATTATTAAAAGGCACATAATTTACGCCAAATGAAGCATCATAAAACGCATCTTCTGTAAACAATAAATCAGCTCCCACATTCAGGCGCTGCCATTTGTACACAAAGCCAAGCCCGAGTGAACGTAAATTTTGAACTGGGATATTTGCCTGCTTCCTAACAAATGCATCAGCATACAATTCGGTCCCGGCCAGGTTCATCAGGTTCAACCCTACCTGGAAAGCATTGGTTACTTTATAGGTTGCTGAAATGTCTGCATCAAAATGCTGTTTTTTTATTTTGATGTCATAGAAAGTGCCGATACCGGAATTATCAACAAATAAGCTGTCAGGATTATTGAAATCCTGCCAAATGGATTTAAGCGTAAGTCCTACGCTTAGCTTATCATTAATTTTATAAGCCGGACTGATAAAAGCCGCATATTCCTTTAGCTTCATAGTTACTGTGTCCGGATTTCTTGTAATATTATTACTTTTAAAAACTGCCGGGCGGAACTCATCCTGCATAGTATAAATAGCGCCTCCCCCCAATGAAATTTTTTCATTGATCCTAAAAAAACCTCCCAGCTTTCCATTATTTTTTACATTGGTTAACAGGCTTATATTGACTGTTCCCTTGCTGTTTGCAATAGCCGAAGGGTTCCAAAAAACTGCTTCGGACATATCCCTTGAAGGCGAAAAATTGAACCCGGTGTTTGCTGAATGCATCAATGGTGAAGCCAAAAGGAATTGTCCGTAATTAATATTGCCGGGCTGAAGTGTTTGTATGGTAAAAGCCGGGGAGGGGAACGTTGCTCCCGCCACCGTCGTCAGCGTAGTTAAAAAATTTAAAAATGCCGGCGCACCCACAATCGCAGTAGCAGAAGAAACATTATCCAGGTTTTGTTCCGGTTGTTTTATTATTAACCGCATTATACTGTCAGCAGCCAGGGGATATAACTCCGCCCTTTGGCAATTGGTATTCAGCATCCAGTCTTTTACCGTTACATAATGTTTTGTATCGTTCCTGTTTTGCCGGTCCTGGTCCTCCGAAATAAATACCCTTTTTGCCACTTCCTTACAGTTGGTACACCTTGACACCACGTAAATAGTAACCATCTTATCCTGTAGTTTGGAAAGCGGTACCCCTGTATTAAATTCAAAATAACCGGAAGGCCGGGAGGCGGTAACGGTAGCCCTTGATGGCATAAAAGTGGGTACCACAATAATATTTTCCGCTCCCTTAGTGGAGTTTTGATTTTGATTCAGGCACCTCAACCTTCCTTTTATGATAAGCCCCTGGCTTTGAACAACAGGGCAAAGAAAGAACAGGGATACACAGCAATTAAAAAACATTTTCATATTTACAGTTTTTAATGAGTAATGGGGTTTAAGAAAATATCCTGGTTTTTAATATCCGGTGAATTGATCGTAACGGGAATAGTCTTGTCTTCAAAATCTTTATGTGAAGTAGTAAGCGTGATCTGATCGCCGAGCGTATACTCTTCCAGTCTTAAAGTGTATGAACCGTCTGTGATAGAAATGGCGTAGTAGCGGGTACCGTCTACATTTATTTCTACCCCACGGATGGGCATTTCGGCGGCAGTTTTTACTTTTCCTGAAATGAATATTACGGTAGTAAGCGGTAAGGTTAGTTCAAGGGGTTTTGAATTAGTAAGCAGGGTGTCAAAAGTTTTGGTGGCATATCCCGGGCTGGAAACTTCTATCTTCATTTTGCTACTGGCCATTTCTGAAGGTAACCCGGTAAAAAGCGCCTGTCCCATATTATCAATGGCCTGGCTGCGTATATATTCTTTAAGGTATATTTTTACATTCCCCTGCGTAACCGGATTTTGCTTCCAGTCAAATACACGGATGGTTGCATTCTTTTCAGCAGTTTTGGGGGGGAGGTAAAAACCACCCAAAACTACCAGGATAACACCTACCCCAGGCCCTGCCATCTTCAGGCTAACATTTTGCTGTTTCCCTTTTAAAACAGCATAAGTGTTCATCACGCCGAAAACAAGTGCGCTGATAGAAGTGCCAAAAAGGATCAGAATCAAATAAAACATCCGCTGGTCCACTTCATCAGAAACCTTGCCCTGGATAAATTGCAGGTAATAATACACCAGGAAAAGTGAAACAATGAATCCAATCGCCGCGATAATCCCATAGCCCGAAACTGGGATGCGATGGGCCGGGATTGATTTATCATTGGTGTCGCTACCCTTATCATCGACTGGTGTTGCTGTTTCAATTTTATGCCCGAGCATATTTTCTATCGAACTGAAAAGCCTGTCAAGCCCGGGATGCCCCTGCTCACCCTTCCAGCCAATCATTGTCGTTGATTCAACTCTTTTAAATCCCGGGGGAACTGCATCCTGCTCCAGCATAACCGGCAACATTGTGCCTTTCTGCGCCGCTTCGGTTGCTTCATTTTTTACCCACGCCGAGGTTATGGATTTTTGTGTCCAAACCACCAGTACACAACCTGCCTTATGCAATTCATTTTCAATTACGGCGTCAAAGTTTTCACCTATTGGTATTTGTTTATCCCACCATACCGTCCAGCCTTTATTTTCCAGGAGGCCGGCGATCTTTTTTATGATAACCTTATCTTCATTGGAATAACTGATAAAAATATCTGCCATGATCAATCCTGTTTATTATTTCGCGAGGTAAATTTTATATGTTATTGTTTATATCAATTACAGAACAGAGTCTTTTACAGTGAAATTCCGTTAGATATGGTTGTTTTCCAGGTTTGGATGTATATGAAAAAAAAGATATAGAAAGGTACAACAAATAATTCCTGCTACCAATACCTCAAAGTGTTGATGTTGATATTGTAACTAACCAGGCAACATTTATAGTATATGATGCCTGATGATTTGCGGTAAAAAATGCTGTGCATAAGTTTTTGAAGAATGCAAAAAAAAAGTAGGGGAAAAATTTGGAAAACGGCGTGTTGAAGATGTACATTTGAATTGTGATTGGGAAGCAGGATGTGTAAAAAACATCCGGTAACTCAAGCAGAAGCATCAGGTTAGTAAGTACTACAAACTAAGTAATTAATATGTAGGAAAACCAATTTGGTGCTTTTTTTGTGCTGCTGCTGATATTCATTATCAGCAGTTTTACTAAATGATTTTCTTTCAATTCACCCCTGGCTTTTGGCTTTTTAAATCTCCATCCATATTTCAATCTTTCTAAGGCGCCAGGGCGATAAAAACTAACAACAAGTTTTCACTTTTTTGATTTAGCTTCTTACCTGGCACTGAGTTATTTTCAAATTTTCTCATTTTCACATTTGAAATTCAGGCTCTTTCCTTTAGCTTTATTTGCTCCGGTTAATTTAGTTACTACTTATTCTTTTATTGTCATTTTAAGCTGTTCAAGTCCGGTTGTTAAGAACAATTTTTAATTTTGAGCCGGACAGATGTTAACCTATCCGCTTTTTTTGTAGAAATTATTCACCGTTCAACAGGAATTGATCTTTGCATAAACCTGGTACAAGCCATTTATATTTTTGGCACGTTTTTCCTTCGATTTTCATCACAATAAAATATAAAATAAATATATGGAACCAAAAAATGAAAAGCTCGAAGCTGAAAGCGGAAATAAAAAAAGTTTATTTGATGAAGATAAAGGATCAGATGAAGAAACGGCGGATAGTGAAATAACCCCTGTAGAATTAGCATTACTTGACGGTGCCGGGATTAATGAATCAGCAACTGATGAGGATTTAATATTGGAGGAAGCATTGCTGGATGACATGGATGAAGACGGAGACAAACTCAATGAAGCAATCGACCTTTCGGGCGAAGACCTTGATGTTCCCGGCAGCGAAAGCGATGATGATGCTGAAAACATTGGTGAGGAGGATGAAGAGAATAATAGTTATAGTTTGAGCAGGCAGAAGGATGAACCGGATAGCGATCTATAGTGCAAATAATTTTATAGCTACAATATTCCAACAAATAAACCACCCATAGAAAACGGCGGGACTGATTAAATTGACTAAAAAAAAGTTAGTCTTGCAAACCGGCTCCCTGACTTTGCTTGTTAGGTAATTATTAATGAAAATATGAGTTCCCCAAGCAGGGTTAAAAAAATAATTCGTGCAATCGACAAACTTAAAATGCATTTTTTTAACAAAAGCATTTTTCATATTTATGTTTGCAGCACTGCTTCTCCAAGGTTGCATTCCATATCTTGTTCCTATCCTGCTGTGTTGCTTATAATTGCCTGCCTATTAAGGTTTATCGGTTTCCCTGTTGCGTTTTAAATACATTGCCATACTGTGGGTTAGGTAAAAATTGAATATTCAGTTTGACCGGATTGGAATAAATTAAATCCGTCTTAAATCGATCAATTATTACATATTTTTAATTAATTTCATATTACACCTTAATTTACAATATGAAAACACTATCTGAAACCTGGTTCGCTGAAGGCTACATTGATTTTGAGCTGAAGAAATATACCTTGTTAGCCTATTTACAAGAGATCAATAGTGGTTTTCGTGAAAACAAACTTTATCCTCAACTGGCGGATATTATTTTTCATTTCAACAATATGATCTCTTTCAGGGATAATAAAAAACTAATGCAGGATCATTTTCCCAGGCGATTTACCGGCATTCAACTCGAAAAACTGACCTTGCTATACGAACAGGTGATTGAGGATGATGAATTGATGAAAGAACTGGAAGACATTATACACTATGCAACGGGTAAAATGCAAAAAACCATCAGCGATGGTGCTGAAATATATGAATTTGTTGAAGAGAAAATTATCATTATGCCGATAGGTATTGTTCCGCTGGACAATACTGAAGGTTATTTTTTTTTAAACAATGGTAATGAAAAAAACACCCTGGTTTACCGTTACCGTCTTACCATTTTTGAAAAACATGATGAAAAATACCGGGGCATTAAAACAGACTTTATAGATAGCTGGTGCCGGAGCATTACTTCCACTTACGAAAATATCAAAATGGAACTGATCCGAAAAAAGACTGACCTGCCCAATCCTGCTGTATATGCCATTGAAACATCGCTCAGTTTTCCGATAGCAGAAACACTACTACCGGTGGCCAAAAGGTATTTGGTAAAATTTATTTCAGTTGCTGCTTAGTTTTAGCAAATCAAAATTCTACTCCTTCTCATAACCTTAAACGGGCGCCGACACAAGGGTTGTAAGCAACGGGAACAATAAGCTTTTAATAATTAAATGACTCCTGCATTAGTCCGGCAGTTAGATTATAGCACCTGCTTTACTACATCCTGTGAAATAACCTTCTTCCTTTGCATCGCACTTTGAATAAGGCCGGATAACCTTGCCGGATACTGGATTCAGACAAAAGAATGCTGCCTGCCTGCCGGTTAATTTACGATTGCCATGCATCTGTTTTAGCGGAGGATTCATTTTCTGTTACGGCCAATTCCTCATACGCTAAATCATCCATATCGTCTTTTAAACTATCAATCTTATCATTAACGGCATCTCTGAAATTATTTAACCTGTCCCGAAGATCGTTTCCGGTGCGGGAAAGCTTTCTCCTTGTTATAGAACCTTTATTGGGTGCATACAAAACACCTAAAATTGCACCCACTGCAACTCCGATCAACATTTTATTTACTGTGGTCATAACGATATTTTTTTAATGTTTAATAATATCCTGTTGGATAAATCTACTTTTTTCAGAACAAAAACGAACGCTAATTGGATTAAAATTTTTATTAAAAATTCAACTTCTTCATTGAAATCGAATTAAAATATTTACAATGAATGGAAAAATTATGCCAAATCATTTGAAGGTAATGGCATAAGAAAAATGAGCATATTTTTCTACACAATGGAAAATTTTTTGCGGACGTTGTGCGTAAACCACAGGCGAGGAAAAATTATAAGTGTACAGCCAATATAAAACCACTTTTGCTTATCCCCATTGATCACTTGTTTTGATATGGTATTGTACATGCCGTACAATGGATACCTTCGCTAACTGGCGGCAATCTTTCCATCAATTATTTATTCAAAAAAAAGTCAAAAATGGTTGCAATCCCCTCTAATTTGTTGTAACTTTTTACTTTAAATTGCTTTTATATGAAACAGTACCATATAATTTCAAGAATAGCGATCTACTTATTGACCATTGTTTTATTTGCATTTGGGGTTTTTCATTTTTTACATCCACACGACCTTTTAGTTTTTGTACCAGGCTTTATGCCGGGTGGTATAATATGGGTTTATTTTGTGGGTGCTGCATTTATATTGGTGGCCCTTTCCTTTTTGACCAATAAAATGGTAAAGCTGGCCGGATACCTGCTTGCGATTTTGCTGATCATATTTATTGTAAGCATTCATATTCCTAATTACCTTAATGCCGGTGATAAGGAAATGAAGCAAATAGCTTTGATAAATTTATTGAAAGATACAGCCATTGTTGGTTTCGCATTGCATGTAGCAGCAGGGGCCCATCACCAGAAATTACATTTGGAAGACAGCGATTAGTTAGGAGTAATCCAAAGGAGCATGGCATTCTTTCGCATTTATAATTTATGCAGGTGTGAAAATTCGGCGCCCCATTGATTGTTTGAACTTATACCTTGCTGAACACACTGTTTAAAGTTTTCTCTCGTACAAAAATAGCCTCAGATCTGTAAACGATTGCCAAATAAAATCCACATAAACAACTGCCAGCCCCAACTGGCCATGCAAAAAAATATTTGAATTTTATACAGTACTTTTTATTACTTAAAACTTTTCAATATGAATATCCTTCAACGGTTCGAACATTGGGGTGACAGTCACCATCCCAAATGGCTTGATATTATTCGTATATTATTGGGTATTTTTCTTTGTTATAAAGGAGTTGACTTTCTTCGAAACATGGGAACACTAATGGGTCTTATGCCTGTTAAAGTAGAATTTGATTCCCTGATGTATATAATTTTGGGGCATTATGTGGTTTTTGCGCATATAGTGGGTGGCCTGCTAATGATCATTGGATTATTTACCCGTTTTGCCTGCCTGATCCAGATACCCGTTTTGCTGGCCGCTGTAATATTTGTTAACACGGGAGGAGAAATAATGAGGCCGTATTCGGAGTTACTTCTTTCCATTCTGGTGTTGTTCTTACTTATCTACTTTCTTATTGCTGGTAATGGCCCCTGGTCTTATAAATTAGCAGATGAAGAAAAAAAAACTAATCGTATTTAAACAAAATAATAAAATAGCCAGGCATTGAGGTGATGCCGAAAGTAAAATCAACTACTTCGCAGATTTTAATAAATATGAAAATAGTTATGCCGAATGACAGGTATTGTTAAGTTAAGGGTGAATTGGTAATGGTAAATAAATGTCGTTTAGTTAAGCCGGAATTGTTGCTCTGATCCAGGTAATTCAGGTATTGAATATTTGGGTTCTACCCAATCGTAGAGCTTTACCGGATATCGGGTTACTGCCCTCCCTTTGACGGGTTTTTCAACACCAGTTCATTTAATGCAGTTTTCATTTTTTCAACCTCAGCGGATTGTCTCTCCTGCGCTTTCTTATTGAATTCAAGATCGCTCTGTAATTTTTTCAGTTTCTTTTCCATATCCGCCTGATCATCTAACAGCCCCGACAGTTTTTTTTCTTCTTTTTTCAATTGAGATTGCTGGTCAGCAAGGTCTTTATTATACACTCCCTGCTTTACGTCCGGTATTAAGCCTGTCAGAAAAGCATCCCCTTTTTTTATACCGGTTACACCGACCGATTTGGATGCGGCATCGGATTTTAATTTATCCTCAGGTATTTCACCAGGATTGGCTGATATAAAATAAACAATCGTTTGTTCTTTTTCCTTCCTGCTTTTTCTTTCAACCTTAATAAAAGCGTCCATCGGTTTTACGGGATCAATTAGCGGAATAACTACATTGCGATATACCATAAAAGATTTGGTTTCTTTTGGTTTTATTCCTTGCAGTTTAAATCTTTCTTTTATTGCTTCTTCAACAATATCCGGCGACGCATTAAATTCAATTAAGTAACCATTGTACTTGCCACCATTAAATTCAATGGTGGAATTTTTTACCTCCGGGCTGTCCAAAATCGAATTTTGTGAAAATACAATGGAAGAAATAACAATCAGTAAACAGGTAATCAGGTATCGCATAAATCTCTTTTTATTTTATAAATAGTTAAAACAAAGATAGGGTGCATCCCAAAGATAAGCTCAATTCAATTTTATTTAGAGAACTACTGCTATATTATTTATAAAGTGTTGTAAAAGTCTTTACCCGTCATTTTTTAACGCCAGTATTTTAAATTTTCTTAACACTATTATTTTGAGGCTGTAAAATATTTCAATGCGCACAACGAAACCCAATTCCATATTACTTTTGCGCGTTTTCTACCTATCCTGTCAAATTATTTAATACATTGGAAATAATATTTGTTGCGCGCACTGCAAATTAAAACCCTGTCCTGCTTTTCAGTTATTCAAATTTTCCGTCTATTTCATTATTTTTATTGTTTGAAATTATTTAACCAATGACTGCCTACACTACAGATTTCTTCAGATTAAATATATGTAGAAACTGGCGTCAGAAAAAAAATGGGTTAGTTGGTTGCCCTGCAAAGGCCAAATAAATAGATTACTGCTTTTCAATCCTCATCCGGCATTTCGGAATCCTTATTTTTATACTTTTAATTATTCACTAATCACAATGAACAGAATTAAACCGGATTTAGATATCATTTTTGATGTGTTGAAAGAAACGCTTGCATCCTACCCCACATCCAAATTTATTGAAAGCCTGCTTAACCAGTACCAGGAACGGGGAAGTTTAAGCAAAAAGCAACTTGAAGGTTTGTATCATAAAGCGGCTAATGTAAGATCAATTTCGCAGGGTAAATTAGCTACCCTGGAAGCCATCATACTAAAAAGGCCTACCCGTTACAAATCACCGGCCCCTTTACCTCCGGTTTTCGATATAAAAGATGTTTTGCTGGAAAAGCATATTTCCGATATTTTGGAAAAATATCCCCAACACAAAAGGGTGCTTTTTATTAAATTAAAGTTTGATAACAACGAAGCAATTACCCCTCTTGAAAAAACAGAAATAGAGCGGTTTCATAAATTGCTGATCAAATAGCAGTAAATGAATTTTCTTTTTAACAGGGTTAAGCTGTGTCACAATAAAACAATTGTAACATTAGTTATACCTTTTACAAACAGGCCCATAAAATGATAACTACGAGAATAATCATTTCTTATACGATAAACCTGATTTTAATGTTGTTGGTTTTATTTGAATCTCACCCTTTGTGTGGACAGGTGTATGGTTGCAGGGACCCATTGGCTAATAATTACAACCCATCCGCTACTATCAATAACGGTAGTTGCACGTACAATTCTACCAGTTATACCCCGATTATAAAAGTAGATCCTTTAAGCGATACCCTCATCGAAAGCAGCGGGTTGCAGATGGCGGGCAATTTTTTGTGGAGCTTTAATGACGGCGGGGGCGCAGCCGCTATCTATAGAATGGATACTATAACAAATATGCTGCTGCAAAAAGTAAGCCTTTCCGGCGCCGAAAATATTGACTGGGAAGACATCGCTTTTGATGGAATTTACTTTTATATTGGCGATTTTGGAAACAACGCTAATGGTGCAAGAACAAACTTAAAAATTTACAAATTCCCTTTGAGCGCTATTCCTGATTATATTAGTAATCCTGTTGTTACTATCCCCGCAGGACAAATAAATATTATCAACTTTTCATACAGCGACCAGCAACAACCACCTCTGCCCACCATCAATAACAATACAAAATTTGATTGCGAAGCAATGATTGTGGATGGCGGGAAAATTCACCTGTTTACCAAAAACTGGATTGATATCACCACCACCCATTACGAGATTAACGGCCTTGCACCAGGCAATTATATAGCATACCCATTGGAAACGCTTATAACCAATTATCTTGTAACTGCTGCAGACAAATCAATTGGTAAAAAAATGGTGGCCCTTCTTGGATATAAGAACACATTTCCCGGATTACATTATATGCATCTATTAACCGACTACAATGGAGGAAATTATTTTAATGGAAATAAAAGACAATTTGATTTGCCGAATGTTCTTATTGTGGGACAGGCCGAAGGAATATGCTTTAAAACAGCTACCTACGGTTATATCAGCAGCGATTACTTTGTTCCTTTGTCAATCAAACCTAAACTGCACGCTTTTGATGTAAGCAACTTTGTTTCTAACCTGGCCGCTACCTATAATTTCATTGGGAATGGAAATTGGAATGATCCGAATAACTGGGTTAATAATATTGTACCACCCGCTACAATTGAACCGGGTAGCGAAATCATGATTGACCCCGCACCTGGCGGACAATGCGTATTAAATATTTCCTATACAGTTTCGGCCGGTGCAAAGCTTACAGTAAATACAACAAAGAATTTCGTTATCCAGGGAAATCTAATCCTTCAATAATTGATAAAATAGTTATCGGCTAATCCTGTAATTGTAAGCGATAAGTATAATGGGTTCTTTGATCGGTAAAGCACAGGACAATATTAACAATAAAGGCGATAATAGTTAGCCTTTAATTAAAAAAAAGGAGCTACCTGAATTTTCAGGCAGCTCCTTTTTGATTTGTAAACTGTATATATAGAAGGTACGGATCAGCATGACTAGCTGAATAAGCCGCCCTTTTTTAATGAACGTATGCCTTCGCCAATCTTAAATCCATTTTGATAAATTTGAATAGTATAATTTCCCTGTTGAAAATTAGCGCCCGGGTTAAAAGCAAATTCAACATTCTTCTTCTTAGCTGTTTCCACATCAACGGGAACTTTTGCAGTGAATGATTTATCGCCTTCTTCACGGGTTGTGAAAGTGCCTGAACCTAATGCCTCCGCTGATAAGGGTTTACCATCAGGGCCGATTACCAAAACATAAACATCCGTCATACCTGGTTGAGCGATTCGGTTATCAACTTCAAAACTAACAACCAGTTTGTCTACCCGTTTTGCAATGGAAGATTCTTTTTCTTTACCATTATTTTTTACGTTAATCGGTGTAATCTTAATATTATATGCGTTCAGCGTAGATGCTACTTCTACTTTCTTTTCAAGCTCCTGTTTTACAACTGTTGTGGCAGTGAGATCAGAATTTAATTTTTCTTTTTCCTGGGTCAACACCACTTTATCATTCGATAAAACCTGGTTTTCCTGGGATAAACGGGCAACTTCAACCTGCATGCTCTCAATTTGTCCGTTTAAAGATGCGATGAGCATTTTTGCCCTGGACAATTCAGCAGCGGTTGCATTTTTCTTATTTAATATACTGCGTATTTCTGATTTTACTTTATTGATCTCACCATTTTTCGCTGTTAACTTACCTTCCAGGCCTTTATTGGCGGTTGACATCGAATCAAGCCTTGCCAGTGACGCATCAAAGCTTTTCTGAACATCGCTTTTTTCATCAATTACTGTAGCAATCTGTGAGTCTTTTTGCTGGATAACTTCACCTGTTTTATTTTTATCAACTATTAAATAGCCACCCAGGCCAATAATTCCTGCAGCTAAGATGCCGATCACGATATTTTTAGAGTTATTACGAACCGGTGCCTGCTGAGGCTCAGTTATTGGAAAATTGTCTGTAGTATTCATGATATTAAGTTTTAGAAATTTTTGTTTGAATATAAAATTTATTGGCGCCCGGCCAAAGATTCCCAAAACCATGCCATAATTGATATTTATTAAATCTTTAGCCTGCTACACAATGGTATAAAACAATCATTCTACCCTGCTTTTCTATATTTATCCGGAACAGGAAATTTCGCTGTAATTGCATTAGCGGGGTAATAATATCTTAATAAGTTGCCAGACCTGATAAAATTTTATTCGGAGCTAAGAGGTTGGCGGAGATTTTTAACCTCATTTTACCCCCGGTTAACGCTAAAACCAAATTCAATAGATGTTCAGAGGGAAGAACATAGATAGTTAGCCACACTGCATTGGTCGGCTTACCTACACTTTAGGTTTTGGATTATCTTAACCTTTACATTGTCAATTATCCTGTATTTTTTAAATGCTATTTCTTATCCTGACAGGGACAAGCAAGTGTATATATGGAAAGCCCTTCAAACTCATTGTATTTTAGATTAAAAAATATTGAGTTTGCAATAAGATGCAAGGCCTCCACATTCGGAGGCTTTTTTATCTGCTTAATAAAATACTGGTTCCCTGGCAGTTAAAACCAACGGGGGCCGGTTTTCTGATTAAAGCTTATACCTGTTGCCCGTTTGATTTAACAGGCAATAAAATGAACCGGTAAATGCTGACAGTTAAGGGAAAACAGGACAATGGAAAGTTTTAATTTTTAGTGGGAATACCGGTGCAAAGTCAAAATAATTTCGATATGGGTCTATAATAATATTCAATAGCCCAAACGAAGATTTACCGACGGGAGTGCAATTAAATGAATATCCGAATTTGTGCCTAAAAGGGTACCTGGTTATTACAAAAATAAATAAACCTGTGTTCAAACTGCAAACATGAATATAGCGAAACCATGAAAAATTTGAGCCTACTACTTTATCTGGTCCTTCAGGCCTGTTGTTATTGTGCTTACCCGCAAAAGCAACATTTACAATTTGACCATATTGGAACCGACCAGGGGCTTTCCCAAAGCAACGTACTTTCTGTACTACAGGACAGCAGGGGCTTTATGTGGTTTGGTACCCGGGATGGCTTGAATAAATACGATGGCTATTCATTTACAGTATACAAGAATAATCCTCTCGATCCAACCAGTATCAGCAATAATTATATTATGGACATTATTGAGGATAAAAATGGCGATTTGTGGGTAGGAACATTGGGGGGCGGCATATGCAGGTACAATCGTAATAAAGAGAATTTTACGCCGTACCGGCATGATTCTGCAAATACCAAAAGTATTGCCAATAGTATTGTCCACAGTTTACTTGAAGACGAACTCGGAAAGCTCTGGATTGGTACAGAGGATGGCGTGGATATGTTTGATCCTGTCAAAAATACGTTTGAACATTTTAAGTACAACCCCAATGATAATAATAGTATCGGTGATTCTTATATAAGAAGCGTTTTTAAAGACAGCAAGCATAATCTGTGGATCGGTACAATGAGTGGCGGACTCAGTTTATTAAATAAGAAAACTAAATCCTTCACCCGTTTCAGGCATAATAAAAATGATAGCAAATCTATCAGCAGCAACAATGTGTACACTATATTTGAAGATAGCAAACAAAGGTTATGGATAGGAACAGATGGCGCCGGAATGGATCTATTCGATCAAAAAAACGGTATATTTTATCATTTTAAGCATGATGATAATAATACCAATACCCTGATCTCAAATACTGTGTATGCCATTAACGAAGACGCGGAAAATAATTTATGGGTGGGTACCGAAAACGGGGGATTATCCATCTTTAATTACAGCACAGGGTTATTTACTACTTATAAAAATGACGAGATTGACAAGGAAAGCATCAGTAATAATTCGATCTATTCTATTTATAAAGATTCCAAAAACAATATGTGGCTGGGTATTTTTGCCGGAGGTGTCAACATAGCTAACAGGGATAAAATTAAGTTTGCCCATTTTAAGCACATGATGCAAAAAAACAGCCTTAGCAATAACCTGGTTTTGAGCATTTTTGAAGATTCAAAAAAAAACATATGGATTGGTACGGATGGGGGGGGCTTAAATTTATTTGACGCCCAAAATAATAACTTTACGCATTTTAGGCATGAAAGGGATAATGACCAGAGTATCTGCGGCGATTATGTATTAACGGCCTGCGAAGACAGTAAAGGAAACATCTGGATCGGTACCTGGGCGGATGGAGTAACCGTCTTTAACCCTTCGAATAATACTTTTAAACATTTTAAAAATGATCCCACCAATGCTTCCAGCCTTAGCAATAATAATGCCTGGAACATCTTTGAAGATAAAGACAAAAACATTTGGATAGGCACTTTTGGAGGGGGATTAAATTTACTTAACCCGGATAATAAATCTTTTACGCATTTTCAATATGACAGAAACCGCAGCGATGGTATTTCCAGTCCATATATTATGTCCATATTTGAGGATAGCGATGGGGAAATGTGGGTTGGCACCGATGGGGGAGGGTTAAACCGGTATAATAAAAAAGCCAAAAATTTTTCCCGGTTTCTGCATGCGGATAAAAAGAATAGTATCAGCGATAATAGTTTAAACGCCATTTTCGAGGATGACAATAAAAACTTATGGGTAGGCACTAGGATAGGCCTGAACCAATTTAATAAAAGAACTAACCGGTTTACCGTTTATACTGTAGCGGATGGCCTTCCTGACAATGTAATTTTTGGTATCCTGGAAGACGATAAAAGGAATCTTTGGATAAGTACTAACCGGGGCATTTCCTGCTTTAACCCGGTGACAAAGGTGTTTAAAAATTTCGGTGTTTCAGATGGATTGCAGTCAAACGAGTTTAAAGGACAGGCAGCCTGCAAAAGTACAGCGGGCATAATGTATTTTGGGGGTAATAACGGCTTTAACCAGTTTTCCCCCGGCAACATACGGGCAATGGCATTTGAACCTCCATTGGTTATTACTAAATTCCAGGTATTCAATAAGGATGTACCCATCGCAATCAATAAAAATGACCCTTCTACCTTAAAAAAAAGTATAACTGAAACTAGCTCCATCACCCTCCCGTATTCAAATACCGTCTTCTCTTTTGAATTTGCTACACTGAATTACACGACTTCAGAAAAAAAGCGATATGCTTATATGCTGGAGGGGTTTGACAAGAGCTGGAATGAGGCAGGTACCAACCGGATTGCTACCTACACTAATCTCGATCCCGGAAAATACCTGTTTAAAGTAAAGGGGTTAAATAATGAAGGCACCTGGTCATCTAATATCAGGAATATTGAACTAATCATTGAACCACCGTTTTGGTTAACCTGGTGGTTTAAACTGTCCTGTTTCATAGCAGTTACGGGTAGTGTACTGGCATTCTACCGTTTTCGCATGAACGCTATTGAGCATCAAAAAGCAAAACTGCAACAACAGGTGCATGAACAAACCCGCCTGTTGGTACTATCCACCAAAGAAGAACAGAAGGCAAGAAACGAAGCTGAAAATTCGCGTATTGAAACAGAACTGGCCAACAAGGAGCTTAAGATAAAGAATAAAGAACTTGAACAATTTGTGTATGTAGCCTCACACGACCTGCAGGAGCCATTGCGCACCACATCGGGTTTTGTAGAACTGATACAGCAACAGTATCACGGAAAACTGGATGCAAGGGCCGATAAATACCTTGACTTTATTTCCGAAGCATCCAGCAGGATGAAAATATTAATAAAGGACCTCCTTGACTTTTCCAGGATTGGAAAAAAAGCGGCATTACAAAAAATCGACTGCAATATCATTCTAAAAAATATACAGGTAGATATCATGGCGGCAATACAGGAATCAAAAGCCTGTATCCAATACGATCTGTTGCCAGTTATCTGTGGTTATCCTACGGAGATAAAATTGCTTTTTCAAAACTTATTGATCAATGCAATAAAATTTCGCAGAAAGGGGGTGGCTCCTCAAATAAAAATTACTACCCGGCAAAATGAAGGCTTTTGGAAATTTTCAATCAGCGACAATGGCATTGGCATAGAAAAGCAGCACAGCGACAGGATATTTGATATTTTCCAGCGGCTACATACCAGGACCGAATATGAGGGCTCGGGCATTGGCTTATCACATTGTAAAAAGATAGTGGAATTACACCAGGGGAAAATCTGGATGGAATCTGTTACGGGGGAAGGAAGTACTTTTTATTTTACCCTCGCAATTCAAAAAAACACAGGGTTGGGCATGGTGGATGTTGATCATCACCCATTACTATAATACAAAATTATTCTGTAACAACAAGGGTTTAAAAACTTTTGGAAAACAATAAATCAGGGGAATCTATTATACAATACAGTATTAGAATTCAGCTTATGCTTAATAAATTATTAGTGCAACAGGTACAAAATCATTTGGGGCACTCAACAACACTGCCCATGGCATTTAATGCCTTACTTGAATCGATCAGTGTTTCATTTGACCGGTATGAGGATACCATAAAACGCCTGGAAAGTTCGGTTAATAACTGTACCAATGAACTTGGGCAATTAAATGAGAAACTACAGGATGAAACTGCGGGACTTAAGCAGGCCCATTATGAGCTCAGCAGGATTTTTAACCAGGTAAATGAAGGCTTTTTCGCAAAAGATATTATCACCGACAAGTACATTCAGATGTCTGTCGGGTGTGAAAAGATATACGGCTATAGTGTAGAAGATTTTTATACCAATAGCCTCCTTTGGTTCCAGGTAATCCATCCCGATGACCGGCTGCTTATTGATAAAGAAAATGAGCAGTTAAACAAGGGAATTCAAATTAAAAGCAGCTACCGGATTTTTCATAAGGATACAACAACCCGGTGGATAGAAGTAAAAGCGGTACCGGTAATGGTGGATGGTCGGCTTGCCCGGGTAGAAGGCGTAGTGAATGATATAACGGAGCAAAAAAATGCTGAGAAATTATTGATGGACAGTGAAGTGAAATACCGCTCTTTTTTTGAAAATAATATGGATGGGATGATGCTGAGCAAGCCCGATGGCGCCATTTTGGAAGCCAACCCCGCGGCCTGCGAAATATTCGGGGCAACCGAAGAAGAAATTTGTGGATATAGCCGTGCAGAGTTGTTGGATTTTGCAGAACCGGCGCTCCTTAACCTGATGGAAATACGCAGCCGGACGGGCAAGGTGAAAGGAGAGTTGAATTTTTTTAGAAGTGATAGAACAATATTCAGGGCGGAGATGGCTTCGTCCATATTTAAAGATGCAAATGGGGAAGACAGAACCTGCGTAATTGTAAGGGATATAACGGACAGGAAGAAAGCGGAAGAACAAATAGCAGATAGTGAACAGCGTTATCGGCAGATAGTTGAAACTGCGCAGGAAGGTATTTGGATGATGGACAAAAATTACCATACCGTTTTTACCAATAAAAAAATGTGCAATTTATTGGAATACTCCGAAGGCGAGATGCTTGATAAACACCTCACATTTTTTATGGGTGAACAAGGCAGGGCGCTTGCCGCACCTTCCATTGAAAGAAGGAAAACCGGCATTTCGGAGAATATGGATTTACCCTTTATCACCAAAAGCGGCAAACATATCTGGACTAACCTTTCCACTTCGCCTTTACTGAACAATGAAGGCCAATTTGCGGGCGGCCTGGCCATGGTAACGGATATTACTAAACGAAAAACTGATGAAGAACTCATCAAAAAATCTGCTGCTAGCCTCGATCTTAAAAATAAAGAACTAAAAAGGAAAAATACAGAACTGGAGCAGTTTGCCTATGTAGCTTCGCATGATTTGCAGGAACCCCTCCGTACCACATCCAGTTTTGTGCAATTACTGCAGCAGCAGTACAAGGGCAAACTGGATGAAAAAGCAGACAAATACCTTGAGTTCATCGTTGATTCTTCCGACAGGATGAAAGTTCTTATAAAAGATCTGCTCGACTATTCTAAAATTGGCAGCAAGTATGAACAGGAGCGGGTTGATTGCAACCAGGTAATGAAGAATGTTATAGCTGACCTTAATAAAGCCATCACCGATTCTGCGGCAATAATCATTGCGGATAACCTGCCTTCCATCAGCGGTTATGTCACGGAGATCAAACAGTTATTCCAGAATCTTATCATCAATGCGATCAAGTTCAGGAAACCGGGGGAGGAGCCATATTTAAAAATTTCGGCAAATTTAACAGGCAACTATTGGCACTTTTCATTCGCTGATAAAGGCATTGGCATTGATAAGGCCCACCATGAAAGGATCTTTATCATTTTTCAGCGCCTGCACACCCGTACCGAATTTGAAGGATCTGGAATTGGGTTATCACATTGTAAAAAAATTGTTGAATTGCACCACGGAAAGATCTGGGTGGAGTCTGTACAAGGAAGAGGAAGTATCTTTTATTTCACTATTCCCGAAAAAATGCCCGGTGAAAGAAGAGTTTAACACAAAAAATGAAAAGATTGGAAGGCAACTTCGTTGATGCAAACTTTCTTCCTGACTATGAATAATTTTATTGTGCAACACGCTGCAAACAGCATAAAAACTGTAGGTTATACACCTACCTGCGGGATATGCAACGCTGTGAAGAAAATTTTCGTTGCAGAAAATAATTTTTTGATTTTTCATCCCGGTTTAAAAGGACAGGTTAACAAATTAGCTGCCTGCCTTTGTAAAGCACTCGCCGGTATACTAATATGGGGGATGATGATACCCTGTGTTAACGCCCAGCAAGATTTGAACTATGCCGTACATGCTAATATCATTTACCGGTTTACTAAATATATTGATTGGCCCGCTGATTATAATTCGGGTGACTTTGTTATCGGGATCGTGGGCGACACCCCGCTGTACGAAGAGCTGGATCGTTTCATTGCCAATAAAACAGTTGCAAACAGGAAAATCGTTATCAGAAAAATGTCTTCAGGGGCAGATTTTTATAACTGCCATATCCTGTTTATTTGTGAAGACAAAAGTAAAAGCTTACTAAGAATTGCAGCGGCAACAAAGGGGCGGCCCACACTCATTGTTTCTGAAAACAGCTCCGGTACTTCGAGGGGGTCCTGCATAAATTTTGTTATTGTAAATGACCACCTTAAGTTGGAAATCAACAAGGCAAATATAGAAGATAGAAATTTAAATATCGCCTCAGAGCTTTTGCGCTTAGGCACAATAATAAAATAAAAAATATCCTGTTATAACCATCCCAATTATGAAAAGCTCAATTACCCGGTTAAGCATTATGCAGTTAATCACGTTTATGCTTGTATGCAGTGCAGTCTATAGCCAGGAGGATACTACTAAATTAGATGACATGAGCCTTAAGGATCTGCTGAATGTAAAAATCGGTTCGGTATCCAAAACACCTGAATTTCTTTTCGACGCGCCTTTATCGGCTTCTGTGGTTACAAAAGAGCAGATACGGCAAACAGGATGCACTTCGATCATGGAGGCCCTGAGACTTGTACCGGGTATGATCGTAAGGGAACAAACCAATGGTAATTATGATATTTACCTGCGGGGGATGGATAACGTTCCGCCTAATTCGCTTTTTGACGGAAGCTCCAATACTACGCTGGTAATGATCGATAACCGGCCAATATACAACTACCTGAGGGGAGGAACTTTTTGGGAAACATTACCGGTAGACCTCAATGATGTGGAGAAGATTGAAGTAATAAGAGGCCCTGCGGCAGCGCTGTATGGTCCCAACGCTGTGAATGGCGTAATAAATATTATCACCCGGCAAACAAAGAAAGAGGGCTTGTATTTAGTAGCCAACAGCCAGCAGGGCAGCTATCATACATTTATCAGTAATGTTTCCACAGGCTACCAGTCAAAGAAGTGGAGCCTGATAGTTTCTGGCAATTACCAGGGCCGCAGGCGCACCCAAACATCTTATTATGAAATATACCGGAACAGTTGGCTGGATAATCCGCCCTACTCGATCGGTTATGTTGGTGATACTATAACGAACAAAATTCATCCGGATCCAAACCTTGCCATGAACAAGTATGCAGGCAATGCTTTTTTAAGTTATACCCCTGTAAAAAAAATAAAATTCACCCTCGCAACGGGAGCCCAGCATTCAATGGTTCAGAAAGTTTCCACCGAAAACGGCATCACCCCGCTTTCTGCAGTTTCCTCTGACAGCCGGTACGCCGATCTGCGGGCCAACATAAAAAATATTTCGGCCCAGGTTTCCATTATAAAAGGTACACAAACCCCCAACTTCCCGGGCAACAAATACGATTTTACTACTGTTGATGCAGGTGTAGAATATAACTATATGCGCGGCAATCTTTCTGTCAAACCCGGCCTGGGCTACAGGAGCGCTGTATATGACGATATTAAATATGCCGATGTTATTAACAAGTCAGGAATTTTCAATGCAAGGGGACTGATCAGTACCCAAACAGCATCCTTGCGGGCGGAATACAGGTTGCTCCACAATAAATTGCGGGTAGTGGCAGGACTTGCATTCAATAAATTTAATTTCCCCGATACATCCTATATTTCTTACCAGTTGGCATCCACCTATAAATTGAATGAAAGGCACCTGCTCAGGGCAGTTTATTCGCGGGCGCCGCGTTCGGCCACCATTTATGAAACTTATGTAGACCAGCGCCTGGTTTATACCCAAATAGGGAACCGAAAATTTATGATGGTGACATTTGAGGGAAATAAGAATCTTAAGCTGCTTACGGCAGATATGTTTGAAATCGGGTACCGCGGAAAAATTGCACCCGCGCTGTATATTGATGTGGAAGTTTTTGATATCCGTTCCCGTAATTATAGTAGTGCGATCACTAATGCCACTTACACCAAACTAAGTGGTTATGATACCATACTGGTAACGCCTTTTATTTCAACCAACCTCCCTGTAAGGCTGCACCAGCAGGGTATCACGGTGTCATTGAGCTGGCAGTCACCAAAAATCCAGGTAAAGCCTTTTATCACGTTTCAACAATCACATTTAAAGGATTATGGCCCCTTTCTCAACACTCCGGATGCTACCTGGTTCAGGCTAAACAACCCGGTCCAAAATAATGTTTTTTCCGGGATGGGAACAGAAGCGGCACTTAAAAGTACACCCGCCCTATTCGGAGGTGCATCGGTCAATTACGTGGCTGCAACAAAACTGAATATTAACCTGAGTGCTTATTATTATTCTTCGCAAACCTATTTACATGTTTCCAATCTTGTGTTCAGTGATGGTGTAAGAGGAGTTGATCATTTGCCGGCAAAATTAATTTTAAATGCCAGCATCTCTTATGAGCCAATTAAAAGGTTCCATTTGTTCTGTAGCGGAAAAAATTTACTGAATAATAAATCGAGGGAATTTTTTCGAACCGATGATGTACCCGCTATGGTGCTTGGGGGTATAAATTACCAATTTTAAAAAGGCTGAACAAAAGCTTTGCAGTTAACGCAGTTTTATTGTTATTCAAATTTTTATAAAGACCCAATGAGTATAAGTATTAAAAATAGGATTTATCTGAGTTTTTTACTTTTGGTTTTATTATTTGTGGCGAACGGCATATCTTCTATGATCACATTAAATAATAACAGGAGGCTGTCAGAATATGTTTCAACCGTAACAAATCCTTCGCTCCGAAGTTTAGACGATTTTAGAGACCTGGTTAGCGCATCAAAAATGTACACCTCCAATTGGGTGTTTTTAAGGTCAAACCAGGATGATAAAGATGCTTTAAAGCGAATCCATAACATTGAATATGCGCAGGTGAAAGCAAAATTAGAACTGTTATCGCAAAAGTGGAATGATAAAGAAATGACGGATAGCTTACATAGAACATACACCGGGTTTGAACAACTTTTGGTAGTTGAAAAAACAATTATGTCGTTATTGGAGAAGTTTGAAGACTATGATGACCCTGTTGCAAAACTGGAAGCAGAACGCCTGGTTGAAGATGAGCTTGTCCCGAATACTTCCTTATTGATGAAGGCGCTATCCGGCCTTTTTTCATACGAACTGAATTTAAGGAACCAAAAAAATAGTGATCTCGATAAATCTTTTATGCACTTAAGATGGTTGATTTCATTTCTTGCGATTACAATAATTTTCCTGGGGATTTTTCTTTCATTTTATATGGCAAGGGTCATTATCAGCCCGGTCAACAAGATCAGGGATATTGTTAACGACCTTGGCAATGGGATTACCAGTAAAGTAACTCATAGAATAAACAATGACGAAATGGGGGAAATGATCCGTTCCGTTAATAACCTTTCTGAAAAATTGCATGGTACCGCTGCATTTGCTACAGAAATAGGGAACAGGAATTTCAATAGTTATTTTGAGCCACTTGGTACGGAAGACACTTTAGGCAAGGCCCTTGTTGCCATGCGTGATAATTTAAAAACAAGTGATGAGAGTTTAAACGAGTCGCAGCATCATGCTAAATTGGGAAGTTGGGAACGGAACCTTGCAACCAATAAATCATTCTGGTCTGATGAAATATATAACATTCTCGACATTGAGACCACGATGCTCCACCCAGGCTATGGGGCATACCTTGATTTTGTACATCCTGAAGACAGGGAATACGCCAATCGCTTTGTTGAAAAATGTTTGGAAAATCACCTTCCCTTTGCGTATGAATGCCGGATTATCACTAATAAAAAAATTACAAAAATAGTAAGTACACAAGGCAAAATATTTAAAAATGATAACGGGGAAATAATAAAACTAACCGGGATTGTGCAGGATATTACCGAAAGGAAAAATGCTGAAGCTAAATTAAACAAAAGCGAAGAGCAATACCGGCAAATAGTTGAAATTGCACAGGAGGGTATCTGGTTGATAGATGAAAACAATTACACTACGTTTGTAAATAAAAGAATGTGCGAGATGCTTGAATACTCACCCGAAGAAATGGTGGGAAAGCAAAATTATTATTTTAAAAATGAGGAAGAAAAGAAAAACGCATTGAAGCAGATTGAAAGGCGCAAGCAGGGGATAAGTGAAACCCATGATGCTAATTTTATGACAAAAACGGGCAAATTGGTATGGACAAGCGTAACAACTAATCCTGTTTTTGATGAAGCGGGAACCTACAAAGGCGCCCTGGCAATGTTTACGGATATTACCAAGCGTAAACATGATGAGGAGTTGCTGCAAATTTCAAAAACTACCCTTGCTTTAAACAACCAGTTGCTTGAGCAAAAAAATAAAGAACTTGAACAGTTTGCTTACGTGGCTTCCCATGATCTGCAGGAGCCATTAAGGACCACTATTAGTTTTGTAGAAATCTTTAAGCAGCAATATTTTGGGAAGATTGACCCAAAAGCTGACAAGTACCTTACCTACATCATGCAGGCAACAGACAGGATGAGGGTACTTATAAAAGACCTGCTTGATTTTTCACGGATAGGCAATAACAAAGACCTTGAACAGGTTGATTGCGATAGCCTGCTCCGGGATGTTATTGCGGATATAGAAACGGCGATCGTGGATTCAAACGCAAATATCTGTGCGGCCGACCTGCCTGTTATAAGTGGTTATGCAACAGAAATCAAGCAGCTATTCCAAAACCTTTTGATCAATGCCATTAAATTCAGGAAGCCGGGGGAAATTCCGCAAATAAAAATTTCAGCCGATAAATCAGGCAGTTACTGGCATTTCGCATTTGCCGATAATGGTATTGGTATTGACAAGAAACACAATGAAAGGATTTTTATTATTTTTCAGCGTTTGCATACCCGTACAGAATATGATGGTTCAGGTATTGGTTTATCGCATTGTAAAAAAATTGTGGAATTGCACCATGGTAAGATCTGGGTAGAATCCGTTCCCGGGGAAGGAAGTGTTTTTCATTTTACCATTGAAACCTGAAGAACTGATTCCAATTTTATCGATCAATGGAAACTGCCGGATGAACACATCATACCGGCCGAACAGCGATCCGAAAACAACCGGGCGCAATTGGGTATACCCGCAAAATAATTTTCCGGGTAATTGCTATACAATGATAATTTATAAATAATTACGGGAGGATTCCCTAAGACTGGTGACGGAATGTTATCAGTGTTATGTTAAGAATAAAATGACGGATCGATTTGTGACCCGATAGCTAACGGGTGGTGAATGGCCAATATTTCAATATTAACATTGCCAATTCACGCTTAACTTAACAATAGGCGCCGGTGCGATAAAAACTGACAACAAGTGTTCACTTTTTTGATTTAGCATCTTACCCGGCATTGAGTCATTTTCAAATTTTCTCATTTTCACATTTGAAATTTACTCCGATTAATTTAAGGGATCCGCGCCAGGCGAGCATAAATTATTGAAATAAATATACAAGTTCTTATTGCAGTTATTATCTTAGATGGATGGACACACGCTCTTCCTACCGGGTTACCTCAATAGATATTCTTCGCGGATTGGTGATGGTTATAATGGCACTGGACCATACCAGGGATTTTTTTCATGTAACAGCTATGACAGATGATCCCCTGAATCTTGCCACCACCACGGTTCCATTATATTTCACCCGATGGGTCACACATTTTTGCGCACCCGTATTTGTGTTCTTATCCGGCACCTCGGCTTACCTCTCTTCAAAGAGTAAACCGCTTAGCGATGCAAGCCTCTTTCTCATCAAAAGGGGATTTTGGCTGGTATTTGTTGAAGTGGCGGTCATAACATTGGGGCTTACTTTTAACCCGTTGTATAATTTTATTATCTGGCAGGTGATCTGGGCAATCGGGTGGAGTATGGTGCTGCTTGGCCTGCTGATCAGGTTTCCTTTTTATACTGTTTTGATAACGGGGTTATTATTATTTTTTGGCCACAACCTGTTTGATCATATTACCCTGCCCGAAAAGGGCTTTGCCGGTAATCTTTTAAAAATCCTTTTTACGGCACAAGGCACTATCCTGCAGGTTTCCAAATCACATTTCATAGGCGCGTTCTATGCAATCCTTCCCTGGACGGGCGTTATGTTACTGGGATATTGTACGGGCTTCTGGTACCGCAGGGAATTTTCGGCGATAAGGAGAAAGCAATTACTGATCACTACCGGCACCACCCTCATCGTTATTTTTGTAGTGCTTCGTTTTTTTAACCTGTATGGCGACCCCGTGGCCTGGGATAATAAAAATATACTGTCATTGCTTAACACCAACAAGTACCCGCCGTCTCTTCTGTATCTTTCCATGACGCTCGGCCCTGCCTTGCTGGCATTGGCTTTTTTGGAAAATGTACACAGCAGGTGGTCATCCGTTATTTCGGTATATGGCAGGGTCCCTTTCTTTTACTACGTACTGCATTTTTACCTGATACACGGGTTGCTGGTAATTGTGTTTTTTGCTACCGGACACGGTTCTGCAGAAATAGTGGACCTCCGGTTGCCATTCCTGTTCCGGCCCCTCAGCTTTGGCTACGGGCTTTGGGTGGTGTATTTTATATGGATTGGCGTGGTGGCATTTTTATACCTGCCCTGTCGCTGGTTCAATAGGTATAAACTAACCCATTCCCAATGGTGGTTAAAGTATGTATAGGTAATGGAGGCTGGCAAAAAGGGCGACTATGGCTGTATCAAACTATTTTTTTAAAGAAATTCGCTTTAGCTTTAATAACTCATTACAACAGTAAAAGTATTCGCCGGCTTAATAAACATTTTTACTATGAACGAAGTTGTTAATTGCGCTGCCTACTCCAACGGACGAAAGGTTGCTAATATTGAAATAAACGAAATCAGCGGTGTATTTGAAAAAGCGGAACAGTTTGTCTGGGTGGGATTGCATGAGCCGGGTGAAGAAATGCTGACACTTTTTCAAAAGCAATTCAACCTGCACGACCTGGCTATTGAAGACGCGCACAATGCACACCAGCGCCCCAAAATTGAACGGTATGGCGATAACCTCTTCATCGTATTACGTACGGCTAAAATGAACAACGCACTTAACCGCATCGATTTTGGTGAGACGCATTTTTTTGTTGGCAACCGTTTTTTAATTACCGTTCGCCACGGGTCGTCTATTTCGTATACGGATGTGCGTAACCGTTGCGAAAGCACACCCCACTTATTACGGATCGGCGAAGGATTTGCTTTATATGCTGTGATGGATTCAATTGTTGACCAGTATTTCCCCGTGGTAGTAGCCCTGGAAGAAGGGTTGCTTTCTATAGAAGATAAAATATTCAGGGACAAGCCTTCCCGGCAAACTACCGAAGAAATTTATTTACTTAAACGACAAATGCTGGAAGTAAAACGCGCTGTATCGCCCCTGATCGATATCTGTAACCGGCTGATGCGGTTTGACAGTAAACTTATTTCCGAAGAAACCCAGCCTTATTTCCGGGATATCTATGATCATGTGGTCCGTATCAATGAAATGGTGGATCATTCCCGTGAACTGCTGAATACCGCGCTGGAAGCAAATTTTTCGCTGCTGTCCATTGCGCAAAGTGAAGTGTCAAAAAAATTTGCCGGATGGGCGGCCATTATCGCGGTACCCACCATGGTGGCGGGTTTTTACGGGATGAATTTTGAATTTATGCCCGAACTTCGCTGGCACTATGGTTACCCGTTAGTGGTAGCCGGAACGATCAGCATGTGCCTGGTTATTTTTTACCTGTTTCGCAGATCAGGGTGGTTATAGTGGACAAAAGAACAGGGTTTTGGTAAAGTAAATCAAGGCATAGTGTTTCAATAAATTACAACGTAAACGAAAATAATTTAAAGGGTTTGCGTTTTGTATGTAATAATTTAATAAATTAGCAATAATAGTATAAACCCTACGTTTTTAAATTTGTAAACATTTTATCCCATGCCTGCAAAGCTCAATAAGAATTATACAAACCCCTTAGTTCAAATGGTAATAAACCTGTTCAATAAATTTATCCAAACTCCGGATATATATCCAATCAGGTACTACAAAAAAAGCAAACGCTTTCGCCGCTATTAGAACTGGTTCTCCATCAAGTAATTTGTAATTCCCCTGTATAGCCTCGCTGTAAAACGAAAGCTATTTGTGCACGTTCCCTTTATTGAGACAGCGATTATTTCCCTATCGCCTATTACCTATTGGTATGGCCCCTGTTATTGAGACGGCGATTATTTCACAAACTTTAAAGGGTTACCTGCATTCTTGAATGGCTGATATATAATTATAGTAAAAGCCTTATGTTCAATTTATTTTTATTTTGTAACTTTAATTATATCATTTAATTAATCGCATGGACCAACAGATCATTAACCTTTATGATGAGTATACCCACAGGCCCCTTAGTCGGCAGGAATTTTTAAGTCGGCTGATAAAAATGGCTGGTAGTACGGCCGCAGCAATGGCAATGCTACCAATGCTTGAATTAAATACGGCAAATGCAGCAACGGTACCCGAAGAGGAACTGTTTACAGAACGCATTACTTATCCCGGCTTTAATGGCGCTATGCAGGCTTATGTTGCCCGCCCGGAGAAGGAAGCGAAATACCCGGCAGTAATTATTATACATGAAAACCGTGGTTTGAATGCACATATTGAAGATGTTGCCCGGCGTGCAGCAAAGGCCGGATACCTCGCGATTGCCCCCAATGCATTATCCTCTTTAGGCGGCACCCCGCCCAATGAAGATGAAGCCAGAAAATTATTTCAGCAATTGAAGGCGGAAGACAGCCTGCAGAATTTTATTAAAGCTTTTGATTATTTACCCGGTCGGCAAGACTGCAATGGTAAGTATGGTTGTGTGGGTTTTTGCTGGGGCGGTGCCATGGCTAACAAACTGGCGGTAAATGTTACTACCTTAAAAGGGGCTGTAGCATTTTATGGCGCCCAGCCGGATGCTGCTGATGTGCCTAAAATTAAAGCAGCGGTTCAATTGCATTATGGGGGATTGGATGAGCGCATCAATGCCGGTATCCCCGCCTACGAAGCCGCATTAAAAAACGCTGGTACCCAATACGAATTATATACCTACGATGGCGTTAATCATGCCTTTCACAACGATACCGCGCCCACCCGCTACAATGAAGCAGCAGCAAAATTAGCCTGGCAACGGACACTTGATTTTTTTGCGAAATATTTAAGTTAACTGGCGTGTACAATTTATGCAAACGCAATGACCAGGCCTGCCGCCAGGCACACCTACATTATTCTTGACCCTTCTCTTTTTACTAACCCTTTAATCTTACTATTACCTCGTGGGTCAACCCGTCATTGACGAGGGTAATATTTCCACCAGGTTGCAGTGTGCCGTCAAGTAATACGGTTGTTGCTTCACCAGTTTGACCGGATGATTGCTGGTACTGTATTTTATATAAAGATGCTTCATAACGGTATTGGATCTTTACGGATGGCCATTCCGGCGGGATACAGGGTTTGAAATGCATCATATTGCCCTCCTTTTTTAACCCGATAAATGAATCAATGATCAGTTGGTACATCCATCCTGCAGAACCTGTATACCAGGTCCAGCCACCACGGCCCTTATTTAATGTCTCTCCATATACATCTGCCGCTACCACATAAGGCTCTACCTTATATTCAGCAAGCAAATCAGCGTCTTTTCCATGATTGACCGGGTTGATCATCTGTAATAATTCCCAGGTTTTTTGTTTGTTGCCCATTGCAGCAAAAGCCATCACCAGCCATACCGCCGCATGTGTATACTGCCCGCCGTTTTCCCTCACGCCGGGAACATATCCTTTAATGTATCCCGGGTTCATATCTGACTGATCGAAAGGCGGGTCGAAAAGCTGTATAATTTTATCGCTTCTGCGAACCAGGTGTTTATCGGCAGATTCCATGGCAGTAATTATTCGTTTAGGGTCGCCTGCCGTTGATAAAACTGACCAGCTTTGCGCTATAGAATCAATCTTGCACTCCACATTCTCCACCGAGCCGAGTGGCGTGCCGTCATCAAAATAAGCACGCCGGTACCATTCCCCATCCCATGCATTCTTTTCAATATTGCTTTGCAAAAGTTCCGCCTGCCGAATGCATTTTATGAAAAATGGCTCATCATTCTTTAAACGTGCAAGGGCTGTAAAGGTTTTTAATACCTCGTAAAGGAAAAATGCCAGCCATACGCTTTCCCCTTTTCCATGTGATCCTACCCTGTCCATCCCATCATTCCAGTCGCCCGATCCTATAAGTGGTAACCCATGCACACCAAACTTTAATGCGTGATCGATCGCTATCTTGCAATGCTCGTAAAGGCTGGCTATTTCGTTGGATTGGATCGGCAGGTCATAAAAAGATTCTTCACCGGCATTCAGCAAACGGCCTTCGATAAAATGTACAGGTTCATCCAATATTGCATAGTCACCTGTTGAGATAGCATACCGAACCGTTACAAAGGGCAACCATAGATAATCATCAGAGCAGGTGGTACGAACGCCCCGGCCCATGGGAGGGTGCCACCAGTGCTGCACATCGCCTTCTTTAAATTGCCTGGAAGCACATAACAGGATCTGTTGCTTCACCATGTTGGGCTGGGCGTGCATCAAAGATAAAGTATCCTGTAACTGGTCCCTGAATCCAAAAGCGCCCCCCGATTGATAAAAACCGCTACGTGCCCAGATACGGCAGGCGATCGTTTGATAAGTCAACCATCCGTTGGCAAGCAGGTTTACTGCTGCATCCGGTGTTTCAATTTCAACCTTACTAAGGGTTTGTTCCCAAAACGCGTGTACCTTTTTCAATGAGCTATGGGCAGCCACCGTTCCTGCAAACTGTTGTAAAATGCTAAGGGTGTCCTGTAAATTCTTACCCGATCCCAGGCGAAAAATCACTTCATGCTCCTCTTCTTCAGAAAGATCGAATACTACCTGTAAAGCAGCACAGGGGTCGAGGGTAGCGCCCAGCCGTCCCGAAAGCCTTGATTTGTTCATTGCTTCCGGATTACTCATTACCCCGTTGCGGCCAATAAATTCCGCCCTGTCTGCAGTATAGGATTTATTCATGTCATCTACGTCAAAAAAAGCAACCCTCTCTGCAAATTCGGTATTGTAGGCATTGGTGGCGAGGATGGCACCGGTACGTGCATCCATATCTGTTATAATATGCATTTGTGTTTTTGAACGCAAATCGCCCAGTACCCATTCAACATACCCTGTGGCGGAAATACGGCGCAGGCGGTTTGAATTGTTGCGAAGTTTTAAAACAATAAATTTTACCGGGGCTTCGGTATCGGTGTAAACACACATTTCAGAATCAATGCCATCTTCGCTATGTTCAAAAATACTGTACCCGAAGCCATGCCTTGTTATATAGGGCGATTTTCCGCAACTGGGAAATGGGGAAGGTGACCAGAACCGCCCGCTCTCCTCATCCCTTAAATAAAAAGCTTCGCCTTCCAGGTCGTTGATCGGATCATTGTTCCAGGGTGTAAGGCGAAATTCATGTGCATTGTCTATCCAGGTATAAGACTGGCCGCTCTCGGAAATAATGCAGCCAAAATGCGGGTTGGCCAGTACATTTATCCATGGTGCCGGAGTGGAATTTGAGGGAGCGGTGGTAATTACATATTCCCTTCCATCCTGTGTAAACCCACCGAACCCATTAAAAAATAAAAGGTCTGTGCGTTGCGCCACCGCAGTTGCTACCGATGAGTGAAATTTTGTAGGATTAAAATAGGGAATGTTGAATTTTATTTTATTACGACGGTTGATCTGTTCTTCCAGCGAACCCATTTTATCTGAGAGCACAATATGGGCTACTGTTTGAAACAGGATGCGATCTTCATTGGATACCTGGTCGGCGGCGCGGATAAAAATACCCCCCGGCTGATCTTTCACATCGGCAGACATTGCAGGAGTGATCAATCCCAGGATCAGGTTGTGTAAATCCTGGCGGTAGCCCCCGCGGTCTTCGTTCCAGATGACCAGGTCGATCAGTATACCTTTTAAGCGCCAATAGGAATGTGCCTGTACCATTTGTTTCACGAGGTGAAAATTTGCCGCATCTTCTATTAACAAAAGCACAATTGGCAGATCGCCTGAAATGGAATATCCCCACAGGCCGGACTGCCCCCGCCTGTTTTTAATAATTATATCGGGGTCTGCACGTAATGAAGCATTGCCGAAAATAACAGAAGCGGTAAGTCGGGCATATAACTGGGCATCGGCTTCAGTTGCATTGATTTGCCGGAGTACCAGTAAACTGTGTGTCCACGCGAGTTCAAGTACGCGTTTGGTGAGGTGGCGGTCCTGGTATTTCTCTACGAGGTTATTGCAGATTTCTTTTGTTTCCGCGATCCCGATGATCATATCAATGGTGCAGGTTTCACCGGGTTCAATAATTATACGGTATTGTATTGCCACCACGGGATCTAGTACAGAACCTGCCGTGTTTGATAAAGATGCCCCCTGCTGCATTATTGACGGATGATGAATGGTATTGCCCCTGCCTATAAATGCCGGACGGTTTGTTTCGTAAGAAATATTCCTGATTTCCGCATCATGCACTTTCATCAAATGGAACATCCAGGGATTATGTTCGTCTACGGAACGGGGTCTTCGGGTGCATATAATCGCATGCCGTTGCCGGTTAATCTCTGTTTGCACAAAAAGGTTACTGAACGCCGGGTGAATTTCATCGGCAAGGGCTGAAGTTAGTACCACTTCGGCATAGCTGGTAATTTCAAGGTACCTCTTTTTTCTTGAGCGATTGGTAATATGTACCCTTCTTAATTCAATATCATCCTCCGGCGAAACCACAATTTCTGTATGGGTATCCAATGAGTAATCGCGGCGACGGAACTCTGCCCTGCCCTGCGTAAAAACTGCTTCATAATTTTCGCCCTGTTGAAGTGTTGGCTGAAATGCTGTTGACCAGAATGCATTGGTATCCAGGTCGCGGATATAACAAAATGTTCCCCAGTTGTCACGGGTACTGTCTTCGCGCCAACGGGTAACCGCGATATTTTTCCAGCGGCTATATCCCCCGCCTGAATTGGTAACCATTACGTGGTACCGGCCATTGGATAATAATTCAACCTCTGGTATAACCGTATTGGGTGTATTGATCACCCTCATGGAACTATCCGTAAAAGCTACGGCGCTGATATCTTCAGCATGTACGGTGGGTGAATAGAAAGTGGCTACTCTCGGCACTTTCTCCTGCAATAAGAGCAGGGCTGATTTGATCTCTACATCCGTTTCAAATCGTTGCTGCATGGGTTTTTCCAGCAGTAGATAGGCAAGGGATAAAAAACTCATCCCCTGGTGATGGGCCATAAAAGATCTAATCACCGAATAGGTTTGTTTCCGTGATAACCGCGATGGGGTATAATCAATGGCCTCATAAAATCCGTATTTGCTTTCAAACCCGTTTTCTTTTAGAACCCGGAGGTTGTTATAGGCTGCCTGCGGTGAAACCATTAAAGCCATCACAGTGGAATAGGGTGAAATCACCAGGTCTTCGCTTAATCCTCTTTTTAAGCCAAGGCCGGGTACGCCAAAAGCCCTGTATTGATAATTCAAACTGGTATCTACCATATTATAGCCCGATTCAGATATACCCCAGGGAACACCCCTTTTTCTCCCATATTCAATTTGTTTTTCTATTATCGCAGTATTTGTCTGGTCAAGTAAAGTATTATCGTAAGTTGGCATTACCAGCAATGGCATGAGGTATTCAAACATTGAACCGCTCCAGGACAATAAAATAGGAGTAGTCCCCATTTTGGTCAATTGCCGGCCCAATGCAAACCAGCTTTCCTGTGGTAATTTTCCCTGCGCAATTGCTACAAATGTGGTAAGCCTTGCTTCGGATGCCAACAGGTCATAAAAACTATTATCCCTTCTTTGTTCATCCACATTGAAGCCAATCGTTAATAAATGCTGGCTTTTGTCGTAAAGGAAATCGTATTCAATATTGGCTAGTTCGCTGCTTTTGAGCGCCAGTTGTTCTGCAGTAAGGATGAGTTCCTTAGCCCTTCGGGCAGATTCGGTAATATGGGTGCGAAAATTATTGAGCCATTCATTTTCATCGGTACTATTTACGGGTGAATAGCAACTGATGATACTATGAAGCAGGTTTTCTTCGATTTTAGCAAGTTCCTTTGTAGTTGGGATCAATGGTAACATTGATATCAGGTGTTCAAATTTTTGCGGTGCCCGGGGCAATATTATCCAGGGAACCATCGCAATTAACTCGTACTTTGCCTGCTGTATCTGCAAAATTATTTTTTGTGCCCACCAGGCGCTTTCTGTAGAAGCTTCCGGTTTTATTTGCGCGTAAACTGCCGCAAAAGATTGCTGCAATTCATTGATATAGTCATTTGCTTCTTCCAGGTTCCTGATTTCGGACTGGATAATATCCTGTAATTCTTCCTGGAATTGTTGTAATATCTCCGAGTTGTCATTAAGGTCTGCGAGTAACCCAACTGTGTCGGCTAACCCTTCAAAGGTAGACATACTAAATATTCTTTTCCCCGGAATGGCGAGCAATCCCTGCTTTAAAGTAATGAGATGGCCGGCGAGATTACCGCTGTCAACGGTGGAAATATACTTTGGGGCCAGTGGAACTAAAGTACGCGTATCATACCAGTTATATAAATGGCCGCGGTAGCGTTCCATCCTCAATAGGGTATTGATGGTATTATTGGTTCGGTCAATCAATTGCCTTGGCCCGATATATCCAAAATCATAAGCTGTTAAATTACACAGCAATGCAAGGCCAATATTGGTGGGAGAAGTACGGTGAGCAATTCTTTCAACCGGTTCAACCTGGTAATTATCCGGGGGTAACCAATTGTCTGCTTCACCAACAAAATCTTCAAAGAATACCCAGATCTTTCGTCCCAGTTTTCGCAGGTATAAATTTTCACTGTTGGATAATTGGGGTTCCCTGGCGGTAAATGAATGACTTGCCCACCAGGCAATAAATGGAGAGGTGATCCATAGTATCAAAATAGGAAGGGCTATCAATATCGTTACCGTTGACTGATAGATTACCAGGTAAACAAAAACAGCAATAGAAAAAAATGGCGCAATCCACATGGTGAAGAAAGATTGATCAATACTTTCTTTTTTATGCTGGCTATAACTGTAAGGGTTCCATTGAAGTAGTTTTCTTTTTGTTATGATAATCCTCACCAGGGTTTTGAGAATAGCATCCATATTCGAAAATACTTCGTAAGGCAGGCAAATAAGGTCAAGCAGGTGCTGAACAAAATGATTACTGGCGGCTTTAAGCGTGTAAATCAGGTGCTGGACAAAAATTACATCGTCGGGTTTTCGGCATAGTTCCCAAATAAAATTTACGACCGAAGGCATTATAATAATAAGCGTAACCGCCAGGGTCCAAAACCATGACAGCGGGGAAATTATCCATCCGAATAAAAATAACAGCAATAAAGAAAGCGGCACAAGGCTGCGCCGGATATTGTCAAATATTTTCCACTTGCTGAATAAAGACAAAGGGTTTTTGCGGAGGCCTTTAGGAACGCCAGGAACAAAAGGATAAATCCAGCTTGCTATTTGCCAATCGCCACGTATCCACCTGTGCCTTCGTTTCATATCAGTAAGATACAGGGAAGGGTACTCCTCGTATAGCTGCACATCAGAAATTAAACCGGACCGGGCATAGCAGCCTTCTAAAAGATCATGACTTAAAATGCGGTTTGGCGGAAACTTATTTTTTAATGCCTGTTCAAATGCATCTACATCATAAATCCCTTTTCCTATAAATGATCCTTCTTTAAAAAGATCCTGGTAAACATCGGAAATAGCCCGGGTATATGGGTCGGTACCGGGTTCATTACCATGTATACGAGCGTATAAGGAACTGTTGCTGCCGGCCAGGCTATTGGATACCCGTGGCTGAAGAATTGCATACCCTTCGGTAACCCTTCCTTTATTTTCGTTGTAAAGTGCATGGTTAAGCGGATGAGCCAGGGTTGCCACCATCTTCCATGCGGTATCACGTGGCATTTGAGTATCTGTATCAAGGGTAATTACATATTTTATCCCGGTATATATCCCTTCTTCTCCAACGATCATCGAAAAAAATTCCTTGCCACCTCCCCGCACCAGGGTATTGAATTGTTCCAGTTTTCCCCTTTTTCTTTCATATCCCATCCATACCTTATCCTTTACATTCCATTTGCGCGGGCGGTGAAAAAGAAAGAAAATGTCATTGATGGACCTGTCATATTTTTTATTGAGTTCAACGATCTTTTGTTTCACAGTTTGTAAAAGCTGGTCGTCTTCAGGAAGTGTTTCGGCCGGAGCATCTTTAAAATCTGTTAATAGAGCATAATACAAATTAGCATCGCGGTTAGCAAGAAACCTTACCTCAAGCCCCTCGATCAATTCATCAATTACCGTTAAGTTGCTCAGGATAGTGGGTATCACTACCATTGTACGGTATTGCTGAGGGATGCCTTTAGAATAATCCATGCGTGGCAAAAGATGGGGGCGGGCCAAAATAGTACTTAACCAGTTGATAATGGACACGGCCAGCCGGCTGGTTGCCAGCAATACAGCAAGGCTTAACAATCCCAGCGCGGTTTTGCTTAGCCCTTCGTCATAAGCTTTGGCAACAAGCCCCCAGGTAAACAAACCAGTTAAAAGAAAAATCCCCCCTAAATAAACGAACAAGGGCGATTTATTGGCGATATTCCTGCAATAGTCAAATTTAGTCACCCTTACTTTAGCCTGCTTTCGAATTTGAGATAGCCCTTCGCAGGTAAGGTAATAACCTACATGAGATGCACGAACATCATTATTTTTCTCTTTATTGTTCCTGGCGAATTGAATGGCCATTGCAGCCACCTCCTGTTCAGATAAATGACTGTTCTTAGCAATTTTTTCTACCGCATGCCGGTAATTATCACGGGTAAGAAAATCCATTTCGCCATATACGCCATCAATATCACCACAAAGTGTTTCCTCCACAATGCTGGTGCTTTCCACAAAATCACGCCAATCGGTAGTACTTAAAAAACGAAGGCTGCTGATACTGTTACTGATAGATACCTGGTCTGCCGCCTGCTTTTGGTTTTCTTCCTGTATCAGTTCACTGCTCGTTGCCCCATTTTCTGATAGTCTCTGCTCAATCCACGTAAGAGGCAGGGTAACCAAACTTCCTTTCTCCTGCAGCCGTCTTGTCAATTCCGCTACAAAAGAACTATCCATAGGCGGTTCAGACCTTGCCATATCGGCAATCACCAGCACTAAATTCTTGGGATCTTTTTCCACAGTTTCCAAAATCTTATCCGCCCATTGGCCAGCAGTAGATTTATTGTTGATATCAATTGCAATCTGGATGGAAAGCCTCCTTAGATTTTCTATCAGCGCCAGTCGAAGCATAATTGGGATGGCCCACAATTCACCCAGTTTTAAAAATGTGGAGGTTTGATATGCTTTTACGAAACTTACTAAACTTTTAATGTCAACATGGCCATCACTATGGGAAATAATTTCCACAGCTATATCATAAACACGCGGTAATCCTGCTGATTTTCCTTTTGAAAGCTGTGGCAGCCCCTTGCTATAACCTTTCGGTAAATGTTTTTTACCGGTGTATATTTGTTCTTCAACCAGGAAAAAATTATCGAGCAACCATTCACCGGCCGGTGCAATCCCGTTCTTTTCTTTTACCACTTCAGTTAACAAAGCATGAACCTCCAACAGTATTTTTTCATTCTCTGCCAAACGCTTTAATAATTGCTCCGATGGATGTTCGGAAATTAAAATATGCTTGGTTGCAAGCCACCTCGCATGGTATTCCAACTGCTCTTCGGTGAATAATTCGGAGCGAAGCGGGGGACGATTATCGGCAAATTTCTCATTCAGGTTATCTCCGAAAATAGGCTCAATTATATTTCTTTTGAAGGAAACAATTGCCTGTGGAAGCATTTCAAAGAGTTCCTTCGGACTACTTTTCCTTTGATCTGCTTTCATTATTTATTTTTTTTTCTTTTCATTGGTTTGATAATTACAGCGCAAATTTCCAATCTTTCAGAATATTTACATGCTAATACTGTACCTGATTCCTTAATAGCGGCATTGTAATTGTTCCCTTTGCCAATTACCATAGCAATCAAAACAGCATCAATATAATTTACTCTTTTTACTATAAAATCAATCCATGAAAAAAATCAATTGCCTGCTTTCGGTGTCTGTGCTGCTAATTATCGCCGCTTGTAATGACGAAAAAAAGCCGGCGGCTGCAACTACTAAACAGTCTCCCACGGAAACTAAAAAGGAAGTAATTATCGTTACCCCTGCACCAACCGTTATTGTAAAAGATCCGCCGGCAAAAACTACAACGATTGTATTAGATAAAAACGGTGTAAAAGTGGGGACAAAAAAAGTAGAGGTTATAATCAAAAAGAACAATAACAAATAGTTATTACCCGTGATAAGCAGTATAAAAAAGGATTGGGCAATGAAGGGTTTAGCAGATGAATTCACCTGACCATTCACAAACGTAATTTTTTTATTTACCCGGTCGGAAATGCCTTTGTATCAAAATGAAATCCGGTATGGCGCCAGCATTTTAGCCCGCCAGGCCTAACAACAGCATGAAAGTTTTGCGAAAAACCTTTCATTTACCCCTGGCAAATTAAACATAGCCAATTACTAAACTGGCCAAACCTGCCAGTGGATGATACACGCCCGGAAGGAAAAGATCGCAGTTTTTACAGCCTCCTGTATTAAGCGAAAAAGATTTGCAATGAAATTGTGCACCTGTTAAGGTAAAAAAAAACTTCCACGGCTATTAATAGCTCGTGGAAGTAATTTTTTCAAAACCAGCCTAAACTGCTTTTGTTGGGATCATTCAATTTTTTGAGGTTTTTCCTCCCAGAAAAAATTTTCGAAATAATTTGTTCCTGGCTTCAGTGTTGTTGGTCTTTTGGCATCACCGCTTTTTACAGCGGAGGCTTAGGATAATGGATACTGCTGGTTTTTGGATCATCATCGCTTTTTACAGCATAGGCCCGGACATGGATTTTTTGGTCTTCTTCAGGATATTGGATACTGTTCGTTTTTGGGTCATTATCGCTTTTTACGGCATAGTCCCGGGATAATTGGTTTTTTGTTCTTCTTCAGGATATTGGATCTCAGTCTTTTAGGTCATCATCGCTTTTTACAGCATAGTCCCGGGATAATTGGTTTTTTGTTCTTCTTCAGGATATTGGATCTCGGTTTTTCAGGTCATTATCGCTTTTTACAGCATAGCCCCGGTATATTGGTTTTTTTAGTTTTTTTGTAGGATGGTGGATTAGTATTTCTAATCAAAGTGCCGTTATCGCCTCAATCATTTATAACACAAAGATGCAGCAGTATTGATTGCCAGGCAATAGCATTATCGCTCTATTTTTGTCGTAGGGTAAATACTTCTGTTGTAGTAACAGTTCTATACATCTCCTGAAATACTACGCTCATTGGTATGGGATTATTACGAATATGCAAAGAAAACTCCGGATAGGAAGGCTATTAACAGGTAATTACTGAGTTTTTTACCAGGTTGACCTGCTACAATAACTATCATGATTTAACAACCTGCCCGGCGCTGAGGACCGATTTAGCACTGTCGTTAAATGAGCTTAATAGTATGGCCATCTCATCAGGGATAAATTCCTATACTCTTAAATAACTATGGGTTCAATGAAAATTGGCCGGTAGGTTTACAGTAATATTCCTAAGCATCTTAAAAATGGTGTTGGGCTGCATTTTCGGGGAAGATTATCAGCAGGGAGGGTAGAAAAATAAAACTTCCACAGCTATTGGTTTTTCATAGTCTGTGGAAGTAACATTTTGTAGATCCAACTTGCGTCAGGTCTGTCAGGATTGAATCTGGCTTTGAGGGCTTACCCCGCGGAAATTTATTTGGATAAACTTTTTCCGGCTTCAATTGCTGGTTTTTTGCCATCATCGCTTTTTACAGCATAGGCGTAGGATATTGGGTACTGCTGGTTTTTGAGTCATTATCGCTTTTTACGGCATAGTCTCAGGATATTGGGTACTGTTGGTTTTTGAGCCATTATCGCTTTTTACAGCATAGTCTCAGGATATTGGTTATTGGTTTTTGGGTCATCATCGCTTTTTACGGCATAGTCCCGGATATTGGTTTTGTATTTTTCTGTAGGATTTGGATATGTATTTCGAATTTGACCGCTGATTTCTCCTCAATCATTTTCTGATACAAAGGTGCGGTAGATTTGATTGCCAGGCAATAGCAATATCACCCTTTTATTGTCGCAGCGTAATTACTATTGCTGTAGTAATATACCTATCCATAAACTAAAACACTACGTTAAGCAGTATCGTAGAACTACTTATTGGTTAACAGGAGTATTTAAGGAGCATTAATAGTAGTACTGCCCATGATACGGACTGGCAGCATAGTAAATATTCACAGCGATCGTTTTTAGCATTGCTGTTTGACAGCGAGACTGATAAGAGGCAGGTTGTTTCAAACTTTCAGGAATAATTTGGTTTAAATAAAAGGCTGCCTTATTTGAAGATCTTCACTAAACCACCGAGGAACCAGTTTTCATCAGCCTTGATCATCATGTCGAGCATTTGATCCGCCTGCTTCCCAAACTTGCGGATACCTGCTACCGTATCAACAAATTGTTTCACACTTTTATCCTTCCTGTCGCCGTCGATATTTTCTAATTGAGCAAGCAATTTAAGCATCGGATCCAGTTCTCTTTTTTTTCTTTCCTTAATAATCTGTGTGACCACTTTCCAGGTATCTTTTTCGGCGATAAAATATTCTTTACGTTCCCCGGAAACGATAACCCTGTCTACCAGGCCCCAGCTAATCAAATCCCGCATATTCATATTTACATTACCACGGCTTATGTCTAATTGTTCCATTACATCATCCTGTGTAAGCGGGTCGGCGCTTACCAATAACAGGGCATGTATCTGCGCCATGGTTCGGTTGATGCCCCATTGGGTGCCAAAAGCGCCCCAGTTACTGATGAATTGTTGTTTGGCCTCTGTTAATTTCATGCTGATTTATTTACAATACAAAGATAGAGCAGTTTTTGAACTTTCAAAATACATTGAAAGTTTATTAATTGCTTTTTTATATGGTGTTTTAATTGATAAGGTGAGACGCCTTTAAATAAGTTGCATTTATTGTAAACAGGTTAACGGGGCGCTACCCGTAGTAAAGATTATACAGTCGGGGGTCGTTGCCCGGCTGTGAAGATAAAATTCCCCCATGCCCATCATTTACGGTAATTTTGTGCTTTACCATACAATTCCTAAATGAATTCAACTACAGCAGCATTAAACGAATTATTCAGCAGGATACCCAGGCGGCATTCAACTGAAAACATAAATGATATCAACTCGATCTTAACCGAATATGAAGATATTTTAATAACCATAGAAGCCCTCAACCCCTTTTACGAAAAAAATACAAATGTTTTTTTTGATGAACTGGAGGAAGTAAGATCGAAAATAAAAAAGTCAACAGATAATAAGGCTTCCAAAAAAATGAAAGACAACTTTTTTGACGAAGCTTCCGGCGCATTGAAAGACAGTATGCAGGCATTGATAGCCATTTATGCAGATGGCAAGCAGCCCATATAAAAAAATACCGGAAACGTTTATATAATACAAACCTTGCCGGCATGTGCTATGCCTGGGAATTAGCCGGCGCTCTCCGTATATTTTTTAAAGTTGTCAAGGATAGCCTGCCAGCCCCCCCGTTGTAATTCTACGGAATTCGTATTTTCAGCTTCAAAGCGTTCTTCTATTTTGGTACTATTTCCATGGGAACTGAAAATTATTTTTACTTTTCTGCCGTCATCAATAGTATATTCAAGGTATTCGTTATTGGTAAGGGCATCGATGGTACCCCCAAAATCAAAACCCATGCTCCCATCTTTAGCTTCCATCCTGGAAACAAAGCGGCCACCCTTACTTAAATCAATTTCGGCGCGGGGTGTATGCCAATCATCGGATGCATTGTTCCATTGAATGATATGTTCAGGCTTTGTCCAGTATTCCCAAACTTTTTCTACCGGGGCATCAATGGTATTCTCCACGGTTATTATTGTTTTCTCCGGCGTTTCCATGTTGTTTTAAATTTTTTTGGTTGACGCTATATTGTTTACAGTACAAAAGTCTCTCATCTGTTCAAAATAAATGCTGTGCAGAAACGTCAATTAAAAGGTCTTTTGCGACAATCATTAAAAGCAGCATTCAAAATGTCTTAAACAATACCACCAGAATAAACCTTTGCCCGAAATGCCGGAGCAGGCAAAGGCCACATTAGCACATCAGCCAATTAGCAAATTGATATGCAAGCTCTTCCTTTAGTTTTAATCGCTCCTATTAATTTAATACACTTTATGAACCTTCAGCACCTTGGTCAAATCTTTATCAAAATAAAATTCATCTTCAGTTTTTATCTCAAGCCCTGCTTTATCTTTTACGGTATAAGCATGGCTCATCTTAAATAATTGCTCAGGTGTGTAAGATTGCCTGGCTGAATTGTTCCTGTCATTTAAAGCCCTTGTACTATCCAGCAATTGTTGCAATCTTTCGTTATTCGAAACACCGCCAGTTGACCCGTTTTTGTTTTCTTTGATCATTTTCTCCAAAAGGGTAATAGAGTCTTTACAATTATTGAGGGCTTTTAAATTTGTAATATACTGGCCGGTTTCTTCATAGGGTAAAAAAGCCTTGCCCATTCTACCAAAATTAGCAGACTCATAATTATTAAAATCGGGCAAACTGGTTTTCAGTTTTTCCTTTATTAATTCTTTCGCAATATCTTCATTGGATTTAGGTCCGCAGCCGGTAAAAGCTATACATAACAGCAAGTATATTATTTTCATACTTATAAATTTTCAACTAAATTATAACAAGTATTTCACCTGTCAAATTAGATTGGTAAAAGGGGGCAAATGACTGAAGTGATGTGCATGGCTGGTAAAAGGCCCCGGCGATTTATGGCTCATGAGTCAATCCCGTTTAAAAAAGATAGCAACGAAATCCCATCCTAACCACATCTATCCTATTTTTACAAACATCATGTCAATACCGCAACCTGCAACAAATAACGAAAAGGAAACCATCTTTGAAGAATTCCGGTTTTCGGCATTAACGCATTCGTTTATTCTTGCGAATAGTGCCACCATGCCCGATAGTGGTGACAGCCGGTTCTTTACTGTTCATCCGGATATGATTAATTTAAATACAGGCTCCTTTACCAATCCCGGTGGCGGCCTGGTTTTTCCTATGGTGCTGGTGCAATACCGGGATAAAGCCCTGGTGCTGGATTGTGGATGTAATCAGACCGGCACCAAATTATGCGAACACCAGGCACAGGTGCTGTACAATATTATGGAGCGGCCTGACCTGCGTGTTTTTTTTGATACCGCCCTGCGCCACGAAAAGATAAATGCGGTAGCCATCAACTACGGACTTGAAAATTTGCCTGACCCCGATGAATATTTTGAGTTAAAATGGGCCAGCCGTGCTGTGCGCATCACGCCCCGGATGAAATCGCTCCTGCCGGCCAACGATGCCGCAATGCAAGAACTGGCCGGGGAGTTGCTTTTCAAAAACGACCTTTCGGTATGGACAAATGCAAAACAGGATACTACTGTGTTGCTTGTTTTCGGCCAGCACAAATATTACAGGCACTTACAGGTAGGCCTGTACGAAGCCGCCACAGGGGCAGGTGGTAAAATAAAAAGTCCGCTAAAAACGCTTGACCCGATGGAACTGGCCTGGAAAACCAACGAAGCAGAAGCCGTAAAATTTTATACCGGTATTGCCGGTTTTATCAACAACCACAATAAAGCCCCGCTGATGGCTGAGGTGAATGCATTGAGGGCTATCGTAAATAACCCGGTGCAGTTGCGTGCTTTTTATCATAATCCCACCCTGTCAGAAAACATAAGCCCGGCAAGCCTGGTACCGGTTCAACTGAAGCTCCTGCAAACAGGGCTTGAACTCCAGGTGTATTTGAAAGAACCTTTTTACGAGATCAGCGGGCAACTGGTGATTGAGGATAAAATATACCCGCTGGATACATTGCCTGTAAAATATGGGTATTTTATCCTGGCGGGTAATGCACTTCACCTGCTGGGAACAATGGACCTGGTAAGGGTGATCAGCTACTTTAAAAAGAACAACAATATCATCATTATTCATCAATCAAAATTTGAAGTGTTCAGGAAAACCATTTTAGCAAAGCTGGAAGATAAGATCCGCATCAGCTATGCATGGCTGGTAGCCGCCACAAAAGAACAATTGGAAGAAAATGGGTTTGACGGCCCACCGCAGCAACTGGTCTATTTATCAGGTGCGGGGCAGCACATAATGATCAGCCCGGTAATGCGCTATGGAGAAGTGGAAGTAAGCGTTTTGAGCAAAAGACAACTCTATGCAAGGGATCAAAAAAATAATGCGTTTATAGTAGACCGTGATGAAGTAGCGGAGATAAGGTTTACCGCAGTACTGCTGCTGCAGCACCCCGATTTTGCAGAACAGTTGCACCAGGATGCATTTTATTTAACCAAAAAACAGTTCCTGGAGGAGGGCTGGTTTTTGGATGCCTTTGAGGAATGGGAGCAGCAGGATATAAAAATACTGGGCTTTAATGAAATTGATAACAACCAACTAAGCCCTCATAAAGGCAAGGTATCGGTAAGGGTTACCAGCGGACTGGACTGGTTTGATACAGACCTGGAACTGCGGTATGGAAAACAAAAGGCCAGTTTACGACAATTGCAAAAAGCGCTAAAGAATGGACGAAGGTTTGTTCAGTTAGATGATGGCACGCTGGGCATACTGCCGGGCGAGTGGATCAAAAAAATGGCCGCCTATTTTGAAGCAGGTGAGATCAGGGAAGACAGCATCCGCACACCAAGGATCAGCTTTTCAGGAATGCTGCAATTGTATGAAAAAGAAATGCTGTCTGAGGAAGTGCGGGAGCAAATAGAACTGTATGGCAACAAGCTTGAAGGGTTTCAATCGATTGAAACGGCGCCATCACCTGCAGGGCTAAACGCAGTGTTGCGGCCTTACCAGCAACAGGGTTTGAACTGGCTGAATTTCTTAGATGATTTTGGCTTTGGTGGTTGCCTGGCGGATGATATGGGTTTGGGTAAAACCATACAGATAATAGCATTCATGCTCTTGTTACAACAAAAGCATGGGCATCAAACGCAGCTTGTAACTGTGCCTACCTCGCTTATCTTTAATTGGGAGGAAGAACTGGTGAAATTTGCGCCATCGCTGAAAGTATTGACTATTCATGGGGATAAACGGGTACGGAATAACCACAGTTTTAAGGAATACGATGTGGTGCTCACCAGTTATGGTTTGCTGCTGTCAAATATTCATTTCATGAAAACCTTTCACTTTAATTATATTTTTTTAGATGAATCGCAGGCTATTAAAAACCCTGGTTCGCAGCGGTACAAAGCTGCCCGTTTACTGCAATCAAAAAACAAGATCGTGCTAACCGGTACACCCATTGAAAACAATACATTTGACCTTTTCGGGCAATTGTCTTTTGCCTGCCCCGGCCTGCTGGGCAACCAGCAATATTTTAAAGACATCTACTCGCAGCCCATTGATAAATTTGGTGATGAGCGGCGGGCGGATGAACTACAAAAAAAGATCAATCCTTTTATTTTACGGCGGACAAAAAAACAGGTGGTTACCGAATTGCCGGAGAAAACGGAAATGATCATCTACTGTGAAATGGGTACCGAACAACGAAAAGTATATGATGCGTATGAAAAGGAATTTCGCAATTACCTGTTGCACCAGCCGGAGGAAGACCTGCCCCGCGAAAGCATGCATGTATTGCAGGGCCTTACCAAACTGCGGCAGATCTGTGATTCGCCGGCCTTGCTGAAGGACCAGCCGTATTACGGTAACGCCTCCGCGAAAATTGATGTGCTGGTTGAGCAGATCGAAAACAAGCACCTCAGTCATAAGATATTAGTGTTTTCACAGTTTGTGGGGATGCTGGAACTGATCCGAAAAGAACTTTCGGCAAAATATATTCCTTTTGAGTACCTGACGGGGCAAACAAAAGACCGGGCTTCGGCAGTAAGCGCCTTTCAGGGTAATGCTGACATAAAAGTGTTTTTGATCAGTTTGAAAGCGGGTGGTACGGGGCTCAATTTAACTGAGGCGGATTATGTTTACTTAGTTGATCCCTGGTGGAACCCGGCGGTGGAAAACCAGGCAATCGACCGATGTTACCGGATCGGGCAGCAGAAGCATGTAGTGGCAGTAAGGCTGATATGCCCGGGTACCATCGAAGAAAAAATCATGAAATTGCAGGCCTCCAAAAAAGCATTGGTGAATGACCTGGTTAAGACGGATTCATTTGTTTTGAAACGGCTATCTAAGGAAGATTTGCTGGGGCTGGTAGCATACTACACCAAAACAAGGCCCAGTGACTGCCAAACTTAAAATAGCAGCAGGCATCACATTTACAAATTACCCTTCATCCTCCCCTTCATAGTCATCTACAAAAATTTCATGGCCGCTCCCTTCTTTCCATTCATGGTTCTTTACTTCGTTGCCACCGATCAGGTCGGCAACTAAGGAAGTCCAGCCCGTTTGGTGACTGGCGCCCAATCCACAACCGGTATCACCATGAAAATATTCATAAAACAACACCAGCTTTTCGTTACCGGGCTTTTTATAGAACCAGTTTTGATTACCGTTTAATTTACGTTCCCCCTTTTCATTGATGGCCAGCAGGCTCACTACCCTTTCGGTCAAAAATTTGGAAACAGCTACCAGGTTTAAAAGATTGCCTGATCCTACAGGGCACTCAACTTTTAAATTATTACCATAAAATTCGCCGTATTTCCGGATAGAGCGAATGATCAGGTAGTTGATGGGCATCCATACCGGTCCGCGCCAGTTGCTGTTGCCGCCAAAAAGGTTACTGGTGGAATCGCCGGGATCATACTGGATTTCATACCTGGTGCCCTCGATTGTTACAGAATAAGGATGAGCTTCATGATATTTGGATAATGCCCTGATTCCTCCTCCTGATAAAAACTCATCTTCGTTGAGCATACGGTTGAGTAAATGGATCAGCCTGTCTTTCTTTACCAATGATATCAGTATTTCTTCTCCATCGCCCCGCTCTTCATTGGGCCAGAAACGATTGTTTTTCGCCCGGTAATTTTCATACCAGTCTATTCTTTTTTTAAAATCGGGCAGCTTGTAAAATATTTCCTTGTCCATTATACTCACGGCAAATAAACTGGTTAACCCAACGATACTCTGTATACGCAGTGGCATTGGGTCGGCGCTCCCGATCCGCAAAACGTCATAATAAAATTTGTCTTCCTCATTCCAGAGACTGTGGCTATTCAATGCTTCCGCTATCAATACAAAATGTTCAAAAAATTTAGTAGCCGTGTCTTCAAAAGCTTTGTCCTGTTTGGCGATCTCCAGTGCCATATCCATCATATTGAGCGCATACATGCCCATCCAACTGGTGCCATCCGCCTGTTCTAACTGCATTTCGCCCGATGGGTTATGGCTGCGGTTGAATACACCGATATTATCCAGCCCCAGGAAGCCCCCTTCAAATATATTGTTACCCTTGCGGTCTTTACGGTTGATCCACCAGGTAAAATTGATCAGCAGTTTCTGGAATACTTTTTTAAGGAAAACAATATCGCCGGTTCCACTGGTTTCTTTTTCTATCCGGTAAACTTCCATGGCTGCCCATGCCTGAACGGGTGGGTTAACATCACTGAAGTTCCACTCATAAGCCGGTAACTGCCCATCGGGTTTCATATACCATTCCCGCATAATGAGCAGCAACTGATGCTTGGCAAATTCAGGATCTACCATTACTAAGGAAATACAATGAAAGGCAAGGTCCCACGCGGCATACCAGGGATATTCCCACTTGTCCGGCATCGCAATTACGTCCTGGTTCTTTAAGTGCGTCCAGTCACTATTACGCCCTTTCTTTTTACCATCATTTACCGGGGTGATGCCATCACTATTGGTAAGCCAGCGCTCTACGTCATAATGATAATACTGTTTGCTCCACAACATTCCAGCCAGCGCCTTACGCTGTATGTTTTTAAGGTCATCTGAAATATTAGCCGGAAGGATAACCTTATAAAAATCATCCGCCTCCTGTTTACGTACCGCGAAAATTCTTTCAAACCCCTTCGTAAAAGGCCGGTCATCGGCTCTTCCTGTAAGCCGGCAAAAAATGGTTTTGGTTTCACCACCTTTTAATTTCAATTCATATACCGCCGAAAATTTGGTACCTTCTTTCCTGGTCCGCAGCTTTTTACGGTTTGTTCCTTCAATGATCGCATCGTGAAAAGCATCTTTTACGAATGGGGTTTCGTTTGTTGCCCCGGTTGTTTTATTGAGGTTGGTTTCGTTATCTGTAAACAGGCAATCATCGGGGTGCTGAAAATACAAATAGTAGTTACCCAGCCGTTTGTGTTTTGCCCTGACGGATGTTTTACTGAGAAAATTTATGCAGGGTTTGGGTTCGTCAGGGGTATCCATCCACCGGTTATAAAACCACAGGGTAGGCAATATCGTTATGGGAGCGGTTTTATCGCCGCGGTTGGTAATATCTATTTTGATATAAATATCCTGCGGGTTCTGTTTGGCGTAGGTAATGTTCACATCAAAATATTCATCCTTATCAAATATACCGGTATCTAATATTTCATATTCAGGATCGAGCATCGAACGGCCGCGGTTAGTAGCTTTCAGGTCTTCATACGGAAATTCATTCTGCGGGTATTTGTACAAATATTCCATGTAATAATGGGTGGGGATATTATCCTGGTAATAGTACAATTCTTTTACATCTTCACCGTGGTTGCCCTCGTAATTTCCCAGGCCAAATAAACGTTCTTTCAGAATTTTATCTTTTCCGTTCCAGAAAGCCACTGCGAAGCACAGGTTTTGAAAATAATCGGAGATACCTGCAATTCCATCTTCACCCCAGCGGTAAGTTCTGAAGTGTGACTGCTCAAAAGGCAGGTAGCCCCATGCATCCCCGTGGTTCCCGTAATCTTCCCGCACCGTGCCCCACTGCCGCTCACTCAGGTACGGGCCCCATTGTTCAAGTGGGATAGTTTTTTTATGATTAACGGCTAATCGCTGGTGCTCTGCTGTCATGATAATTTATTAATAAGTTTTTTTCATTTATTACTTAAGATAGTTAAGCATAAAAAAAGAGGTAAGTCATGGCAGGAAAAAAGTATTGAATAAACAGAGTCGTAAAAATAAGCTTTTTGAAAGGAGTATTTTATAGGGAAACCAATAAATTGGTGCAATCGTTTGTTGTGTAAAAAACGGGGATAACGGGAATTTGTTTGTTGGTTTGAAAGATGAAAATTTAATATTGTTGATTATTTAATTATCAGGCGGGTGGTCTATATTCATCACCAGTTGAATTACTAACAGGTGTTCGGCAATTATAGCCACAAGACTTTAGCCCCATTTTCCTGATTAGGCGGAACAGGTACACTCCAATTCTACGGCGAGTTTTAGTAGAAAGCCTGGTGGAACTTCAATACCTGAATAACAAACAGTTGAGCATTCGGAGATTGATTTTTTCTATAATTCTATAATTAAAAAATACCCCGAAAAGATGTCCACACTAACTCACAGCCAGCTTGATACTCGGCTGGACTGGTTGTTCATCACTGTCTTAAGTACAATTCTTCATTAGCACATAAGCCAACTAACGAATTTATTCCTTCCTGGCTCCTTCCAAAACATCAGTAATATTCACTTTCTTGCCTCCATTACTTAAAAATGGGGTCAGCAAATCGATTGGTACAGGGAAGATGGTAGTAGAATTATTTTCTGTGGCGATCTCCCTTAAAGTTTGCAGGTAACGCAATGTTAACGCACTTGGCTCAGCAGAAAGGATTTTTGCCGCATCTGCTAATCTTTGTGAAGCCTGGAATTCACCTTCTGCAGAAATAACCTTGCTCCGGCGCTCCCTTTCTGCTTCCGCCTGTTTGGCCATTGCCCGCTGCATTTCTTGCGGAAGATCAATTTGTTTTACTTCTACGTTCGTTACCTTAATTCCCCAGGGTTCTGTTTGCGAATCGATGATCTGCTGCAGTTTATGGTTAATGATCTCTCTTTGTGAAAGCAGGTCGTCCAGCTCCGACTGCCCCAAAACACTCCGCAAAGTAGTTTGGGAAATTTGCGAAGTAGCCAGTAAAAAATTCTCCACCTGCACAATTGCTTTTTGTGGTTCCACCACACGGAAATACACTACGGCATTTACTTTTATGGAAACATTATCGCTGGTGATGATATCCTGGGGAGGTACATCCATCACCACCGTGCGTAAACTCACTTTTACCATCTTATCGATAAATGGGATCAGCAATATCAATCCGGGTCCTTTCAGCCCATCTCCACCGATAAGCCGTCCCAGGCGGAAAATAACGCCCCGTTCGTATTCGCGGAGAATTTTTACCGCACTGGCTAAAAGGCTGATTAAAAAAAAGATGACGAGCAGGGTAATAAATGGAATTTGTGGCATATTATTATAGATTTAAGATTTGAAACTTGAATGGTGAATGGTCAATAGTCAATGGTCAATGGGTCAAATGAATCATTTCACCATTGACAAATTAAGTTGTCATACTACCAGAAACATCAGGGGCTATTTTTTCTACAAACAGCATCAGTTTTTTAATGGCGTTTATCCTTACCGCTTCTCCCTTATTAATATTTCCACCGGTTGATGAGGCATTCCATATTTCTCCCTGCACCATTACTCGTCCTCCAGGCTCGAGAGGGTCCAATGCGATCCCGGTCAGTCCAGTCATTGCCTCCAGGCCTGTAAGTGCTTTTCGCTTTTGCGCCTTTAATCCTGCGCCTATCACAAACAAAAAGAATAGAGCTGTTACTGCGGTGGTAGCAATGATAAGCAGTCTTGAAATGCCGGTAATTTCCAAAGTTGAACCCGCTTTTATCAGCATCATTGAGCCCAGCAATAGTGAAATTATACCGCCAATGGCAAGCATACCATGACTAACAATTTTTATCTCCAGTAATAATAGCAGCACACCAAAAATAATCAGTGCAAGACCTGCAAAATTAATAGGTAATGTATGCATTGTATAAAATGCAAGAATCAGTGATACCACTCCGATCATCCCGGGAAGTATGGCGCCGGGATTAAATAATTCAAATAAAATTCCAAAAAAACCCAGCATCATCATGAGGTAGGCAATATTTGGATTGCTGATAATATTGAACAGCTTATCGATCGCACTCATCTCATAGGTTTCGATTATTGCATTTTTTGTATGCAGTACCACCGTCCCGCTGTTGAGTTTCACTTCTTTCCCATCAATCTGGTTCAGCAGGTCACGGTCGGAGAAAGCTATCAGGTCAACTACCTTTTCAAGAATAGCTTCGGCGGCGGTTATAGAAATGCTTTTCCTCACTGCATCTTCGGCCCATTGGAGGTTACGGTTTCTTTTTGCTGCAATGCTGCGGATAAATGCAGCAGCATCGTTGGTCACTTTTTCGCTCATAACACTATCCATGCTTCCCCGTAAATTCACCGGGTGTGCTGCCCCGATATTAGTTGCTTCAGCCATTGCAGCAATATTAGCGGCCATAGTAATAAAAACACCTGCCGAACCAGCATGCGCCCCTTCGGGGGATACATACACGACTACCGGGACAGTACTTTCCAGCAATGCAGTTACAATTTCCCTGGTGGATTGTAATAAACCACCGGGTGTATTCAAATGTATGAGCAGGCAGGCTGCCTTTTTACTGTGGGCATTCTTAATTGCCTCGTTTACAAAATCAGCCGTGATGGGATTAATAGCGCCTTCTATTTTTATAGATACCACGGTTTGGCCCGGCACGATGAAGGGCAACAAAAAGAGCAAAGCGAAAAAAGTAAAAAAATGCTTCATAAAAATCATTCAGAAAGGAAATGCAGCTACACTGTGCAGGTATGGCGAAAATGACACTGTAATTTAATTAAAATAAAAGATAGTAATGGGGTATAATAATGTTTGGGTGCATTTAAAATTGTCGCATTGCAGTTAAGCTGCTTTTTTAATCAACGCCACCACTTTATCCCAATGTTTATTCATGGATAATACCCTTAGATTGACGTATTTTGAGCGTCCTTGTTACTCCATCGTTGCCTGATTGTTTCCTTCTCTTTTGTACTGCCGTTCTGTGCGCCGACTCTATTGTGTCCCTAACCTGGCATTGAGTCATTTTCTTATTTTCACATTTGAATTTCATGCTCTTTCCTTTAGGGTTAACCCGCTTTTTTTGGGGAAAGTTCTATGCTTATTCTTGCCAATCACATCCAATAGGTGCTCCCGGTGGCATCTCTTTGTGAATGGTTGGTTTTGCTTTTTCAGGAGCCTTCATCCGTTCCAATGCCAGTGCAAAATGCGCTGATAAACGCTCCTCTTTTACCAGCTTTTGTTGTGCCCCTATATAATTCTTTAAATCGCTGAGCGCTTTACAGACCACCGCCCTGGTTTCAAAAGAGGCATTTTCATCAACCGATACCGCCAGTAAATAAGTAAGCAGTATTTGCCCGGTTTGTTGTTGAATTAATTTTTCCATTCCCTTTCTTATTGGCGCCTTCCAGGTATTGGCAAGCAGCAGGTTGATCATTTCATTTACTCCCAGGCCATTATATTCAACTTCGTATTGCACCATCCGGTTTAATCTTTCTGTATTGAATAAAAGTGAAAGGGGAAAATCTGCCGCTGCTTCTGCGGGGGCCAGGGCATCAAAAGCCAGGCCCGTCCTTTTTTTAAATAATTCCCTGGTAAAATTATAACCCGCCGGGCGTGGGGGAATTAATTTGATGATGGCATCAGGCAAAAACAAAAACTTTGGATCCAGGCAACCGATCACCGCATTTAACGCGGTTAACTGATCCTCTTTGGTTAAAGGCTTCGTAATAAGCTGGCCATCGCCCTTTAGCGCATAGGTATAGTTTAGGCCTCCTACCCATTTGGTTACCGCTTCCAATTGATAACGGTGATAAAAATACAAGGGTACCAATACATCTTCCAGCATGGCCATTGGCATGCCTGCACGAATATTTTTTTCGCCAAACTGGGCGAGCGCTTTATTGCGTACTTTTTTCATTTCCACTAATTCAATTACGGGGTCATTACCACCATCCCATAAATGGGCAAAGGGATGAAGCCCGCCTGCTGCCCTGGCATCACGGTCGCTTATAAATTGCAAACCATTTTTATTGGCGTCTGTCAGCAACCTATTCAATACTGCAGGCTCATCAGGTCCTGGAGGAAGATCCATGTAGCCCCATTTTATCGCAATTTTGTCCCATTCGCCGATCTTCAGGTCATAGGCTTTTGAAAGATCAATTTCACCCTTTGCATCTAACTTTGCCAATGGATGGGGATAGTCCATCACACTGGCCCGATTGCTTACACTGGCTGCATAATTATGCATTAGTCCGATTGTATGTCCTACTTCGTGGGCTGATAATTGTTTTAACCTGTCTAAAGCCATTGTCAACATTTTATCGTTTGATGGCACCCCATTTTCGAAAGGCGCCAATAAACTCTGGGCTATTAAATAATCCTGCCGTACCCTTAACGAACCTAGTGTAACCTGCCCTTTAATGATCTCACCGGTTCTCGGGTCCACTACAGCGGCCCCGTAACTCCAGCCCCTGGTAGAACGATGTACCCAGTTGATCATATTATACCGGATATCCATTGGGTCGGCACTATCAGGCAAAATCCTTACCTGGAAGGCATTTTTATAACCCGCCGCTTCAAAAGCCTGGTTCCACCAACCTGCTCCTTCCATTAATGCAGCCCTGATTGGCTCTGGTGTTCCGTTATCCAGATAATAAATAATTGGCTTTACCGGTTCACTGAGTTCTGCCCCCGGATCCTTCTTTTTTAACCGGTGACGTATGATGAATTTTTTTTCAATGGGTTCACTTACGGGCGTACTGTAATCAAAATAAGAGGTGCTGATAAAACCACTCCTGGTATCGAAAGCCCGTGGCTTATAACCCGCATCCGGCAATTGCACGAAAGAATGATGCATACGAAGCGTAATGGCTTCGGGTGAAGGGGTAACCGAATTTACAAAACCGCCTGTTGTTCCATCCGCGTTTATTAAAGTGATGGTAGCTTCAATTTCGGTATTGAAAGCGAAATTTTTTGTAGCAGCTAGGTAAATTGCGGAACGACTTTTATCAAATGTATAAATTCCCTGTTGTGCGGTTTTTAACTGGTTGGCCGCCTTCAAGGCATCTCTCAATAAAAAATCGGTAGCATCTACCAAAACGCTGCTGTCGCTTTCGGCTTCCACGCTAAACCCCCACAAGGCAGATTGGGCAAAGGATTGCTCTACCGCTTTCTTTTCGTTGGGGGCATTTGTTATCGCCCGGTAATTGTAATTCGGTTCAATCATTAATACTTTTCTTCCTACCCTGTAGAATTTGATGATCCGGGTAGTTCCCAGCAAGCCCCTGTCAAGTCCAATATCATTCGAACCTAAGCCCGCCGGTAATGATTGCAGGTATAGCATTTCCTGCGCGTATTTACTTATTTCCAGCCATATTTTACCGGTAGCTTCCTCCCAATAGTAGTTCAGGAAGCCTGCCTTCTTTTGCATTTCCTTTGTCTTTTCAACTATGGCAGGTAATTTTTGCCCGTATATACCGGAAGAAAGAAATAATAATGATAACAGGATGTATTTCATGCGGAAATAATTTGTACGCACAAGATAACAAAACTCTGATTCAGGAAATTAATGGTTAAAAAAGTAGCGGGCAACTACTGCTGCTCTTCTACATCCTTGTTATTTTTCCACCAGCGGTAACCTATAAAACCAACAAGGATGAAAGGCATGAGCATTAAATACAATATGCCGCTATTCAAACCCTGTGCAGGTTTCTCTCCTAATTGCTGGGCGGTTTTGGTACAAAGCGAGCACTGGGCAATCACCGGGTTCTGTGAAAGCAGCAGCAATTGAAAAAAGAGTAAAAATATGAGGATGTTTTTTTTCATTCAGAATTCAAAGTTAACCAGCTTTTTGTAAAGTAAACGGCTCTTCAATTAAAAAGCCCGGTATAATTTATACAACAAGTTGAATGTTAAAATGTTTGAGTAAAACGATTTTCGGCAAGATTTGATATTATTTAAATATTGATTGCTCTACCTTTGCGGGCACTATTATTTAACCACTCAATTTTATCACTCATGCCAGGTTTTGAATTTTTTGGCGCGGAGGAACGCAAAGAAGTAAATGATGTACTGCAAACCGGCATCCTGATGCGCTACGGTTTTGACGGCGCAAGAAACGGGATATGGAAGTCGAAGGAACTGGAGGGAGCGATCTGCGAAACATTTGGTTGTAAATACGCGCAGTTGGTAAATAGCGGAACGGCTGCATTAACCGCTGCCATGACTTCCCTCGGCATTGGTTATGGTGATGAGGTGATTCTGCCGGCTTTCACTTTTGTAGCAAGTTTTGAAGCAGTGCTGAGTGTAGGTGCCATTCCTGTGTTGGTAGATGTGGACGATACGCTGACACTTAGCCCGGCAGCAGTAAGAAACGCCATCACCCCCCAAACAAAATGTATAATGCCGGTGCACATGTGCGGCAGCATGGCGGACATGGATGAACTGGTAGCTATCTGTAAAGAATTCGATCTTTTATTACTGGAAGACGCCTGCCAAAGTATCGGGGCAAGTTATAAAGGTAAAAAATTGGGTACCATTGGCGATGCCGGAACTTTTAGTTTTGATTTTGTAAAAACCATCACCTGTGCTGAAGGCGGTGTGGTAATGACCAACCGTGAAGACGTGTTTTTGTCAAGCGATGGTTACAGCGATCATGGTCATGATCACAAAGGGACAGACCGTGGGGCGGACCTTCATCCTTTTATCGGGTATAATTTCCGTATCAGCGAATTACATGCTGCGGTGGGACTGGCACAAATAAACAAATTGGATACATTTTTATCTATTCAACGCAAAAATAACAAGACCCTCAGGAATATTTTATCAGCAATACCGGAAATTTCTTTCAGGCGGGTACCCGATGAAGCAGGTGACAGTTGTACTTTTTTGAGCTGGTTTCTCCCCACTCCTGAAATTACAAAAGCGGTTGTTGACGAAATGCGGGCACAGGGAATTATGCCCGGCAATTTTTATTGGTTTGATAATAACTGGCATTATATCAGTAGGTGGGATCATTTAAAAAACTCCGTTACGCTCAATAAATTACATCCCGATCTAAAGGCTGCCGTTATCCATCATGCCAACAAAGATTTTTCTGCCAGCGATGCGGTAATGAGCCGTTGCGTTTCTACGCTCATCAGTTTATTATGGACAGATGAACAAATACAGGAAAAGGGCACTCAAATGGTAACTGTGATAAAAAAAGTATTGGTTGAACATGCAGTAACTTATTAAAAACATACTATCTTGAGAGGAGCGCCTAAGATAGCATGTATGAGAAAAAATAACCGTCGCAGTTTTTTACAAAAGGCAGGAGCATTAACGGCTACTGCATTCTTTTCTTCTTTAACAAAACCTGCATGGGCGAGGGGTTTTGAAAGAGCATTGCTTGATGCGGACGGCATACCGGCTGATACCTTAGCAACCGAAGAAGAATTCTGGTATTATATCCAGCAATCATTTACCCTTTCCCCCGGTCTCATTAATTTAAATAACGGCGGTGTTTCACCCGCACCAAAAACGGTGCAGGATGCCATGAAACGCTATTATGATTACAGCAACGAAGCCCCCAGTTATTATATGTGGCGCATCCTTGACCAGGGTCGTGAACCCCTAAGAAAAAATCTTGCTAAACTGGCCGGTTGTACTACAGAAGAAATTGCCATCAATCGCAATTCCTCGGAGGGATTGGAAACTATCATATTCGGGTTGCAATTAAAAGCCGGTGATGAAGTGGTAGCTGCCAAACAGGACTATCCCAATATGATCAATGCATACAAACAAAGAGAAATGAGGGACGGGATAAAAATGGTTTGGATTAACCTTGAGCTGCCAAGTGAAGACGAAAATTATTTGGTGCAGCAATATGTAAAAGCATTTACGCCTCAAACAAAACTTGTCCATATTACGCATGTCATCAACTGGAACGGCCAGGTCATCCCGGTAAATAAAATAGCGGGGGAAGCGCATAAAAGAGGAATAGAAGTGTTGGTGGACGGCGCTCATTCATTTGCACATATTGATTTCAGCATGCCTGACCTCGATGCCGACTATTTTGCGACCAGCCTGCATAAATGGCTCTACGCCCCAATCGGCAGCGGTATGTTATATGTAAAGAAGGAAAAGATCAAAAACATATATCCATTATTGGCCACCAATGATCATCCGTTAAAAGATGATATCCGGAAATTTGAAAATTTAGGCACCCGGCCCTTCTTTATTGAACAGGCGATTGGCAAAGCCGTCGAATTTCACGAAATGATCGGCAGTGAAAGAAAAGAAAAGCGCTTATATTACCTCAAGAATTACTGGATGGAGAAACTGCGGGATATTCCAAAAGTAAAATTAAATACGTCACCTGATCCAAAATGGGGTTGTGCCATCGGCAATATAGCCATTGAAGGAAAAAAGCCAGGTGAACTGGATGCTTTCCTGTTTGATAAATATAAAATCCACACCGTTGGTATTGTATGGGAAAATATTAACGGTGTAAGAATAACGCCCAACGTTTATACCACCCTCAAAAACCTTGATCTGCTTGTAGAAGGAATAACTGCTTTTACCAGGAGCTGATTTTTAGTTCCTCCTTTCTTTACCTTCCATCCGGTTACAATCTTCTATACTCCCAAGCCTAAAGCGGAAAGGGATTTTGGTAGTTTTTTCTAATTTTATTTCCTGCTTACAAAAAAAGCCCAGTTGGGTAACATAAAAATTTGGAGCAATAACCGGTTTAATAGTAGGTGTGAGCGTATTGGTTTGAATGATGTAGCGGAAACTGCCGGATGTTTTATTTACTGGTTGTAGCAGCAACGTTTTGCCATGTTTAGCTGGTTGATTTTGTGAAAAAGCTGTCGCGGCTACAAAAATCATGCAAAAAAATATAATTTTACCTTTTTTATACAAGTTACATAGTTCAATGTGTGTAAATTTACGGCTTTATGGAACAATTAGTTTGGATCGCTGAACTATTTATTACGCTCAAATAATTTAAACAGAATCCTCCCGAAAGGGAATAGTAGTAAAAAATATGGCCTTAAGTCAGGGATTATATCAAAGACAATTACAAAAATTATCGCCCCAGCAAATTCAGTTAATGAAATTGCTCCAGGTGCCCACCGCCCTGTTGGAAGAAAGGATCAAGGAAGAACTCGAAGAAAACCCGGCCCTGGAAACAGGTGAAGAAGATGAAGCAGAAGAGTTTGAAAACGACACAACGGAAGAATTTGAAACCAAAGAAGATGAATTTGACCTGGACGGCAGCAAGGATGAATATGATAATATTGACATCAGCGATTATGTACAGGATGGGGACGATGATATAGCGGATTATAAAATGAGGGATGAAAATTACCCTGAACAGGACGACAACAAAGTAATTCCCCATAAAGTGGAAACCGGTTTTAATGAAATAATGCTGGAACAGGTTGGGCAATTAAACCTTGACGAACACAAAAAGCGGGTGGCTGAACAGATTATTGGCAACCTGGATGATGATGGCTATTTAAGACGGGATATCAGCGCAATAGTCGATGATCTTGCTTTCAGGCAAAATATACAAACTACTGAAGAAGAAATCGGTGAATTGATTTTGCAAATACAACAGTTTGACCCTCCCGGTGTTTGCGCCAGGAATTTACAGGAGTGTTTGCTGATTCAATTAGAAAGAAGGGTGCATGAAAATGTAAGTGTGGAAATGGCCATAAAAGTATTGGAGAAATATTTTGAAGAATTTACCAAGAAACATTATGAAAAAATTCAGCGGGGATTAAATATAACAGATCAACAGCTAAGGGAAATAATTAACCAGATAATAAAGCTAAACCCCAAGCCCGGCGGTAATATCGGCGAAAGCAGCAAGGGTGAAGGTTATGTGATCCCCGATTTTTTTATTCTGAACAATAACGGCAAATTAGAATTAACGCTCAACAGCAGGAATGCCCCGGACCTCCGTATAAGCGAAGGTTACCGTGATATGCTGAAAGACTATGACCGGGGTACAAAAAAAGATAAAAGGCAAAAAGAGGCCGTTTTATTTATCAAGCAAAAGATCGATTCGGCCAAATGGTTTATTGATGCCATCAAGCAACGCCAGCATACTTTATTGAGTACTATGGAAGCCATCATGAATTATCAATACGAATTTTTTGTATCCGGCGATGAAACTGAAATGCGGCCAATGATTTTGAAAGATATCGCCGAAAAAACAAATCTCGATATCAGCACGGTCAGCAGGGTCGCCAACAGCAAATTTGTGCAGACTGAATTCGGTACCTATCGTTTAAAGTTTTTCTTTAGTGAAAGTTTGCAAACAGACAGTGGCGAAGAAGTAAGTACCCGGGAAGTAAAAAAGATATTGAGTGATTTAATTGAGGCGGAAAGTAAAAAACATCCGCTGAGTGATGAAAGGTTAACTGAATTATTACAGGAAAAAGGATATAATATTGCGAGGAGAACGGTTGCCAAATACAGGGAACAACTGAATGTTCCCGTAGCACGATTGAGAAAGGAGTTATAAATACTGTCGCGGTCTCCGGCGGTCGCAGGAAACAAAACATATGAATATTGCAAACCAGCCTACAGAAGGGAAAGAACCAGGTACCGCGCACACCATCATTGGGCGGCATTCACCGGGAACCAGGTTATTTGCCCACTTGTTTTCTTATCTATTTCACCCGCTCTTCATCCCTTTGTATGTGACCGCCTTTTTGGCGTTTATACATCCCGGCTATTTTTCCGGCTTTAGCGTGTCTGGTAAAAAAAAATTATTGCTATTGATTACTATCAATGCTGTTGCTTTTCCTGCAATCACTATTTTATTGTTAAAGGGATTGGGATTTATTGAGTCGTTGTTTTTGAAAACACAAAAAGACCGTATCATCCCTTATATAGCATCGGGTACTTTTTTCTTTTGGACACAGTATGTGTTAAGGGAGCAAAACTATATTCCCCGCATATTGGTAGCTTTTATGTTTGGCGTTTTTATATCTTCTTCGGCAGCCCTGATCGCGAATATTTATTACAAAATAAGCATGCATGCTATTGGCATGGGCGGGGTGGTCGGGTTATTCCTGGTTATCATGCACCAAAATACCATGTTAATGACGTGGCCGCTGGTGCTGGCTTTTTTACTGGCGGGTTTGGTATGTACATCCCGGATGATTGTAAGCGACCATCGCCCGAAAGAGATCTATAGCGGGTTATTGGTGGGGTTAATTTGCCAGTTCGCAGGAGCTGTAATAAATCTATGAGAAAAGACAAAACGCAAAAATTGTAACTGCAAAAAATGTGTGGTAACAGTTCGAGATTATTCTATCTCAAGCGTAAGTTAACATAAAGAGGCCCCGACCAATACCGGGACCATCTTCCTGCTGTCGTGCCTAACAATTATTGAGTTGAGCATGCCCGATTTGAAAATCAAACCTGGCTGGTAATAATTTTAGAACGGGTGCAATATTTTTTGGTGGGATGGTATAAGAAAATGCAACTGCCGTTTTTAATTACATCAATAATTTTTTTGCTCAGTTCAGTTGGGATGGCAGGGCAACCGTAACTTCTTCCAAGCATGCCCCTGCTGTTTATAAAGCGGTTACTTACATAATCTGCCCCGTGGATAACGATCGCTCTTTCAAATGCTTTATCGTTTATCCCTTTTTCGCAACCTTGCAGCCGGAGCGAATACCCGTTTCCCCCTGTATAAGTACCCATAGTAATATAAAAGCCAAGGCTGGTTTGATGTGATTCGGGCAAATTCGAAAATTCGTTTGCATATTCGTTGCCTGAATTACGACCATGCGCCACCCAGGTGTTGAACAGAATTTTCCCACTGCTTAAATCTATCACAAATAACCTTTTTTGGGTAGAAGGCTTACTGAAATCTACAATTGATACAATATTTCTTTTAGTGATAATATTCGCTGCATTGAGATAACCCAACCCTTTTATTGCGTAGTTAAACGCAATTTCTGAAAGTCCTGCATTGCCCAGTTGCCAAAGATTATAGCGATCAGATTTTACCCCTGTGATTGAGGCCGGAATTGTATTTACAGGAAAATTGTTGACGCTGATAGATGAAAATGGTTTTGGCAGATGATAACCGGTATTAACGGATGTGGATTTTGTATGGCCCATGATCAATAATGCGGTCAGCATTACCAAAGGGTAAGTGATACGTTTTAACATTCTGGTGGTTTTTCATTTTAACAATCAGGTGATTGCAGGATACTGTGTATAAATCGTACAAATCAAAACTTTATTGTAAACGCAATACTATTTTTGGTGATAATCGTATCCCGTTTTTTCATATCTTAACATATATTCTGCGAAATGTAACGATTGCCTGCCTTTTAAAATAGCTAAATAAATAATTTTTGTCATGCATTTATCTCCGAGGGAATCTGAAAAGTTATTACTTTTTCTGGCCGGCGAACTGGCCGAAAAAAGAAAAGCCAGGGGATTAAAACTTAATTACCCCGAGGCCATCGCCCTTATCAGCAGTCATTTGCAGGAGGCTGCACGGGATGGAAGGTCTGTGGCGGAACTGATGCAATACGGCGCTACAATATTAAAAAGAACCGATGTTATGGAAGGGATACCCGAAATGATCCACGAGATACAGATTGAAGCTACTTTCCCGGACGGAACCAAACTGGTAACGGTACATGATCCGATAAGGTAATGTAGGTAAATAGGATAAATAAAGTAAATAAGGTATATAAAATAGATAATGTATACGGTTATTAATTGGGTTAATATAAGGTTAGTCACTTATTTCACGCCGCAAATTGCTTTATGAACCCGAAATACTGTGGAAGCCTTCAATACTTTTTAAAAAATATAATCCTTATAAATGAGATTAGTTTTTACACTAAATTTTTTAAAATGATACCAGGAGAATACATTTTGGCAAAAGATGATATTGAATGCAATACCGGGCGGGATACAATGCAGGTTACAGTGGTAAACACTGGAGACCGCCCTGTCCAGGCAGGCTCCCATTTTCATTTTTTTGAAGTAAATAAGCAAATGGAATTTGACAGGGAAAAATCTTTTGGTATGCGGCTCAATATCGCAGCCGGTACCGCCGTTCGCTTTGAGCCGGGAGAAGAAAAAGATGTGGAGCTGGTTGCTTTTGGCGGCAATAAAATAGTAATGGGGTTTAATAATTTAACGGACGGAGATATAAATGAACAAAATAAAAATACTGCATTATTGAAAATAAGTCTGTATAAATTTAAAAACAAAACCGGTTAACCTGGTTGAAATGATGAATTTTTTCAACATTCACCATTGCTCATTCACCATTAAACTGTCAATAAACTATAGCCCATCATGCCTTTACATATCAACAGAATAAAATACGCCAATATGTACGGCCCAACTACAGGCGATAAAATTCGCCTGGGCGATACAGCATTATTTATTGAGATAGAAAAGGATTTTACGGTGTACGGCGATGAAGCCAAATTTGGAGGCGGCAAAACTATTCGTGACGGGATGGCACAATCGGCTACGGCTACCCGAAACGAAGGAGTGCTGGATTTTGTAATTACCAGTGTTATGATTATAGATCATTGGGGAATAGTGAAAGCCGATATTGGTATTAAGGATGGGAAAATAACCGGCATTGGCAAAGCCGGAAACCCCGACACGATGGAAGGCATTACGCCCGGTATGATAATCGGGGCTTCCACCGAAGTACATGGCGGTGCAGGCCTGATAGCAACTGCGGGTGGTATTGACACGCATATTCATTTTATTTGTCCGCAATTGATTGATCATGCCCTGTTCAGTGGTATCACCACCATGATTGGCGGGGGCACGGGTCCCGCTGATGGAACAAATGCCACCACCGTTACCCCGGGTGCATGGAATATTCAAAAAATGCTCGAATCGGCTGATGCATTTCCAATGAACCTCGGGTTTTTTGGAAAAGGAAATTGTGCAGCCATTGCGCCGCTGGAGGAGCAGGTAGAAGCCGGTGCTCTGGGCCTGAAAATCCATGAAGACTGGGGATCAACCCCGGCTGTAATTGATGCCGCCCTGCGGGTAGCGGATAAATATGATGTACAGGTAGCCATACATACCGACACTTTAAATGAAGCAGGTTTTCTGGAAGATACCATCGCGGCAATCAGGGGAAGGGTGATCCATACTTTTCATACGGAAGGTGCGGGTGGCGGGCATGCCCCGGATATTATTAAAGCAGCCATGTACCCGAATATTTTGCCTTCATCCACTAATCCCACCAGGCCCTATACAGTAAATACCATTGACGAACACCTGGATATGCTAATGGTTTGCCATCACCTGGATAAATCAGTTCCTGAAGATGTGGCTTTTGCGGATAGCCGTATCCGCCCGGAAACAATTGCCGCCGAAGATATTTTGCAGGATATGGGTGTATTCAGCATGATGAGCAGCGACAGCCAGGCAATGGGAAGGGTAGCGGAAGTAATTACCCGTACCTGGCAAACGGCGCATAAAATGAAAGTACAACGTGGAGCCCTACCCGAAGATGAAGGAAAAGGCAATGATAATTTCAGGGTTAAAAGATATGTTTCCAAATATACTGTCAACCCGGCCATCACACATGGCATATCCTCGTATGTGGGTTCACTGGAGAATGGAAAACTGGCGGATATTGTATTATGGAAACCGGCATTATTTGGCGCTAAACCAGAAATGATCATTAAGGGCGGAATGATTATCGCCTCCAGGATGGGTGATCCCAACGCTTCTATACCTACACCTCAACCCGTTGTTTACCGTCATATGTTTGGCGCCTTTGGGAAAGCCCTGTTTAGTACCTGTGCTACATTTGTTTCAAAAATATCATTGGAAAAAAATATAGTTCAGCAATATGGCTTACAAAAGATGACACTGGCGGTAAAAGATTGTCGTAGTATCTCAAAGAAGGATTTGATACATAATGACGCTACACCACAGATAGATGTAAACCCCGAGAATTATGAGGTAAAAGTAGATGGCGTACATATTACCTGCGAACCTATGGCGGAGTTGCCATTGGCGCAACGATACTTTTTATTTTGACGGTGCTCCAAAAAACATGATCCGATAAATACTGGTTTTGTACGAATGAAAGCAGGAACAAATATGCTGGTAAAAGAGAAAATAGGGAATATTAATTTTTTTGCAATCAATAACCGGAAGATTGATAACCTGTTGCTGGAATGGTATGAAACCAATAAACGTATCCTCCATAAAAAAACCATATCCGGCAGGGAGGTGGTAATGAAATTTTTAAACGAAAATCAACAGCTCACCGAAGGCGACATTATTTACGAGGACGATTTCAATATCGTAGTAATTGAAATTAAAGAATGTGATGCAATGACCATCCGGCCTAAAACCATGTTTGAAATGGCAGCCGTTTGTTATGAGATTGGCAATAAACACATACCGGTATTTTACCAGGATGACGAAATTTTGGTAGCATTTGAGGCGCCACTGTTTCGCCTGCTGGGATCGGCGGGATATGAAGTGAGCCGGGAAAAAAGAAAATTAGTCAATCCGTTAAAAACTACTGTTTCACCACATGGGTATAGTAGCCAGAATAATTTATTTTCAAAGATAATGAAACTGACAAATCCTCCTGAATGAGCATGACCCTTCTTAGTTTATTACAATTATCTGATCCCACATTACCTATTGGCGGGTATGCCCACTCCGCCGGCCTGGAGACTTATGTACAGCAGGGCCTTGTACACAACAAAACCACCGCCCAACGATTTGTAACAGAGATGCTTACACGAAGTTTGCAGTTTACAGATGCGGCTTTTGTTTCGCTGGCTTATGAGGCTGCTGTTGCGGGGGATTTTGAAGCCATCAGCAACATGGATCTGGAATGCAATGCGGTAAAGTTGCCAATGGAAACCCGCCAGGCGAGCCAGAAATTAGGCATGCGGCTAATAAAAATATTTCAACCCGTCAAAAGGTCCGGCCTGGTTGATCAATATAGGGCCGCCATTGAAAGTAAAAAAGCAGCGGGGCATTATTGTATTGTATTTGGTTTGTATGCACAGGCATTGGGGATTAAAAAAAAGGATGCATTGACGGGTTTTTATTACAATGCCGCGGCCGGCATGGTCACCAATAGTGTTAAGCTGATCCCGCTTGGCCAGCAGGATGGGCAGGAGATACTGTTTTCATTACAAGCCCTGATAGAACAATTGGTGGAAAAAACTTTAACGCCTGATCAAGACCTGGTTGGATTATGTTGTACAGGTTTCGACATCAGGTGCATGCAGCATGAACAATTGTATTCGAGATTGTATATGTCGTAAAATTCCGCCTGCATTTTAACCGTTTTTAAAACCAGTGCGATATATAGAAACAAAGTAAATTATGAATGAAAGAAAGTATATAAAAATCGGCATTGCCGGCCCTGTTGGTTCCGGTAAAACAGCTTTGATAGAAAGGCTGAGCCGCCTGATGAGCAGGGAGTACAGTATGGCGGTGATTACTAATGATATCTATACAAAAGAAGATGCGGAGTTTTTAACGCAGCATAGCCTGCTGCCTGCAGAAAGGATCATTGGCGTGGAAACCGGTGGCTGCCCGCATACCGCTATTCGTGAAGATGCCAGTATGAACCTGGAGGCCGTGGAAGAAATGGCTGGCCGTATACCGGATGTGCAAATTATTTTTATTGAAAGCGGCGGTGATAATTTATCCGCGACCTTTAGTCCTGACCTTGCCGATCTTACCATTTTTGTAATTGATGTGGCCGAAGGAGATAAAATTCCCCGTAAAGGCGGGCCCGGTATCGCAAGGAGCGATCTTTTGGTGATTAATAAAATTGACCTGGCCCCATATGTAAACGCTGACCTGGCCGTGATGGAAAGGGATGCCCGCAAAATGCGCAATGGTAACCCATTTATTTTTACCAATTTAATGAGTCTCCAGGGATTAGAAAGTGTTGCGGGCTGGATAAAAAAGTATGGACTTATGGAAACTGTTGATGAACCAATGCTTTACCGTTGATAGCCACACTTCATATACAAACAGCGCGCAGGGAAAACAGTACGTACTTAAAAAACACTTACTGCACAGTCCCCTTTAAAATAGCCAATATCACCGAAGATAAAAAAGCAAATCAATTACACTTAATGCTGATGAGCTCATCACCCGGCATTTTGGATGGTGACCAATACCAGCTAAAAATAGAACTGGAGGAAGGATGCTCATTACAATTACACACACAATCTTACCAGCGATTGTTTAATATGAAGCAACGTGCATCCCAATTGTTAGAACTGCATTTGTCAGCTCATTCCTCTTTTTGTTTTTTGCCACACCCGTCGGTGCCCCATGCACAATCGGTTTTCAAATGCATTAATAAAATCTACCTGGAAGATAACTGTAGCCTGGTCTTTGGAGAAATACTAACCTGTGGAAGAAAACTAAATGGTGAAGTATTTTTGTTTTCAAAATACCATAGTATAACAGAAGTGTTCCTTAATAATAAACTGATTATTAAAGAAAACTTACTGATCGAACCAGCGACTATAAACTTAAACGCTATTGGTCAGTTGGAAGGATTTACCCACCAGGCAAGTTTAATTTACCTGCATCCCACCGCTGCAATAAAATTATTGAATGAAGCGGTGAATGATTATCTATTGAAGCAAACAGGAATTGTTTTTGGTATAACTGGCGCCCCTGCAAACGGGTTGATCATAAGAATACTTGGACAGAAGGCGGAACAATTGCATAGTTGTTTAAAAACGATCGCAACCCTTTTACCTCAAAACCTGCATCTTAAACCATTTGCCAATGCAGTCTGAAATGGAAATACTGCTCATTGCGGCCATATCAGTTGCCGGCATCCACACTTTAACCGGGCCTGATCATTATTTGCCTTTTATCGCTTTGTCAAAGAGCAGGAACTGGTCGCTAACGAAAACAATTTGCTGGACAATCATTTGCGGCTCGGGCCATGTGCTAAGCTCAGTTGTATTAGGCCTGGGTGGCGCGGCATTGGGCTGGTCATTTTCAACATTAAGCTGGTTTGAAAACATAAGGGGGGGTATTGCAGGTTGGGTAATGTTAGCATTTGGGTTTTTATATGCTGCATGGGGTTTGTACCGGGCGATGAATAACAATCCACACAAGCATTTTGACTTAGTTGACAATGGTGATATCTATGTGTATCAACATAAACATGGCCAGGCAGTTGTGCCAAACGAACGGTACAAAGTAACGCCCTGGGTAATGTTCATCATTTTTATACTGGGCCCCTGCGAACCAATGATACCCCTCCTGTATTTTCCGGCGGCACAAAAAAGTTGGTGGGCAATGGCCCTCCTTATTGGCATTTATACAACAGTTACCCTACTCACTATGATTACCCTGGTATTATCAGGTTACCAGGGAATTGCATGGGTAAAAATAGAAAAACTGGAGAGGTTTACACATGCCCTGGGTGGGCTGACGATATTTATTTGCGGGGTGGGGATGGTATGGATGGGTTGGTGAGGTACACTTTGTAAAGGTAATACGAATCAAAGATCTCCTTACTTAAGGTTTAACCGTAAAATCCCCCTTTTTCTTCGGAAAATACTGCTACAAAAATTTAGAAGATTTACTATTGCCAGAAGTATTTTGAATATTTACCTTTATAACCAAATCCAATATTTATGAATACCAGTAACAATTCCACTACATTATTTTCCGGACTGACAAAGTTTTTTAATGAAATTTGCAGCGCCCTTTTTGTATCAAGCGATAAAAAAGAATTTCAGCGTTTGAAGGATTTCATTGCGTCTTAGATTGTTTTGCACGGCCTTAGCTAAACAGGTATTCCACGTCTGCCTTGCTAAGTGCTTTTACAAAATTAACATCATCTGAGATCAGTTCACTCGCCAGTTTGCGTTTGCGTTCCTGCAACTGCAGTATTTTATCTTCAATTGTATCGATGCAGATCATACGATAAGCGAAAATATTTTTAGTTTGCCCGATACGGTGGGTACGATCAATAGCCTGTTGTTCTACAGCAGGGTTCCACCAGGGGTCTACAATATATACATAATCCGCCGCTGTGAGGTTAAGCCCCACTCCCCCAGCTTTTAAAGAAATCAGGAATACCCTGCATTCATCGTTATTTTGAAAATTCTCAATTGCTTTTTGGCGGTCAAGAATGCTGGTACTGCCATCAAAATATTCAAAGGAAACCCCCTGTTCCCGTAATTTTTCTTTTATCAGCGCCAGCATACCCAGGAACTGCGAGAATATCAGGGCCTTGTGTTCTCCGATATTTTCTTCAATTTCCCTCGTTAGTTCATCTAATTTTATGGAGTGATTGGGATATTTATCTTCTTCGTTTAAAATTGCGGGGCTATCGCAAATTTGCCTAAGCTTCATCAAGCCCTGTAAAATGGTCAGTTGCGATTTATCGATCCCCTGCTCATCAATAACACCCATGATCTTATCGCGGTAGCTATTACGGTAGGCATCATATATTTTGCGCTGCTCTTTTTCCATTTCGCAAAACAAGATGGTTTCCGTTTTTTCCGGCAGGTCCTTCGCCACCTGTTCCTTGGTGCGCCGCAGGATAAAAGGGTACAATAATTTCCGGAGATGATCTTTTTGCTCCTGCTCGCCAAACTTATCGATTGGCGTGGCAAACTCATTGCGGAAAAAATCCATGCTTCCCAGCAGTCCCGGGTTGAGGAAATTCATTTGGGCAAATATATCGAACGTGTTATTTTGAAGGGGTGTACCACTCATGCACAAACGGTTTTTGGCCGTAAGCAGGCATGCCGCCCGGGTAACTTTGGATGCGGGGTTCTTTATGGCCTGGCTTTCATCCAGCACCACATAGTCAAAAAATATTTTCATCAGCACCTGGATATCGCTGCGCAATGTACCGTAAGTGGTAATTATTATATTTGCGCTTTGCAATTCTGCTGCATCCCTTGTGCGCATGCTGCCATGGTGTATCCGCCAGGTGAGTTCCGGGGTAAATTTCCTTATTTCGTTCTCCCAGTTATAGATCAGTGTAGTGGGACAAACCACGATGGCTGTTAATTTCCCTTCCTGGGTTTTGTAATGCTGCAGCATGGTAAGCGCCTGTACCGTTTTTCCCAAACCCATATCATCCGCCAGGATACCGCCCCAGCCTACTTCATTTAAATAATTCAACCATTGGTAACCCGCTGTCTGGTACGGCCTTAAAATAGCCTGTAAACTAAACGGCGCTTCAATTTCAGGTATATTTTTAAACTCCCTTAACCGTTCAAATTTTTCATCCAGCGCAAAACTCAATTCTGTTGCATCCCGGTTTTCGTACAACTCGTCAATCACACTCATGTGATATTTTGATAAGCGGAGTTTGTCGTTTTTTCCATCGCCAACCTTAAACAGCAGGGAGTATCTTTTGAGCCATTCATCAGGCAATATCCCCAGGGTACCATCGCCTAATTGTACAAATGATTGTTTTGAAGCCAAAGCTTTTTTAATATCATTGATGCCTACGCGCTGGCCCTCAAAATCTATTTCCACTTTCGCATCAAACCAATCTAGCCCGCTGCTTACATGGATATGGGTGGATGGCCTTGCTGTATTAAACCGAAAGTTCCTGAGCGCCTCAAAACCAAATACAGGTACCTTGGATTCCTTCATTGAATCGACAAACAGGAAGAACCAGTTATTTTTTAGTACATCCGGCCCCTTTAATATTAAGCTATTTCCTTCCTGGGGGCGAATAAACTGCGAATGCAATGAACTTAGCTTATCTAAAAAGCGTAATTCTGCTTCCTTATTTCTATGTACAATTAAAATTTTATCACCATCCGGAATGGTGATGGTATCCCGGTCAGTGGCCTTGGTTTCGAATCCTTTATAGGTAAATATGGGCTGAAACACCAGGTAATCACCTTTTTCCTGGAGCATTAGTTTTACATCAGGTTCACCACTTTTTACTTCCTTTATCAATGTTTTATCAAACTCAACCTGGTAATCTTTGGTTAATGGCATGATGAGCTTCTGCATTTGAATAGCCCAATTATCCTTGGTGAGCTTTATATTGCCATTCTTAATAAATTTTTCAGCCTGCAATACATCTTCCGGCTTTTGCCAGAGGTAAAAAGTATGATTGTATAAAAAGAGGATACTATTATTACATTCATTATCCGTTACAGGCTGAGCAGCGCCATTGATATTAAACCGGCATTGCAATTCAAATGCTTCTCCCTGCGCTATTATTTTAAACTGCGGGGTTATAAAATGTTCGCTCAAAGACACTTCCACCAGGTTCTCCGTTCTGAATGGCTTCTTCTCCGGTAAATAATAGATAAACGGGTTGGCGGATTGCTCTGAAAATATTTTTTTAAGTTTAGGTTGAAAATATTCTGTTATCAGTATTTTGGTTTCTTCAGGCAGTTCATCTCCGTCCGTTTGAATGATATTTTCCCATATTCCGCTAAAGGGTGAATTCCGGTTAAGGTATTTATTTACTTCCGATGCCTGTAGTTTTCTTATCTGCTGCAGCAGCATTTTGTCATCTTCGCTAAACAATTCTGTATTTACATATTTGGAAAGGTCTAATTTTTCAGTTTTGCCCAGTAATTTATTATTGGCCTCGTCCACATCACCCTGTATGGCGTCTACCACGAAATAAGGATAAGTGGGGGCATTAAAATTAAAGACCAGGCCCAGTTTTTTTGTGGCGGTTTCTGTAATGGCCAGTTCCGGTTCTTCGGCAGACCGGGTATCCTGCATATAAGCCGGTCTGGAGGCGGGCGCTACCTGTGTTACTCTTTTAATGGAAGTATCGAGTACTATTAAAAAAGGTTTGCCCTCTTTGTAAATAAATTCAAATTTTCCCTTAATATCGTCTTCTAAATTATACCCGTAAATCTGTAACAATTTATTTTTTTCCTTATCCCAGTTACGAATGGTGTCGAAATAATAAGGTCCGTATTGCCTGAACAACTGGAGAAAAAGGGTTGTCTTATGTACACACAAAGGGTATGAAGTTTCGGCACATTTGCAGGAAGTATCAAAGTTTCGTTCGTCATTTTTTTGTATCACTACAGAAAAACTTTCCTCTTCTGCTTTCAGCTCTGCTTCCACCCGTTCATTTGCTGCAACCAGAACGGTGGCTTTTGTTGTTTCCAGCAATGATTCGGCGGCATCATATATATCCGGTGAAGAAAGCAGGCGGATCGTTTTTAGGTCTATATACTTCATTTTAGCCACCGTGTGGCGCTGGTTATAGGCTGCATTACTGGTACCCAGCATGTTTTTATCGATCAGTTCCTGCAACTGAAACAGGGCTGCCGCCTCGTGCCGGCATATATCGCCCAGATTATAAGGGCAGCCACATCGTAATGACATCGATTTGGGATCCTCATATTTTTGAATATTTACCTTATAATAGGTACTGTAGGTATCATCCTTTACCCTGAATACTACGGTATTCAGCAATTCATCATGCTCTACCAATTCTACATATCCAATGGCATGTATTTTTTTCCCCCTTCGGATGACCTCATCGGAACCTGTATTGTAAACGTATTTGATTAAATGGGATAATGCCAAAATAAAGTACGATTTTTAAATGTTTGATGATAAACCTTTTCATATTGGATAACCCATTCAAAAAAGGCCAATTGGCAAAATTAAAGCAAAAATTTAATAAAAGCCATGTCTAAATCTCATTAAACAGGCAGGAGCTACCTGGAAAATGTTTAGGCAATAACCGTATGTATAATTAGTTCTTAGTAAACGCATGGGTTTACACAACGTTGGTTGGTAAATTTATTTTTTTCAAACTCCTATAAGAGTTGAATGAGGATTTGTTACTTCAATGCGTCAATATTTCAACATTGACCATTCATCACCGGATAGCTATTGAGTCACAAATCGATCCGTCACTTTACGCTTAACGTAACACTACACGGATTCCTTCTCATGCGATGTAGAATAGCTTTCCACTTTTATCAGTTTTCCACCCTCGTACATGCACAATACATTGGCAACATCTGTTGTGAGGCAATACCGGATATCTTTCTCCAAACCGTATTTGGTAAGCCGCTCATAATGAGAAGCATTTTTACTTTTCATAAATTCATATAAATCTTTTTTGGCATCCCCGTACATGGTTTCCGCCATCTGCGATGAATCGCAATTGATGTTGAAGTGGCTTTTAATACGGCTGATTACAGCTCCCGCAAACAGGGTATCTTCAATATTAACCCTGTCCTTCCAGGCAGCGCAACCCAAAATTACCGGCATATTCGCAGCTATAAGATAATCGCAAACTGCAGAAAGGTTCACAAAAGACCCGGTAATGATCCCCTTTGCTCCCCTGTCTAATGCCATATGTAATAATTTTGTGCCATTGGTGGTGGTTAATACCAGGGTTTTACCGCTAATGAATTCTCCAGGGTATTCAAACGGCGAATTACCATGCACCAATCCTTCCGCTACATGGCCATCTCTTTCTCCCGCCGTAACCCCTTCAATTTGTTTGCCGATGCGGATGCACTCAGCCACACTATCTACGGGGATGATGTTTTTGGCTCCATTGAATAATACTGTGGCAATGGTGGAAGTCGCCCTTAACACATCAATAATTACAACTATACTGCTGCTTACATCGTATAACTGAAGTAATGCGGGAGATAAAGAAGTATATAAAGAAGGTTTTGCTTCTTTCATTAAATAGCGTTTAAATGAATTGATAATAGGTTAACGTATAATCGATATTTTTAATACTTGTTATTGTCTGCGCTGGTTATGGTTATCCCGTATGTTTTATTGTAAACATTTTAGCCTTATAGATTTTTCCCGAATGGATTATTCTGGAGCGATAGAATGTTTATCCATAATACATTCAATGTCGTTTAAGATATTTTTTGCTTGTCTAACCCTCTCCGAGGGAAGAAGGGACTAAAAATGACATTGTTTATACAGTTATCAATTAAACAAATGGCATTTTCACAATTTTGGCTTTTAACAATGTATTACGTATGCTGATATAAATTACGCTGTCGATAGAAGCAAAGTAATTGTCAACATACCCCATCCCGATTGCTTTAGCCAATGAAGGTGATTGGGTACCGGAAGTTACCCTTCCGATGATACTACCATCAAAATCCTTTATTATATGATCATGACGGGCAATTCCCCTTTCCAGCATTTCGAAACCTACCAGTTTTTTGGTAACCCCTTTAATTTTTTGTTTTTCAAAATAAGCCTTATTGGTAAAATCCTTTGTAAACTTGGTAATCCAGCCCAAACCTGCTTCAAGTGGCGATGTGGCGTCATCTATGTCATTTCCATATAAGCAAAAGCCCATTTCCAGCCGTAGCGTATCCCTTGCCCCTAAGCCGATCGGTTGAATGCCCCGGGTAGCCCCTGCCTCAAAAATTGCATCCCATATTTTATCTGCGGCACCTTCTTTATCTTCAAAATATATTTCAACTCCTCCAGCGCCTGTATAACCAGTTGCGCTAATTAATACATTGCCGATACCCGCAAAATTTGCCCTTACGAAAGTGTAATATTTTAAATTAAGGATATCGGCATCCGTTAGTGACTGTAATATTTTGGTAGCATTTGGTCCCTGGATGGCGAGCAGGCAGGTTTTTGCTGATATATCGTGCATTTCCGCAGCGTTAACATTAAATTTACTGATCCAGTTCCAGTCTTTTTCAATATTACCCGCATTTACTACGAGCATATAAGACTTGTTTTCTTCCAGGCAATACACCAGGAGGTCATCCACAATCCCGCCCTCATTATTGGGCAGGCAACTGTATTGGGCTTTACCTGCAGTTAATTTTGAAGCATCATTGGTGGTTACCCGTTGTATCAGTTCCAGCGCATTTTCTCCTTTTACTATAAATTCCCCCATATGACTTACATCAAATACGCCGGCATTGTTTCGTACGGTGGCGTGCTCAGTGTTAATACCACTGTAACTGATAGGCATATTAAATCCGGCAAATTCGGCCATTTTTGCTCCAAGGGCAATGTGTTTTGCGGTGAACGGTGTATTTTTCATTACTTGTAATTGTTTGGGTGGAATTAAAATTGACCAGCGCAAATGTAAAATAAAAAAAATTGGCGGCGGAAAATAGCCCAATACCTGCCCACAAAAGATGATGCCATGAAATTTGCAGGATATATCCCGATTGGCGGACAATAATAATTCTGATTATACACTTCCGTCAAAAAGATCTCGTTTGGTTAAAATAATTATTGCTTGTCTGATCCCACTTTTATCCTCTTCAAAGGCGAGAGGAACGGTCTTAAACGATATTGATTATAGAATGCTGAACAACCTGAAACTTTCTGTATTCCATACTCAGCACAAAATTTTCAGGGATGAATCTCATGATTATATGGACCTGAACTTTTGGAAAGGTAACAAAACCAAAGTCCTGCCATTACTGACAGGACCTCTTTTTGTTTCACTTCAACTCAACTATTGAAACTATTTAATCGATATTTACCAATACCAGGTAAGATTGCAACTGGTAACTGCTCAACGCTTCAGAATCGTTACTGTTAACCTGTTTATTGTTGACATCTATTTTTTCCAGTTGCTTATCAATATTTTCTTTTGCTTTTTCTAAGGAGTCCCTCATCCGTTTTTGTTCCTTTTCGAGTTTAAGTTTCATAGAATCGGGTGTATTATCCTGCCGGCTGTTATCATAGCGGTAACCATCTGTTGATTCATTGATTTTTATCCCGTTTTTATCAATTAGGATCTTGTCCCTATTGTCATTGATCTCTATTCCGTCCCTGCCTATTTTCACTTTTTGCTGCCCTGTATTTTTATCCCCGTCTGCAGGCTCCCCATCCAGGGTGTATAGTCCGTCTGTTCTCATCACATAATTGACGTTTGATTCCCATCCTCTCTCCTCATCATCAAAATCAATATTAAAATTATCGTCATTCCACGGGCCCCCAAAATGTACATTGTTTCCCCAGCCTACACTTTTATCGATTCTTATTTGTTTACCTACCGGAACATATACGGTAACAATTACCCGTTGGTTACGAAATTTATTTTGACGGGTAATGGCAATTCCCTTATCAAGAATAAACAGGGAATCTTTTTGCTCTCCGTTATAATTAATTAAATTGGCCAGTGTATCTGCAAAACGCCTGTTGCGGCCATTCACCATTTTTAGCATCGTTACCCTGAAACTATCATTGGGAGATTTCAGAATTTTTATTTCTACATTTTTTACAAATGCGGTATCATCGTCCACTCCTTCAAATGGTTCTAAAGTAAACCATTTATTACGATAATATTTCTTTAATGGGGAGTTGGTAGTTAATTCCAGTTTTCTTACAGAGGGGTTTGAAAGATATATTTCCTGCTCCGAAATATTATTGGTGCTTTTAAAATCCCTGCCCACAAAGGAAATCAGGGCGAAAAAGCAAACCCATCCAATTATCCAAAGGCTGATAAAAGTAAATCTCAATATTTTACGGTTACTTTTCATTTTCGCCAGGCGGCGGATGATCCAGGTGATGATGCCAATTACCGGAACCGCGATGAAGAACAATAAGGTACCCCATGCAAAAATGTTTTGCCATCCCTCATTCACTACAAAATCTTTTAATGGGAAAATACCGATGGAAAATATCGCCAGTGCGAAAAGCGCCATTACCAATCCAAAACTTACGCAACCAATAATAAAATAGGCGAAGATTTTTATCAACAGCACAATAATATCTCCCAGTGACCTGCCGGTTCGCTTTGCGGCGGTCCTTACTTCAGCGCCCATTACTTTTCCTTTTTCTTCTGCAAAGGCCTTGGCTTCCTGTCCAAATTTTTCCGCTCTTTGCTGCACCCCCTTCATTTCTCCAACCACTGAATTTTTGATTGAATTCAGGTCCACCTTTTCACCCTTCATTTCTAATTTTTCCGCGGTATTGGCAGCTTCCGGAATTACCAGCCATAAAATGATGTATACTATTAATGAACCGGGACTGAAAGTGAAGTTTACAATATTGGGGAAATCCATAAAGCCCCAGTTGCTCCATCTAAATACAAAGGATAAAAAAGGCAATAAAAATAATGCTCTTGGGATCCAGGCACTCACTCCAAAATAATTACCAATCCCACTGCATACACCGGATATTATTTTATTATCCGGGTCCCTGAATAATTTTTTTCGTGTGCTTCCGATTTCCGTAGACGCTGTACTCGGAACCGCTATCCATATTATCAGGTATGCCAGGAAACCGGTGCCCCCAATAAAAAGAAACACTAAAAAAATAATCCTGACCACAATTGGGTCTAAATTAAAATAGCTGGCCAAACCTCCGCAAACGCCGGCTATCACTTTGTCGTTTTCATTCCTGAATAAACGTTTTGCTGCACCTGTGTTCCCTGTATGGGCCTGAAATGTTTCGGGGCCCCGCGATTGTGATTCGTTGGTTTGCCTCGAAGATGAATTATCGTCGGCTTCTTCAAATTCTTCGGGCCTGCCCATACTTTTAATGATGGCGTTTACGTCATCGTCGGTTATACAGGTGGCACCTTTCTTTAATCGTTCCTGGAATAGTTCACCAATACGGCTTTCAATATCGTTGATGATCTCCTCTTTACCTTCTTCAGTGGCAAAATACCTGGATAGACTATCTGTATAATTTTTAAGTAATTCAAAAGCTGACACTTCTATCGGTACTACTTGTCCGTGGAAGTTGATATTTATTACTTGTTTCATGGCTAAATGTGTTAGAATGTTTCGCTAGTTGGTTGTTCCCCAACAAAAATCATGGCTATACTCTTTTTGTTAAGGGTGTTGAAGTGTTAATCCTGAAGACTTTCCGGGTTGTTATTTAATAATTGATCCTGTTCTGCAGATAGTTCCTGTTCGGCGGTATGTTCCTGTTCTGCATCAGAAAGCGCTTTTACAGCATTGGCCAACTCATTCCAGGTGGCTTCCAGTTCTTTATAAAAAGCACCACCTTTTTCCGTTAATGAGAAATATTTGCGTGGCGGCCCGCTATTGCTTTCTATCCAACGATAGGTGAGAAACTCCGCATTTTTTAACCTGGTAAGGAGGGGATACAGTGTTCCTTCCAGAATATTCAGGTTGGCCGTACGCATCTTATCGATGATATCTGACGGATAGGCCTCCCCCTGTTTGATCACCGAAAGTATACAGAACTCCAATACTCCTTTCCGCATCTGGCTGGCTGTGTTATCAATGTTCATGGCATCATTTTTTAAAAATTCATGGCTATGCTTTTAAAACAAATCGGTGAATGTTGTTTGCCCAAAGAGGAAACCCGGTTTTTCCTGCCTGGTTAATTTCATTTACCAATCGCTTTCTGAAACAAAGATATAACATTATTAGTACTATGCAACACATAATACCATTTATTTTTTAGTAGTGGGTTGTGAATATTAATAGGCTTTCCATTAAAGTGTTGTTCCTGTTGGATTACAAAGGAAAATGAACAAAATAAAAAATATTTCTGTTTTTATGATTGGCAAAATAACGGGTTGAATGGCTCAGTAATTAAGCTATTTTGACTATGACAGACTTTTTAAAAGTTCCTTTGTTCGAAAATGGTGAAATAATATTCTCAATAGGGCTGAAAAGTATTTTGTGATTTTGCTCATTGTCCACCAACGGAAAGTAACCATCTACAGTTTCAGCTTCACAATTTTTCCATACAACAGTATAATTAATACTGGTTTGTTAAAATTGAGATAACTACATTTCCTAACTTTTTTTTGGTATTCACTTTGTAATGGTGTACCCCTAAAAGAAACTTATATGAAAAAGATTTTATACCTCATTATTGCAATAGTTATATTAACCGGCTGTAAAACAAGCAGGGATTATTTATTGCGTAGTGACGAAGACAAGACACTATATGACATCGTTAAAAAATTGAACAAGCGAACCAATGATGAAGAAGCAACAAAAGCTTTGCCCGAAGTGTATACACAGGTTCGGCAACGCCATTTAAAAAATATCAATAGTTATAATAGCTACAATGATATAAGTAAATGGGATAAGCTTATCAGTGAATACAATTCCCTGCAGAATATTTATAATGCGATTGACAATTCAGTTTACGCGGGCCGGCTGGTGACCGCTGTTAGCTACCAGGATGAGATCAGTGCTGTAAAAATGGCTGCTGCTGAAGATTATTACCGTCTTGGAGAAAGTTACCTGGACAACAATAGCCGGGAATATGCAAAAAAAGCCTATAATGCTTTCAAAAAAGCTGGTACCTGGGTAAGAGATTATAAAAACAGCAAGCAAAAAATGGACGAAGCATACAATAGTAGCATTGTAAATGTGATGATCAACCCGGTTCAGGATAATTCTTTTTTCTTTAATACAGGTTGGGGTAATGCCGGATACAATTACAGCAATGCGTATTTTCAACAAAACCTGGTACTGGATCTCGGCGGTAAATACGCTTCACGTTACCCCGCCCGGTTTTATACAGAATGGGAAGCAAGGAGAGACAACGTGCAACCCGACTGGGTGATTGATCTTACACTTCGTAATATTGATGTACCAAGACCATTAGTGTATAATTATAGCCGGAATGTAAGTAAGAAAATTGAAATTGGCAGTGATACATCCGGTAAGCCGGTGTATAAAAATGTGTATGCCACACTGAATATTCAAAGGCAATCGTTTAACGCCAGGGCCCAACTGGATGTGAACATTGTAGAGATAGCAACCCGGAGAAATATTGCCTACAATAGTTATAATGATACCTATAGCTGGCAGGATGAAGTAGCCACCTACACCGGCGACAGAAGGGCGTTAAGCAATAATGACTGGGCGTTGATCAATAATAATAATTTCAATTTGCCCGGACGTGATGATATTTTAAACCGCCTGTACCGGAATATATATCCACAGGTGAAGACCAGGATAAGTAATGAAGTTGATTGGTAAAGAATTTGCATAATAATTTTCACAACAACCAGCTTTAGTGCTGGTTTTTTTATTAGCTCAATGAAAATCAGCTAACTCTCTGGCATCCTATAAAACCTAAGGGTACAGTTTTTGAAAAATAAGATATGTAAACCAACTCATTAAGTAAGCCAAACCCGTCATATATACTAATTGAATTGCCGGCCATTTCCAGCTTCGGGTTTCCCTCTTTACAATGGCCAGTGTACTCATGCATTGCATGGCCAGTACATAAAAAACCAGCAAAGACATGCCTGTCGCAAGATCATACACTTTTCTTCCGTCGGCTCTAACAGCGGAAGACATTTTTTGGCGAAGGGTGCCATTATTATCATCAGGGTCATCACCCACACTATATAAAGTAGCCATCGTACCCACAAAAACCTCTCTTGCGGCAAGCGAGGTAATTAATGCTATGCCAATTTTCCAATCATAGCCGAGTGGGCGTATCACCGGCTCTATCGCCTTACCTAAGGAGCCGGCGAATGAGTTTTGCAGCAATTCAGTTTTACGTTGTTTAATTAACTCCTGTTGACGACCGGGGTTATTTTTTATGAGTTGTTCATATTTAGCAGTTACAGTGGCCATTTTTGCTTTTGGTCCGTAAGAACTTAAAACCCATAATAAAAGACTGATCACCATAATTATCTTACCGGCCTGTAGTACAAATATCTTGGCCTTTTCAACCATCGTGGTCAAAGCGTTTTTCCATCTTGGGCTACGGTATACAGGTAGTTCCAATATAAAAAAACTTCTTTCCTTAATATTAATAAACCAACGCATTACAAAAGATACCACCAGCGCCATCACCGTTCCCAGGAGGTATAGTCCCATCATTACCAGCCCCTGGATACTTAAAAAACCAAAGAATAATTTACCCGGTATCACCAGGGCAATCAAAATAGTATATACCGGCAACCTGGCGCTGCAACTCATTAGGGGGGTAACCATAATAGTTAGCAAACGCTCTTTCCTGTTCTCAATATTCCTGGCGCTCATGATGGCAGGTACAGCACAGGCAAGGCCGCTGATCATCGGCATTACGCTTTTGCCATTTAAGCCCACTTTTCGCATCAGTTTATCAGTAAGGAAACTGATTCTTGCCATATAGCCCGTGTCTTCCAACAAAGTAATTAACCCAAACAAGATCATTATCTGTGGTATAAATATTAGTATCCCGCTAAGGCCTGCCAATACTCCGTTTATTAATAAATCGCTCCACCATATTTCAGGTAATATATCACCAAGCCATCCGGCCATTTTGCCAAAGCACCACTCAATTGCATCCATGGGGTATTGCGCAATCCAGAAAACACTTTGAAACAATAAAAATAATACAGTCAGTAAAATCAGGTAACCCCACCTTCTGTGTAATAAAATATTATCCAGCTTTTCCGTTAAGAGTGTTTTTTGCAGCGGGTCTGCTTCAACCACCGTTTGATGCATAATCTGTTTTATACGTCCATACCGCTGCATGATCTCTTCGGCCTGCGTTTTGGTAGGATTGAACTTGTTGTCCGTTTCAATTGCTTCAATATTATCCTGTAAAGAATTGGCTAATTTAAAATGTTCATGGTTGATTAGGTAATGCAATGCTGTATAATCGCTGATGCCGGGTAGTAATTTCCTGATTGCTTCTATTGGTTTTTCCGCCAGGGCCTCGTTATTGATAAATTCCCTCGGCGCTGTTAAGTTGGCTAATATAGTTTGTTCTATAATTTTTTTTAGTTGCGGTATACCTTTATTTTTCCGGGGATTGATAATTACTACCGGCACGCCAAGTTCCCTTTCCAATCCGTTAATGTCAATCTCTGTTCCCTTTTGTTTCGCCAGGTCAATCATGGATAAAGCTACCACTACCGGAATTTTGAGGTCAATGATCTGTGAGCAAAACAATAAATTTCTTTTCATGTTACTGGCATCTGCCACCAGCAACACGAGATCCGGCTTAATATCTTCATCCTGCTTCAGCAAAACTTTATAGGCTACCCATTCGTCAGAACGTTTGGGATAAAGGCTGTAGGTGCCCGGCAAATCAATAACAGTAGCCGAAAGTTTTTCACCGATGCTGCATTGCCCCGTTTTTTTATCAACTGTTACCCCGGGGAAATTTCCTACTTTTTGATTTAAGCCTGTTAATGCATTGAATAGTGAACTTTTCCCGCTATTGGGGTTACCGACTAAAGCTATATTTATGTTTTTTATCAAAATAAAATGTAGAGAACCGCTTCTGATAGTGATACTATCCTGGTGTGAATTACAAAAATAACCCCAATCAATGGTTTATAGTTACGAAATTAGAAACATGGGGAATATCGTGAATGGGCAATGGTGAAAAGTAAATGGTTGAATTTGAGTTCGGCCTTTTACCCCCTTTTACTAATAATATAGTGCTAATAATAAATTTACACCCAGTTTACAATTGTAGCAATTGACTGGATTACCTTTACAACTTCAATCAATTGACTACATGAAACACATTTTCTGGTTATTGTTTTTTTTCTTTCATCTTACCTATGCCCAAAAGTTAAAGAAGGCGGATAAAGTAATACTATCTAACCTGGAGGCGCATGTTAATTATTTGGCAGATGATAAATTAGAAGGCAGGAGGACTGGCAGCAATGGCGAAAAGGGGGCGTACGAATATATCAGCAATGAATTTAAAAAAGCCGGGCTGGTACCCAAAGGCGAAAAAGAAACCTACCTGCAGGAATTTGAAATAAATGATGGGAAAGAAGTGGGCCCCGTGTCTCATATTATCATTAATGGTAACGATTTAAAGATCAACCAGGACTATTTTCCTTTATCCTTTAGTCCCAACGCATCTATTGAAGCCTCTACCTCTATTGCGTTACAGGAAAGTGCAAATCCCTGGTTTTACGATATTAAAGAATTACTGGAGGCCAATAAAGATAATCCGCATTTTGATTTAACGGAAGCAATTAAAACAAAGGCCAACGCTGCAGCAAAAAAAGGTGCCAACGGATTTATCATTTTTAACACATCTGCGGTAAAGGATGAACTGAAGTTTGAATCAAAACTAAAATCAGCTCCAATTTCTATTCCAGTGGTTTATATTTCTAGAGTAGCAAAAGAAAAATATCTGAAAGATGAAACGGCAACCCTTGATATAAATTTAAGAATAGCTATTACTGATAAAAAAAGATATGGCCATAATGTAATTGGATATCTCAATAACAACGCCCCTACTACCATTGTCATTGGTGCTCATTACGACCACCTTGGTTATGGGGAAGATCATAACTCCCTGTTTACAGGCGACACTCCTGAAATTCACAATGGTGCAGACGATAATGCAAGCGGTACCGGTGCTTTGATTGAACTGGGCAAAATGCTGAAAGTAGCAAAATTTAAAAACAGCAACTACCTGGTGATCGCTTTTTCGGGTGAAGAACTGGGCCTGTTTGGTTCAAAATATTTCACCGAAAACCCAACAGTTGATATGGCCAAAATAAATTACATGATCAATATGGATATGATCGGGAGGCTCAAAGACAGCACCCGCAGGTTAAGCATCGGCGGGTATGGTACTTCACCGGAATGGGCGGATGTTTTATTAAAAGCGGGTAAATACTTTACGCTAAGTTTTGATAGCAGCGGTACGGGCCCAAGTGATCATACTTCTTTTTACAGGAAAAATATTCCTGTTTTGTTTTTCTTTACCGGTACACACAGCGACTATCATAAACCTACCGATGACGCGGATAAAATAAATTTCGCCGGCGAATTGCAGGTGATAAAGTTTATTTATTCCCTGATTGAAAAGACAAATAAAAAAGGCCAGCTCGCTTTTACAAAAACCAGGGAAACCCAAATGAATGCGAGGAGCAGTTTTAAGGTAACGCTGGGCATAATGCCTGATTATACCTATGACGGACCGGGGGTGAGGGCCGATGGGGTAACTGAAGGAAGAATAGCGCAGAAAGCGGGTATTAAGGCTGGCGATGTAATCACACAATTAGGCGATTATAAATTTTCTGACATGCAAACTTATATGGAGACATTGAATAAGTTTAATAAAGGCGATGCTACCAGGGTAAAAGTGAAAAGGGGTAATGAGGAATTAATATTTGATATAATATTTTAGCAGCTGACCCGCTAGACTGCCGTTTATTAAATAAAATATCGATTGCAGACATTCAGCGGAAACCATAAAAAATAGTTTTTAATATATATAGGTGGTGGCCGAAACGACCAAAAAGCGAAGAAGCTGTTTATGTTTTTACTGGAATAGGTGCCAGGCAGATGCCATACTTATACGATTAATTAAAATCACCGGCCGTAAACGGATGTAGTTATTAAATTACTCAAAATCACCTTCAGGGGACAGTGGTATGAAACTTAAAATAGACAACGAAACCATTGCCCGGGAATTTTTTGAAGACGCTATTCTGCTGGGAATTGCAGCGCCTATAAAAGACTACCAGTTTAGCTGGCAATTGAATCAAACCCTGGGTTTTGATTTCAGGATAAATCATGATTTTGAAATTCAATTGACCAAAAAGGAACGCAGGTATTATTTTTCTATCTATGAATACGCGGTACCTTCTACTTCTGTAACGCATTATTTATACAATAACCAGTTTGATGGCGAATACCTGTTACCCGAGTTTAAACACCTCGATTTTGTTTGGCTGATAAAAGGTGAATTCATGTCAACTGACGAATTAAAAGCGCTGATACTTTCTATTAAAGCCTTACCGGTGGTACAGTTGGTAAATGAAATGACAAATGAAAAGATAAAGAATAAGCAGCACCTTATCTTTTAATGCATGGATAATTAATAATATTTGCTTTTCAAAGATGATAAGGTACATATGGTTTTAATACAGTTACTCATTTAAACACCTTTTCAATATATTTTTATGTGGGAAGAAAAAAATAAAACACTCTATAAGAAATTTGAATTCAAAAATTTTTCTGAAGCTTTTGGCTTTATGACAAGAGTAGCGTTGGCGGCGGAAAAAATGGACCACCATCCTTTATGGACCAATGTGTACAATAAAGTAGAAATATGGTTGAATACGCATGACGCAGGGGATATTATTACCGAGAAGGACAGAAAACTTTCCGCCAAAATTGACGCATTATTATAGCAAGCCGGCGGTTTGGTTATTGTGTAAGTAATAATATTATTTGTCACCCCAAGATAATATTGCTACCCCATTTGATCTGCATGGATGGGTGAAGGGCATCGTGCATTTCTAACGCTTGCCAATAATTACGCGGGCAGTGTACAAATTAGGAGAAAACATCATTTTGCTCTACCGAAATTTGAGCGGTTGAATATAGCTAAGGTGAGTCAAAAAAAAACACATAGTCCTTACGGGGATTATGTGTTTTTTATTTTTGCATTTCAATATGGGTTTATCTAAAACCCATCCTGTTTTATGCTTTCGTTCTGTAACAAATGTAATAAATATTCTGAAAAAAAAGCATCGTCCGGCATCTTTTTTTTGCAACTTTTCCATGGTTTAGTACTAAGGGTTTAGTAAAAATAGCCTGTTGGCATTCCTTGTATAGTTTCGGAATTCATGGTTTGATCGCAAAGTAAAATCATTGGGTTTTGAAAACCAGGAATAATGGTAGTTGGGGAAAGAAAAGCTGCTAAGTTGAAGCATCGCAGCTATTAATAAATTCCGAAGATCGATGAATAATTCATCAAAAACGGCCTTACATTGTGAAGGCCGTTTTTTCAATTTGAATTTGAACAATAAAAAAATTTCCAATGCATATTCAGTCGTTATAATGCATATTTTGGAATACCTGATGCAGGAATTTTTTGCGGGCTTACTTTAACTCTTCGCAATAGTACCCTGCGCTGAGTAACATATTTTCTACTTCTTCTCCTGCTATGTTGTTTGTCATTATCCTTAAAATATTATCATTGTCATTAAGGTCAACATTCCAGTGAAATATATCCGGATGAATATCCAGTGATGGTTCTATATCACCGATTCTTTTTGCATCAGTAAGGTTGGTTTTAAAAATAAGTATTTCCATAAATCAGGTTTTATAAATTCCAATATCTACATGTATACGTATAGTGAATAAACAGGTAAAACCCCATTACCCCCTGGTTGTTTCTGACGCATCATTTTGTGGCTTCATGCCCCATCTTCCGCCGCAACGGTTTTTCCATTCAGCTTTAAACTCATCTCTTTGCCCGGGAGTCATTGTTTCCCATTTATCTTTCATACTTTGTTTCCACTCGTGGCTGCGGGCTCCCCTCCATCCACCCCTGAAACCGCCAAATAATATTTTGCTAAGCAACAATATCCCCAACGCCTGGATAAATGTGACCGATTTTACGCCCAGCACAGCAGGTAAAATGGCATTCCATAATCCCATTACCACCAAAGTGAACAATACCGTGGCTGCAATAATAAATGTAGCCATCAGCAATCCTTTCCTGATCCAAAATTTTTTCATGGTATGTATATTTTGTTTGCCAAATATTGAAACGGGCGATTAAAGTGCTTGTCCCAATTAATTCCTTCAGTTAATCTAACAACTTTTTGGTATTAAGGTGCAACCGTGCCGACCTGTGCAATCCATGGCGTTTAGTAATTTAATAATTCATCCTTCAAAAGTTTTAACCTGTCCCTTAAATGCAATACTGCATATCGCTTCCGGCTGATGAGTGTGGCCACACTTACACCGGTTTGTTGCTCAATATCTTTAAACGGGATACCTTCTATTTCATTTTGTACAAATACAATGCTTTGCTCAGCGGGCAATTCATCCAGCGCTTCCTGCAAGGCTTCCCAAAACAGGTTGCGTAAATATTCTGTTTCAGGGTTGGAATCAGCCGGCAGTAACATCTCCCTCCAATCCATCACCGCTTCATCAGTTTCAATACTACTCAGCACATCATCTGCCAGTGGTAACTTTTGCTTTCGGTAGCTATCGGTAATTTTATTCCGGGCTACCCTGTACAACCAACCGCTGGCCTGTTCTATCGGTTCGGGATTTCCGGCAAACTGGTAAAAAACATCCTGCAGAATATCTTCCGCATCTTCAGTACTTGCTACACGTTGCTTTATAAAACCAAACAATCGTTTGCTAATCCCCTTTATGGTGGTTGTAATATTGTTGTTTCGTTCAGCGCTCATTGCCGTTGGTATGGTCAGTGCATCCTCCATGTATACTGCTACAGACGAATGGTGACTTGTCATATTTTAAAGTTGATAAAATATTTTATATCCCGCCTCGCAGGGTAAATAAAAGTTGATCTTATTTGAAAATTCCTGGCCTAAACAGGCAAGCAAATATCCTAAGCCGCAACTGTCTTTCAACAAAAATTAACCTTTGTCAGTTTCTGGCATTATTTTTCGTTAATAGTGTTCCGGGATTGGTAAAATAATATTTAACCTCAAAAATTAGATTACTGTAAAGCGCTATGTGGCATAAGGGGTTTGTAAGCAGCAGTAAGTTACAAAGACTTGCCTGCTCATAAGAAAACGATTGACAAATTTGCAGAAGGGGTAAATAAAACTGCGCTACTTTTTAAGAAACAAAGAATTTGAGGCTCCAACAACTCGATATAAATCAAAAAATGACTCCTTAGTGGGTCATTTTTTTATATGGGTATTTTGCAATGCTATTTATATGAATAACGTTAGGTAAACCGGTATGTTAGTCATCAAAAAGGGCAAATACTCTTCTTCCCGGATAATGCCAGTCATGGGACACTTATTGCTGGCCTTGATCTGCTAAGATGCCTTGTCTCTTGTGTTTTGAATAAGACCGATACCAGCTGCAAAGAAAATAGCGCCAAGGATTGTGTAAGTAATAATTGCTTTAAAGTTACTCTTTCCCTGTCCGCTGTTCATAAAATAATATGCAGCAGCGATAAGACCAATAACACCTACCAGGGTTAAGATAATACCCAACACTCTTTTTTCCATATACTGTATTTTGGTGATAATTTGCAAAAGTAGTGCCCGTTTCATATTGACAATTTCATCCCCGAAATTAAGCCTGCTTTACATCGAAGTAAGATGTATAACTGCGCCCCTGCCTTTTTAAATATTCCTTTAACCTGGAATGTACAGTATAGATTACCCAAACTGTGGCAAAATTTACCCCGGATGGATCATCCCTTTATTTAATATATGATCTTTACCTTTAAATTAGCGGGATATTAAAATTCTTCACTATAACCATACATTTCATAATGCGCTTTATTTGTTTGATATTTTTATCGGGTTTCTTATTTGGTTACTTACCTGCGCAGGAAAAGCATGCTTATAATCCACCCATTGATGTGCAGCATTATGCATTTGCAATAACGTTAAATGATTTGAATGATGAAATAAAAGCTACTGCAGCTATAACGGTCCTCTTTCTGCAAAGCACACAAACCATTTCGTTTGACCTGGTCCGTAAAAATGACAGGGGAAAAGGAATGGATGTACTTATAGTAAAAGAAAATGAAGAAACCATTGGTTTTGAACAGGAGGAAAGTCAAATAAAACTTCAATTAAGCAACCCTGCCAAAGCGGGAGAGACAAGGACTTACCGGCTTAGCTACGCTGGTATTCCGGCAGACGGACTGGTATTTAGCAAGAATAAATTTAAACAGCGAACTATTTTTGCCGACAACTGGCCTAACCGTGCCCGTAACTGGCTGCCCTGCATAGATCACTTATCAGATAAAGCCAGTGTTGATTTTATGGTAACCGCGCCGGATCACTATAAAGTGATTTCAAATGGAGTACTGGTAGAAGAAAGCTCCGTCGAACCTAATAAAAAGTTTACGCATTGGAGGGAAACCGTTGCATTGCCGACAAAGGTAATGGTCATTGGACTGGCGGATTTTGCAGTGAATGATGTCGGCAACGTTGATGGAATCCCTGTTTCAAGCTGGGTATTTCAGCAAGATAGAAAAAATGGGTTTTATGAGTATGGCCAGGCGATGGAGGTACTGCTGTTTTTTATGAAAAAAGTGGGTCCTTATCCCTACAGAAAATTAGCGAATGTAGAAGCAATAACTATTTTTGGCGGAATGGAAAATGCAAGCGCCATTTTTTATAACGAGCGAAGCATAACTGGCAAAAGCAGCTCTTCGGAAGAACTGGTGGCACATGAAATTGCCCACCAATGGTTTGGAAATTCAGCCACGGAATCAGACTGGCCGCATGTTTGGCTTAGTGAAGGTTTTGCCACCGAAATGACCAATTGCTACCTTGAGAATAAATATGGGGCCGATACACTTAAAGCAAGACTGAAAGCTGACCGTACCGCAATAATTAAATTTACAAAAATCCGGTTTACACCGGTGGTAGATAGCAGTGAAAAAGAAAACTACCTGGCTTTGCTCAATCGCAATTCGTATGAAAAAGGCGGATGGGTATTGCACATGCTTCGGAGGAAATTGGGGGATACCTTATTTTGGAAAGGGATACAAACTTATTATGCTGAGTTTGCCGGTAAAAATGCTTCTACTGATGATCTTCGGAAAGTGATGGAAGTAGTTTCCGGAATGAGTTTAAAGGAATTTTTTCAGCAATGGCTGTACAGTCCAGGGCACCCTGTACTACAAGTAAAATGGAAATATAATTACAAAAGAAAACTGGTACTGCTTAGTATCCGCCAGCAGCAAAAAGAAATATTCTCTTTCCCGTTGGAACTTGCTTTTAAAAATGGGGCGCCCTTAAAAAATCACAATCAATCCTATTTTATAAAAGATAAAATAACGCAGGTAGAAATACCCATGTCGGCCAAACCAACTCGGGTAATCGCAGATCCCGAAACCAACCTTTTATTTGAAGGGAGTATAGTGGAGGAAAAGGCCCCTGTTCCCTAAAGGCATTGTCGTTTATTTAAGCATAACGTTCCTTTTTACCATTGACTATTTAATTTAAAAACACTCAGCATTCAATTTTCAAGGGTATACCATAAATAAATGAAATTTAACAATTTGAGTAATGGCCAATACTGGCATAATGGGGATCAATTTTTATTGCCTGCTTTTTCTTTCGGCAATTTCCTGTTGCAATATTTTATTGATGGAAGTGACAGCATTTTCTAATAAATAAATAGTGGTGCCTTTTTCCCGGGCATACTTATTTTCTATTTTCCCTACAATTTTCACCGTTTTAAACAGTTGTTTTTCTCTCCCACGGTCCTTCTCGGGATCATCCGCTTCTTTTACAAGTAGTATATTTTTTATCTCTTTTGTATGAAGCGGAAACCAGTTAATATAATCTGCATTCATTGATACTGCACCAATATTGCTGTGTTTGGAATAAAAATTAATTGCGCCCGCCTGGCCGTAGTTATCGCATAGCACCAGGGTATTTTCCTTGTTAGTGATCATATTAAAAGCGCTGTCAGTTTTAATTGCCAATTCACTCCAGCCAAGCATATCAGCATAATCCTGTGGAAGTAAATGATCTTTCCCGTCTTCCCATCGCAGTAAGCCAAAGTCTTTTAAAAGCTGACCGTTTTGTACTGTGGATGCAGGGCTGGATATTGGAAATGCGATCTTAAAAAAGGGGATAAAAAAGGCAATGACAAAAATTATTGTAGCCGGCCGCAAATATCGTTTCCAGCCGTGTTTCGATATTTGTTCCAGGTAAACGGCGCCAAATGCGAGGTAGATGGGGTATAGGCCAATGGCATAGTATCCCTTTGCCTTGAGATAGATAAAAAGCAATAAGGTAAAAACAAAGGACCAGCCGAAAACGCGGTATTTTTTAAAAGGGGGATACCTGAAAAATGAAATGAAGGCGGCTATAATAATAAAAATTGATCCCAAAAAAAACAATAGCTGTTCCTTTAAGAAATCGATTCGGTTCACATTTACCAGTTGTGTGTCAGATAAAGTTTTTAAATGATGAACGACAGGAAAATCATGTTGGTATTGCCACACAAGATTAGGAGCAATGAGCAGGATTGCGACACTAATAGAAAAATAAAAATTTTTTCTTCTGAAAACTATCCGGTGTTCGGTCAATAGTATGGCAGGTAGCAAGCCCAATAATAAAAAGACGATATTGTACTTATTTAAAGACCCTATGGCAAATGTTATAGCGGCTATCCACAGCCATTTACTGCTGTAAGAATGAATGTATTTGATAAAACTAAAGTATAAAAATGTCCAGCATAGGATATCAAATGAATTGGGTTGATAAAGCAAATTAATGCGCAAAATTACAGAAAACGTGACAGCCGATGCGCCGAGTACCAGCGAAAATAAATTTCCTTTAAGTTCTTCTATTGTCATCCAAACTACTACTATCGTTAAAGCCCCAAACAAGGCCGGGAAAAATTTAATCCAAAACACAGCATTACCCAATTGTAAAATTATCCAGGATATCCACGATGTGAATGGGGGAACTGATTCATACCCCCAGGCAAGATGTTTTGCCTGGTCAAGGTGAAGATATTCATCCCGGTGTAAATCATAAACAGGGTTGATGAGGAAATACTGGAATACGATTTTCACCAAAATAAAAAGAAGCAGCAGGAGTGTTTTTTTTGACAAAGTACTGGTTGTTTAGACTGGTAAAGTATTTTAATATAATTCTAAGATATTGAAAGGCAGTGAATATTGCCCTGAATTTATTAAGTATTCCACTAAAAATTATAAACCAGGTTGTGCGGGTTTCTTACTGAAAAATTTGCAACAGATCACTTCGTTTTGTAGGCAGGTATGCGGGTAAACATCTTACCGGCAAAAAGCGGTTGTTTTATTTGCACACAGGTGAAATAGAAATCTTATTTTATTTTGTAAGGTGATGCACTTACCACCTATAAAAATGATTTGGCCATCATAAAATATTTGACCTGAAACTCTTTACTGGTAAGGGTTTTGTAAAAATTCGCGCAGTTTTACAATAACAATCTGCTTCTAAATTGAAAATCTGTACAACCTAATTGTGCTTATATTTATAATAAATAAAATATATTCGTTTGTAAACAGGGGTAAAGATTTTATTTCCCAAACATTGCAACTACCGGGGTGAGCAACTACCAAAAAGCGCCCATTGTACTATTCCTTAACATTGCCTGCAGGGTGAATTATTATCAACGTAAACGATTAAAGTTTTAATAGCCCATAAATATGATAGCGCAGTTTATTGTTGGTAATAAATTGAAACAATATTATTTAATCAATATTAAATTATTAAAACAATGACAAAGTTTAAAAATATCGTATCAACTCTTGTAGCTCTGGTAATTTCTGTAACAGCAATTAATGCAAGAACTGTTAACAGAACCAATACTTTTTTAGCTGAACGGCCTTTTACCGTTATATATATTGGTAATGAAGGCGACTATTTGCTATTCCGGGTAATTTTTAATGCTGAGCATACTGCAAGTAAATTCGAAATTTCTGATAAACAAGAAGGGGAGATATATACTGCAGATATTAATTCCGCGCATAAGGAGCAGACGTTAAAAATAGAAAAAAAGGAGAACCAGGAGTTGGATTTCAAGTTGGTGATTGGCAATGATGTATACTCAAGATCCTTTGCCATTCTGTAAGCATTTACACCGCAACAAAATACTTAATGGCTGGCTAATTTAATATTGCTATGCCGTTTACAACAGGAGCGGTATTAAGCCTGTATGTTGTGATTTAGGCAGCATACAGGCTTTGTTGTTAAAAGTGCAGTGAAATCGTTTCGCCAGCCCAATCCTGTACCTATGAAAACTTTGTTTTTTTTAATGCTGGTTACCACCTGAATTCGATGAATTACTCCTTTACTTTACCAGGCTACATTTATCAAAAGAAATTATTGCTTGCACATTATAGCGGAGTTTAAAAAGATATTTCTCTTCCGGTATTATTCAGTCGAAAGCTGAATTGCTAATTCTTTTTAGTTGTTAACAGAAACTTCAACCATCACTAACAAGGCGATGCGCTACCCGGGTTTTACTTTACGGCTATTGCGTTCCAACAATAAAAATGCCTTCAAATAATTGAATTTATATGTACCCTTAGATTTTTATAGCATCCACGGTAACAATGCGCTTTCAATAACGGTATGTATTTATTCTCCTTCTTTTTTTGCTTTGCTTTTCAGAAAATATATAGGCCAATGAAAAAGGAATGGGTGACCATCTACTATGAAAATCGGCCACGGGCAATGCTTTACAGCATTTGACTGCGTTGAATTATTTTAGTTTTCACTAATTTTAATGGATCACCTCAATGCATACACGCTGTTGATAAAAATGAAGATTAACTAAAAGAAGATTATATTTTACCTTACCCATCTATTACCTGGATACCCTGAGGCGCCTGGTAATTTCCTGCCAAATTTTGATGATCTTTTTATAAAATGATGTTAAAGCCGCGATACTTATCGTTTTAAAAAAGGCCAACGGTTAATGCCAGGAGCGTATCAGTTTTTCTTTGTTTTAAGTATAAAGCCCTATTGGGTATCGCAATAAAACAGCCATCGCAGAACATCCTTTATAGGTAATAAATATGCCTGTATAAACCACCGGAAAATGTGTTGGGCATCATTAAGGATTGTGTTTAAAATACACATCCAGCAAGGGATTCATGGCATAGAGCCCATTTTTAGAGTAAATAAACCGACCATATTTTAGTTCACAATCAATACAACTTCGTTCTACCTTTACATCAGCAATAGCATTTAACTATTGTTGTTATTCGTACTTTTTTAATGTATCAGGTTTATAAAATGTAACAATTTATCATTTTTCTGCAACCTGCTACAGCAAGACTCCGCAAGAGTTTTTAACGCCGCCAGCCATATAAAATAATTTCACCCCAACGTTTGCACTTTTTATCAAGTCCGCTGTATGTTAAAATTTTTACCTCGTTTGTTGCTGAGGCAATAAACGGATAACAATGATTAATTCACTATAAAAATTAAAGATTATGACAAAGTTAAAAAACATCGCAGTAGCAATTGCTACGATTGTAATATTTACAAATATTACTCATGCGCAAGCTTTAAAAGCAAGTTATTCGGTTAATTATGAAGAGCCACTGGCAGTAAAGTATTTGGGTAATGATGAAAACTACCTGATGTTTGAAGTATCTGTGCAACCTCAAATGGACAGTAAGGCTTTATTTGCAATTGCCGACAGAAAAGAAGGCGAATTGTATTCTTCAACCGTTACACCGAGCTTTAAAGTAAAGACTGTAAAAATTGAAAAAAGAGATGACCAGGAATTAAATTTCAAACTGGTAATAGGCAAGAAAACCTATTCAAAATCCTTTTCAATAAATACAAATGAGGTTGAAACAACCACTGTAGCGGAAAGTGACATCACCATGTTATAATTGCTGTAGTTCGTTTATTAAATTGATTTATTTTCTCCTGTGTAATGTGGCCTTGATTTAACAAGTTGATTAACAAGGCTGCATTACATGGGTTATTGAAAGCTTTTTTCCGGTTTGGTGTTTGGGCGGTATTCTATATCATTCGCCATCAATAACCAAGTTTGTAAGATGGGAATAACCGGGCTAAAGACAGGAGGGGCGTGGATTTGTTAGAAATGGAATTGAAGTAATATTGATTGAACATTATTAAGATTATTTAGTACCCGGCCTGTTGGAAAAAGTTTATAAAATATGCTGGATTCCAACTATCATCCCTTAGCTATTAAAATCCGTTCCCTGAATCTGTACCCTATTGTTCCTTTTCAGGATAATTTACCGGACAATTAAAAAGTTAATGAAGCCTGGCACCTGTTTACAAATTGTTCTGTTGCCTTTACAACTCTTCAATTTATCTCACACTTATTTCCACAAATAAACGCCGCTGGTATAATTGTTATAACTAAAAATAGCAATTAAAATAGATAGCTTTCGGTGCGGCAAGGCGACACCGTTTTTGCGTGGGTCAAAAAAATGGAATACGCAACTGATATAATGAAATTCTTTACCTGTTTTCATGAAATAATTAAAAATTTGTACGCCTGTTTCCGCCTTTATGAGCGCAGCAGAATAAAATTTTTTTCACCTTTTATCATTTATGCTGTAAAGGGAATCACAATGATTATTTAACAATTAAAATTAAAAACCATGTCAAAATTAAAAACCATCCTGGTAGCACTTGCTTCCGTTGTACTATTTTCAAATATTACGAATGCGCAAGCTTTAAAAGCAAGTTATTCAGCAAATTATGAAGAGCCGCTAAACGTAAAGTATCTTGGTGATGACGGTGACTACCTTCTTTTCCAGGTTACACTACAGGCAAAAACCCCCAAAGACGTTTTTTTCGCGATCGATGACAATAATGAAGGAAAATTGTATTCTTCCGGGTTGACTTCCAATTTTAAGGTCCGGACTTTTAAAATTGAAAAGAGTGAAGATGACCAGGTATTGAATTTTAAATTAGTCCTGGGAAGGAAAACATTTTCAAAATCGTTTTCAGTAAACAAAAAGCTGGTTCAAACAACAACTGTATCTGAAAGTGATATCACCAGGCTATAGTGGCTGAAGGTTATTTGAGGTATTTATTTTATTCCCCTATGTAATGCGACCTTGATTAAATAGTTCGCTATTTGCGAGGACGCATTACAGGGTTTCTCAGGTGAATTTGCTGGTCGCTCCCTGTTTTAGAAAAGATTTATTAACGGTTATTTTTAGCTGGGGCCAAGATGCTTTAGAACTGCGGCAATGCCTGTACGTTTACGTTTATCTACACTGCATTTTTTGTCGAAAGTAAGATGAGTGGCAGCGGGTATCATCGGGAGTTTTGTTCAAAAGCAAAATCCTGAGCATATTGACAATGCGACATTTTGCTTCCGGTAAATTTCTATTTTTATGTGTGGATAATTTTACCATTGTAATATTTATTATCGTAATCCTCCTGGTATTATCTGCCTTTCCAGGTAAGATCAAATTTAATTGATCCCATACTTTTATTAGTTGCAGGTGTTGTACCGGTTTACTACTAATTATACCGACACTTTCACTTGATCAGGAAATAGCATTCGTGGTTTTTCTGGCGCCTTTACCGTATGATGCTGTTGGAAGGAAAACATCCGGGCCCACTTTAGACACCATCAATAAGGCAGAGCTGGATTTAAACATTGAAGAATTGCCTATCAATAATATGATGGCGAAACGGGAAGAAATTCCGTAAATCAGTAGTTAACGAAATCATCAACTGAATAAAAATTCAATATCATTTTCATTCAATGCTTTTACAAAGCCCTCTTCTTCACCAATCAGTTCTTCAGCTAACTTTTTTTTTCGTTGCTGCAACTGCATGATCTTTTCTTCAATGGTATTTTTACAGATCATTTTATAGGCAAAAACATTTTTAGTTTGCCCTATCCGGTGCGTACGGTCAATGGCCTGCTGCTGCACCGCAGTATTCCACCACGGATCAAATAGAAACACATAATCCGCTGCAGTTAAGTTGAGACCTGCATTGCCTGCTTTCAAACTGATCAGGAACACCTTTTCAATAGTATTGTCTTCCTGGAAGGTGTTTACCAGTTCCTGCCGTTTGGGGATTGGGGTATTTCCATCGAGCCGGCAAAATGCTATCTGGTGTTTTTTAAAACTTATTTCCAGCAAATCGAGCATACCGGTAAATTGAGAAAACACCAGCGCCTTATGGTTTGGAATGATATTTTTAAGCTCTTCTACCAGGATATCTGTTTTGATTGAATCATAATTAAACAGGGCCTGGTCCTTTACTAATTCACCCGAATTGCAAACCTGCCTCAGTTTGAGTAAACCGTTTATCACACTAAGTTTACCGCTGTTGAACCCTTTTTCTTTTATTTCCAGGAAAATACTGTTGCGTACATTTTCTTTGATTGACTCGTATACCAGTTGTTGATCAATCCCCATTTCGCACCATAGGATGCTTTCAATTTTTTCGGGCAGGTCTGTCGCCACCTGTTCCTTGGTACGCCGCAGGATAAACGGGGCGGTTAGTTTTTGCAACGCCTTTATTTTATCCTCATTGTGGTCCCGGTCAATGGCATCTGCGTATTCCCTTTTAAAAAATTCACGGCTTCCAAACATGCCAGGCAGGAGGAAACTCAATTGGGCATACAGGTCAAACGTATTATTCATAACCGGTGTACCACTGAGCGCTATTCGGGTATTAGCGTTGATTTGGTTAACCGCGCGGGTGATCAAAGCTGAAGGATTTTTTATATTATGGCTTTCATCAATCACGGCTACGCCAAAACCAATCGTTGCTATTTTATCAATATCCGCCCGCATTGTTCCATAAGTGGTTATTACTACCTGCTGTTCACCCGCCTGCATATTTTCAAAACTGCGGTGTGGGCCATGGTAAATAGCGGTGGAAAGAAAGGGTGCGAATTTTTTAAGTTCCTGTTCCCAATTGTATAATAAACTGGAAGGGCATATGATCAGGTGTTTTGCCAGCGGATTTATTGCTAACTGATGCGCAATAAAACAGATTGCCTGCAATGTTTTACCGAGTCCCATATCATCAGCTAAACAGGCACCCGCGCCTACTTCGGCCAGCAGCACCATCCACTCGTATCCTTTTTGCTGGTAGGGTCTTAAGGTGGCTGCTATCCCAGCAGGTACAGGGTATGATATGGTATCCGTAAGCTGCCATTGCTGCCAGCGCTGCCACCATTCCTTTTTAATGGCCGGCTTCAACACCTGTGTTTCATCAGAACATTTCTCTTCCGTGAGGGCCATCCCCTTCGCCACAATTATTTCATTGTTTAAAATCCTGCCATGCTTTATAGTGGCGCCATATTGCTGTATCCATTCATCTCCTAAAATGCCCAGACTGCCATTTTTCAACAGGATGGCCCGCTGGCCCGCTAATACCATCTTTTGCAGATCTGACAACCCAACTTCTTCCTTTCCAAAAGAAAGGCTAAGCTTAACCGTTAGTGTATTATTCTCATTTTCTTTTATGCCAAGGGTAGTGACTGCTTTATCGGTTGAATAGCGAAAATGTTGCAACATATCCATTCCCACCACCTGTATATCCTTTTCCAGTAATAGATGATATGCTTTAAAAAACCATTGCTTTTTCTGTGCATCCCCAAAAGACAGGTAATAATAGCCGTTGAGTTGTTTTACAAAATTAGGATGCAGGGCTTCTAATAACCTGGTGAACTTTTGTTCTTCATCTTTGTTCCTTTGAATTAAATAAGCCTCCCCGGCCTTTGTAATTTCATGGCTTTCTTTCCAGGGGCCTTCCACTAAAAACCCTTCGTACAGCCATTGCGGTGTTAACACTAAAAAAGAACTGCTGATTTCGCTCAGAATCACCCGGTTTACGGGCAAAACATCTACCCGGTTTTGTGAAAATAAACCATTGCGGTTAACCTTATAATCTTCTTCCAGCCGGGCTAAAATTGTATGTGCCAGCTCGCCCGGGTGATATTGGTACTGTTCTGGTTTATTTTCACGCAGCCATTCCAGCGTCTGAAAATCTTTAAAACCCAGCAAAAAATATTCATTGCCACCTGACAGTAGAAAATGATAACGGTTAAAACCGCTGATATCGAAAGCTGTTCCATTTAAATGGATTTGGGTTTTCAGGAGCAAAGCACCATTTTCCTTTACCACTTCAAATTGCAGTTGTGGTTTATAAGTACTAAAAACGCAGGGCGCTGTTTTGGCGTTTGATTTAGTATGCCAGATTTTATGATACCACTTAAAGAGCGAAGTAAAGGGTTTCATCCTTTCGAATAAGCCATGTAATTCTCTTAACAGGGCCGGTTCATAAAATTCTTTAAACGGCATTCCCGCGCGGCCCGTTTTATACTTTAAGCGGATATGCTGTTCTCTTAAGTCACTATAGCCAACACTAAACTTTAACAGGGTTTCTTTTCCGGCTGTTGGTAAATGCTGGAAATATTTATTGACCTCACGGCTATCAACATCGCTTGATTCATAACTAGTATCAGCCCCTGCTTTGCGGATATGCAGCGCCTGCAATATGGATATATTTTTTAATAATTGTTGGGGGCACAACAGGAGCCCCGTTGTATTTTCTACTTTAATTGCCATCATTAAGCTATTCGCTGGCAAACTTAAAAGGATATGGTAGTATTTCCATTGTGTGGGGAAAAAATGGTGACAGAATTTTAAGTTCAAACTGGTGTTAAGTTATGTGTGAATGGTCAATATTTCACCATTGACCATTCACAAATCGATTCGCCATTTTATTCTTAACGGGACAGTATTATAATTCGCTGCAATCTTTTTATTTAATTTCTTTGGCCTACCGCATCATTTTGTTGGGAATACATAAAGAATTATAACGAGAAGTTTAAATTGATGCAAAATATAAAATTTTCCATTTTACTTGTTGTTGGAAGCGCTAAACACTTGGTATTGGTGCAGCCAATTTCTTCTTCCTCAATGATTCAATCTTATTTGCTACGGAACCGATCTCTCCTATGCGGATAACAAGGAAAAGGAGACTGACCCAAAATCCCGGTTTACTCACCAGCAATGCAATTTCCGTAATTTTTTTATCCCGTGCTTTTATTGCTTCCTCCTGTTGCAGCGGATCTAACACAGCCAGCTCTGTGGCAAACTTCCAGGCACCATCCCTTGCCTGCTTCATACTGAAATCTATCAAAAAACTATCCATCTTTCTAATGCGAAGTAGCAAAATTTTTAATGTTGGCCAAATTGCAGTAAGGCTTTTTTCTACATCCGCAACCAATCCCGCCAGTACCGTATTTATTTTATCAAAATCATCTTTTAATGCGTGCACCCCATCACCCGGACAGGTTTGTGCAGCTGCTATACCGAGGTCGAGGTTAATATGGGCATTCATTCCCAATAACAGGTTCTGTAATACAATGGGCCAGTACTCTTTTGCAGTTTCAAAAGTGTACCGCCAGCTATCTGAACACTGTTTGTTTTGCTGAAATTGCGTGTAGGCTTCAAGGTAACGATTGGCAAATATAACATCCAGCATTTCCATTCTTTTGGAATCTGTATAATAGCCGCCGGCAATGCCTTCTTTTACGGTAACGGTAACCTGGTGGTACAATGCGGCAAAATAGCCCATTGGATCACCGTCAGTAAGCGTTTTTTGTATGATCACTTCAAGATGGCTGATTACTTCGTCGATGTTTTTTGCCTGCATCTGTATAAGGTTACCGTGAATATAAGACAAACAAATACGTTTATCCGTAACTTTTTTGTTGCAGGTTTTTAAAATGGGCCTTGCGCTGCAGGATAAGAGGACATTGCATTAACTTATTAACAGCATTAAAGGGTTGCGAATCCCCTGAAGATATCTTTAAGTGGTTATAGCCAATGGAAGGTTGGCAACCCTATATCATAGGTTAGGATCTATTATTTAATTACAGCAACCTTCACCGCAGCAGGCCGTTTCTTCTGCAACAGGTTTTTCCGCATATACGGTAATACTGGTAATTTTTGTATTGCCATTTTTATACGCCAGTATTTCGTCGGCGGTTAAATGATTGACGAGGATATCATCCGGGATAATGATGGGCTTGTCTTTTTGAAGCACAATATTTTTAAATCCGGCCGCTTCAATTAATTCAAGATAAACCTGCTTTTGTATTGCTCCTGAAACACAGCCTGCATATAATTCCGCCACTTCTTTCCATTTAGCTGGTAATGTCCCTTCCAGTACGATATCTGAAATGGAAAAATGGCCGCCGGGTTTTAAAACCCTGTAAATTTCTTTAATAACAGCATGCTTATTGGGCACCAGGTTTAATACGCAATTGCTCACTACCACATCAGCCACGCCTGCTGTAACGGGTATTTGCTCGATATCGCCCTGCCGGAATTCTACATTATGAAATGCCAGTTTTTCTGCGTTCACCCTAGCTTTTTCGATCATGGCAGTTGTAAAATCAATTCCAATCACTTTGCCTTTTTCGCCAGTGTATCTCCGGGCTATAAAACAATCGTTGCCGGCGCCGCTACCCAAATCAATTACGGTATCCCCTTCTTTTATTTTTGCAAACTCGGTGGGTAAGCCACAGCCTAACCCTAAGTCGGCATCGGCATTATAGCCTTCTAATTTTGTATAGTCATCGCTCATAATGTTGTACACTTCGGTACTGCAACCACTGGCGCCACAACAGGATGACTGGTTGATTGCTTTATCCTGTAATGCTATCTCGCTATACTTTTGTCTTACAATTTCTTTTAATTCATTGTCTGTTTGCATACAATTTTATTTTTAAAAGTTAACAACATGATTTTTCGTTCTTTATTTTAAGGTTATTAAACAACCAGCTGAACTCCTGGTTAAATTTTTCAAAAGCTTTCCAGTTGATACAGTAGCAACTGCGTGGCCCGTCAACGGTGCCGGTTACCAAACCGGCGTTTTTTAATTCTTTTAAGTGTTGGGAAACGGTGGATTGTGCCAATGGGAGTATCTGTACTATTTCACCACAGATGCACTCGTTCTTCTGGGCCAGCACTTTTAATATCGCAATGCGGGCGGGATGTGCTATCGCCTTGGCAAATTCAGCCAGGTCTTGTTCCCTTTGTGTAAATTCCTCTTTTTTATGTACTGCCATCTATTAAATCTTATATCGCAAATATACGATTAAATAAAATTAAATTCCAAATCTTTTTTAAAAAATAGGCGCCGGAATTTCCGGCGCCGGTAAAATATGGCTAAAGTCTTGCCTTGGGTAACCCAGTCAATAATAAAATGCGCAATTTAAAATACACGACAATCTTTTACCTCAACTATTGCCCATCCTTCTATTCCCTTCCATCCAGTAAATTTCCGAGCCCTCCCAATATACTTCCTTCTTCTTTACGTTTATAAGTGCCGTACTGCATAATACGGCCCGCAAGGCGGCTGATGGGTAATGATTGCAGCCATACTTTACCGGGGCCTCTTAACACAGCAAAAAATAAACCTTCTCCGCCAAACATAAAGTTTTTAATACCTTTTACCATTTCGATATCAAAATCAACCCCGGCTGTATAAGCTACAACGCAGCCCGTGTCTACCTTTAATATCTCTCCTGCCAGTAGATCCCGTTCAACAATATGTCCGCCTGCATGTGCAAATGCCAGTCCATCACCCTCTAGTTTTTCCATGATAAATCCCTCCCCGCCAAATATACCGGTACCCAGCCTTCTTTGAAACTCGATCCCGATGCTTACACCTTTTGCCGCGCATAAAAAGGCATCCTTTTGCGCAATGACCTTTCCCCCTAATTGTTGCAGGTCAAATACAATGATCTTACCGGTGTAGGGAGATGCGAAACTTACTTTCTTCTTTCCGTTCCCGGTATTGGTGAAGGCTGTCATAAATAGACTTTCGCCAACCAGCAAGCGCTTGCCGGCACTCATTATTTTTCCAAGTAATCCGCCTGATTGCTGCTGGCTTCCATCGCCGAATATGGTTTGCATTTCAATACCATTATCCATCATCATAAATGCGCCGCTCTCCGCGATGGCTGTTTCATTGGGATCCAGTTCAATTTCAACAAACTGTAATTCTTCTCCGTAAATTTTGTAATCAATTTCGTGATTTGTACGCATGGCTTTAATTTTTTTTGTGAAGATAATATCTATAAAAACATAGCGTTAGAAAATAAGTACAAATGGAAAAATAAATGCCACTCATTTGCATGCGTGGCAGAAAAGGCCTGTTCCATAAATTCACAGCTAAGGGAATCCTGGTGTTTCCTATCGGGGCATATAAACTAACCAGGCTGGGTTGCCGGGGTTTTGGAATTCATCACTTTGTCCCAGAGTTGGGGTATCCTTTTTATCCATACCAGTTCTCTTTTTACAATGCCGGCTTCCTGGGCAGGTGCGCCCCAATAGGTTTTGTTTCCGTCAAGGTCGCCGCTAACGCCTGTTCTGCCCAGCAACACCGCATTTTCACCAATGGTAAGGGTTTTGTTTACTACTACCTGCCCCCATAGCGTTACGCCGTCTTTTATGTATACACAACCGGCCACCACCACATGTGCGGCGAATAAACAATTTTTGCCGATCACCGTATCATGCCCGATATGGATGGTATTATCAAACTTGGTTCCCCTGCCAATTACTGTATCACTGCTTACCCCCCGGTCGATGGTGCAGCCTGCGCCAATTTCCGCGTAATCTTCAATAATTACCCTGCCGCAACTGGGCATTTTTTTATACCAGTTTTCGCGGTCTTTTTTAGTGTTATAATAAAATGCATCACTGCCGATTACCGTACCGGATTGTATGATAACATGATCACCGATGATGCAGTTGTCCATGATTGTAACATTGGGGTAAATGATACAGTTTTTACCGATCTGTACATGATGGCCTATAAAAGTATTGGGATAAATAAAACTTCCTTCACCCATCACCGCAGTGTCGCTTATTGTTTTCACTGCTGGTGTAAACGGGTTGAAATGATTTACGATTTTGCAATACGCTTCAAAGGGATTATCAACCAGTAATAATGATTTACCGTCAGGGAACGCCGTTCTTGTATTAATGATGATAAAAGTAGCGGCGCTGTTGATACACTTATCATAATATTTTGGATGATCTACAAAAACCAAATCGCCTTTTTCAACTTTATGTATTTCGTTAATACCAGTCGCATCGCTTTTGTTGTTGCCTATTAATTCGGCGTTGATGAAATCAGCGATCCAGGTAATAGAAACAGGAGCAGGAAATTGCATACAATAATTTTTTTACAAAGGTACTGCCCTTTACTTTTAGTGATGACATAAACAAAATATTGTCTGAAACCTGTAAACCGGCTGCTCAAATAAATTTAATTATGCACTTTTTTTACAAGTAAAATTAATACAATCTTACCCTTTGAATTAAAGATTGCCTGCTGCTGCCCAAGCGGTCTTTTTTTAAACAGTCACCAGTCATTCAAAATTGAATCCGCTGAAACACCAGTTAAATCAATGCTTTCAAGGCGTATCAAATAAATAGCTCAATATTTATTTTTAAATAACGGGGAAAATACAAGGTATAATCATTCATCATAGCGCCCATGCAACCTGTTCCTTATCCACAGTACAAATTGAAATGTGAATAAATTATTTTAAAATATTTTTTTAGATAGCAAAATTTCTTTTTAATATTGTGTATGGAAATTCTGTTTCCAGGTACTTACTAACCCATTAATATAATAAAGCCCGGCTTCAAAACACCGGGCTTTATCATTTCAGGAATGTGAAAACAACATTCAATCTTCAGCTACCTTTGCATACGAACGATCATCAATTAATTTATCTCCGTTGGAATATTATTGTATCATTTATAAACCTTTCAATGTTGTATCGCAGTTTACCTCCGGTGAGGGCAAGCAAACATTGAAAGATTACTTTGACCTGCCACCTGATGTTTACCCGTTGGGCCGACTGGATTATGATAGCGAAGGATTATTGATTTTAACCAACGATAAAAAAATCAACCATGAATTATTAAACCCGACGTTTGAGCATACCAGAGAATATTGGGTGCAGGTAGATGGTGAAATAACAGATGAGGCGATACAGGATTTGCAAAATGGTGTTGATATCTCGGTGGATGGGAAGTTGTACCGCACCAAAAAATGCAAGGCGAATTCTTTTAAAAATGCTCCTCCTGTGCCTGCCAGAAATCCACCCATTCGCTTTCGTAAAAGTATCCCTACCAGTTGGGTTAAAATACTACTTACTGAAGGCAGGAACAGGCAGGTTAGAAAGATGACCGCGGCAGTTGGTTTCCCCACGTTAAGACTGATCAGGTTCAGGATAGAAAAATGTACCATCGAAGGCCTTCTACCCGGTGAAATGCGTATGTTAACAAAGGGCGAAATGTATCATTTTCTATTTCCTAACAGAAATGACAGGCATAAAACCGGCAGTTGACGTTTTTTCGGCTACCTTGTAGATAATTAAATATCTTATTACAAAAATAATCACTGAATAATGCTAAAATCCATGACCGGCTTCGGCAGGGCTGAACAAACCGTAAATGATAAGACCTTCCTTGTAGAAATAAAAGCGCTCAATGGAAAGCAGTTTGAAATGCAGTTGCGTTTGCCGCCTTTATTGCGACCTTACGAATTTGATATCCGGAACATTTTGCAGGAGCAATTGGTGAGGGGCACCATTGATTGCGTGATCACCATCAAACAAAACGGCACTTCCAAACCGGTTAATATCAATACCGACTTAATTAAAGCCTATTACCACCAGATTGAAACCCTGGCGGGGGAATTAAATATAGATACCAATTCAGTTTTAAGCGCGCTGCTTCGCCTGCCGGAGGTAGTTACCCCCACCAATGATGTACTAAATGACAATGATTTTGAAGAATTTAAGAAAGTACTGCTGATAGCGCTGGCAGAATTAAATAAACACAGGGAGGAGGAAGGTAGCAGCCTGGAAATTGACCTTATCAAGCGCATCAACAATATTCATGCACAGGAAGAATCGATCGTACAACTGGAGCCTAACCGCATGAAAAGGATACGCGAAGAAATTGTGCAATTACTGGAGCAGCATGTAGGCAAAGAAAATTATGATGGCAATCGTTTGGAACAGGAGTTGATCTACTACATCGAGAAAATAGACATTCATGAAGAACAGGTGCGGTTAAAGCAACACTGCGAATATTTCAGATCGCTGCTTGATAACGGGGATGATGCAAAAGGAAAGAAATTGTCTTTTATCATACAGGAAATTGGCAGGGAGATCAACACTACAGGCAGCAAAGCTTATGATGCCGATATACAAAAATGTGTAGTAACCATGAAGGATGAACTGGAGAAAGCAAAGGAACAGGTGCTGAACGTATTGTAGAAAACGCTTCGCTTCCCCCTTGGTTTTTATTGGGGAACAAATTTACTGTTGTTGGTTACCGGGTACGAGATAAAACATTGTATTGCTGTGCGAGGCGGTACAAATTGTGGGTTAAAAATTTATAACCAGTTAAACCATCGGGGTTTAAAAACTGTTTTATTTTTGTAAAAATTATTTTGTGAAGATCAATTCAAATAAAGCATCCTTTATTATCCTTATAGCCCTCAGTTTATGGCTGGTAGCCTGTTCTAAAATTGAAGTATTTGAAAAGAATACGGACATCCCCCGGCAACAGTGGCAATATGCTTTAAAACCGGTTTTTGATTTCAGTATCAGTGATACCGCATCCTTATATAACCTTTATATTGTTTTGCGCCATACAGATGCCTACCGGTATAATAATATCTGGCTGAATATTGGATCCCAGTCCCCGGCCGACACCATGCGATACCAGCGGTTTGACCTGCAGTTGGGTACAGACGCAGGCGGATGGGAAGGCATTGGGATGGATGATATCTGGGAGCTCCGAAAATCCATAACCAGGGGGCCCTTTAAATTTAATAAAACCGGTAACTATAAATTTTCTGTAGCGCAGGTGATGAGAGAAAATCCCCTGCCGGAAATATTAAGCGTGGGAGTAAGGGTGGAGAAAGTGAAGTAGTCAATGGTGAATGGTGAATATTTCACGAGGTTTAACTCTTCACGTTTAATGTCGTTTTGGTTAACATTTTTTGCTTGTCTGAATTCAGCTTAATCGCTCCAGGCGCGAGAAAGGACTTACTTAAACGGCAATGGTTCACCCCTGGCGCTTAACTTTACACTACAATGCCATTTTCTTTTTATAAAACAAAACGCTTACGGTTTATCTTTCTTGTTTACTGGTTCCTGCTATCTTATATCATCGCCGCACTGGTATTTTGGTTCATCGCATTAAATCAGCAGAACCAGCAAATGGCGGCCCTTGAATTGTCGCAATTAAGGACCGACGATCCGCAATACAACAGCCAGTTAAAGAAAATAACCAATATTAAGAAAAGGAAAACTACCCAGTATTTAGGCGAGGGCAGTATTTTTTTATTACTCATTTTATCGGGAGCTGTTTTTATTTACAGGGCGGTAAAACGACAGTTAAAGTCGGGCCAGCAACAACAAAATTTTATGATGGCCGTTACGCATGAACTAAAAACTCCTATTGCTATCACAAAACTTAATTTAGAGACTTTACAGAAAAGAAAATTAGCCGAAAGCCAGCAACAGCGGCTTATTCAGAATACCATACAGGAAGCCAACCGGTTAAATGCGCTGTGCAATAATATGTTACTGGCCTCGCAAATAGAAGCGGGGGGCCATAGTATAACAAAAGAAGAAATAAACCTTACCGATCTGCTAAACGATTGCGTGAATGATTTTATAATGCGTTACCCGCAAAGGGTTTTCAATAAAGAATTGGGTGATGAAATTTATATGAATGGTGATATGCTGATGTTGCAAATGGCGGTCAATAATTTAATTGACAATGCCATTAAATATTCTCCAAAAGAATCTGTAATAACAATTATACTTCACCGGCAGGACAATCGCATTATACTAACCGTAAAGGATGAAGGCAAAGGAATTGATACAGCAGAGAAGAAAAAAGTGTTTGATAAATTTTACAGGATCGGCAACAAAGCAACAAAAGGCGCTAAGGGAACGGGCTTAGGGTTATACCTTACCAAAAAAATTGCTGCGCAACACCATGCCACTATTTTTGTTACAGATAATACACCAACAGGAAGTAATTTTACAATTGTATTTAGCTAATTGTGAAGGGCTAAATCTTGAGTGGTCAATGGTGAACTATCCGTATTTTAACCATTGACTATTCACAAACCTTACATTTCATATTCAACCATGTCAACAAAAAAGATATCCATTTTATTGGTAGAAGATGAGGAAAACCTGCAGGAGGCTTTAAAGCTGAACCTGGAGCTGGAAGATTATGAAGTAACCAGTGCATATGACGGGGTAGAAGCGCTAAAGGCGGTACAACAGGAACATTTTGACCTGATGATACTGGATGTAATGCTTCCGGAACTGGATGGCATCAGTGTTTGTGAAAACATACGACTACAGAATAATGACATACCAATATTAATACTGAGTGCCCGGAACAGCAGTGCCGACAGGGTTTTGGGGTTAAAAAAAGGCGCGGATGATTATCTGACCAAACCTTTTAACCTCGAAGAATTATTACTTCGGGTAAATAACCTGGTAGAAAAAAGCCACCGGTTAGCAACCAGAAAACCGTTGGAGCAGGTATATCATTTCGGAAAGAACCAGGTAGATTTTAGTGCATTGGAATGTATAACCAAGGAGGGTACAAAAATTACCCTTACCAAAAAGGAGATCATGCTGCTGAAACTGCTGATCGAAAATAAAAATGAAGTGGTAACCAGGGAAAAGATCTTACAGGCCGTATGGGGTTACAATGTATATCCCACTACCCGTACGATTGATAATTTTATTTTAAGCTTTAGGAAATATTTTGAAGACGATAGCCGTAATCCACGGTATTTTCATTCAGTACGGGGTATCGGTTATAAATTTACGGAGTTGTAGCATTCAATGCATGAACAATAAAATCAGCGTGGTTATACATGTCCTGCATTTTATCTTCTGCTGCAAACGGCGTGTACAACTGCCATTCAATATCATCCAGCAATTGCTGAATTTGCAGGCTGGTAGCCACCGCCACTCCTTTTTTATCGGCTTCCTCAGCTATTCTTTTTTTATTGATCGTAGCCAGGGGTATTTGAAGCTTATCCGCTAAAAATTTTCGTAATTCATTGTTCAGGGCCTGGTAAAATCCGCGGGTATCCTGGCTGATCATTTTTTCTTCGCTTAAACTCAAAGGGTTAAGCCGTAAATGCATAATTGTTTTTTGATCTTCATGCATGCCGCTATTTTCAGTTGGCTGAAGTGCAGGTATATATTTTTTCTTTTCCTTCCGCATCCGGATAAACAGGCCTGTTAGTGCAAGTATTGCAAGGGAAATTACAATTAGCCAGCCGTTGGAAAGTAATAAGTCAAAAAACGGTTCTTTACCGGTTTTAATATTATTTTCATTCACTTTTACCGGCTTGCTGCCAATCCCCTTTGTAACTACAACGGACAAAGGTTTTGTACTTACCGTTTTATATCTCCCTTCCCTGGCATCAAAAAAATTAAAAACAACAGCGGGGATATTGTAGTTGCCAGGTTTGGTTGCGGTAAAAGGATATTCAAAAACTTTTACACCACTTACCGGCACAGTAAGTTTATCGAGTTGCTCTTTTTCTCCCGGTTCATAAGGCTCTATACCGTTGGGCCAGGGTATATCGGGTGCAATGACCATTGTCATATTGCCTTCTCCTGAAATCGCGATATGTAGTTTTCCGGCATCGTCGGTTGTAAAATTGTTTTTTTCCAGTGCGGCTTCTATTGTAAAATTTCCTACCGCGCCTTTAAACAGGGGTGACTTATCCTTAACAGGCAACGGTTTTACCGCAATTAATACCGGCTTACTTTGAAGGGTTACTTTTTCGTCATGCATACCTTCTGCCGGTATGGTGGTTTGCGTAAATTCCCGGAACAAATCGGCTATGCCATTCCTTTGCCTGTTAAAATATTCTTCTTTTATAAAATGTATATTGTTTTCCACTTCCGTACTTTCTAATTCTACCATACCCTCCTGTAAAGGGTATAATTGTGATTTGCGAAGAGTATAAACATTATACTCACGGCCGTTTAATTTTTCGACGGAATAATAGGTATTGCCCGGAGGTAAAAGATCAATTACCGAGAAGCCGTTAAATGAAGGGTTTTTAGTAATACTGCTTTCTGATTTTAACCGGGTATACAATTTATAGGTTACCACCACCGGCTCACCAACATAGCAGGAATACTTGCTTACATCTACTTTAATAAATATATTTTTATTGATTTTTTCTGCCAGGTTTTCCCCTTTTTTTATTATAAAATCATTGAAAGAGGATTGTACTGCGGGTTCGGAAAAAGGAGATAAATGGCCCAATGCCCGGCTGGTATTGTTTGGGTTAGTACCCTGTGATTGGTTGGTTACTACAAGGGTTACCGGATTACTCTTTAAGGTTTTGCCATCTGCTTTTGCCAGGGCGCCTGCTATGGTAAACTTGCCGGTGGATTTTGGTTTTAACTGGTAGGTAATACCAATATATTGCCGGGTTGCGCCATTGTAACTTTCCATACCACTCTCCTGGTTGGGGCCGCTCAAAATTATAAAATTGTTTAAAGAAGGAGGAATGATCTGGTCTACCTGCCGGGCATTATCTATTATCAGTCGAAGCTCCGCAGTTTCGTTTTTTCCAATGGAACCCGGTGAAATCTTTGCAGAAAAACTAGCTTGTGCCAATACCGTATACTGGCATACCACTGTCAGTAGGATAAAAGAAAAGCACAATTTTTTTGATTGCAGTATCATAATGATAATTACAAAAATAAATGATAGTAATGCGGCGAGGCTAAAAATGGTGTTAATGGTTGTAGAAAATTGTACATTCATCAGCATTGAAGAAGGCCCGGTAATAGCTTACAGAAGTAACACCTACTATAAATGCACCCGGGTAATTTTTCCCGCTGCCATGTATCAACCCACGCCTTTAAGCAACCCCAATCAAAGCAAACATTCAATACATTTTACAGGTCTCCCAATAAAGGGCGCATTATGATATCCTCCACAACCGCCTGTGGCGATAGTTTTGCGGCAGCCAGGATCATAGCGGCAATATCTCCAGCTTCCATGATACGTTTGGAAGAGTTATCAAAATTTCCCCAGGAATCCGTTAATACCGCACCCGGGTAAACGCCCATTACTTTTACAAAGTGGGGCTTTAGCTCCTCCCGCAGGTTTTTAGTAAAACCCATTAAAGCGAATTTGGTGATGCTGTAGCTGCCGCCATTTTTATAAGCATGCAATGATGCAATTGAACAGATATTTACAATCAGGCCCTGTTTAGCTTCAATCATGGCAGGTACCAGTTCCCTGGTAAGGTGATAGGCGCTATACAAATTGGTTTTCATCATTTTTTCCAGCAGGCCATCTTCTTCGTTATAAATACTGCCGGGAGTAAATATCCCGGCATTGTTCACTAAAACATCTATCTTTCCCGAAACAGTGTTTTTAAGTCCTCCAGATACCCAGGCACCAAAAGCCTTTGTTTCTTCCTTCACAGACATATCAACAGCCTTTGCATTGATGAGGCTTGCTGGATGGTTAGTCTGCAACTCCGCTACAGTATTGTATAAGTTTACCTCATTTCTTGCGCACAAAAAAAGGGTGGCGCCCTCGGCCGAAAAAGCTGCGGCGATGGCCTTGCCAATTCCTTTTGAGGCTCCCGTGATGACTACATTCATATTCAAAAATTGTGTTGATTGATCCCTGTCGCCTGGGGGCAAATAAAACTGTACTATTTGGTTCTTATTTGCCTGTGTTAATGCATTTGCCTGGCATTTTTGATTGTCCTGATCTCAATTGCTTACTGTTAAATAAAATATCTAACCTTATTTTTGCGTTTATATTATTCAATAGTGGCAGCAGAAAATTATTATGAAGTATAAACATCTCTTTTTTGACTTAGATCATACCCTGTGGGATTTTGATGCCAACGCAAAAATAACGCTTACGGAAATGTATTCTTTCTTTAATTTGGAAACTTTGGGCGTGAATTCTTTTGAGGCCTTTTACCGGCACTATTTACACCACAACGAAATTTTATGGAACCGTTATCATAAGGGGTTTATTACAGCGGAAGAGCTGAAATGGCGGCGTATGTGGCGAACTTTACTGGAGTTTAAAATGGGTGACGAAAAACTGGCAAAAGCAATCAGCGAAAAATTTTTAGAAATGCTGCCCGCCAGGAAACAGTTGTTTCCACACACCATTGAAATCCTGGATTATTTGACCGGTAAAAATTACCAGTTACATATGATTACCAACGGGTTTGAAAAGATACAATGGAGCAAATTGAATAATAGTGGTTTGAGCGGTTATTTCACGCATGTGATTACATCGGAAGGAAGTAATAGTTTGAAGCCGAGAAAAGAAATTTTTGATTTCGCCATGCACAAGGCAGGCGCCACTGTTGCGGATAGCATTATGCTGGGAGATAATTTGGATGCCGATATACAGGGTGCAATGAATGCAGGAATGGATGCTGTTTTTGTGAATCATATTAATGCAACCACCACATTACAACCTACCTATACCATTCAGCATTTAAAAGAACTTGAAAATATATTTTGACCCCATATTCCCGGTTTAAGGGTGCGTGGTTTTTTAGTAGGCCCTGGCTGGTTTGAGCAATGGAGACATAACAAGGTTCGGTTTAGAATGGTGAAGCGGCTTAAAAAATTCTATACACCATTAACTCCTGAAATAAAAAACCTTCCCATGTGTGGGAAGGTTTTTTATAATAAGTAATAAGTAAAATTAAATTTTAGCCGTTTTAATTTTGCCTTTGGCAATTGATTTTTCTGAGCTTTCTGATTTAGAGCAGCAGGATTTTCCTTTTGCGCATTTCTTTTTCTTTTTTCCGTTATCGGCAAAAGTTACACCGGTAACCAATAATGCGGCGGTAGCCAGTAAAAATATTTTTTTCATATAAGTTATTTTTTTTGTTTTTTAGATGATGTGAAAATAAGCGCTTAATTGCAATTTACAAAACCTATCTTGTTAAAAGTTAATGATTGTATTTGAGCTGATCCTGATTTTATTGTAAATATTTCATTGGCTAACTGGTCCGTGAAATAAAATCAGACTACTTTATCCCTGGTTCAGCCGACGAGCATTAAAAAATCCGGTATCAGGCATTTCATTTAAACATCACAAAGTAGCTATTACCGTTACGCCTCCTTGTACTGCCTGGTTTAATGCCACATTAATTTTAGTACCCACGGGCAATAAAAGGTCTACCCTGCTGCCAAATTTAATAAAACCCATTTCTGCGGTCTGGCTCACCTGTTGGCCTACCTGCAAATAATTAATGATACGTTTTGCCAGTGCCCCCGCGATCTGTTTTACCAAAATCTCAGTATTTCCCTTTTTGATCACTACAGAATGGCGCTCATTTTCAGTGGATGATTTTGGGTGCCAGGCCACTAAATATTTCCCTTTGTGGTATTGGTTATAAACCACTTCACCACCAATCGGGTTCCTGTTTACGTGCACATTGGCCGGACTCATAAAAATGGAAACCTGTAAACGTTTGTCGTGGAAATATTCGGGGTCGGTCACTTCTTCAATTACCACCACTTTTCCATCCGCGGGCGCCACAATTACGCCGTCATTGAGGGTAAGTACACGGCCGGGTAACCGGAAAAAAGAAATGAGGAAAAGTAGCATACCCAGGCTAACAAAAAAAATGATCCAGGCCAGCAGGGGTAAGGAAGCGCTGAAAAAATAAAAAAAAATTAGATTTAAAGCGCCAAATAACAGCGTGCCGATGGCAATGCTTTTATAACCTTCCCTGTGTATTGTCATGCTGTATATTTGAACGGCAAATATAAGCTACCCAAAGCAGGCTGCGGCCAATTGGCTACATAAATAATTTTACATACAACCAAACAAAAGGGGTAGCTACCAGCAGGGAGTCAAAGCGGTCTAAAAATCCGCCATGCCCCGGCATAATGGAGCCACTGTCTTTGATATTGGCCATTCGTTTAAGCTTGCTTTCCAGCAGGTCGCCCGCAGTGCCAAAAACTGCGCAGATGGCTGCAATGATAAAATAGGATTGTCTTTGGGCAAAGGGCTGCAAAAATATTTCCGCCAGCAGCGGGCAAATAAAACCAATGGCCAGCACACATAATAGAGCGCCACCAATGGTACCTTCCCAGGTTTTTTTTGGAGATATGCTGGAGAAGGGGGTTTTACCTATAAATGAACCAACCAGGTAAGCCATGGTATCATTCATCCAAATGCTGAAAATAATTACCAGTGGAATGGTATTGTCAAAACCGGCTCCCGTTTTAAAACCTTCCAAACTATTTTGGGTGGTGGCAAAATCTATCATCATGCATACCGGAAGGGTGATGTACAACAAACCGTACAAAGCGTATTGTACATATTTTTCGGCATAAATTGTCTTCATGATCTTTACAAACTCGTACCAGCATCCAAAATGTATCAATGTAAATAATGCAAGAAAACTCCATTTATTCCAAAGTAATCCACCCAGCATTACCGCTACAAAGATCAAAGCGGTTAGTGCACGGGTTTTAAAAGTATCAATATTTATTGCCATTTAAATTATGTTGGGTTATTTGTAAAATGGGTTATCGTGATTGGTGAATGGTGAATGCCGTTTAGTTAGGATTTTTTTGTTTGTCTGATCATGCATTAATCCAACAGAGAAGAAAGAACTTAACTAAACTAAACGATATTGAATGGTTAAATATTTGTATCATCTAAAAAAGGGTTATTGTGATATTCAGTGCCGGGAATGAGCAGTTCTTCCCCCGGCCGGTCGATTTCTTTTTTACTGATATTTTCAAATAAAAGAAATAAAGTGTATATCACTGCAATGCTTACTATTCCTGTCCACAGGGGCAGGCCCCCTTCTAATTTTGAAGGGTCTGGTATTTCGCCGGGTTTTGATGTCATGTACAAAACAGTTACGGCGAAGGCATTATTAAAAAAGTGACCAAGTATGCTGAACCACAAATTGCCGGTACGGTAATAGATCCATCCCAAAATAAACCCGAGAGCGAAACGGCTTAAAAATCCCAGGTAGGAGGCATGTACGGCGCTAAAAATAATGGCGGTGATCACAATAGCCAGAACGGGCATCTTAAACCAACGGGATAGCAGGTTTTGAATACCTCCCCTGAACAGGGTTTCTTCGAATAAAGCGGGTAAAAAAGCGATCACTACTACCGATAAAAGATATTCCCAGGCATTGTCCATTTTTGCCATTACCGCCACTTGCTTGTTATAGGCTTCTTCGGCAAGTTTAAATTTTAGCAGGGAAGCTTTTGACCAGGGCAACATAGTGGTTAAATCCTGCAAAGCGCTTACTAAGGGGAGGGCGGTCAGCATGATCAATATCACTACTCCGCCGGAAAGCCAGTTAAATTGATTTTTAAACCCTAAATGGATAAATGCTTTTTTGTGGCAAATGAAACTATATAGAAGAACGGGAAAAAAAAACAGGAAAAAATTGGTAATAGAATTCATCCATCGCAGGGTGGCGGCGTTTTCAGGCTTCAATAAATCGTTGATAAAGCCGGGCGAAGTTAACTCGTCTAATTTTACCTTTCCAATTAATGGAATGATGCTGGCCAGTCCCCCAATGATCAATCCAACACCCGTTAGTGCAGTAAGGATGCCGAGCTGGCCCCAGTAAGTGAAACGGTTGCTTGCTAAATACGCCATATTGTTTGCTTATAAGTGCGTAAATTTACAGCCAAAAAAGTTTAGAAAGTTTAGGGTTTCCAATTTTTGATGTTGGGTTGATTGATTTACAAAATGCTGTTGCCGGAACCTTAAGAAAAGTTTTAAACCATTAACTATCAACTATCAACTATTTACATGCCATCAATAGGTAATATACAACTTCCCGAATTTCCGCTACTGCTTGCCCCCATGGAGGATGTAAGTGACCCCCCGTTCAGGGCTGTGTGCAAAGACAAGGGCGCCGACCTGATGTACACAGAATTTATCAGCAGCGAAGGTTTGATAAGGGATGCCATTAAAAGTCGTAAAAAGCTGGATATTTTTGATTATGAAAAACCGGTCGGTATACAGATATTTGGGGGGGATGAAGAAAGCCTGTCCCTCGCAGCTAAAATCGTGGACGTTACCCACCCCGATCTGCTGGATATTAACTTTGGCTGCCCCGTAAAAAAAGTAGCTATGAAGGGCGCGGGAGCGGGGGTATTAAAAGATATAGACCTGATGGTGCGGTTAACTTCGGCCGTGGTAAAGTCAACTTCATTGCCTGTTACTGTAAAAACCAGGCTTGGCTGGGATGACAGTAACAGAAATATAGAAGAAGTAGCGGAACGTTTACAGGATGTGGGCATAAAGGCCCTGGCCATTCACGGGCGCACCCGCACACAGATGTACAAGGGAGAAGCAGACTGGACACTGATAGGGAAAGTGAAAAATAACCCGCGGATAACCATACCTATTTTTGGTAACGGAGATATTGATAGTCCGCAAAAAGCGCTGGAATATAAAAACCGCTACGGCATAGATGGCATTATGATTGGAAGGGCCGCGATAGGCTATCCCTGGATATTTGAAGAGATCAAACATTTTATGGATACGGGCGAATATTTACCATCTCCAACAATTGAAGACAGAGTGGAAGTGTGTAAAAAACATTTATATAAATCATTTGAATGGAAGGGCCCGGTAGTGGGTATATTTGAAATGCGCCGCCATTATGCCAACTATTTAAAAGGCTTGCCCGGTATTAAAGAATACCGTTACCAGTTGGTTACATTGAAAACTGTTGATGAAATTGATGATGTGCTTGATGAAATCGTTATAAAATATGCCGGGTATGAATTTGAGAAAACACCCATTGAGCTGATCAATTATCATGAAAAATGCCCGGTGTAATTTGAAAGGTGCTCAGATGCTGCGCGCTATAACAAGATAAAAAGGGCTATTATATTTAAACCCATATCTTTATCAATAAGTAATGTACCTTATTGATTTTTATGAAAACTTTTTTATCCGTCCTGCTCCTTTTGTTATCCGCCTGCGCATCTTCCCAAACAGTCAACATCTCAGGCAGGTGTTATTACGATGTAAATGGCAACCAGGTTTTTGATGGTGGGGATTCTGTACTGGCTGACAGGTACGTACAGGCTAACTACAGTAATACCTATATAGCTGGTACCGATGATTTAGGGCAATACGAGATGGTGGTGCCTGTTGGGTCTTATAGTTTTGTGATGGGGGGTGAGGTGGATAATTTAAGTTATTATACCATATCCAGTCTGAATAAAGTTTATACTTCGGCAGGTAACTATGTACTGGATTTTGCATATCAGAAAAAAGACAGTATTGTAAACGTTTTTACTTATAACAGCGGTAATCATGCGGATATTCCATTTACAGGGGGTACCAGGCAATACACATTAATTTATGGTTATGAAGGGCGCCTGAAGAGTACGCCTGCTACCCTTTCCGTAAATTTTAACCCGATGGTATCGTTTGTGAATGCTTCTATACCTCCTTCTGTTTCAGGAAGCGGAAAACTTCAATGGAACCTTCCCAATGTGCAGCATAGCCGAAATGAGTACAATCCGAGAGATGCGATAGTGCTTACATTTAATTATCCTGCATTCGGTGATACAATTGGGTCTTTTATTTTTGCTAAAAATTTTGTACCTGGTATTAAAGTAGCTTCCAATTATGTTTATAAAAGTTACCCTCTTGAGCAGTATGTTGAATTTCCCGTTTCCCAGGCAAAAGGTTCTACCAGTGGCGTAAAATGGTTAAGGCATTTTGCAGGAAGGCCAAACACTTATGAAATATGCGTTTCAGTAGACACTATACAAAATGGAGATGGCTATTTTATTACCGGTGAGAAAGCCCACCAGGCTGATTCAGTTTTTTCTGGTATGGATATACCCTTTATTTCAAAACTTAACAAAGATGGTTTATCAGTATGGGAGAAGTATCTGCATCACCTTCCGGGAATAAATTTTTTTAGTGCTGTATCCGCAATCAGGCATACCACCGATGGGGGATGCATGGTTTTAGGGAATGCGTATGGTGATTCCACTAATAATTATTCCCGAAGAGTTTTAGTGGCCCGGTTTGATTTGTTTGGTAATTATATTTGGGGTAAGGCAATTAATGGAGCTAAATACAATAATTTAAGTGAGGACATGCTCATTTTACCAGACGGAAGTTGTTTGATTACAGGAAGCACCTATTCTCATAATGCTGATTTTTTGCACAATAATGCAGATACTGTTTTTAGTAATGTATTTGTTGCCAAAATTTCTTCAGCAGGTAATGTTATTTTCACTAAAATTTACGGTGGAAACAGAAACGATTATGGCCATCGGCTTGTATCACTGCAAAACGGAAGTTTCCTGGTACTGGCTACAACATCATCAGCCAGCGGTGGCGATGTAGTTGGGTCGCACCAGCCTGGAGTATATGATGAGCTAACGCATGATACTTCTTATAAATCAGATGCATGGGTCTTAAATATAGATGGCAATGGTAATATTATTTGGAGTAAGTGCTATGGTGGTAATGGGGATAGTTACATCACCGGTGCGGTAAACAATAATGCTGGTATTTTATTAACGGGCAGTACCAATGCAAAAAATGGTGATTTGCCTTATTATCCTGAATCGGCAGTTACACTTTGGGTGTTACAAATTTCCAATTCAGGAATCGTAATAAACAGTAAACTACATAAATTATACAAAGGTTACCAGGATAGCAATTATGTGAAGAAGCCTTTAGACGTTTTCTATGATAATCGTTTGTCCTCCCGCTTACATAAAATGAAAGATGGCAACTTTATATTGGGGGGTAGTATCACGGATAAATATGGGACAATTAAAGGTAAACATGGCGGGGTTGATTTGACAATAGTAAAAATAAACCCTTCAGGCGATATCATTTGGCAAAAAGCAATTGGCGGCACCAGTAATGAATACCTGATGGATATCCAGTTGGATAATAATAATGATATTATTTTTGTTGGCAACTCTAGTTCTCTTAATGACGATCTATACCAGGATGTCGGAAACTATGGTGCATTAATGGTTGTAGGTAAATTAGGCATCACTAATGTTATAAAAGGACTGGTATTTATTGATAACAATGGTAACCACATTAAAGATGCCGGTGAGCATTTTTATAGCCAGGGTAGAATTAATTCAATAAAATCTAGGGATACAACGTCTGCACGTATTTTTGATGGCAGGTTTTTGAACAATGTTGACACCGGCAATTATATAAGTACTTATAAACCTGTGAATAATTATTATACAGTTTATCCTGCTGCGCATAATACCAGCTTTACAAGTTTCGATTTAAAAGATAGTGTTGATTTTGCACTTACACCAAAACCAAATGTAAATGATCTTGAAATACAGTTATCGCCACTGTCTACCCCAAGACCCGGCTTTGACGCCACTTACCGCATCATCACAAAAAATGTGGGTACTACAACAATCAATAATGTAATAGTGGGACTAAAAAAAGACACGCGGCAAACTTACCTTAGTGCCAGCCGCCCTAAGAGCGGCATGCTGGCAGACTCCATCTGGTGGGGCCCGTTCACTTTGAATGCATATGATATTGATACCTTGTATGCGACCGTTACACTTGCTGCCCCACCCACTTTAAATAACGGCGATACTGTTTCCTTAAGGGTAACCGCCAATCCGGTTGTTAATGATTCTTCAGTAAACAATAATATTTTCAATATAAGAGAAATTGTACGGGGTTCCTTTGACCCGAATGATAAAACAGAAATACACGCCGGAACATTAACCACAACACAATATGCAGGTGGAGAATACCTGCAGTACATGATCCGTTTTCAAAATACCGGAACAGATACTGCCTTTTTTATTACCGTGAAGGATACACTCCGGGCGGGGTTAAACGTAAATAGTCTGGATATGGTTTCCGCCAGCCATCCCTATACTTTCAGTTTAGAAGGAAATATAGCGACCTGGGATTTTAAGAAAATTCTTTTACCTGATAGCGCCACCAACCAGGCAGGGAGCAATGGTTTTATACTGTTTAAGATAAAACCATCAGCAGGCTTAGCAGTCGGTGATGAATTTACCAACAAAGCAGCCATTTATTTTGATTACAATTTACCGGTTATTACTAACGAGGATAAAACAGTAATTGGCGCTAATAAGGGAATTTGTCCCACGGGCAATGCAATATTTACGGCAGGTATTACAGGAGCCGGTTATCAATGGCAGGTAAATAATGGCGCAGGGTTTACTGATTTAACCAATGCTGATATTTATAGTGGGGCAAATACAAGTGTACTGGTAATAACATCTCCGCCTACCAGCATGCACGGATACAGGTACAGGTGCGTAGTGAATGACACCATTAATAGCCCGGAAAATAAATTGAAATTTTCTGTTTACTGGAAAGGCACAACTAACAATGCCTGGGAAAATACAGCTAACTGGGATTGTGGAGTTTTGCCCGATGCACAAACAGAAGTGATCATTCCTTCGGGGCATACTTATCCATTGGTAAGTAATAATGCGTCCTGTTATAGCCTTCGTCTTTCTCCTGACAGTATGGTTACGGTTAAAACCGGGTTTAAACTCAATATTGTGGGGAAGCTAAACTAAAGATAGTCAATGGCGAAGCTGTATTCTGTATGGTTGCCGGGGATTATGAATGAATGTCGTTTAGTTTAAGCCCTGCAATTCAATTGCCCCGTCCTTCAGGGCGGGGGAAAGATAGTTACCAATATTTCATTTTGGCTTTAGCCAAACAATGTTTCGGCTAAAGCCGCATTTGTAATTGTCAATTTTTATCCCCGACCTGAAGGAGGGGGCAATTAAAACCCTTAGCTAAACAACATTGGATCGTAAATGTTGGACAATATTGTTTTGCTAAATTTTACCTGTTGATGAATGTTCCACAATGGTATGCGGTACAAGTGAGTGACACAACAATGCTGAACAAAGCAATATTGCTGGTTAACAAAGGAATTGTCCTCCGAAATACCCAATATTTCCGGGATGCCAGTAATTCAACTGCATCGCCCTTTAGAAAATTTCAGTATCCGGCAGGTTTGTTTACTGTCAGAAATTAATTGGTATATACAATTATTTCACCATTGCCCATTCACCATTCCCCATCTCACCCATAAATCCGTCCGATCACATCCCGGTACTTTTCCATGATCACTTTTCGTTTAAGCTTTAGTGTTGGTGTAAGTTCGCCGCTGTCAATCGTCCATTCGTTGGGTAATAATTCAAAACGCTTTACCTGTTCAACCTGGTTAAAAAATTTATTAAAACTATCCATTAGCTCCCGGTATAATTCCAGTACTTTAGGATGGTGTATCGCATCTTCATTGGTGGTGAACTTAATTTCTTTCAGGCGCATCCATTCTTTGAGGTTGGGTATGGAAGGAACGATTAGGGCGCCTACAAATTTATGGTCGGCGCCTACCACCATCATTTGCTCTATAAAAGGCGATTCTTTCATCCTGTTTTCAATGGGTTGGGGGGCTACATATTTGCCACCGCTGGTCTTAAATAATTCTTTTTTCCGGTCCGTTATTTTTAAATATTTGCCATCCTCAAATACCCCGATGTCGCCAGTGTACAACCAGCCATCAATGATCGTTTCCGCATTTAAATCAGGCCGCTTATAATATCCCATCATTACGCTTGGACCCTTTACACAAATTTCACCATCGGGTTCCAGCCTTACCTGCTGCCCCTGCAGCACAGGCCCTACCGTGCCAAACTTAGTGCCGCCTTTGTATTGGCAATTAACACTGATAACCGGGCTGTTTTCTGTTGGGCCATATCCCTCGTAGATAGGGATTTTGGCAGCGGTAAATATCCTTAAAAGGCGAACCTGGCAGGCAGCGCCTCCGGTTATGATATAGTTTATATTGTTGCCCAGCGCTTCTCTCCACTTATTAAAAATTAATTTATTGGCAATAGCCAACTGAAGATTATAACTCACCCCCTGGTTTTTATTATTATCATATTTATCTCCCAAAGCAACAGACCAGTCAAATAATTTACGTTTAATGCCGGTTAGCTCAGCTCCCTTTGCCATAATCTTTTCGTACACTTTTTCAAGTAATCTGGGTACCGTACAAAATATATTAGGTTTTACTTCTTTTAAATTTTCAGCAATGCTCTCTAAATTTTCAGCATAATAAATAGAGATACCGCTATTGATATAAATATACGAGGCCATCCTTTCAAAGATATGGTTCAGCGGTAAAAAACTAAGCGCTTTTCCATTAACATTTTGTTCAAAAGGAAAACTTTTTACGGAATTAATTACGTTAGAAACAATGTTGCGATGGCTAAGCATTACGCCCTTGGGGGTACCGGTAGTGCCGGATGTATAAATGATGGTGGCGCAATGTTCGGCTGATATTTTATCTTTTATTTCCTCCATTTTTTTATAGCTAGCCGGATCGGACAAACCTAAGATGGTTTTCCAGTACTCCACCAATGGAAGTTCATCAAAACTGTACACATTTAATAAAGATGGTACTCTTGAACGTATACTTGTTACCTTATCTAAAATTTCCTGTCCGCTGATGAACACCAATTTTACACCCGCATCATTAAAAATAAATTCCAGTTCATTGATATTGGTGGTAGGGTAGATTGGGCATAGTGTTACACCTATTTGCTGACAGGCCATATCGAGCATCAGCCATTCGGGCCTGTTTTTACTGATCAGGGCAATCTTATCCTGCTTGTCAACCGTCATGTCATTTCCGCTGAGGCCTAAGCTGATCAAACCTGCGCTTAAATTATTCACCGTTTCTTTTACTTCAGCAGTGCTGTACCGCCTCCATTCGCCGTTTTCTTTGCCGCCAAGCATATCCGCTTTAGGAAATTTATCTAACTGGTATTGTAAAAAATCGAATATCCGGGAGTTTTCGTTCATATGCAATCGTTCAACTTTATGTAAAAAAAATATTCATAGGGGTTAAAAGCTTTAAAACTTTTAAGGTTAACCATCATTTCAATTCGGCAGGCTTTTTATGACAAGGTAAACATTTAAAAAACAGTCTATAATCTTAATGCGAACAGAATAAATTCTTTTTACTTTTAACAGCCACCAGCTTATGCATAATTACCACACCGTTTCTTAATCTGCCGTAGTTTTAATGCTCTTGTTCACTGATGTTCTTTAAGTATACAACTAAGATAAATAAAAAAGCCATCCCAACTGATTGCGATGGCTGCGAAATATACAAATAAATATTATTTTAGCTGCAGTAATTTTTTAGTTGAAGTTTATTCACCGGTAATACTGGCCGGGGGGAACTTTATATATCCGTCCTTTTTGAAAGCGGCTAAATTCATTGTAATCCGAAGAATGGGTAGTAATCCAGTTCTGGTAAGCCGCTAAATTCTGCACCGTACCAAATAGCCATTGATTGTAGGCATCAAACATACCTTCCTGTAAAAGCTGGCGCTGGTATTCAAACAAACGGCTTGGGTATTTGGCGGCATAATCGTGAAACCAGTCTAAGATGAACCTTGTGCGGATCATGATAAGGGTTTCAGGATTGATACCTCCCGAAGCAACCAGGGTTTGTTTCTTCATTGTTTGAAGAAATGCTTCTGTAAACTTACCGGTCTCTTTGTTTTCTTTGTTAAAATCAGTTTCAGCAAATAGTTTTTTATAACTCTCCAGTAAAATCGATTTAATTTCAGGGGTGGCCTTTCCCTGGGGTTCCATATTTACAAACACTTCTCCGTATAATATGCTCCATACCTTATCTGTGGTAAAATAATAATACTTGCAGGCATTGTAGTAATTTTTAGAAAAATTCGGGTCTGTTTCAATACCTTTTTCCCATTGTTTGATGGCTTCATAATTTTTTTGTGCCCATTGCAATTCCCCTAAATCATTATACAGCGAGCCGCTTTGCGGAAATTTTTTTATTCCTTTCTTATATAGTTTTTCACATTCTTTGGTTTGCTCAAGTTGCTTATAACAATTGCCGGCTATCTGGTAGCACTGGTCATCTGCATCCTCCCTGTCGAGTACGGGTTTGATTTCTTCCAAAGCCCGGGTATAATTTTTTTGAAAAAAATAATTAAGCGCAAGGTCCTTTGTTATCTCGATATTCTTTGGATCCAGTATGGAAGCGCGGTTCAATACAATGAAGGCATTGGTAAAATCTCCCTGCTGCATAAAAGACCGCGCTGTTTCCTGCAGTTCTTTGGCGGTTTGAGCGGAGCAGTATTGAATTGAAAATAAAAGAGCTGCAATAAAAATGGCTTTACGAATAGATTTCATTGTTATAAAATTATGAAAAAAAAACAATTCGTGAATGGTGAAAGGTGAATGGTCAATGGTGAAATATGGCCATGTTTATAATTATTGGCGAAAAGGGCCTAAACATTTGGCTAATCTCATAAAAGCTGCTATTTTAATCTACCACCTGTTAACTATCAGCTTACTTAACTTTTCCTCAATTACCCTTCAATGTCGTTTAAGCGCTGCAATTTAATTGCCCCTTCCTTCAGGGTGGGGCAATTAAAATTCTACACATTGATTCACCTTTGACCATTGACCATTCCCCCCTCAGTTAATCAGGTGCGTGAGCAGCCCATCTCTCAGCTTTGGTTCAAACCAGGTACTCTTGGGTGGCATTACATTGTCGCTGTCGGCGATATCGAATAATTGTTGAATACTAACGGGGTAAAGGCTAATAGCCAGCGCCATTTCTCCACTGTCAACTCTTTTTTCCAGTTCTTCCAAACCGCGGATGCCACCAACAAAGTCGATTCGCTGATCGGTACGCTGGTCCTTTATGCCCAGCAGGGGATCTAACAAATTGTTTTGTAAAATAGTAACATCCAAAATGCCGATGGGGTCATTGGTATAGGTATTTTCTTTTGCGGTTAAGGTATACCATTGCTTTTCCAGGTAAACACCAAACTGGTGCAACTTTGAAGGGGAGAAAGCCTTACCGGTTTTTTCCAATGTAAACAGATCCTGAATTTTTTCCAGGAATTCCGATGTACTTAAGCCATTTAAATCCTTTACCAGACGGTTATAATCCATTATCTGCAATTGGTTGGACGGGAATAAAGTGGTTAGGAATATATTAGCTCCTTCCGGCGCTTTCTTGCCCAGGGCCTTGCGCACCTTTGCGGCAGAAGCAGCCCTGTGATGCCCGTCAGCAATATAGGTAAAAGGAACCTTCGTTTTAAATAATTCAGATATGGTATCAATGGTGCCTGTATCGTTGATGATCCAGATGCTGTGTTGAATGCCATCGTCCGCTATAAGGTCGTACACCGGATTTTTTTCTTTTTTCCACTTATTGATGAGTGCGTCTATATCGTCTACATTCTTATAGGCTAAAAAAACATTCCCCGTTTGTGCCCCCGTGGTAGTAATATGGTTGATCCTGTCCTGCTCTTTTTCGGGCCGGGTAAATTCATGTTTTTTTATACTATTTTTTTCATAATCATCCACACTGCTTCCGCAAACCAACCCGGTCTGGCTTCTTTCATTCCCGCCCGATCCCGCACGGGCAGGCATCACTAACTGGTAAATATAATAACAGGCCTTACTTTCACGAAATAAAATATTCCTGCTGATAAATGCGTCTAAGTTCTTTTTAGCAGTATCATATACCTGCTGTGAGTGAATATCAACATCTTCAGGTAAATCAATTTCACTTTTGGTAATGTGTAAAAAACTGCTGGGATTGCCCTGTGCCTCTATCTTTGCTTCCTTACTATTGAGTACATCGTAAGGACGTGAAGCAACCAGTTTAGCATGCTGTGCTTCGGGCCTTAATGCCTTAAAGGGATGTATAGTGATCATTGTGTAAGATTATTAGCCATCGCAAATATATTGCAATTGTTTTTAAGCATGAGTTAACGCAAATTCTTTCATCGTATTCACTAATACATCAACACTACTGAGCGGCAGTGCATTATATAAAGATGCCCTAAAGCCGCCCACAAGCCGGTGTCCCTTAATGCCCACAATATTTCTTTCTTTTGTGAAAGACAGGAAGGTTTCTTCTAACGAGGGATCATTCATCACAAAACAAACATTCATATTACTCCTGTCTTCCTTAATTACGGTACCGGTAAATAAAGGATTTTCGTCAATCTCTTTATACAAGCAGGCTGCTTTTGCCTGGTTTAATTTTTCAACCGCGGCCACACCGCCCAATGCCTTTAGCCAGCGAAGGGTTAGCATGCAAACATATACCGCAAATACAGGGGGCGTATTCATCATACTGCCTTCTTTTATATGATTGCGGTAATCCATGATGGTGGGTATGGCACGTTTTATTTTACCCAGTATATTTTTATTCACCACAACAAGGTTTACCCCGGCAGGTCCCATGTTTTTTTGCGCACCGGCATAAATAAGATCGAATGAATTAAAATCAATCACCCTGCTAAAAATATCGCTGCTCATATCCCCAACAAGCGGGATGCTGGTGTTTGGGATTTTTTGCCATTGACTTCCGTAAATGGTATTGTTGGTAGTGATATGAAAATAGGCAGCATCATTGGGTACAGCGAAGTCTTTTGGAATAATAGTGTAATTGCTTTCTTTACCGGAACATACTACTTCTACCTTGCCAAAAAGTTTCGCTTCCTTAATAGCTTTAATACCCCATACACCTGTATCTGCATAAGCTGCGGTTTCTTTCTCGTCTAACAGGTTCATGGGTACCTGCATGAACTGCGTGGAAGCGCCCCCATGTAAAAACAATACTTCGTGTTGGTCATCCAGGAGCATTAATTCCCTAACCAATGCCCGCACCTCATCCATCACAGCCTGGAAAGTGGCAGTACGATGGCCAATTTCTAAAATAGACAAACCACTGTTATTGTAATTCAATACCGCCTCAGCCGCTTGCTGAAAAACTTCTTTTGGCAAAATAGAGGGACCTGCATTAAAATTATGTACCACTGCTTAGGATGATTAATAAATGAACTATGATTTTTAAGAATGCAAAAGTACCCAAATGAAATTTAATCTTTTGTTGAAATAATTAAAACTTTTATCATACGGCGCCTAATACAATAGGGGGAGGTAAGGATTTAGCTAGTTCGGATAGATAAAATGTGCTGTTTGTTTTGGTGAAAGCAGGTTTGGTACGCTGCCTTGGGTTCAGTGGTGTGCAAAATGAGTGTGTCGGCACAGACTATATTTAGGATCAGGCCACGGCTTTTATTTGATTTAGGTGTTGGTTCTTTTTATTATTTCGTTGAATGGGGCCTTGCTATAGGATCAGGCCACGGCCTGATCCTACTCTTGCTTCCCGATCATACTGCCCCCACTTTTCCATTTTTCATTCAATGCGTCAAACTCTTTGGCATCATTTTCAGAAAATTTTTGCCCGGATAATCCGCGCAGGTCCGGCTGTCCCGCATTTACCCAGGCAGTGTACCAGAAAGAAGCGGTGCTGGCAATAGATAAACGCATCCTTGTTTCTATCATCCCATCTAATTTTTTATTGAAAGCAATGGTAAATGCAGAGGAATACTGGCGGATTAGTATACCGTTACGATCTTCAAAGCTATATTTCTGATCCGGTGGAAAAACTTTGGTTAGTTCTCTCTCCACGGTTAAAACAGCATCCGAAGCCCGGGCACTTTCGAGCACCCTTGCCCAGGTATAGTCCCCGGGATTATTGATGTACCGGGCTTTACCTATAAAAAAATCAAACTCCTTTTCTGCCAGTAACTCGGGCACACGGCTTTCCCAAAACCCGTGTATGCCCTGCTGGTTGGTGAACTGGCCGTTGTGATTGCTGTTAGCGTGTAAGGGTACATGTGAGTCTGCTATATAGTGGCCAAGTTCGGCGCTGTTTTTCATGATGCCGCTAAAATTTTTTTCTTTAAACGCAGCCGTAAGCCGCGATAGCATTGTTTGTATATGCCAGGGTACAATACCATACCTTTTTAAAGAATCTTCTCCAAATTTTGCAACAGCGTCTTTCCATTGGTGTGGCAGTTCTGCATAAGGGTATTGCCCGTAGTGGTCTATATCAATGTAATGCAGGGGGCCTTCATCCGCTAAGGCATAGCGCCGCTTATCCGGGTCAACCGCGTGTTCGGATAAAAACGCGATGTTGAGTTTGTACAAAACCATCATCTCCGGCGGCAATAAAAACACCGCGTAATAATTTATTTTTTGGTGCGCATAAAATCCCCAGCAAAAGCAATTGGCGGCATAGAGGAAGCAGGCAATAAACAGTAGGGTACGCTTCATTTTAAAGTGATTTTATATGGGAGATAGTTCACTAATAAAGTATAATAGTACTTCAAAATTTCGGTAAACAAAAACCAGGTTAATTATACCAGTTTAATAAACCCCTTCCCTAAGTGATGTGTGGGGATTTTCAGTAAACTATTCGAAGAACTCCCCTTCAGGGGCTGGGGGCTCAGTAAACCATTTGAAGCCCCCATTTCAGCTGCCGGGGGCAAGATGAACGCTGTCCAGTACATCGGTAACCCCCCCGCTCACTGCGAACTTCATCGTTTGCGCCGCGCTGATATTGGTAATGGGTTTTACCCTTTCCTTCGGTATTATGTATACATTGCCGGCTACCGAATAGGCCATTGGTATATACACCGCTACATAATCAGTAAAACCAAATTCTTCCATATTATCCTGTGTAATAAAACCTACCCGCCATACATCATTATCATCTACATTGGCCAGCACATTATGGGTAAACTTCTTTTTTTCGCCTGCAAAAGCTTCAAAGAAATCTTTTAGGGTGGAATAAATGAATTTTATGCCCGGGGTTTTTTCCAGCAGTTTATCGAAGGCATCTACAACCTTTCCAAATATATAATTAGAAGATACAAAACCTACGGATACCACCAGCAGGATCACCACAATAAAGCCCAGCCCTGTAATGCGCTTAACATTACCCTGCGCATCCGTCATTAGTTTGGGCAGTATCCCATGGAGCAGGTTAGGTAAAATGCCATCAACAAAAATAAAGAAGGTAGTGATGGCCCAAAATGTGATGGCAATAGGTGCCAGTATCAGTAGGCCCTGCAAAAAAAACTGGATGAACCTTTTATAACCGGAAGTTTGTTTCATAATAAAGGGATTTAATTTTCAAAGATAAATGATTGGCATCCGCCCCGACCAATATGAAAAAATTGTTACCAGTGGCAAAATAACAGGATGGAAACTTTGGTTACATTAAAAGTTTCCTTAGTTTTGCATTCGATTATGACAGATTTTGATACAGGTTTAAGGATTAGAGAAAAGGCGCGTGATCTTTTTATGCAATATGGCCTGCGCAGCGTGAGTATGGATGATATAGCCGGCGGTCTGGGTATGAGTAAAAAAACAATTTACCAGCACTATGCCGATAAAGATGAACTGATTGTAGCGGTAATTAATGAGGAACTTCAACACAATCAAACCCTTTGCGAGCAGGACCGGAAAATTTCTCACAATGCAATACACGAAATTTTTTTGGCATTGGATATGGTAGTGGAATTGTTTAGTACCATGAACCCTTCTTTAATATTTGATATGCAAAAATATCATCCCAATGCCTTCCTCAGGTTTCAGCGGCATAAGAATGATTTTCTTTATAATACAATCAGGGATAATTTGGAGAGGGGGATTAAGGCGGGGCTTTACAGGGAGGACATCAACCTGGATATTATGGCAAAGTACCGGGTAGAAAGTATGATGCTGACTTTTAATCCTGATTTTCATACCAGGTTAAAATATACCCTTGTCCAGATAGAAGAAGAATTGATTATTCATTTCCTGTATGGACTGGCCTCCCCTAAAGGATATAAACTCATAATAAAATATCACCAAGAGCGAATAAAAATAAATAATGATGGAAAAAAACAGATGTAGAAAAGTAAAACTGATGGGGGTTGTTCTATTATTGGTAAACAGTTTTGCAATGGCCCAAACCAGCAATGAATTTTCTGTAAAGCAGGCGGCTGACTATGGACTTAAGAATGCGGTGCAGGTAAAAAATGCTTTATTGGATGTGTTGATACAACAACAATCTAACAGGGACATTACTTCCGGAGCTTATCCTGACATTAAAGTGAACGGGGCTTTTACTGATTATTTAAATATACCTGTTTCTTTAATACCAGGCGAAATATTTGGACAACCTGCAGGCACATTTTTACCGGTAAAATTTGGCACAAAGTATTCGGCCAACGGGGGTGTATCACTGAACCAGGTAATATTTGACGGCCAGGTATTTGTAGGATTGCAGGCGCGCAAAACAAGCATTGACGCCCGCCAAAAATCAGCCGAGTTAACACAGGAGAACATAAAGGCCAATATTTATAAGGTATACTACCAGTTGGTAGTTAGTAAAACACAGATAGAACTGTTGGATGCCAATATAGAAAGGCTCCAAAAGTTAGATCATGACACCAGGGAAATTTATAAAAACGGCTTTGCAGAAAAATTAGATGTAGATAAACTAACTGTGCAGATCGCCAACCTCTATACAGAAAGATTAAAAGTATTGAACAGTATCGCCAATGGCTATACCGGTTTAAAGGTTTTAATGGGGATGCCTGTTAAAGACAGTCTCGTTTTAACGGATACGCTTAGCGATACACAGATAAAAGAAAATATTGTAGAGAGCAGCGTGTACAAGTACACCGACCGGAAAGATTACCAGTTGCTGGAACTCACCGGAAAACTGAACGCGTTTAATATAAAAAGGTACAAGCTTAGCCAGATACCTGTTTTAAAATTTAATGCCAACTACAGCAAACAGGCACAGCGTACAAAATTTGATTTTTTTAATAAAGGGGATTGGTTTACTACTTCCTATATCGGGCTTAACTTATCTGTACCTGTTTTTAGCGGGTTTAGTACCAGGGCAAAAATCGCGCAGTCAAAACTTGAATTGCAGCAAACGCAGAACCAGTTGGAAGGGCTGAAAATAACCATTGATAATGACGTGCAGGTGGCAAAAAATAATTTTATTACCGCCACCGCTACTATGGATTACCAGAAACAGAATATGGTGTTAGCGGAACTGGTGTATAATCAAACAAAAAAGAAATACGAGATAGGTACCGGCAGCAGTACAGAAATCAATACCGCACAAGTGGAATTAAAGACCGCCCAGACAAATTATATCACTGCACTATACGATGCCATTATTGCCCGGATAGACCTTTTAAAAGCGGTAGGAAAACTGTAGTAATAAATAAAAGACCAATAAATTAACAACCTGTATAAATCAATTAACTATAACAATATGAAACAATATTTAATAATAAGCGCTACGGCTTTGGTGTTTTTATCTTCTTGCGGCAGTAGTAAAAAAGAAGGGGATGCGGCTTTAAATGATAAAAAGGCAGCCCTCGAAAAACTAAAAGGAGAAAAAAATACAATTGATTCCAGGATAGGTACCCTTGAAAAAGAGATAGCTAAATTAGATACCAGCGCTGGGGCAGCACAAAAAACAAAATTAGTAAGTATCCAAACCTTAGCCCTCACTGATTTCGCCCATTATATTGAATTGCAGGGACATATAGATGCCGAAAATGTAAGTTACATAACACCCCGTGGCGGCCCCGGGCAGGTAAAAGCCATTTATGTAAAACAGGGCGACCGTGTAAAAAAGGGACAATTGTTATTGCGGCTGGATGATGCGGTAATTCAGCAAAATGTAGTAGCCGCAAGGGAAGGGCTGGAAAGCATCAGGACCCAACTATCCTATGCAAAAAATATTTACCAGCGCCAGAAAAATTTATGGGACCAGGGTATTGGCACCGAAGTACAACTGATAACAGCGAAAAATAGTGTGGCCACTTTAGAAAACCAGTTACAAGCTACCCAGGAAAATGTAAAATCAGTGCAGGAACAATCAAAAACCGCCCTGGTATATAGTGATGTAAACGGCATTGCCGATATGGTAACCGTAAAATTAGGGGAGTTCTTCGGTGCTGCCGGATCAGGTGTTATAAAAATAGTTAACAACGCTTTATTAAAAGTTACCAGCAATATTCCGGAGAATTATTTGGGGGCCGTAGTTAAGGGAAGCGCAGTAGTAGTAGAGATGCCGGATGTAAATAAAACCTTTAATGTATCGGTGAGTTTTGTAGGTGCATCTATTGATTTGATCAACAGGGGTTTTGTGGTAGAAGCAAAACTTCCATCAGATCCTGCTTTAAAACCCAACCAGATAGCCCTGATGAAGATTAAAGATTATGCCGCACCCAATACCATTGTTATCCCTTTAAATACTTTGCAGAATGATGATAAAGGTAAGTTTGTTATGGTGGCCAACTCACAAAATGGTAAACTGATCGCCCATAAACGAAATGTAAATATTGGTTTGTTAAGTGGCGATTTATTAGAAATAAAAACAGGTTTAAAAGCAGGTGATGTACTGATTACAGAAGGATATGGAAGTTTATATGAAGGACAGTTGCTGGTAACAAAATAAGTCCATCCTCAAAAAAGGGTAAGCCAGCGTAGCCCCGGATAGGAGGACGATCCTTAATGCTTATAGTATAGTGAATTTGCCGAATGTGTGGTCACGAACGAAAAAATGTTGCCATTGAAAACTAATGACCGGTCCAAAATTTTAATAACAACACAACATCTATATTCCCTGCCGCAGCATCAATGGGGGCGGGCAAAACAAATTGTATGAGTGCAATAAAAATCATAAAAGACAAGCTTAAAGAGTTTAAACCAACCTCCTGGAGTATTCAAAACAAAACCTCCATTTACCTGGTGATGTTGTTTGTGTCACTGGCAGGTATCTATCAATTTTTGACACTGCCTAAAGAACAGTTCCCGGATATTGTGATACCCACTATTTATGTGCAAACCATTTACACCGGTAATTCTCCAAAAGACATTGAGAACCTGGTTACCCGGCCAATTGAAAAGCAAATAAAAGGTATTACCGGCGCCAAGATTAAAAAATTCACCAGCACATCCCAGCAGGATTACTCGGCCATTACTGTGGAGTTTGATACAAAAGTAAAAACTGAAGTAGCACTTCAAAAAGTAAAAGATGCCATTGATAAAGCCAAGCAGGACCTGCCTACAGACCTTACCCAGGAACCTACCGCATTAGAGGTAAACCTCAGCGATATGCCGATCATGTATGTAAACCTGAGTGGGGATTATGATATGATCAGGTTGAAAAAGTTTGCAGATGACCTGAAAGATAAACTGGAAGACCTTCCCCAGATAAACCGTATTGATATTGTAGGCGCACCCGAGAGAGAGTTCCAGATAAATGTAGATAACTATCGCATGCAAACCGCCGGGGTAACCTTTGATGATATTGAAAACGCGGTAGCAAGAGAAAATATGGATATCTCGGGCGGACAGTTGGATGTAGGTTCCATGAAACGCAACCTTCAATTAAAAGGCCAGTTTAAAACGGCTTATGATATAGAAAAAGTATTGATAAGGAATACGGGTGGTTTCCCTATTTACCTGAAGGATATTGCCGTAATAAAAGATACCACCAAAGATGCTGAAAGTTTCGCCCGCCTGGATGGTAAAAATGTAGTCACGCTGAACATTATCAAACGCAGTGGCGAAAACCTGATTGAAACAAGTGACGGGGTTAAAAAAACAGTGGCAGAAGCCAAGGGTGTTTTGTACCCCGCCAATTTAAAAACTGTGGTAACCGGTGATCAAAGCATCAAAACAAGAAGTTCTTTTAACGAACTGGTGACGTCCATTATCATCGGGTTTATTTTGGTACTGATTGTACTGATGTTTTTTATGGGTGTTACCAATGCTTTTTTTGTGGCGCTATCTGTACCATTGAGTATGTTTGTGGCGTTTGTATTTTTGCCCGCCGCCGACCTGATCGTTGGAACGCATGTTACCCTCAACTTTATGGTGCTGTTTGCGCTCTTGTTCGGGTTAGGGATTATCGTGGATGATGCCATCGTGGTAATAGAAAATACGCACCGTATATTTATTGAAGGCAAAGGGAAGCTGTCTATTAATATTGCCGCTAAAACAGCGGCGGGTGAAGTGTTTGTGCCTGTTTTGGCCGGTACGCTTACCACACTGGCGCCCTTTTTTCCATTGTTGTTCTGGCCGGGGATCATTGGCCGGTTCATGGTGTATTTACCTACCATGCTTATTTTCACCTTGGCTGCATCCTTACTGGTTGCGTTTATTATGAACCCTGTTTTTGCCGTTGATTTTATGAACCATCCCGAAGGCGAAAAGAAGGAACCCAAATCGGCTATCTTTAAAAAGCCGGTTTTCTGGATCGTTATAGCTGCGGGAATTTTACTGGATCTTTTGGGGGCCACTTTCTTAGGTAACCTGCTTATCTTTTTTATGTTGCTGGTTTTATTGAACCGTTATTTTCTTTCAGATGCTATTCATTATTTTCAGAACCATGCTTTACCATGGATAATGGGGCATTACGAAAGTTTGCTGCGCTGGGCGTTGAAAGGCTGGAGGCCGGTACACCTGTTACTGGGTACCATCGGGTTACTGATTGCATCCGTATTTATATTTATGGCGGCCATTAGCAGCAACCGGGTAGGCATTACCTTTTTTCCTAAGGGTGATCCCAACCAGATATATGTGTACCTTAAACTACCCGTGGGTACCAGCGTGCAATATACCGACTCAGTCACCCGCGGGCTGGAAGCAAAGGTGAACAAAGTATTGGGCATTGACCCTGTAAAAGGAAAAGAAAATGCCGTGGTGGAAAGTGTTATCAGCAATATCGCCATTGGTGCAAGCGACCCCAGTTCCGGCGACAGGAGTACAAGAAGTGAGCTGGGAAGGATACAGGTTTCTTTTGTGGAATATGAAAAAAGACATGGCGTATCTACGCGTCCCTTCCTGGATGAGATCCGTGCCGAACTGAAAGGGATACCCGGGGCAGAGATAAGTGTTGACCAGGAAAGTTCCGGTCCACCCACCGATCCGCCGATCAATATTGAAGTTAGCAGCGAAGATTTTGACGGGCTTGTAAAAACAGCCGTTAACCTGAAAAATTATTTAGATTCCATCCAGGTAGCCGGTGTGGAAGAATTAAAAATGGATGTTGATCTTAATAATCCTGAAATTACGTTGACAGTTGACCGTGAGCGTGCACTCCTCCAGGGGGTATCTTCCGCACAGATCGGGATGGCGATCCGTACCGGTTTATTTGGCCGTGAGATATCAAAAATTAAAGAAGGAAAAGACGAATATAAAATTCAGTTGCGCAATAATGAATTGCAACGCAAAGACCTTAGCAACCTGCTGAATATGCGGGTGTCTTTCCGCGATATGGCAAGTGGCGGGGCGGTAAAAAATATCCCCATCAGCGCCCTTGTAAAGATAGAGCCCACCAGCACTTTCGGAAGCGTAAAACGTAAGAACCAAAAACGCCTGATCACCCTCCGTTCCAATGTGCTTACCACAAAGGGGTACAACGCAACACAGGTAAACCAGGTGATTGGACAACATATTGCGGAGTTTAAGAATATGGCCGACGGCGTTACTATTAAACAAACCGGCGAGGGGGAGCAACAGGCAGAAACCGGCACTTTTCTCTTAACAGCCCTCATCATCGCTTTAATGATTATACTGTTTGTGCTGGTAATACAGTTCAACAGTATCAGCAAACCAATCATTATCCTTACTGAAATTGTTTTTAGTGTGATTGGTGTGCTCCTCGGTTTTTCTATCACCGGTATGGAAGTATCCGTACTGATGACGGGTCTGGGTATTGTGGGGCTTGCGGGTATCGTGGTTAAAAATGGTATCCTCGTAATTGAGTTTGCAGATGAACTGAGAAGCCGGGGTATAAAAACCAGGGAAGCAGTGATACAGGCAGGTAAAACCCGTATCATCCCGGTAATGCTCACAGCAATGGCTGCTATCCTGGCCTTCATTCCCATCGCGGTAGGTTTCAATATCAACTTTGTTACATTGTTTGCTGACCTGGATCCGCATATTTTCTTTGGTGGGGATAATGTGGCGTTTTGGAAACCATTGAGCTGGACTATTATTTTTGGTTTGGCATTTGCCTTCTTTATGACCCTTGTAATAGTACCGGCCATGTACCTGATAGCAGAAAGATTAAGGCGACCAATGCGCAGAATGTTTGGGGGTAAATGGATCAGCTTTATGGGTATTCCGCCAATGATCTTTTTGTTTATGCCGTTGATGGTTGTGGCCGCCATACGTCACCGGATGGATGTAAACCGCAGAAGGAGAAGATTGAAAAATGACAAGGCTGCCAGTGAGAAATGGTTTGGTAGCTGGTTGTAAAAGAAATTAAAAAGCTAACATTGAATTTTAAAATGCCGCTCATTGCATGGGCGGCATTTTTTCTGGATAAGTTATCAGCCTCTTTCAGGCATTTTAAAAAATTAACCCATTCACTTACTGCTGGCAACAGGATTGTTTTCCACAACAATATTTGCAAGCAAACGGCCGTTGGGCAACTCGTTGGATGAATAGTATAAATTTAATGTACGTTCCTTTCCCCTGTTCAGATTAAGAATGTCTTTCACATTGCAGTTCATGGCCACAGAACTTGAAATGGAGGCGGCAGCATCTGCATAACGCCATTCTTTTAATACTTTGTTTTGACCGTCTTTGATGGTAATGACCCTGTTTTTACCAACCTGGCCGCAATGATAATACTTAACGGTTAACTGGTCGTTCGATGACTGTTGATTTAGCCGCAGGCTGTTCACCGCATTGGTCGTTTTGCCAAATTGCTGGATCACCACCTTGTTGTTCAGGAATATTTCAAAACCCTCGCCACCGAAGTTTGTGAAAGAAAGAAGGGTTGCAGCAAAGGCAACCAGCGTCATTGTTGTACTGATAATTGATTTCATAATTGATGTTTTTTAATGAATAAATAAGATCTGCATTCAGCAGGTTTATGAATACAAAAAAAGTACACATCGGGCGGCAATAAAAATCTCTTTGACGAAAGGAATGGAATGCTTGATGTTTTACAAGAATGCGGTGATAATGCCCGGTAGATCCTCCTCAAACAAAGCCAAGCGGGCTTTCCTGGGATTAAACTATATCCAAATCATATCGCCGCCAGCGGAAGTGGTTTGGCAGTGGTATAAATATCTTTTAAAAAAAATACCGCCCTTTTACGGTGCGGCATTTTTTTTATCCGGATACTTTGCGTGCTGCTTTTAGGCTTTGGTTCTTGTTACAATAAACCCATCGCCATACAATAATTTTTTTGTGTTTAAATATGCCGTTTTTGCCACGAATATTTTCCGGATATTAATCCTACTTTGACATATTTACAAAACTTAGTTCACGATTAAAATAATGCTAATTGCGGAACGGAAAAGTTGCCATGAAAAAATTCAGTAAAAGTGAGTGACACAACCCTGCCTGACTGTGTCTTGCAGACAGGGATGCTTAATTGATACTTCGACTACGCTCAGTACAAATGCCGGTCAACAAAAAGTCGCAAAAATTTGACTTGTCAAAGTAGTATTAGCTACGGGTTCTTTTTAGTGAACCGGTATACGGCTGTGTATTTAACATCAATCGTTTCGCCTGCGCCGGCCGGTAATGTGGCAGGCGCTTTTCCACCCCTCGTTGCTATACGTTGGATGTAGGATACATTTGCAAAAACACCCGTTGGCGACTTACCGGTTTTAGGCATTAGTTGTAGCCAGTCTATACTGACCGGGTCAGGACTGGCGGCAGATTTAGGAGGACTGAATTGTTGCCCGAATATGGAATCCGTTGCTGAGGCGGACAATTGCCAGGCCGGGCCGGCAGAGTGGGTTCCAACTTTTGCATTGGTCGAATTATAGAGGGTCGCCTCAGGTGCAACAAACACCCATTCAAACTCAGGAGGATTGCTGCCGGCTTTTTGCTGCGACTTATATTTCTGAATCCCTTCTGCAAAAAAAGTGGCGATCCTTGTATTTCCACCAGGTAAATTACCAGGCAGGTCTATTGAAGCAGGGATGACCAATTTTTCACTTTCATGGATATGCTGTCCGGGTGAAACAATGCCAGCTTCCTTGTCATGGGTACAAGCCATCGCTACTGTTAACAATACGGCAGACAACAAAAAGAATTTACTATAACGACTATGAGGGCTATACATTTTATTATTAATTTAAGTTTAAAATAGGCGATTGAATAATTATGAACCATAAGCTGACTGTTTCTTTTAGTTTTGCCCCCTAAGGGTATTAAACCATGTCTGCCAAAGCAAACAATCATTATTTCTCACCATAAATTACCAGCGCACTTGAGTCAATCAAAATATCCTGTGCAGGATATTTTTGATTAACTGCCTCAGAAACCTCTCTTTTTATTTTTTCCCGCATAGCAGCATCGGCATTGCTGAGCGCTGCAACAACAGGTGCAGCCACATCGTTCATCACGTTCCAGTAAACATCCGTTGTTTTGGTATTTAATTTTCCTGCAATTTCCTTTACAGCAATATTTTTTAAACCGGCCTGTTGAAGTATCCCCGCAATAACCCCATCCCCGGAGCAGCGGAACATGCCCGGCGCCCCCGGCGGTGGTGCAGGCAGCTCCATATTTCTATTGATAGCTCCCATGGTAGCCGTAATCCAGAAATTTTTTTCAGGAACATTCCATACAGATGTTGCAATTCTTCCGCCCGGTTTCAATACCCGGGCCATTTCTTTTGCGGCCAGTAACATGTCGGGGAAGAACATAAAACCGAAACGGCAACTGATTGCGTCAAATGAATGATCTGCAAATGGCAGTTCACAAACATCACAGGCAATCGTTTCAATATTTTTAATTCCTCTCCGGGCTGCATTTTCCTTTGCTATATCAAGCATGTCCTCCGCCAGGTCGGTAATAAATACTTTTCCACCCTTCAGATTTGATGCGATGGTGAGACCGGGCTCCCCTGTTCCAGCAGCCACATCAAGCACTACAGCAGTATCCTCCAGGTTGAGCTGGTTTATGATTTCATCGCCCATTGGTTTCAGAAAATTCATAAACAGTTCATCCCATTTTTTCCAGCCCGGGGAAAATTTATTCCATGACACCCTTTGTTGTTCGCGGATTTGTTCGATTTGTTGTACCATAACTTTTTTTTAGAATGATTGTTTGTTTTTTTCCTTCATCCCTTTAATGGGGTTCACTTGATTTTAGAGAAAATATTAGCCGTTACTTTTCGTCCCTCTGAAAGGCCTGCATCGAGGCTTGGCTGATAATGTATGCCCCCATATAACCTCGATTTTGCCGCTTCTTCGGCTATTGCAGCAAAACTGGTATAGGTTCTTGGCGCAAAGCCCAGGTAGTCATAAGTGTGATCTGTAAAAGAACCAATGTTCCCGAACAATTTCTCGAAAGCCGCAGCTGCAGCGCCGGAAAGAGCAGCATGCCCTGAAGAATATTCGGGGTGCGCAGGTGTTCCAATATATGAGTTCCATGAAGGGTAGCCCATTATCTCCCTGATATACGTGATCGGGCGAACTACATTATAATGATATTTTGTTTTCCAGCAACTGATCAAACCGTCATTGATAGCTGCCCCGATCAGGGCATAAGCCAGAACGGCCTTATCAAGTCTTGTGTTGTTTTGGCGAATTACCTGTTGTAAAATGCTTAGCCAGTGCCCCGGCGATGTAACACCAGGAACATCTCTCCAAAACATGGCCATTGCCATTTGGTCATTCGTCAGGGTCAGCGACACATCATAAACCTGTTTTACCATCTGGTAAAAAGCTGAATTTGAGTGAGTAGAATAAGTTACCGGTGCGCCAGGCTGGATATTATCAATGCTCCCGTTTATTACCGTACGGTTATTGCCCCAGTAGGGTGAAACTGCATTGGCAAAAGCGAGGGGAGTAGGCTTCCATAGACCCGCACCTACAGGGGGTGTATAAGGGTTGCCGGCATTTTTATAACCGTCAGATTCAGACCAGTTGAATACAGCAGCAGCCACCGCTTTTCCATACTCCGAAGACCTGGCGATCAGGGCCTGTGATTTTGTGGCAAGAAAGCCTTCATTTAATGCTGCTTCTAAGGAGTCAATGGCCAGCTTATCAGCATTGGTTGCATTTGGAAATAATGCTTTATTAATGAAGGCCATCGCCCCGTTTACATTGGCCGGATAATAATAGTTAACAGAATGATGAGAGGCAGGTAAACCCGTTAACCCATTCCAGTTACGATACCAGTTTGAATGCGCGGGAAGCCCGGGCGCTACTGATTCCACCGCTGCTATGCCTGCATATACATAATGCCTGGAGAAAGCCTGGTTAGGGATGCCTGTAGCATTCTTCATTAGCCGCAGCTGCATTGTCATCCACTTATCCAGTACGTCCGAAGAGTAGAAAGAAACCTGGTTATTGCCAGGGGGGTCATTTTTTTTACAGGAGCCAATCAGTATGCCGGCGATAATTGTGGTTAGTAATAAATGGGCAATAGAAAGCCTGTTCATCTTATAAGATGTTGTTGTCATGTTGAAAGATTTTATGTTTTATAAATGATTACTAAAGTGTTTGCATATATCCCCCGGAAAGATCAAAGGCGGGTTAAAATGGGTGCATCCCAAATTGTCGCTTCAGTTTTGAGGTCGTGGTCGGTGAGGACACCAACCACGGCTGTTTGCCTTGGCTGGTGTCCTCACCAGCCGGCGACAATTTGGGATGCACCCGGTTAAAATTTCTTAATTAACTCCTTTGCTGTTGCAGGATTTGTCCGTGGTGCTGTTGCATAGTTTTTTGCAGGTTAATTGAATTGAATGATGGAATTTTTTATTCGTGTGGGCACACTGAATTATTTTCTGTGATCCCTGCCATCCTCCAGGTAATATTCTTCTCCGGCTGTTACTTTTACAATACCCTCATAATTTACTGTAACGAATGATTCCCCGTTTAAGATTATTTCTAGTTCAGGGGTTTTGATCTTCCCGGAAGAAAATATTTCTGCAGCCCCATATACTATCAATGATTTTATATCGGCGGCGGGGATATACACAACAAGTTTTGCAAAACTTTTTTTCTTTGCGGCATCAATTACAAGCTGTCCGTTTTTCAGGATTGTTTTTACACCGCTAATGTCTTTCTGGTTTCCCTCCAGCAACAATCCGCCTGCCGGTCCATTTGAAAGAACCAGGGTCACATCTCCCCGCACTTCTACCTGTTGAAATGCTTCTCCTATATTTATTTCTTTCCGATCGAAGGCTGACTGTATGGAATGATACTGTGCAGTAGCTACCAATGAGGTAAATAAAATAGAAACCATCGTGAGAACCTTTGGGACCGAATCCAACATTGTTTTTTGAATGCACCCTTTACTGTGAAATTTCATTTTTTTAAGTTTAGTTAATGATTAAATCAATGCATTTCCTTTTTGAAATGCGACTGCAAATTAATAACCATGCCCTCCCGCGAAACTGTGCTTTTCCCAACGGCCGTCTTTTTCTTCCGACCGGAACAGCCGTCAAAAAAATATTTTGCTGATTGTTTTTTCTATCTGCCTGCCCGGGCACATAAAAGGTGGCATTGGTTTTCCCAACGGTAACAATGATTTTTTACCCAGTTTGATGCTACAATTATTGCAAAACAAGTGCTTAACTTTAAATAAAAAAGAAAGTGAATTTGATGAATCAGCAACGATCATTAATCCTTTTTCTGTTATTGTTACCTGCAAGCTTCCTGTCCGGGCAAGACCTCTATGAAAATAATTTTGTTCGGTATTCTACGGCAGAAGGGCTGTCGCATAATACGGTAACGGGGCTTGCACAGGACCATACCGGCTATATATGGCTTGCCACCGCTTCTGGACTCAACCGGTATGATGGAAACCGTTTTGTACAATTTCACAGCAACAACGATAGCCTTTCATTGCCTGCTGAAGAACTGGCAGGAATGGCATGGCTTGATCAGCACCGGCTCGCCATTTATGCAACCGGCCTGCATATCATCAATACCCAAACGGGAGAAACCCGCAACCTCTTTATCCCTTATCATGACCGGCAATACCAATATAAATTCAACATGGTAGAAAGGGCGATGGGCGATGATAAAGGCAATATTTTTATCCTCTCCCGCTCGGGGTTCTATCACTATGATAAAACTTACCAACTGGTATCGAGGTTTGATTATTATAGCGAAGAAGAAGTTCCTGTCACCCATTTTTTCTTTGGAAGGGAACTGTTTGAACTGGACAGCCGGCGATTACTCATTGTTTCGATTGAAGGTTTATATCTCTATGATAAAGAAAAAAAGCAAATCAAAAAAATGGATGCTGCGGATTGCCCGGCACTCGCTGGGTTTCTTCACTACCCTGGTACTTATTACACTTTCTTACAACAAAAGCCCGGGCACTTTTTTATCCTGAAATCAGAGAGCGACAGTCTTTTTTATATTAACGTCATTGAGAATAAAAAAGTCGTTTCGAGGTTACCCTTTATCCCTGGTAAGCTCGAATTCCACTTTCGTTCCAGGTTGATACCAGTCAGCAACACGTTGCTTTACATAACGGGCCATTCATCGGGTTTTTATAAAATGCGGTTCTATCCCCAATCCGGAATTATAAAATTTTACCCTGAAAAATATTGTCGCTCCTACCTGTGCAATGCCATGCTCAATGACAAAGACAATAACCTTTGGATAGCCACTAATAAAGGGTTGTTGCGGCATGACCCAGGAAATAGGCAGGTGCAGGTGGCGGTTTTACCAGTCGGCATTGTAGATTCATTCCCCAATATCAGGTTTGATGACATTGCGGTATCAGCAGATAAAATATATGCCGGAACCCGTGGCTTCGGAGGTGTACTTTTATTTGATAAAAAGACATTCCATTTTGAAAAGCAGATACTTGAAAAGTATAATCAAAACAGCAATTCTATTTCTGCTATTGTACCGGCCGATTCTTCCACCTTGCTGCTGGGCACGGCCGGGCCGCTGTGGCTGTTAGACCTGGCAGGAAAAAGGAAGAAAAAGATTTTGCCGCCAGGATGGAATGAGCGTGGAGACTGGACAAGTGACCTGTATAAAGACAGCAAAGGCAATATCTGGATCAGCGCCTATCATATTTACCGGTATAACCCAATTGCAAAAAGTTTCGCATTGATTCCCACTCATCAGCGGTTGCTTAGCGCGCCTTTTGCCCTCAGTGAAGATAAGAGCGGCCATATGTGGATGGCCGGTCATGGATTGGCAAGATACAATACGGTTTTGGATAGTTTTGATGTATTCCTGGATTCTTTCCCATACATAAAAATGCCGGACAAACAGGTGAGCGCGTTTGTAATTGATCAGCAAAACAGGATATGGTTCAACAGCAATAATAATGGATTAACGGCCTATGATATTGATCGCAGGAGCTTCCGTCATTTTACCCGAAGTGAGGGATTGCCTGATGAAAATATCGCATCCATGATCATCGTTGGCCACAAACTTTGGATCGCATACTATTCAGGAATCGCCTGTATAGATCTTCAAACCTTTCAGATCGTAAGCTTTGGAAAAGAAGATGGCTTCCCTGTTATGCCGGTGGTAAAAGGAGCCAGGTTTTTTTATGACAATGCCCTGCAACAGCTATACCTGGGCTTTTCCAATGCAATCGTACGGTTTAATCCCTATGATATTTTGCAGGTAAAATCACCGCCCCATGTATTCATAGAAAGCCTGGTTATTAATGGTCAAAAAAATATTTTTCTGCCGGAACAGCACATCACCACATCCTGGCGCGACAATGAAATAATGATAACAATCGGGAGCATCAGTTTTTCGAGTGGCCATAGCCAGGGCTTTGCCTATCGTATCTTAAAAAACGAAACTACCCCATGGCAGCAATTAGGTAGTCAGCCTTTGTTCAGTATTTCCAGCCTTTCGTCCGGTACTCACCGGATACAGGTAAAATCGTTCTCACTCAATAATCACTGGCCCCCACAAATAAAAGAGATCACCATTACCATACTACCACCTTTTTGGAAAAAGGAGTGGTTTGGCGTACTGATCACCTTGCTGGGCCTGATGCTGGTTTACCTGTTGATTCGCTGGAGAACGGGAGCGGCCAGGAAAAACGAAATGGAAAAAACGCATATCCAGCAGTTAAAAGCCGATGACTATAAAAACCAGTTTGAGCTGGAGCAAATCAGTAATTATTTTTCTTCTTCCCTGGCCGGCAAAAAAACAGAGGAAGAAGTGCTTTGGGATGTAACGGATAACCTGATTGGACGGATGAATTATGTAGACTGTATGATCTATCTCTGGAATGAGGATAATACAAAGATGATTCAGAAAGCAGCATACGGCCCCAAAGGCAAACCGGAATATATAAAAGCACAGGTTTTTGATGTGTTTCCCGGACAGGGTATAGTAGGGCATGTGCTGCAAAGCTGCCAGCCCATATTAGTAAACGACACCCGGACAGACAGCCGTTATCGCATGGATGAAGCCTTCCGGTTAAGCGAGATATGTGTTCCCATTATTCACAATAACGAGTTATTAGGGATCATTGATTCAGAGCATCATTTGCCCGGCTATTTTACAGAAAGAGATATAAAAATACTTACTACCATTGCCACGCTTATTGGCAATAAACTAAAACAAATAGAATCAGAGCAGTCGCTGGAAGCAAAGCGGAAGGAACTGGAAGGGACCAATCAACAGCTTGCAGAGGCAAAGCTTTCTGCCCTGCAGGCACAGATGAACCCGCATTTTATTTTCAATGCGCTCAACAGTATCAAAAGAATGATACTCGACGGGGAAAATGAAAAGGCATCGAGATACCTGAGTAAGTTTGCATCGATGATACGCATGACGCTGAATCATTCAAAAGATACATTTGTTACGTTAGATGAAAATCTTCAATACCTGAAAGCATACCTGGAAATGGAACAATTGCGATTTGATAATTCATTTGAATGGAGCATTAGTACCGGTGAAAATATAGACGCTGAAGAAACTGCTTTCCCTTCACTGATGATACAACCATTGGTGGAAAATGCCATCTGGCATGGATTGATGCAGGTAGAAGGCGATAAAAAGATTCAGATCGGGTTTGCCCGGTATCACAACAGGATCACCTGTACCATCGAAGACAATGGTATAGGTATCCGGCAATCGGAAAAATTAAAAAAAACCAATAAGCCCCCGCATCAGTCCATGGGTCTTGAAAACCTGTACAAGCGGATTAAAATCCTGAATGAAAAGTATGGTATCGACTGCCGGCTCGCAGTAACCGACCTGCAGCAAGACGATGAAAATAAAAGGGGGACGCTGGTGCTACTAAGTTTTAATATAATATGCAAATAAATTATTTTGTATGAAAGCGATACTGGTAGATGATGAACCTGATGGCATCCGCACGTTAAAAAAATTGCTGGAACGACACTGTCCCCAGGTAAAAATAGAAGCAACCTGCGCCAATGCGGTTATGGCGAAGCAGCAACTGGAAGCGATGAAGCCAGACCTTGTTTTTCTCGACATACAGATGCCCGGCCAAAGTGGTTTAGAAATGCTCGCCGCATTACCAGTAAAAAATTTTGAAATAATATTTGTGACCGCACACAACGAATACCTGCTGCAGGCCCTTCAATACAGCGCTGCTGATTATTTACTGAAACCCGTAGATGAAGACCGGCTAATGGAAGCCGTGCTAAGGGCGGAAAAACGTTTAAAGGAAGGGAAAAAAGAAGAATGGACGGAAACGCTGCTGCATAACCTCAGCAATAAAGGCAATCCCGCTGAAATGCGTTTATGCCTGCCTACACTAAAAGGTTTTATCATACTGAAACTTGACGATATACTTTACTGTGAAGCCGAAAGGAGTTATACAATATTTCATCTTGAAGGAAACAAAACGGTGACTGTTTCAAAACCATTGCTGGAGTATGATAACCTCCTGGCCGATACAACATTTCTCCGCATTCATAAATCTTTTCTTATCAATCTTTACCATGTGAAAGAATATCACCGGGGCGAAGGGGGCATGGTGATCATGAGCAATAACGAAGCAATAGAAGTGAGCCGCAGGAAAAAAGAACAATTCTTAATTAAGATTAAGGAAATTTACAGGTACTGAGTGCATAAGCTACAATGGCAATTACCCACTTGCTCAGGATAATTGCCGGATATAGCCGGATACAATCACATGTATAGTGCTATGAGAGAGTGTTAATGATCCTTGTTAAAAAACTTTCAGGGGTGGAAATCATAAGGCACCATATCTGCCACCTTATCCCATATCCAGTAACCGGTAATAGTGATATCATTCTGATCAAAATAATAGCCGTTTTGTTCAATTGCCACCGACTCGTTGGCAGCAATGGTAATTACAGAAAGCTGAAAATTTTTAGGGGTATCCTCATTCTGTGCGCTATAACCGGGGTCAGGTTCTTCTTTACTATACAATACCGCTATATCCGGTTGGTTGGGTATGATATCCACCAGTTGCGTGCTGTCATCTTTATTGTAATTTAGCGCGCCATAAAAGTCGGGCAACCGCACCGCAGTTTCCCTGTCATCGTTTTTTGCAACAAACTGTATTTCGAAACCCTCGGCTTTCAATGATTTATTGTAAACACTTCGCATAAAATGAAGTATGGAACCCTTGTATGCCTTTAAGCGGTTTAACTGCCAGGTGTTATTTTGTAAACTGTCGCGGGCCAGCATTTCTTCAAATAAAGGATAGCCTGTGTAAATGCCTGCCTGGGTACCATACTCATGGGTAAAAGAATCAAGCGTATACTTTAATTTATAGCCCAATGCAAGGTTTTCCATTTCAATGGGTGCGGTTGCCAGCACCTTTAAACGGTTTCTTTTTTTATAAAAATAAAATTTCAACACATCTTTATTGCTAATGGTACATTCCTTGCCGTTGCTGGTTCTACCTAAAAAATTCTCGAGAAAAAATTCGCCATATTTTTCCCATCCATCCAGTACTTCATTACTGGCCCTTACCACAACATCCTCCAACGCATTTTCTTTTTGCTTTACTGTTATCACTATACTTTTATCATCGGCGTCTGCAGTAGTGATACGCCTGCTAACGGTTTCGTAACCGGTAAAGCTGGTTACGAGGTTGTACCCACCATTGGGTAATGAGAGTGTAAAATTTCCATTGATATCCGAAGTGGTGCCCATCGTTGTATTCTCGGCAAATACAGATGCGGCCTGCATGGGTGCGTTGGTTACCGCGTCAATTACTTTTCCGGTAACCTGGTAAGAACCAGGCTGCGCAAATATTGATACCGGCAATAAGATGGCACTAAAGAGGAGGTTTATTTTCATATTATTTTTTGATATGGATTTTATAGTTTCAGCTTACTACTGGTTAACTAAACTAACCGCGAAAGTACGTTAATGATTGTTAAGTCTTAGTAACATCCGGGCGCAGGTATCTTCAATAGTGTCTTCAATTCTCCTGTAATGAAAATCAGGCAAAAATTTAAGGAGTTTACCATTTTCAAAATGTGCATGGGCCAATGCAGTAATGGCTGTTTCTTTTGTTATCAACGGGTTTTTGCCGGTAAGCCGGCTTTTGATCGCTTCCAACCGCCAAACTAATGAAGCAATAAAGGGAGTTACTTTTTTATGAGGTTGTTTTTTGCCAAAAGCATGAGCGATCAGGTTAAACACTTCCCGGTAACTCCTGTTTTCGGCGCTAACAATAAAACGTTCCCCGGTGACATCACTTTTCATTAAAGAAATCATTGCCTTTACTACATCTCCCGCATCCGCAAAGCCGGTTGTACCTTCGGTATACCAGGGAAATTCATCGTAAACGCTTTTAAAAATCTGTGAGCTGCCTGTGTTCCAATCCCCGTTGCCCAAAATGATCACCGGGTTTACTATTACAGCATCCAGCCCCTCACCAATGCCGCGCCATACTTCCAGTTCTCCCAGGTATTTGCTTTGCCCATAATTGCTGTTATTGGTTTCTTCCGTCCAGTGCATACTTTCATTGATGGGTTCATTTTCCCTGATCCTTCCCAGGGCTGCAACTGAACTTACATGCACCATCTTTTTTACACCGGTAGTTAAGGCCGCATTAACCACATTGGCGGTGCCCTCTACATTTATTTTAAACAACTTCCGCTTTCGGGAGGGATTAAAGTTCACAAAGCCGGCACAGTGGTACACCTGGTCAACACCATGCATCGCTTCTTCCAGACCGGTTGTGTCTAAAATATTACACTGGAATTGCTCTAGCTGGTTTGAATGAAAATCAGGTAAAGGCGTTTTATTATAAGTAGCCCTTACCTCGCTACCCTGCGATAGCAATTGTTTAATTAATTCGCCACCTAATAAACCACTACCCCCGGTAACTAAAATCATAATGGATAATTAATAAATTTTTAAAGTTGAAAACTATTCTTTTTTAACCGCGATAAAATTTTGAATATACCGTAGTTATGTTGACGATAAAATAATGCATCGATTGGTGATCCGATAGCTAACGTGTGGTCAATATTTCAGCATTGACCATTTACCATTCACATTTAACTTACAATTGTTGTAAGGGTGCACTTCCCTTTTCATTTATTAACTGTAATTATAAAATCCTTTCCCTGTTTTTCTGCCAAGTTCACCCATGGCAACCTTGTCTTCCTGCAGCGCGGAAGGAACAAATCTTTCCTCGTAATTGAAGGCTTCATATAGGCTTTTAGATACCGCCAGGTTGATATCTATTCCAATCAGGTCCATCAGTTTGAATGGCCCCATTTTAAAACCGCTGGCCTCCATCAATGCATCCACATTTTCAATGGTGGCAATTCCTGTTTCAACTATTTTCATTGCTTCGAGGTAGTAATGACGGGCTACCCTGTTTACAATAAAACCAGGCGCATCCTGGCAAAATACAGGGGTTTTCCCCATTGCCTTACATAGCTGGTAAACAGTTTGGGTAGTTGCTTCACTGGTTTGCCCGCCGCTTACAACTTCCACCAGTTTCATCACCGGCGCGGGATTAAAAAAATGCATACCCGCTACCCTTTCGGGATGCACAATGCCAGCCTGGATGCGGGAAACCGACAAGGAAGATGTATTGGTGGCGAAAATCGCACCTGCGGTATTGATGGCAGCGAATTGGTTAAATAGTTCGATTTTAGCATCCGCTTTTTCAATGATGGCTTCTATAAAAAAATCAGCGACACATTTACTTGTGTCGCTGATAAATTGAATGCGCTTAAAAATTATTACTCCTTCGCCACCGGAAATTTTTTGTTTGTGAATGAGGTGATCAATATTATGTTGAATACTGCTTGCAGACTTTTCAAGCACTTCGGGGCTGAGGTCAAATAACAAAGTCCGAAACCCGCTCTGTGCGGCCACCAATGCTATGCCACTGCCCATGGTTCCTGCCCCCGCCACACAAATTGTTTGTACCATCCCACAAAAATAACACTTTTAGGTGTGCTGTCTGTTTGGGTGCATTTAAAATTATCGCTGGTTTTATAATATCAGATTTTGCGGACACCAGTTTTACGATTTTTAAATGAATGATTCATTGATCTTAAAAATATTGGCAAACAAAAATGGGTATTTGTTCATAAATCTCCTCAACAATTATTCACCCGCCATTGATTTTATTGATTAGCCGCTTCTTTTGCTGCTGCTTCTTTCATTTTATCATTGGCTGTGATCGCAAATTCAACCCGCCTGTTTTCCGCCTTGCCTGCATCCGTGCTATTATCTACTTTTGGTTGTGTTTCTCCATAATGATTGATGGTTAACCTTGAACCTGTTATGCTGGCAGATTTTAAGTAATTACCTACTGCATCGGCCCTTCTTTTAGAAAGGGTTTCGTTATAAGTTTCTGTTCCTGCATTGTCCGTATGCCCCTCAATTAAAATATTTGTTTCAGGATAAGCATTGAATACTTTTACCAGTTTGTCTAAGGCCAGTTTTGAATTTGAATTAATATTGTACATTTCTGTTGCGAAATAAACGCCTGCCTTTGAACCGTCCGGATTTTTTTCATTAAATGTTACATTGATGCCTTCCCCAACGCGGGTTACTTCTGCTCCCGGTATCTCCGATTTGATTGCTTCTGCCTGCTTATCCATTTTGTTGCCGATCAGTCCACCTGCCACGCCGCCTACTACAGCTCCTATGATTGCTCCCAATGCCGTATTTTTTTTATTACCCACATTGTTACCGATAACACCGCCAATCACCGCGCCGCCGGTGGTTCCGATAACTACCCCTTTATCTTTTTTACTCATTCGCTTAGTTGAATCACAACCCGAAAAAATGATCATTGCTCCTGCAAGAGTCACTACTGCTTTTCCAAAAATCTGTTTCATAAAGTGTATTGATTTTAAATTTATTTTTTTACAAAGTTATATACAATGTTTCCCGGCTTTCCTTCAAAAGTAATCGCTGACTTTAATTGCATCGTATTGTTATCTAACACAGTCACACTTAGCCTGAAACCGTTATTATCATCCATTGGATTTCTTTTTTCATCTAATCTTTTAAATTGAAATTCCTTCGGACTATCTTTTGGTTCAAATATGGACCAACGTATATTTCTTTGCAAAGTAGAACAACCAGTTGTGCCACCCACCAATGTATAGGTACCCGTACTATTGTTTGAAATAAAATCCCAACTGCTTCCAACAAAACAGTTCAGATCGGTTTCATTAAAAACCTTTGCAGTAAATTTTGCGTTGATCCCCTCGGTATTAATGGTTTGCAGGTTCCAGCTTCCATTGATGGTGCTTTTCATCGTTCTTCCCTGCTTTGATGAGGCACACGCAGATACCAAACCCGCCATCATTATACAACCAATGCTAAAGTGTAAAAATCTCATGGATAATAATTTTTACAGGGCAGGTTTCAATTATAATGCCAATGAGCTGGTAAGCAACGGTAACGCTGTCCAATTTTAACGTTGCTAAATCATGTTAAAAATTATTGAAATAGGTATGGGGAAATTGTTCTACGTATAATACAAGCCGCTTAAAAAAACGAATTCTTCCATCATTTGAAGAGCGTTTAGGGTAGTGAGTTAGGTTCCGATATTAAAAAACGGCGGACGTTCTGAACAGGTAAAAAGGGCACTGGAACTACGGTAATGCATTTATTTCAGCAACCGTTTTGTTCAATAAATAACCGGGCGATTAGATAGCAAGGCATTGAGAGAAAAAATATTCTTAATTGAAGGACGGAAAAACTTATACCGCGGATGTAAACTGCCTTAAAAAACGCACATCATTTTCACTGAATAGCCGCAGGTCTCTTATCTGGTATTTCAGCATCGTAATTCTTTCTATGCCCATGCCAAATGCAAAGCCTGTGTACTTATTGCTGTCTATTCCGCAATTCTCCAATAAATTGGGATGCACCATGCCGCAACCTAAAATTTCTACCCAACCAGTATGCTTACATACATTACACCCTGTACCACCGCATATCAGGCAACTGATATCCATCTCCGCACTCGGTTCTGTAAATGGAAAATAACTTGGTCTGAAACGAACTTTAAAATCTTTGCCAAACATTTCCTGCACAAAAAAATACAAGGTTTGTTTCAGATCCGCGAAGGACACATTTTCAGCTATGTATAAACCTTCTACCTGGTGAAAAAAGCAATGTGCCCTCGCACTAATGGTTTCATTGCGGTACACCCGGCCAGGACAAATGATCCGAATGGGCAATTTGCCTTTCTCCATCTCCCGCACCTGTACACTGGAAGTATGAGTACGCAATATCCAATCTGGGTTTTGGCTGATGTAAAACGTATCCTGCATATCCCGTGCGGTATGATTTTCAGGCATGTTCAAAGCGGTAAAGTTATGCCAGTCGTCTTCTATCTCGGGCCCTTCTGCAACTGCAAATCCCAGGCGCTGAAAAATTGATACCACCTGGTTGCGAACCAAACTGATGGGATGGCGTGAACCAGGCGGCATGGGGTCGCCGGGAAGTGACAGATCAGTTGAAGCTTGTTCTTCTGTTGGTTGCCCGCTGTTGGTGGATGCTTTCAGTTCCTCATATTTTGCTTCCGCAAATAATTTAAACTCATTCAGTATTTGCCCGAATTCCCTTTTTTTATCAGCGGCCACGTTCTTCATTTCTCCCATCACTTCCTTCACTAATCCTTTGGTGCCCAGGAATTTTATACGGAATGCCTCCGTCTCATCGGTTTTAGTAGCAATAAAATTGCTTATTTCGGTTTTGAATGTTTCTATTTTTTGTAGCAACTGTTCCATACGGCGAAAATAAGCAATTGTTGCAGAAGGATAAGGTGGAATCCGGCCTGCCGGTTTAATTTTTTAATGCTATTACAATTTCAAATCTACCTTTTTGCCCGTTTTAACAGCAAGGTAAATGGCGTCTATAATTTTTAAATCTTTCAGTCCTTCTTCGCCATCGATGGGTACAATAGGTTGTTTCCCTTCCAAAATGATACCCGCCATTTCTTCCATTTGCACGGTTTGATGGGTAACATGCTGCTGATTTAATTCTCCTTTATTGGTTCTGCCTTTAATGGGGCCATAGCCCGTGGAAGGCTGCAACTCTGCAAATCCTTTTTCAGCATTTAAAAAAAAACGATCCAGGTTATTCATGGTATAAGTTGACAAACAGGAGGCCACGGCCCCGCCGGGAAAGCCTAATTGAAATTGAATGGTTTCGTCGACGCCCTCTTTAAATTTTTCCGGGTTGGTCTTGGTTTCCTCTGCAGTCACCCAAACGGGCTCTTCGCCCACCATGTAGCGGGCTCCATTCACCGCATAAATTCCTATATCCATCATAGAACCGCCGCCAGCCAGTTGCCTGTTCAACCGCCATTGGCTGGGATCACCAATTCTAAAACCGCACAGTCCCTGGAAAAATAAAATTTTGCCTAATTCGCCGTCTTTCCGCATCCGGATAATTTCCAGGGTCTTGGGCTCAAAGTGCATCCTGTATCCCACCAGCAATTTAACATTCGCTTTTTTGCAGGCTTCAATCATTTCCTGCCCTTCCCGGGCGTTTAAAGCCATTGGCTTTTCACAAATCACGTGTTTGCCAGCCCTGGCTACACGTATTGCCTGGTTATGATGCAATGCATTCGGGGTTATGATGTACACCGCATCAATCTCCGGGTTATCTTTTATGCCGTCGAAATTGTCGTAATTGTAACAGTTGTTTGCCGGAATATTATACTTATCCTGCCAGTTTTTTATTTTAGCAGGCGTGCCACTGATAATTCCTGTTAACCGGGCCCTTTTGCAGGATTGCATCGCCTCCGCCACCCGGGTTCCGTAGCTGCCCAAACCCATGATGGCAACCCTTAGAACAGGATCTTCATTGGACTCACTGTAAAAGTTTTTAATGCCGGACGAACCATACCCTGGAAAAAAATTAAATGCAATGACCGAAGCGGTAAGCTTTTGTAAAAAATCACGACGTGAATTCATGGCAAATGTTTATGTAAGTTTTAAAACAGTTCCTGCATGAACTTAAATGTAAATAAATACTTTATAAAAGTTAGCTTAACACATAACTCAATAAAGGTGTCAACTTTATTGAGTTGCCGGCATTTCATAATTTGAATGTGTGCAGTAAAACTTTACAAATACATAAAAAGAAACCCTTCCATCCAAAAGCTATCGGTTAAAATTATTTTGCAGGAAGGTCATTACGTTACCGGCAAATATTTTATCGGTGATCTCCTCGGCTGTTAAACCAAACATCAGTCTTTTTATTTCCGGTAAAAGCACACTATAATTAAATCCGGCCTGCGAAATTTCTTCGGGGGTTCTCAAAAATTCCAGCACATCATTTCTTAAATCCGGCATTTCCGCCGTAGTTGGGTAAAAATCCAGGTGGTTGATCAACCCGTCATAGTCGCTACCGACGCACAACAGGTCCCAACCTTGTTTTGTATTGACCGTTTTTACAATTTCAAATAAATTGGCGCATAATACTTTTACATACTGCCGGCGCAAATCAGCGGTGCCCAGTTGCTTATTATTTTTGATAATATCAATAATGGTATTACCCGCAATCCTTTTTTCGTCTAATTGTATACCGATCAGGCCATTGGTTTCTGCTATCTTCAAAACGTCCTCCGCACAAAGATTGATGCTGTTTTCATGAAGAAAATTACTGTTATCATGCAGTTCAGCATCGTCATCCTGCCGTACCAGGTCATCCAATGTCCGGCCCTTACTAACCACCCCTGTATGACTGCATATCAATGGGAATTTGTCGTTTCTGATCCAGTATTCGGTTTCAATAAATGCATAAAAATCTTTCCTGCATTGTGGACTCATGTGTTTAATATCAATCAGTATCCTGGGGCCATTGGTTGTTTTCAATAATAATTTTATTACTTCTTTTCCCAGCTCTTTTAATCCTTCATTAACACCTTCGGATTGCGAAACAATGGTACCAACCAGTTTCATCAGGCTTTTTGCGTGCCCGCCTAACCCGTTCCAGAAATGGTGGTTGAGTGTAATGAAGAAAGGAACAAATTCCCATTTTTTCATCGACTCAATATTATTGACGTATTCAATAAGGGGCGCAAGATTGGGCGGGTCTTTTTTGTGGCTCATTCCCTGGTCTCTTCTCAAAAATGCAATATTGGGTACCGGGCCCGATAGCGTGTGTGCGCCTTCAATACTTATCAATATGCAAATGGTTGCCGAATCAGCTTCCCTGGCATCCTCAATTTCCTGGTAATTTTTTACAAATTTTATAGTATATGTTTTATCCTTATTTTGCTGGTTATTAAATTTGGTAAGAAAATTATACTCAGGCAGCAGGCCTTCCTGGAAGTAATTCGCCATCTTTTGTATTGTAAACTCGAGACCATCTTTGTAAAAACCCGTTAAAGCATTGACTACCGTGGTTTTTACGGTATTTTCCCAGGGGGTTGTCTTTTCCGTAACAAGGGCTTTTAAGTTGTCATTTACAAAACTATCCGCTTTTAAATTAGCCACCAGGAACGCTTTTTCAAGTGGGGTAAGCGATGCTATTATCACCCTTACCTTTCCTTTTTGGAGGTTATCAAAATTGCTTTGGGTGCCTAACTTTACATGCGATATATTTTCAATTTGCCTGTTGAGCCGGTTTAGCAACCAGCCGTTTATTTCGTTTCCATAACTTTCAAAAGGCGTGTGAGCGGGGTTGTTGCGGCCACTCATAAAAGGTTTACCGCTGGGATGACAGTGTATGTCGACGTTGAAATCATAAACCATAAAGATGCATATTTGAATCAGAAAAATACATCACAGATATTTAAAATGCAATACAAGTACAAAATCATTTTGTAAATTCCGCGGGTACCTGGTCAATGCAGCGTCATTAATAACAGCTATTGGTAAGACAATCCTTTATGGTATTCTGTATTATTAATGTAGTATGGTTTAAAATCAGGATCAATTGATTCACATTGTACAATCATTGAAGTACTTCTTGCGTTACCAAAAATACTTGCAACAGCGGCATCGGCGGCATCTCTTCCATTGGCAATTTTTACCAGGCCGTTAGCGGGAACAAGTTTGGTAGGGTCAAAAAATATCCACTCTCCACCGATATACGCTTCAAAGCAGGCATGGAAATCGGGCGGGTTTAAATTATAAGCATACCCGGTGAAATACCGGGCCGGTATGGATAAAGCCCGGCATAAAGTAATTCCTAAATGTGCAAAATCCCTGCATACGCCCACCCTCTCGGTTAATGTATCGTGAGCAGAGGTACTGGAGTTGGTAATGCCACCCCGGTATTCAACATTATTGTATATCCATTCGTTGATGGCCGAAACTTTAGCGTATGCATTGTCAATATTACCGAATTCTTTAGTCGCTAATTTCTGCAACTTATCCGATTGGCAATAACGGCTTGGAAAAAGATAGGGTATGGTATCCGCATCCAGCTTAATAACCGGAACCGTATTGAAAAGCTGTTGCTGGTCAATGATATTATAATGCAGATCCACCACCGCTTTATAACTGATTTTAAATTTAGCTTCACTATTCACCTGGAGTTTTAAAAACCTGGCCTCGGCGGTGGTAGACGTAAATTCTTCCAGTTGAAAAAATGGCTCCGTAAAGAGATTCTCTTCTAAAATTGTCTGGCTGGAGGAGGGTGATACCTGGATGTTAAAAATAAAAGTGGTAGGCATCATCACCTCATACTGTAATTCACTTAAAACTTCAAATTTCATGATAGTAGGTTGGTTTATAATTGGTTCCTTGTTTATAATTTCCCAAAAGCTTTGTCCATCCACTCTTCCGGTATCTCATCTAAAGATTTCTTTAATTTTTGATTCCAGAGGGCGGAAATACTTTCAAGCTCATTGAAATCATACCTGCTTTCGGTCATGCTGAAACTGTTCTTTTTGTATAAAACCACATCGATAGGAAATTCAACATCATTTGAACTAACCCTCGTAGAATCAAAGGAAAGATAGCCTGCTTTTAAAGCCTGTCTCATTGTAGTGTGCTCATTTACCACGCGGTTTAAAATGGCTTTGCCCTGGCCCGAATTTCCAATGATTGCGTAGGGGCTTCCCTGGTCGAGTTCAACCCAGTTGCCCTCTGAATACAATAAAAATAATTTGTGTTCTTCGTCATCTTTTAATTGTCCTCCAACTATTGCATTCAGATTGAACCGGTATCCCGATCTGCCAAGGGCTTCCCGGTCTTCATCCGATACCCTTTTTATCTGGTCTCCAAACAGGTTCACTGCCTTATATAATTTATCATACACAATGCCGCCCTCAATTAATTCTTTAAAATAGTGAACAGCTTTATCCCTAACCGACCGTAGGCCGCTGGTCATTATAAAAAAACTATTATGATCATTCTGAACAACCAGCACTTTTTTCTTGATACTGGTACTGGTTCCGGCAGATATGCGGGTATCGGATATTCCTACCAATCCTTCCTTTACTTTAATTCCTAGGCAATACGTCATATATGATATTGAGCTGGTTAATTGAACATTCACAACACAAACGGGCGGATAAATAGCGATGTTATTTTTTATCCCGTCAACTGCTTAGCCTGTCAGGCCAAATTATCCAATAACAGAATTGTGCCAGACCGGTCTTCTTATAAACACCGTTTTCAAATTTAATTAATTATCAATATCTGGCCCTTTTTATTATCATTACTTCTTTTTTTGTGGAAAATAATTCTCAGCACCGGATGTGAAGAAATTTAGGTACCAGCGTTTCACAATTTGTATCCCTGCCTTTAAATGCGGCTCATATAATAATTGCTTAATTCATAGCAATGTTCATTAGCCTTGTTGCAAGGTCAAGGGGTGCCGCCCCTTATACCAGCTCCATTGAATGAGTGGAAAAAAACGGGTGACGGGTTGAAAAACCTTTTTAATCCTCTTTCCTGAAACCAATTCTTTGCCTGGGTAACTGTGGAGGGGTTATTAGCTTTTTGAGGTATTGAAAAATGAGAATGATGTCTTCATCGTGTTTTGAAAGCTTTCTTTCAGCTTTCTCTAATTGTAATAAAATATCTTTATTGGTCAGCAATAAAGCCCTCATTTTAGTAAATACCCTTATGATCTGGATATTTACCCTGATGGCAGTGGGCTATTTAAAACACCGGAAATCATCGCTACACCCTGTTCTGTAAACGCGTAAGGTAATTTGCGCCGTCCTCCCCAACTTGAAGTCGCAATTTGCGACTTCAAGTTTTCAAATTCATCATTGTTAAGCTGGAACATAAAATCTTCCGGAAATCGTTCTATGTTTCTGTTTACCTGTTCATTTAATCTTTTTGTTTCAACCTGGTATAGTGCTGAAAGATCACTATCAATCATCACTTTCTGATCGCGGATAAGATATATTTTATTCATTACCAGCTCATCCGGGATGATGAGCAATTTTGCGCGCTGTGCCATAGTGTACGGTTTTTGATTAGTGGTCGCAATTTGCCTTCACCAATCTAAAATACACAATTCCGGATAAAAATTTAACTGGTTTTATTCATCGCAGGGTATAAGCATATTTCTTTTCAATTACACTGTAGCAAATTGCAGGTTCAGGTTTTACATGTATAATAAGTGAGCTTAGCTATTCATCGGATCACCTCTTGACTTCCCCGATATTTTTTCAAAAGATGCTGTCTGTAAAAAGCTAGGCAATACAACCCATCAAAGTAAATATTATCTTTAAGTGCTTAAAATATAATTGAACAATGAAACAGTTTTTTTGCATCCTTTCGATCTGTCTTTTTATTCAGCATACTGCTTTTGCGCAAACATCGCCCGACACTATTTGCATCCTGCAATTAAATGATGTATACGAGATCGGTCCGCTCAACCAGGGAAAATCAGGTGGCATGGCGAGGGTGGCCACCCTGGTAAAACAACACGGGAGCCGCTACCAAACCTTTGTAGTACTGGCAGGCGATTTTGTAAGTCCTTCCGTGATCGGCACTACAAAGATGGATGGCCAGCGGGTGAACGGCCTCCACATGGTAGACATCATGAATAAAACGGGTGTTAACCTGGTAACATTTGGCAATCATGAATTTGATATTCCTGAAAATGACCTGCAGCAGCGGATCAATGAATCGGATTTTGCATGGGTAAGCAGTGATGTACTGCATAAAAACTCCAATGGTGTCGTGTTGCCTTTCTATAAAACAAAACCCGATTCCGCAATCATCCCAACATTCTTCCGGCTTTCATCGGTGCATAAACAATTCACCATCGGAATTATAACAGCAACTATCCAAAGCAACCGTCAACCATGGGTGGTATATGCTGATCACCTGCAGTCGATCAAAAAAGCATTTAAGCTGGCAAGCAAACAATCGGATATCGTAGTGGGGCTTACACATTTAAGCCTTGCCGAAGATGAGACCTTATTGCGTAAACTCAAAGGCCTGCGCCTGGTAATGGGCGGGCACGAGCACCAGCAAAATTATGTAACCGCCGGGAGAAGGGCAATCGCCAAAGCCGATGCCAATGCAAAAACAGTGTACCGGCACCTGGTGTTCAGGAGTGGTAAAAAGGGTAGGATAAAGATCATTTCTGAATTGATCAATGTCGATACAACTGTTCTGCCCGATCCTGTTGTTGCCGATGCTGTAAAGGAATGGGAAAATAAAGCCTATGCTGCTTTCAGGGCGATCGGACTTGAGCCGGATGCTGTAGTGTATCATACAAAAGAGCAGTTAGATGGAACAGAGGCAAGTGTGCGGTATAAGCAAACCAACCTTGGTAATCTCATTGCGCAATCTATGCTGGCAGCCTCACCACAGGCGGATGCGGCGGTCTTCAACAGTGGCTCTATCCGGATAGATGATATGATTGAAGGCGTGGTCACCCAACTGGATATTATCCGTACCCTGCCTTTTGGAGGAAAACTGTGTGAGGTGGATGTAAGCGGCGATTTACTGCTTCAACTGCTGAACACCGGTATTGTTTTAAAGGGACAGGGTGGTTACCTGCAGTTGAGTACGAATCTTAGTTTAAGCGGAACGGCCTGGTTGCTGAACGGGACTGCCATCGACTCGTCTAAAACATATAAAATTGTTTCGCCTGAGTTTTTATTCAGCGGTGCTGAAAAGGGACTTGAATTTTTGAAAGAAGGAAAACCAGGCGTAAAATTATTAAAACGGTTTGATGGGGTGGGAGATGTACGGACAGATATCCGATTGGCGGTAGTGAAATATTTGGCGGGATTGGAGGGCAAATGAGAGCAGGGTTATAGAAGAAATAAAATGTTCTTTAAAATCCTTCCCTCCTGCTGTTGCCTTATGCCTTTTAGCTGCGAGGAGGAATAAAACCGGTAACAAATTCCCGCTTTTTATGCAGTGTTTCGCCCTGGTATTGAATAATTTTCACATTTTCACATTTGAAATTCAGGCTCTTTCCTTTAGTATAAATGGCTCCCATTAAGTTAGCGCTCTTATCCTCTTATTTTTGATCATAAGGAATATAATTTTCCCAGTACCAGGGTGTAAAACTATCGCCGATAGCGGTCGCTAATAATTCTTTGAAAATACTTTCCCCGTTATCATTGTTGGTCATCATAATAATTGCAATGCCTTTATCCGGAAACCCAATGGAATAATGTCCCCATCCATCATCATGACCTTCCTTAAAAAAAGCCCTTCCAAAGCTAGTGTGCATTACGCCAAAACCCAGGCCATAACCCAGTTGAATAGGGTCATTTTCATTGGTATCTGCAAGAGCGTTGGGCCCAAATTGCTGCCTTGAACGGATCCGTACCTGTGTGGAGATCATTTCGTTAAAAACCGGTTTGTTTAATAGTTTCTGCTGCATAAGGGCGGTAAAAAATTTCGTATAATCATCCAGGGTAGTACACATGGAACCGCCGGCGCTGGCCTCCTTCCATTTAAAAAATTCATAGGGTTCGCCCCTGCTATTATGCCCAACCGCAGTCTTGTTGTTATAACCGGGTTGCCATACATAACTGGTATTGATCATGTGCAATGGTTTAAATGCCCGCTCCTGTGCAATGCTTTCATAATCCTTGCGGGTGATCTGTTCAATTACAAATTGGAGGAGATAGATGCCTTCACCCGAATAACTGTAACGGGTGCCGGGCGTAAATTTTATTTTTAATTTTTTATCCCCCTCAAACCACCGCCAGTTGGGAAACCCGGTTGTATGGTTGAGGCACATTCTGCCCGTGATCATTTTATAACGGTCATCATTAACGAGTTGCTGGTAACCCCTGTTCCAACCAGGGATGGTATAATCCACCAAAGGTTTGGAGAGGTATGCTACCAAAGGCTTATCCAGGTCAATTTTTTTTTCCTGCACTAATTGCATCACGATCCAGCCAAATACTGCTTTGCTGAAAGAAGCGCCATACAATACAGTGGAAGTGGTAAGCGGTGTTTTAAGGGGCACATTTGCCAGTCCAAAGGCTTGGGTAAATACCGGTTCATTATTATTGAATACCGAAATGCACAGACCGGATACATTCGCTTTTTGCAGCAGCCGCTCTATATTATTTCGCAATGAAGCGGTAGAAATAGTACTGCCGTCAATTCTTTGAATATCTTGAGCGCGTACTGCCGGAGGAGTCAATGCGGCCAATAAAAATAACAGGATCGCTTTACCCGGATCGTTTATTTTTTTCATGGTAGGCATTTTTAATAGTCAATTGTTATTGAACAACTAAAATAAAGAAAAATAGCAACTTTAAAAACCCGGTGATATTGCAGGTTTGTCCGGTTACCGACAGGGGTACAAAAGCAATATAATCTTCCTTTTATTTTACAGCGAAAAGTCGTTTTTTGTTAATCAGCGAAAGATAGGAGGGTAGTCTTTTTCACAAAGCTTTTGGAATGATGGGAAAAAGAAATAAATTATATTATTATTGTAGCTGTTTTATGCCAGCGCTTATGAAATTTCTTTTTTTTCTTCTTTTGTTTGTGCCTCCAGCCGCTATTTGCCAGGTTGTTTCAAATGATGTGGATATTCATAAAATGGAAATTGACAAAGACATATTCAGGGCAATGGTGACTTTTTCAATAGATGAGGGTGTAGCGCTTGCCGGCTGTTATGAACATGAAATATACCAACCTTTTACCGTTGTTGTAAAAGCAGGGCCTTCGCTCTCAAGGGCGGAAATTACAACGGGTATTTGGGCAGATAAGGATTATCGCCAGGGTTTATTTATGGCAGCTTCATGCGAATTGCGGTATTATTATAACCTGAAAAGGAGGATAAGGCTCGAAAGAACAACCCGTAATTTTACTGCCAGCTATCTTTCATTAGAACCTTTTGCGATCAGCAAACCGTTGATCATATTTAGCAGGTCTAAAGCCGATGCAAAACCAGCAAGTGCAGGCCTGTTCCTGAATATTGGCTATCAAAGACAATTTAGGAAAACCTATTTGAATGCTTTTTTCGGCACCCGCATCGGAAGCAAAATTTATTTAAGCAGTGATGTTTATAATGTCCTTCATGGAAGTATCGCATTTGGTCGTCTTTTATATTTTTAAATGGGGTTTAAAAATTGACAAAACTATGAGCAGAAATTCCCGGAGGGTTTTTATTTCACTATTTATTATTATTCAAATATTCAAAAAATCAGGCTCTGCTGGCCTGCACCTCCCAAACCATCATTTCACCATTAGTATAAACGAAAATAGATTAGGCTAACGAATTCGTAGATTTGTTTTTATATGAAAATAATTATTTCTAAATACTGGATCTGCCAGTTTATAGGATGGGGCGCCAATTTTGCCATATCGGTTTTTTACTACTTAAACCTTTCCACCAGAAAGATCGACCATTTTTATGCGCTCATCACCATCAGCGTAATACTGGGTTTTATGGTAACGCATATTATGCGGTTGATGATCAAAGAATACCAGTTACTGAATAAGCCCATAAAAATACAAATCCTTAGTTTCATAATTCTTACCATTGTATTCGCTATCATTTATGCCTGCGCGTATGTAGGGTTAAAAAAGATACTCAACATGGAGGAAAACGGGGCGCCAAAATTTTCAATGTTGAATGAGATTACCCGCAATTCCATCAATAATTTCTTTTTGCTGTTTATCTGGAACCTGTTATACTATACTTTTCATTATGTGGAACGTACCAGACGGCAGGAAGTAGATACCCTAAAATTGCAATCGCTGGTAAAGGAGCTGGAATTAAAAACGATCAAATCGCATATTAATCCTCATTTTATTTTTAATGCCCTGAATAGTATACGGGCGCTTGTAGATGAAAACCCCTCAAGGGCAAGAACTGCAATTACTGAACTAAGCAATATTTTGCGCAGCAGTATGCAAACAGAAAAATTAGAGACCGTGCCTTTACAAAGAGAATTAAGTATTGTAAAGGATTACCTGGCCCTGGAAAAAATGCGTTTTGAAGAAAGACTGATAGTAGAAATGGATATCGATGAAGATACCCTCGAACAACCCGTACCACCCATGATGCTGCAGACCCTGGTAGAAAATGCCATCAAACACGGGATCAGTAAAAAGGTACAAGGTGGTACCATACGCGTTACATCGGATTTTGTAAAAAACCACCATGAGATAGTGGTTCAAAACTCAGGGCAATTGGGAACTTATATAAACGAGAACGGATTTGGGGTAAGGAGCACCCAGGACAGGCTAAACCTCCTTTACCAGGGCAAAGCCAGTTTTGCCATCAAAAACCTCGGCAACGAAATGGTAGAGTCAAGAATAACGATGCCGCTTGTAGTAATTTAAGCACAATTTTATTAATTTCGTAGAGCGCAGCAATGCATCGGGCCATTATTAAACCATAAACTTCTCTTATGCACAAAGCAATCATCATCGACGATGAACGGTTAGCAAGAAACGAACTAAAAAAATTATTGCTCGATTTTCCGGATGTGGAAGTAATAGATGAAGCCGCCAATGCCGCCGAAGGCATCGAAAAAATTGATGCATTGAACCCCGACCTTATTTTTTTAGATATACAAATGCCCGGAAAAACCGGCTTCGCCATGCTGCAGGAACTGGATAAAGCCCCTCATGTAATTTTCACAACCGCTTATGATGAATATGCATTAAAAGCATTTGAAGTGAATGCACTGGACTATTTAATGAAGCCGATAGAACCCAAGCGTCTTGCGGATGCCTTGCAAAAACTGCAATTGGCGGAAGAAAAAGAATTAGCGGCCCAGCAGGCGTTAAACCGGGGCATGCTTACCGAAAACGACCAGGTATTTGTAAAGGATGGCGAACGCTGCTGGTTTGTAAAACTGTCGGAAGTGCGTTTATTCGAAAGTGTTGGTAATTATGCCAAAGTGTTTTTCGCGGGTAACAAGCCGCTGATATTAAAATCCTTAAATGCTTTAGAAGAAAGGCTGGATGAAAAAACCTTTTTCAGGGCCAACCGCAAACACATTGTGAACATGCGAATGATCGAAAAAATAGAACCTTACTTTAATGGTGGTTTGTTACTCGACCTGCAGGGGGGCGAAAAAGTGGAAGTCAGCCGCAGACAGGCAGTTAAGTTTAAGGAAATGATGAGTTTGTAGTAGGTTGTTACTTGTTGATTTCTGTCTTTCTGTGCACGTTTGTATTTAACCCGGCATAGTAAATGCAAAAAAGGATTACACGTTTACGGCTACACTATGTACAGCAGCAGCCATTTCTTTTATCAGGGAGGCATCCTTTTCAATAGCATTACCTACCACAATCACATCTGCACCCGCCTTGCAATTGAGGTAAGCTTTTTCAGGTTCAATAATACCACCGCCAACTATCAGGGGTACAGCGATGGATTGGGCTACTTTTTCTATCATACTTTCAGTTATGGCCCGTTTGGCGCCACTGCCGGCATCCATATAAATTAACTTCATCCCGAGCATTTCGCCCGCCATAGCGGTACACATGGCAATTTCATTCTTATCTGCAGGCAAGGGGCTGGCATTGGAAATATAAGAAACGGTTGTAGGTGCGCCACCATCCACCACCATATATCCCGTAGGCATAATTTCCAGTCCGCTTTTCTTAACAATAGGCGCTGATACTACATGCTGGCCAATCAATAATTCTGCATTACGGCCGCTGATCAATGACAGGTACAACAAAGCATCGGCATATTTGCTCACCTGCGATGGGCTGCCGGGGAAAAGCACAGTAGGTATGGCACAGTTTCTTTTGATAAATTGAAGGCATTCATCTAAATAGTTAGAAATCACTAAACTACCGCCTACCAAAAAATAATCTACTTTGGCGGATACGGAAAGTCCGATAAGATGTTCCATATTACAATCATTCACCTTATCCGGATCAATTAATACCGCAAATGATTTTTTGCCTGAACGCTTTCGCTCTGTAAGTGAATGATATATACCTTTTAGCATCAACTATGGGTTGGTTCGTGCAAAAATCCTGATTTTTTTGCTCTAATAAAAATAAAGATACCAAATGAATGGCTTTGGTCACCTTCATTAACGTAAATAAAGTAAATTTGGATATGGATATTGGAGGAGAAATTAAGTTTAAAACGGCCCGGAGCGGTGGAAAAGGAGGGCAAAATGTAAATAAAGTGGAGACGATGGTGGAGGGATATTGGAATATAGGATCATCGTCCCTGCTAACTGAAATACAAAAGGCGCTTTTAAATGAAAAATTAGCCAATAGAATTACTGCCCAGGGATTTATATTGGTAAAAAGCCAAACAGAAAGGTCTCAGTTAGGGAATAAGCAGCAGGTAACCAGGAAAATGAATCTATTGATAACCAGGGCACTGCTTATACCAAAAAAAAGAAAGCCAACCAAACCCGGTAAAGCGGCAAAGGAAAAAAGAATTGAAATCAAAAAGAAAACGGGTGAAATAAAACAATACCGAAAAAAAATTAAATTGTGAGTGATGAAACCTTCAATTAAATATTTTCTGTTGATATATCCTGCATTCCTGTTATCGGGCGGTTGTCAAAAATCAATTACATCCCAAACCGGAACCGTAAGGCTTACTTTCCGCAACACGGTAAAAACTAACCCGATGGTGTTGGGTACCACCAGCTATACCAATCCCTTTGGTGAAACCTATAAGATCACAAAATTTAAATATTATATAAGTAATGTGCGCCTGGGGTTAAGCGGGTTACCCACTACAGCCATTGAAAAAGAAAGTTATCACCTGGTGGACCAGGGCCTGCCCGGCAGTTTAAGCTTTAGTTTTGAGGCCGTTGAAAATTCGTTTATAACCCTGAGTTTTTTAATTGGGGTAGACAGCACCCGTAATGTAAGCGGCGCACAAACTGGTGCATTGGATCCGCTAAATGACATGTTTTGGACATGGAACAGTGGTTATATAATGGCTAAGATGGAGGGCACATCACCCCAGTCGAACCAGGTGGGTAATAAAATAGAATATCATATAGGCGGTTTTTCCGGTGCTAATAATGTATTAAGACAGATTGGGTTAACTTTCCCGGGTAGTAAATTTGTGGAAATAAGAAAGGGGAAGACCAGTGAAATAATTATAGAAGCTGATTTTGATAAATGGTGGCAAACCCCCGCTGATGTAAAGATTGCCGACCTGCCCGTTTGCACCACTCCCGGGGTTTTATCAAAAAAAATTGCAGATAATTACAGTGATATGTTTAAAGTTACAGATGTGGTAAATAATTAAAAGCCCGTTAATTGAAATTTAAAATACTCATATATTTAATCCTGATCCTGACCGGCACGGTACTCCTATCAGATGCCTGTAAGAAAGGTGATGGGGATCGTAGCTCTTCTGGTTATCATCCAACTTATTTACAACTAACCATACCTGCCGGATGGCCCCTGCCCCCCACCAATATTTTTAAAGACAATCCGTTAACAGAAGAAGGCTTTCAACTGGGGAGAAAATTATTTTATGATGGAAGGCTGAGCAAGGATGGCAATTTCCCTTGTGCCAGTTGTCACCAGCAGTTTGCAGCTTTTGCAACCTACGACCACCAGTTTAGTCATGGTTTTGATAATAGTTTTAGCTTTCGCAATGCGCCCGCCATTTTTAATTTAGCATGGATGAAAGAGATGCACTGGGATGGCGGTATCAGTCATATAGAAGTACAACCGCTTGCTCCTATTACCAATATCAGTGAGATGGCAGAAACACTTGGTAATGTGTTGAAAAAACTGGGTATCGATAGTGCTTATAAACGGATGTTTACAGCGGCATTTGGTGACACTGCCATTAACAGCCAACGGATGCTGAAGGCCCTTTCACAATTTATGGGCAGCATACAATCTTATAACAGTAAATACGACCAGGTAAAACGAGGTGAAGCAAGCTTTACACTGGCAGAGCAAAATGGATACAATACCTTTAAGGCCAAGTGCAATGCCTGCCATACAGAACCATTGTTTACCGATAATTCTTTTCGGAACAACGGGCTAACCCTTGATCCTTTTTTGAAAGACAAGGGAAGGATGGGTATCACGGGCGATAGGGTCGATTCACTTAAATTTAAAGTCCCCACTTTAAGAAACACAGCCTTAACCTTTCCCTACATGCACGATGGCAGGCGCTTTTCGCTATTGCAGGTAATCGAACACTATCGTTCCGGAATTGAAGTAAATCAACCAACCCTTGACCCCTTATTAAAAAACCGGATCGCCATATCTAACCAGGAAAAAGTAGATCTGGTGGAATTTTTGCAATCGTTAACAGATAATGTACTGCTAAAAAATACAAGATTGGAACAACCCCGCTAAAAACGAAACATTTGCCCGATTTTACAAAGGATTGTTTATTTCTTTTAACGGCAAACTGTTAATAAACCCGTGCTAAAATATTGGCATTAAAATGAACCCCGTATTAAAAATTATACAAGTAAATTTGTCGGAAAACAATTTTTAATTGAGCAGTATAAAAAAATTAGCAGGGCAAACTTTATGGTATGGATTGCCCACTATTGGAAGCAGGTTCTTAGGTTATATTCTTAATTTTTCGCTTAGTTTTATTTATCAGGCTGCGGATACTGCTGATCTTACCCAGATCTATGCCATTGTTCCCTTTATAAATATTCTCTTTACCTACGGTGTAGAAACCAGTTATTTCCGTTTTTCGAAGGAGATGGACAAGGACCGGCTATACAATACCTTGAATGTTTCCATCTTTACCACCACCATATTATTTTCAGCGATATTATTGCTGTTTAGCCAGTCATTGGCAAATGCTGCATTAATGCCCGATCACCCCGAATACTTTATATGGCTTACCGGGATAATTTTTTTAGATACCCTGGCCACCTTACCTTTTGCTAAACTACGGCAGGAAGGAAGGCCCCGTAAATACGCTTTTGTGAGAATAGCCGGAATTACTATAAATGTATTGGTGGTGGTTTTTTTTATCGGGGTTTGTCCGCAGATCGAAAAGAAAAACCCGGGTAGCTTTTGGTTATTAATGTATGATCCTTCCATTGGTATAGGGTATTATTTAATTGGCAATGTGGCGGGAAGCGCAACCACCTTTTTATTATTATGGAAAGAGTGGATCAGTTTCAAATTTAATTTTGATGGAAAATTATGGAAACAGGCAATGAAATATGCTTACCCGCTGATCATTGTCGGACTTGGAGGAATGGTTAATGAAATGATTAGCCGCCTCGTATACCAGCATGTGGTTACGCTACCTCCTGCAGAAGCCAAAAGGCAACTGGGGATCTTTGCCGCCAATTACAGGCTCGCCGTATTAATCACCATTTTTATTCAGATGTTCCGGTTGGCCGCAGAACCATTTTTTTTTAACCAGTCAAAGGAGGATAATGCAAAAAAAACATACGCAAGGGTAATGAAATTCTTTGTAATCGCCTGTTGCTGTATGTTTTTAGTGATCGGCCTTTTTTTAGATGTGTTTAAAGAGATATTAACGATAAAATTTAAGGAATACGGAGAAGGTATTCATATAGTGCCCATACTGGCCATGGGAAGTGTTTTCCTGGGTATTTACTACAACCTCTCCATCTGGTATAAACTCACCGACCGAAATTTATTCGGCGCTGCCATCACCATTGCAGGTGCCGTTATTACGGTGCTACTGAATATCTGGTGGATACCCAGGTTTGGATTTACCGGCAGCGCATGGGCAACATTTACCTGCTATGCATTTATGATGACTACTTCGTATTTACTGGGACAAAAATTTTACCGGATACCTTATGCTAAAAAGAAATTACTTTCCTACCTGGTGTTATCCGCAGTGATATTCTTCCTGCATAGGGCCCTGGGGATGCTGTATGCCAATATTTACTTTTCTATCTCAACAGCAATTGTTTTATTAGTGGCTTTTCTTTGGTTTATGGCGAATGTGGAAAGAAAAGAATTTCAGCAGTTCCCTGTTATTGGTCGATTTTTCCAACCTCCGCCCCCTAAATCAGCGAACTAAAAACACCCTGCATAAAATGAATAAATGAAAAATCATCTTACAATCATCACCGTTCCTTTTATTAAAGGCTTCCCGTTTTTTAAATCTATCATATACGTGTATGCGCCCACAGGCAAAGAAATGCCCTTATAAGTGCCATCCCATTGTTTGCTGTTGCCGGTGGTTTCAAAAATAATTTTGCCATATCGGTTAAAGATAATTACGCTCGCATTTGGAGCAACAATCAACGCTTCGATACGCCAGGTATCATTCAGTCCGTCGTTATTGGGGGAAAATGCGGTAGGTATATAAATATCATCATACACTTTTACTATTACCTCATCCGTTGCCAAACCACAGCCATCGTTCGAAATTACATTTAAGGTGTAACGAATATCCTGTAAGGGTGTTGCCACAGGTTGAATCAACAATGGATCATTTAAAAATGTAACGGGAGACCAGTTGAAACTAACATTGGAGCCGCCGGCGCTTCCGTCTAAAACAACCGGAAGTCCCCTTAATAAAATTTTATCCGGGCCTGCGTTTGCAGTGGGCCTTTTTATCACATTCATTGTCACAGTAGCAGTATCTGTACAATTATTTGCGCTAAAAACTACCACGCTATAGTTGGTTGTGTCCCCGGGACTGGCAATCGGGTTAGGAATGTTTATACCAGACAACCCGGTGGCAGGCGACCATAAATAAGCAATTCCTCCTCCCGCCAGTAAGCTAACGGTATTGCCCTCGCAAAATGTTTGCGTATTACTTATAGAAGCAAGCGGTTTTGGAAGGGTGATAACACTAACGGATGCGGTATTATTACATCCAAATGAATCAGTAACTGTTACGATGTATTGCCCGGGGGAATTGGTTTGAGCAGGGAATGACGGGTTTGCTGATATTGCACTAAAGCCGGCTGGGCCGGTCCAGGCATAAGTGATGCCACCGGTGGCGCTTAAATTAATTGCCCTTTTTTCGCAAACCGGGCTATTACTGGCGGCGGTTGCAACCGGAATGTCATGTATCGTTATGGTTATTATATTGGAGGCAACCCTGCAATTATTAATAACTATATTGGTCCCTTCTGCTACAGACAACCGGTACTTATAAACACCCACCGCAGTTTTAGTAAACTGGTAGCTGGGGGAATTTGCTCCGGCAATATCGGCCCAGGTATTTCCATTCATACTACTTTCCTGCCATTGCAGGGCTGGAACGATATAGCCATTTCCTATATTCGCCGTTAACGGAATATTGGTTACTCCTCCTTTACACAAATTAGCCGTTGTCTGGCTGTTGTTTGCCACTGATGTAGAAACACTGGGACCGCAGGGCCTGAAAGTAATATCATCCAAAGCTAAATCATTACCACAGCCACCCGGTGCTGTATTCGTTAATCGTATAACAACGCTGTTGGTGTTAATGGGTGTGGTAAAAAAAAGCCCGTATTGTTTCCAGGTGGGCGTGCCGGAGGAAGCGATATCGCCTGTAGAGTAGGATCCCAAAACGGCACCAGTAATAGTTTCTATGGTAAAAGTTAATTTAGGTCGAATCGGGTTAGAACCACATGCATTGGGTAATAGCACATTTAAAATCCAGGCGGCAAACTCAAATGTAGTATTGGCACATAAATTCTTTACCGTATCCACATAAAAGTCGCCAGGGGTAACGGATGCATTCACCAGCATGATGTAGCCGCTGGCATCGTTGGGTGTGTGATCTTCCGCTATAGTATGCCAGCTACTGTTAAAACAACCTGCCGTGCTGTTAACGACGGTATAACTGCCATCATTGGGACAGATAGACGAAGTGAAATTATAAGTAGTACTTGCAGCCTGCAGTTGATTGCCGGGATTTACTCCACTGCCAAAATTTACGTTCACTACGGGGTCGCCTAAGGATCCGGTACATACCTGTGCGGCAGAAGTCATCCGACCACCTATGCAAATTAATACAATCGCTATTTTAAAGAAAAATATTGATTTCATCCCTGATCCGAAGTTAGGCTATTTTGTCTCGTGTTTTGACAGGAGTTAAAAGGAATTAACTGATAATACAGCTTTTTATTTTATGTATAAAAAAATTAATTTTACTAAGCGTTTTTACGGGTAGCGCCGTACTGTTAAAATGCAGCTAATGCCAGGTAATTATTTTCTTTACCGGGCATGAATTCATATTCTCCTGCACAAATGAGCACTTTATACAATATCCCGGGATGAAACCATTTACTTTCTCCCCATTTTTAAAACAAATACATATCATTTTAGGTGGTTGTTTTATTTCAATTTATTTTTACCGTTGGACAATAAAAATAAATATCGCATTAAGGGTTAAAAACAGGGTTTTGAAAAGGGTGCCGCTGTGAGGGCGATTTGTTCCGGTTGCGGGGTTAAACATCGTGCCGGATCCATTCGCCAGTTAAATGTTACAAATAAACAGGCTTCCAAATATTCTAACAAAAACATAAACGATAAATAAAAAATGGTAGACGTAATTTTAGGACTGCAATGGGGCGATGAAGGTAAGGGGAAAATTGTTGATTATTTTGCTCCCAATTATGATATAATCGCGCGTTTCCAGGGTGGCCCCAATGCCGGGCACACGCTCTATGTAAACGGGCAAAAAGTAGTGCTTCACCAGATACCGAGTGGAATTTTCCATGAAAACAAAATTAACCTTATTGGAAATGGCGTGGTACTGGACCCGATCACCCTTAAAAGAGAATGCGAAACAGTGTCTTCGATGGGGATCGATTATAGAAAGAATTTATACATCAGCGAACGGGCCCACTTAATTTTGCCTACGCACAGGGCATTGGATAAAGCCAGCGAATTAGCAAAAGGAAATGAAAAAATCGGCTCAACTTTAAAGGGCATCGGACCCGCTTATATGGACAAAACCGGCCGTAATGGTTTAAGGGTGGGTGATCTGCTTGACAAAGGTTTTATATCCCAATACATTAAAATAAGGTTAAAACACCAGCGGCTGCTTGATAATTATCATTTCCAGGAAGATATCAGCTCCTGGGAAGATGATTTTTTTGAATCAATTGAATTGCTAAAGGGTCTTAAAATAGTAAACGGCGAATATTTTATCAATGATAAAATCCAACAGGGTAAACGGGTATTGGCCGAAGGTGCCCAGGGAAGTATGCTGGATGTGGATTTCGGTACATTCCCCTTTGTAACAAGCAGTAATACCATTTCGGCTGGGGTATGTACGGGTCTTGGTATTGCACCTCAGAAAATAAAGGAAGTATATGGCGTTTCAAAAGCCTATTGCACCAGGGTGGGTAGTGGTCCTTTTCCTACTGAGCTAAGTGACGAAACGGGGGAGTTGATACGTAAAATAGGCAGTGAGTTTGGAGCAACTACCGGTCGGCCGCGCCGGTGCGGATGGATTGATTTGGTGGCATTGCAATTTGCCTGTATGATCAATGGTGTTACGCAAATCATTATGACCAAAACCGACATACTCGATTCTTTACCGGAATTAAAGGTTTGTAACGGGTACAGGGTCAATGGGGAAGAAAAAAATTATGTACCTTTTCAAATAAACCGCCTCCCGATTGATCCTGTTTACAAGAGCTTTAAAGGTTGGGAAACCGACATTACCGCTATTGAAAAATATGATGAATTGCCGGTAAATATGAAAAGTTATATAGATTACATAAACCAATTTTTGCAGGTGCCTGTTAAATTCATCAGTAACGGTCCGGGCAGGGACCAGATAGTGTTGGCATAAGGAGCAGTACGCATTTTCAATTGTGGTGGTAAGAGGTAATGACCAGGGATTAATTGTCTTGTATAAGATAATTTTTATCCGTGCAAATTTCTTCAGTTAGCGGCTGGTTCATGGCAATAAAAAATAAACATGTCAGCATTAAAATCATCGTGAAACGGTTTTGAGAATAAAATAATATAAAAAAATATGCCTTTTTTTTTGGCTATTTAAAAATCTATAAGAAATTTTACAGCATTAATACGTTGATATATGGCTACTAAACCAGGTAAAGAAAAAAAAATAACTCCAAATGCGGAGACCCCTCCCAAAAAATCACCGGAAAAAACATCTTCAAAATCTAAAAAGGACGAGGAGGATGATGATGCGGATGATGATGGGCCCGATGAAGAAACTACTCCTGTAAAAAAAGCCAAGGCAACCTCAAAAAAAGGGAAGGATGAAGATGATGATGATGACGATGATGATGTGGAGGAGGAGGCAGATGATTGGGAAAAGGGAGATGAGGATGATTGGGATCCTGACTTTGATGAGTTTGATGTACCTAAGTCTGCTGCAAAAAAATCGGTCGGAAAAAAAGCTGCAAAGGATGACGAGGATGAATTTAAAATAGATGAAGATTTTAAAGACCTTGGCTTTGATGACCTTGATGGAGGTGGAGCTGGTTTTGATGATGATGATGATTTTTAGCCTGGTAAGACGATCGTAAAAACTATGGCATGGAAAAATAATTAAGTGAAAAAAGCAGTTTCTTTTCCAATTGGTAATTTTGTTGAATTCAGGATTAAAATGTTGAACTGGGCGCAACCGTTCAACATTTTTTGCTGGCTCGATAACAGCCAGTATCATTTTGAGTCTCCTGCTTTTGAATGCCTGCTGGCAGTGGGTTGTAAAAGAAAAATAGAAACGGCCGCGGGAAAAACTTTTGAGTCTTTAAAGCAATTTTGCGAAGTAGATAAAGAGTGGATATTTGGTCACCTCGGCTATGATCTCAAGAATGAAACGGAGCAATTAAGGTCACTGAATTTTGATGGGGTCAATTTCCCTGATTGCCATTTTTTTGTACCGGAGATGGTGTTGCAATTGAATGAATCAGGCTTAACAGTATATTGTGAAGAAAATGCCGAAGAAATATTTGAAGCCATTGAATCCCGTGATTCCACTATTGAACAAAAGCGGTCTGCACCGCTCAGTATTAAGAACAGGATTTCACCACAGGATTATGCCAGTATTGTAAAAAAACTGCAGCAGCATATTTTGCGCGGCGATTGTTATGAAGTAAATTTTTGCCAGGAATTTTTTGCTGAAGATGCTATAATAGATCCACTCTCTGTTTATTGTTCCTTAATTACACTTTCGCCCAATCCCTTCGCTGCATTGTACAAATTAAACGGACGTTTTTGCATTTGCGCAAGCCCCGAAAGGTATTTTAAAATAGCGGGTGGTAAAATTTATGCGCAGCCAATAAAGGGAACGGCTAAACGCAATTTGGAAAGCCACGAACTCGATGAGCTTAGCCGCCAACAGTTGCTTAGCAGCGAAAAGGAAAAAACGGAGAATGTAATGATTGTCGACCTGGTAAGAAATGACCTGAGCAGGGTTTGCAAACAGGGGACAGTACGGGTAGAAGAATTATTCGGGATTTATAGTTTCCCACAGGTGCACCAGATGATCAGTACCATCAGCGGCGAACTGGAAAACAACACCGATTGGATAGATGTGGTAAAAGCTACCTTTCCGATGGGAAGTATGACAGGTGCCCCAAAAAAAAGGGTAATGGAAATTATTGAACGCTACGAACATACCAAAAGAGGTCTTTTTTCAGGTGCTATAGGTTATGTCAATCCACAGGGGGATGCCGACTTTAATGTAGTGATCAGGAGTGTTTTGTACAATACCGCCAATAAATATATATCGTTCCAGGCAGGTAGTGCTATTACCTTTTACAGCGATGCCGAAGAAGAATACCAGGAATGCCTGTTGAAGGCAGCAACGATGAAGCAGGTATTGGAGCAGGGTTGATATCAGGATTTTTTCTTCTCCTTTACTTTTGGATAAACCATTTTATTTACGGGTACAACGGCGCCGTTTAATAATACCTGTATGGATTCATTCAATATAGGGTATTTATTAGCAACAAATAATTGCATTTTATCCGGCGGCAGACGAAGATCAAAGTTTCCGGTAGACGACATGGTGCCATCAAAATTTGGATTGAAATGATTGAATAAGGCAATATCCATTGCGATGGTTTTGGCAATTACCAGTGAATTGTATTTACCTGAAATAGAAAGAACTTCTACCTCAACCAATTCTTCAGCCGTTAAAGCGGCTTTTGTTTTATATGGATGTTGTTTGTCACGGGTGTTGCCATAATTGGTGCGGCCATTGTTTTCTGTTCCTGAAAAATCATATCCATATAGCAGGCTCCCACCAGTAGTTGTAACGCCGCCGGAGCCCTCCATAATGTAATGCGTGGCAATAAATCGCTTTACATAAGTCCTGGATTCTGCCGGAAGGTAATATTGAAGGTCCCAGAAATCTTTGCTCCCACTTTTTTTCATGGCACTATACACCCTCCCGGGACCACCATTATAAGCAGCCATCACAAGCAGCCAATCGTGCATCTCGCGGTAAAGCGATAATAGATACCTCGCTGCCGCGTGTGTGCTTTTATAATAATCCCGGCGTTCATCAAGGTAGCCATTTACCACAAGTCCGTAATCCCTTGCCGTATAGGGCATAAACTGCCAGGGCCCGCCTGCACCCGCATAGCTGGTAGCCCCCGTACTTAAATTAGATTCAATGACGGCGATATATTTTAACTCCCTTGGTAAACCATACTGCTGCAATACACTTTCAATCAAATTAAAATAAGGCTGTCCCCAACCTTTCATCTTTTGCAAATAGATGCCGTGAACTTTCATATAATCCTGCACAAAAATTTCCGCCTGGGGATTTACCTGGGCATTGTATGGGAGGGTACTGTTATAACTGTAATTTGAGAACAGGTTTTTAAAGCCATATTTGGTAACCTGGTTAAAATATTGAACCTTTTCTTTCTTAGGGGCTGTTCTGGATTTGATAACTTCTTCAATCAATTCATCTTCTTTTGCTATTTCATCTTCTACAATGGTGTCTTTTACATTTACTCCAAGTACCTGGGTCAATCCATTCCCCATAGCCGGTAAATGGTTACCTGCAGATACATGCAACAATGGCATGCATAAAAGCCAAATACTATAAAGTTTGTTCATTGTATTTGATGTTAAACAGTTTTATACTGTCGCATCAACAGGTTTGATAATTGCAGCAAAGTTAATTCATCCATTTTATTTGTAAGCACCTGCAGGCCGAAAGGCATACCATTACTATGTTTAAATAAGGGTATTGATATGCCGGGCAAACCAGTCAGGTTAGCAAATACTGTGTAGATATCGGCCAGGTACATAGCAATAGGGTCGTCTGCGTTTTCTCCAATGGCCAATGCAGTAGTAGGCGCTGTAGGCAGCAGTATAGTGTCAAAATCCTTAAAAATAGCTGTTGTTTGATCTGTCAGCATGCGCCTTACCTGTTGTGCTTTACTGAAATAAGCATCATAGTAACCGGCGCTTAAAACAAAAGTGCCCAGCAGGATCCTGCGTTTAACTTCTTTACCGAATCCTTCACTCCGGGTGCGTTTATAAAATTCTGTTAAATCTGCTACAGGTTCTTGAGTTCTATGTCCAAACCGAACGCCATCAAACCTGCTGAGGTTACTACTGGCTTCTGCCGTGGTTAAAACGTAATAAGCGGGAACGATATAATCTAACAGTTCAAAATCAACAGCTTCCACAGTATGGCCATCTTGTTTTAAAGTATCAATAAGCGATAAAATACTTTCTTTTATTTCTTTGTCAAGTGAAGGATGAAATAAAGCTTCTTTGAAATAAGCAATTTTGTATTTTTTATTCGCTTCAACAGACAAAATATTGACAGGTTCATTAATGCTTTCCCGCCCACCTGCTTTGGAGGGGTTTGGGGAGGCCGTACTATCATATTCATCTGCCCCCGCAATTATTTCCAAAACCAGTGCAACATCTTCAATGTTTTTGCTGAAAATCCCTACCTGGTCAAATGATGACGCATAAGCAATCAGGCCATAGCGGGATATTCTACCGTAAGATGGCTTAAAACCAACTATGCCACAAAAATCAGCAGGTTGTCTCACCGAACCCCCGGTATCACTACCCAGGCTGATCATACACATACCCGCCTGCACTGCTACCGCGCTGCCACCCGAAGAACCTCCGGGCACCCGGGTTTCATCTAATGCATTCAGCACTTTACCATACGCAGAATTTTCGTTTGTGCTGCCCATCGCAAATTCATCGCAATTACAGGTACCAATGATGATCGCATCTTCATCCAGGAGTCGCTGAACCGCTGTGGCATTGTAAATCGAAACAAAACCTGCTAAAATTTTCGATGCTGCGGTCACAGGATGATCCTTGTAGCATAAAACATCTTTTATCCCAACCACCACACCGTGTAACCTACCCTGCAATTTTCCTGTTTTTAATCTGGCATCCAGTACAGCGGCTTTTTCCAGTGCTTCCTCCGCATATACTTCAGTAAAAGCATTTAAGTGCTTGTAGTGTTTTATTTGTGCAAGGTAATGCGTTACAACCGCCAAACTGGTAGTTGCACCGGTAAGCAATTGCTGGTGATAAGCATGTATATTACTGAACAAATTTATTGGTATTGGAGAGTAATTATAAAAAACTGGCTGAAGTAAATGACTAATCCCTGTCATCTGCTTCAGCCAAAATTCATTAATAAATATAATTTACTTAGGTAATTCCTGCGCCTGCTTTGCCTGTGCGAGTTGCTGTTTCAACTCTCTTAATTCTTCTTCTTTATCCTTTTCTTTCATGCCCTCTTCAATTTCACTTTTTACATTCTCCTTTGCATCTTTAAATTCACGCATACCTTTACCGATACCTTTCATTAATTCAGGGATTTTTTTACCGCCAAAAAGCAAAATTATTGCCAGGATAATAAATATCCACTCGGTACCGCCGGGCATTCCTATTAAAAAGATCGCTGATAAAACACTTGAAACTATCATAGTAATAAAATTGAAAAACAAAGATAAATTAAATATTGACTAATACTACCCATTTGTAGCAAAACTTCTGTTGTGTACATGTTAATGTAAATGCCCCTTTTCCTCATGATGAACTTCCTACATAATTACCGGATATGCCTGCCACATTTTGCTTTGCCATTGGCCGCGCTATAAGTAGAAATGCCTTTAGCGCAGGAAATCAGTAAGGTTGCAGCAATAATAACACAAGGGAGGATTAGTTTTTTCATTTTACTTGAAGGTTTAAAGTAATAACAGGTACATGATGTATTTATTGCTTCCGGGGTAATAATTTATGCAAACAAAACTGGATTTGGCCACTTTTTTCCGGTAATCATTTGGGTAAACCTTAGCACTGACCAACAAAAAAGGCGAAATCCAACCGGATCCCGCCTTTAAATATTGTAATGAATTGCTTATTTTTTAAGCGCAACTGCCATTCTTTTCTCCTGGATACGGGCGCTCTTACCACTTCTTTCGCGTAAATAGAACAATTTAGCCCGGCGAACTTTACCTACTTTATTTAACACAACACTCTCAATATTGGGAGAGTAGAAAGGAAATAAACGTTCAACGCCAACACCATCACTCATTTTACGAACCGTAAAAGTGGCGGTAGCCCCGGTACCCTGGCGTTTGATCACATCGCCTTTGAAGCTTTGGATACGCTCTTTGCTACCCTCAACAATTTTATAGTTTACGGTTATATTGTCACCTGCTTTAAACTTGGGAAGAGCAGGGGTTGCTGTTAACTGTTCGTGTACAAAAGCTACTGCGTTCATAATCTTTATTTTTTCGGACTGCGAAGGTAGGGGTTTTTAATTGATAATTTTATAATGAATAAGGGATAATTTTTTAATTCCTGAAAAACTTACATTTTAGCAGGATAAGTTGAAAACTATCTGATGATCCCCGGGATACAAACAAAGAACAGAAAATTATCTTGCGATATTTACCGCTCTTTTTTCCCTGATCACCGTAACTTTTATCTGGCCGGGAAAGGTCATTTCGGTTTGAATCTTCTGGGCTATTTCAAAACTAAGCCTGTCGCTGTCGGCATCGCTTACTTTGTCGGCTTCTACAATTACCCTTAGTTCCCTGCCTGCCTGTATCGCGTATGCTTTCTCGACGCCCTGGTAGGCCTGGGCCAGGTTTTCGAGGTCTTTGATGCGCTGGATATATTGCTGCATGATTTCACGCCTTGCACCCGGTCTTGCACCGCTGATAGCATCGCATGCCTGGATGATGGGTGAAATAACATATTGCATTTCCATTTCGTCGTGGTGGGCTCCAATGGCATTTACTACGGCCGGGTTTTCACCATATTTTTCAGCCAGTTTTGCCCCGAGCAATGCATGGCTTAATTCTGTTTCTTCATCCGGAACCTTACCGATATCATGCAATAGGCCTGCACGTTTGGCCAGTTTGGGATTCATCCCTAATTCTGCTGCCATGATTGCACAAAGATTGGCAGTTTCACGACTGTGCATCAATAAATTTTGCCCGTAAGAAGAACGGAAGCGCATGCGGCCCACCATCCTGATCAGTTCTTTATGCAAACCATGCACCCCCAGTTCCATAGCGGTTCGTTCGCCGATTTCCATTACCTGGTCATCTAACTGGCGCTTGGTTTTTTCTACCACTTCTTCAATGCGTGCGGGATGTATGCGGCCATCCGCCACCAGGCGTTGCAGCGATAAACGGGCAATTTCCCTGCGTAATGGATCAAATGATGAAAGTACGATCGCCTCCGGGGTATCATCTACAATAAGATCCACACCGGTAGCAGCTTCAATAGCCCTGATATTTCTTCCTTCCCTTCCAATGATTGACCCTTTTATTTCGTCACTTTCGAGGTTAAATACAGTGATCGAATTTTCAATCGCCTGTTCTGCCGCAGTCCGTTGTATGGTTTGAATAACAATTTTGCGCGCTTCCTTGTTGGCTTTCAATTTTGCGTCTTCAATAATTTCCTGCTGAATAATCAGGGCCTTTGTCTGCGCCTCCTGTTTAAGGCCTTCAATTAACTGGGCTTTTGCATCTTCGGCAGATAAGCCCGACACTTTTTCTAACCTGCGTATATGTTCTTCCTGGTGTTTTTCCAGTTCGGTCCGCTTTAAATTAACCACTTCGATCTGGCGGTTGAGCGTTTCCTTGATGGCTTCATTGTCTTTAATCTGCTTATCAATACCCTGCTCTTTTTGATTGATGGATACTTCTTTTTGTTTGATCCGGTTTTCAGCCTCGTTGGCTTTTTGTGTACGTTGCAGCACCTCCCGGTCATGGTCAGATTTTAGCTGGACAAATTTTTCCTTTGCTTCCAGCAACTTCTCTTTTTTTAAGTTTTCGGCCTGTAACTGGCCATCAGCAATGATTTTTTGCGCCTGCTGTTCTGCGTCTTCTAATTGTTTTTTTGTGTTTTTGGCAAAAATAAATTTACCCAGTAAAATTCCTATAATCAGGGCAACCGCCCCTATGACAAAGGAAAGTATGTTTGGCTCCATTGAAATGTTTTGTTTTAAATCGGTTCACAATCTTATATATCACCCTATACCCATAAATTATTGAGCGGATGGTTAATGAACGAAGATAATGATTTTTTGGAGAGTAGGGGGTGTGAATTGCGGTGATATGTAGGTAATTTACAATGCTTTATCCATTTGTTCCTCTATTTTTTGCAAAGCGTCCATCATTTCTTTTTCCAAACCGGGGTTGGTTTCCGGGCTTGTTTCTGTGGCATACCAGATCATAACCATCGCGATATAATCCTGCATATCTTTTCCCGAAAACTGGGTTTTAAATTCTATAATTTTATCGTTGATGGTTTTTAAAGTGCGCCGGATAACCTCCTCGTCTTTTGCCAGTGTTTTAATGCGATAGGTTCTATCGCCAATTAATATATTGATGGGAATGAGTGCTGACATATAGTTTATTCACTTAATAATCCAATGCATTTATCTATTTCTCTGATATACTCATTGATTGTTTTTTCAAATATCTTTTTATCCGTTTCATTTAGCTGGCCAGTGGCAGATTTTAAAATCCCTGCCTGTTGTTCCAATTGGATAATACGCAGCAAATCATTCTCCCCGCGAATTTCCATAGCTTTTACAACTGCTTTAAGCTGTTCATTTTCTTTTTGCAATACCTGGTGCTGTTTCAGCAGTTGCTGAAGTTTTTGATTGACCCGTTTGATATTTTCTTCTAAAACACTCATAGCCTGTTTCATTAGCAAATTATCGAATTAGCTAATTATTTTCGTATTTCTGCATTCAATTCTTTTTCATAGGCCAAAATGATCTTTGCCATCATTGCGTCAATCTCCTTATCGGTCATCGTTTTTTCTTCATCAAGGAAATTAAGGCTTACCGCCATTGATTTTTTATTGGCACCCAGTTTTTCACTTTCAAAAATGTCAAATAAATTGATGGATTGTAGTTTATTAACCTTAGCGCCGTAGGTTACTTTTTCAATTGCCTCATACCGTAGCTGTTTATCCACTACAATAGAAAGATCCCTGGTGGCAGCCGGAAATTTTGGAATTTCGCTGTATTGGAAGGGTATTGCAGTATTTAGTTGCAAAACCCTGTCCCAACGGATATCAATAAAAAAAACCGGTTGCCTGATATCAAAACGCTCCAATGTTTCTTTGTTTATACTACCAATGGATGCTACCGCTTCATTTTGAATGCTGGTTCTCACATTGTTATCTAATTTATGAACGGTTCCATAATCATAACTACTAATTTTTAAACCTAATACAGCAATTATTTTTTCAAAAACACCTTTGGCAAAATAAAAATCCGTTTTAGCTGTCTTCGCTTTCCATCCATCGGCATGTTTATTACCGGTAATGTATATGCTCAGATGCTCCTGTTCTTCATATTTACCTACCCCTGTTGTGCTATAAGTTTTTCCAAATTCAAATAACTGCAGGTCGTTATTTCGCCGGTTACAATTGTATGCTACCGTTTCCAACCCGGTTTCCATCATTGCGGGACGCATTATATTAAGTCCTGCACTGAGGCTGTTGATCATTTTTACAGCGGTTTCCAAAACTTCCTCATTGTAATAGGCCGCATTGGTAATGCTATTGGTAAAAATCTCGTTAAAGCCCATCCCTGTAAGACAGGAAGCTATTTTTTCTTTATAGGCAGCCGGGTGCGCCAGCGTTTCTACCGAAGGGGAAATGGTAATGGCAGCCGGGATATCAACATTATCAAATCCGTCAATACGCATGATTTCTTCTACGATATCTGCCGGTATGGTTATATCCGGCTTGCTGAAAGGTACAGCTACCCGCAGGTCGTCCATTCCTTCTTTAATGATTTCAAACCCGAGCGCCGACAATATTTTTTTAATGGTATCGCCATGATAATTTTTACCGCTTAACTTTTTCAGGTAATGATATTTGAGCGCAACTTCAGTTTTTACCCGGGGATTTGGGTAAACATCTGTAACATCAGAAGCAATTTCTCCGCCGGCAATTTCTTTAATCATTATAGCGGCACGTTTCAATACATTTACCGTATTACTGATATCAACGCCTTTTTCAAAACGGGTAGCTGCATCGGTGCGCAAACCATGTCTTAAAGAGGTTTTACGAATGGTGAGCGGGTTGAACCAGGCGCTTTCTAAAAAAATATTTTTGGTGCCATTCGTTACACCACTTTCAAGACCTCCATATACACCACCAATACACATCGGGGATGCTGCATTGCATATCACCAGGTCTTCCGCCGACAATTTCCTTTCTTTCTCGTCCAGGGTAATAAAAGGGGTGGCTTCAGGTAAATTTTTTACGATAATTTTTCTACCCGTGATTTTATCCGCGTCAAAAGCATGCAGGGGCTGGCCGGTTTCGTGCAATATAAAATTGGTGATATCCACAATATTATTGATTGGCCTCAACCCTATACTTTTTAATCTCTGCTGCAACCATAGCGGGCTTTCAGCGATGGTTACTCCCAGCAGGCTTACACCGGCATACCGCTGGCAGGCTTCGGTATTTTCGATAATAATCTCCATCTGCAAATCCTGGTGATCTGTTTTTACCCGGCTGGCTAATAGGTTATTTTTAAAAGGAGATTTAAAATGGGTTTCTTTCTTATTGTGATGAGAAAGCCAGGCACAAATGTCCTTAGCTACCCCTATATGGCTCATTGCATCCATACGGTTGGGGGTAAGGCCTATTTCAAAAATAATATCATGGTAGGGCTTAAAATATTCAGCCGCGCCTATGCCGGGTTTAGTACCTGCGGGTAGTACCAGGATACCGGCGTGATCATTATTCAATCCAATTTCATCTGCTGCGCATATCATTCCAAAACTTTCCACGCCCCGTATTTTGGCTTTTTTCATGGTAACCGGTTCGCCATGGATGGGATAAATGGTGGCGCCAATAGGAGCGACCACCACTTTTTGGCCGGTTGCCACATTGGGTGCGCCACATACAATTTGCAGCACCTGTTCGCCGCCGATCCCTACAGTGGTAATGCTCAGTTTATCTGCATCGGGATGCTTTGTACAATCAAGTACCTCACCAATAACCAATCCCTTTAACCCACCTTTCATTTCTTCGTATTTTTCATGGCTTTCCACTTCCAGCCCGATGGAAGTTAGTATTTTACTCAATTTCTCCGGATCTGATTTTTCTGGTAAATACTCACTAAGCCAGTTGTAACTGATGGTCATTGAATGATAGTTGATGAATTATAGATGGTGCCGCAAAGATAGCTATTGGGACTTAATCGTAAAAAAGGCTTATAGAAATGGATGAGCCTTCCATTTCAATTGCCACATGATAGGTATAGTTTGCAATCCATCAATACCATCTGTAACCGATAAAAATTAGTAATTCATTTCCAAAAAAACAACAGTAAAAATAAAAGTGGCTGGTGCAAAAAAATAAAGACCCACATTTATCATTGTTAATAAATTGTTACCTAAAGCCGCCCTAATTGATTGTTGCCTGTGAATAATCCTGTGTGAAAGCTGTTAATAAGCTAATTTTACCTGTGAATTCCCTGTGCATAATCATTATATAAAGTTAATAACAACACCAGGGGAATAATCAGTACCCGTTTTGGAATTACCTTAGCCGCCCTGCAATAATTTTTTACCCGGTAGGTATATTTTATCAGCAGGGATAATTGCTGCCATATCCGCTTTTCCATGGGTTATTCATAGCAGCGTAAAAGTATTTTTCAAGGAACAAAAAACATACAAACAAGCATAATATAATAACTTCAATGGATCTTACTAACCTAAACAAAGACAGAAAAACAAGAAGAAAACCTTCCCTTGATTTGGGAAATATGGTTTTTGGCAAAGTACCACCGCAAGCTAAAGAACTTGAAGAGGCAGTATTGGGCGCCATTATGCTCGAGAAAAGCGCCTTTGATACCGTAATTGAGATTTTAAAACCGGAATGTTTTTACGGAGAAGCTAACCAGCGGATTTTTAAAGCCATGAAATCTTTGGCGGAAAAAAGTTTACCCATTGACCTGTTAACGGTGGTGGAAGAATTGAAGTTAAAGGAGGACCTGGACTTTGTAGGGGGCCCTTACTACGTATCCAAATTAACAAATTCGGTGGTATCATCCGCCAACATTGAAGCCCACTCGAGGATTGTGTTACAAAAATTTATCCAGCGGGAACTGATCCGCATCAGCGGTGAAATAATCGGCGATGCCTATGAAGACAGTACCGATGTATTTGATTTGCTGGATGATGCCGAAAGTAAATTATTTGAAATAACCAATAATCACCTGCGGAGCGCTTTTGAAGATATTAATACCGTGCTGGTGAAAACCATTCAGCGTATAGAAGATATGCGGAACCGTGATGAAGATATTACCGGTGTGCCGAGTGGTTTTGCTTCCTTAGATAAATTGACCTATGGATGGCAGCAAACCGATTTGATCGTATTGGCAGCAAGGCCATCTGTGGGTAAAACTGCTTTTGCGCTAAACCTGGCAAGGAGCGCTGCCCTTCACCCCACTAAACCAACGCCCGTTGTATTTTTTAGTTTAGAAATGAGTTCGAGTCAGTTGGTACAGCGTATCCTGAGCGCTGAGAGCGAAATATGGTTAGAAAAAATAACCCGGGGCAAGCTGGAGGAACATGAAATGAAACAGTTGTACAAACGCGGTATTGAGCGGTTAAGTAACGCACCAATCTATATTGATGATACTGCTGCTTTAAATATTTTTGAACTGAGGGCCAAGTGCAGAAGGTTAAAAAATAAACACGATATAGGGTTGATCATCATCGATTACCTGCAGTTGATGAGTGGAGGAGGAGACAACCGGAACGGGAACCGGGAGCAGGAAATCAGCAAGATATCAAGGGATTTAAAAGGATTGGCCAAAGAACTAAAAGTTCCGATCATAGCACTTTCCCAGTTAAGCAGGGAAGTGGAAAAAAGAAAAGAGGGGGCTAAAATCCCCCAGTTAAGCGATTTAAGAGAATCCGGTGCCATTGAGCAGGATGCCGACATGGTGATGTTCCTGTATCGCCCTGAATATTATGATATTACCGCCAATGAGATGGGGGAAAGCAATAAAGGCGAAACCTTTGTAAAGATTGCCAAACACCGGAACGGCAGTTTGGATACCATCAAATTGAGGGCATTGCTGCATATACAAAAATTTGTAGAAGATGATGATGGAGGAAGCTCTTTTGGAGGAGCTTCGCCGGGGGGTAATTTCCGGCCTGTTAAAAGTGACGATGACGGGGGAGGCGCGAAATTGTATATACAAAAAGGCAGCAAAATGAATGATGGCAATTTTGATGATGATGCCCCGTTTTAATTTTTAGTTTAAATTTTACAAGGTGTCAGAAAAAGAAACTACCATTTAATTCCTTATTTATGTTGGCAGAAAAGCCCCGTTAATGAATCGAAAAATTAACTGATATGGCGCTCCCGATTTTTTATAAAGAAACTATTAGCCCCGCGGCTACAGAACTTGTACTAGATGAAGAAACCAGCAAACATGTGGCGCAGGTGCTCCGCATGCAAAATGGAGAGCAGGTGCAATTAACGGATGGTAAAGGAAATTTATTGATCGCTGAAATTGCCGATAATAATAAAAAGAACTGCGCCCTTAAAGTAATTTCCGCTGCTTTTCAACCGGCGCCCGACAAAAAGATCACCATTGCCATTTCACTGGTAAAAAATGCTCACCGTTTTGAATGGTTTTTAGAAAAAGCTACAGAAATAGGGGTATATGAAATAGTGCCGCTGCTGTGCAGCAGGACGGAAAAACAACATTTTCGAATAGCGCGAATGAACAGTATTTTGATAAGCGCAATGCTACAGTCCCAACAAACCTGGTTGCCTGAATTGCATGAGCCGGTAAAGTTTACAACCTTTGTAAAGAATATAAATGCAGGGATGGATGAAAAGAGATTTATTGCACATTGCGTAGATGATGACACCAGGATTCCGTTATACAATTACCGGTCCTTAGATTCTTCAATAGTTTTGATTGGACCGGAAGGCGATTTTACAATAGACGAAATAGAGCTTGCTTTACAGCATAACTTTGTGCCCGTGGCATTGGGTAATTCAAGATTGCGAACAGAAACGGCAGGTGTTGTGGCCATTACGCTATTATCCCTGGCTTAGCTAGCGAAAATCATACTAATAAAATTTCTTAACCCCAATGATTACCTATAGGCTATAACCAGCCACTGTTTTTCTTTCTGCTTCTGCCGCCAAGCCCCAGTGCACCTAAGAGGGAACGTACGATAGTGGTACCAGCAGTACGTACCATACTTTTTACAATGGTATTGTTAGCTACTTTTTCAAATGCCGAGGGCTCCTCTTTTGCTGTTTTTTTTGTTTTTTTTGTTGCTTCGGAAACCTGTTCATTTTCAGCCGCTTCCTGCAATTTGGCGGTCAGTATTTCATAGGCACTTTCTGTGTCTATTGTTTGATTGTACTTTGCAGCCAGTTTTGACCTGCCGATAATCTCGTCCATTTCTTCGTCTGTCAATACATCCATCCGGCTGCGTGGCGCGCATAACATCACCTGTGCAAGCGGTGTAGGAATACCTTTTTCGTTCAGCATGGTAACCAATGCTTCCCCAATGCCCAGTTGGGTAATGAGGTCTTCTGTTTTATAAAAGCTGGTTTCAGGATAGTTCTCCGCGGTTTGTTTGATCACTTTTCTGTCTACGGCTGTAAACGCCCTCAATGCATGCTGGATTTTTAAACCCAATTGTCCCAGTACGCCTGGAGGGATATCCATTGGATTCTGAGTGCAAAAGAAAATTCCAATCCCTTTGGAACGGATCAGTTTAATGACTGTTTCTATTTGTTGCAGCAAAGCATTGCTGGCTTCCTGGAAAATCAAATGGGCTTCATCAATAAACATTACCAGTTTAGGTTTATCCAGGTCACCTTCCTCGGGGCAACTGGCGTACAGTTCCGCCATCATTTGCAGCATAAAGGTGGAAAATAATTTTGGCCGGTCCTGTAAATCAGTTACCCGCAAAACATTGATCACGCCACGGCCCATTTCGTCAATCCGCATCAGGTCATCCACTTCAAAACTCTTTTCACCAAAGAACATATCTGCGCCCTGCTGCTGCAGTTCAATCACTTTTCGTAAAATGGTGCCGGTACTGGTGGTGGATATTTTTCCGTATATCTTTTCCAGTTCACCTTTCCCTTCGTCGCCGATGTATTGCAATACTTTAATAAAATCTTTCAGATCCAGTAAAGGCATTTTTGCATCATCGCAGTACTTAAAGATCATCGCCACTACACCGCCCTGGGTATCATTTAAAGCCAGTATCTTACTCAGCAATACGGGGCCAAACTCACTCACCGTTGCCCTTAAACGCACTCCTTTTTGATTACTGAGCGTCATCAGTTCTGCGGTAAATTGGGCGGGTGTATATTCCATGCTTAACTGCCGGTACCTGTCTTTAACTTTATCATTCACCGAACCCATTTCGGCAATACCACTTAGGTCACCTTTTATATCCATCAATAAAACAGGAACGCTGGCATCGCTCAAAAATTCGCTGATCATCTGCAGTGTTTTCGTTTTACCGGTACCGGTAGCACCCGCAATCAATCCGTGGCGGTTCATTGTTTTTAAGGGAAGATAGATGGAAGCCTCCGTAACTACTTCCCCATCCAAAACAGCGGCGCCTATTTTTACAGATTCGCCTTTAAATGTGTATCCCTCTTTTATTGCCGCTATGAAAGTTTCTTTATTGGACATTATATAATTTTTGGAAAGTTACGAAGGGGTGAAGTATTAACTACAACTTAATAATTGCAGTAAACTTTTATATAATCGTCTCAGAAAGTAGTAAGGCAAAGCAAATGTTTTAGCGCATTGTAACGAGTACGTAAAAATGGTAGCGTGCCAGCCCGTGGCATTTTAAAAAAATAAATGAGCAGTATTACAAAAAAACTCATGGCCTAAAAAGAAAATGTTTTCTTCAATAACCCGCTTTTTAGTTTCCCTTTTTTATCCGCCTGCTTTTCAAATTTTTTGTTTTTGAGATAATAAGTAATTACTGCTTTGGATACCGGATCTACAATAAAATATTCTTTTACGCCATTTCGTTCATACACAATGCGTTTGGTAATTTTATCATGTTTTGCACTTCCGGGAGATAAAATTTCTATGATCATATCAGGGGCGCCCCTGATTTTTCCATCTTTAATTATACCCAAATTCTCTTTGGCAATAAAAAGTATATCCGGTTGGAAAGCGTTTTTAATATCCAAGAAAACATCCACGGGTGCGGCTACACATTTGCCCGCATTTGTTTTCTTTACCTCGATAAGAATCGATGAACACAAATCACCACTTAGTTCCTGGTGAAAAAAATCGGGTGCCGGAGTCATATACAAAGTGTTTTCAATTACTTCACACAAAATCCCTTCAGGTAGTAGTTCGAATAGCTCCACCGCAGTCCGGGGGATTTTATCCTTTATTTTAATCAGGCCGCGCATAATTTAAAATTACAAAAAAACTTTTTATTTACCACTTATCAAAAAAAAGCACTTTCTTTTCAATCTACGTCATAACAACCTACATTTGACCCTCAATAAAATAAAAATATGAAGACAAGCATCTTTTCCCTTTTAATGGTGTTGACTACCTTTTCAGTAGTGGCACAGAAAGTGGCTTATACCGAGTACAATTTGAAAAACGGTTTACATGTTATTTTGCACCAGGATAAAACGGCCCCGGTGGTAGCGGTTGCTGTTATGTATCATGTTGGCAGCAAAGATGAGCAGCTTAAACGTACCGGCTTTGCGCACTTTTTTGAACACCTGTTGTTTGAGGGCACGAAAAATGTAAAGCGCGGCGAGTTTATGAAAATTGTAAGCAGCAATGGCGGGCAAAATAATGCCAATACCACCCAGGACCGTACTTTTTATTATGAATTATTTCCCTCTAACCAACTGGCAACGGGTATCTGGTTAGAAAGCGAACGTATGATGCACCCGGTCATAAACGAGATTGGCGTAAAAACGCAGAATGAAGTAGTTAAAGAAGAAAAAAGGATGCGGGTTGATAACCAGCCCTATGGAAGCCTAGTGGGTGAAACAATGAAACGCTTATTTACCAAACATCCGTATAATTGGTCACCTATCGGAAGCATGGCAGACCTTGACGCAGCTACATTGGATGAATTTAAGGCCTTTAACAAAAAATATTATACCCCCAATAACGCGGTACTGGTAATTGCAGGTGATATTGATATTGCCAAGACAAAAACCATGGTAGAAAATTATTTTGCTGATATCCCGGCCGGGGTGCCGATCACAAGAACAATGGCCAAAGAAGATCCCATTTCAAAAGAAATTATTGATACAGCTTATGACAGCAATATCCAGGTGCCTGCTATATTAGCGGCTTACCGGGTGCCCGGTGAAACCAGTAAGGAATCAAAAGCATTGGGAATGGCTTCTGCCGTATTAAGCCAGGGCAACAGCAGCCGTATGTTTAAGAAAATGGTAGATGATAAAAAGAATTCCCTCCAGGTAGGCTCGTTTAATTATTCGCTGGAAGATTATGGGGCCTACATTATGTATGCCTTACCGAATAATGACACGCCTTTGGATACCCTATTAAATGACATGGATGAGGAAGTGGTAAAATTGCAAACCACCCTTATTACCGAAGTGGAGTTTACCAAATTGCAAAACCAGTTTGAAAATGAATTTATAGGCAAAAACAGTAAAATGCTGGGAGTTGCGGAAAACCTTGCCAATGGGTTTACCTATTATAAAAACACCAATAACATTAATACCGAACTGGAAGAAATAAGGAAGATAACTAGGGAGGATATACAGGAGGTAGCAAAAAAATACCTCAACAAAAATCAACGGGTAGTCCTGTACTATTTACCCAAAAAATAATTCGCCAGCAGCCGGCTTTCTTTCTAACCTATTATAGCTTATAAAATATATTGCATGAAAAAATTAATCATAGTTGCATTGAGTGTTGTTTGTATACAACATGGATTTACACAGGTAAAAGTTGACAGATCAAGAAAACCTGCCGCCGGGGTAGCGCCGGTAGTTTCAATAAAAGACCCGGTAATATTTACCCTTCCCAACGGGATGACGGTATTAGTGGTGGAGAACCACAAATTACCAAAAGTAACGGCTTCATTAACGATCGATGCAGGGCCGGTACTGGAAGGGAAAAAAGCGGGACTACTGGATTTGATGGGCCAGATGTTGGGTGAGGGTACTACTTCAATGTCCAAGGATAAGTTTGACGAAGCGGTGGATATCATGGGCGCTGAGGTAAACCTCTATGCAGCCGGTGGCTCGGCCAGCGCACTGACAAGGTATTTTGAAAAAGCATTTAACCTGATGGCAGATGGTATAAAAAATCCTTCTTTCCCTCCGGCCGCTTTCGATAAATTAAAATCACTCACCATCACGGGTTTAAAAACAGATGAAAAAAGTGTTCCCGCCATTGCAGCAAGAGTTAACCAGGCTTTAAGTTTTGGCAAGCATACAGCCCTTGGTGAATTTACTACCGAAGAAAGTGTAAAGGGGTTAACATTGAATGATGTAAAAGAAGCCTATAAAAACTACATTACCCCATCGCGTTCTTATTTAACTTTTGTGGGTGATATTACGCCGGCAGTTGCAAAAACACTGGCCACAAATGCATTTGGAAACTGGACGGGGAAAAAGTTAACCCTGCCCGCTTTTCCGCTTGTTGAAAATCCGGTAAAAACAGAAATTGATTTTGTGGATGTTCCCACTGCCGTTCAGGGCGAATTGAATATTGGTAACATCGTAAATAATCCAATGAACAATAAAGATTATCATGCTTTACTGCTGGCCAATCAAATATTGGGCGGCGGGGCAGATGGCAAATTGTTTATGAACCTAAGGGAAAAGCATGGTTTCACTTATGGGAGTTATTCAAGAATTGGCAGTGGTCGTTTTCAAAGCCTGTTTACTGCAAGCGCGGCAGTGCGTACCGATAAAGTAGACAGTGCGGCCGCAGAAATATTCAGTGAAATATTAAATATGCGGGATGGAAAGATAACCCCGGAAGAACTTGATATTGCCAAAGCAAAATACAATGGCTCTTTTGCTTTGGGTATGGAAGACCCTGCGCGTACAGCTACCTATGCCGGCAATATTTTGATTAATAATTTACCCAAAGATTTTTACAGAACTTATTTGCAAAAAATAAACAGTGTTAGTTTGGATGATCTGAAAAATGTAGCCAAAACTTATTTTAATGAAAGCAATTCGCGGATCGTTATTGTCGGTAACGGAGATAAAATTTTACCAAAATTAATGCGGTTAGGTTACCCGGTAAAAAAGTATGACCGGTATGCAGATCCCATCATAGAAAAGCCAGTTGATAAAAAAGTAAATGAAACAGATAAAACCACAGACAAGATATCTGCAGCGGAAATTGTAGCCAGCTATTTAAAGGCCATCGGCGGAAAGGAAGAAGTTATGAAAATTCAAACAATATCCTCTGTAATCGGATTGGACATGATGGGCAGAACTTTTGAAGGCACAGAGAAAAAAATGAATCCCAACATGCAGGTTACAGAAATAAAAATGGGTGCGGTAACGGTAATGAAATCTGTATTCGATGGCAAATCGGGTTTTCAGCAGCAGGGCCCCCAAAAAAAAGATTTAACAGAAAAGGAAGTCAGGGAAGCGATGGATGAAAAAGGGGTTATCCCGCAATTGTATTATATCACCAGCGCTGACTATAAAACAGATTATCTCGGTACCGGTAAAATAGCCGATGAAGACACTTACCAGTTAAAAGTTGTAATGCCAAGCGGAAGAACATCGGTGCAGGAGTATGCTGTAAAGACCGGACTGTTGCTCAAAGAAGAAACTACTGCCGTGCAGGAAGATAGTGAAGTACCAGTGACAGTGGAGTATAAAAATTATAAAAAAACAGGGACGCTGTTATTACCAACAGAAGTAACAAGGACTATCGGCGGCCAGGAAATTCCATTAAAGTATACTGCCATCAAATTGAATGAAGGCGTAACGGCAATAGATTTTAAATAGCCATTTTCAAATTATACAAACAGGCCGCTTCATTATTAAAAAATGAGGCGGTTTTTTTTGTCAATGCACGCGGTACTGAACAGCCCTGGTACAGAAAAAAACGCGTGAATTATTGACCATTCACCATTGACCATTCACCTGTAGCTGAACATGTTTTAAATTATTTTTACCCGATGCAAAACAACCTTTAACAAAAAAATAGGCATTATATTCGCTGCATCAATTCTGAATTAATTTTATTTGCCATTAAACTTGTAAAACATGGAAACAGCAAAACCCAAAATATTATTGTGTGAAGACGATACTAACCTCGGAATGGTATTAAAAAACTACCTGGAGTTGAATGATTATGAAGTGATCCTTGAAAGAGATGGCCGTCTTGGGCTTGCGGCTTTTCAGCGGGAAAAGTTTGATATTTGCCTGTTGGATGTAATGATGCCGAATATGGATGGCTTTGCATTGGCGGAAGAAGTACGCGACATTAATCCTGATGTACCCCTGTTTTTTCTTTCGGCTAAAACAATGAAGGATGATATTATACAGGGCTACAAACTGGGGGCAGATGATTATATCACCAAACCGTTTGACAGTGAAGTATTATTGTTGAAAATAAAAGCCATCTTAAAACGCAATGAAGAGATGCACCGGGAGGAAGTGAATGCTGAGTTTGATATGGGTAAATATCATTTTAACCCCCGCTTGAGGGAGTTAACCTTCGACGGAAAGATACAGGTGTTATCTCCCAAAGAGAATGAGTTACTGAAAATGTTGTGCGAGTATAAAAATGATTTGTTATCAAGGGAAGCCGCGTTAAAGAAAATATGGGGTAGCGATACTTATTTTAACGGGCGCAGTATGGATGTTTATATCGCCAAGCTGCGCAAATATTTAAAAGAAGACAGTACGATTGAAATTGTTAATATACATGGCAACGGATTCAGGCTGGTAGCAGCTTAATGGTTTCAAAACATAATAAAAACGGGCACTGGTTTACAGCGCCCGTTTTTATTTCTGGCACCTTATTTTCATACGCATATTAACACCAAAGAGCTATTTAAAAATGAAGTATTTTATTCCCGGCTTGCAATAATTAAATCACCTGTAGATAAAAATTCCGGAAGGTTTATTAAAAGCCGGAAGCAACGAGGCAAACCATTTATCAATACGGCTCCACGATAAAAGTAACCGGTTGCCTTCGGTAGGCATTTACCTTACGCCCATATTGAACAGCCGGTTCCCATTTTGGCCCGTTTTTAATAATTCTGACTACTTCATCTTCCATTCCATAACCGAATTTTGTTTGTGGTATTACCTCACTAATGCTGCCATCCTTTGCTACTATAAATTTTACCATAACCTGGAACTTTCCCCTGGGGGAACGATTATTGACGGGCGTATTAGCATTAAGATTTTTTTGAAGATACCTGATCCAGGCAGCCTGGCCACCAACAAATGCAGCTTCCCGTTCTTCCCTGGTATACAGTGAATCCAATTTTACAGTTCCGGAGTCATAAGTTTTTAGAATACCCAATTGCCCTTTAAAAAAAACCTCGCTGGTTAGTATCCCTTTGTCGTTGTACGAAATCGTTGTAAAGGTATCCGCAAGACTATCTTTAAGGGAATAATAATTTACCATTCCATTTTTATTATACTTAAATACAGCTACCCTGATAGCTTTGCCATGCTGGTAAATTGCCGAATCTTTTTTTAGACCCTTGTTATCCCATGATTGCCACAGGCCGTCTTTCTGATCGTTTAGGAAATTACCCTGGTTTTCAACCCGACCATTTTTATGAAACCGGGTAGATGGCCCCTGCAATAGCTTCAGTGAAGAGTCAATGAAATGAGCAAATAAAAATAATTCGCCTTCCTGCCTGCCAAAATAATCAAGCCTGTATAACCCTTCTTCTTTAAACCCTTTTCCAATTACAATTGCGTCACGTTCTTTTGTAACAGCGAGATCTTTATCAAAATAATAAATATGGGTATAGGTTTGCCCGATACAAATATGCAGTAAGCAAAAGCTGGTAAGGAAAGCGAATAAAAGTTTTTTTATGAATGATTGTGCCTGCATATTAGGGTGGATTAAATAGGCCGGTAAGGTAAACATTTATTTATGCGCTAAAATATTTTTTTCATCTCATTGTCATTGTTGCCATTTCACCGATTGCAAACACAAAAACCGGAGCTCTTCTGCAGCCTGGGTATTATTTTGAAATTAATCGTCATTGCCACTTAAGTATGCGGATTTCATTTTTATAAACATGATGCCCACAATGATTAACCATGCAAGCCATAATGTACTGCCAATTAAGCCAGCCATCTCCCAAACCGGGAATCCGGGAATCACTGAAGCGAATAATTCTGTCTGTGCCAACAGGTAAATAACAGATGATACAATGCCCAGCCAGCTTACCCAACCAGGAAATAATTTCAGTTTGAGGAAGGAATAGGAGATCATGAAAGTCCACACAATTGTAAATAACTGGCCAATATGTTCACCCAGCAATACTCCCCCAAACTGGTGAATTATTTGAAACGAAAGGATAGCTGCTTCTTTTGCCGCTTCGCTACCAGCTTTTACATAACTGTTTGCAATTAGGGGCACAACAAACACCCATCGCAATAATCCAATGATTTGAACAATACCCGAAATAACACCCAATGTGGTTACCCATTTAATAAAGCCCAGCCTGCCCTCCAATTTTTGTCCTATACGTATATAAGCGATCAGCAAGGGTAACCCAAGGATCGCGAACGCCCACCAGGTAAGAATCAGTGAGCTTCCGCCATCATGAAATTTAGTCAATATTGTTGCAGCATCCCGGCGTAAAATACCCGGATACTCAAAGCTCATTGTGAGAACGGTATATGGAATACATACACCGATTGCCCCGGTAACCAGTAAGCCGCCGATTGTTTTTTCTGATTTCATGTCGCCAGTTTTACAATTTAAATGAATAGCTGATCCCGGGTGCGGGGTTTATTTTCAGATCCTGTCCCCTCGCTGTAACCGCAATAGCACCGATCCTTGCATTCAGCCCTTTCCAGATCATCCAGCGAAAACCAACTTCCATGCCCAGCGCATTTTTACGGTCATAATCCCGGTTGAGGCCACGCAGGTAAGATGCCCCTGCATAGAATGAAGAAGGTATCTCTTTTTTGCCAACGGGCAGAAACCATAGGGTTAACCCAGTTTTTACGAATTGGTTGGTTACACCGGATGTAAAATTGGTTACGTAATAACCTGCATGAACCGATACCTGCCGGTAACGGTATTCCAATCCAATGGAAGGGTTGCGAAACCCGTTAATACTTAACTCATTTTTTGAAAAACGGTTTTGTGAAAAAGCAGCACCTGCTGAAAATAAAAGCATTGCGGAAAAAATTACCTGTTTCATATCGTCTTTGTTTTTTTGCTGACGATACAAAGATGCCCCGCCAATAATGGCCCGCACCAGACAAATGTCTATAAATTTGTTCAGCGGATACTATTTCGAATGCGACTCAAATGCCTTGGTGTAACACCGAGAATGGAGGCAAGGTATTGCAGGGGTATCTGCTGAATAAGCGTTGGTTCTTTACGGAGCATTTTTTCATACCGTTGCCGGGCAGTCAGCATGATGGCATCCAAACGGCTTTCATCAATGCAGCATATTTGCCATTCGAGCAGGGTAATGTAAAAATTTTTAAAAGCCGGAAGATCTTCCTGCAATTGATTGAGACCATTTCTGTCAATAACCCATATAATTGTTTCCATCACCGCACGGATATTTTCTTTGGAAGGTACCTGTTGCAAAAAACTTACGAGCGAGGTTACAAAATTGTTTTCACCAACAGAGTAGGTTGTTTTTTCCTCTCCATCTATTAACACAAAATACTGTACAAATCCTTTTTCTACAAAACCCAACTGTTTACTGGTTTTACCCTCCTGTACAAAGTAGTCGCCCTTTAAATAATGCTTTTCTTCAAAAGCATCCGCAATTTTTTCAATATCCGGTTCAGAGAAATTATTGCCTGCAAGGTAGTTACGAAGGGATTCCATACGCATTGATTTGGTTTTAAAATTATCCTTTTTTCATCAGCGGATTAAATTATTATCTTATGTTAACGTTGCGGTATACCATCCGGGTTAGCTTTGTTTAAAATCAAAACAATGAAAACAACATTAAAACTGGAAGAAGCGTTGATGACAGCCATCGCTGTTTATTTTCTCACTAAATACAACCTGGGATTATCTGCCTGGCTTTGGATAGTACTATTCTTTACACCGGATATTGGGATGCTGGGCTATCTCATTAATACCGGCACCGGCGCCATCTGCTATAATATTTTTCATCATAAAGGCATTGCGCTGGCCATAGCTTTCAGCGGCTATTACGGGTCAAATGATGTACTGACAGCTATCGGTATTTTATTATTTGCTCATGCTTCATTTGACCGGGTATGGGGCTATGGATTAAAGTATACCGACGGTTTTAAACATACTCACCTGGGTAACCTTGGTAAGAATAAATAGCCGGTTTATTTCTTTAATAGCCTGTTGCGGATACGGCTCATACTAACCGGTGTGATCCCTAAATAATTGGCAATATAATGCTGGGGAACCCTTTCGATAATTTTATTTCTATTGCTGCTTAACAGGCTGCGATAGCGTTCTTCGGGGCTTTGCAGGAGCAGGCCCACCATTCTCTCTTCGAGGCCGATTGTGAGGTATTCAGCAATGCGCCTTCCGAATTTTTGCCATGCCATGCTTTTGTCAAACAGGTCAAACAATATATTGTACGGAAAGGAAATATAGGTTGAATCCGTTAATGCTTCAATAGTAACCAGCGAAGGCTTGCTGGTAATGCAACTGATATAGGAACTTATAAAATGGTGCTCAAAAAAGAAATAAGTTGTTTTCTACATACCATCATTGGAGTAAAACTGGCGGAACATACCGTCTGTTACAAAACCAATTTCATGAGCCCTTTTACCTTCCTGTATAAATAATTCGTTTTTGCGTAATCGCCTGGTTTCAAGATTTGGAAGCAGCATCTCCCATTCGCTGTCAGCCAATTTTGAATAAGTTTCAATATGATCACGTAAAAGAGAATAGTTGTGGTGGTAATTAATCATATGCTAAGTATAAAAATAGTTTTCGCCCGGCTGAATGAGTATAAAAATTATAACGGGTGATTTTAGACAGTGTAAATTCCGGCAAGCATTTATTTTTTTAAACAGGCAGCAATTAACTTAATCCCACCCGTATACTACTGGTTGTAATGGTTTGCTTTAATATTCTTTGTTGCAAGCTGCACGGTCTCTTCAATTCTTTTTTTTCGGGTATCCTCCTTCTTCGCATTTAGTATCCATTCCAAAATACCGCGTTTTGAAGAACGGGGGAACCTCTCCCAATTTTCAAATGCCTTCGGGTTGTTGTCAAAAGCCTGACCCAGGTCGCCCGGTATGCTGATGTTTTCAACTTCATCCAATGCGGACCAGCTACCGTTCTGTTGGGCGGTTTTTATACTCTCAAGCCCCGCCGGCGCCATTAAGTTTTGGGCCAGTAGTTTTTCTACTTTTAGTTTGTTTATTTTACTCCAGTTACTTTTTGGGTTTCTTTTGGCGAAAAACTGGTAATAACTTTGTTCATCCCGTTTGTTTGGCTTGCTGTCGATCCATCCAAAACACAGGGCTTCATCTACCGCTTCGGGATAATAAATACTTGGCACTTTGCTTTCTTTTTTATAGATGATCAGCCAAACGGATTTTTCTGACCGGTGATTTTTTTCCAGCCATTTACGCCATTCTTTTGCCGACCTGGCATGAAAAGTTGGTAGGTTGTCTTTTAATTCCATACTAGTTTATCAACTTATAGTGTACAATTAAATCAGGAGGCCGTGCCAGGATTAACACACCTGCAGATGCGTATTATTTTTATTTCGGTCTAACCGGATATTGATAATGCAGGCAGTATATTTTATTTGGGTATATTTTTGAAAAAATATTCAGTATCCTGTAATTCTGTTGCTCCTTGTGCAACTAATTTCCTGTAAAAGTTCCGGACAATTTTTTCCTGTTGAATATTTAATGACAATGTCAATCAAATATTCAACAAAGACTTTTAATCATGTGTTGTTCGTTGTAATTTTTACAACGTTTACAAGGTACTTGCCATGGTGGTTTTTCAACGATCTGATTAAGGCATTCAATAATTGACGGAACGCACAAAGCGTGTAAGCTATACAGTTACTCCCATAAAATACTACTACGTGATTGAAGCGCAATTTTTAGACCTGGTACGGCAAAACCAGGGCATCATTTATAAACTGGTAGCCCTTTATGCAAATGATGCTGAAGAAAAAAAAGACCTGTACCAGGAAGTGCTGTTGCAGGCATGGAAGGGGTGCGCTAACTTCCGGCAGGACGCAAAATTCAGCACCTGGTTATACCGAACCTGCTTAAACACAATTTTTACACAGAAGCGAAAAAAGCACCGGCTGGATTATAAAGATTCATTGGAAGCTATTTCGCCTGCAGTACAAAACGGCAGTGTACAAAAAGAAGACGGTGTAAGATTACAACAGGCCATAAAAAAGCTTTCCGAAACAGACCGGGCGATTATTTCGATGAACCTTGACGGCTACGAGAACAGCGAGATTGGAGAAATGCTGGGTATTTCAAATAATCATGTATCCGTTAAGCTGCACCGCATTAAACAACAATTAGCCAATCTTTTAACGCAATAAAGATGAGTATAGAAAATACCTGGAGCCAGATAAATGATCAACCGGATGATGATCTTTCATCAGTACTGCATCAACCCCGGCTATCGAAACGATCCTCCCACAACCCCTTAGATAAGATCAAAAGGAACCTGCTGATAAATATGATCTGGGGTATTATCATTTGTGTATTTTATATCGTTGTTATCATTTATTTCCGGATATGGCAGGTTCAAATAGCGCTGGCCATTGTATTGATTTTCTCACTGTGGGCTTTATACACGGCCTATAGTGTGTATAAAAAAATCAACACCAATATCTCCTCTGCCAATTCTTTATTGATTGAGTTGAAAAGACACCAGCAAACCATCACCGGATGGATGCATGCTCAACAGCGGGCGGGACTATTTATTTACCCCGTAAGCGCTGCAGGAGGTTTTATGCTGGGTGGTGTGATAGGCTCCGGCAAACCGGTTGAAGTGTTTATGAGTAAACCTATTGTTCTTATTGCTTTGCTGATTATAATTTTATTACTGGTACCTGCCTGTTATTACCTGGCAAAGTGGATGTGCAGGTACAGCTTTGGAAAACACCTGGATGCTTTGCAAAAGAATATCAACGATTTACAGGAAGAAAAATAATGGCGCCATCCTTACTGTTAAAACATCATTTGATGCAAATAAAAAAAAATAATGGAAACAAAAAAAGATACAAAGCTCCGTTTTGAAAACATTAATAAACCGGCTTATCTCATTTTTGTACTGGCCGGTATTTATTTTCTGATCACCGGGGATTTTTCGCAAGCGATGGTTTTTTGGGGATTAGCAATTGTGTTTGATCCCTTTAATCCAACGATCCCTTTTGACAAAAGACCGGTTTACCAAAAAACCTGGCTATTCATTCATGTGGCAATTACACTTACTTTGTTGGGGGTAATGCTGTGGGGTAAATAATTGCTTTTTAAATCGCTTTTGTTTATCCTGCTTATATGTCGTGTGCCGGGGCCCCGCCTGCTGCCTGGTAATTGTGGGGATTAAAAACTTAAACAAAATCAAACGAAAAGGTATCTGTGAATGAAAATCGCCCATCTCTCCCGCCGGAAATATGGGGCAACGGGCAACCAGCCACCGCAGCAAAGCGATCAATAAAATACCAGCCGATCAAAATCTTTAAACACCGGCCACCGAAAGAATGGTTTCATGTTCCAGTGGTTTTGAAATAAAACCTGTAATGTATTTATTCGCTTCCGCTTTATCCTTATCATGGCGATCAACTGAAGAAGAAACAATATAAATACTGATTTGCTTTTTGACCGCTTCGCTGAATTTTTCATATTCTTCCATAAATTCCCAGGCGTTAAGCGTTGGCATATTGATATCCAAAAAAACTATTGTGGGCCCTAAATATTTAATGAATTCATCTTGAATAAATTCGAGCGCCTTTTCGGGGACCTGGAATGTTCTAATATCTACTTTGCCCAAAGCGTTTTCTATCAACATGGTGCTAAGAATATTATTAAAATAGTCGTCATCAACAATAATATATTTCCGGATGGTGCTCATATTTCAAATTCAATTTTAAATTCCGTTCATTTATTTACTTTACTCTTTACGCTTATTTTTCCACCAGGCGTTTCCACCTGTGTTTTTACCATGAATAATCCCATCCCATCCCTTCAATATTAGCCTGAAACCGTTTGTATTAACCAAAAACCTGGTCACCTTTTTTTTGCAGATCAATTCCCATCCCGTTGCCCGTGAAAATCAATTCCACCTTATTTTTTATGAGCTGGCTTTTAATTTCAATAATGCAGGGAACTTGTTGTCGCTTGAGTTCCGCGGCCATTTTTTCCTTTGCCTCATTTTGAAAAACAAGTTCTTTATTGGCAATGATCAGTTCGGCCGCCCTCTTTCTTATTTTCATTTTGAAAGCCAAGTTCTTCGTTCCTTAAATCAGTTGATTTTTGTTTGTTATCCATATCCTGCCCTGTACCGATAATTTTTTGTTTACAATATTGTTTAGATATATTTAAGAAGGATTTTTTCAGCCATTTGGAGCCTGCTTCAAATGATGAAATGGAGATATTCTCTTAATGTTAGTTATTTATTAGTTTCATTTGTAATGCATTCTTTGGTTTTTCAATTCAGTAGTTACCAACCATTACCAATCCGTGGCGGTAGCCAAAGTTTTGCTTACAAGTCTAATCGATTTAAGGGGGAAAATGTTACATAACTTTAGAAATAAGTTACACAATTTACATATTGTAAAAACTTATACTGCTCAAGGGACAAAACATTAAACGATTTAACCTGGGATATAACCTGCCGGGCAGTAACCCTGCAGTACCGGCAATCCTTAATGATGGGAAAGCCGGTAAAAAAATGTATTTAACTATGGGGCATTTTATTCAAATCATTTAACAAAGTGACAATGGTCACAATTTAAATATGCAGTACGACGTAATTTGCGGGTTTTAAAACCATAAAAATTACAATTGTATGGAAACTGCCATTACCAGCGGAAAACCTTCCGTTGTTTCTTCTGAAAAAGCCTCCAGGCTAACCATTATGGATGGCAACGAAGCCGCGGTGCATATCGCTTATAAAACAAGTGAAGTGTGTGCCATCTATCCTATCACTCCTTCTTCCACCATGGGCGAGTGGGCCGATGAATGGAGCAGTGCAAATAAATTAAACATTTTTGGGGAAGTACCCAGGATAATAGAAATGCAGAGTGAAGCAGGAGCTGCAGGCGCAATACACGGTGCGCTGCAGGGAGGTGCCCTGGCTTCTACGTTTACCTGCTCACAGGGATTATTACTGATGATCCCCAATATGTACAAGATAGCCGGAGAATTATCGCCTACCGTATTTCATATTGCTGCAAGGGCCCTGGCTACGCATGCGCTGTCTATCTTTGGAGACCATAGTGATGTGATGGCAGTTCGTTCAACCGGCTTTGCGCTATTATTTGGCGACAATGCCCAGGAGGCGCACGATATGGCGATGATCGCCACGGCCGCAACTTTAAAATCAAGTATCCCTTTTTTAAATATTTTTGATGGCTTTCGCACTTCGCATGAGTTGAATGAAGTTGAAATTATACCCGATAGTGTCATCAAAGAAATGATTGACGTAAACGATGTAGCCCGTCACCGTCAACGCGCATTGAACCCAGAAAATCCTTTTATACGCGGCACAGCACAAAACCCTGATGTGTATTTCCAAAGCAGGGAGGCTTGTAATGAATACCACTGGAAAGTTCCCGAAATAGTGGAAGAAACCATGCAGCATTTTGAACAGCTTACCGGCCGTGCGTATAAACTTTTTGAATACTATGGCGATCCCGCTGCTGAAAGCATCATCATCATTATGGGTTCGGGTGCAGGTGCAGTGCAGGAAACGGTTGATTACCTGAATAGTAGGGGAGAAAAAACAGGCTACCTGCATATACATTTATACCGTCCATTTTCAGTAAAACATTTTATCAATGCTTTGCCCGAAACGGTAAAAAATATCGCAGTGCTGGATCGTTGTAAAGAAACAGGCGCGATTGGTGAACCATTGTTTATGGATGTGATCAACGCCTTACACGCAGGCTGGGAACACCCTATGCCAAAAGTAACCGGTGGCCGTTATGGCCTGGCTTCCAAAGAATTTAACCCGGGCATGGTACTGGCAGTGTTCAACGAACTGAAGAAAGTTAAACCGAAAAAGGGTTTCACCATTGGTATTGAAGATGACATTACCCATACCAGTTTAGCGTACGATAAAACATTTTCTCTCGAAGATCAGCATCTTTTCCGCGGCTTGTTCTTTGGCCTGGGCGCCGATGGAACCGTAAGTGCAAATAAGAACACCATCAAAATTATCGGCGACGTAACTGATATTCACCTGCAGGGATATTTTGTGTATGATTCTAAAAAATCCGGATCATTAACCGTTTCTCATTTACGGTTTAGCAATAAACCCATTCGTTCCACCTATCTTATTAACTCAGCCAATTTTATAGCCTGTCATCATTTTAGTTATTTAGAGCAATACGATATATTGAAAGATGCACAGCAGGGGGCAACCTTTTTATTAAATGCTCCTTATGCCAATGAAGAAGTGTGGCATAACCTGCCCCGTAAAATACAGGCAGAAATTATTGACAAACAGCTTAAACTGTATGTGATCAATGCTTCTAAAGTTGCCAAAGAAACAGGCATGGGATCCCGCATCAACTCCATTTTGCAAACCTGCTTTTTTGCTATTTCTAACGTAATGCCCAGGGATGAAGCCATCCGCCATATTAAGGATGCCATCCGAAAAACCTATGGCAGAAAGGGAGAAGAAGTGGTACAAAAAAACTTTAATGCTGTTGATAAAACACTTGAAAATTTATCCCTGGTCGACTACTCGCATTTTGCTGTTGGCAATAAAGAAATTGTACCCGCTGATTATGGTAATGCGCCTGATTTTGTTAAACTGGTACTGGCAAAAATTATTTCGGGCGATGGTGACGAATTACCCGTTAGCGCTTTCCCAGCCGATGGTACCTATCCATCCGCCACCACGCGATATGAGAAAAGAAATATCGCCGAAATGGTTCCGGTGTGGGATGCAGACCTTTGTTCACAATGCGGTAAATGTTTCTTTGTTTGTCCGCACGCAGCCATCAGGCCTAAAGTGTACAGCAACGATCTGTTGGTGGATGCCCCCGACTTCTTTAAACATACCGCTCCGATCGGGAAAGAATTTTTTAAAGACACCGAATCTTACACGTTACAGGTTGCCGTGGAAGATTGCACCGGCTGTAATCTTTGCGTAGAAGTTTGTCCGGTAGAAAGCAAAACGGAACATGGCCATAAGGCTATCAATATGCGGGATGTACTGCCACTGAAAGCAACGGAAAAACAAAACTGGGATTTCTTTATCGGCCTGCCAGATATTGACAGAACAAGGGTTAACCGGGGTACCATTAAAGGTTCTCAGCTATTGGAACCATTGTTCGAATTCTCCGGCGCCTGCAGTGGTTGTGGTGAAACACCTTATTTAAAATTACTCACACAATTATTTGGCGACCGTATGATCGTTGCCAATGCAACCGGTTGTTCTTCCATATTTGGGGGCAACCTGCCAACCACCCCCTGGAGCCAGAATAAACAAGGCATCGGACCTGCCTGGGCCAACTCTTTGTTTGAAGATAATGCGGAGTTCGGATTGGGCATCAAGTTAGCCACTGATATGAAACGCAACTACGGCATCTCGATGTTGAAATTGTTACGCGAAGATGTGGGTGCGGAGTTGACTGACGCGATCCTAAACAATGTTGAAGCAAACGAAGCGGAAATAATTCTGCAACGTAAAAACGTGAATGAATTAAAAGCGCGTTTAAGAGATATTGAAAAGCCAGAAGCCAGGTTATTATACCAGATAGCTGAGTTCCTGGAACACAAATCCATGTGGATCGTTGGCGGGGATGGCTGGGCTTATGATATTGGCTTTAGCGGCGTGGACCATGTTTTATCAACCGGTGAAAACATCAACATATTGGTGCTGGATACGGAAGTGTATTCCAATACTGGCGGACAAAAATCCAAGTCAACACCAATTGGAGCAAGCGCCAAATATGCCATGAAAGGAAAGACCACCGGCAAGAAGGATCTTGCGATGCAGGCCATTGCCCATGGTACCGCCTTTGTTGCGGAAATTTCCCTGGGTGCTAATGATGTTCACGCACTTAAAACCATCCTGGAAGCCGAAGCTTTCCCAGGGCCTTCCATTATCATCGCCTATAGCCATTGCATTGCACACGGTTACGATCTGTGCCATGGTTTAGACCAGCAAAAACTGGCCGTTAAATCAGGCTACTGGCCGCTATTCCGTTACAACCCATTAAAAGAACAAGGTCAGCGTTTTGTGTTAGACAGTAAGGACCCTTCCGTTCCATTGGATGAATTTATGTATCACGAAAACAGGTTTAATACCATCAAAAACAATGCACCTGAAAAAGCTGCCGAATTCCTTGAAATGGCAAATGATGGCATGAAGCATCGCTGGGAAAAATTGCAGGCATTAAAATCACTATAGTTCTTTTTTAAAACCCTGAACCACAAAGGGAATCTCGATAGAGGTTCCCTTATTTTGTGTATTCAATCCCGCGAAGAGTTACAGGTTGACACAAACTGGTTTCTACAGATCGGCAGTATTCCGATTGAAAATTATTTATTTATTTTCAGAAAAGTAATATTCAACAAGCAAAATTCTCTAAAGGAATTATTTGAAAAGGTTTTCAGAGTTTTTTGCAGACACTAAATAGCGGGTAATTAATTTAGTAAAGATTACCCATCCCAATATTCCTCCCAATGTATTTAAAATAATATCATCCACATCAGCGGTGCGATAATTTCCGAATTGTCTTAAAATAAGCTGGGTTAATTCTATTGCCAATGAGCTGAGAAAACAAATAGCGGTTATTTTTTTGATGGAATTAAATGGGGCGAATATGCAGGGCAGGAATATACCCATTGGGATGAACAAGATGATATTGCCAACAATATTTTCAATTGCAAAACCTGTTGAAATACCATCAGGTTCGGCAAGGGTAGTGATGAAATATTGGTAGTTATTGACAACAGGAATAAAATTCATGGTGGCCGATCCCCTTACATTATTCAACCCTGAAAAATACGCCGGAAATACGGTGACCACCAATACTGTACTTACATAAATTATAAAGAGGATAAATACCAGCTCTTTTTTAAGGGCATTAGTTTTACCTTTTATTTTTTGACGCCTTCCCATCCGCAGCCGGTAAAGGGCCAGGATTGGCAGGGTAAGGCCAAGCATTAAGAGGATCGGTTTCAGAAAATGAGTTGGCATGGGCATTAAATAGTTGAACCTTGTTGTTATCAGATTTTTTTACAACAATCTTATATTGAAATTAGATTTAAATAACAAAGCGCCACAGAATTTCTTCAGAATTCTTTTTTAGATTTGTACTACAATGATTAAAATCTACCTCCGGAACCAATAAATTTAGACTTTCTCCCGGTTCATCCTTTTTTGTTAAAAATAGTTAAAAGAAAATTCATGCGGTTTTTTAAAAAACTCTTCCTGGCATTTATTGCCATCTCACCAATGATTACTGCACAGGCACAATACACTGATACTTCAGCAGGTAGTCATATCAACGGTATTGCTACATCCCGGACAACAAATTGGAATTTGCTCAGGGATAAAAAACAAGTAGGACGCAGCTCATTTATTGTGCCCGGCATTTTAATAGCGTATGGATTTTCATCCCTGGAAAGCGACGGCCTGAAAAGTTTTAACGGTGAAGTGAAAGAAGAACTCTGGGAGGAACATCCCCATAAAAAAACTAAGATGGATAACTATCTGCAATATTCACCTGCAGTGGCTGTATATGGATTAAATGCGCTGGGCATTAAAGGCCGGAATAATTTCAGGGACCGGAGTATGATCTACCTTTTGTCAAACGCATTTTTAAGCAGCACTGTTTTTGGTATTAAGAAGCTAACGCATGAGCTTCGCCCGGATGGAACAGATTATTTTTCTTTTCCATCCGGACATACGGCAGAAGCCTTTGCTTCTGCTGAATTTCTGCGACAGGAGTATAAGGATGTGTCACCCTGGTACGGGATTGCCGGCTATGTAGCAGCAGGCGCCACCGGCGCCCTGCGCATGTACAATAACAGGCATTGGATGAGTGATGTATTGGCAGGTGCGGGGATTGGTATTGCATCTACCAAACTGGCTTACTGGATTTACCCGGTTATCAAAAGAAAATTATTTAAAGATAAGCCGGTGAATACGATGATCCTGCCATTCTATCAAAGCAGGGTAGCCGGTATTGCGATGGTCTATAATTTTCATTGATTTAACTGTTAATTAATTGGGTATTTAATTTCGGAGTATTAAAGTCATATAGTCGCAGAACTCCCGTCCAATGTATACATGTTAGTTCCTGTTTGAAAACGCTAAAATAGAACAGGCGGGTAAATTCAACTCCGACAAATGAATGTTGATAAAACATTTTTAGCCTAATGCTCTACATGGACCGGCATCTATTTTTTTATTCTGCCAGGCATTCTTATTTTCGCCCAATGCCACCAACTCACCCGCATATAAAAAAGTTATTACAATGTATTGACCTGGAAGAAAAGGAACAGGTAAAAAGATATAGTTTAGACCAGCAGCATACGCTAAAATCATTAAAGGCAGAGGGTTTGGCATTGCACCCCATCATGGTTACCCGTAAAAATTTCGGTTATGCCGATTATCCTGAAATTAGTTTTCGTTTAAATTTTCCGGCAGAAACAAACCTGTTTAAAGATGGGGCTGCCATCGAATGTTTTTGTTCGGGCGAAGAACCTGTTAAAGGGGTATTGATTAGCCTGGAGGGTAAGGCCGGCGAATTCAGGTTATTCGCTCCTGACTTTCCTGATTGGATAGAAGACAACGGCGTAGGTATAAAACTGGCGCCCGACCAGCGTACTACCACAATCATGAAAGCTGTATTAAACGACCTGGAAAACAACAAAGACTTATACCAATTATTTGAACAGATACATAGTGGTGAATCAAAGGAAAAACTTTCAACCACCGCAAAACCAGTTTCGCTGACTTTTAAAAATCAATTTTTAAATGATAGTCAGCAAAAGGCGGTAACAGCCATAACCCAGAATGAAAAGATTACGATCGTGCATGGCCCGCCGGGTACAGGTAAAACTACCACCCTTATTGAAGCCATTGTACAGTTGATAAAAGCGGGTGAAAAAATACTGGTATCAGCGCCCAGTAACACAGCAGTTGATAATATCGCCAAAGGATTAATAGCAGCTGGTGTTCAGGTGCTAAGGTTGGGTAATACGAGTAAAGTGGATGAAGCGATCTTTTTGCATACACCGGAGGGTAAATTGGCAAATGGCAAACAACAAAAAGAGATAAAGGAATTAAAAATAAGGGCCGAACAGTTTAGGAAAATGGCCTTAAAATATAAAAGAAGTTTTGGCAAAGCAGAAAGGGAACAACGAAACCTGCTATTTAAAGAAGTAAAGAATATAAGAGCGGAAATAAAAAAAATACAGGCTTATAACGAAGCAAAATTATATACCGAAGCAGATGTAATTTTAGGGACGCCTGTCGGCCTGTATGATGCAAAAATTAATCACCTCCGTTTTCATACACTTGTAATGGATGAGGCAGGCCAATGCATAGAACCCCTCGCCTGGTGTATTTTTCCATTGGCTCAAAAATATGTGCTGGCCGGTGATCACCTGCAGCTACCTCCGACCGTACTGAGCAATGAAGCTGCCCGTTTGGGTTTTAATCGATCTGTTTTAGAGATGAGTATCGCATCAGTGAATAATATTTTTTTATTGGATACACAATACAGGATGCGAAAAGCCATTGCGGGATTCTCCGGGAAATATTTTTACAATGATTTATTGCAAACCGCCGCACACCTGGATAACACGGGTATTCATATTAGTTTTATAGATACCGCAGGCTCCGGTTATAATGAAGTGCGCGGCAGCAATGGCATGAGCTTGCAAAACGAAGGTGAGTTAAGGATTGTGAAAAAGTTATTTGATACCGCAGTACTTGATCCTCTAACAACTGCATTCATCTCTCCCTATGCAGGACAGATAGCAGCAGCAAAAGAAGTATTGCCAGCAGAAATGCGCATAAGCACGATCGATAGTTTCCAGGGACAGGAGCAGGACAATATCATTTTATCCTTGGTGCGCAGTAACGATGATGATGATATTGGATTTTTAAAAGATTACCGCCGGATGAATGTCGCTATCACAAGGGCCAGAGAGCAATTATTTGTAATTGGAGATAGCGCTACTATCGGCGGCGATGCTTTTTATAATTTATTTTTAACCTACATAGAAAAATACGGGGCCTACAGAACAGTGTGGGAGTTTGAAATGGAATAGTAAATTTTATAGGATGAAAAAACAGATTATATTTTGATCACTCCTTTTTAGACTCCCTGGTATATCCTGACTGTGCAATACTTTTTAATAATCAGCCTTCAGCAAGCAGGCAATTAAGGAAAATTTTAAAAACCACTTATTGCTTTATGGAGCAGAAGTTTTCAATTTTATGATACAGGCCTGGTATGGCTGTAATGAAATGGTATTTCCATTTACCTTTAAAGGCTGCTGGTTATTGATCCATTCTTCGCCCAATTGCATTTTATCCAAATTAAAAGCACCGCCATTTTTGCTGAAACTTAATAAAACCAATACCTTTTCACCATTGGCTTCCCTGGTGTAGGCATATACATCCGGGTTATTTTTGTCTAACAATGTGTACCTGCCATACACCAGCATATCTTTATTGTCTTTGCGCAACTTCACCATTTTTCTAAAATAATGTAAGGTAGAGTTTGGATTTTTTTCCTCCGCTTCTACATTGATTTCTTTTTTGTTATCATTAATTTTTAACCAGGGTGTGCTTGTGGTAAACCCGGCATTGGCGCTTGCATCCCATTGAAAAGGGGTACGGCTGTTGTCCCTTGCCCCAATTTTTTGCCCGTTTAAAAACCGCTGTAAATCACCCCCTTTATTTTTTATCTGCTCATACATACTGATACTTTCAATATCCCGGTAATCGTCAATTTTATCAAACTTAATATTAGACATGCCCAGTTCGTCACCAAAATAATAAAAAGGCGTACCCCTCATACTCAGTAAAAAAGTGGTGAGCATTGTAGAGGAAGCCTCCCTGAATTCCGGAGCATCATTTCCCCAGCGTGTAAGCATGCGTGGCTGGTCGTGGTTACCCAGGTAAACAGTTCCCCATCCCTTGTCTGCAAATACACTGTCCCAGTCGGAATATATTTTTTTAAACTCAGTTAACTTATATCCGGCAGGATCCATTTGTTTAAATTCGCCAGGCAGGTAACCAAGACTTACGCCTTCAAAATGATAACTCATATCCAATTCTTTTCTGTCGGGATCAACCAGGTTCATAGCGGTTGCCTTTGTAGTACCTGCTCCTTCTGCCAATGTCATCACATCGTACTTACTTAATACTTCTTTGTTCATTTCCTGCAAGTGGTTATGAAGCGTTGGGCCGCTGGCCATATACTGGTCCCAGGCGCCATTGTATTTTTCTTTTAACTCGGCTTCAGTAATTACCGGGAAGGTAGTGTCTTTACTGATAAAAGGAATTACATCCATCCTAAATCCATCTACCCCTTTTTTAAACCAACGGTTCATCATGGCATAAATTTCCTGGCGGAGTTTTGGGTTTTCCCAGTTTAAATCGGGTTGCTTATAACTAAAATAATGCAGGTAGTAACTATTGGTAAGTGAATCAAACCGCCAACCGCTTCCGTCTACCTCAAAAGATCCCGGGCGAAACGCTGGTTTACCTTTTTCTGCCGGCCACCAATGAAAATAATTTCTATAAGGATTGGTCCTGGAGCTACGGGATTGTTTAAACCATTCGTGCTCATCGCTACAATGGTTTACCACCAGGTCCATTACCAGTTTTAAACCCCTTTTATGCATTTCGCCCAGCATTACATCAAAATCAGCCATGGTGCCAAATTCCTTCATAATATCATCGTAGTTACTGATATCATAACCATTATCCGCATTTGGACTACCATAAATAGGATTCAGCCAAACAATATCTACCCCTAAACTTTTTACATAATCTAACTTGCCGGTAAGCCCCTTTAAATCGCCTACGCCATCCCCATCGCTGTCTTTGAAACTACGGGGATAAATCTGGTAAACTACCGCTTCTTTCCACCATTTTTTTTGACCGTCATTATTTGGCATATCAGCTGCTTGCTTTGGAGAATTGTTACAGGAGAGGGTACTTAATAAAATAAGTATATATAAAAAGGGGGCTTGTTTTTTCATATAGAAAGTTTATCGCTTAAAGGTATTGAATTTGGCGTTGTTTGCTCAAGTTTTTCTCAGGCATGTCACATGCTTTGTGCCCCTACATTGTAGAAATATACCTAAAATTTTAGTATTGCAACTGATCAATTCTTACTCATTAAAAGAAAAAAATAAAAGAACAGAATGATTAACCTGCATTTAAATTATTTGAGACGGATTTCTATAGCGGATGATTTATACGATCGTGGCACGGTTATAGTAACATGGTGAATTATGAAAAAACCTTACACTCCTTAAAACGTCCACCCCTCCCATATTTCAGCGGCTATCGATGGCCGGCAATTTTAATATCAAGGCATGGTAATATATGATTTTTTTACTGCGAACCCGGTTAATCAACCCGCAATGCAGTAAGGTATGTAAGTAACTCAAGCCTTAAACCCGTCTTCACCATAATTAAAAAACAATACCATGTGTACAAAACAATTATTACCAGCCGTAGCAGCGCTATTGGTTGTATTTTTAGGAGGTTGTAAAAAAGAGGTTGATACCAATATTCCTACTGCATTGACTTCCAAAATGTCTTTAACGGAAACATCGGTTGCCATTAGTAAAAATCTTCCGCAGACTGCAGTAAACCTAAGGCTTTCCGGCGAATTTGTGATCCTGTCAAAATCAGGCATTACCGATGTTTATAAATCCGCTGTCACCGGAGATATTGGAACAAGCCCGATCACGGGTGCGGCTATTCATTTAACCTGTGCAGAAGTAACAGGAACTATCTATTCTGTGGATGCCGCCGGTCCGCTTCCATGTGGCGTGATTAACGCTACCAGGCTAACCACTGCCGTTAGTGATATGCAAACAGCGTACACCGATGCCGCGGGAAGATCAAATCCTGATTTTTTAAATTTAGGCGCAGGTGATATTGGAGGTAAAACACTTACCCCAGGCTTATATAAATTTACCAGCGCGCTTACTATTCCAACCGATATTACCATTTCTGGTGGCCCTGATGATGTATGGATATTCCAGGTTGCCGGAACGCTTAAAGTGAGTTCTGCTGTAAATATTACATTGGCCGGGGGCGCACAGGCAAAGAATATATTCTGGCAGACAGCCGGTGCCGTTACCTTAGGCACAACCAGTCATTTTGAAGGAAATATTTTGAGCCAAACAGGAATTAACCTGAAGACAGGTGCCTCCATAAACGGAAGGATGCTGGCCCAAACAGCGGTTACACTTCAGATGAATACTGTTAACCTGCCACAATAAATTAAGAAAAATATATCTCCAAAAAGGCTGTCTTAGGGCAGCCTTTTTATTTGCCTGTACATGCAGGATATTTTTTCAATGTATATCTATAATATTATTTGCCTTATTACAAGCAATAAAAAAGCGCCCGTTATACACCTGGCGCTTATAAAATTTGAGCGATAAAATTTTATACCAGCATCGTAACGGGGTTCTCTAAAAACTTTTTTAAAGTTTGTAAAAAAGCCGCGCCAACAGCTCCGTCCACGCTTCTGTGGTCGCAGCTTAAAGTAAGTTTCATCACATTCACTACGCCAAATCCTTCACCTTTTTTCACTACTTTTTCTTTAATGGCGCCCACTGCTAAAATCGCGCTATCCGGGGGGTTGATGATGGCGGTAAACTCTTCAATATCCATCATACCTAAATTAGATACGGTGAAAGTATTGCCGGTGAATTCAGGGGGTTGAAGTTTTTTATCCTTCGCCTTGCCATATAATTCTTTTGCTTCGGTGGCGATTTGTGATAATGATTTCTGATCAGCGAACTTTATCACCGGCACTATCAATCCCGTGGGCAGTGCAAGCGCAGAACCAATATGGATGTGCCGGTTATGACGGATAAAATCACCCATAAAGCTACTGTTAACATCCGGGTGCAGCCGGAGCGCAGTAGCGCAGGCTTTTATCACCAGGTCATTAAAGGATATCTTTACCGGGCTAATTTCGTTCATGGCTACCCGTGAGGTGATGGCGTTATCCATGTTTATTTCCATCGTGAGATAAAAATGCGGTGCGGTAAATTTGCTTTCGCTCAAACGGCGCGCAATTATTTTACGCATTTGCGTCAATGGGGTATCTGTAAAGCCTTCCTTGTCATTGGTAACAAAAGCAGGCGCTGCCGCCACAGGTTTTGCTTCGGGTGTTGCTGCCGGCGCAGCTTTTGCAGCGGGTGTTGCGACCGGAACATAGCTGTCAATATCTTTTTTGGTGATGCGGCCATTGTCACCGGTTCCATTCACTTTTCTTATATCAATTCCTTTATCGGCGGCTAATTTTTTTGCAAGGGGAGAGGCGATTACCCTGCCGTTGGATGTGGCGGCCACAGGTTCCGTTTCTTCTGCTCCGGTTGTTGCAGACGGAGCAGCAGCTTCTTCAGTTCCGGCTGCTGCAGTACCAGCCACCGGAGCTACATTTCCGCCTGATTTTTCAGCAGCCACATAAGCGCTTATATCCGTACCTTCTTTTCCTACAATAGCAATGATCTCATTTACTTTAGCGGCATTACCGGCCTCCACGCCAATATATAATAATGTCCCTTCTTCGTAACCCACCACTTCCATGGTAGCTTTATCAGTTTCAACATCGGCCAATACATCATCACTTTTCACGGGGTCCCCAACTTTCTTATTCCAGGCTACTATTTTCCCTTCGGTCATGGTATCGCTCAGCAACGGCATCCTGATCTCTTTTGCGCCTGCAGGCAATTCTATTTTAGCAGTGGTCGTCGCAACTGTTGCAACCGGTGTATTTTCCTTAGCTGCTGCTTCTTTTTCAGGCGCAGGCTCTTTTGCCGGAACTGCTGATGGTGCAGCTTCCGGAGTGGCGCCTCCCGCTGCATCCAATGCAGGTTGATAATCTTCGCCCTCTTTGCCAATCACTGCCAAAATACCGTCTACCAGGGCTGGTTTTCCTTTCTCAACCCCAATATATAATAATGTGCCATCATTATAACTCTCTAATTCCATAGTGGCTTTGTCGGTTTCCACTTCGGCTAATAAATCACCGGATTTTACTTTGTCACCCACTTTTTTATGCCACTCTGCAATCACACCTTCTGTCATGGTATCACTCATACGGGGCATGCGAATCACTTCTGCCATAATTGATAATTTCTATTGTTTTGAAATGGAAGCCGAAATTAATGCAAAAATGGCAATTATATGCCCTATAATTACGGCTGACATAATATTATTTTTTGTAGAAAAGCATGGTTTGCTTTATTCCTTCTTCGTATGAAGTGGGTGCTATCCCGAAGGCATTTTCAAATTTGGAAGAATCAAAAATATATTCGCTTTCGTTTTGGTACAACATTTCGTACAACTCTTTTACGGTGTTATTGAACAGGCCACCAAAACGGATATACCCTTTGCTTAAAATAGTATAGTTGGGTTCAGTACCCAATTCTTTTGCTGCCAGGCTGATCAATTCTTTTCCTGTTAAAGCAGGTTGAGCCGTAGGTAAATGCCAGGTCTGGTTAAATGCATCATTACGTTGTGACAGTAACCAGAGCGCTTTACCGCAATCAGGTGTATAAGTGAAGGAATGTTTCTGGTTAGCATTTACCAGGTATTGGGCCTTTTTGCCCTTTACCATTTTATCTGTTATTAAAAGGTTGAATACACTGGTCTTACAACCGGGGCCATAAAAGTCTGCCGACCTGGCTATCAGCGAAGTTAAATTACCGGCCTTAATTTCATTAAGCAGTTGAGTTGCGATGGCTGCCCTGATCATCCCTTTTTTACTATTGGGATTAAATACACTTTCTTCTGTCATTGGCCCGTTAACTTTACCGAGACAGTAGATATTGTCAAAAAATACCAATTTTGCTTTGTGCTTTTTACAGGCATCAATGGTGTTTTGCATAATGGCAGGCCAATTTTTTGCCCATATTTTTACTTCGTATTTCAACCCCACACACAGATACACGATAGAGGACCCTTTTACGGCTTCCGATGTTTGACTGTTGTTGCTAAGATCTGCCGCCACGGTAGTTGCACCCTTAACGGGTTTAGGATTTCTGCCCACTAAACGCACCGGCTGATTATTGGTGATTAGCACGCTGCTTAACTCCCGGGCGATTGCACCCCCTGCACCTAAAATGGTATGCATAAAAATTAATTTGAGGCGTAAAGTTATTAACAGTTGTAGCGACATCCGGGTAATGGATGTTAAAAAATAGCTGTAATATACAGGGGCAAATTATTCAAGTTCCAGCTTTAGCCGGTCCCTGAGTTCTTTTACCAACGGGTATTCCTCTATTATCTTCAGGTATTGCTGTTTCCTGCTTAATTTAATTTCGCCGGGTTCTTCTTTTTCTTCTTTTTCTGTTACAGAAACCTGGTATACTAAAAAACGGTTATTAAAATATTCCTGGAGATGCGTTACAAGGTCTGCTCTTTCTTCTTCGATGAATGCTTTATGTATTTCTCCCCGGGTAATGATCTCAATAGTATGCTGATCAATTACTTTTAATTCAGCCGCGTTGAAATTGGTAACAGCGGAAAAATTGCTTTTTGCTCTTAGTTTTTCAATAAATAAACCCCAGGAGGTATATAATTCTTCTTCAGTTAAAGGTTTTATTCCCGTTTCGCCTTCTTTATTTTTCAGGGTGATTTGTTTACGGATACTCAGTAATGAGCCCAGTGGACTCCCGGGTTCCGGGTTTTTAGGAGGGAGTGCAATGTTAGCTGGCTGGCTAATTATATTTTGAGCAGTAAGCGGCTGTTGCCCTGCAGTTTTTTTTATTTCGGGCAAAGGTTCTGCTATGATAAGTTTGGCCCGGGACCCGCTTGCCGGGTTTAAAAGTTCCGGGTTTAAATCCTTTGTTTGTGAATTGCTAACCCTGGTTATCGGTAATGCTCTGAATGCCACCGCTTTTACACCATCAATTCTTTTTTTTTTACTTACAAGCCCATCATCGTTTACCAATTCCAAAGCCTGTTGTAAATAACTTAGCTTGATAATGGTTAATTCCACATGTAAACGTTTATTGCGGGCCTGTTTATAATTGATCTCTGCTTCATTCAAAATGTTAAGGCCGCTCACAATAAACGCGGGTGATATTTTTTGGGCAGTTTGCAAATATTTTTGCTTAAACTCCTCGGCCACTTCCAGTAACATCGCTACCCTGGCATCGCGGCTTACCAGCATGTTGCGTAAAAATTCCGCAAAACCGTTTAGTACCAGGTCACCTTCAAATCCCTTCCGGTTAATTTCATCAAACATTAATAAAGCGCTGCTTAAATCCTGCTGCTGTACAAAATCAAGCAGTTGGAAGTAATAATCCTCATCTAAAATATTCAGGTGTTCCAGGGTGTTTTTATACGTAACGGCCCCATTGGTAAAACTTACTATTTTATCTAAAATACTCAGCGAATCCCTCATGCAGCCTTCGCTTTTTTGAGCAATCAGGTGAAGGGCAGATTTTTCGGCGGTAATCACTTCCTTTGCACATATTTCCTGCAAATGTTCTACCGTATCATTATTGGTGATACGCTTAAAATCAAATATCTGGCAACGACTTAAAATGGTAGGTAGTATTTTGTGCTTTTCCGTGGTGGCTAAAATAAAGATCGCATAAGGAGGGGGCTCTTCCAGGGTTTTTAAAAATGCGTTAAAGGCCGAAGAACTTAACATGTGCACCTCATCCACGATATATACTTTGTATTTCCCGGCCTGCGGAGCAAATCGCACCTGCTCAACCAAGTTTCTGATGTCATCCACCGAATTATTACTGGCGGCATCCAATTCGTGTATATTTAATGAGGTACCCGCATCGAATGATATACAACTGTTGCAGGTATTGCAAGCCTCCCCATCTTTAGTCTGGTTTTCGCAGTTGATGGTTTTTGCTAAAATTCTTGCACAGGTAGTTTTGCCCACTCCCCTGGGGCCGCAAAATAAAAAAGCATGGGCCAACTGGTTATTTTTAATGGCATTCTTTAAAGTAGTAGTAATATGAGATTGTCCAACTACAGTTGAAAAAATTTGTGGCCGGTATTTACGTGCAGATACAATGAACTTATCCATATACTAAAGTCGCCGGCAGGCGAAATAATTTTGATGTGAGATTATAAATGCAAGTTAATAAACCCCTGGCTCTTTTTAACTGCAACGCCGCCGGGTTTTAAAAACTTCAAATTTCACCCGGTTTAAAAAACTTGATTTTATCCTAATCCAGCATCGGGTGCCGTTTAAATTCCTTTGTTCGGTCAAATAAATACCGGTAGGTGATGAGGTTCCTGCTACGAAAAGTTGGCCCCAGGCTCTCTGCAACATTGATCATTTTGGGATTAAAATCTCCGATCCATTGCATTTCGTACTGGGTATAAGCTACATTGGGTTGCTGTATCAGTTTGGCTGATTCACCAATGACATACGCATCAATGCCCTTCCCCTGCCATTCCGGTACTACTCCAAATACAATTCCGCTGAACTTTTTATTAGGTTTGAATTTTTTTATCCATAAAAATTTCAGTTTATGCAACAGGTCAAAATTGCCGTTCAAATGTTTAAACCACTGGTTTAAATCAGGGATATTTACAAACATGGCGATGGGCTCGTCTTTGTGATAAGCGAACCAGATTAATATTTCATCCATCACCGGTTTCATTTTATTAAAAAGCAGCAGCACCTGTTCCTTAGCCATTTGTTTTAAGCCGCCATGACCTGCCCATGCTTTATTGTAGATGGTTGTAAAGTCACCGGCAAATTTTTGGAGCTGCTCTTTTTTTATGTGTTGTGATGAGAAGTCGGGATTGTTGTCATAAACCGCATGCCGGGCATGAATCTTTTTTTCGAGTGGCGCTTTCGGGTGAAGGCCAAAACAAACCTGGTTAAAGAAAGGTTTAAATCCGTACTGCTCAAACAAATTTACATAATAAGGCGGGTTATAATTCATGCAATACAGTGGCTCTTCAAAACCTTTGTTGACCAATCCCCACCATTTGTCCCTTTCACCAAAATTAATCGGGCCGTCCATTGCCCCCATACCTTTTTGTATCAGCCAGTGCCGGGCATTGTCAAACATCAGTTCGGCAGCTTCCTGGCTATTGATGCATTCAAAAAAACCGATCCCACCGACAGGTACATCATCACCTTTATTTTTATACTTTTTGTTCACAAAGGCCGCAATCCTTCCTATTAATTCCCCTTCGTTACTTATTAGTATCCAACGCTCAGCTTCACCAAAGCGGAAAGCCTTATTTTTTTTTGCATCAAATACTTCATTGATATCCTTATTTAAGGGGCGGATCCATTTAGGGTCATTCTTATATAATGCTACAGCTACCCGGAGGAACTGTTTTACAGATTGGCTGTCTTTTACTGGAATGAGTTGCATATAAGTTGAAAGAATGCAAAAGTAAGTTTTTAGCAGAAGATGAAGGCACTGCAGGTTAAGTAAACCTATCGCCACGGAATACAGGTGGGCCTGTTTCAGATATTTATGAATTACAAAGCCCCTCTTTTTTAGAAAGATAAATAGCTTTAGGTTAAAACGGAATGATCAATGGTCAATATTTCACCATGCACAAATTACCCCGTTAAGTCCGTTGTAAATGTAACGAACTGAAAGACATCCATAAAAAAAGAGAATGAAGAACCATTCTCTTTATAATTTGTATCTGAAATGAACCTTAAGGAAAGGCCCGGTGATTTATCTGCCTGACCCCATTTTGGCTTCAATGCTAAGCGTAGCATGCGGTACAGCCCGCAAACGTGCTTTGTCAATCAATTTACCGGTTACACGGCAAATACCATAGGTTTTGTTTTCTATACGCATCACTGCTTTTTCCAGGTGATCGATAAACGTGATCTGGCGGCTCGCCATTTGACTCAATTGCTCTCTTTCCATGCTAAGACTTCCATCTTCCATAGTCATGTAGCGGTTGTCACCTTCATCGCCACCCATTTCGTCTTTGCGGGTTATTAAACCATGCAAATAGGATAATTCTTTCTTCGCCGCTTCCAGCTTACGCTGAATCAGGTCCCTGAATTCCTGCAATTCAGCATCACTATACCGTTGTGAAGGGGCGCCAGGGTCTCTTTGGGCCTTATCCAATACTGATTTTGTAAATTCCGGCTGGTATTTACGCACAGTTTTAGTAGATATTTTTGGAATTACAACGGGCTTCGGTGCAGGGACCTTAATTTCTTTAGCTTTTACCTCAACTGTATGCTTTGGCGAAACTGCTTTTTCAGCGGCAGGTGTAGCTGCCGGATTTTTAATATCTTCTTTTTTTGCCATAATTTTTTGGGCTTGGTTAACAGCTTTTATAGGAATATTTTTTACCAATACTGCTTTTTTTGTTGTTGCTTTTGCAACCGGGGTTATTGGTTTTTTTGCCTCGGCTACTTTTTTGGGAGTTGTTTTTGCTAAGGGTTTTACAGATTTTGCAGCAGGTTTTGTTATTTGCCCGCGTACAGGCTTACCAGCCCCTTTTTTTGGTGCATGTTTAGTAACTGCCTTTTTTAGCGCAGGTTTTACGATCTTTTTCGCCACAGGCTTAAAAACCACCTTTTTAGGAGCTGCTTTTTTAGCAGGCGCAGCTTTTTTCACAGCCTTTTTCGTTACAGGTTTTACGGCTTTAGCTAAGTTTTTCGCAACAGGTTTTGCTGCTGCTCTTCCTGCCTTTACCGGAACATGCTTTTTTGTTGCCATACTACTCTTCTTTTTTAAGTACGTTCACTTTTAATATGGCATTATTCACCTCAATCTCGGTGCCCTCGTTCAAAACGGGGTAAAAAGCAAGCGAATCTGCCAGAATTTCGGCGCAAATATAATCTTTATATTGATTTAAAGATAGTTGCATAACTTCATTTTCAAGCACGGATACATTTATTCTGTCTGTTAATTCAAAACCGCTGTCTTTGCGGATATTCTGAATTCTGTTGACAAATTCCCGCGCATCACCCTCCTTTTTCAAATCATCTGAAATGGTAATATCCAATGCTACCGTCAGGGAACCTTTATTGGTTACTTCATAACCCGCGATTTCATCTGTGGAAACCTCCAGGTCTTCGATGCTGATAATAATCGGTTCTTCATTTTTTGATTTGTAATCGGGATTTAATACAAAATCGCCTTCCAATATCTTATCAATCGTAATATTACTAAATTTACTGATCTCTTCCGCTGCCCATTTCATTTTTGAACCCAGTTTTTTTCCAAGAGTCTTAAAATTAGCCTTTGCCTTTTTTTGAATAAAGTCATTTTCGGCTCCCAGGATATCCACTTCTTTAATATTGGTTTCTGCTTTAATAATGTCTTCCACCATTTTTATCCTTGAGGCCATTTCCGCGTCCATTGCCGGGATAAATACTTTTTGTAGCGGTTGACGAACCTTGATATTTACTTTTTTTCGTAATGAAAGTATTAAAGAAGAGGCATCCTGCGCCAATTGCATTCTTTTTTCAAGATCTGCATCTATAATAACCTCATCGGCTACCGGAAAATCGGTATGGTGTACTGATTCATTGGTAAAACGGCCGGTAACTTTGTTCAAATTAAGAAATAACCAGTCTGCAAAAAACGGTGCAATGGGGGCCATTAACCTGGAGAGGCTTTCAAGGCATTCGTACAGGGTTTGGTAAGCCGAGATTTTATCCGGCTCATATTCTCCTTTCCAAAACCGGCGGCGGCATAACCTGACGTACCAGTTACTTAAATGAGCATCCACAAAATCTTCGATGGCCCGGCCAGCCTGTGTTGGTTCGTATTCATCAAAATTTTGCGTCACGGATTTTACTAATGAATTAAGCGATGATAATATCCATCGGTCAATTTCGGGTCTTTCTTTTACCGGTATATAAACTTCTTTAAAAGCAAATCCATCTACGTTTGCATATAGGGCAAAAAATTGGTAAGTATTATACAATGTACCAAAAAATTTACGTTGTACTTCTTTAATCCCTTCATTATCAAACTTTAAGCTATCCCAGGGGGATGCATTTGTAATTAGGTACCATCGGGTAGCATCCGCTCCAAAGGTATTAATGGTTTCAAAAGGATCTACCACATTACCAACACGTTTGCTCATTTTATTGCCGTTCTTATCCAATACAAGTCCATTGCTCACCACTGTTTTGTACGCCACGCTGTCAAACAATAACACACCCAAAGCATGTAAAGTGTAGAACCAGCCCCTGGTTTGGTCAACCCCTTCAGCAATGAAATCGGCTGGAAATGCTCCGATTGCACCCGTACCTGCCAAGGGAGAATTAGCGGAAGCCGCATGGTACTGCCAGAAATTTTCCGTGCTTAAAGGGCCAAATTTATTAGAACCAGTGTCTGGCAATCCCCATTGGGCATAGGGCATTGCCCCGCTATCAAACCAAACATCTACCAGGTCGGCCACTCTTTTCATGGGTTTCCCGAGTGTGCTAACCAATATTATATTATCTACGTAAGGCTTGTGAAGATCCAACTTATTTTCATGCAGGTAATTTTTATTGGCATCTTCTCCCAACACTTCACCCGCTTTCTTTATTTCGTTGTTTAATTCTTTAATTGAGCCGATGCATTTTTCTTCTGATCCGTCTTCTGTACGCCAGATGGGTAGAGGGGTTCCCCAAAAACGGCTTCGGCTCAGGTTCCAGTCCACCATATTCTCCAGCCAGTTACCAAACCGACCGGTACCGGTAGCTGCCGGTTTCCAGTTGATGGTTTTGTTCAGCTCAACCATCCTGTCTTTTACGGCGGTGGTTTTAATAAACCAGGCGTCTAAAGGATAATAGATTACCGGCTTATCCGTGCGCCAGCAATGCGGGTAACTATGTTCGTATTTTTCAACCTTAAAGGCCCGGTTCTCTTTTTTCAGTTTTACGCTGATGTCGATGTTTACGTCTGTGTAGTCTTTTTCATCTTTATAATCCTTAACATAACGGCCGCTGAATTCACCTGTTCCTTCTACAAATTTTCCTTGTTTATCAACCAATGTTAATATGCCCAGGTTGTTTTTTGTTCCCATTTTATAATCATCCGCACCAAAAGCCGGCGCAGTATGCACAATCCCGGTACCATCCTCGGTGGTAACAAAATCACCGGTAATTATTTTAAATGGTTCTGCTCCCGGTGTTATTTCCCGTATTTTTTCAATTGTATTTGCTTCGGAAGGGAGCAGTTGTTCATAACCCGCCCCTTCCAGTTCTTTACCTTTGAAGTCGGCAAGAATTTTCCATGGCAAGGTTCCTGTACTGCCCGAAGAGGAGATTTTTGAGCCTGCTAATATGGGCTCTTCTATTTTTTTTAAGTATTCTTCAAAATCTCCATATTCTAATTCAGGTTTAAAATATTTACCCAGCAGCTTTTTTGCCAAAATTACATTGACAGGTGCATGGGTATAAGGGTTAAATGTTTTTACGAGTACGTAGTCAATATTTGGCCCAACTGTTAAGCCCAGGTTGGAAGGAAGCGTCCAGGGTGTGGTGGTCCACGCCATAAAAAAAGCATCAGCCACCTCAATTCCTAAATGAGAGATTGAAGAATCAGCTATTGCAGAAAAGATTTTAGCGATAACAGGCAGTTCCGAAACCCCTGCTTTGGAGGGGTTGGGTAAGCGGAACATTGCCACCACGCTTGTATCTTTTACATCCTTGTAAGTACCGGGCTGGTTTAATTCATGTGAACTAAGACCAGTTCCTGCAGCAGGTGAATAGGGCTGTATACTTACACTTTCGTATAAGTATCCTTTTTTATACAATTCGGCCAGGATCCACCAAAGCGTTTCTACATAATTATTTTCAAAAGTGATATAGGGGTCGTTTAAATCAACCCAATAGCCCATTTTTTTTGTAATATCATCCCATTTGTCTTTAAATTTCAATACTTCTTTACGACAGGTGGCATTGTATTCTTCTACAGATATTTTTTTGCCTATATCTTCCTTTGTGATCCCCAATAATTTTTCAACCCCTAATTCCACCGGTAAACCATGCGTATCCCAACCACCTTTGCGTTTTACCTGGAAGCCCTGCATAGTTTTATAACGACAAATCAGGTCTTTTAATGTCCTTGAAATTACATGATGAATACCAGGCATGCCATTGGCACTGGGTGGACCCTCGTAAAATACAAAGGGGGTTTGGCCCTCCCTCCCGGTTACACTTTTTTCAAATGCGCGGGTATTTTCCCATTGCTCCAATATTTCATTACCGATGCCGGGTAAATTCAGCTGCTGGTATTCTTTGTAGGTAGCGCTCATAAAATCTTCACGTCTGTAATATAAAATGTTTGCAAAGGTAATACAATACAGGCCTTTTATCACATTAAAAATGATGCTGTTAAGCTGTCGGATACTTTATTTTCCAAGTTTTCCACATTATCACGCTTTGGCATAATATTGGCCCAAATTTTATTCTTTAAAAATACAAGATTCTTCACCCCTTTGAAAATTTCCTTTAATCCATATTTAATTAAATAATCATTTTATGGAGAATCTTGAATTCAATTCCATTATTACGAATAAAAGGCATATCACTAACCTTGTTTTTTGGTAACACGTTTGAGGCAAATCATCTAAAATTATATGTATCGTGTAAGTGATAAGTGGTGCAAATCTTTGCTGGTTTAGGGTTTTATTAGGGTAAAGACGGGGGTATTCCTACTCCCGTCACTTATTTTTCATTACATTTTTATTGTGATAATTAGTTAGGATAATCTTTTTCCGTTTTAAAATCCAAATCCATTAGAAGAACAACGAAATTAAAATCAATTCGATTCCTTTTTAAAACCACCTCCATTTCTTGAAGAACGACCAATACAATTGGAAAAACTCAAGATCCTTAGAATCTGTTTCGAGCAAGAAGGCCTGTTGAATTTTCAACAGGCCTTTATTCTTATAGTATAATTTTATAGAATCATTACGGGTATCCTGCCTTTTTGGATTTACCCCATCTTAACCACCACATCAGGTAACCTGTTAATGGAAATATGACTCCCAGGATACAAACGATTAGCCCGATTATTTTGGAAGGTGTACCCCAAATGGCTGCTGTATGTATGGGCTTAAAAACAGACCGCACCTTTTGGCCCAGATTGCGATCGGTAAATCTCCGGGATTGAAGGACCAGGGGTTTATACCGGTCAATAAAATAAACGTCCCCGGCAGATTCGTGCGGTGCTCCGTACGGTAGTACGTTTACAGTGTAAGGAGCCAAAGAATCTTTTGGTGCCGAAATGATATAAAATTTACCATCCGTCACCGTTGTTTTCAAAAAATCAAGTACCTCGTCATAGCTTAGGAGAATGCTTCCGGAATGATGGGGGCTAACAGGAGTTTTTTGCTGTTCCATTGAAGAACCTGTTATTTTATATATTCCGTTATTGAACCAGGAGAAGGACCATGCCAGGCCGGTAAAAGCAAAAATGAACAGGAATATGGCAGAATAAAAACCCAATACTATGTGGAGATCGTGATTCAGTCTTTTCCACCCGCTATCCCATTTTATTTTAATGCGTTGCCGTAAAATACTGCTGGTTTTTGGCCACCATAAAATAATGCCTGTAAAAAGAATGAACAGGAATATTAAAGTGCAGGTACCAACGATCAGTTTCCCGGTGTCGCCACCCAACAGCCAACGGTGCAGCGCCATCATGGAGTAAAAGAAAGTATCACGGTAATTGAACAATTCGATTACATCTGCCGTGTAAGGGTTGATATAGGCAGTAAAGCGGATATTTTCATTTTGGCCAGGTTTTACTTTTAAACCCTGCCCTCTTATTGTGCCTGGCTTATCTTTTTTTTTACCGGTTTCTTCCTTTGGGATTGTATAGAATATCTCGGTACTTCGGCTGCTATCTGAATAAATCTTTATTCCATTGATGGTAACACCAGGGGCTTTTTTTAGCAGGGATGATACCATATCTTCTACAGGCCTGGCTACTTCGCCGCGAGGCACAAAGTATCTTTCTTTATGGAATGTATGTTGGATATCTTCTTCAAAAACCAACACCGCACCCGTAAAACAGGTAGTCATAATTACCAGGCCCGCCGCAAAAGCGAGGTAAAGATGAATCCTTCTGAAAAAGATTTTCAATGACTTATTTTTTTAACTTTAAAGTAATGAACTAGAATAGTGGCCGACCAAAAATAATTATACTTATTAAAATTTGTAACTTATTGTGCTGATAAACTGCCGGGGAGCAATAGGGTTGATACTATAGTTTTCATGTACATAGTAGTTGTATACATTAAAAATATTTGAAACTTTCGCCATCAGGGACAGTTTTTTGAAACTATAGCCGGCGGCAATATCTACGGTGGTAAAGCCTTTAACCGGTATCAGCCTTGAATAATTTTGCGCCTGTTCCCGGGTATTGTTCCACCCTCCCCAACGATTTCCGGTATAAAAACCCGAAACCCCTATTTTCACCCCTTTCAGATTACCGCGCTGAAAAGTATAAAACGCACTGGTGTTTGCGGTATGCGCGGGCGTATTTACCAGCCGCTCTCCTTCAATATAATTTCCCTTCAATTCTTTTGTATCCGTATACCGCATATTGTTATAGCTGTAACCTGCGAGTATATTCAAACCCTTTACCGGCTGGCTATTGACATCTATTTCGATACCATCACTTGTTGTTTCACCTGCAAGCTCTTTAAATGCGGTATTATTGTTCGCTATACCGTTTTTATCAACCGGCGCCGTTTGAGCAAGATTGTTATTGATGATCCTGTAGAAAGTAAGGTTTACTGAAAGTTTCCCTTTACAAAAATCGTTCTTCAGGCCAATCTCATACTGATCAATAATGGAGGGCGCTAAGGCATTGCTATAAATATCAGTGCCATTGTTAACGGAGAATGAATTTGAATAACTGGCAAATGCAGACATGGTAGGCAAAGGCCTGTACACCAAGCCGATACGGGGAGAAAATGCATCTACTGATATTGCCATGCCTTTACCCACGCTGTCTTTCAAAAAATACGTAGTAGTGGGTGCTAATGTTTCCTGCATCGACCAGCGTACGCCTGCCAATAATTTAAATTTATCTGAAAGACTGATTAAATCCTGCACATAAACGCCGATCCTGTTTATGGGCGTTTGTAGCCGGGTTAATTTTGAAGCGGCAGGTATATCCGTACGTGGAACAAATTTATTGGGATCAAGAATATTTATGGTGTCATAAAATAGTGGGTTATTAAAGGAATACGTGGTAGTGTAATACCTGTCAGCATCCACGCCTGTGAGTAAGGTATGCGCTAACTTGCCTGTTTTAAATTTACCAACAAGGTCTATATTTCCTATAAGATAATCCTCCTGCGATTGAATTTTATTCAAGGGGCGCCGGAAGTCACCATTGGCTTTAGCCTGTATTCTTTCAATTGAATAATAATCCCTTTTATATAACTGGTACGAAGTAGTGGCATTGATACTCCAGTTGTTATTCAGTTGATGCCTGAGGATAGCAGTTGCGGTTGATTGCTTAGCCTTGTTATATTGCCAGGGAGTACCAAAAAAACGCGAAATAGGCACATTCGCTATGGCGGTGTCTGCCAGTGAACCTATGCCAAAGTCCGGTGTAAAGTTATGATAGAGATAATCCCCCTGAACAAGCAGTTCGGTACGCTTATCCAGTTTAAAAAGCATCGAAGGATTGATATAAAAGCGTTCTGATTGCACCACATCCCTGTAGCTATCCGCTTTTTCGTATATGCCATTTACACGAAAAGCCACTTTATTTGATAAGGGACCAAATACATCAAATGTCGGCTTTATCAGCCCATAGCTACCCGACCTAAGCGATAACTCTCCGCCAAAATAAAACTTAGGCTGTTTGGTTACCATATTTATGATACCGCCCGGGGCAACATTCCCGTACAGTATGGCAGCGCTTCCTTTTAATACCTCTACTTTTTCAAGCGAACTTACTTCGGGCATGGTGCCCGTGTTTACCCTTGATCCGTTTTTAAACATATTGCTGCCGGAGAAACCGTAGCCCCTGGCCGAAAAACTTTCCTGGGTACTTGCCCGGGTAGTTGCCAGGTAAACGCCGTTTACATTTTTAATAATATCACTCATTCGCTGAGATTGCTGGTCCCTTATAACCGACTGCCCGATTACCGTGATGCTTTGAGGAAGATCCATTGGGTCTATGGCGACTTTTCCAACAGATATAACCTGGTTATTAAGTCCTTTTTTTGAATTAACGATCACTTCTTCAAGTTCGCTGGCATTTTCTACCAATACAAAACTTAAGGCAGTGCTTTCATTTAGCTTAATGGTGATCTGTTGTTGTTGTGTATGAAGACCTGTAAATGATGCAATGATATTATAGGTTCCATTGTCAATATTGCTGATGGTAAAATGACCATTTGCATCGCTGATGCTGAATTTTTTTAATTCTTTCAGTTCAATATTTACATTGGGGGCAGGAGATCCGTCTTTGGTAATAATTTTTCCGGAAATGGTGTTTTGGGTTTTCGCTATAAATGCCATAATTAATATGACAACAGTGAGTAATGATCTTTTACACATATTGGAGACAGCTTTTAAGTTTTCTTTGTATTTGTATTGAATGCAAAGAAAACTTAACCTGTTTAAAAATAGGTTACGCATCAGGGAAAACGGTTTACGGAAAACGGAAACAAGAAATTATCTAAGGAGTAGTTCACAAGGCTTAATGCCGGTATGCTTTTTAAAAGCAGTACTAAAATGGGATATAGAGGAGTAGCCAAGTAAGAGGGATACCTCAGTTACGCTGAGGCCTTTTTCGTATAACAGGTATTTTGCATGTTCCATACGCTGGCTCTGGTAAAAATCAAAAATGGTGGTTCCAAACAATTCCTTAAAACCTTTTTTTAAGTAACATTCGTTGATGGCTACTTTGCGGCTAAGTTCCTTAATGGTCAATGGCTCGCCAATATGTTGCAATAATACTTCCCTGGCTTTTGAAATTTTTTCGCGGTCATCCGCATTGGCTAAAAATTTACAGGTAAAGGTTTCTACTTTATCTCCCATCATGCAATCCATGCTATACAATAACAGGATCTGGGTTTGCGCATTTACGAAAATATTTTCCAGCGTATCGGTATAAGTGTGATTCAGCAGGGCTTCAATGGCCTTTCTTGTTTTGCCACAAAGGGGCAATAGTTTGGAAAAAGAAGTAATGTGCGAAAAAGACAATACTTCGTCCGATATACTGAGTTCTTTCTTGCCCTTCACAAATTGTGTAAGGTAAGATGGTTTAAAACTAAAGCTCAGCACATCTACACTTTCAACTTTTTCCACGCAGGTTTTAGAAGCGTTGAATTTACAATAATCACATTCTGTTTGCTTTTGACGGCAGTATACATTACCCGACACACAGAATTTCAATTCAAGGTAATTGGCCTTTTCATTATTCTTTTCATAGTGATAAACCAACATACCGGTATCTTCAATATTCCATTGTAACTGTTTTTTATATCGTTTGATAGAATAGTGAACAGAACCGGGGACCGAACGGTCAATATCCTGCAAAACATCCAGCTCATTATACATGACTGGTTGTTTTTGGGCAATTTCCAATATGTTGTCAGATTGATTCATTGATATACTTCGATGCAAATATACAAGAAAAAAGATAAATAAAAATCAACAATGATAAGGGGTGCAATTCAAATTGTCGCAGGGGATTAAAGGGTTGCCAACCTTCAAAAAGAGATTTATAGGTTGAAATGGACTTTTAAAGGTTGGCAGCCCTTGCGACAACTTTAAATGCACGCGGTAAAGGTGGGTGGATTCGAGGTTGTAACTGCCGCTTCAACACTGTGCGAACAGTAATTACAGGTGAACTACCCGCAGCGATAACAATCAGTAGTGACAAACTAAATTATACTTTCCCGGTCGTTATGACTGTTCATATCATAGTAGGCCTTGGGGTTAAACAGCACCAATATTTTAATATGCGACAGGTAAATACTGTGGAAATCTTTACAGCAGCTAATCCCTAAAATAAGCTTCTGTTAGTTGCCGTAAACCCCTGATTTTCCTTATATTTGCACGAATATCCAATTTGATAATTTTAAAGAGAATTTGGCCAAAAATATGAGTACAGAAATTGAAGAAATAGTACTTCCAGACATTCACGGCTACGACGCCGATAGTATCCAGGTTTTAGAGGGTTTGGAAGCAGTTCGTAAACGCCCGGCCATGTATATTGGCGATATCGGTGTTAAAGGTTTGCACCACCTGGTATATGAAGTTGTGGACAATTCCATTGACGAAGCACTGGCAGGTTATTGCAAAAATATCCTGGTTGTCATCAATGAAGATAACTCAATAACAGTAGAAGATGATGGCCGTGGTATTCCAACCGGTTTGCATACCAAAGAAAACCGGAGTGCATTGGAAGTGGTAATGACTGTTTTACATGCAGGTGGTAAATTTGATAAAGATTCTTATAAGGTATCCGGCGGATTGCATGGGGTAGGTGTAAGTTGTGTAAATGCACTTAGCAGTAAACTGCTGGTAACCGTTAACCGTGATGGAAAATCGTTTGAGCAGGAATATTCAAAGGGTATTCCTAAATACCCGGTGAGAGAAACCGGGCTTTCTGATACGCATGGCACTACCGTGCGGTTTTGGCCCGACCTGACTATTTTTACTTCAGGCATTTACAACGGGGAAATCCTGGAAGGCCGTTTAAGGGAACTGGCTTTTTTGAACCGGAAATTAAATATCATTATACGTGATCTCCGCGAAGTGGATGATAACGGAAAAACGTACACAAAAACTTTTTATAGTGAAGGCGGTATAGTTGAGTTTGTAGAAATGCTCGATAAAAATGCCAACAGGAACCCCTTGTTGCCAACGGTTATTTACTGTGATGGTTATGATGCCGCAAATAACATAACTGTAGAAGTGGCGATGATTTATAATACCGGCTACCAGGAACACCTTTTTAGTTATGTAAATAATATTAATACTATTGAAGGTGGAACCCATGTGGCGGGTTTCCGGCGGTCGATCACCAGGGTATTTAAAAGTTATGGTGAAAAGGAAGGGATGTTTGAAAAAGCTAAAGTAGAAATTGAAGGAGATGATTTCAGGGAAGGGTTGAGTGCAATTATTTCGGTAAAAGTGCCAGAGCCGCAGTTTGAAGGACAAACAAAAACCAAGCTTGGAAATAATGAGGTGATGGGAGTAGTGGACAGCACGTTGAGCCGGGTATTGAACGCATACCTGGAGGAGAATCCGAAAGACGCGAAGACCATCATCCAAAAAGTGATCCTGGCTGCACAGGCAAGGGCAGCGGCCAGAAGGGCGAGAGAAATGGTGCAACGTAAAAGTGTACTAACCGGTGGCGGGTTACCGGGTAAACTGGCCGATTGCAGTGACAAAGACCCTAACCGTTGTGAGTTGTACCTGGTAGAAGGAGATTCCGCCGGGGGAACCGCAAAACAAGGCAGAGATCGAAGTTACCAGGCAATTCTTCCTTTACGGGGCAAGATATTGAATGTTGAAAAAGCAATGGAGCATAAAATATATGACAACGAGGAAATAAGGAATATGTTTACGGCTTTAGGCGTTAAAATTGGAACGGCTGAAGACCCGAAGGCATTGGACCTTTCTAAACTGCGGTATCATAAATTAATCATTATGACGGATGCGGATGTGGATGGCAGTCATATCGCTACCCTGATATTAACCTTTATTTTCAGGTATATGAAAGAGCTGGTGGAGCAGGGGTATGTTTATATTGCCCAACCCCCGCTGTATCTTGTAAAAAAAGGGAAGGACCAGGATTATGCATGGACCGATGAAGAACGAAAAGGCCTGATCGCGTTGTTTGGACAGGGGAAAGACGATAGCGTAACTACCCAGCGATATAAAGGCCTGGGTGAAATGAATGCAGAACAATTGTGGGAAACAACTATGAACCCTGCCACGAGAACTTTAAAACAGGTTACTATTCAAAGCGCCGCTGAAGCAGATATCGTATTCAGTATGCTGATGGGTGATGAGGTACCTCCAAGAAGGGAGTTCATTGAAACACATGCCAAATATGCCAGGATAGATGTGTAGGTATTGTTTTTTAGAATGCATTTTTAATATGTATTACAAGTTAGCTTCCGGGATAAAAACGGAAGCTATTTTTTTGCCCACCTGCTTTGCATGTCTTTACAGCAAACCAGGAAACGCATTAGAATCTGCTCCTTCCGATACTGCCAATACCATCATGCTCTAAAGAATATAAAATTTTGCGCCAGTCAATTGAATGGATGCAACTGTTAAAGTCAGCCGTATCAAACTGCCTGCAGTGATAGCTTATAAGATATGATTAATGGGCGCTTTTTCTGAAGCATCTTCACCTGAAAGGTATAGCAGGACGGTAAAAAAATAGTCCATGAAGCTAAGTAATTTCTTTTCCATTATTGTAATTTTTAAAATATTATAAGTTCTTATTTGTTGTATGCTGATTACCGGTTATTTTTAATGCAACAGGGTATTTGGGTTAACAAAAATCATGCAAGTAAAGTTGCGATAATTCCGGCATTCCTGCCATCACCTATCCATGTGAAATATTGATATTGCGCAAATCATGCTCTATTCCATTCATTGAGTTAATTTGTTCCATTTTAGATGCTTGCCCCCGGACATTTAATTTATCAGATGGTTTAACAAATTTATTCCATTTAGATTTTTGCCGCAACGGAATTAGGTGTAGAATGCATAATTGGTCGTATGAATTGCGGAAAGAATAACAAAACTGGTAGCTTATTATTTTATCAAAAGCGTTTAAAGACAGGATCGGTTAACACTTAGTTCAATTTCGAAAAGCTGTGCCCCGTTCCGGGAAAGTCGAATTCTTCAGGTTCATTAATTTAAAAGCTGTATAGTGTTTTATGGTTTCAGCAGTTTACACTGCTACCTGATGTATTTCCGCCGGTTCGGCTCTCCGCTGTATTTTTTGCCAAAACCAAAATTTTTAGTAGCTTGTACCCTGAAGTTTACTACTTCACCCATATTTACTAACCATAAATTCTACAAAATGTCAAACATGTTAACAGCTTATTGCATGAAAACGAAAGAAAAAAACGTTCCCATGCAGGATGCGGTGATAACCAAAACAGCCCGTGGCGGATATATGG
>JACMLJ010000073.1 GCA_014379625.1 Ferruginibacter sp. | reverse complement strand
CCCAGGTAAAAAATCCATTACCACCGCTTGTTGGTAAGGATAGCCTTGAAGCTGCCAGGTTATTTAATATTAACTGTGCTATTTGTCATGGTTCCGCTGCCGAAGGTAACGGACCTATCAGTACTTCAGGTAAAATTGGTGGGATCGCCAATCTTACCTTACCCATTTATGCAGCAATGGCAGACGGAACAATGTTTCATTCTATCAATTACGGAAGAAACCTGATGGGAAGTTATGCCGCGCAATTAAGCCGGAAACAGCGCTGGCAGATGGTTCAGTATATCAGGTCATTACAGCCAAAAGCAACCGCTAAAGAAACAGTAACCATGGCAGCAGCCCCAAAGACAGACAGCATTGCGGGAAAAAAATAAATTCAAAGCATTCACTATAAATAAAGTTTAGATGTCTACATCATTCGAATTACCGGCAAATTATAAGAAATGGACAATGGGCCTGATTGGCGCCGGTTTAATTGCATTGTTATATGGGTTTATAGTATTTCATCCTTTTGAACATGCGGGCCATGGAGAAAATATCAACAGTACCCGGTTTTGGGCCGTGCTGTTACAAAACAGTGTGTTCTTTTTATTGATCACCAATGCCAGTATGTTCTTTATCGGGGTTACCACCCTCGCGATGGGTGGATGGCAGGTGGCCTTAAAAAGGGTACCCGAAGCTATCTCAAGCGTGGTACCGGTTTTAGGCATCATCACTTTTGTAATTTTAATGACCATCGTTTGGGGTGGAAGAACGGATATTTTTCATTGGTTAGATAAAGAAGCTGTTGCAAATGATAAAATTTTAAACGGGAAAAAAGGGTTTTTAAACCCGGTTTTCTTTACGGTATGGAGCACTATCACAATTTTCCTCTGGTGGTTTATAGGAAAGAAAATGCGTTCCTTCAGCATTGAAAGCGATAAAGCGGGTACTATGGATTATGAAACCGGTAAGAAATGGATCAACAAGAATATTTTATGGGCTTCTTTTTTTATTGTGTTTTTTGGTTTAACGGTAGGGTCAACTATTCCCTGGCTTTGGATCATGAGCATTGATGCGCATTGGTACAGCACCATGTTTAGCTGGTATACTTTTGCCAGTTCTTTTGTGGCTGGAATGTCGCTGATAGCCTTATTTGTAGTGTACTTAAAAAACAGGGGGCAATTAGAGTATGTTACCGATGAACACCTTCATGATGTTGGTAAATTCATGTTCGCTTTTTCTGTATTCTGGACTTACCTTTGGTTTTCACAGTATATGCTGATCTGGTACGCAAATATCCCTGAAGAAACAGGTTATTTTAAAATACGGGTACAGGGCCCGTTCCGGGGTATATTCTTTTTGAATTTGGTTTTAAATTTTGTTTGCCCCTTCCTGATATTAATGAAAAAAAGCACCAAACGTAACTGGACACTGGTAACGTTTATGGCAGTGCTGATAATTTTCGGCCATTGGATAGATTTCTGGCAAATGGTAATGCCCGGCACTTTAGGTGAGCACGCGGAACTAATGCCTTTCGAATTTGGGATCGCCGCTTTATTTGTAGGTATCATTATGTGGAGGGTGGGGGTATATATCAGCAGCCATCCTTTAACAGCTAAAAATCATCCTTTCCTTAAAGAAAGCATTATACACCACACCTGATGAAATAAAAGGCGCATATACTAATATATCCGGTTTAAATATGGCGCGGCAGTCAACAAAAAAAGAACGGGTTGTGTTATTAATAAATAATTTAAGGGGTTGCCTTAAACAATATAGAAGATTAATATTTACTGAAAATAATTTTGCAACATGACACAGATTTTGCTGATAGCGATAGTAGTAATGATTTTCATAGTCATCTTTCAAATTTCGAAAGCCAGTGAGTATGTAAGCGTTTTAAAAGGTGAAGAAAAGGCGAGGAAGCAAAATAACAAGATCAACGCGTTTTTATTGATTTCCTTTTTAATATTGGGCATAGTAGGTTGCTGGTGGTGTAATGAGCTGTATTATGGCAAAACTTTATTTCCACAAGGCGCGGCATCTGAAATGGGGGAGAAAATTGACCTCATGCTCTACATCACCATTGGTGTAACCGGCGTGGTGTTTTTTATTACGCAGATATTATTATTCTGGTTTGCATTTAAATACCAGGAAAGAGACGACCGCAAAGCATATTATTTTCCACACAATACCAAACTGGAGTTACTGTGGACTACGGTACCAGCGATATTCTTAACAGTGTTGGTGGTATTTGGGTTAAAATACTGGTTCAAGATGACGGGGGAAGCACCCAAAAATTCTGTAGTTATTGAAGTAACCGGCCACCAGTTTGGGTGGGAATTCCGTTACCCCGGACCAGATAAAATACTGGGAAAGAAGAATTACAAATTAACTAAAGGCGCCAACTCGCTGGGGGTGGATTTTAATGATCCTGCAAGCCTTGATGATATGCATGTACCCGCAACCGTACACATACCCGTAGGAAGGCCGGTGAAATTTGTGATCAACGCCCAGGACGTAATCCATGATGTAGGGTTACCCCATTTTAGAATGAAAATGGATGCTGTGCCCGGCATCCCTACTACTTTATGGTTTACCCCGCTGTACACAACAGAAGATATGAAGATAAGGACCGGCAATCCAAATTTTGTATATGAATTGAGTTGCGACCAGATGTGTGGCAAGGGCCATTTCTCCATGCGCGGTGTAATTATCGTTGAAAGCGAAGAACAATACAGGGCCTACCTGGCAACACTTGAACCACAATACTGGACCGTGTTCCCGGATAAAAAGCCAAAGCCGGTCAATGCAGCTCCCTCAACGGATACCACAGGCACATCAAAAAATAAATCTCCGCTTGCTGCTATTATGCCGCAGGTAAAATAAAATAGTTATTGAAAACAGTTTACAACAATGAGTAACATAGCCACAATACAAGAAGCAGATGTACATGGAGCACATGAAACCCATCATGAGCACCATCACCATGAAACCTTTATCAGTAAGTATGTTTTTAGCCAGGATCATAAAATGATTGCCAGGCAGTTCTTAATAACAGGCATGATCTGGGCGATTATTGGGGGGTTGTTTTCCGTTTTGTTCCGGTTACAGTTAGGGTATCCCAATTCTACATTTCCCTGGCTCGAAGACCTACTTGGTCAGTGGGCGAAGGGCGGAAAATTACAACCTGAATTTTACTACGCGTTGGTAACAATGCATGGTACCATTCTGGTGTTTTTTGTTTTAACTGCAGGACTGAGCGGCACTTTTGCCAACTTCCTGATTCCATTGCAAATTGGTGCAAGAGATATGGCATCGCCCATGCTGAATATGCTGAGTTATTGGTTTTTCTTTCTTGCATCGATCATTATGTTTTCTTCCCTGTTTGTTCAAACGGGACCTGCAAGTGGTGGCTGGACGATCTACCCGCCACTGAGTGCGTTAGGAGATGCTTCCAGTGGTTCTAAAATCGGTATGGATCTATGGTTGGTCAGTATGGCCATGTTTATTGTCAGTTCATTATTAGGTGGCCTGAACTATATTTCTACCATTCTTAATATGCGCACAAAGGGGATGAGCATGACAAGGTTGCCGCTAACCATCTGGGCTTTATTCTTTACGGCTGTACTGGGCGTATTATCTTTCCCTGTATTATTATCCGGGGCAATCTTATTATTGTTCGACAGGAACCTCGGAACAAGTTTCTTCCTGAGCGATATTGTAGTGAATGGTAAAATTTTACCAAACGAGGGCGGTAGTGCCATCCTTTTCCAGCATTTATTCTGGTTCCTGGGCCACCCCGAAGTATACATCATATTATTGCCTGCAATGGGTATGTCATCCGAGATACTTTCAGTAAACAGCCGGAAACCCATATTCGGGTATATGGCCATGGTGGGTTCTTTATTTGCCATTGCAATACTTGCCTTTCTCGTTTGGGCACATCATATGTTTGTAACCGGTTTAAACCCCTTGCTTGGGGCATTCTTTGTGTTACTCACTTTGTTGATTGCCGTTCCTTCCGCTATTAAGGTATTTAACTGGCTTACTACGCTTTGGCGGGCTAATATCAGGTTTACACCCGCTATGTTGTTTGCAATTGGCTTTGTAAGTTTCTTTATCAGCGGTGGTTTAACAGGTATCTTCCTCGGTAATTCGGCATTGGATATTCATTTGCACGATACTTATTTTGTAGTTGCCCACTTTCATATTGTGATGGGGGTAGCTTCGTTCATGGGTATGTTTGCCGGTGTATATCATTGGTTTCCTAAGATGTACGGTCGTTTTTTAAACAACACCCTTGCATATATTCATTTTTGGATTACGATTGTTGGGGCTTACTTAATTTTCTGGCCAATGCACTACGAAGGCCTTGCGGGTATGCCCCGTCGTTATTATGATTTTTCCATGTGGGAATCATTTAAAATGTTTACCGGGTTAAATGAGTTTATCAGTTTTGTATCGATGATTGTATTTGCGGCGCAATTGCTATTTGTGTTTAATTTTTTCTACAGCATTTTTAAAGGCAGGAAAGTGACAACGCAAAATCCGTGGGGAGCAAATACATTAGAGTGGACTACCCCTATCCGTCCGGGGCATGGTAACTGGCCGGGAGAGATACCCGAAGTCCATCGTGGCGCTTATGATTATGGTAAAGACGGCAGGGAGTTTATTCCGCAAACAGAACCAGTGGGGGAACATGAAAGCCATCACTAAATAATTAGCTGATATGCTAATTAGCTAATTTGATAATTGGAGGTTGCTGGTTGCTGGTTGTTCGTTGCTGATTGGTTTTGTTGAGATAAATAAATAAGATTTTTGATAAGGATGTCGCAGGAAAAAACTACCATAACCAATTCAACTTCGTTTGCATTGGCAGTTAAAGTGAAAGATTATTTTCAGTTAATCAAATTCACTTTGAGTTTTATGGTAGTGTTTAGTACGGTGGTTAGTTTTTTGATCGCACCAAACGAGTTATTGTACGTGCGGTCAAAAGTTATATCAGTTCTTTTACTTTTTATGGGTGGGATGCTGGTTACGGGTTCGGCCAATGCTATTAACCAGGTGCTGGAAAAAACTACAGATGCTTTAATGAAGCGTACCGCCAAAAGGCCGGTTGCCAGCGGAAGAATGAGTGTAAATGAAGCAACAGCTTTTGCAATAATCGCCGGAGCTGCCGGGATTTTTATATTAGGATATTGGTTTAATTACCAAAGTGCATTGGTGGGTTTATTTAGCTTGTTTTTGTATGGTTTTATTTATACGCCACTCAAAAAAGTAAATTCCATAGCCGTATTGGTTGGGGCAATTCCCGGCGCTTTGCCTTGTTTAATAGGATGGGTAGCTGCCACCGATAATTTTGGTATTGGCGGATGGATATTATTTGGCATCCAGTTTTTATGGCAGTTTCCGCATTTTTGGGCAATAGCATGGTTAGCACACCAGGACTATACAAATGCGGGATTTAAATTATTGCCCGGTGACAAAGGCCCTACAAAATTTACAGCGCTGCAAACTATTATTTATAGCGCGATGATGATCCCTTTTGGGTTATTGCCTTATTTTGCGGGCATAACAGATTCCGGAACAAGAGGTATTATATGTACGGCAATTTTATTTATTTGCAATTTGTGGATGGTATATGTGAGTGTGTTGTTGTTTAGAAATATGGATATAAAGAGCGCAAGAAAAGTAATGTTCAGTTCTTATTTTTATCTTATGGTTGTATTACTGGCTTTATTTGTTGGAAGGGCCTGAGGAGCTTTTTTTAAAATGAAATGAACCTCTGTAAATTTTATAAGAAAACGGAGCTTCAATAAAGGAAAATTAGAAAATGTTTTAAAAAATAGTGTTAGTTTAAATGTGAATTGGCTATGGTTAATGATCAATATTTCACCATTAACCATTCACAAATCGATCCGTTATTTATTTTATTCCTAACATAACAGTAGTATAAAAACAGTAGAATGAGTACAGTGGTGATGGAACAAAGAAAAAGGATACATCCGCATAAGTTTACCCTTTGGGTAGGGGTTGCAAGTATTGTAATGATGTTTGCCGGTTTAACCAGCGCTTATATTGTTAAGCGTAACCAGGCAAACTGGGTTACATTTGATCTGCCTGTGATGTTTTGGTATTCAACAGTAGTAATAGTAATTAGCAGTTTTACTTTGTATTTGTCTAATAAAGCATTCAGGCAAAGAGAGATGGCCAAATACAGGGGCCTGGTGGTGGCAACTCTTTTATTGGGGATAATTTTTGTCATTATGCAGGTAGTTGGTTTTAACCTGTTATGGCTAAAAGGAATAACCCTTACAAAAAATGTGTCATTTTCTTTTTTGTATGTAATTCTTGGCCTGCACGCGCTGCATGTAATTGGTGGAGTGGTGGCGTTGGTAGTATTGTTTGCAAAAGCGTTTAGCAGTAAGGTAAGAAATTATAATATAGTGCCTTTGGAAGTGATCAGCACCTACTGGCATTTTGTGGATGCCCTATGGATTTACCTGCTGATTTTTTTATTGCTGATCCGGTAATGGGAGAATAGCTATTAAAAAGTTTTTAATAACTTATATATTTGCTTCATATTTTTCACGGGAAGGTTCAAAGGGATAAATATTTTTTTTAAATAAAGTTTTATTAATGTCTACAGCAGCAGTACAGCAGGGAACAAAATGGTGGAGTGGGGGCAGGAGCCCGTTCAACGCCAGCTATGGAAAAGTGATGATGTGGTATTTTTTAATGAGTGATGCCTTTACATTTGGCGCCTTTCTTATAAGCTATGGAACTATTCGTTTTAGTGTAAATGATTGGGCAGACCCCAACCATGTTTTTAATTCCTTTCCTTTTGCAGGGCATGCCAATCTG
>JACMLJ010000072.1 GCA_014379625.1 Ferruginibacter sp. | reverse complement strand
TTCAGCACGTGCCATTCAAACTCATCACGGAAATGCCTGATTGCCGCTGCAACGGGCCAGGCGGCTGCATCTCCCAAAGGACAAATTGTGTTGCCTTCGATTTTTCTTTGTATATCCCACAGTAAATCTATATCCTTCATTTCCCCCTTACCGTTTTCAATCTTTTTTAATATTCGTTCCATCCAACCTGTACCTTCCCGACAGGGGCTACACTGTCCGCAGCTTTCATGGTGATAAAACCTTGCAAGCGTCATAGTATTCCTCACGACACATTGATCTTCGTCCAGCACAATAAATCCACCGCTCCCCATCATGCTGCCCGTCGCAAAACCTCCATCTGCGAGGCTCTCATAGTTCATCATGCGCTTCTCGCCTTTAGCAGTAGTCAATAATAAATTAGCAGGAAGAATAGGAACGGAAGATCCGCCGGGTATACAAGCCTTTAATTTTTTTCCGTTGGGTATACCCCCGCAATATTCATCGCTATAAATAAATTCTTCCACAGAAATGGTCATGTCAATTTCGTAAATACCTTGCTTATTAATATTGCCACAGGCAGATATTAATTTGGTACCGGTACTTTTTCCGACACCAATTTTTGAGTAGGCATCTGCTCCTTCATTGATAATAGGAACAATAGCCGCTAGTGTTTCCACATTGTTCACTACCGTTGGGCAATCCCATAAACCTTTCACCGCTGGAAAAGGTGGTTTAATTCTCGGGTTGCCTCTCTTGCCCTCAAGGCTTTCTATCAGCGCAGTTTCTTCGCCGCAGATATAAGCCCCTGCTCCCCTTTGCACATACATTTCACAGTCAAAACCAGTTCCCAGTATATTTTTTCCCAGCCATCCGTTTTGCTTGGCTTCTGCAATTGCATTTTCCAGGATATCAGTTATCCAGGCATACTCGCCCCTGATGTAAATGTAACTTACGTTGCTGCCTAACGCAAATGATGAAACGATCATTCCTTCAATTAACAGGTGAGGAATGAACTCCATAAGGTACCTGTCTTTAAAAGTACCCGGTTCGCTTTCATCGGCATTACAAACCAGGTAACGGGCTACGCCTTCTGGCTTAGCCAGGAAACTCCACTTCATGCCGGTAGGAAAACCAGCGCCGCCACGGCCTCTTAAGCCACTTCTTTTCACTTCTTCCACAATTTCTGCCGGGCTAAGTTTCAATGCCTTCTCCACACTGCGGTAGCCACCTTCGCGGCGATATACTTCGTAGCTGCGAATGCCCTCAACATGTACCTTCTCTAATAATAATTTTTTTGACATCTATTTAATGATTCAGTCTTTTATCGCTATACTCAAATTCCGGCCACACTGATATATCTCAGTTGTGCTATTGTATTTTATGCCATCAGCATCCTCATCGGGTGCAATGTTCTTGTAAAGGGATTTAAAACCAATCCCAACGATTCCAATGTTGTTGCGCCCAGCAGCGGCTCATCGCCCTCTTCGCCGTATATGACAGGCGCCGGGCCCCCTTCTCCTTCAAATTCAAAATACGCACTGCATACTCTTCTCTTTATGGTAGTACCATCCGTTAAAGAAAAATTCATTTCCTTATAAGGTTCAATGTCTAACTGATCCAAAAAATTTCCCGGGACCAAACTGTACACAGCACCACTATCTACTAAAAAGTTCACCCCCGCTACTTTTCCTGATTTACGGTGTTCTCTAATTTTCAATATCGCATTGGTTATTCCCATTCTATCTTAATTTGATTTTACCCTGCACTCACTAATAATCACATCTACTTTCTCTTTGGTAAGATGTTCCCTGTATGTTTGGCCTAACTGCATCATTGGCGCATACCCACATGCTCCCAGGCACTCCACCGTTTTTAATGTAAACAGGCCATCATCAGTTGTTTCACCTGCTCCAATGCTTAATTTTTGTTTGATATAACTAATGATATCATCGCTTCCATTAAGCATGCATGGGCCTGTTTGACAAACCTCGAATAAGTATTTACCAACGGGTTTTAAATTATACATGCTGTAAAAGCTGGCTACTTCATATACTTCAATAGGCTCGATATCTAATAAGGTTGCAACATAATCCATCACAGGAGTATCGAGCCAGCCTCCGAACTCATCCTGTGCCATATGCAAAACGGGTATTAAGGCACTTTTTTGCTTGCCTTGCGGATAACGACTGATGATCTCAGTTATTTTCTTCAATTTATCTTCTGGAAATGTCATCATTTCAATTTATTGCGCTCTTTCAGTTTTTTTATATCCAATAAATCCTGATCTCTGCCTGCTCTTTCCTTATTAATTAGCAATTCATTATATCCTATGAAATTTGTAAGAATACCATTCATATTTACAATTCTTTTATTTTCATAGGCAAAATTAAAATCTATGCCATTCAGGTCATTCAAAATATCTATCCTAATGGGTGGATAACCTAATTGAGCTATTATCTCGTCTTTTAAAAAATCTTCTTCTTTAAAGTTTAAAGACCCAAATCCAAAATCATTTAAAATAGCTATTAGCTTTCCCGCATTTTCTTCCGTCTTATTGATACAAATGTCTAAAACTTTAGTTGTTCTTGGATAGCCATGTATACTTACTGCAAAACCACCAATTACCAAATATTCTAACTCATATTTATTACACAGCGCAATGAAATCTTCAAAATCCTTTTGAAATTCAGGCATTGTGCTTTTCATGATCTTCCCTTTTAGATATTATCCCAATTTTTTCTATTCTTGGTAAATTATTTATTTTGCCGTTAAAATAATTTAGCCTCCTCAGATCAAAGCACTCCTTCAATAAATCTTCAGCACTTAATTTAGAATAATACAAATTGTCATTTTGCTCTGCTTCTTTGTATGAAACAAAATTCGCAACAACTTTTATATCTCTTTTTTTTGGCATTTTTTCATTTACCGGTAAAATAAGCTACGCATCCAACTCGCCCGCTATTAAATTTAAACTACTCATAGTTATAACTGCATCGCTCAGCATTCCACCCTGCACGAGCTCAGGAAATGCCTGGTAATAAACAAAACAAGGTCTGCGAAAATGAAGCCTGTATGGCGTTCTTCCCCCATCACTGATAAGATAAAAGCCTAATTCACCATTGCCACCTTCCACCGAACTATAAACTTCACCGGCAGGAATATCTGTTTCGCCCATAATAATCTTGAAGTGATAAATGAGCGCTTCCATTTTGGTGTAAACATCTTTTTTCTCGGGCAAATAATACGCAGGTACATCTGCATGAAAAACCTCCGCTTCTGCTCCTTTAAATTCCTGCACTTTTTTGTAAGCCTGCTCAATCATACTGAGGCTTTGCCACATTTCTTCCTGGCGCACTAAAAAGCGGTCATAGCAATCGCCGGTTTTCCCAATGGGTATAGTAAATTCCAAATCTTCGTAAGAGCTATAAGGTGTATGTGCCCTTACATCATAATCAACGCCGGCGGCCCGTAAGTTGGGGCCCGTAAAGCCATAGTTCAAGGCCCTTTCAGCAGATATCGCTCCGCACCCAATGGTACGTTCCATGAAAATGCGGTTGCGGGTAAACATTGTTTCAAATTCCTTTAACTGCTTTGGATAGGTTGCCAAAAACTGTTCAAGCTTTTCGAAAGCTGTATTCGTAAAATTTCTTTCAAAACCTCCTATGCGCCCTATGTTAGTAGTAAGCCTGGACCCGCAGACCTCTTCATAAATTTCATAGATCAGTTCTCTGAACTGCATCAGGTACAGAAATCCAGAATACGCACCGCTGTCCACACCTACTATCGAGTTACAAATCAAGTGATCTGAAATTCTTGACAATTCCATAATAATGATACGGAGATAATCAACCCTCTTAGGCAGTTTTATATTTAATAATTTTTCGCAGGTAATATGCCACCCCATATTATTAATGGGGGAAGAACAATAATTTAACCGATCCGTTAATGGGGTAATTTGGTAGAGCGGCCTTCGTTCGGCCAATTTTTCAAAGGCACGGTGTATGTAACCCACTGTAGAAGTTGCCTTCATAATTCGTTCTCCATCCAATTCAAGAATATTTTGAAAAACTCCATGAGTTGCCGGGTGCGTGGGCCCAAGGTTAAGCGTAGTAGTTTGTTTTTCTATACTTCCTTCCGGTAAAAGAATATGATCACTCATTATTTTCCTTTAATATTTTTATTCGCTGTATTTTAATAATTGAACTTATCGAATGTAGCTTCATTGTGTAAGTTATCTTCCAAACATCTCATCATCTTTATCAGTCCTGGTTTGATCTTCCAAAGGAAATTCCTTCCGCATTGGAAAATAATCCATTTCATCCACATTTAAAATCCTTATCAGATTAGGGTGGCCAGTAAAATTAATCCCAAAAAAATCGTACGTCTCTCTCTCCATAAAATTGGCCGCCTGGTACAAAGCTGTAGCGCTGTAAACATCAGGTTGTGTAATATCAGTAAACACTTTAAAACGGATACGGATATTGTCACTTAAATTATGTAAATGGTAAACCACCGCCAACTCTTCTCCTTTTCTATCAGGATAATGCACTGCTTGCAAGTCGGTTAAAAAACGAAACCTGAGTTCGGTGTCATCAAATAAAAATTGTAACACTTTTAGATTAAGCTCCTTTGGGCCAGTGAAAGTAAGCATCCCGTAAGGTTCAGTCCAGTCAGTAAACTGATCGCCAAATTTTTCCGTGAGCCTTTGCTTTATTGTTTCGTTATTTAGGGGCATTTTTTCTGTTAACTTATTTCACTTCAAATATTATTGTATTCCATAACTTGCCAATAACTCCTTGTATTTCTCCCCATTTCTTCTTCTAAGGCTCTCTTGCCCCACCAACTCCTGTATTTTTAAGAACCCATCCAGGATAGCTTCTGGCCTCGGTGGACAACCTGGCACATATACATCTACAGGGATTACTTGGTCAATGCCTTGCAGCACAGAATAGGTATCAAATATACCCCCGCTACAGGCGCATGCTCCCACTGATAATACCCAGCGGGGCTCTGCCATCTGTAAGTATACCTGTTTTAAAACCGGTCCCATTTTCTTTGAAATGGTACCCATCACCATTAGAAGATCACACTGGCGTGGGGAGAACCCTACCCTTTCAGAACCAAACCTTGCAAGGTCGTAATGGCTGGCCATGGTGGCCATAAATTCGATACCGCAGCAAGAGGTGGCGAACGGTAGCGGCCAAATAGAATTCTTGCGTGCAAGCCCAACCACTTTTTCAAACGAAGTAGCCATAAAACCGTCACCCATCATTCCTTCGGGTGCTTCTACCATTTTAAGCTTGTTATTATATTGTACCGGCCGCATAAGTTTAATTTGCTAATGTGATAATTTGCTAATGTGCTACTTCAATAACTCAAAAGCATTGTATTTGTTCAGTCTCCAAAGTTCAATTCGCATATTAGCACATTTGCTAATTAGCTAATTGGTTAGTCTTCCCAATCTAAAGCCCCTTTTTTTATGATATAAATAAACCCAGCAATAAATAGTCCTACGAACATTACGACTGCTAAAAATCCATGCCATCCCAATGCCCTGAAGTTAACAGCATACGGATAGAAAAAAATTACTTCTACATCAAACAACACAAAAAGAATTGCAACTAAAAAATATTTTATAGCCATGGGCTGCCGGGCATTACCCTTTACTTCGATACCACTTTCAAAGTTTTGAAGTTTTTCTGCAGTTTGCCTTTTAGGTCCAAAACTATGGGTAAGCAACATCATGGTGGCAATAAAACCTATGGCGAAAAACAATTGAATACCGATAGGTAGATAATTTGATGCGTTGTTTATATTATCGGCTTGAAGGATAAAAAATTGCATATGCAAAAATAGGGTAGGGTGAGCAAATAACAATCTTAGGTTTTCAAAAAGAAAACCCCACTCTTATAAAAAAGAATGGGGTTTACGTCATTAACTTTTTAATAAACTATTTTTTTGCAGCCGGTGCCGGTTTAGTAGTAGCAGTACTCTTTTCAGCGGCCGGTTTAGTGCCTGCAGGCTTGTTAGTCTGCTTGGGCTGTTGTGCAGGTGCATTCATATTCATGGAACTAATGGCAGTCTTATTAGTTAATGCTTCGGTGTCAGCCGGATCAATTGCTAAAACGCTGTCGCAATAACTTATTGCAGTCGCTTTATCCTTTTTAATGTTAGCAAAATAAGCAACGAAATATTTGTAACTACCAATTAATTGACTTTTATACTTCACTTTATCCACCTGGCCTACCTCTATAGCTTTCTGAAAAGAGGGATTAGCTAATCCTTGTGCCATTGTAGAATCTATCGCCCAGTAAGACTTCCCAATCATGTAATAACTAAACGGATCATCGGGGAATTTTTGTCCGTATATGTTGAAAATATCAATGGCGGGCTGGTAATGGCCGGAGCGGAAATAATTATACCCTGCGTAATACAAGTCCGTTTTAGATGGTTCTTTCTTAACCTGGATAACTTTATTATACCAATCAGCTGATTCTTTAAATTTCTTTTGGCCCTCGTAGTAAGATGCGATGTTCTTTAAATAAGTGATCTTGTTTGCTTCCAGCGTATCTAATTGAACAGCCTTGGTTACATACATACCAGCCAAAGAGTCATTGTCGGGGAATTTAAGCAACACATTGGCATAAGTGGCATAATCACCCATCCCTATCTGAGAAGAATCAGCTTTTTTGAAATAATTTTCAAAAGCTGATTTTGCCTTTAAAGAGTCACCTAACCTGTTGAAAGCATACCCTTGTATACCGTATAACTTGGAATATGGATTAGGGGTTTTAGCTATGCACTGATCCGCCATTGAAATAGCCTCTTGAAATAAACCTTGAGCATATTTCATTGAAGCCCTGTAATAACAATTTTTAGGATCCTCATCAGTATTGCTTAAATATTTATCCAGGTAAGTACCTGACTTTGTTACGTCAGTATTGTAATATAAATCCGAAAGGTTTTTATAAACCGGTGCATAAGCAGGGTCTTTTGCGATAGCTTCATTGAAGTATTTCATGTATATCTCTTCCTGGCCCATACCCTGGGTTTGATATATCTTGCCAATACGATACTGAGCCCTTGCATAATTTGGGTCAATATTCAGTGCGGATTGATAAGAAATCTGTGCATTACCACCGTCCATTAATTTTCTATATGCATCGCCCATATAAATGTATACAGCGGGCTCCTTGACTTTTTTTAAGGAAGCGGCAAGTTTTAATTTTTCTATAGCATAGTTTGGGTCGCCGTATTTGTTATCAAAGTCTGAGTTAGCCATACCAACAGCCAGAAGTACCTCCAGGTCTTTATTCTGGCTCAACGAGAGGGCTGTTTCAAAGCGATTACGGGCATCCTGCGATTTTCCTTCCCGTAACTCAATCATACCCATACCGGCTATCAGCAAAGGATTATTGGGATTAGCTACCAAGGCTTTCCGATACAATTCTTTTGCTTCGTTCAAGCCTTTGGTACCATAATCGTTTTCGGCCATGGTGGCTAAACCTAACCGGTAAACTGCTTCAATGTTAGCAGGATTGGCAGCTATCAGTTTTTGAAATGAATTTTTTGCACTCTGATAACGTTCATAATACATAAATTTCTTTCCCTCCTCAATTGTCTGCGCTTTCATTGAAGTTGAAAGCAACAATGCGGTTAAAATCAGCAATACAGAATTGATCTTCTTCATCTTTTTAACTGTTTAGTCTTTTGCAATGTTATATAATTAAAGTGAAAACGGGCAGGTAATTTATTCTTTTTATTCTTGATCTAATTTTTCATTGATTTTTACATTTCTAATAGCAAACCCCATTTTACTGGATCCTAAATATGCCCGGCGGAAAATCAGTTGTCCCCTTTCGTATTGTAAGAAATTCATGAAACCAGAACCCAGCCCGGAGTAATTCTCCTTGAGGATATAAAACAAACCACGTACCAAAGGGTATCTTCTCGTCATAATGTTTAACTGATTTGGTTTTACGTACGGTGAATCAATACATTTGTCGCATTTTACGTAAACCATTTTTACTTTATTTAACATTTTTACCTGTCCGGTATCTTCGGGGTTGCCAATCCAGCTAATTCCTACGAGGCCAATTGCATTTTCGTTGGCAGCTACATAATCTAATACAGCCTGGCTACTACTTACCGCTCTCACTACCCCTGTATCAAACTTTTTGCCTTTCAGAATACTATCCAATGCAAATCGTACTGTACTGGTAGCATTCAAGCCGTCAAATATTATTTGATCCTTTTTGCCTCTTTTCCCAGATAACTGTTGCTGTAACCTTTCCAGGGTAAAAATGGTATCATTACTATTGCTATTTACGATTATAGCGATGGCATCTGTGGCAAGTTCATCCCAGCGGGGGTAATAGTTAAGCGAATCTTTAAAATAATGCTCCTCCTTCCGGGTCAGCCCCCTTGTAACAATCACCATCCTTGTAAGCGAATCCCTTAATATATCTTTCAGGCAGTCCGCTTCTGGTTTATAATCTGCGATAATCTTTGCGCCGGGGTAAGCATCCTCAAATACTTTTATTTGTTCGTCGATCACCGGCTTAAAAGACTCATCCACACTAATATGAATAGTACCAGTAGTAAGCGTATCGGTTACAACGGCCTGCAGCTTCTTTGATTTGCATCCTATTAATCCCACACATAAAATAAATAAAAATCCGATGGTTAGGTTTGTCCTTTTTACTTTGGCTATGTTCATTAGTTTCTAAAATAGTTTTTACTATAGCCCCGGTATATTCTAAACCCTCCATACAACCAACACACCACTGCAAATACTTTAATTAAAACAGGATCGTATTGGTTTATGTATCCCTGGGTTGATCTAATCGGAAACATAAAAAAGAACCCAACTAAAATTAAAAAAACACCCATGCCATAATTAGTGATAGTGCGCATGCGAATGATGCCTTTCTCTCTTTCGCTCATTTGCTCTCTTTCAAATTCTTCAAGGGCCATATTATTTTAATTTAGAGTCAAAAAATAATAATCTACGTTTTTCGGATTGGCAAATTACTAAAATAATTACGGAATTAATCCTCCGCAATAAACTTCACCGGAATAGTGTAATACACGGACACATTGTGTCCATTTGATTTACCCGGTATCCAGGTCGGCATTTTCTTTAATACTCTTATTACTTCATTGTTAAATTCATTTCCACCATCCTGCACTAATTCAAATCGTTGCAGCTTTCCATCGTAGCCAACTACAAACCTAACTTTTACGCTTATCAATTCCCCTTCTCCTAATTCTCTCGGGTTAGACAGATGCCGCATTAAAAATGCCCTAAGCGCTGCCATGCCTCCCGGATATGCGGGCATAATCTCAGCAGTTTCCAGTGGAGCAGTGTCAGGTATTACAGTTTCGGCTACTTTCCCTTCTTCGGCCACAGCTGCCCCACCAGTGCCAGTGCCAATTATTTCCCGGGGTACTCCGTCATCGGGAAGAATATTGGTACTACTGCCAATTGCCCTATTTCGTAAATCATGTAAAACGTCAGCGGAATCAATATTGTTCACTATCCTGATCGTAGACAATATTTTAACTGATGCTACCAATTTTGCGGGTACAACCTTTGGTAGCTTGGGCTTTATTTCGGGAACTTTTGGCACAGGTAGAATGGAGCCAAAGCCAGGGTCAACCACGATAATTTCAATTGGCTTTCCTTCGGGCAGAAAAGTAAAGGCTGAAAATACAACCACGGTCACTATCATTAAACACACGGATTTTACCAGCCGATTGTTATAAAATTTCCGAAGGGTATATGCGCCATAGGCCTTATTTCTTTTTTCGAAAAGGATGTCTAACAGATCACTTTTCATAATCAGTTCGCTATTCATATTTGTTGGTTTTGTTGTGAGAAAATTTGAAGCAAAACCGGCCAGTTTGCAATGAGATACAATTACCAAATAATTCCACATATGGTAGCCGTTACGTGACTATTTGAGTCCTCTAACATCTTATATTTGCGCCATGAAAATCTTGATGGTATGCCTGGGGAATATTTGCCGTAGTCCGCTTGCAGAAGGAATTTTAAAAATAAAGATTAAAAAAGCTGGCCTCGATTGGGAAGTGGAAAGCGCCGGTACCAATGGCTTTCATGTGGGAGAGCCTCCACACCATTTTTCTCAGAAAGTTGCAAAGTTGAAAGGAACTGATATCAGTGAACAAATTTGCAGGCATTTTGCAAAAGAAGATTTTAAAAGGTATGATAAAATTTATGCAATGGCAGCTGATGTAATTGATGAAATGAAATTTACCGGGAAGGACCAATACAATGCTGCCATTGTTGACTTATTGATGAATGAGGCTTATCCCGGAGAAAACAGGGATATACCTGACCCATGGTTTGGTACGGAAAGCGGCTATCATAAAGTGTATAATTTAATAGAAGTAGCCTGCGAAGCAATAATAAAAAACTATCAATAAGAAAGCCTTCCTTAATTAAAAACTTATCCATATTTACAACAGCTATGTTAAGCTTATTCCCACACTGCAAAAACTGCTGCATACCTTTTTTAACTGCCAGGCTATTTCACCACAACCGGTCATAACATAAACAATTTTAAATCGGCAACAGTATACTATATTTAAAAACTATTAATTAAGATACCATCATGGCCAAACCAAGTATTCCACAAGGCACAAGAGATTTTTCTGCGGATGTGGTGCGAAAACGCAATTATATTTTATCCACCATACGGGGCTCATTTGAATTATATGGATTTGAACCATTGGAGACGCCTGCAATGGAAAACCTTGAAACGCTGATGGGCAAATATGGCGAAGAAGGTGACAAGCTGATCTTTAAAATTTTAAACAATGGCATTAGTAATCCTAAAAACATTGATAAAGCTAAAGCCGGATTTGAAAAAGCTTTAGAAGGAAAAAATACCAGCGAGCTTACGGAAAGAGCTTTAAAATATGATCTCACCATACCATTTGCCCGATATGTAGCCATGAACAATGGCAGGCTTACCTTCCCTTTCCGGCGTTACCAGATACAACCGGTGTGGCGGGCTGACAGGCCCCAAAAAAGCAGGTACAGGGAATTTACACAATGCGATGCAGATGTAGTAGGTAGTACATCGCTGATAAATGAAGTGGAACTTGCAAATATCTATCACCTGGTTTTCAACAAGCTTGGATTATTGCAGTATGAGCTGAAAATTAACAGTCGGAAAATTTTAACAGCTTTGGCGCATTTATGTGGCGGCAGTGCAAAAATGATGGATATAACGATCGCCATTGACAAACTGGACAAGATCGGTTTGGATAAAGTGAAAGAGGAATTACTGTTGCGGGAACTTACTCCGCAACAGATAGGTGTTATAGAAAAATATTTAAGTATAAAAGGAAGCAATGAGGAAAAATTAATTCAAATAAAGTCACTGTTGGGAAATATAAAAATTGGCAGAGAAGGGATACAGGAAGTTGAATTTGTCTACAAGCAAGCTGCTAACATCAACATCGATATTGATTTTACGCTGGCAAGAGGATTAAATTATTATACAGGAATCATCTTTGAAGCTAAGGCGCCTCCGGCAATTCAAATGGGCAGTATTGGCGGTGGCGGAAGATACGATGATCTCACGGGATTGTTTGATGTACCGGGCATTGCGGGGGTAGGTATCAGTTTTGGCGTGGACAGAATATATGACGTGTTACAGGAGCTTAATTTATTTCCGGCCGAAGTACATACGGGTACCCGGGCTATTTTCTTCAACATGGGTGAGGAGGAAAGCCAGTATGCGTTTCGCATTATGCAGCAGCTAAGGGAAAAAGGCGTTTCCTGCGAAATGTACCATGAGTTTGTAAAGATCACCAAACAATTTACCTATGCGGAAAAAAAGAAGATCGGCCATGCTGTGATCATTGGGAGCAAAGAAATAGAACAGAATTATTGTTTGGTAAAAGATCTTGCCACGGGCTTGCAGGAAGTAGTGGTATTTGAAAGATTATTTGATTACTTTGACAAAGCAAAACCGGCAGAAAATAAATCTTTGGTGCCTTAGTGGGGGGCGGCGAGTTGCCATTACAACGTGGACAAAGTTGCCCATAGATATAATGTACAAGAGTGCGACGCCAATGAACCTGAATAAAGAAATATGGCCGGGCCAAAACAAATTTTTATTTCTTAATAGTAACTAACCAATGATCGAAAAGAACATGCTTAAAACTAAAATCTAAAAAATAAAATATGCAACTTATCCATCTTTCCAGGCTAATGATTATAGGTGCGGTAGCACTACTGTTTGCGTCTTGTTCTAAAACCAATATGCAAGGCAAATTAATACCTAAAGAAGCATCCATTGTAATTCAAATAGATGGTAAATCTTTGGCCGACAAATTACCGTGGGATGAAATAAAACAAAATGCCCTTTTCATGGAAATGAATAGCGATTCGACTTTACCTCCGACATTGAAAAACTTGATGAACAACCCGGATAATGCAGGCATTGATAGCAAAGCCGACCTCTTGTTTTTTGTTATAAAAGACAGCATTGGCGGCTACATTGGCTTTGAAGGAAAAGTAAAAGATGAGAAAACGTTTAAAATATTTAATCAGCAAATGACTGAGAACGGAGCTGATAGTGAAAAAGATGGCGTACAATTTATAAGCAAGTCCCCTATTTGCGTGGGCTGGACAAAAGAAAAATTTGTGTATGTTTTTGACGCTCCCCAGATAACGCAAATGGATGACCTTTCCAGGAGGATGATGAGGGACTCAATTAACATCAGCAGGACATCCAACAGGGATATCGGTGCTGCCTGTAAAGCCATTTTTGCTTTAAAGGAAAGCAACAGCCTGGCAAAAGACGAAAAATTTACCGGCCTTATGAAAGAAACAGGCGATGTTCATTTTTGGATGAATGGAGAGGAACTTAGCAAAGGCGGGTCATCGTCGGCTGCTCTTGCAATGGTTAACCTTGAAAAATTTTACAAAGGAAATATTACAACAGCCACCATGAATTTTGATAAGGGCAAAATGTTGATGAATGCAAAAACCTATGCCAGTGAGGAAATGCTGAAGCTGTTTAAAAAATATAGTGGTGGCAAGTTAAATGAAGACATGATCAAGCGCATGCCGGGTAAAGATGTGGTTGCTATTATGGCCTTAAATTTTAAACCGGAGGCCATCAGGGATATAATTAAAATGACGGGCCTGGATGGACTAATCAACATGGGTGTGCAGAAACTTGGTTTTAGCATGGATGATTTCATCAAAGCAAATAAAGGAGATATACTTTTTGGAGTGTCCGACCTTGTTTTGAAAACCGATACGACCACTTATAATTTTAAAGACCAGGCACCAAATGTGGCGGTTGCACAAAAGCCAAGCTTCAATTTTATTTTTGCTGCCTCTATTGGCGATAAAGAATCGTTTAATAAAATTGTTACAGCAGGAAAAAATTTGGGAAGTGGGCAGTTTAACGACAGCAGCAAAGCTCCCTTTGCCTATAACCAAAATGGCACTTATTTCGTGCTTGGAAACGACCAGCAAAAAGTGAATCAATACCTTGCTGCTACCAACACCAGTTTTGATTTCATCAATAAAATAAGCGGGGAACCTTTTGGGGGTTATGTAAACATCCAAACATTATTGAGGTCATTTGGTAACATGGCCACCCAGGATAGCTCGGCAAAAATTGCATATGATGCTTCTTTGCAAATGTGGGACAATATCGTATGGAAGGGCGGGAACTACAGCGAGGGCGGCATTGAACAAACCGTAGAAATAAACCTGGTAGATAAAAACACCAACAGCCTGAAACAATTGAATGCATACACGGCAAAATTCAGCGAACTGTATAAAGAACAAAGAAGAAAACAAAAAGAACAAAATATGGCGTTCCAGGATATGACAGATTCTGTTGCCATACCTTCAACAAACTCTAATTAATGCTTGTTCATATAATTGCTGCCAGTTCGTATAATGAATTGGCAGCATTTTAATTTCTATCCATGCAAATTATACTGCAGAAAGTTTTACCGGTTTTTTTTGAAGATGATAAAGTGAATAATTCTCAGCTATGGAACAGTACCCTTTCATTTAATAAAGGTGAAAACATACACATCATAGCTCCGAGCGGCAGTGGAAAAACCACCTTGATCCATTTTTTGTACGGATTAAGAAATGATTATAAAGGCAACATCTCTTACGATTCGAATGACATTAAGCATTTTGATGCGGAGAAATTTTCGATTTGGCGCCGGCAACATATCAGCATTGTGTTTCAAGACCTAAGGCTATTTACTGAGCAAACCGTTTTGCAAAACCTGGAAATAAAAAGAATGTTGTCGCCTTTTCATGCAGTAAATAATATTGCAGCAATGGCGGAAAGGTTAGGCATAAAAAGTAAACTAACTAAAGTTTGTAAAACCTGCAGCTACGGCGAGCAGCAACGCATCGCTATCATCCGGGCATTGCAACAACCATTTGATTTTTTATTGCTTGATGAGCCCTTTAGCCATTTGGATGAACTAAACCGGCAAAAAGCAATGGAATTGATGGAGGAAGAAAGCAAAAAAAGAAATGCCACCATTATCTTAGCCGACCTGAGGGAAATAACTTATTTTAAAAGTGAAAGAACGTTGCATTTGTGAGAGGTGGACGGTTGAGGGTGAAAGGCTTAAGGTAAAAATCAGAAGGTTATAGAATTTCAGGATAGACAATTGGCAATCATTTTAAAAAACAATCAGAATTATAACCTCCAAAAAAACCTCAACCATTAATCTTTAATCTTCAACCTTAAACCATCAACCTTAAACCTCAAACCGTCTCATGCCTTCTTATAAAAACATTGCTCCTTTTTTATCTGCCGGTCAAAATAACATATCGCGGTGGCTTAGTTATATCGGGCTGGGTGTGGGTGTATTGTTATTGTTGAGCTCTATTCAAATGTTCATTAATATCAATGAGCTGCTGAAAGATAAAAACAGCCGTAAGGATGGAGCTGATTTTATCTCGGTTACAAAAACAATTACCAATGAGAACATGGGCAAGGACAACCGTTTCACCGAAGCTGATCTTGCCGAAATAAAATCGCTCCCCTTTATCACAGATGCTGCCCCATTGATCTCAAACCAGTTTCGGGTAAAAGCCAGCGCAGGCAATATAATACCCTTTAGTACAGATCTTTTCCTGGAATCACTGGATGAAAAATTTTTAGATACAGTACCACCTTCTTTCACCTGGAGGGAAGGCCAGGCAGATGTACCCATTATTTTTTCATCTGACTTTATGGAGATGTACAATGTGTTTGCTCCCAGCCAGGATCTTCCGCAGTTGTCTGATAAAACAATGTCTTCGGTAAGCATAATTTTAGAATGCTATACGCCTTATGGAGTACAAAATTTTAAGGCACGCATTGTTGCGTTAAGCGATAGGATCAATTCAGTGCTGGTTCCCAATACTTTTATGCAATGGGCCAATAAAAACTTTGGTGGCGTATCACAGGTAAACCCATCCCGCATTTATATAAAAACTACCGATGCTAATAGTCCCCAGCTATTAAGTTTTCTTGAGAAAAAAGATTACCGGGTTAACAAAGACAAAACAAAATTTGGCAGGGTAAAGCAAATATTACAAGCCATTGTAAGCGGACTGGCAGGCTTCGGTGTGCTGGTTATTTTACTGGCTATGTTGCTGTTTTCTTTTTACCTACAATTAATGATTGCTAAAAGTAAGGACAACCTGCAACTGCTGCTAACACTTGGTTATTCGCCTGATTGGCTCAGTAAAACGGTGGCTAAAAAATGGATCCCCGTTTATGTAATTATTGTATTGTCAGCTTTATTGCTGACCGCAATATTACAGTTCTGTTTTCAACACTTTGTAATGTACGACCGGGAAGAACTGTCCCCCTTTTTGCATTGGATAGTGGTAGTGGTAGCTGCAGTGTTATTGGTATTATCCATCATCACCAACTATAAATTAGTACGGAAATTGTTGTACCGCCTCGGGTAAGAATTGTAATCAATTACAAAAGCAAAGTAAAGCAGGTTTACGAAGGAGTTGTTTTCAAAAAACCTTAAACACCTTCAAAAATAATGGCTGCCCCCTGCCCTACTCCTACACACATAGTCGCTAGCCCATATTTTCCTTTTCGCCTCCTTAGTTCATGCAGCAAGGTAGTAGCGATGCGCACGCCGCTGCACCCCAGTGGATGCCCCAGTGCAATGGCGCCACCATTTACATTTACTTTTTCAAGGTCCAGGCCAAGGTCGTGAATGCAGGCAATAGATTGGGAGGCGAATGCTTCGTTCAATTCCACGAGGTCAAGGTCTGCTACACTTATCCCTGCCCGCAGCAAGGCTTTCCTTGTAGCGGGCACAGGCCCGATCCCCATTACTGCCGGATCAACTCCCGCCACGGCCATACTTACAATTTTCGCCATTGGCTGCAGCTTGTATTTTTTTACGGCGGCTTCGCTGGCCAGCAATATGCCTGCAGCACCATCATTGATCCCGCTGCTGTTGCCGGCCGTTACGGTTCCGTCTTTCATAAAAGCTGGCTTCAGTTGCGCCAATTTTTGCAACGAAGTATCCCGCGGATGTTCATCTTTATTGAAATCAAAAACATCCGTACCAACGTGCACCGGTACGGCCACGATTTCTGAGTTAAATTTATTTTCCTGCTGCGCTTTAAAATATTTCCGCTGGCTATCCAAGGCATATCCATCCTGCGCATGGCGGCTGATGTTCCATTGCCGGGCCACATTTTCGGCCGTTTCACCCATCGCGTAAGGATAATACATTACCGACAATTGTTTATTTACAAAACGCCAACCCATCGTAGTATCAAATATTTGAGGGTCCCTTGCAAACGGAACGGACGTCTTTGGCATCACAAATGGTGCCCTCGTCATGCTTTCCACACCACACGCAATATACAGGTCGCCATCGCCGCACATAATTGCCCTCGAAGCATCCATAATTGCCTGCAAGCCCGAAGCACACAGCCGGTTTACAGTAGTTCCTGCAACAGTAACAGGCAGGCCAGCCAGCAGCGCAGCCATTCTTGCCACATTGCGGTTATCCTCCCCGCTCTGGTTAGCGGCGCCCGCCATCACATCCTCTATCGCATTCACATCAATGGACGGATTTCTATTCACCAGGCTTCTTATCACCAGCGCCAGCAGGTCATCTGGCCTGGTAGTGCTCAATGCTCCGCCATATTTTCCAATGGGCGTTCTCAGCGCATCAATAACATAAACTGTTTGCATAAAAATTTTTTTGTAACAGACATTTATTTTCATAGCAGCATCGTTGCCACGCTCGGTTCAACAACATACCATTGGGCAACTTTTATCGATGCGGTTAAAAAAAAACGTAAAGTCCAAAGTTATACCGGCAAACAAACATAAGTTTTTTACAGATATCGAAAAGAGTTGCCACGAATGCACGAATAAGAACAAATAAAAATATAGCACAAAAACCAGTTGAATTTCAAATGTTGGGTTTCCCATAAAAATTTTTATTCGTGTATTATAAATTTCTAATTCGTGTTCGTGGCAAAAAAGATCAATACTGTTTGGGATAAATTCTAGTACAACGACAATCCCGTTCAAAGTAAATATTCGTGCATTCGTGGCAAAAGAAATTAATAGTGGGCAATAATAACGGTTCCAGCGTTCCATTTAGCCTTGCCCTAAAGCTACTGCGTTTGGCAATAAACATACTTAAGGTATCTTTGCAGCATGATAGCAGTAAAACAGAACATCCGCCACCTGGGCATGGATGAGTTGATGAAATATTTTGAAACCATCGGTGAAAAGAAGTTCCGCACCAAACAGGTGCACGAATGGCTCTGGAAAAAAAACGCCCAAAGCTTTGAGGACATGACGGACCTTTCAAAAGAATTGCGTCTTCACCTGGCTGAAAAATTTGATTTACCTGCTCTTACCGTAAATACCACACAATTCAGTAGCGATGGCACCGTAAAATCGAGGTTTAAAACTTTTGACGGCCACATGATCGAAGGGGTGCTGATCCCAACCGAAAAACGGAATACCGCCTGTGTTTCATCGCAGATTGGTTGCAGCCTGAGTTGTAAATTTTGTGCCACCGGCACCATGGAACGTAAAAGAAATTTAGACTATGACGAGATCTATAACCAGGTAGCATTTATCAACCAGCAGTCCGAAAAAACATTTGATAAAAAACTGTCCAATGTAGTTTTTATGGGGATGGGTGAGCCGCTGCTAAATTATAAAAACGTTTTAAAAGCGATTGACAAACTGATCTCCAACGATGGCATGGCCATGAGTCCCAAAAGAATTACAGTTTCTACGGCCGGGGTTGCCAAGCAAATAAAGCAGTTGGGCGATGACAGGGTGCGGTTCAACCTGGCCCTTTCTTTACATGCCGCGGATGATAAAAAGCGCAACCAAATAATGCCGATCAATGAAAGTAACAGTATTGCCACTTTGGTAGAGGCGCTCAATTATTTTTATGATAAAACGAAGAATGACATAACGCTGGAGTATATCCTGTTCAAAGACCTGAACGATTCCATTGAGGATGCGGAGGCGCTAACAAAAATCTATCGCCAGATACCCACTCACCTGGTAAATGTAATTGAATACAATCCCATTGACGGCGCAAAATTCACCAAGCCCGATGAAGACACCACGCAGCGCTTTACCGATCACCTCGCAAAAAACAGGGTGAACGTAAGAGTAAGAAGAAGCCGCGGTAAAGATATAGATGCGGCCTGTGGCCAACTGGCTAATAAAGGGAAATAAATAAAGAGCGGGTTTAGGAAGCGTTTTTATTGAAAACAGCTATTTTTATCTTACTCATAAATGTCTTTTCTATGGCCAAGTGCGATAACGTCCACAATTAGTTCACTGTCAAAAATATCATAAATCACCCTGCAATCCCGGATCCTTATACGAAAGCCTTCTCTTCCTTTTAAATTTTTATAGCCATTAGGTTCGTGGGTTATTTGCAAGCGCCAAAATGGATTCTAAAATTGGGTCAGCAATGTTATCAGAAAGTTTATCCAATTGCTTTTGAGCCTTTTTAGTTAGGGTAATAGTGTAAACAGGCATTTTATGGGTTACGATTTTTTAAGTAATCGGACAATAAAATCCTTGTTCCATCGTCCTCCCTTTTCGGTTCGTCATACAGCTGTAAATCTTCCTGTTCCTCCAATTCTTCCATCAGTGAATTAAACTCATCCAGGGGAAGGACGACCAGCTTCTTACCAGCGGTATCAATAATGTATTGAGGGGTAATTGTAAGCATGAAAAATAAAATTTACAGGGTGAATGTTTGTTTCAACTAATTTGATGGATTATAAAGTGAGTCATTTACAGTATTCCGTTTTCACTAATGCCTGGCAGTTTTTAGTAAGCTTCTTTTTTACGCCTACTTTTCCTTTAACTTTTTTTTATGAAGGCCGTTTAAACCCCGCTAACCGTTCCCAGTCTATTACCTGTATAAAATAAAAAAAATAGATTATGAAAAAAATACTGATTGGAATGATGGCAGTTGCCTCATTTATTTTCTCCGCAACTGCACAGGAAACCAGGAAGGTGAAACCTGCCAAAGCTCAACATGAAAAAGAAAACATGGTAAAACAGCTTGATCTTAGTAAAGCCCAAAAAGAGCAAATGAAAGCTAACAGGGAAAATACCAAGAACCAAATGGCAGAACTCAAAAAAGATGAATCAATAACAGTTAAAGAATACAATACCCGCAAAGCAGCCATACTGAAATCACAAAAAGAGCAAATGGAAAGTTTGCTGACACCAGAACAAAAAACCCAGTTGACCCAAAATAACGTGAACGGGAAAGGAAAACACAAGATGAATAAGGGAAAAAATCCCGAGCAAATGAAGGCTGAATTAAATCTATCGGATGAGCAAATGAGTATGTTAAAAGCCAATCGGGAAGCCAACAAGACAAAAGCCCAGGCTATTAAAGACAACGCCCAATTGAGCGAAACAGAAAAGAAGAGCCAATTGATGGCATTGAAACAGGCACAAAAAGAAAGTATGAAGCAGCTTTTGACACCTGAGCAGTTGAAAACAATGAAAGAAAGAAAAAAAGCCCACAAGAATAAAGAGGGCAAAAAGTAACCCGATAAATCCCTAACGCTAAAAGCGGCGGCCTGATTGGTTTGCCGCTTTCTTTTTGTAATTACTTTAAATTTTACCTGAATTTTATATCAACCTCGTCTTGTTATAACCGTTGACGGTGTTTTCGCGGATGGGTAATTTATCACGTAAAAAAGTTGCCAACTGGTATGTGGCACAAGAGTGCGACGCAACGATGTTTGTCAATGCTTCTCAGCCCGGACAAAAAAAATAAAATCGCCATCAAAGGGGCAAAAAAGATGAATTGGTAGCGTTGAAATGAAATCCCTACGTTCGTTTTATATGGGCGAGGCCGGTGCGGTAGCCATTGGTCGCAGCCTTCCACGCTAAATTATTCTTACCTTCGCCGCTCACCCCTGTTGCAATAACAGTAAACCACTACAACAATGAGCCAGGTGCCATTCCAGAAATTTGTTCCCAAAAAGAAGAACAGTTTAATCAAAGAAGAATTTAAGCAAGCAAAAAAGAAAGCAAAAAAAGCACGTGCAATTGCTATTGATAAGCGTTTTGAAGAAAAACGCCAGTTGAAAGCTGCCGCAAGGAATGCAGAGAACCAACCAGTGACAAAACCCGACCTCACCCCCCGCCCTCTTCAAAAGAGAGGGAGCCCAGGTGCTTCGAGGAAAGAAGATAAAGTGAGAACGATTGAAAACAATTTTGAGCAGGTACAGGAAATTGTTGGTATCAAAAAAGAATTTGCCCCCGCTCCTCCTAAACCTGTACAAAAAATTGTAAGGCCATCCTCACCCGTAACTGCTGAAATGCCTTTAAATAAATTTGTAGCGCATTGCGGCGTATGCAGCAGAAGGGATGCGGTTACCATTATCAAAGAAGGTAAAGTGAAAGTGAATGGTGAAGTGGTGAAGGAACCGGCAACTAAAGTAACTGAAAGGGATGATGTTCAATTCAATGGCAAAAAATTATTTGTAAGCAAAAACCTGGTATATATTTTACTCAACAAACCCAAAGATTACATTACCACCACCGACGATCCGCAAGGCAGAAAAACTGTATTGCAATTGACTAAAATGGCTACTACAGAAAGGATCTACCCCGTTGGAAGGCTGGATAGAAATACGTCCGGCGTGTTATTGCTTACCAATGACGGCGAACTAACGCAGAAATTATCTCACCCGAGTTATAACATTACCAAAGTGTACGAGGCCAGGCTGGACAAATCCCTTACCAAGGCAGATTTTGATAAGATCTTAAATGGCGTACAGTTGGAAGATGGTGAAATAAAAGCCGATTCCCTGGCTTATGCGGATGCAAAAGATAAATCTGTCATTGGCATTGAAATACATAGCGGCCGCAATCGAATTGTACGCCGCATTTTCGAGCACCTTGGGTATGATGTAAAGGGGCTGGACCGTGTAATGTATGCCACGCTAACCAAGAAAAATGTGGAAAGAGGTAAGTGGCGTTTTTTAAGTGAAAAAGAAATACGCTTATTGAAATACCTGAATGCTTCGCACAAAAAAGTACAACCCACTAAAACACCGCAAGGGAAAGCAAATGACGACTGAACCAAACAACAACAATAAGCCGGCACGTGCTTCCAATAAAATTTTGGCTAGCGTTGTGACCGTTTTCGAGAACGATCAGTTTATTGTGCTGAATAAACCAGCCGGTGTATTATCAATCCCTGACCGCATTCAATCCGAGCCTTCCTTAAAAGATATGTTGCTGGAAAAATATGGCAACATAGTTACCATTCACCGCCTCGACAGGGAAACCAGCGGCATTATCCTTTTTGCGAAAGATGAGGCTACCCATAAATACTTTTCCAAACAGTTTGAAGAAAGGACAGTGGAAAAATTTTACATGGGGTTGGTCCACGGATCAATGCCCGAAAAGACCGGTAGTATGGACGGGGCCATTATGGAGCATCCGGTATTTAAAGGCCAGATGGTGATCAATTCAAAAGGCAAACCATCTTTAACTGATTATGAAGTAATGGAAGAATTGGGTAAATACAGCCTAGTGAAATTTCAAATTCATACGGGGCGTACTCACCAGATAAGGGTTCATTGTAAAAACATCGGGCATCCGATTGTTTGTGATCCGCTGTATGGCGATGGTAAACCAGTTTTGCTTTCGTCTATCAAAAAGAAATATAAATTAAGCAAGCATGATATGGAGGAAAGGCCGATGTTGAACCGGGTGGCATTGCATTCGTGCCAGTTGAAATTTAACGATTCAGCAGGCGACGCTTTTGACCTGGTGGCTGAAATGCCCAAAGATATCAGGGCGCTGATAGAACAACTGAAGAAGAACTTATACAATTAAGATAAAGTTTACACCTTTTGCAAAAGGTGTAAACTTTATAAAAAATATTAATCAAGATCAGGCTGTGGTGTGTAACGTAAATATGGCTTTACAATTTCGACACCTTTAGGAAATTTCTTAATAGCATCTTCAGTGCTAACGGAAGGTACTACAATTACATTTTCACCGTGTTTCCAGTTGGCAGGAGTAGCTACACTATAATTCGCAGTTAATTGCAAAGAATCAATTACCCTTAATACTTCCACAAAATTTCTTCCCGTAGATGCGGGGTAAGTTATGATCAGTTTTACAGCTTTGTCAGGGCCAATAATTACCAGTGACCGAACAGTAGCGGTAGCTGATGCATTTGGGTGAATGAAATCATATAGTTCAGAAACCTTGCGGTTTTCATCTGCAATAATCGGGAAATCTACAGAGCAGTTCTGGGTTTCGTTGATATCGCTGATCCAGCCAAGATGTTTATCAACCGGGTCAACGCTTAAAGCCAAAACTTTTACCTTTCGCTTTTCAAATTCATCCTTCAACGCTGCGGTTTTACCTAACTCAGTAGTACATACTGGTGTATAATCAGCAGGATGGGAAAACAAAATGCCCCATGAATCCCCTAAATATTGGTAAAAATCAATTTCCCCTATGGAGGTTTGTGCTGTAAAGTTGGGAGCGATGTCCCCTAATCGTAGGCTCATAATTTTAATTTTTATACCGCAAATATAATAGTCTATTGATTATATAGACTTAATTTTGTCTTTATTTTTATTTTTAGTTTAACTTTCTTGAATGCTATCCAAAAAAACACAATATGCCCTCAAAGCGCTGGGATACCTTGCCGGCAAATACGGCCAGGGACCGGTACTTATTTCAGAAATTGCCGCGAAAAAAAAGATCCCTATCAAATTTTTGGAAACCATATTGCTGGAACTGAAACAAAAAAATGTTTTAGACAGTAAAAAAGGAAAAGGCGGAGGTTATTATCTTATTGAATCTCCTAAAAAAACTTCGCTTGCACATGCCATTCGATTGGTTGGTGGCCCCATTGCACTGTTACCGTGTGTTAGCCTGAATTTTTATGAAAAATGTGAAGATTGCGATGAATCTGTTTGTGGTTTAAATAAGGCAATGCTTCAGACCAGGGATGCTACATTAAAAATATTAGAGAAGAAGACTTTGGCAGAATTGATTGATGGGTGAGGGGTTAGTACTTAGACGGGAGACTGGGAAGGTTGCAAGTACAATAATAAATTGGAAAGTAGTTTAAACAGTATCTCAACCATTTTGTCTGACCCAGGATTTTTGTGATTAAATGATTTACATGATTTTGATCGGCCGTACCAGTTTACAATTTCGAATCAACCTCGACCTTCAATCATTACCTTTCAACCATCAACCTTCCACCTTCCACCTTCCCCCTTCAATTAGAAGAGGCTCTTTTTAACTTGTACTTGCCAAACCTGTTTTTAACATCGTCGATGGCTTTGTACAAATCATTTTTTCTTGTTGAGTCATCAAACAAGTTGGTTTGTATTGCTTCGTTGGTGAGCTCACTTAGGCGAACCCCTAGCAGGCGTATAGGTTTGCCCTTTTTATATAATTTGTGAAAAAGGTCTTTTGCAACCGGAATAATTTCATCATCTGCGCATGTAAAAGGAACAGTGGTTTGCCGGGAAGTGGTTTCAAAATCAGGATAGCGGATTTTTACAGCGATACAACCTGCCACCTTGCCGTCCTGCCTTAATTCGAAGGCAATTTTTTCAGAAAGACGGACCACTTCAGCCATTAGAAAATTCATGTCGGTTTTATTTTCATCAAAGGTGTTTTCAGAAGAAATGGATTTAGCTTCATGGTATTGAGATACTTCGCCTGTATGCAAGCCAAAGCTCTTGTGCCATAGATCCACCCCCCATTTACCGAGTCTTTCTTCCAGTTCTTCTTTGGATCTGCTGTTAATATCATTGATGGTCCAGATACCCATTGCCTTTAATACTTCGTACGTGTGATCGCCCACACCGGGTATTTTATTCACTGCCATTGGTGCCAGGAATTCCCTTTCTTTTCCTGGCGGCACTTGCAGGTAACCATTGGGCTTGGCTTCACCGGTGGCGATTTTGGCAATCATTTTATTGCTACCCATTCCAAATGATATGGGCAATTTTGTTTCATCAATGATTTGCTGGCGCAAATCAATTGTCCATTGCATTGGGTTAAAAAATTTATCCATGCCTGTAAGGTCAAGGTAAAATTCATCTATGGAGGCTTTTTCAAACAAGGGGGCTTTTGATGCAATGATCTGTGTAACCCAGCGGGAATAGCGGCTGTACTCGCCGCGGGTGCCTTTTACTACAATGGCGTGGGGACAAAGCAATAAAGCTTGTTTGGAAGGCATGCCGGAATGAATACCAAATTTCCTTGCCTCGTAGCTACAGGCCGCTACCACTCCCCTTTCGCTGCCGCCTACAAAAACCGGCTTGCCTTTTAAGGTAGGATCATTCAACACCTCTACCGATACAAAAAATGAATCGAGGTCGAAGTGGGCGATGATGCGTTGGGGGTTTTTGTTCACTTTACTAATTTACAAAAATATGATCATCTATAAATATCCAATAAGCCATCGGGCAAAGTCACAAATACTTTACGGCTTTTTTGATCAATTTTATCCAGCGATTCGCCGTGTATGGGGATTAGGGCTTCTTTACCATCTAATAGGATGGCGCATAAAATCTGATGGGGTTGTTCTATTACTTCAATAATTTCCCCCAGGTCTTCGTCTTCATTGATCAAATGAAATCCCAGCATGGAAATAGGTGCCGCTTTTGCAGCAAATTTTTTAAAATCCTCTTCGGCGATCCACACTTCTTTGGGGGTTAGTTTGCGGGCCGTCTCTTTTGAATCGATGCCTTCCAATTTTATGTAGACCTCCGAATCGTTTTTTATAGTAGTGGTGGCAATAAAATATGGCATAAAATTATCCTTCCTTTCCTCAAGGAAGATCGTTTCAAGGCCCCTTAAACTAGTTTTTGCGCCGAGGCTGTGTTGCAATACCAGCTCACCTTTCAGGCCAAAGCTGGCAGCTAGCTTTCCTATTTTAAAATATTGACTCATTGGCTGCAAGGTAGTGCTAATGTGTTAATTTGCTAATTTGCTGATGTGCTAATGTGCTAATTGAAGAACAGCTACAATTCTTTACAATAAAACGTAATGAAAGCTGCTCATTGGTATGCAGTACACGGGAGTGACACAACGATGATGACCATTGCTCTTCTTTGCCCGGACATAAAAAAAGCAATTCCGAATAATCGAAATTGCTTAAAGAATTAACGGAACAGAGGTGTTTATTCTTCTGTTTTAGTTTCTTCAGTTTGCGCTTCTACAGGAGCTTTAGCTTCGACAGCTACTGCTGCAGGTGCTTCAGCCACTTTACGAACCACCGGTTGGTTACGGCTATCCGAACGAGCCTTTTTATGGGCTCCCTGGCGTTTTGCAACATGCGCATCGTGCTCAGCACTCCATGTAGTAAACTTTTGCATTGCAACAGCTTCATCAAACAAGCCTAAGCTTACACCTCTCAACAAATGCTTCAGGAATAATACACCTTTAAAGGAAAGGATACGGCGTACGGTGTCAGTTGGCTGAGCACCTTTGTGTAACCAGTCCAATGCCTTTTGCCTGTCAATCTGCACAGTTGCAGGAACAGTCAAAGGATTGTACGTACCAAGTTTCTGAATAAATTTGCCATCACGTGGGCTACGGGCATCTGCTACTACGATGAAGTAGAAGGGTCTTTTTTTAGACCCGTGTCGTTGCAGTCTCATCTTTACAGCCATAAAAAATAGAAATTTTTTTGGGTTGTTAATAAATAGGGTTTCTTTGATCTTCCTTAAAAAAGGAAGGCGAAGATACTAAGCTCGTCTACACAAACCAAATTCATTTGTTTAAATTAATAAACGTTTGATAAAAACCTTTAAAATCTGCATTTTCTTCAACATTTTCGGCCCAATTGCTTAGTGAGAAGTTTAAAAACTCATTATTTGGCGCTGAATTAGGCGCAATTTCAACTGTTATGACTAAAAAATTGCCTGTTCTGACGATAATATCTATTTTCTTTAAGCAGTGGGTGGTAATCAACAAACAGATTATTTATCGTTTACCCATTCCTGGCACCTTACCCATGGGCATTTTGTTCATCATCTTCATCATTCCTTTCATTTGCTCAAATTGTTTTAAAAACTGGTTTAATTCAGCAATATCTTTTCCGCTGCCACCGGCGATGCGTAATTTACGGTTAGGGTTGATGATATCCGGGTTGCGGCGTTCCTGCAAAGTCATGGAGTTGATCATCGCTTCAATGCCTTTAAAAGCATCATCATTGATATCAACATCCTTAATTTGTTTACCTACGCCGGGTATCATCCCCATCAGGTCTTTGAGGTTGCCCATTTTTTTGATCTGCTGCAACTGTGTTTTAAAATCTTCAAAATCAAATTGATTTTTACGGATCTTTTTTTCCAGTTTAGCGGCTTCTACCGCATCAAACTGTTCCTGCGCTTTTTCTACCAGGCTTACGATATCACCCATGCCGAGTATACGTTGTGCCATTCTTTCGGGGTAAAATACGTCCAGGGTATCCATCTTTTCACCACTGCTCGCAAACTTAATCGGTTTTTTTACGGTGTATTTAATGGACAATGCAGCGCCGCCCCGGGTATCACCATCTAATTTGGTTAGTACCACACCGCTAAAGTCGAGCCGCTCATTAAATGCGGCGGCAGTATTCACTGCATCCTGGCCGGTCATACTGTCTACTACAAATAAAATTTCCTGGGGATTTACCGCCGTTTTAATATTGGCGACTTCGGTCATCATCACTTCGTCTACGGCTAACCGCCCGGCAGTATCAATAATGATGACATTTTTATTTTTTGACTTCGCTTCCCTGATAGCATTTTGTACAATGCTTACGGCATCTTTATTGTCTCTTTCGCTAAACACGTCCACTCCTATTTGTCCGCCCAATACCTCCAGTTGATCGATCGCTGCGGGGCGGTAAATATCGGCTGCAACAAGCAAGGGTGATTTCCCTTTTTTTGTTTTCAGATAGTTGGCCAATTTGGCGCTAAAAGTAGTTTTACCACTACCCTGCAACCCTGCAATCAAAATAATAGCCGGATTGCCGCTGGTATTAAATTCGCTTTCACTTCCGCCCATCAGTTCGGTTAACTGGTCCTTTACGATCTTCACCATCAACTGGCCAGGACTAACTGCTGTCAACACTTTTTCGCCAAGCGCTTTTTCTTTGATAGTGTCAGTAAATTCTTTGGCAATTTTGTAGTTAACATCCGCATCTACCAATGCCCGGCGAATATCTTTTACCGTGTTGGCAATGTTGAGTTCAGATATTCTTCCTTCGCCTTTAATATTTTTAAAGGCGCTTTCTAATTTTTCACTAAGAGACGTAAACATGAGTTATGAATAATAAGTTATGAATGATAATTTATGAGCGCAATTTCCAGCTACATGCTCTGCGTGGCTATTCCCGATTTTATTTGAATATACATTTTCAGATCATGCTGTAGATTATCCCATAAAAAAAGTGAACCATGATAGTTCACTATAATTTTACTGCAAATGTATGCAATCTTTAAGCTCCGAGGTAAGGTCGTAATAACTTACAGCGGGAGGTAGACCGCAATTTAGTAATCGCCTTGTCTTTTATTTGCCGCACCCTTTCCCGGGTAAGGCTATATCTTTCCCCAATATCTTCGAGGCTCAGCGGATGATCTACCCCGATACCGAAGAAAAACCGGATAACATCTTTTTGCCTTTCGGTTAATGTACTCAAGGAACGGTCGATTTCCGTAGATAAGGATACTTTAAAAGTAATATGCATGTCGGTACTTTCTGCATTGGGGTTCTCCAATACATCCATAAGCGACCCTTCTTCACCATCCGCAAATGGCTGGTCCATGCTGATATGCCTTGCGGCCGCACCAATAGTAGCAGCCACTTCCTCTGTTTCGAGATCCAATAAATAAGCGATCTCTTCAGACGTAGGCTCCCGTTCGTATTCCTGTTCCAATTGCGAATAGGCCTTACTGATACGATTAGTAAGCCCTACCTTGTTTAAAGGCAACCGTACAATCCTTGATTGCTCTGCCAAAGCCTGTAAAATACTTTGCCGTATCCACCATACCGCGTATGAAATAAATTTAAAGCCACGGGTTTCATCAAATCGCTGCGCAGCTTTTATCAGTCCCACATTGCCTTCATTAATTAAGTCGGGTAAGGTAAGCCCCTGGTTCTGGTATTGCTTTGCTACGGACACCACAAAACGGAGATTGGCTTTCGTTAATTTATCCAAAGCAAACTGATCGCCCTGCTTAATAAGTATTGCCAGTTTAACTTCTTCTTCTGGGGTAATTAATTCTACTTTTCCGATTTCCTGAAGGTATTTTTCTAAACTCTGGCTTTCACGATTAGTGATAGATTTAGTGATCTTGAGTTGACGCATACTCATATGGCCGGAAGTTTTAAGTGTTAGATGTTAGGTTAAGATATAGCTCAGGGAATTAGTTGGGCAAACATATTATTAAACGTAATTTATAGTATTTATAATATGTTACCAAATAAATAATTAATATTTGCCAGGATGGGGCCCTGCAAAAAAGGGTTGTTTAAGAAATAGACATATTAAGTTTAACAGGTTTGGCTAAAAAAATATTTTGTCGCCTCGATTATTTTGTTATTATTGCACTATTCTATATGAATTTAAATTATTTGGATGAGCAAGAAAGTTTTGTATACGCTAGAATACCCGGTTAGATGTTCGCCAGGCATATTATATGATTTTTTGAGTACCCCTGCCGGACTACAGGAGTGGTTTGCAGACAAGGTAGATGAAAGAGACGGAGTATTTAGCTTTTCGTGGAATGGTTCTGACGAGCAGGCGGAGTTACTGGAAGGTGAAGAGGACAAATATATCCGCTATCATTGGTTGCACGCCCCTAAAGAAGAATATTTTGAGTTCAGTATTGAAAAATCTGAAGTAACCAACCAGACAATTTTGGTGATTAAGGATTTTGCTGAAAAGAAAGATATCAAAGATCAAAGCCGGCTATGGGAATACCAGGTGAAGGACCTCTTTCATCGTTTGGGAAATTAGTTTGCAATAAAGTTACCAGCTCATAAAAATGTTGTTCTAAAAATCCCGGTGCGGCATCCCATTGCTGCAGTGATATCCGTTTTGCGATTTTAATGAAAGGCTCACGGTGAAGTATGGTTGCAAAATCCCTTGCAGTGTAATTCTCCAGAGGCAAATAGTTATCTGGTTCAAAATGATGCTCCCAGGGCCCGGCGTGTACACATAAGGAGTAGCCTTTTTGTTGTAAGCACACAAAGTTTGCCTTCAATGTGGCCATCGCCTTTTCTTTACAAGCTCCGGATAACTGAAGATGGATACTGAAAAAATTTCCCCACCAAAATAAGGTACGGATTGCCAATGTGGATTCTTTTGTAAAATGCCGCGGGTAATCCATCATCACATAAGGGAGGCCCCTGTAATTTTCACCACGTGATATTTTAGGATTGATTTGCCCGGCCTGTACCGGTAATATTGCTTTGTTTTGCTCAATGTATTGCTCCATTGAAAGCGCCAGCATTCCAAAAAGCCGGTACACTTTTTCTATAATAATAAGTTTCGTTAAAATCCATTCTTTATTACAAACCAGTTCCTGTTCACTGGCAGAAAGGGCTATTTTTGTTTTTCCCATCATACAATTTACAAGTTACAATGTTAATGCCTGATGCGTATTTTTTGATGACTGATTTTTTTCAAATGGCGGCGGCAATATTTTGCAGCAACTATTTTCAGCATTGCAGGGATCATAGTCCGGCTCCGCCCGGTGCCACTTCCCGTTAAATAAAAAATAACAAAAATATGAAAGCAGATATTCAGGGAAGATCAAACATGGGATAAATTGTTCATAGCTTTGCGCAGTTGTTTAGTTGTACTATAAAAACAATATAACTTTTTAATAGTTCCCGTCACAGGCGGGACCGGGTATATGATAAAAAAATTAGACAAACTTGTTCTCAGATCATTTATAGGGCCGTTTATCGCAACATTCTTTATTGCATTTTTTGTTTTGATGATGCAGAGCCTTTGGAAATACATTGACGACCTGGTCGGTAAGGATCTCGATCTTTTAACGATCGGGAAATTTTTATGGTATGCAAGCGCTTCTTTACTTACACTGGCCATGCCCATCGCCATCCTTATATCTTCCATTATGACATTTGGTAACCTGGGCGAAAGTTTTGAACTGGTGGCTATCAAATCCGCTGGTATTTCTTTATTGCGTTTTATGCGTCCCCTGATGCTGGTGTCTATTTTACTTTGCGGCATTACCTTTCTTTTCGCCAATTATGTTATCCCTTACGCCAACCTGAAATTTAAAACGCTTTATTACGACATCACTTATAAAAAACCTGCGCTTGATCTTAAACAGGGTACATTTTACAATCATATCCCGGGATATGCCATTAAAGTTGGAAAAAAAGACAGCGATGGAAAAACCATACACAATGTGCTGATCTATGAACAGCAACCCATGTTGCAGGACAACAGTATCATCGCCGAAAAAGGAACGATGGGTTTTTCGGGTGATAAAAAATTCCTGGAGTTTACCCTGTACAATGGCTTCAGGTACCAGGAACGTGGTAATTCGATGGATACCAGTACTGAATTTATACGATTGGGATTTAAGGAATATAAAAAATTATTTGACCTTAGTTCGTTGCAGATGATGAATACACCGGACAGTATTTTTAAAAATGATTACAAGATGCTGAGTGTACGGCAACTGAATACATCAATTGATTCACTAAGTAAGGCAGCAGACAGTTCTGGTAAAAGGTTGCGTATAGAAGTGAGCAATCAACTCCATTATCACAACCCGCCGGATAGTGTATGGAAAAAAGCGTTACCAATACAAAAGAAAATTAAAAGTTTCGCAGAGCTGGTACCGGATTCGGCCAAATTTATAGTGTTTGAAAATTCGGTGAGCATCGCCAACACAATGAAAAATGCCTACCAGTTTTCCGGGTCAGAATGGGACAATAAGCAAAAAGATTTACGCAATAACCTGATAGAGTGGCACCGGAAATTCTCCCTTTCTTTAGCCTGCTTAGTATTGTTTTTTATTGGCGCCCCGCTGGGTTCCATCATCCGGAAAGGTGGGTTAGGAATGCCCCTGGTTGTAGCCATAATATTTTTCCTGTTATTTCATTTACTCAATATGTTTGGCGAAAAATTCGTGAAAGACGATATTACCACTCCTTTTGTAGGAATGTGGTTGTCTATATTGGTATTGGCTCCATTGGGCGCGTTGCTGACTTACAAGGCGATGCATGATTCTCAATTGTTCAATAAAGAATTTTATTACCGCTTTTTTAAAACTATCCGCCCTTTTTTTAAACCTGTGGCTAATATGTTTAACCGAACAAAAAAGTTTAGCTAAATTTATATTATAAAATTTACACCATGAAACAAACCAGCAGGAGAAATTTCATAGAAAAGTCGGCTAAAGCCGGCGTGGCAACATTAATAGCTTTGCCATCGCTCAACTCATTAATGGCTGCCGGGAGCAATACCAAATTCCCTTTTTCTAACAACCTTAAAACAGGTTTTGATCAGCAACCGCTCCCATATCCATATAACGCACTTGAACCATCCATCGATGCCCAAACCATGGATATTCATTATAATAAGCATGCTTCCGCTTACAGTAAAAACTTAAAGGAAGCTGCAGTGGCTGAAAAAGTGGACATGACAAAACCGCTTGAAGACGTGCTGCATAAAATTTCAAAATACTCCGTCAAAATGCGCAATAATGGCGGGGGCCATTACAACCATGAGTTATTTTGGAAATCTATGGGTGCTAACGCCAACGCCAAACCTACCGGAAAATTATTAACCGCTATAGAAAAAGACTTTGGGTCATTGGATGAAATGAAAAAACAACTGACCGAAGCAGCCAAAACAAGGTTTGGAAGCGGATGGGCCTGGCTGGTTTTTACAAAAGATAAAAAATTAGTAGCAGGCTCTACCCCCAACCAGGATAATCCTTTAATGGATATCGCGGAACTAAAAGGCTTCCCCTTATTTGGAATAGATGTGTGGGAACATGCCTATTATTTAAAATATCAAAACCGGAGGCCTGACTATATTGAAAACTTCTGGAAGGTCCTGAACTGGAACTATGTAGCCGAAAGATTTAACAGCATCTGACTTGTGCAAACACCGCATTAATAACAGGTACCGCCTGCTTTTTTTGTTTGCAGGCACATTGGTAATGATGGCGGTAATGGCAAAAACCGGTGCGACACTTAAAACGCCTGCCACTGCAATAGGTATCATTGATCTTGAATTTGCCTACAGCTCCGAAAAAGCCTTTACCGTTATTAATGCGTGGAAGAATGGCCCTGTTGACAAGATACCCGCCGCAAAAAACAATACTTTTTTTGATTTTATTTTTCTTTTCTTCTATTCGCTTTTTTTATACCATACCTGTAAATTAATTGCGGTATCATTCAGTGGTTTTTTATGGATTACCGGCCGGTTGACGGCGAAGCTAACCCTGGCGGCAGGGTTGTTGGATGTGTTTGAAAATGTGGGGATGCTGATTACTTTACAGGGCCATATATCCGATGGTTGTTCGTTATTAACCTTTATTTTTTCTATTACAAAATGGATCATCATTTTAGCGGCCGTCATGTATATCATAACATCCGGATCATTGATATTGTACCAAAAAATAAAAACTGATTAATGATCTGCGTGAACAACCGCTGTAAATAGACTCAGCCTTTGACCCGGAAGTATTGATTACATACAACTAAACCAAAGGCTGAAAAATTGGCTGACAATCTGGAACAAAGTTAGTGAGCTATTTATAAAACAGCCCCCGGATTTTACTTTATTTTTCGTAAACTTATGTTATTAAAACAGCAAAAGAATGACGACGAAAAAGACCTAATTTCGTTTTCCTATTTCATCTCTTTTTCATATTAAAAATAATTAGCAGGATGCAAGTTTGGAAAGATTACCAGGAAAAAAACCAGGATCGTTTTTTAAGCGAACTACTGGAGTTGTTGCGCATACCCAGTGTTAGCGCAAAAAAAGAAAACAAGGCAGATATGGTAACCTGTGCCGCAAGTGTGCAACAACGTTTATTGGAAGCGGGTGCAGATAAAGTGGACATCTACCCTACCGAAGGACACCCGATTGTAGTTGGAGAGAAAATAATCGATCCTTCAAAACCCACCGTATTGGTGTATGGGCATTACGATGTGCAACCTGCTGAACCACTTGAGCTTTGGAACAGCGGGCCCTTTGAACCGGTAATTATTGACGGGAAAATTTTTGCCCGTGGAAGTTGCGATGATAAAGGCCAGTTTTACATGCACGTGAAGGCTTTGGAAACGATGATACAGACTGATACACTTACCAATAATATTAAGTTTTGTATTGAAGGAGAAGAAGAAGTGGGTTCTCCAAACCTGGGCAAATTTGTTGCATCCCATAAAGATTTACTGAAAGCGGATGTAGTGCTGATCAGTGATACCGCCATGATTAGCCTGGATACGCCGAGTATTGATATTGGTGTGCGCGGACTAAGTTATATTGAAGTGACGGTAACCGGCCCTAACCGCGACCTACACAGCGGCGTATATGGCGGAGCGGTAGCAAACCCCATAACGATGCTTGCCAAAATGATTGCATCCTGCCATGACGAAAATAACCATATCACCATTCCTGGTTTTTATGATGATGTGTTGGTTGCAACGGATGAAGAAAGAAAATTAATGGCTGCAGCGCCCTATGATGAAAAGGATTATAAAGAAGACCTGGGTGTGAAAGAATTGTGGGGCGAAAAAGGATTTACTACCAATGAAAGAACAGGCATACGTCCTACTTTGGAATTGAACGGAATATGGGGTGGTTACCAGGGTGAAGGCGCAAAAACGGTTTTACCCGCTAAGGCTATGGCGAAAATATCTGCCCGCCTGGTACCCAACCAGTCATCGGAAAAAATGACCGCCTTATTGCTCGAACATTTTAAAAAAATTGCTCCCCCGGGTGTTACAGTCGATGCCTTTGAACATCATGGGGGCGAGCCTTACATGACCCCAATTGACAGTAAGGCATACCAGGCCGCGGCAAAAGCGATAGAAGCCACTTTTGGAAAAGCGCCTATCCCGGTACGTGGCGGTGGAAGCATTCCTATCTGTGCATTGTTTGAAAAAGAACTCGGCGTTAAAATTGTATTTATGGGTTTTGGCCTGGATAGTGATAACCTGCACAGCCCGAATGAAAAATTTAATGTAGATAATTTTTATAAGGGCATAGCAACCATTCCATATTTTCACCAGTATTTTACAGAGATGAGCAGGTAATTTTTTACAGTATATTTAAAATACCGCAGGCTTATACCTTCGGTTTTTTTTATGACCGATATCTAAATAGTTAAATTAAAAATATATCAGTTTGTTTTAGGATTACAGCTTTAAAAAAACCACAATTTCTTAACAATTCCGAAATATAATATTCACTATTAAGGTTTTGTTATTATTTTTATATCCAAACTAATAAATATATGAGATTACCAAAACTACCTAAAGCAATTATTGCTTTGATTTCAACTATTTTATGCTTACAAGCTGAAGCGCAGGTAACAACAGCAACCATCAGCGGCACGGTAACCGGCACAGACGGGAAAGCCCTGTCCGCAGCCACTGTAAAGATTTCGTTTCCTAATGCAGGAATCAACAAGTTAACGACTACACAGTCAGATGGTACCTTCCTGGTGCCCAACCTTAGGGTGGGCGGGCCTTACAAAGTAACGGTGACGTACACCGGTTACCAGGAGAAGACAGAGGGTGAGATCTCGCTCGAATTGGGACAGAATACGTCAGTGGATTTTAAAATGGAAACCACTTCAGTTAGTTTAGAAGGTGTATTGGTTAGCGCCAAATCCAAAATATTTGACAACCAGCGTACCGGTGCATCCACCAATATCAGTTCGCGCCAGATCCGGCAACTGCCAACTATTTCCAGGTCGGCGGACGATTATACCCGGTTAACTCCATCGGCATCGGCTACTATCAACGGAACTTCATTTGCAGGCAGAAACGGCCAATATAATAATTACTCTTTAGATGGAGCGGTATTTAATAATCCCTTTGGTTTGGATGCGCCAACACCTGGGGGACAATCGGGCTCACAACCCGTATCATTAGATGCCATTGACCAGATACAGGTAAATATAGCGCCTTATGATGTTACCCAGGCAGGATTTACAGGGGCGGGCGTGAACACGGTTACCAAAAGTGGCAGCAATGTTTTTGCAGGAACAGCTTACGGTTTTTACAGGAACGAGGGGCTTACCGGCAAAAAAGTAGATGGCAACAAAGTAGTAGTTCCCAAACTGGACCATTACCAGGTGGGGCTTGCATTGGGCGGTGCGATCAAAAAAAACAAAATATATTATTTTGTAAGCTTTGAAACCGAACAAAGGAGCGATGCCCCCACCAGCTATGTAGCGCAAAATAGCAGTAACGCGGGCAAGGGCAATACTTCCAGGGTATTGCAGGCAGATCTTGATTCAGTGCGTGCCATTCTGAAAAGAAATTATAATTATGAAACCGGCGACTACCAGGGATTTAATTATAAACAGAAAAGTTACAAATGGCTGGCAAAATTAGATTGGGTGATCAACAATAACAACAGCTTGTCCTTTACCTATAATGGCCTGGATGCTTCCAAAGAAAAGCCTGCGCACCCGAGCGCCATCAGTCGCAGGGGGCCTGATTTTACCACCCTTCAATTTCGTAATTCCGGATACCGCATTAACAACAAACTACAATCATTCGGCACCGAATTAAAATCATCTTTCGGTAGTAAATATGCCAATAAATTAAGACTGGTATATACAAGGTTCAGGGATAGCAGGGATCCGTTTTCAGCCCCTTTCCCTGTAGTTAATTTATTTAAAAACAATGTAACGTATATCGTTGCCGGGCAGGAACCATTTTCCATCAACAACATTTTAAACCAGGATGCATTCCAGGCCACCAATAATTTCAATATTATTTTACCCAAACATACACTCACGGTTGGAGCGTCTTACGAGTCATTTAAGTTTGCCAACTCGTTTAACCTGCAGGGTTATGGAAATGGTATCTTCAGTAATTTTAATGATATCAGCGACTTTCTGACAAAAGTAAGAACCGACCAGCCTTTTTTATTAAAACCTGATTTCAGCGGATTAGAACCGATATCAGCAGCACAATCGTATGCAAAAAACCGTGCTGCAGCAGGTGTATGGACATTTTATTATTTAACGGTGGCGCAACTTTCGGCTTATGTCCAGGATGAATGGAAGGCGGGTAAAAATTTCAGGGTAACTTATGGTTTAAGGATAGACGCACCAAGCTATGGCAATGCCAGTTACAAAACACCCAACACCAACCTGGATGGCACTTTTAAAGGTAATTATACAGAAGGATCGCCAACAGTTGCCAATAACGACAACCAGGTATTGTTTGACGAAAATGGAAACAGGATTTCCAATGGCCAGGGGAAGCAATTAGACAATACAAAATTTCCTACTCAAAAGCCTTTGTTTTCGCCCAGGATAGGTTTTAACTGGGATGTTACAGGAGATAAAACAATTCAGTTGAGAGGAGGCTCGGGTTTATTTACCGGCCGTTTCCCCTTTGTATGGATCGGCAATCAGCAGGCTAACCCTTTCACAGGTTTTTATAATGCCACTGCAAGTAATTTCAGGTGGCCGCAAATATGGAGAAGCAATTTGGGACTGGATTTTAAAATACCTTACGGTACCGTGTTCTCAGCAGATATTGCTTATTCAAAAGATCAAAAAGCCATGATGGTTCGGAATTATAATTTAGGCACACCCACCGGAACCCTTAGTTCGGGTACAGGGGATAACAGAAAAATTTATAGACCAGCGGATAAAGGAACCGACGGGGCATTTGCCAATCAAACGTATGTATTTACCAATACTGACAAAGGATACCAGTTTAATGTTAGTTTGCAGGCGCAGCAAAGTTTTAAAAAAGGATTGTACCTGCAGACATCTTATAATTATTTAGTGTCTAAAGATGCCAGTTCTATTTCGGCAGAAATCTCCAGTGATGCATTTGACCGGAACCCTATTTTAAATAATGCGAACAAAGCAGAAAATTCAACTTCACTGTATGGCAATACGCATCGTTTTGTACTGGCAGGAATTAAAAGATTTGATTATGGTAAAGCCAATGCATATGGCACCACCATCTCTTTCTTTTCCAATTGGGTAAGTGGTGACCGTTTTGCTTATGTGTATGGGGGAGATATCAATAATGATGGCACAGGCAGTAACGACCTGTTGTATGTGCCCACTGATGCGGAGATAAGCACGATGCAGTTTAACTCGTCTTATAGGGATGTAAACGGAGTTATTCAACCGGCGGCGGCACAGCAGGCAGCCTTGAAAAGTTTTATCGCCCAGGATGATTATCTAACCAGCAGACGCGGAAAATTTACTGAAAAATATGCCGGTGAAACTCCCTGGTTTGGCCAGTTAGATGTAAGGATCTTGCAGGATTTTAATTTTACTGCCGGTGGCAAAAAAAGCACGGTGCAGTTTAGCATCGATATCCAGAATTTTGGCAACATGATCAGCAGTAAATGGGGTGTTCGTAAATACGCCACAACTGCAGGCTTTTACCAGCCATTGTCGGTGGCTGTGGGTACCACCGGCACCCCGGTATTCACCTTTGACCCATCACAAAAAAATACATTCACCACCAGTCCTGACCTGATTTCCCGCTGGCAAATGCAGTTTGGATTAAGGTATATTTTTTAATAGCGGTTTTTAAAATCATAAAAAACAGGTAACTTATAAATTACCTGTTTTTTTATAGTTTATAAGAAAGAACATGAAAGGATAAATAAATAAAATCCGGGCTTTTTGAATGCGACTTTTTTGATGGGCACCGGGAATACCTTTTGGAATTGACGCAATAAAAAGAAAAGCATTTAATTTTACCGGATGGAAACAGAAAAAATACGCATTGATAAATACTTATGGGCCATCCGGCTTTTTAAAACAAGGAGCCAGGCGGCTGATGCCTGTGACAATAACAAAGTAAAACTTAACGCGATTAATGTAAAGGCCGCAAAAACAGTGAATGCGGGTGATGAATACGAGGTGAAGACGGAGAACAAACGATGGGTAATTAAAGTAACGGGGCTATTGGATCATCGGGTACAATATAGCGAAGCGATTAAATATTACGCAGATATTACACCGCCTGAAGAATTAGACCGCATTCAATTCCAGGCCGCGGTTTTCCATACCGGCAAGCGAATGAGTAAAGTAGGCAGGCCTACAAAAAAAGACAAGCGGGACCTGGATGGGTTTATGACCCCCGGCTCCTAAAAGGCATTCCGGCGTTCGTGAATGGATCAGGTTTGTAATCTTCGATTGAGGGGACAAACTTGACTTCAGCCAAATTTTTTAAATGGTAACTTTTAAACTACTTCCCTTTAATTGGGCGCTGCGATGAAAATTGATATCATATCTGTTGTTCCCGATCTGTTACAAAGCCCTTTTGCCCATTCCATCATGAAGAGGGCCAGAGATAAGGGATTGCTCGAAGTAAATGTAATTAACCTGAGAGACCATACCACGTATGCAAGGGCCCAGGTAGATGATTACCAGTTTGGCGGTGGCGCCGGTATGGTGATGATGATAGAACCACTTGTGAATGCGATTGAGTCGCTGCAAAAAAATACCCAATATGACGAGGTTATTTTTTTAACCCCGGATGGTGAAAATTTTAATCAAAAAATGGCCAACCATTTTTCGTTAAAGGATAAACTATTGCTTATTTGCGGACATTACAAAGGCATTGATCAACGGGTCAGGGATCATTTTATTACCAAAGAAATTTCTATCGGAGATTATGTGTTAAGCGGTGGCGAACTGGCAGCGGCCGTATTGGTGGATGCTATCGGCCGACTGATACCCGGTGTATTAAATGATGAAACCTCGGCCTTAACCGATTCCTTCCAGGATAATTTGCTGGCTCCTCCCGTTTATACCAGGCCGGAAACATTCAGGGGATGGAAAGTACCGGAAATTTTAATGAGCGGTAACCATGCAAAAATTGCGCAATGGAGAATGGATCAAAGTTTACAAAGAACACAAGAAAGAAGACCGGATTTGCTGGATGATGATCAATAAGTTTTACATAAGCTCCGTTTACAAACCCAGACAGGATGAAGTTGTTTGCAAACCAGTAATAAGCACGACTGTTGATACAAAACATTTACCATCACAAAATAATATTGGAAACAGTTGGATAATTAAGAAATTATCTCAATTTTTGGAGAGCCTAAAAAATATTTATGCTCCTGCGGTTAAGTTGAATTTAAATAACCATACCAGGGGACTTATTCCTGAAGTCAAAAAAATTATTTTATTAAAAATCTAAAAACCATTTTATCATGCCAAAACAATACCCCAGCTTTAAAAAAATAGTGCCGCTATGTTTGGTATCTGTAACATTGGTTTTTAGCAATTGTTACACCTACCGCGTTGCCACACATGCCCAGCCGGGAACGGAAGCTTCAAAAGCAATTACTGCACACTCATTTTTCTGGGGCCTTGCAAAAAAGCCAAAAGAAATCCATACGCCGGTTTGTGATTCTTTGGGGGTATTGGGAATGGCCGAAGTTACCATGAAAACAAATTTTGGGTATGCATTAATTACGGTAGCTACACTTGGCATCTGGAGCCCCGTGAAAGTTCAGTGGAAATGCAGTAAGCCCTGCAGAAAAACCGGTACCTTATAAAATAAATTTATGTCATGAAAATAATTTCAACAGGCAGGAAGGAATGGGAAAACAAGCATGAAATTTTCAATGAAAAAATCAGGGATTTATTCATAGCAGGTAACGAACCGGAACTTGATGCCATAGAAAGCTATAATGATTGCACCAGGGGCTTTCAAAACCAGTTGCGGCAGGCGATACAATCCAATACCCCATACCGGTCGCTGGGCGCCGGCTGGTCGTGGAGCAAGATTGCCACTGCAAAAGATGGGATTATGATGGATACCAAACAGTTGAATACATCTTTACCTGTTTCGGAACAAAACGTTGTTGCCAGCTATACCGGTGATATAAAAAAACTTTTATTTGCCCAGTGCGGCACGGCCGTATGGGAGATCAGTGAAGAACTCCGCTCAAAAAAACTTTCTTTAAAAACATCCGGTGCCAGTAACGGGCAAACGATTGTTGGCGCTATGTCGGCCGGAGCTCATGGTTCTTCATTTGATGTGGGCGCGGTACAGGATTATGTTGTAGGCCTGCACATCATTACGGGGCCCGACCGACACATCTGGCTGGAAAGAAAATCAGCTCCTGTAGTGTCGGCTTCGCTTATTGAAAAACTGCAAACAGAACTCGTACAGGACGATGAACTGTTCAATGCGGCATTGGTAAGTTTCGGAAGCTTTGGTATCATTCATGGTGTAATGATAGAAACCGAAGATCTTTTCTTGCTTGAAACCTATATGAAGCGAATGCCATATGATGACAAGCTTAAAAGGATAATGGAAACACTTGATTTCAGCGCTGCAAACGATCTGCCCTGCGGCAATGAGCGCCCTTTTCATTTTGAAGTAATTATAAACCCCTACGATCTTGAAAATGGGGCCTATGTACGAATATTTTATAAAAGGCCTTACCGCGAAGATTATAAGCGGCCGGTTCGCAATGATGCTGGCATAGGTCCGGGTGATGACGCACCGTGCTTTATTGGAAAGCTTACAAATCTTATCCCGGCACTTGTTCCAACCCTTGTAAATAAATTGCTTGCAGGTGCATTAAAACCCTACGATCAGCAATTTGGCACATTGGGCGAAATCTTCAGCAATACTTCACTCCACGGAAAATTGTACAGTGCAGCGATCGGTATTCCGCTTAACCTGGTAAACCGGGTTATTGCGTTACTGTTTGAAATCAACAAAACCAGCGGCCCCTTTCCCGGTCTTTTTGCTTTCCGGTTTATGAAAAAATCCAAAGCTACAATTGCATTCACGCGTTTTGATTTTACCTGTATTGTTGAACTGGATGGCGCCCCTTCTGATACAACCCTTAATTTTTATACAGAAGTGTGGTTGAGGTTGGAAGAAGAACAAATACCCTTTACATTTCATTGGGGTAAAATGAGCGAACTGAATGTTGAAAGGCTCAGTAGGATGTACGGGCAGGATGCAGATGCATGGATAGCTGCGCGGAACAAACTGCTTGACGCCGGCAGTATGAAAGTCTTTACCAATCCACTTTTACAGCAATGGGGTTTGGATAAGGTGATTTAATTTTTAAAATATAGTAGTCAACCCAAATTATATGCGTTGTTTATTACTGATCGTAATTTTTTATTCCATCACCTCGCCTTTACAATCACAAACTGCTGAAAAAATCATTGCTGAATTAAAATCCATCAATAAAAAAATCATCAATAAACCTTGCAGTACCGGCAGCACCGCCCTTATATCAAACAGGGCCATGAATGTTTTCCTTGCAGACAAAACAGGCTACCTTTCCGAAAGCGGCGATCTTAGTTTTTACACCAATTATGTAACCCTGAATACCACAGAAGGGAAACTTATGATTAACCACAATTTTCAAAAAACAACGGGCATTGATGAACCTGTAAATAAATTATTGAGTATTGGTATCTACGCTAATGTTGCCAACAGCCTGGCAGCAAAATTTTTAGACAAAAAATTTGAAAATGAGTTGGGGGTTACTGTGAACTATAAATGGTTAAGCAAGGTAAAAACGCGTTTTACAGGTTGTACGCCCATACAAAACAATAAAAACCAACAACAGGCAATGGATGCCTTACGGGCAGCAATCATACATTCGCTGGAAATTGAAATAAATAAAAAAGAAACCGAATTTAAAACATCCATTCATACAATTGATACCGCGGATGTTCCGGGGCAAAACATCCAGGCCGCTACTGCAGTCATGTCCAAGCATTTTTATGAAAATTTAAAAAAAGAATTCGCAGAGAAATTTGCAACCCTGCAGGCTGCAACACTTACAGCAACCAGTAATTTCAGTGTCATCACCACCGGTTGGACAAGTCTTACTGCCAACCTTCCATTGGTATTTCCTAACTATTTTATTGCACCATCCCTTACCGGTACTTTCCGGGAAAAGCATCCCTATCCCTTAGAGGTAATGTTGAGCCATACCAGGTTGTGGGAAAGCAGTCAACTGGGCAGGCTGTTTTTAACCCTCGGGGGTAAGGTTTTTTTTAATAATTCCAAGCTTGGATATTCACTTAACAAAACCAGTTTTACAGAATATAAAAGCCGTGGAGGAACTGACACCTTACGTTTAGCAGGTTTAAAAAACGATCAGGCATATATAGGACAATATGAAACCTTTGTTACTCCGTCCTTAAGAGGACGCTTAGTTTATTTTCCGGCTAGTTCGCATGTTGGTATCAGTTTTTTATTAGAGCAAAACTTTGGCAGTTATAATCTCCTGAATGGCAGGCTGGGTATCCCGGTCGTTTTAATCAATAGCAAAAAAACGCCCGCCGTCAATTTCGAATTTCATATTTTATTTTATGATATGACTGATAAAACAGCGCCTGATAAAAGAACTGGTAATAAAACCTCCATTGGCCTTGGGGTTGGGATACCTTTTAGCAGGCTGATGTACTGAGCATAAATGAAAACTATCCATGAAGATTAATAATGTGCATTTCAACCCTATAAATTAAATTCCGTAAATATTTTGTGAATTAAGTATGCAACACTATCTTTGCCGTCCGAAAATAACGGCGCGTTGGTCAAGGGGTTAAGACGCCTCCCTTTCACGGAGGAATCACGGGTTCGAATCCCGTACGTGCTACCAAATAAGGCCTTTCAGTATTGAAAGGCTTTTGTTATTTCGGATTGTTTCTCCCCTTTGCGTAAATTTAATCTTTTCTTATTTGATTATACCTATTGTTTTTTAGCACTATCCTTCGTTTTCTTCCTCCATAAATTATCGATCAGTCCCTTTGCCGACCCCTTTGGATTAAGTTTGGTTTTTGAGGAATCTGTTGCTCGATTTTTATCAGCCCGCAGTTGCTTTTCCAATTCTTCTTTTGCCGCATCAATCGCCTGCTTTTTTACAAATGCAAAGGTATCTTTTACAGCATTGGTTACCGCCTGCCTTGTGCTGTCAATTTTTGCTTTGGCAAAATCAGTGGCCTGCTGTTGTAACTGATCGGCTAAATTTTCGGCCCCCTGTTTTAAATCTGTTTGTACAGTTGGGTTGTTTAAATAACCACCTAATTTTAAATTCAGGTTTACCGTCTCCCCTACCTTTAACGGCAGGCCCTTATTATTTAGCTCGCTTACCAGGTTATTTATTAACCGGTTACCTTTATTGCCTATTAAAGAACGGGGTAGTTTCATATTGATTATATACCGGATTGACTGGTCGAATCCCTGCATGCCGCCAATTTCCATATCAATACCACTTACCTTAACAGTAAAAGGTTTGATCAATACTTTACCATTGGAAAATTCAAAATAATTCTTTACATCCTTCAACGAAATTTGTTCCAATTCCTTTACATTGAGTGTGGTTGCAATTTTATCCAGCGGGGCGAATTTGCTGAGAAAACCTTCAATCAGTAATAAATTCCCGATACCTGAAATGGTATTCATATCAGGCATCATATTTTCGCCCAGTTTTCCTTCCAGGGTTAAATGGGAAGTTAATTTTCCGGCAATGAATTTGCCGATGGGCATTAACTGCTGCACGGTATTAAAAGCTAAAAAAGTTTTCTGTACATCAACGCTGATTACATCATACGCTAAGCTGATATCGGGCTTTGATTTACTTATTTTGGTAGAATACAAACCATTTATAAGAATGGTTCCGTCCAGTGCATTGCCCTTTACATCGGAGAGGATAACCGTTTCATCGTTTACTTTCAGGCTTCCCGTTAGTTGCTGAATATCCACTTTATCATAATGCAATTTATCCACTTTGGTATTCAGCACAATATCCAGGTTACCGGGTACTACAAATGGCGCTGTAGCCGCACCGTTAGTGGTGGTACCAGCAGGTTCCCCCATCCAGTCATCGAGGTTTACATTGTCAGCGCTGAGGTTTACAACCGCATTCAATGGCCTATTGTTCAGTATATAACTCAGCAGGTTATTTACCTGCCCGCTGCCAATAAAATTAGATCCAAGGTACCGGCCGCTCAGGTTACTGATATCAACCCTTGCAGGAGAAAAAGTGGTGAGCAGGTTATTAATCTTAATGCCGGCAGGATAATCCTTCGCTACATATAAAAAATCGGCCAGGCTAACGGTTCCGCCTGCACTGAATTTATCATACTGTTGCCTTTCAATATCCGCAACATTCCCCTTTACATTGACGTCTGCATTGAGCAGGCCCGATATACTGGTGCCTTTTTCCAGTTTTATTAACTGCGAAATTTTTGACAGATCCAGTTTACCCTTCGCAGCGGCGTCTATAAACATATTGCTGCTGGGCTTTACCACCAGCAGGCGAAAATCAAAGGGTTCTCTATCCATTTCTACATGCGCTTTTTCTATATTGATCACTGTATTGTCTGGTTGGCCATTCGGATTGTCTACCTGCATCTTAAAATTGATCTGCTGCAAAGGCACTGGCAGTTCGGGATATTGAAAAAAGCCGTTTTTCACCTGTATATCAAGCTGGTAGGCGGGTAACTGGGTTTCATTGTATATGCCTTTTATAAAACCACTGAAAATGGCAGTACCGCTGGTTTTAATTTTATTAAAATCATGCTGGTAAATAGCGGGGATGAGTGACAGGATATTTTTAAATTCGGTATTGGGTGAACCAAACTGTATAGCGAGGTCATACCCTTTGTGTGCCAGGTTTTTTACGATGCCTTTGCCGTTAATCTTCAAATCGTTTACTGCAATTTCAGTGGTATCAAAACTATATTCATTCTTTGTATTATCAACTTTTATATCAGTGTTTATAACTGTTTTTACGTTGGATAAATAAGGTATCCTTCGGTAAACAATCGTTACTGCATCGGCACGGGTGGTAGTTTTAAGGATAAATAAACCTGCGGTAAAGTCACCCGTTCCCTGGTGGTTCAAATTTTTTATCTCACTGCTGATACCGGCCTGTTCATCCACATAACTAATATACCCATTGCTGATCGCATATCGTTGTAACTGCATGCTAAAAGGCTTTTGCTCCACAGTAGCAATAGTGGTATCTTTTTCTTTTATTATATCCCAGTTATTAAGTCCTGATTTACTAACAATGGCGTGTACGCGGGGCGATTCGGCTACCACTGAATAGATATTCATATCCGTGCCCCGGATGATGCTCATAATGTCTACATTTGCATCCAGTCTTTTTGCAGATAACAGGGTATCAGTGGCAAATGAATCCGTTCCCAGTACCTGCAGGTCATCTAACCCCACCGCTACTTTCGGAAAGCTCCGGAAAAATGAAATATTTACATTGCTAAAATCAACTTTAGCGTTGATTTTTTTATTTATTTCTTTCTTAACTAATGCAACAATCTTAGTTTTAAAAATAAATGGCGCTGCCAGGGCAACACCGATCAGTATTAATAAAAGCAGGAGCAGTGTTTTTAAAATCTTTTTTAGCATTGTTCTTTTTTTAATAGGGTGGAAGAGAGGTTTGGTTGGTGGTTGAAGCTGATGGTTTACATAAGTTGAATTGCGGAAAATTTCCAGAATTTTACATTACAGCTATCAGGAATATTTATATGCAAGATGCTATGTCAACACTACTTCCGAATGCATCTCCGGAATATCCACATTATCAAATCCTTTGTTGGCGAGGCGAATTTTAAATGCCTGCTGCACCTCATACTCTCCATGAACCAAAAACAACCTGCTCACTTTATTAACATCCTGGCAGGCAAGAAAATGGCAGAGGTCTTCATAATCGCCATGCGCACTCATGCTCCGTATGGAACCAATCTCTGCATTCACTTCGTGTACAGCGCCATAAATATTCACTTCTTTTCTACCCGCCAGTAATTTACCGCCCAGTGAGCGGGGTTCACAATAGCCCGTGAGTAAAATGGTATTGCGGCTGTTTTCAATATTATTACTGATATGGTGTTTTACCCTGCCGGCGTCGGCCATACCGCTTGCAGAAATGATCACAAAAGGGCCATTGCGGAAATTAAGTAGTTTTGATTCATCAACTGTTTTAATGAATTTCATTCCCTGGAATGAAAAAGGATCATTATCGGACTCCAAAACTTTTTGGATGGTTTTATTAAAATACCGGGGATAATTTTTTACGATCTGGGTGGCCTTTACACTGAGCGGGCTATCCACAAAATATTCAACCGGCGGAAGCCTGCGCTCCAGTTCCAGTTGATTGAGTGCATATAAAATTTCCTGCGTTCTTCCAACACTAAATGCCGGCATAATAAGTTTACCTTTTTTCTGCAGACAGGCTTTTTCAATCCACTTTAAAAGCAGGTCGGGAGTGGTGGTTTGTACATCATGTAAACTATTGCCATAGGTAGATTCCAGCAAAATATAATCCGCCTGTGAAAATTCTTCCGGTGATTTTAAGATGGCATCATTGTACCTGCCCACATCACCACTAAACGTCAGTCTTTTGGTGGCACCATTTTCTTTGATTTTTAAATGCACAGCCGCACTCCCAATGATATGGCCTGCATCGGTGTACATCAGTTCAATATTTTCATCAATGGTAAACCAGTTGTCATATTCCACCGCCACAAAATGATCCAGCGCTGCTAATGCATCATCGGTTTCATACAGGGGGTGCAGGTAGGGCAGTCCGTCCTGCGCCCTTCTTTTGTTTTCATATTTAATTTCATTTTCCTGGATGCCCGCAGAATCTTCCAGCAATACCCCGGTCAGCTCTTTGGTGGCAGGGGTGCAAAAGATTTTTCCTTTAAACCCTTCCTTCACTAATTTGGGTATCAACCCACTGTGGTCAATATGAGCATGCGACAATATCAGATGATCTACTTCCGCAGGGTTAAAACCCCAGGTGCGGTTCATCGTATCCGTATCCTTTCCCATGCCCTGGAACATGCCGCAGTCTAATAAATATTTTTTACCGTTATTTAAAGTGAGGAGGTGTTTGGAACCGGTTACTGTTCGGGCAGCGCCGTGGAAAGCAATTTTCATTGTTCGGTTATTTAATCATTGAAGGTAGTTAAAAGCGGCTGCTAATATCAATTTCCCGCAATTTCAATTGATTATTACCCGTGCGGGTGGGGAAGGAACAGCGTTAAACTCTTATGCCATATTCCTTGCGCTGCCTGCTTATACTTTTTTGAGTTTTATCCACAGTTGTCAGTTGGATGGTTCGGCCAATTTTTTAACCTTAAATGACCAGGTAATAAAAAACTCCGCAACCAACTCGCCTTCCTTATTTCTTCCTACCGATTTTGCTTTGATTGGCCTGCCTTCCCCGCTGTTGACCGCGTCCAGGATGGTGTTATGTATTGCGTCCCCGTCTTCGCAGGTAAAGGTGGTAAGTGAGGTTGCTTTTTTAAAATAGGTACCTTCTATCGCGACTACCAGCATTGATACGGGTGGTAAACTTTTATATGTATGCAGCATACCTAACAGGCCGGTACTCATTTCGGCGGCCATTGCAAGACAGGCGAAATAGGTTGACTTAAAAGGATTTTGTGAAAACCACTTATACGGCACCGTTACCATTGTTCTTCCTGCATCAATATCCCTAACCCTTACCCCGCTGAAAAATGCGCTGGGTAATTTGGAAAACAAAAACATCCTGAATTTTACAGGATGCTGAATAAGTTGGATGAATTTATCCTTATCAGAAATCATAACTAAATAATTTGGCCATTAAAGCATCTTTTAGAACCAGGGTATTATTTGGAATATGTTTCAGGAGCCAATGCCCCGGGGCTCCACTGTTGAAGAAAATTCAATACTTTTTTCTGATCATAACTTTTTTTACCATCTTCCAGGTATTCGCTGTTTTGCGTATGAATGCGCTCGCCCTTGTCATTTAAAATAATAAAAACCGGGAAGCCAAAACGTTGGGCATAGCCATATTTGGCAAACAAGGTTTCATTCTTATTTTCTTTACTCCAGTTGAGGTGATACCATATAAATGAATTATTGATAACCGAATCAATTTTGGCATCGGCTTTACAAAACCTGGCAAACTCGATGCACCATCCACACCAGTTGCCACCAGCCTGGATCAATACATATTTATTTTCAGCGTCTGCCTTTTTAATGGCAACTGCAATATCCGCTGCGCCGTCAGCTTTAGGATCATACAATTTATTTCCTTCATTTTGTGCTGCCGAAGCAAACGAAATAAAAGTCGCCATTACTACAAAAAATAGTTTCATCGTTTTTATTTACTGGTACAAATTCCTATTGTTTATTTACCTCCACAACCGAAATTACGGCATTCTTCTGATCATTTTCGGCTTTGAAATTGATTGTTCCGCCACTACCTGTTGCAAAACTAACATTGGTAATATCACTACCTTCCAATGCTTCCTGTACCTTACCTCCATAATCGGTGCGGGTACTTTTGCTGATGGCCACATTGATTGCATACCAGTCAATCGCTTTTTTAGTAACCACCACGGCAAAAACATCTTTGCTACCTACATTATCAGGCGCCATACTTTTGCCTCTTGGAAAAAGCCGGTAACCGGTAATACCACAGTAGGGTGAAAATTGTGTTTTAGCGGGATCAGTTTTATCAGGATAGGGAAACAGCGTATAACTGCTACCGTCAGTCTCCTGTCCGAAAATATAAATATTGCATTCGGTAACATTTTTGATCTCCATTTTAAAAGCGGTACCCGGGGCAACTGTGCCTACGGTTTCAAAAACATTACCAGTTTTTACTTTTAGCGGAATATATTTTTTGTCATCATTTTTTACAAGACCGATAGCACATTCGAAAGCCAGGTTGATCGCTGCACCGCGTTTTGGCATCGGATCAATTCCATAAGCTTCTCTCACAAATTCTTTAAAATCGGCATAACGCACCCATGCCACACCATTATCGCCCCATTCGGGGCCCCAGCTATTCATGATCTGGAATGCCTGTCGCCGGTCATCATAGCCAATCACGCACAAAGCATGTCCGCCAAAGCCCATCTGGCTGCGGTCTTCGTTGCTGGGGGCCCAGGTATCTTTACCCATCATTTCCTGCATAAAAGTACCCCCCACCATCATCCCGATTACAACGGGCGCATCTTTGGCGAGGTGCTCTTTTACTGCGCGCACATTGATCCCGTCTACACTTTCTCCATCTGTTAAGCGCTTAAAACCATGCATGCGGTTTTCCGCTGCCTTATTCCAAAGGGCAGAGGTAGGCTGCCTGCTGCATTCCTGATCGGTATAAGGAAAATCATTATATGGAATTACCCCCTTATCGGTCATAAACTCCATCGCTTTTTGAATATAAGAGCCCTGGCAATCTTCTAATCCGATCTGGTTGTAAACAAATGCCGGACTGTAAGCGGTACTGTTACCACTGGCACCCGTAGACGCTGCTTCCACGATGCTACGGGCAGCATACACACTACTCCAGGCCACACAGCTTCCCTGCTTTCCCTGGTTTTGCCTGTCGGGTGCAAAGCGCAACAGGGAAACGCTTTCCGGTAAAGGATTTTTGGTATTGTCAGCTTCAAGCCCTTCATAAACACCCGCTTTCTTAAACTGCTCCGGGCTGAAGCTATAACCGCTTTGAGAAAAAAGATTTTGTACTACATTTGAAACTCCGCCACCACCACCACCACCACTATTGTTAAAAAAGAAAAAATAGGCTGCGGCAGCAGCTATGGCCAACAAAATTATTTTCATGCCACAACCACCCCCACCTCTGCCACCGCCCCGGCTCCTGCCTCCAAACAAACCGAGCAGCAATGGAAGGAAATTTAATAACCCTCCTCCCCCTCCAAAACCACCTCCCCTGCCCCCACCCGAGGAATTGCTGTCACTAAAATCCGGTTGATCCTGTGGATCGTCCTGCATACGTATTGGCATAGAAAATTTTTTATTATTGACTTAAAAGAAATTAAAATTAAGGAGAATTATTATACTAAAAACAGGAACTGATCATGATACAGGTATTCAAAATCAATTAAGAAGTTTGCACAACCATTTTCGCTTAAAAATAAAGAACCTGGAGGGGTCATTTGATGCCCTGAAAAGCCTGAAAGGCTTCAATTTGAGTAGCCGAGGGTGAAACCCATGGTGTTAAGAAGTATCCCAAAACAACCAACCCTGAAGGGGTTGAATATCTTTCCTACAGCAAATACTTCTCCTCAAATTCAATCCCGTTTTCAATCAGCAAACGCCTGAATTCATCATAAAATGTTTCCGTTTTATGATGTTCTTTTTGATTCTTAATATAGTTGATGACGTTATCCTTTTCCTTTATTGAATAGGTAAATGCACCGTATCCACTCTGCCAACCTTCAAATGCAGGAAACTTGCCAATTTCTTTCATCCATTTACTGGTGGCTACTTTAATATCCTTAATATAATCACTCAGGCATACCGTCGGATGGAGATCGGACATTATATGAATATGATCCTCCATACCATTGATACGATATAATTTACCTTGTTTGTTTTTTACTACACCATGGATACACTTGAATAATCCCGTTCATATTCAGCTGCAATTACTGGTTTCCGGTTTTTTGTACCAAAAACAATTTGGTAATAAATCTGTTTGAAAGTACCCATAGAAAGTGATGTTTAGTTAGATATATAAAAATTAACTTCTTTGCGGAATGAAGAAATGAGGAGGCGATTGGGACATCACAGGAATGGGATACAACAATATCTATTCAACCCCTTCAGGGTTGCAGGGTGTATTATATTCTTCCATTGGTTTCACCAACGGCTACTCAAATTCAAGTCCTTCGGACTTATTATATATCCATACAATACCCAGGATAGCAAAATAAATAATCCTAAAATTAATTACACGAATCAATTTAGTGAAAAGTAAAACAAATCACAAGCGCAAAATATTATTTACTAAAATCGCATTTTAAAAACGTACGTAAGCCTTGTTTAATCCTCCTACTTCTTTTTAGTACCAAATTTTTTTAAAACTAATTCCGCTCTTTTTTCAATATCTCAAACTGTCTCGAAACACTTATGCCGCTTTCATCCACCAATGTAATAATGTGCTTACCCACGGCTGGATCTAATGCTATCTGGTGAAAATTTTGCGTAGTTCCTGCAAATGCATCATCAAGGCTCCAGAAAATTTTTGCGCCCGCTCTCCGATGTGCTGCGGTAAAAATGGTTTTTCCTTTTTCGCCGCTTAGTTCTACCGGAACGTAAATTTTCGCTCCTTCCTGCGGATAGATCAATTCGATGGGTCTGCCGTTTTCCTGGAATGCACAGCCTGTTTTAAATGGCGGCAATATTTTATAGTCGGCATTGCGTTGCCTGTAATAATATTCCATGGCCGGTGATAAAATAAACCAGCTTTTGTGTTGCATGGTGGATGGGCTTTCGCATTGTTCTGTTACGCGATAACTGCCGGTTGCATCGAGGTTGATGATTTTATGATATCCGCATAATGGTACTTTTTCACCATTGGGCGGCAAAAATAAAGTATCCACATCCGGACAATCTATATTTGCCCGGTAACCGCTTTGCCGACATACGGGCAGGTAAGTATAATTGAAATTTGGTTTTTGAAAAAAAGGAACTGTTGGCAGCAATCGAAATATGTCGAATAATATTGGCGCGGCTGTATGCACACCAATTAATCCCTGCCTGCCTTCACCATCGGTATTGCCTACCCAAACAGCTACTACATTTTTGGGTGTTACCCCAATTGCCCATCCATCCCTGAAACCAAAGCTGGTGCCTGTTTTCCAGGCGATGGTTTGAGAAGAGGAAAACTGTTGCCACAGGCCTTCCTCCCCGGGTCGCATCACATCCTGCATCGCCAGGAAGGTGAACCAGGTGGAGGTTGGATCTAAGGAAATATTTAAAGCGGGTATTTGAGCATTGACTAACGGCGATCGACCCACGCCGGAACCAGCACGTATATATTTTGGAGCATGAAAATCACGGGCATCAAATTTTCCATGATTTTTGGCCTGGTGATTTAAACTGCGTGCCATGGATGCATACACGCCTGCAAGATCCCACATGGTTACTTCGCACCCCCCCAGGATCAAACTTAAACCATAAGTATCCGCCGGCCGGTTGAGTGTAGTGATGCCGCATTGCTGCAATGTTTCATAAAACCGCTGGTATTTGTATTGCTGCAATAGTCTTACTGCCGGTATATTCAGGCTTCTTGACAGGGCGTTTCGGGCAGGTACAGCTCCATCATAGCCGAGGTCAAAATTTTTGGGCGCATAACTGCCTATCTGTGTTGGTATATCAGGGATGATTGAATTAGGCAGGATCAAACCATCACTTAACATCGCGGCATATAAGATTGGCTTTAATGCGCTGCCCGGGCTGCGGGGCGCCGCTATTACATCAACATCACTTTCCATCTCCTTATTTGCCGGATCGTAAATATTACCAACATAAGCAAGGGTATTGCCTGTTTCCACATCTAATACCAGGGCACAGGCATTGTTGATTCCGTTACCTTTCAAAACAGATTGGTGTTGCTGAACAATAGCCATTACGTTTTTTTGAAGACTGCCATCCAATGTGGTGACAATTTTAGATTCACCTTTTGCCAACTGGGTATACTTTTTAAACCGCTGTAATAAATGGGGTGCATTTTGGGGTAAGCGTACCGGTGCTCCAGGTAATATTTCCAGCTTAGCCAATGCGCAGGTACCTGCATCAATTTTTCCTGCCGCAAACAACTGGTCCAGCAGGGCATTTCTTTTTCTTAGCAAGATGTTCCTGTTCTTCCCCGGATGTACCAGTGCAGGTGCATTGGGTAAAACAGCCAGCGCGGCCATTTCACCCCAACTTAATTTTGCAGGATTTCTGCCAAAGTATCTCCATGCAGCGGCATCCAATCCTACCACATTACTTCCAAATGGAGCATTGGCAGCGTATAATGCCAACACATCTCTTTTAGAATACCCGCATTGTAAACGTATTGCCAGGATACTTTCCTTGAGTTTATTCCAAATGTTACGTTTATTATTTCCTTTTGAAAGTCGTACCACCTGCATATTGATGGTGCTACCCCCCTGTACCACCCCTTTGTTTTTAATATTCTTTATGATGGCCCTTACAATTGCAAGAGGATCTACACCGGGATGATAAAAAAAGCGTTTATCCTCAAAAGTGGTAATGCAGTCAATAAATTTTCGCGGTACTTTACTATTAGCCGGAAACCGCCACTGTCCATCGGCTGCAATGGAAGCATTTAATAAATTGCCGTCTTTATCTTCAATTACATAGCTGGTGGGGGTATTAAATAATTGATTGGGAAGGGAGAACCAGAACCAGGTGAGTAATACAAAAAAGAAGAACAGCAACACCCGTCCCCGGATAGGATACCTGGCGTGTTTGGGTATGGAGGTAGCATTTTTACTTTTAGTGATGGACACTTGAATAGATTAATTTTTGTACCTGTTATCTTTTTTATGAGCCGGGCTTTAGAATATCTATTAAACTTCATTGACGTCCCGTCTGCCTGGCGTAGTCGGGCAGGGTATCTTCCTTACTAATGAATTCTATTGAGCAAGGCCAACGCAATTTGGGTTAATTATAACCAGCAACCCATAACGTTTTATTTGCAGGTATTTTCCACTGCATCTTAGTTGCCCGGCTATAACCCTATTTTCCTTCCATTATTGCCTTTACTTTCTTTTGTAATTGTTTTTTATCCGGGAGGTAAAGCTGGTATTTTGACACAAAAATTTTATTGGAAATACCACCCATTGCATATTCGACCAATACTTCATCTTTTTCTGCAGAAAGAATAATACCAATGGGTTCATTGTCTCCTTCAACACTTTCTTCCGTTTTGAAATAGTTAAGATACAGGTTCATTTGCCCGATATCACCATGATTTACCTTTCTTGCTTTAAGGTCAATGATTACAAAGCACTTTAAAATGCGATTATAAAAACAAGGTCAATAGAATAATGCTTATTGCGAAGTGAAATCCTGTATTGCCTGGCCACAAATGTGAAGCCCTTACCAAGTTCCAATAAAAATTGTTGCAGGTTATCAATAATCTTTTGTTCAAGAGCCTTCTCAGACATTCTGTGGCTTTGCGGAATTTTGAGAAAGTCCAGCACATAGGGATCTTTAACTATCTCTGCAGGATCGGAAACAATGTACCCTTTTTTCGAAAGCTGTAGCACGCCTTTCTTGTCTTTACTTAATGCAAGCCGTTCAAATAAAGATGCATCAATCTGGCGTTCAAGGTCTCTTACCGACAGTTTATCATTAATAGCATACTTTTCATAAAACTTCCTGCCCGTGTCATCAGACACACTTATTAATACGATGTAATGACTCCAGCTTAATTTGGCAGACACTGTCTGCCATTTTTGATAAGCCAGGTAAAATCTGCGCATATCCAGAATGTTGCGTCTGCCAAATCCATTTCCATAACGCTGCCGTAAATCTTTGGAAAGCCTTGTCAGCAGGTCACTTCCGTACTCCGCCCTTTCTTTCCCCTGCTGCTCAAATTCTACTATGTGTCTGCCAATTTCCCAATTGGCTTTCACTAATTCCGTGTTAATGGCTCTTAGTGCATTTTGCCTTGCCGTTTCAATAGTAAGACCTATTGCTGCTAACAACTTTTCGTATTTAGGTTTTACAGGCTTCATCTTATAATTAAATTTTATACTCAGCGATACAAACAATATTAGCCTATAATCTTTACCGCAAAAATCATCTCCGATTGAAGCGTGAAAATAATTTTCCCTAAGGCACTAAAGCGTTTATCCTTTCAGAACTCAGGGCTGGATCACTTCCACCCATTTTCCATTGACCCCCGCCGTAATACTATTATCATACATGGCTTCTGCAAATGTGCCAGGTAAAAAATAACGGCCAAGATAACTCGCATTCAACTGTACATAATAAATGAGTGTTTCATTTTCGCGGATGTTGAAATAGGTGTAAACCCGGTCATCCCGGATATCCTGGTAAGTAGCAGGTGAAGATTTGAATGCCCCTTCACCACCCAGCATGCGGGCATTCAATATTTCCCAGCCGCTGGGAAATATCTGTGTTAATGCCATCTGTGAATAATACCCGCGCTTACCCGGGTTTTTGATAACGACTTTGGCCACAAAATCTGATCCCTGCGTTAGTTTACTGATGTCAACCGCTGTTCCATTCTGTGCTATATAACTCACACTCATATCCAATACAGCCGGATTATTATTCACCTTCAAACTGTCACCGCTTAAGGGCTGCCCCTGCGTTATTAAACGCACATATAATGTATTGCTTCCTTTATTGGTGATCAGCACATTACTGTTTCCATTCTTAAATACAATGGGCAATTGGCGGATATAGGCGGCAGAGTTAATGCCTGTTGACTTGCCGTCTACAATGGCCGCCGCAATAATTTTAGCGCCCGATGGGTTTTTACCACAATACTTCGCGATAGCAATCAAAGCATAAGCCGTGGTTTGTGTGCTGTACCAGCTATCCTGCGATAATTTTGCAGCAATGGAGGGTAATAATTCGGCAGCCTTTGTTCGTCTACCCATGATCGTTAAGGTTTCCAATACCATCGACTGGTCCCGCAGTTCGGAGCCAAAGGTAATCCCGGCTGAAGGCCGGTTAGCAAATGATGTGGCAAGGCCACTCACCAGGTCCAGCGCGGCATTATCCTGGCCGGTTAATTTATACGCGGCTGCCAGGCGCCACTTCGCTTCAGGAGATAAATATTTGAATTCTTTAAGCCGGTTCATGGCACCCAGTTCAGGCGACTTCGCCAATGCGAGCGTAAACAAGCGATAGGCCTGTGAAAGATCACCCCCATAAAAATTGGTAGTGGTAGCCACCCAGCCATTTGCCTTGCCCCGCTGGTAATTTTTCCATTGCTGCAGCATATAGTCGCTTACCAGGTAACCATTGTTTTGCGCTTCTATTAAAAAATGACCCGCATAATCAGTGCCCCACTCATCGCTTTCATTGCCAATGGGCCAATAACTAAATCCACCATCCGGCCGCTGGAAATGCTGCATTTTCGCAATGCCCGCTTTTATATTTTTTTCTACCTGCGCCTTTTTATAGTCATCCAGGTCTGCCAATTGATTTAATACTAGTTGAGGAAACACTGCCGAAGTTGTTTGCTCAATACAACCATGGGGATACTGAATTAAATAATCCAACCGCTTCTGCAGGTTCATCGGCGGCACACTCGAAATTTCAACAACTGCCGTACTGGTAGCAGGAACACCAATCGGAACGGCGCTTGTTTTCCATTGTTGCCCCGGTGCTAAGGTAATTTCGCTTACACTGGTAACAGGCGGATTGGGATTGCGAATGTCCAGTTCAATTGCATAATCGGCTTTTTCATTGCCGGATGAAGCGATCAATTTTACTTTGCCCACGCCGATATTTGATTTTACCAGCACGTCAAAATAAACCATCTGCTCACCTGCTGATGAAAAGCTGAGCGCCTGTGAAGGGTTACCCACTACCTGCAGGTAGGGATTGGCTTGTAAACTTATTTTTACATTTTTAACACTGCTCTCCATTGCAAAAACGGTCACCGGCAATTTAATGGTTTCACCCGGCCCCAGCACCCTTGGCATGGTTGCCAGCAACATCAATGGCTTTTTAACTGCTACGGCTTTTTCAGCAAAGCCATAGGTGCCGTTATGTGCTGCCACTACCATGGCCCGTACTGAACCAATGTAGGAAGGCAGCGTAAATGTTTGCGTTTGTTTTTGTCCGCCCTTCAAATGAAATGGCCCCAGGTATTGCACCACCGGCTTAAAACGGTTGGCTGTTTTTTGTTTTACCGGCCCGGCATCGCCATCACCGCCAATGGTTAAGATGCGCTCGAGATCGCCACCCCAGGCGCCAATCACATAGTCAAACATATCAAAACTCTTTACGCCCAATGCTTCCCTGGCATAAAAAGACCCATGCGGATCGGGAGTTTTAAACCTGGTAAGATCCAGCAACCCCTCGTCCACAATCGCCACACAATAAGTCATTTCCTTTCCTTGTTGTTCGCTTACCGAAAAAGAAACCGGTTGCTCCGGCCTGATTGAATTGGGAATATTTAAAACCGGTTTTAAAATTGTGCTTTTATCTTCTATAAAAATAGGAATGGACCCATACATCCGAATAGGCAGGTCGTTGAGGGTTTGTGCATGCGGCTGCAACAAACTAACGGTGGCGTATACATTGGGCGCCATTGAAGCTTCGGTTTTAAACTTCACAATCGTTTGGCCCTGGGTAGTTTCCTGCCAGAAAGTTTTGATTACTTTCGTTCCGCTTTCCAGGCTAACCAATATCCTTCCACCCTTGCTTCCCGGTATGTTTAAAGTTACTTCTTCCCCCACGTTGTACTTTTCCTTATTGCTGCTAAAAGAAAGCATCGAAGCGGCTGTCTGGTCATCATTGCCCTCCCTGTTTTGCCAGCCGGGCTCATCGATGTATAAAGTGGTACCGGTGGTATGACCACTCTTTAGATCCTTTACCAGGATCAAATAACGGCCCCATTCATTTTCGGAAACGCCAAACTGCCACTGCCCCCTACCGCTAGCCAGGTGAACGGTTTCTTTCTTCAGCAGCTTGTTGTATTCATTTTGGGTGAAATTGCTGAGGTTATCACCGTTATCATCCCACCACCAGCGCCATTGAATTCTATAGAACTGTACTTCCACATCATTGGTGCCGGTGACAAGGCTGCCGCGGTTATCTACATTTACAATTTGCAGGGTGTGGTTTTTACCGGATAGTAAAAAGTCAAATGGTTTTTCTCCCGCAGGCAATTTTACTCCAACATAACTTGCATAAGGACTATAAGGAACAGACAGGTTATCGATACTGAATGCGCCACCCGGTTCAAAAACCTTTACCACCATATTGGCGCTCAGCATACCCGGCGCGCTTTCATCAATTTCGAAAGCTGGTTTTAATACCGCATTGCCTTCTGCATCCAATACACCATCGAAAATGATTTTGCTTTGGGTAGCATAATTGGCGGTGGGATTGTCAAAATCATAACCGGCAAATTTTGGAAAACTCGTTTTCGTTGCATTAAGGGATGCATCAATTTTTGCTTTTAGATTTTTACCAGTCGCTCCAAATAACCACTTCGCATTAATGTTACCGGTTGTGGTATTTCCAATACCGAGTATTGCCTCTTTTCCAAAGTCAACATTTATTTTTAAGCGGTTAGGCATTACCGTTTCTACTTTAATGCGCTTTTCAAAATTAGCTCCGCCTACCTTTATCTTTGCCAGCCAGTTGCCTGTTGGCGCAGCCGCATCGGTATTGGTTTTAAAAAGATAAAAACCATCCTCCCCATTATTTTGTACGGCATGTTTATACAGTTGACCCTGTGGTGTATATAAACTAAACTCCACAGGGTGATCTTTTGGCAATTTCTTTTCTTTGTCTTCAATGATACAATTAATGTACATCGTATCGCCGGGCCTCCAAACACCACGTTCGCCAAAGATGAATCCCTTGATACCATTCTTTACTTCTTCACCACTCACATCAAACCTGCTCAGTGCCAAAGAACTTCCATCGTCTAATTTCAAATAACCCCTTTCATTTCCTTTTTTGGCAACTAATAAATAAGGCTTACGTTTCAGATCAATGTTCACAAAACCATCGTTGCCGCTCTTTGCCGAACCGATGATGGTTTGCTGGTAATCCATCACCTGCAGGTCCACCCCACTCATGGGTTCCGTAGTCAGAATATTACTAACCGCTACCAGCATGGCATTATCATTTCCGCGTTTGGCGGTAAGGCCGATATTGCTTGCCAGGATATTCCTGCCAGCCCACCTGTCTTTGTTGTAATAAGACCTGCTGTTGGGGTCATCCCTTTGATCCCAGTTATAGCCGTATGGGTAATAAGTATCATACCTGTCCCAGAATGCGTCGTCATCATCAACTCCATTGTTTCCATAGCTGTCATACTCTTCCGCGTCTTCTTCATTATTACCCGCATTCTTTTTTGTAGTATCAACAGACTGGTACAACGAATACTCCGGCCTAAACCCAATGGTTACCCGATAAATAGCGCCCTGCTCTGTTTTAAGGAATTTATCAATGTCTAAAGAAAACCGCTGGTGCTTATGCAGGTCAAGAGTTTTATCATCATCGAGGCGCAATGTTTTTTGCACAATTGGTTTAGCCACCCTTCGCAGTTGATCGTTGCCGCCGATATTATTTTCCTGCAGAAACTGGGGCACATTGTTCTCTAATATTTTTATAATACTGATATCAACTGCGTTTAAATTGACCGCATCAAAGGGCAGAACCAGCCTGCCGGAATTAGGTAAAATATTTCCTTTGCCATGAATTTTTACTGCAGGCAATTTATTTTCAAAATTGATGTTGGCCGTAAAGCCTTTGTCGAGGATATCGCCCCAGTTATTCTTTATCCCCGAATTAATATTTACCGTGTAATTGCCATCTAATTTTCCATTGGTAAAAACCTTTACTTCACTGCCGTTAATGGTATAGGATATATCAGCCTGGTTGCTCATGGTGATCAGGCCGGTCAGATCCTGCCCTATTGCTATCGGATCACTAAATTGTACTGAAGCAAATTGCTGGGCTTCATTCATTGCCACCACGTTCAGCACTTTAAAATCGCCTGCAGCCGGAACTGTAATTGTTGCGTTACCGATCAGTTCCATATTCATCGGTTTACCGTTCCAGTTAAGCAGGAGGGTTTTTACACTGTTTCCCCTTTCAATATTATCAATGGCAAAAAGGTGCGATTTGGCGGCATCATTATGTTGCCAGTTTATTTTTAAAGCCAGGTTGCTTAAGGTAGCGCTTAGTAATTGTTCAATGTCTTTTCCAGTCTCCACATCAGCCGTTTCCAGTTCGCCGGATAAGCCCATTTTATTTTTGGTACCGGCGCTGCGTAAACCATTGTCCGCAACTTTAAAAGAAGGCCTTACAGTTTTCATATTAAAGCGCAGGTTGCTGAATTTGTCCGGTACTTTGGTTACTTTTCCTAATTTAAAATTCACTTCATACAGTTTATCCGGCGCTAACCAGGTCTCGGGTTTAAATTCAATGGTACGGGCATTTAACCAATAAGCTTTCCCTTTTACAGCAGGAGAAAAATCAAATAATTTCTCTTTCAGTTCTTCGCCTACTGTATGTGTAGTGTTGGCATCTGTGGCCAATTGAATCCTGATGGTACTTGTTTTGGAGATAACGCCTGTGGTGTAAGCATCAATGTACTGGCTGAATGCGGGGTCTACCTCAATCCATTGATCTTTTTTGTTACAGGAAAATAAGGTAAAAACGAGGGTAAGGCACAACATGATCCTGAAAAAAGTTGCAGTGAACTTTTCAGAACGTAGAACACGATCGCGGTCCATAAATGAATTTGTATTTTTTTGTTCAGCATAACCAGAACGGTTGTGCTGTAGAAGATTTAATGATGTAAATGTTGTAAGAAAATTTGATTGGATCAATGGCATTGAACATTAATTTTGTTAAATGTAATATAAAGCCCATTAATCCCCAAGTGGACTTTGAAGACTCCACTGAACAGAAGTGATTTCTCATTGATGAAAAGCAAATATCATCGTTTCCCGGGCGGATCTCTGCTAACGGGTTTGTGTATAACTGTATTGAAAGTATCCGATGGGGCGGCTCATCCCGGAGCAAATACGGATTCCCGCAAATACATCTGCAAAATGAAATAAAATCTGCGCTGCCATTCGCCGGAAAACAAAGAATCATTTATTCAAACAGTCGACGGTGAAAATACAGCGGCCACTGTTATACTGAAACCTGGCCGCTGTAATTTAAAAAGTCCCGGGCTCCCGGGTTTATCCCGGTTATTCCGGGAGGTTTAGTGGGCCGGGGGCCTTTGCACATTTACCCTGATCCCTTCACTATGACTTGTAAATTCGGGGGCATACATACATTGAATAGTGGTAATTCCATTACTGAAATTTCCTGTATGTGTTACAAACATCGGGTATTCAAATACGTAAGTACCCCTTGCCAGCCAGCCAAAGAAAAAATTCGTGCTGGCATCTTTGGTGGTTTCGTAATAACCTAATCCACCCTGGTATTTATATTCACTGATTACATTCACCGGTTCCATACAGGCCGCACGCATGTCTTTCATGTGTACATATTCCATGTCACGGTCTACCCTTAATTCGATGCGCACTTTTATTTTATCACCCACATTTAAGGAAGCCCCATCGGCGATGGCCTGTAATACCGGTCCCTTATCCGTATTTTTTTCTACAAATAATTGCTTGCTTAATTTCAAAGGAGTTGCCGCCGGGGTTATTTTGTCAAGATCTTCAAAGTATTGCCAGTAAACGGCGCCCCAGGCTCCCGAAGCCCCCTTGCCTCCCGAAGGGGGGTTCTTGTTCGCTGCTGACCGGAGGGTTACTGAGATATTGCCCATATTTGGCTGCACGTTTTCGCCCGGGATTGTTTTTTTGAAATAGCCCGTTCCTGTTTCTGTTTTACTTTCGGTGCTTTTGATATGGCTATTACCAACGCTAATTTCAACTTCTTTTTCTTCACTCAACCAATTGCTTCCATCTAACAATAATGCATAACAGGCTTCTGCCGTTGCTTTGGTTGTTTTCCAGTTTTGTGTTTGCTTTTGTTTTAGCAACCATGTTTTAAGATCGTTGATGGTATTGGTATTTTTATCAATATCGGTAAATGCTTCTATCATCATCGCCTGGCTTTCAATGGGCGCCTGGTGCCAGTAATATCCGCCGGTGGTCCATTCTTTCCAGTACATACCCATCTCTTCTTTGCTGATAGAATTTTCCTTTAAAGATCTTATTATGGCCCTGGGTGTTGTTTCATCATTGGTGCGGTGTAATGCCAAGGCGATCATCGCCTGCATATACTTTTCATTGCTCAACCAGTAAGTTTTTGCCTGGCCACGATAATAGTTATATGCTGTTTGTGAACCGGCGGGGACGGCATATTCGTTGAAAAAACTCCGCATATACAGGTATTGAACAGCGGTATAGCTAAGATTATTATTTTTGAGCGTCGCCTTGTATTTTACCAGGTTATCATAATCCTCCTTTATTTTTTTATCAAGATAAGGAACCGCTTTATCTGTAACCTGTTTTATTTTTTTATACTCATTGGCAGATAAAGCGTTTAATTTCCGGAGATGACCAATACCTGCCAGTATGTATTGCGTCATATACCGGTCATCGGGGCCGCCTTTGAACCAGACAAAACCGCCATTCGGGCTTTGCATCTCGTTTAGCTTACTGATCGCCTTTTCCGTTTCGCCGCTCATCTTTACCATATCAAATAAAAGGGCGATATTTTTCTTTTGTTGTTGTTCATTTTGTGCATCCAATACCCAGGGTGTTTCCTGCAACAGCGCTGATTTTAATGCTTCATTTTTTTGAAGGTTACTCAGCAAAGCAGCGGTATCAACCGTTTTCCATTGCTCAAATACCGCCTTTATTTTTGGCATCGAGTTGCTGATATAAGTTGCTAAGCTGTTTGCATAAAACCTGTTGAAAGTTTGTTCTGCACAGTCGTAAGGATATTCCATTAAATAGGGCAATGCCTGTACCGCATACCAGGCTGGGTTGGAGGTGAACTCAACAACTAAAGCGTGGTTACTGATTGACTTGCTGCTCCCGCTATTCAATAATTTATCAAATTTAAAATCCTTTGAATTGGTATTGCGCAAATTCAATGGTAGAGTTTCGGTTACCAGCATCCGGTTGGTTAAAATGGGTAAAGCCGATTCTTCGCCATCGGAAAAACCGCCAGCGCCTAAGGCTGAGTTATTCGATGACTTCGCGGTGATCCGGTAAGTTAATGCGGAATTGAAGTTGAGGGGTATTTCTATCGGGAACCTTATAGCTACACTTTGACCTGCTGCAACGGTGAAATTCTGCTTAGGCAAACCGTTTTTAAACCAGCCGTCCACCGGCTTGTTGGTGGCGGCATCAAATAATTCAAGCTGTGCTATACCGGTGATTTCGTTTTCACTTAAGTTCACCATTTTAGCGCTCAATTCCATGCGGTCGCCCTCCCTCATAAATCGCGGTGCATTTGGCTGTACCATTAATGGTTTTTGTGTAACCAGGTTTTTTTCTGAATACCCGCTTGAAAGGTCTTTGGTGTGGGCCAGTGTCATAAGTTTCCAACGGGTTAAGGCTTCGGGCATTGTAAAACTAAAGGATACATTTCCATCAGCATCTGTAGTAAGTTCAGGAAGGAGGAAAGCGGTTTCATTGAAATTTTTACGAACCTGGATATCGTTGTTTTCTGCAGATGATTGCTGGTAATTTGCAGTGGAGTCGGCTTTAATGGTATTCGCCTTTTTCCAATTAGATCTATAGCCAATATTTACCTGCCGTTTTTCATCACCCGCAACTACTGCACTTTCCAACTGTGCCGCCATCATGGGAGCTTCAACCATATCCGCTTCCATTGATTTATTCATTATTCCCTTACCTGAACTGAATACCCTGTCACGTTCATAATAGTCTAAAAAAACCGGTAATAACCTGTCAAACGATTTCGGGTAACTCAGGTAATCATAAGTCCTTCTGTTATATTCCTCCGAATTAACGGCATTGAATCCATTCTCCATCCATGTTATCCTGGCGAACAGTAAGGGCCAGATATTCAATTTACTCCAGTTATGTGTTTTAAACTGGTCCAGGCTCGCATCGTACATACTTACCAGCATTTCCGCCACAACTTTTTCGCCCTTGTTTCCTGTTATTTTAGCGGTCCATTTTTCTTCACTCCCCGGTAATATTTTATCGCGGAAGGTTTGGTAGCTGATCACCAGGTCTTTATTAGTCCAGGGAATGGAAAAATTTTCTTCGCCTTTATAAACCCGGTTGTGCTGCACAAAAACATAACCCATTGCCATGCCACCCCGGTCATTTTCATTTATCGTAATTTCATTTTGATATGGCTGACTGGCTTTAACAGCCTGGTAGGAGGTAATGTTTGTTTTCTCCATCCTGGCCAGTGTATGGATCATCCATATATTTTCGAAACCGGTTTTAATGGAATAGTTAATTTTCTGCCCTGGTTCTGTCTCTCTCTGTTGCACGGTAACAGTTACAGGATCTTCCGCACCTCCTTTACCCTTTGCTTCGCTTTGTATCAGGATAAACTTCTCCGCCTTAACTTCTTCGCCGTATTTATCCCTGGTGATTGCTGCAATTTTGTACCAGCCCGCGGTAAAAGAACTATTGCCAATTGCCCATTGACCATTTACATTGGTGGAGTCTGTTCTATCTAAAACCTTTTCCCCCAGGAGCCATTTAGCTGGCTGGTCTTCATCTTTATAAACATCATAAGGGAAGTGTCCCTCAAACTCATCCTTACTCATTACAAACTGGTCTGGCATTTCCCAATACCTTTCCCGGAAAATTTTGCCGGGTGACTTTACTTTATGTATGGTTAGACTTACTTTAGCTTTTTCAAAAACATCATTGATATTGGTGGATAGGATTTTTAAGTTTTTCAAACTGTCTGCGTTTATTTTTTCTGACAGGTCAATACTTAACTGAATAGCCTGGTAGGCCACTGCAACAGAAGTTTCAGCACTCCTTGTTTCACCATTTATATCGGTAATATCAGCATTCACTTCGTAATAAAAACTGGGCTGGTCTATTTTATTGATGCTTACATCGGGCAATGCTTTAAACTTAATACTGAATTCACCTTTGTCATCGGTTGTTGTTTCACCGTTTGCAATTTCCACATCTTCTGACGGTCTCCCTGGAGGAAATATTTTGCGGCCATACCCACCATAAACGCCATACCACCAGGGCTGATAACGAACCTTTCTCACCACACGGTATTTTACCGCTGCTCCATCAATATTATTGCCCGCATAAGCTTTGGCGGTACCGGTTACATTTATGCTATCAAACAAACGGTAAGTTCCTATCGGCTTTTTTACCTCTACAAAAAACTTTGGCCGCTTGTATTCTTCCACATTAAAATAATGTGTAGCATTGGTAGTTTCATCAAATAGTGAGAATTGCCCGTTCAATACCCCTTCGGGTAATTTAAATGAGCCATGATAAGAGCCGTATTCATTCGTGAGCATCTGGAGTTCAGTTATTTTTTGCCCGTTTACATCTTTTAAAATAAGGGTGGATTTGAATCCCGGCATGATCGATGTTTCCGTGGGCTTAACCCCCTTTCTCAAAACAATCCCTTTGAAATAAAGTATTTGGCCGGGTCGGTAAATGGAACGATCAGTAAACAAAAGGCTAACCGGTTTTAGCTCCTGTTCGTAAGGGTTATAGTAGTTGCTGTAATTGTTTTCATCCATAAACAATTCATCATTTTTGCCGGTCAGTTGCAAAAGGAAATTCCTGTATTCCTTTGACTCTTTCAATTTAAAATATCCATTTTTATCGGTACTGTACTGCTCCGCTTTTATTTCTTCATTCCGGGCGATATTGTAATTGTACCTCGATTCCCAAACCTGCACCTGTATGCCAGGCAGGGGTTGCCCCGTTTCGCGATGCAGTACATTATATTCGTTGTTGCTGTTGTGTACATAACTGATATTACTAAGATAGATCAGTTGCCTGGCCAGGATATTTTTTTGCAGGGTAAATCCCTCATCAAGGCTAGCCAGAATAAAATACATCCCATTGGGTAATGCATCTGCTTTTATCTCAGCGGAATGAGGCTGGTAATCCTGCAGGTCGGGCATATTTACGTTCCAGTTGCGGGTTGGTTTCAACGCAATCATGCCCGTCCATAATTTATCGTAATCCCTTCTATCCAATTTTTTTATATCTTCCTTGGATGTTTTAATAATGCGGAAATAGACGGTCTTCGCATTTTTATATTTCACCAGCATTTTAAATGGCTGGTTGGGTATATTTACTTTTTCCGTCTCCAGGTTAAGGGAAGGTTGCAGAATCTGGTTTGATAAATTGAAGCAATTGATATATCCTTCTGTTTTGGGAAATGTTTTAATTACTTCATCACAGATTTCTTTGGCCCTTTTAATTTCATATTGATTGTCTGTTTTGGTAAATGGATGAAAATTCATCCCGTTGTCGTAATAGATTTTGGCCCTTAAATACTTGGCCTGTGCAATAGACGGGTTTCCGGCATGGTTGTCTTCAATGTGTTTCAACGCGGCTTCGTATAATTTTCCTTTATTTTCATTGACTGCGTGCTGGTGTATGAAATTCAATCTTATCAGATCAGCATCTATCAATGCATCGGGATTATTATCATTTAAATGAAAATTTAAAATTTGCCGGAGTAAACCAATGGCCTTGTAGTGCAGGGATGCCGTGTCTTTTGTAACAAAAGAAGCTGCCACAAACTGGGTAGCCGGTGCAAATGCCGCAGGGTCGTTGACGGTGAAACTATAGGCGGGTTTGGTAAGGTCCCTTTCATCATTCATAAAATAGGCGAGGGCCCTGTGCGCTAAAAAATCAAAAAGAGTAGGGCGAAGCAGCCGGGTATTTTGCCCTTTAACGATGATTGGGTCAAAGCCATCCAGCTTTGTTTCTTTTAGCAATTTTTCGTTGCCGAGCGATGCTTTGTATAATGTTGAAATGGTGGCGTGCAATTTATCCAAACTCCAGGTGCTGATGTCTTTGCTCTTGTCTTCGGCGAGTTTGGTGCGGTTATAAAATTTATACCGGTTATTCTGCAGGTATTGCCAAAGCATTTCGGCCTGCATGCTTTGTAAGATATTTTTAGCCGACGTTTTTGCCCTGGCAATTAAAGTATCTGCAAAAAAAATATTATTCTCCCTGCTGTCTTCTTCCACCATATTCCGGTACCTGATCTGGTACATGGCGCTTTTTATTTGCTGTGGATCGTTGTTGTCTTTTATGGCTAATGTGTAAATCGTCATTACTTCCTGCAATGCAGATTTGGTAAGTCCCTTTTTTTCCAGTTCTTCTATTTTTTTCCAGTTGGGTAAATAGTCGTTTTTTGTTTGTGCGCTTAGTGAGGTGGAAATGTTTGTTATAATCAATAACAGCAGCGATAATTTCTTTAAGAACATAGTCATCCGGTTTTATTTACAAGGTACAATTTGTTGAAGAAGTATTTTAACAGCAGGGGTAAAGATGTAATAACCAGGAGGTTTACATAAATTGAGCCGGTTTTCAATAAAATGAAAATGGTTGTAATAATTTTTTGCCTGTAGGAACAGGCCGCGGCCTGTTCCTACAGCGGCCTGTTCCTACAGCGGCCTGTTCCTACCGACCGGATACCATATATTTACCATTTTGATTTTTATTACGCTAAAATTTTTACATTTGCAGTCCTCACAATAATTAGCATACCAGCTAATTACTGTTTATGAATGCGGCGATGGCGAAATTGGTAGACGCACTACTTTGAGGTGGTAGCGCCCGAAAGGGTGTGGGAGTTCGAATCTCCTTTGCCGCACATAAAAAAACCTTTCCGGATGGAAAGGTTTTTTTATGTGCGGTATTCAACCCGGCAGCAGAACTAACCGGTAAAAAATATCCTTTGCACCGTCCAGTATAAAGCAACAACGGCAATAAGGGCGGATAAAGGATAAACCACCCCTTTCCTGTACCAGGAGCGGTTTCTAAACGGAATAATGATACATCCGAACATTGCCAGGATAACCGCTACCTGCCCCAGTTCAACACCAAGGTTAAAGGCAATTACAGAAGTATAAAATTTACCCACCGGTAACCCTATTTCATTTAGCGCACTGGCAAAGCCCATTCCATGGATCAACCCAAAAAGAAAAACCACCATTACCCTCCAGGGCTTTAGCTCAGTAAGTAACATATTTTCTATCGCCACAAATACAATGGATAAAGCGATGATTGGTTCTACAACGGCGCCCGGCGCCACTATAATACCCTTCATGCTCAGGGCCAGTGTAATGGAATGTGCCACCGTAAATGCTGTAGCCTGCCAGAAGATCGTTTTAATATTCGTGCCCAGCAAACAAAGGCCCGCTACAAACAATATATGATCTATACCCGATGGAATGATATGTTTAAACCCCAGGGTCAAATAAAACCACACTACTTCATTTACGGGTGCATCTTCCAGTGCGTAATTGATACTATGGGCAAAAAGCAAATGCGACAAACATACGAAAACAGTTAACAGCAATAATTTTTTTAAAGAATTGCCGGTCTCATTTCGTGAGATGAAAACGAAACCAACGTCCTTATATTTTTTTGAGTGCATCCTCACCGCTTTGTTTTAAACCTTCCGGTATATTTGCATTATTTTTAAATGCCTGTTCCAGGTATTCCTTCGCTTTTAATTGCTCACCCGCCTTTTCATAAATCAACCCGGCCCTGCAAAGCAGCACAGGATTTTTGCTATTTGTTTTTAATGCCACCCGGATACGGGGCAGGGCTTTTGCAAAATCCCCCTTATTATAGTATACCCATGCCAGGGTTTCGTTTACGTCTATATTTTCAGGCCTGCGGTTATATTCCGCCAGGGCGTGCTGCAGGGCTTTGTCAAAATCATTTATCTTAATATAAGCATAGGCCAATTCCCTGTCGGCATAATGACCAATACTTTCATCAGATGCTGATGCTACCGCATTTTTATTCATCTCCGCAATTACCATTTTTGCCGTAAAAGCCGCTTTGTCCTTTTGCCCGGCCAATTGGTACACATCCACCAGTTCTTCTTTAAAGGAAAAATCATTCACTAATGAATCAGCCTGCAGGTAAAAAGCGATGGCCTTGTTATAATCCTTTGCAGCTAAAGCTATCCGGGCCATACCTGCCATTGCATGCACAAAGCCGGGTCTTTCATTTAATGCGGTGGAATAATTTATTTCCGCATTTTTCAGGTCACCTGTGTTTTCATATAAATGCCCCAACTGGACCCTTGACCATTCTGTTGCTTCATCACCGGGCATTCCTGCATCGATAGCCAGTTTCATCGCTTCAATTGCCCCGGGGTAATCGCCATGTATTTCCCGAAGATAGGACGCACGTGCATAAGAACGCAGGTCGGGCCTGATCGACATCATCTTTTCCGCATTCATCACAGCGGCTTCATAATTCCCCATTTCAACATTCCCATCTACCAAAATTCCATATAAGAATGCATTATAAGGATTTATTTTTTCCGCTCTTTCCGCTATTGCCAGCCCTTCTGCAAAATGGTGCTGCGACAGGTACAAAAGTGATTGTAAAGTCAGTGCTTCAAAATTACCGGGTTCTTTTTCCAGTACATCATTTACATATTTCATCGCAGCCTTATCATAATACTGGTAATTGCCGGTTGCCCTTGCTTCCAGTATAAATAAATTAGCCAGCGCAATCATCGATTTAATATCCCCGGCATTTGCTTTTATGGCGGTTAATAACCTGTATGCGCCTTTTTGTGTATTGGCCCATTCATCCGTTTCCGATAATTTCCCCTTCCTGGGCAACAATTCATACGCAGCGCTTTTTCGCTTAGTTTCATTTCCCCTGAATTTTATAACAACAAAGCCTGCAGCGCCGATAAATAAAACCAATAATGCAGCGTACAATACATTCTTTTTCATGTTAAGGTGATTTTTTTGAAATTAAAAACCAATGGATGTCAGGTTAAATCCTACTACCCCCACCCAGTCAAAAATAAATAATACGTGTTAATATATAATGGGTAAGCGATTTTTTTGAGCAAAATAAGTCCGCTTTTTGAAGACGGACTTATTTCATTTAGGGTTTTTCAACCACTCCGTTAACCTTTCACTACGCGTAAGCTTTGTTTAACCACACCATCCTTTGCTACTTTAATAAAATAAACTCCCTTGATCAAATCGCTGCCATTCCAGGTTTGATTATAAGTACCTGGTTTTACTGTTTTATTCACCAATACTTTTAACTGGCGGCCGTTTACATCGTACAGGGATATATTTATTTGGGCCGCGTCATCTACCCTGTAACGGATGTTGCTGCTTTCCACAACCGGGTTAGGTGAAGTAGTTGCCATTACCTCCGGCGCAGCAAGTGCCAGCCCCTCGAAAACCTTTGTGTAACTACCCATATTTGCAGTTTCTGATGACTTACCGGCTACAGCATCGCAATCACAAACATGCGATCCGGGCCAGGGAGTAGCCAGGTAAGGAAATGCTTTTTTAAACGGGGCATCATTCTTCTCAACACGTGTAGAATAACCCAATACATTCAGTAGCTTGGGGGTAACCGGACTTCCGTTAAGGATATAATCGTCATACCACAAACCAATAGCTGCTAATACAATCCCACCCACGGCCTGCAATTCAATACGGGTAACATCATCTTCCAGTCTTCTCCCGTTGGGAAAACCATCCATATTTGGAATATTCTGAATATTGGTGTTAGCATATGCAGGATCGAGTAAACCTGTTACAGCAGCCTGAACCAGGCCTAAAGAACTGAAATCCTTGCTCTCCCGTGGCGTTGGCGGAACCGCCATATTTAAACGCAGCATATCTCCCCCGTTGGGCAGAAAATTATTGATAAATGGCTTGCCCTTTGCCAATGGATTCCCCGCAGGCTTACCTGTTGCCAACTGGTAGGGAGCTAAATTAGGTACACCCGTGTGGAAGATAGGCCATAAATCTACCGAGCGCGGAGAACCGTTTGCAGGCAATAATAAAGTGCCAAAAATGGCATCATCCAATGCCGTACCTACTACGCCGGAAGTGCCTTTTAAAGAAAATAACCCGCTCTGCCCGTTTCCAAAACCAAATGCGCCCAACGAATTTTTTTGTATACGCAAGGGTTTAAATGCAGGTACTGCCCCGCCAAATTTGGCATCATCCATGTAAAGTGCCAGTTCGGGATTGTAAAAATAATTTCCGAATAATTTAATGGCAGTAAGATCTTCATAAGGGGTTAATGCATTCCACAGATCTTTGTAACCGATCGGTACAATCACTTCATTGGTTAATGGCATACCCAACCTGGATACCTGTATCCACTTGCCTAAATTTAAAGAAAAATCAAACTGCCTTTCGGGATTGGGATTAAGTTTGCCGATGTAATCAGCATCAATATCGTTCAATATCTTTATCTGTTGCCTGCTTGCACTTGCCCAAACACCGATCACGTAGTTGGGATCAAGAATGTTTGACGCAGCACTTACAGGTTTATGATCTTTTTGAAGTGTAGAAATATCTACCTGCAGAACAATACTCGATACATTCAGGCATTTTAACCCATCAACTGGCTTACGAACGGCACGGGGGGCATCGCCCACGTCAAAAATACCTCCAAGATCAACAAAAAAGGGATCATCAGCCGTACCACAAAATACCTTTTCACCCGTGATGGAAGTGGTAATAGCCTTATTGATAAGGGTGTTGTAATCGGGGGTGTTTAAACCAACTGGCGAACTGATGGAGCGAGGGCCAATATTGGGTGGAGGAACCATTCCGTTATAGACCACTGTTTTAAAGTTTTTACCACCGTCCATGCTTCTTTCCATGATATAGGTAGTTTTTAAATTTTGTTTACCAAGCCTGATATTGAAAAAAGTGGTAGGGTCTTCATTCTTCTTTTGGAAGGTGAAGCGATAAACAATATCATCGCCTTTTGTAGCAATGTTATTATCAATATGTATTTCATAACGGATATTTTCACCAAAGGAATAATAGTTTGGTCCGCCCTGGGGTAACTGACCTGGTACATAATTGGCAATGATCGTGATCTTGTTGGGATTATCCGGACTGCGAAAAGCATACACATCCGTATTATCAGCCAAAGGATCGTCGGCAATTAGTGGCGCTTCCCGATGAGAAGAGGCAAATGCCGGCAACGTTATTTGTGTTGTCATTAAAAACAGCATAAATGCAGCATAAATTTTTCTTTTCATAAACGATTTTTTTAATAATGATAATTGAAATACGAAGTTTATAACAGGTGTAAAAAAGCAATCATGGCACCAGGGCAATAAAGTTTACGAGAGGAAACGGGCTAAAAATTGTTGGGCTTTCCCTGTATGGGTAAGGAGTAACGCAGAAATTATGGCTTTTTGCAGGATCATTGAATAAGTTATCCCTGCAGGAAATAACTCAATTTTCAAATATGCTTTTTCAGATACGTAAACAGTTTAGCAGCGGATTTAACTTTTCTTTAGAATTTAATTAAATCATCTTATGTCTACAAAACGGAGTGGCTTCTGCGTTCCAATGGCTTTTTGATAATAGTAAATCCGAATTAAAGTTAATAAAAAAAATAAATAATCCATTTCAACAAAAGGTTATCAATGGATTACCCCGGCTAAATAAAATCTGCTTTTTTTCTATATTTTTCGGAAGTAGATCCCAATTATTAATTGCGGGTGAATATGACGGCATTATACATGAGTCGGCATATTTTGGCAGATACCGGAGATTTAAATAAATAATTGTTATCGAGGCAAACAATTATTTTTGAAAATATGCCATTCACTACCTGTGGACAAAACTGCCTGTAAAAACCTGTAACTGTTGAGCGTACCAGGGCCGACATGGCGGACGGTAGTAAACTGACAATAAATTCCCATTTTTTTGATGTATTGTCTCGCGCCGGGATTGAGCCATTTTCAAATTTTCTCATTTTCATATTTGACATCCAGGCTCTTCCTTTAGTTTTAATCGCTCCGATTTATTTAGCCCTTATCCATCCTTTAAAAAACTTCGCTTAGCACCCATGAAATGCAGTTTTCATTAAAGAATAAAAAATGAACAGGTAAATCAATAAATCCATCCTTTAATAGGGTACAGTTGGCCACTCCTTCATTCTCCCGTACAATGATATCAACGATAACCAGGTGTTTTTTAAAATCAACCTCACTGCTACCCTGCCATTTATAAAGCGTTTCTTTAATGCTCCAGGCGGCAGTTAATAATTTATCATTGAAAACAGGCCAGGGCATCAAAGGTACCCCCTTCAATAACTGTTGTTCTTTTTCAGATAAAAATTTATGTTTTACGTAATCTACCTTACCGGAGATCAATTCCACGTCTACCCCTACCCGATGATGTGTACCTGCAATTACCGCAGCATAAGCGCCGCAATGAGATATAGAAAAATGATAGGCTTCGTTCTCTAAAAAAGGCTTGCGGGTACCTGCAATCCTTATCAGTTCATATGGAAAATCAGGATATAATTCCTTTAACAAATACCGCCCGGCCAAGTGTTGCAGCCTTTTATTGGGATGCGTAATCTCCCGTTGCAGGGGCACCTGGTGCAGAAAAAACTCTTCCGGCTCGGCTATATGCCAAACGCCTAATTTCGTTGAAACGTTGATATTTTGTTGATAAACCAGCGGCATGTAAACGGTCAGGGATTTTTGATTGTAGATTTTTGATTGAATATTTGCAACACTAACTATCTGATTTAGGAATTAGCTAACCAGATAATCGCTAATTTACGGATTAGTGAATTAATGGGAGAACGAATTAACCTGTTAAAGAACCAACCGAAGCATCAACCATCATCATCAACCATCAACCAATCATGATCCTGAGCGACACAAGAATTTTAGAAGAAATAGAAAACGGTAGTATCAAAATAGTTCCTTATAGCAGGGAATGCCTGGGAAGCAACAGTTACGATGTACATTTGAGTAAATCCCTCGCCACTTACACCAATAAAGAACTGGATGCAAAAAAACATAACACCATCGAACATTTTGAAATCCCTGATGAAGGCTTTGTTTTGCAACCACAGGAATTTTACCTCGGCGCCACGGAAGAGTACACAGAAACACATGCTCATGTACCTTTCCTGGAAGGAAAATCGAGTACGGGACGACTGGGCATTGACATCCATGCCACCGCAGGTAAGGGCGATGTTGGATTTTGTGGTAATTGGACACTTGAAATTTCGGTAAAACAACCCGTGAGGGTTTATGCGGGGATGCCGATCGGCCAACTGATCTATTTTCCTGTGGATGGGGTGATCGAAATAAAATATAACCAGAAGAAAAATGCCAAGTATAGCGGACAGCACAATAAGCCTGTTGAAAGTATGATGTGGAAAAATAGTTTTTAGTATAGATTTATTATTATTGTATTGGGGTATTGGGGAAGTATAATTTGCCAATACCCTTCCGAAGAAACACCAGGATGGAAAATTGGTATGGTTCGCGTTACCGGGGGTGAAAGATTAATGACACAATACCATCTATCCCTGGCTGTAAAAAATCATTTTTATACAGGTGCCTGATTAGGATTAAATAACCAACAAATCAAACTACTATGGAAGAACGCATTGTAATTGTAGGCTACAAACCAAAAGAAGGTAAAACCACAGCCCTGCACCAATTAATGAGAGAACATTTTGCGACGTTAAAAAACCAGGACCTTGTAACTGACCGTCCTTCCATTATGATGGAAGCACAAGACGGAACAATCATCGAGGTTTTTGAGTGGAAATCAAAATCAGCCATACAACAAGCCCATACAAATCCTGAAATATTGAAGATGTGGGGGAAATATGCCGAAGTATGCGATTTTATCCCGGTAGGACAGGTAGCAGAAACAGCACAATTATTTTCGGAGTTCACACCTTTTAACTAGACGCCGGAAAAAAGCTGTGCTGCTTTCAACAAGAAAAGGGGGACGCTAATATAATCCCAACAAAGTCCTTACAACTTTCCGTACGCTTTATAATAAGCAATCATGAAACCGGTAACCTCATCATAACTTAACACACCGGATGGTTGCTGGTTACTCTCTAAAAATTTCCCATACAACCACCGGATAACAGGTTCTACAGGATTTTTATGGCTGATGCTGAATTGCCTCCATTCCTTCAGGTCTTGCTTTACCGCAGGAAGTAGTTTCTTTGCAAACGCATTCGCGGCAATTGAATCTGTATGGAAAAGATTACTGTTGGCGTACAAAAAAAGATTAAGATAAACCGAGTAGTGATAGAACTCATCTTTAGAAGAAACCGCTGCGAGGTATCCTACAAAATTGGCTTCATTTTCTTTCGCATACCCCAACTGGTGAGCTATTTCGTGACAGGAGGTATAAGGCAGTAAAAATTTAGGCGCGGTGGTGTTTACCTGCCCCTCACCTGTAAATGGATTATAATAACCCAGGAAGCCGAGGTAATTTCCCAGCCATCCCCATAAGGATGTTTTTAAAGATGCCGGATGATAATTCAAAAAAGCATACTGCTTATTTGCGGCTTCAAACGCGGCAAGCGACCGGCTGAATAATTCCTTATCCCCCGGTAAACCTGCGGGATTTTGCATAAGCGAGCTATTAATGGCATTCACTTTTTGTAACAGTACGCTGTTTAATGTTTTCAGTTCATCTATCGAATATTTTTCAATGGATAAACCTAACTGGCTGGCAATGCCTTTTCTGCTGTAGTTAATCCCCCAGAGCGTATTAAAAAGGATATAAATTAAAAGTAGTACAACCCCCAGCCGTTGAAAAACAATTACAGGCCCCCTGGAAAACAACCGTTTTTTAAAAATTGATTGCACGGTCTTTACTATTTTTATCAGCAACCAAAGCGAGATCAAACCATATAAAATATCACCCACGCTAAAAGGCAGCCACCCAAGCAGGAACCTTAAAAAGAAGGAAATATATGGATAAATGCCCGTGGAATAGTAATGCTCCACCCATACAGAACTCGAGGAAAATAAGTGAATCAGTATAGCAAGCAGGGACAGAACGGCTATTAGAATCCAGTATTTTTTATGCTTCATACGCTTAAAAATAACAAAAAACCTAATGCTTTTGAATTTTAGGTGAAAGATTCCATAATTATTGCCCGAATTAATCCTGAAAACGTTACCTTTGCCGTCCTTTAAACCGGAGGTAATGGGAAAAAGAAAGGAATTTGAAATAGCGTTTGTGGGTTTAAAGCCCGGAATGCATGTCTTTACTTTTGAAGTGGATGATAAGTTCTTTGCCGACGTGGAAACCAGGGAGTTTACCAATTGCAGCGCAGTTGTTAAACTGCAATTAGAAAAACAGAGCGGGTTTATGCGCCTGAAATTTGAAGTGGGTGGTAAATCGGATGTGGAATGTGACCGTTGTGGCAACACGCTTACGATGGATTTATGGGACGAATTTAATATGGTGGTTAAAATGGTGGATGAGCCTGAAGAGATGAACCAGCGGGAGGATGATCCCGATGTATTTTACATTTCTAAAACGGAGAGCCACCTGCGCCTGAACGACTGGATATTTGAATTTGTAAGCCTGAGCGTACCTTTACAAAAAATGTGTAAAGATGAAGAAATGGGAGGGCCACAGTGCAATAAAGAGGTTTTGGATAAGTTAAATGAGATGAAAGTGAGTGAAGATGCTAAAAATGCAAATGCAATTTGGAAAGACCTGGAGAAGTTTAAACCTCCATCTCCTAAAGGGGGCAAGGCAGGAGTTTAAGGAATTAATACAGTTCACCAAATGCAGTTATCCGGTATCCAGCATCCAGTATCCGGTATCAACTAATCAATTTATTAATATAACAACTAAAATTTAAAGATATGCCAAATCCGAAACGACGACATTCGCAACAGCGAAGCGCAAAGAGAAGGACGCATTACAAAGCAAGCGAAACTACGTTAACAGTAGATAAAACTACCGGAGAAACACATGTACGTCACCGTGCACATGTAAGTGAAGGCAAATTATACTACAAAGGGCAGGTGGTTGCTGAGAAAGCGCCCCTTAAAGCATAATATTTTTCAGATGCTGAATTCTAAGTTCTAAATTCGATGATTGAATTTATGACTTAGAATTTTTTATTTAATAAATGTACAATGAATATTGCCCTTGATATGATGGGTGGGGATTATGCACCCCTTGAAGCGGTAAAAGGTATTTCATTATTTTTGGCTGAAGGGCATTACAAGGTATCACTTACGCTTATTGGGGATGAAGCTAAACTGGGCCCCTTGCTGGAAGCCCACAATATTCCTTTGGTTAATATTACCATCGTTCACGCCTCCCAGGAGATAGCAATGCATGAACATCCTACCAAAGCGCTTCGTGAAAAACAGCAATCTTCTATTGCCATAGGATTTCATTTATTAGCCACCGGCAAAACAGCTGCATTCATTAGTGCGGGTAACACCGGGGCAATGCTGGTTGGGGCATTGTTCAGCATCAAAGCCATGGAAGGTGTTACCAGGCCTACTATTGGCGCCTACATACCAAGGGAAGACGGCACGCTTGGTTTGCTGGTGGATGCGGGCATCAATGCAGATTGCAAGCCAGAAAATTTAAACCAGTTTGCCACACTTGGCGCTTTGTATGCCGAGCATATCCTCGGTTTTAAGAATCCTAAAGTTGGGCTCGTTAATATGGGAGAGGAGGAAGGTAAAGGGAACCTGCTTTCACAGGCAGCCTATCCTTTATTAAAAGAAAATAAACACATCAATTTTATAGGCAATATAGAAGGTCGCGATATTTTACTGAATAAAGCGGATGTAATGGTTTGCGAAGGATTTACGGGAAATATCATACTTAAGATGGCAGAAAGCCTGTACGACCTGGTACTACGCAGAGCCGTGCGCGATGAACATTTTGACCGGTTTAATTTTGAAATTTACGGCGGGGTACCTGTACTGGGTGTAGCCAAACCCGTTATCATTGGCCATGGCATATCTCATGCCATCGCCTTTAAAAACATGATTCTTACCGCAGAAAGAATGATTGAGAAAGAACTGATGCAAAAAATGAAGGAAGTGTTTACAGTTAAGTCTGTTAGTTAAGTTATAGAAATTGCGTCAAAGGTATAAAATGGCAATCCGGAAGGGTTCAAACGGAAATAAAATACCTCAAAAATAGCTGCCCTTGTGAAATAGTTGCGGTATGTATTAAAAAAATGAGCGATTAACGTAGCCCGCCACCAAAGCAAAAGCCTGCTTTAATTCCAATATATGCATCCTTTGATTTTACTTTTGTAAGTATTACACTACCGGTATTATCAGTTGTGTAAGCAGTAAGATCCTTACCTGAAATAAAATTATATTCTACTCCAAAGCGAAAATGTTTTACTTCCGCACCGATCCTGAATATTGCGCCCAACCCCGCATGGGATTCATAGGAATCAGAAGCTATACCATAAATTCCTGCACCCGCACCTGCGAAAGGACGAAAAGAATAATTGGTGGTAAAATAATAATCCGCAGTTGCAAGAAAAGATAAAATTGCTTTTGCATCGTCAATCTGCGTGGTACCATCCGGGTTGGTACCGCCAAATTTCGCCAATACAGCGCCTTCCATGCGAAGCCCAAAGGATAAATTATCCATTACCCCAAATTTTGGCTCCAGGGCAAATGTCACACCGCCATCGGTATCACCACCTACTGCGGCAGCATAGCCCAAGCTTACATCGCCTTTAAACCTTTTGAATATCCTTTCCCCGTCCTGGGCTTTAGCGGATAAAGCACCAAGCGCAGCAATAGCGAAACCGCAGATCAATTTTTTCATGCAGGTTTGTTTAAATTAAAATACATATGCCAGCCTGATGCCAAATGCACCTACAGTACCAATACCACCCGAGCCGGTGTATGCATCGTATTTGATGGTTGCATCAATGGTTTTTTCTGATTTGGTTTTAAATTCATAGCCCAACATTAAAGGTGAATAGGCAAATGCAGTTCCGGTGGGTTGATAGTTGCCCAAAAATGCCACACCTATCTGCGCTCCTCCATAGATCCCGCCGGTTAAAAAATACTTCGCTCCCACTCTGATTGGAATTATTGTCCGGCCTTTATTTTTTGTATTTGAAACAGGACCAGATTTCCCAACATAAGCAAGCAACCCAAATGTTGCAGTAGCTTTCAATTTTTCCATTACATAATATTCCGCCTGCACTGTCCCCCCGGTGCCCACAGTATGCGTATTGGAAAAACTACCGGTAGCAAAGCTTAATTCGGGGCCAATACTAAAGGAAAAATTATTTTTGTCTTGTGCAGTTATCGACAGGGACCCAACTATCATTACAAATACGGATAAGATCAGTCTTTTCATTTTTTTAAATTTGTTTTATCAACAAATTTAAGATAGCCCGATTCTATTGCCAAACTTTTAAACTGTAATCTTTAAAATTCAGGTCATCAAGTCTTAAACAGCAACAGTAACGGCACCGTTTAAACGAAGTTTGAGTGGTGCATGATTCTGCGGTAACTTTCATTATCCGTTCGATTCATCAATTTCCGGCTCAGCTTTTCAGGCATTTGTTTTGCTGGCTTCACTGCAGTCCACAAAATTATTATTAAATGAAAACAGGTTTACATTTTCATGCAAACCCGTTTCAATAATATTTATAAAAACTACAGGTTTTTAAAGCCTGCCACCACCGATACAAACACCGAACTTGATTCCGATGTAAGCATTTTTTATTTCATAACTTTCGCTTGTAGTTGTTTTGGGAGAAACGGTTTTACCAACCAGATTATATTCTACGCCAAAACGGCCATGTTTATATTCAAATCCGCCCCTGATAATTCCGCCAAATTTAGATCCGGTGGCCGTATTGGTGTTATCGTCTGCTAACGAAACACCGGCGGTTTGGTAGATACCCGCACCAGCGCCAATAAATGGTCTGAAGTCATTATTAGAGAAATAATAATCGCCGGTAGCCAGGTAAGAAGAAGCTGCTTTTGCACTGGCGTTACTGTAAACATCTCCATTTGACTGTATACCTGAAATAGTAATGGCGGCCTCCACTCTTAAGCCGAGACTCAATTGCGGCATAACAGCATATTTAGGTTCTATTGCAAATAAAAATCCGCCTTTAGATCCGGAGCCGCCAATTGGAAGAGCGTACCCACCTGATACATCAACTTTAAAAGGTTTGAATGCTGCGTCTTCGTCCTGGGCATTTGTTTTTGTGGAGAAAGCCATTGCAAAAATGGCTGAAATAATTAGAAATTTTTTCATGATAGGTTTTGAGGTTTGTGATAAAAAAACGCAAAGTATGTCCTAAACCCTGTATAAACAAATAAATTAACAAGAATACCGTTTTTAGCATATACTATACCGTTAGTACCATTTACTACCCCAAAATATTATTACGTAAAGTATCTTTTCCTTATAAATTTTCAAACATATCCCTGGTCATCCGCTCCAGGTCATAATCTTCCCTCCACCCCCAGTCGCTCCTGGCGACGCTATCATCAATGCTTTGCGGCCAGCTATCCGCTATCTGTTGCCGGTAATCAGGCTGGTAGGATATGGTAAAAGCAGGGATATGCTTTTTTATTTCGGAGGCAATTTCTTTAGGGGAAAAACTCATTCCCGAAATATTATAGGCCGTCCGTATCCTGATTTTTTCTTCCGGCGCTTCCATTAATTCGATGGTTGCCCTGATGGCATCCGGCATATACATCATGGGCAGGTAAGTATCTTCCTGTAAAAAACATTCGTATCTTTTTTCTTCCAGCGCATCATGAAAGATCTCAACCGCATAATCGGTTGTACCTCCACCGGGTGCGCTTTTGTAACTTATCAAACCGGGATACCGGATACTCCTTACGTCTAACCCCCACCGTTGATAATAATAGTTGCACCAGAATTCACCGGCGTATTTACTGATCCCATACACCGTCGTTGGCTCGATAATCGTTTGCTGGGGGCAATTCTGTTTGGGTGATGTGGGCCCGAATACCGCCACCGAACTGGGCCAGTACACTTTATGTATTTTTTCTTCTTTGGCAATATCCAGTACATTCAGCAAGCTCTGCATATTGATACTCCATGCGAGGTTAGGATTTTTTTCACCCGTAGCGGAAAGGATGGCCGCCAGTAAATAAATCTGCGTAATATTTTGCCTGATCACCTGTACGTGCAGCATCTCTTTGTTCATTACATCCATGCTTACATAGGGGCCGCTTCCTTTGAGCAAATCATTTTCTTCCCTTAGATCGCTCGCTACCACATTGGCATTCCCATATATTTTTCTCAAGGCAAGCGTAAGTTCCACGCCTATCTGGCCGGAGGCACCGATCACTAAAATTTTTTCTTTTATCATATCCGCTATTATTAGTGCAAGGTAAAAAATTCACTGCCAATTCTTTCTAAAATAAACGGTACGGCTCGTGCTTTTTGTTGTTGATTGGTAAAGAGGATATTTAAGTCCGATTACCTGCATTATGTTTCTTTAAAAATAATATGAGAAAATATCCCTGGTGAAATCCCCCGCATCATCTGTACCGGCATGCTGACCCCGCATCTTTTTATACCTATGCGTATAACTGTTTCCCGACTTAGCCAGGCGCGGTACAACTGCGAATGAACATAGTTCCGTCTTACCAGGAGGCTTTAATATTTATATTTAATCTTATAAATGAAAAACAGATAGATGCTTAGGCTTAATTTTGCCGGATGGAAAAATATATAGAGGACCTGTTTGCCAATCAGCAATACGATAAAAATAATTTCTTCCTGATAGCCGGCCCATGCGTGGTAGAAAGTGAGGAACTGGTGATGGAAGTAGCGGATAAAGTATCGGCCATCTGCAAAAACCTGGGCATACCGTATATATTTAAAGCATCTTACCGCAAGGCCAATCGTACCAGCGCTTCTTCATTTACCGGTATTGGCGACATCGCCGCTTTAACAGTATTAAAAAAAGTGGGAGATCAATACCATTTGCCTACCGTATCAGATATACATGCACATGAGGAAGCTGCACTTGCCGCAGGCTATATCGATATGTTACAAATACCGGCTTTTTTATGCAGGCAAACAGACCTTCTGGTTGCAGCCGCCGAAACAGGAAAAATCGTAAATGTAAAAAAGGGCCAGTTTGTAAGTGGTCAGTCGATGAAATTCGCTGTAGAAAAAATTCAAAAAGCCGGTAATAAAAAAGTAATGCTTACAGAAAGAGGTAATACATTTGGCTACCAGGACATGGTGGTGGATTATCGCAATATCCCTTTGATGAAGCAACACAATGTTCCTGTTATTATGGATTGTACCCACTCACTTCAGCAACCCAACCAAACAAGCGGGGTTACGGGGGGCCATCCCCGGTTGATTGAAACAATCGCCAAAGCGGCAATAGCAACCGGCGCAGACGGCTTATTTATTGAAACCCATCCTAACCCGGCAATTGCCAAAAGCGATGGGGCAAATATGCTCCGACTGGATCTGTTGCAACCATTACTTGAAAAATTAGTCAGGTTAAGAAAGGCAGTTGTATCAATATCATGAACTGGCCTTTATTGCCCAACCCTATTAAAGAACCGGGGAAAATAGCCTGCATGAAAAATCCCGATAAAAATCGGGATCAATAAAATGGCAAAATCTTACAGGAAAAGACGCAAATACCTTTAATAGTATTTCGAACGCATAGGCTGAATAGAAAAGCGGGTAGTCAGGTGGTTGTAACCCTTTTTCACGATTTGCAAATATACGTTCAGCTCCATTTCAATCAATGCCTACATGAGGTACATAACTAATCGTAAAAGTCCAAATACTGTCATAATGGGTAATATTTGGTGTTTAAACACCGGATGACGGCCATCAAAAGCATGAATAGTTTTACTTCGGTGTGTTACCCAAGCCAATTTCATGTTACATAAGGCTTATTCGGCCGGTCATGGCAGGTTGGTGGTGGCTAAAGGTACCTCAGCGGGTTACGCCTTGCATTGAGAATATATTGTTTAACATTCATCCAGAAAGCAACGAACAGGTATATAATTACCGGCGACCCCATTGTGAGAAAAGATATATAAATAAAATTTTTCCTGATAATAGCGGTGGCGATTCCGAGGCGTTCACCTACAGCAGTACAAACACCAAATACATGCCATTCGATAAAATGCTTGAGATTTTTCATAAGCTAATTTACGAGTAAATAATGATTCATTAAGTATATAAAATCCCCATTTCCTGAAAAACGTAGTTGATTTTTTGTAAATTCGCTCAAAATCAGTTGAAAAAGCGCAAATATGAAAATTAAACAAGCTTGTTTCGCCCTGTAAATTTCATTTTTTTATATTTCATTTTATCTATTTCCTAATAATCAAATTGACATTATGGCCTTCGACATTGAAATGATCAAAAAGGTTTACGCCCATTTTGGGAGTCGCATTGAATCTGCACGAAAAGCTGTTGGCAAACCTTTAACCCTTACAGAAAAAATATTATATGCCCACCTTTGGCAGGGAGATGCGACCATCGCCTATGACAGGGGTAAAAGTTATGTTGACTTTTCCCCTGATCGTGTTGCCATGCAGGATGCAACGGCACAGATGGCATTGCTGCAGTTTATGCAAAGTGGCAGAACAAAAGTTGCCGTACCCAGTACGGTACATTGCGATCATTTGATTGAAGCCAAAATTAACAGTAAAACAGACCTGGACAGGGCGGTTCATGAAAGCAGCGAAGTATATGACTTTTTAGCTTCCGTTAGTAATAAATATGGCATCGGCTTTTGGAAACCCGGTGCAGGGATCATTCACCAGGTAGTATTGGAGAATTATGCTTTCCCCGGGGGGATGATGATTGGTACGGACAGCCATACGGTAAATGCCGGGGGCCTCGGAATGATTGCCATTGGTGTGGGTGGCGCCGATGCCTGTGATGTAATGGCTGGCCTTGCCTGGGAATTGAAAATGCCCAAACTTATTGGTGTAAAATTAACGGGTAAACTGAATGGCTGGACGGCCCCAAAAGATGTAATATTAAAAGTTGCCGGTATACTTACCGTAAAGGGTGGTACCGGCGCGGTGGTGGAATATTTTGGCGAAGGCGCTACCAGCATGAGTTGTACGGGCAAGGGCACTATTTGTAATATGGGGGCTGAAATTGGCGCCACTACTTCAACTTTTGGGTATGATGACAGTATGAGCCGTTATTTAAAAGCTACCGGTCGTGAGGAAATTGCCCTGGCAGCCGATGCCATTGCAGCACATTTAACAGGTGATCCTGAAGTATACGCAAATCCTGAGTTGTATTTTGATAGTGTAATCGAGATTAACCTTGATGAACTGGAGCCCCATTTAAACGGGCCGTTTACCCCGGACCTGGCAACCCCCATTTCGCAAATGAAAGCAGCAGCTTTGGCCAATGGCTGGCCCACAAAAATTGAAGTAGGATTAATAGGTAGTTGTACCAACTCGTCGTATGAAGATATTAGCAGGGCGGTTAGTTTAGCCCGGCAGGTTACTGAAAAAGGATTGAAACTTCATTCTGAATTTACCATCACGCCGGGAAGCGAGCAGGTTCGTTTCACCATTGAAAGAGATGGATTTTTGGGCGTTTTTGATAAAATTGGCGCTACTGTTTTTGCAAACGCCTGCGGGCCCTGCATTGGCATGTGGGCAAGAGTGGGTGCAGAAAAGGCGGAAAAAAATACCATTGTACATTCATTCAACAGAAACTTTGCCAAACGTGCGGATGGTAACCCCAATACATTCGCTTTTGTAGGCAGTCCGGAAATTGTAACAGCCATGGCTATTGCGGGTGATCTTTCATTTAACCCGCTTAAAGATACCCTCACCAATGATAAGGGCGAACAGGTAATGCTGGAGGCCCCCACCGGATTTGAATTGCCGCCACGGGGTTTCGACGTAGACGATGCAGGTTTCCAGGCCCCCGCTGAAGATGGAAGCAATATCCAGGTGCTGGTTTCACCGGATAGTAAACGCTTACAATTATTAGATCCTTTTTCAGCCTGGGAAGGAACAGATCTGAAAGGTTTAAAATTATTGATCAAAGCAAAGGGAAAATGTACCACGGATCATATCAGTATGGCCGGTCCATGGCTTAAATTTCGCGGGCACCTGGATAATATCAGTAATAATATGCTGATTGGCGCAATGAATTTCTTTAATGAAAAAACCGACCTCGTAAAAAATCAGTTAACGGGTCAGTACGGTTCGGTACCTAATACACAGAGAGCGTATAAAGCCGCGGGCATAGGTACCATAGTGGTAGGTGACGAAAACTACGGCGAAGGTTCATCCAGGGAACATGCCGCGATGGAACCCCGTCACCTGGGCGTTCGTGCTGTGCTGGTAAAGTCTTTTGCACGTATACACGAAACCAATTTAAAAAAACAGGGTATGCTGGGCCTCACCTTCGCCAGTAAAGAAGATTATAATAAAATACTCGAAGATGATTCAATCGACATTGAAGGGCTTTTAACATTTGCACCTAACCAGCCCTTACAATTGGTACTAAACCATGCCGATGGAACGAGTGAAACCATCGAGGTCAACCATACGTACAATGAACAACAGATCGAGTGGTTTAAAGCCGGTGGCGCTTTGAATATTATCAGGCGGGAATTTGCGGAAAGCTTGTAAAAATACACCGGTTACATTAAAAAAGGCGGAACCCGGTGAAGGGTTTCGTCTTTTTTTTACTCCCCAAACCTGTGGAATGGAGAATTGTATAGTATAAAACATCGCATCACCTGCCCTACAATTTCAGCCCTTCACTGTGAACCATCCACAATAGAAGGCCGCCGACACAGCCCGCCTCAACGAAAGCAAAGAACGGTAAAAAATGAAAAGAGAATCTTACATTAGTAATCTAAAAACAAGCCTTTAATAATGATCAAAAAATATAAAAGCGATGCTATCGACTGGAAAATTGTGTGGAACCTGAAAAATATTTTGCAGATAATATTGGGTACAGGTCTGGCCGTACTGGCCATGAAGGGTTTCATGATCCCCAACCGGTTTATAGATGGGGGTATTACCGGTATATCCATTTTACTTCATGAAATATTTCATATCAATATCAGTTTTTTAATGATTATCCTTAATTTACCATTTATATACCTCGGTTATAAAAGGATAGGGAAAACCTTTGCGGTGCAAACAACTATTGCCGTCATCCTGCTTTTCGCTGGCCTGCTGCTTATTGATATTAATCCTATCACGAGCGATAAATTATTGATTGCTACTTTTGGTGGTATCTTAATTGGTACCGGTGTAGGCCTGGTAATAAGGGGTGGCGGTGTAATAGATGGAGCTGAAGTAGTTGCCGTATTTACTAAAAGAAAGACCGGGTTTTCAAACAGTGAGATCATTATGCTGTTCAATACCATCATTTTTGCAGTTGCGGCTTTTCAGTTTGGTATAGAAACCGCCATGTATTCTATCATCACTTATTTTACCGCTACCAAGGCAACGGATTATGTAGTGGATGGCATTGAAGAATTCACCGCGATGAACATTATTTCATCACAACAGGAAGAAATAAAAAACTTCCTTGTAAATGAATTGGGAAAAGGAATTACCGTATATAAGGGAGAACGGGGTTATTTACCGGGCAGTTTTGATATTAAAACAGATTGCGAAATCATTGTAACCATCGTTACCCGCCTCGAAATAAAACAAATACAGGATGCTTTAATGAAAATAGACCCCAAAGCTTTTCTTTATATTCAAAGTATAAAAGATGCAACCGGCGGTATTTTAAAAGAAAAGTCGCATGCCAAATAACCGCTCATGAAAGCCTTTGTAATCAACTTATTGAAAAACAATCTTTCGCCGTTTTATTACTATCACAACCATGAACATACATTGTACGTGGTGGAAAAAGCATTAGAAATAGGCCAATATGAAAAATGTACTGCAAAAGAAATTGATCTGTTGAATACGGCTGCATTGTTCCATGATACCGGCTATCTTAACAGCTATGCCGGCCATGAAGAAGAAAGTTGTTTACTGGCGCGGCAATATTTGCCCGGATATGGGTATTTAGCCCCTGATACGGATGCAATATGCGCAATGATAATGGCCACAAAAATGCCACAATCACCAAAAAATAAATTAGAAGAAATTATCGCCGATGCCGATCTTGAATACCTGGGAACAGACAGCGCCGGTATAAAGTCGGATAGCCTGTTTTTTGAACTTCAGTCTTTAAACCCTTTATTAACGAAGGAACAATGGAACCGGACTCAAATATCTTTTCTTCAAAAACACCATTATTTTACACGCTTCTGTAAAGAAAACAGGGAACCGGCGAAAAGGATTTACCTGGAAAAGTTAATGCAGGATAACCAATAGCTTTGCTTTAAATGTTGTTTCTAATGGCGAGAATAATATTTCCACAAACATCAATGCACTGGCAGACGAGTACTTTATGGTAGCTTATTATTTTAATGGTGGGTATCCATTTTGAATGTTGCCGTTTGTATACATCTGCCCTGCTCATTGTGCTTAGCTTTAGGACAATCTGCGGACCTTGCCCAATAGCCGGCCTTTTCATTAGCATATTTGAAAATATTTTCCCATGCAGGTTCAAGTTTGGTTTCGTAAATACACTCTTCCAACGCTTCCAGGAAGTAATAAGTAAAAAGTCCTCCAATCTCTGGTTTTCCACCCGCAAATTCATCTCTTCCGGCAGCTGTTGCTAATATGGATAAAGGCTGATCGGGAATAAAAAGTTTTTCAGCATTGTCGATTTCATCAGTTGGCTCGCCCTCTTTGGGCTGTTCCCGCTTGTGGGCAACGCGCTTGCGGGTGGGTATGCTGATTTTATCAAAATAGGCATTATCCCCTGTAATAGTTGTATTGCAACAATCGCTTAAAACAATATTAACCCCGGCCCCCATTTTTACTATGCGATCATAAATATCTTCTTCCATTCTTAAATTAGTCGTCTCCGTATTTTGATCTTTACTGGTTTTCAGCCACATGCGTGGATAATTACTGGCATCGTTTGAATACCTGAATCCATGACCGCTATAATAAAACACTACAAGGTCAATTTTGGCAGGTTCCTGTGATTTTAACCAATCATCAATAGCGTCATTAACTGCCGTTTTGCTAAACTGATCTCCTTTAATTATTTTTGGCTCTTCCATTTTCATGTCAAGCCAATCCGCAAGTTCTTCAAAGATATAGGTTATTTCATCCAGGTCTTTTTCACATCTCTTTCCAATACTTTCATCATCTGAGTCGATTACAGTTATAAGAAACATCCTTGGTTGAGATTCATTTTTGTACTGCCCCGCTACTCCCTTTGTTAGATAATCCGGTTGGACATACCCATTTGCACTTACCAATATGGATAATAAAAGCAATATCGTTCCCGCAGCCATATTTTTAATAGGCTTCAGAAAATGGTTTATTAAAAGGCTTTTATCCATAAATGAGATGCTGTTTAAGTTGTAAAAAAAGTAGCTGATCTTACGAATTCTCCTTTTAAGAAAGTTTTATCCCATCTTAGGAAGTGAAATTGTAAGGTTTGATAATGCCAGCGGGGATTCACAAAACCGATACAACTAAAAGATAGTTTATCCACCTTTTAGTTGTATCGATATTCTTCCGTCAGTCTTATTCCGGTTGCGGTTGCTGCTGTGGCATGCCACCAGTTTGAGTGCGAACCGGGGAATGAACAATGGTTGGATCAAGGGGCGGGTTGTCGCCACCTTCACCTTCACCTTGATCTTGATCTTCACCCTGATCTTCACCTTCACCCTCATCTTCGTCCTCATCCCCTGGTCCCGGGGTGTCCACAGCTTGTAGGTTAAAGTCTGACTGTTGATCTTCTAACTGTGTAATGTGTTCTATGCTTTCTGCAAAATTTTGAATTGAATTTTCCATATCTTCATATTTGAGTTTAATTAATTAAACGTAATCTTTTTTTTCTAATTTATCCTGGTTTTATTATACTTTATTTATCCCGTTACTGTTAATCCGAAAAAGGATACCGGTTTGCCGTCCTCGGGATATGCTTGCCGGCATAAATAAAAAATCATTTTTAATACAATTTTACGCTCCCCTGAAAGATGTTTTTTCCGGGTGACTAAAAATATTCTTCTTAAACCAGTTGCCCATTCAACCTTTCTGTATGAAGTTATTGTTTAGCGTAATATTTTTATCCATGTTGATTGGAATAAATTTTCCAATTTTTGTAGCGGGACAAACGGGCTCAACTCATGAGTTAAAAGAAAAACTGAAGCGTTTTGAACAACAGCCGGGTTACCTTAAGGATACTGTTTATGCCAAAACACTGATCAGGCTTGCTTATGTATATTCCTCCAGTTATCCCGACAGTGCATTGCTCATCCTGGCAGGACATGCACAACGCTGTGTGGCTTGCGGATACAGGGAGGGGGAAGTGGATACCTATATAATCCTGGGTGACGCTTTTCAAACAAAAGGCATTTATATAAAGGCATTGGAAAACTATGAAAAATCGTTCCAGCTTGCAAAAAATATTAATTACCGGAAAGCATTGCCCCTTATTTTGAACAGAATTGGAATAATACATCTTAACCAGGGCAATTACCCTGAAGCACTGAGTAAATTTTATCCGTCACTTAAGGCCGCAGAGGCCATTGAAAATAAAGCATTAATTGGCGCCACACTTAATAATATTGCCATGGTTCATTTATACCAGGGCAAGTACGATGACGCGGAAAGTGCTTATCGGCAAAGACTGAAAATTGCAGAGGAAATGTCAGACAGCAGTAGTATGAGCCTAGCATACAATGGTATCGGTGGAGTGAACCTGCAACAAAAAGATCCGGTAAAAGCCCTGTATAACCTTGCCATTGCCTACAAACTGGCTTTGCAGATAAATGACCAGGAAATGCTGTTGACCGTTACGCTCTCGATGGCAGAAACTTACTATGAATTAGACAGCCTGGATAAAGCTGTTTCCCTTTTCGAAAATGCACTTGGGCTTTCGAAGCAAAAGGATGACGGTACGTTCATTTGTAACGCGTTGATCGGTTTGGCAAAAGTACACAACAGGCAGGGCAAGCTGAAAGAGGCACTGGCAAATGGATTGGATGGATTGCAAAGGGCCGAAAAGATGGGCCATGTGCAATTAATGCGTGACGCCAATGAAATTGTATCCACCATTTACGAAGCATTAGGTGAAGGAAATAATGCCATTAAATATTACCGGATATATAAAGTATATTCTGACAGCCTGAATAACCTGGCAAGTCAACGTGCCGTAGCTATAGAAAAGGCCAGCTATGAATTTTCAAAAAAGGAGCTTGAATTTGAACGTAAAACCTTACAACAGCGGTGGTTAATTTTTTCTGCTTTCGCGGCGTTGTTTTCATTGGCCGTGGTTTTATGGGCAATTAACCGGAACAGGAACCGCCTTAACCACACTAACAAAGATTTGCAGCAAAAAAATGCGTTAATAGAAACCCAAAAATTGAAAGCTGAAGAAACACTCAGTAAACTACAGGCCGCCCAGGCCCAACTCGTACAATCAGAAAAAATGGCTTCGTTGGGCGAACTCACTGCCGGCATTGCGCATGAAATACAAAACCCGTTAAACTTCGTCAATAATTTTTCTGAAGTAAATATAGAGATGATAGCAGAACTGAAAGATGAAATAGATAAAGGAAATGTAGAAGAAGTAAAAGCAATCGCAAATGACATTGAAGCAAATGAACAAAAGATAAACCATCACGGCAAACGTGCCGATACAATTGTAAAGGGGATGCTGCTACACAGCCGCAGTAGCAGTGGTATAAAAGAATCCACAGACATCAATGCATTGGCGGATGAATACTTACGGTTAGCTTATCATGGTTTGCGGGCAAAAGATAAATCATTCAATGCAGCTATGAAAACTGATTTTGATAACTCAATTGCCAACATCAATATAATTCCGCAGGATATTGGCAGGGTGATTCTCAATTTAATTACCAATGCGTTTTATGCTGTATCTGAAAAGAAAAAAGCCCCCCGCACATCTGAAAGGGAAGTTGTTTACGAACCTATTGTTTTTGTTAGTACAAAAAAGACGGGAGACAGTGTTTTTATTTCTGTCAGGGATAATGGCAACGGCATCCCGCAAAAAGTATTAGATAAAATATTTCAACCCTTCTTTACTACCAAGCCAACTGGCCAGGGAACAGGGTTGGGATTATCGTTGAGCTATGATATAGTAAAAGCGCATGCCGGCCAATTGAAAGTGGAGACTAAAGAAGGGCAAGGCGCGGAATTTATCATTCAATTACCTATTATCTGAATCACGGATTGATAGGATTAACTGGTTACACAGATTTAAGCATGACGGGTTATTATTCAATTTTGGAATACAAAGCTTAAGCTTCAAAAGGCTCGTCCTTTAAAATAAGCAAACAGTGAAATCTATAGATC
>JACMLJ010000071.1 GCA_014379625.1 Ferruginibacter sp. | reverse complement strand
TGTCACGCCCTGAAATAGGTTGACCATTTTTTGTTATTAAAATTGTTACTAGTCCTCACAAATTTACCGGAACATTGATAAGTCTTAAAAAAAATCTTTGGTGGATTTTTTCAGACTTATCAACATTCCTGGATTAAGCTGTTTGTTTGCGTTTGCCATAAAATTTATATTGATGATTATTCATTTCATGCGCTCTGGCAGGTGTATTCATGCTAAGAGATCTATGTCTTCTATTGCGATTGTATAATTGCACGGCTTGTGCAATGATCTTTTTGGCTATGGTTAAATTTGGGATTGTTTTTGCCAACCCGAATTCATATTTAAGAATTCCATTTATTCTTTCAGCTACAGCGTTTTGATAGGGGTCGTACTTTTCAGTTGTGCTTAGAATCATTCCTTTACTTGTTGCGTAATTGGCATAATCAGGGCAGCAGTATTGTATGCCACGATCACTGTGGTGAATTATGCTTTTCTGATTGTACTGACTGTTTTTCAATGCCATTTGCAGTGCTTCTTTTACCATAGGCACCTTCATATTGTGATGCATGCTGTAGCCCATTATTTTTTTGGAATACAGATCAGTTACCAGGGCCAGATATGCATGCCCCTGCTCAAGAGCTATATAGGTAATATCGCTGACAAAAACCTGTTCTGCATGTGTGGGTACAAGGTTTTCTATAAGGTTTGGTGATTTGTGAAAAAAGTGCTTAGAGTCAGTGGTGATGTGGAATCGCTTTGTTTTGGGCACAAGTAAATGCTTTTCCCTACAAAAGCGCAGAAACTTATCTCTGCCCATCTTTATCTGTTGCTTTTTAAGTAACGGTTGTATGTCCTGGTGTAATTTCTCAGTTCCATATCGGGGCATAAGTTGTCGGATAGGACGTATCATTTCCTTTATTATTTCAGCCTGCTCTTGTTGTTGTTGTTGCACTTTTAACTTTTTGTAATAAGCTTGTTTACTAAGCCCGAAACATTCGTATAGCCATTTTACTTTGTAAGCTTTTTTTTCTTTCTGGCTATCTCGTTTGCTAATGTTTCGGGCAAGAACTTTTTTGATAATTCCTGTCCGGTAACTTTTTCAAAATCAACAATAATATCTTGTTGCAATTCTTTAATAAACTCTAAAGCCTCAATGCGCTCCTTTAGTTTTTTTATTTCATCGTTCTTGCTCATTCCTTTTTTGTTTTGATCAAAGGACGACAATTTTTGCATCCAATAAGTAATGGAGCTACGGGAAATGTTATAAACTTTAGAGGCATGGTTGATTGAAATGAGTCCGTTATGGATTTCGTCAATGACGGAAAGTTTGAAATCGAAACTGACCTTTTGATACTGATTTTTTCGGCGGTCTGCCTTTTTAATGTAAGCCATAGTATTGCTAAAAATGTTTAATTTTTAGTCAACCTATTTTAGGGTTTGTCAGACCGAAAATGCATAACCTTTTTCATTGCTACCGACATACCGTTCCTACGGAACGAAAAAGGAAAAATAGCTTAACTAAATAATATTGAATGGTCAAATGTCAATAGGCAATGGTCAATGGTGAACAGTCAAATTTGAGTAATTAAAGTTTCAAAATTTTAAATGCTGAATTGCCTGTATCATCAAGGCCCTGAACTTTGATGTAGTAGGTACCGGCGCTTAAGATACCTGGCCTGTAATTAATTTGCTGCACATTATTTAATTTCAACAATTTTTTTTCAATTATTTTACCTCCTAAATCCATCAGTGATATTATATACTGACCATTAAAAACACCCTGGTCACCCTTGTTAATTACGAGGGATGATTGCTGATCCGTAATAGGGTTTGGATAAATACGCAGCAGGTCCGCCTTTTTATCATCACAAATGCCGCTTAGTTTTTTGGTATCGCTGTATCCAAAGCTTCCATCCTGGTCAACCGATTTAATTCTTATGAATATATTGGGGGCTGTGGTGGCATCTGTTAATGTAAAATCGTACTGATAATTAATGGTATTTTTTCGTGCGATTTCACCCAGTTCGATGTAATGGATAGCATCCTTACTTAGTTCTATCTCATACCTGTTAACATTGATCGCATTTTCAGTTGTAAAATTTACCTGTACGCGGCATCCTTTTTTTGTTAAGAATAAATTGGTAAAAGTTACGGGCACCGTCTGCGTGGTTACCGTATAGGTTAGGGTGGCAGTATTATTATTCGGATCTTCATCCGTAAGTGGGGTAGTGGTATTATGGTTGGTGACCAAAAAATCAGATTCAATCATAGAAGTCCCAAGGATATTGGTTGCTTTTATTTTAAATGCCGCGATCCCATCAAAATCCTGCGGAAGGGCGGATATTAAATTTCCTGTTATTTGCAATTTACCCGCTGCAATGGCCGTGGTCCATGAAAAATAATTACTCAACGGAGCGGCAGCCAGGTTGAAAGACGGATCTAATACCATGTTATTGCCCAGGCTGATTATAAATTTACAGGTTCCTAAGGGCAAGCCCACCAGTTGATTTAGATTGTACACAGGTATTTTGAGCGTTACAATTTCAGCAGGCGCAATAAAATTGGCATTTAAACTTACCCCGTTTTGGTCGGTTATATCCATCTGGCCGGTTGCGGGGTCGGTAACTACCTGTGAGTTACCCTGAACAGAAAGCAGTAAAAAAAGCATGCAGGGAATGGCGATTTTTAAGATGGCTTGACTCATTTCTTTTTTATTTATAAGGGGTTATAAATGGAAAAACTCCACCCGGTTATACCGGGGGGAGTTTAAAAATTTAAGCGGATTATATAAATCTTGTTCTTTATAATTGCAGTAAACCAATGCGTGGTAAGGGGTTAATTTTTTATCCATTTTACCGAAGATGATTGTCCTTCTTCCTGGTTGAGGATATTGATGATATACTGGCCTGCGGATAAATTCCCTGTTTCGAGGTTGAATTTGTTTACGCTGGTTAAATTCAATTGCTTTACCATCATTTGTCTGCCCGCCAGGTCAGTTACAATAACGGAATATTTACCATTGAAAGATCCCTGTCTTGCGGTAATGGTTATGGCTGATACCGAATTAGCGGGGTTTGGATATGCCGCTACCTCCCATTCGTTGCTGCATAAACCTTTTACGGATTTGGTGACACTATATTTTAAGCTGCCATCTTTATCAACTGACTTTACCCTGACAAATAATACACTGGCCCTGTTCGCTTCCGTTATCGCAAAATTAAACTGGTAATGAGGCAGGTTCGCTGCGGCTAATTCCCCGGTTTTGGCAAAGCTGACTCCATCCTTGCTTATTTCAATTTCATATTTAATAACATTGATCTCTCTTTCTGTATAAAAATCAACATCAACCGCACATCCTTTGTTTACCGCAGTTAACCCCGTAAATGTAACCGGCAGCGGACCGGCGGGAACGATAGAATAGGCCAGGAAAGAATTATTGTTAGTGGGGTTTTCATCCGATAACACAATGGGGGTATTGTGGTTGGTAACTAAGAAATTGATGGTAACAGTGGAATTGCCCTGGATGCTTCCTTTTACCTTCAATACTACGCTATCTGAATAGTTGGGCGGCAACTCATTTTTGAGATCTCCGATGATCTGCACCTGTCCGGAACCGGTATCAAATGCCCAGTCAAAATAATTACTGGAAGGTAGTGAAGATAAATTGAACTGGGGATCCAGCACTATTTTTGAACCGAGGCCAATCTTTATTTTGCAGGATCGCATAGGCAGCCCGTTTACATGATTCCTGTTGTACAAAGGAATCTTTAATTCTATTACATTGTCCATGGGAATGCTGCTGGAATTGAGGTTGGTGTTATTAATATTGGCAACAAACACCTGGCTTACTGCCGGATCAGCAATTACACTCTGTGCTTTACTATTGTATAAAACAAGCATCAATAAAGAGGTAAAAAATAAAGTCTTCATAACTATAAGTTTTTAATAAAATGATTTACAAGTTTAAAATTTAGCCCTAAATAAATAACCCTGAATATTAAAGTAGTTGAAAACTATTTTAGTTTTTGAGTTTTTTTTTAAGCTTTTGATAGCCTGGTTTCGGGGAGGAATTAAGGATGATTTCAGTGAATAAAATTAACAGTTTTTTTAATCGGGCAACATTAAGTAATTGTTTTGTTTGTGTTACATAGTTTATCATTTGATTTGTATCCCTCTTGTTGAAACAAGGGTTTTTATATGGTGACCGGCATCACGTTTAGTAGCCGTGTTTTTGGGTAATATTTCGGGACCTTTATTCAATGATGTTTATTCGGTCCGGGTAAATGATCGATTGTGTAAACGCCCAAAATATCGTATCCTGCGAGTTGGCAAAAATTGGGGAAGTAAAGGCGCAGGTATCCGCTAACTTTAAAGCATTATCCGTTCACTGTTCCACTCCACAACAAACAATTTCCGGTGCTGCTTATGCAACCAAGCATCAAAAAAAGTATTTTATTTCCCGGGCAGAAAGTGATGAAGTAGCGGTATATTTACATTCCCTAACAATTTGTTGGTTCCTTCATGAAAAATAAATTTGCTTGTACAATTGTTTCTTTCCTGTTATTTGTTGGCATGCAGGTGGCTGCGCAAAATGCGGTGACTGACTGGTCAAAAAATGCCACTAAGAAATGGTTTAACAAAAAGGAATGGCTCAACGGTGCACAGTTGAAACCGCATCCCTCGATTAACAAAAAGGAATTTGCCCGGCAGTACCATCTTAATAAGTTGTATTGGGACAAGGCATTTACTTTTTTAAAACAACATAATCTTGATTCCCTTCCAAAAGGTAAGTACCCCATTGACGGGGACAATGTTACCGCTTCAGTTACGGAAGACCCCACAAAGGATTTTGAAAACACCGGCTGGGAATCGCACCGTAAGTTTATCGATGTACAATGTATTATCTCAGGCGAAGAAAAAATGGGGGTTTACCCCATTACAGAATCGGTGGTGATAAAAGAATATGACGATAAAAAAGATGTGGCCAATTACACTACACCCGGCAAATTTTATATTGCCGGCCCGGGTATGTTTTTTATTTTCTTTCCTTCAGATGCGCACCGGCCCAATATTACCCCCGGCGGCAATAAGCTGGTGAAGAAAATTGTGATTAAAGTGCGGGCGGCGGGATAAAACAAAGCGTAATGAATAGCGGGTGATTTGCAAAATTATAAGCAAAGAACCATACACCCTTCACTGATTGACAATACTAAAAGCATCATCATGAGATATCCTTTAAAATGTGTGGCAATTGGTTTAGTTGCTGCAACTGGTTTGTATAATTCATTCGCACAAAAGATGGAACCCGTAAAAGTTATAAAAGCAGGCGGGGAAAATAAGGTCGATATTTTTATTGGGGAAAAATTATTTACGAGTTTTTTATATCCAGACACTTTAGAAAAGCCGGTGCTTTATCCTGTGCACGCAGCCAATGGAACCATTGTCACCAGGGGTTTTCCATTAACCGATGAACCCGGCGATCCCACGGATCATCCGCACCATATCGGGATATGGTTTAATTTTGAAAATTTAAACGGCCTGGATTTCTGGAATAATTCCTATGCAATTCCGAAAGACAAAAAGCAGTTGTACGGCTGGATCAAAACAGATCGTATACTTGAAAGCTCCGGTGGTGCAAAGGGTATCTTGTCTTACCATGCCAACTGGACCAATCAAAAGAATGATATATTACTGGAAGAAACAACCCTGTTTGAATTTAGCGGCACGGCCCATCAGCGCATCATAGACAGGGTAACTGTTTTAACCGCCAATACCGACCTGGTTTTTACAGATGCGAAAGATGGTTTATTGGGGATCAGGCTGGCGCATGCATTACAAATGCCAACGGACAAAGATCAAAAATTTACGGATGATAAAGGCAATGTGACCATTGTAAAAGGGGGAACGGATGCTATTGCAAAGGGCAATTATATTTCAAGTGAAGGAAAGCAGGGGGATAATGTATGGAGTTCAAGGGCGAAGTGGTGCAAAGTATATGGAAAAATGGGAAACGATTCAATAAGTGTTGCTGTGATTGATCATCCTGCAAATCCAAATTACCCCACGTTCTGGCATGCAAGGGGTTATGGTTTATTTGCCGCTAACCCTTTGGGAGAAAAGATATTCACCAACGACAAGACGTTTAAAAATCTTCAGCTAAAAAAAGGAACTGCGGTAAGTTTTCGATACAGGATAATCATTGATGAGGGAAGCAATACGATCGCTGCCGAACAGCTGAACGAATCAGCAGAAGAGTTTGCCAGAACAAAATAGTTATCCTGGATTTCCGGAAGACGGAAAAAAATCAGTAAATTTTGTAATTAATTTCAGGAATTGTGTAACGCAAAAAGATGATCAAAATTTAACTTTACAACTGTTTTCATAGGGTAATGATTAAATGGGGGTCAGGTTCTATTGCCTGCCCCCATTTTTATTTTCAGGTAATATTGTTACGGTATAGTACTTTAATGAAAAGAGTTTGCTGATATAAAAACCCGGTAATAAAGTCCCGACAATTCAGGATTTACCTTCCTCTCAATTTTTATTGCCTTTCCTGGTGTTATGTTAAGAATAAATGACGAATCGATTTGTGAATGGTGAAGGGTGAAATATTGACCATTCACGATTCATACTTAACTTAACACATAGTTTTTTATTGTACAAAATATTAGATATTGGTGGTGTTCATTACTTATATTGCTGCAGTTACCATCAATCAATCTACTTAATCAAATTGTGTTTATGATGCGAATTAATTTCCGCCTGGTATTTTTTGTAGCTATTATTTTAGCGCTTACCCAATGTACACAGCCAGTTAAAAAAGAGGATGACCCTGAAAAGTTCCGGGCCATGCTTCAGCATTACTGGAAAGACCTGATGGCGCTGAAACCCCTGGATGCTACCGTATTTGGTGACAACAGGATGAATGACCAGTTTCCCAACACAGCTACACAGGCATACCGGGATCAGGTCAAAATTTTTTACAATCGTTATTCCGACAGTCTGAAAACTTTTAATCCGGATGGGATGAATGAACAGGATGAGCTCAGTTATAAAGTACTTGCCTTTGATATTTCGAACGAACTGGAAAGAACGAAATACGATACCTGGAAAATTCCTTTTACTCAAAAGGGCGATGCCGGCAATACGCTCTCCGGTAATATAGTGCTCGCTATGGGCCAGTATGGTTCCGGCGAATCTGCGCAGCCATTTAAAACCGTTGCCGATTATGACAACTGGCTAAAACGCGTACATGCGTATACGGTATGGTGCGACAGTGCCATCAGTAATTTCAGACAGGGCATGGCCAGTCATTATGTTTTGCCAAAAGCGCTGGTGGTAAAAATGATCAATGTATGCAATGGACTGGTCAGTTCGAATGACACCAAAAGTATATTTTATGGACCTGTTAACCGTTTTCCTGCCACATTTACAAGCGCCGAAAAACTGCGCCTTACCAATGAATACATTACCGCTATCAAAACCGAATTGAATCCGGCGCATTTAAAACTGGCTGTCTTTTTAAAAGATGAATACCTGCCGGCAGCAAGCACCACATCCGGTGTAGGCGACCTGCCGGGTGGCCCGGCTTATTACAGGTTTTGCGTAAAGGATTGGACTACCACGGATAAAAGCCTGGATGAAATATACAATACCGGACTGGCAGAAGTAAAAAGGATTGAGCAGGAAATGGAAACCCTGAAAAACAGCGTAGGATATAAGGGAGACCTGCGGGCTTTCTTTGAATTTATGAAAACCGGTAAACAGTTTATGCCTTTTAAAAAACCGGACGAAGTGCTGGATTCATTCCGCCGGATCTATACCATCATAAAGCCCGCATTGAATAAATATTTTATACTGTTTCCTAAAAGCAATTTTGAAATTGTGCAGACCGAAGCATTCAGGGCGGCGAGTGCAAGTATTGAATACGCACAGGGAACGGCGGACGGTTCAAGGCCCGGAAGATTTTATGTACCCATTACTGATGCTACCCAATTCAATATTACATCGGGTATGGAAAGCACTTTTTTACATGAGGCGGTCCCCGGCCATCATTACCAGAGTTCGCTGCAAATGGAAGATACTGAGTTGCCTGAATTCCGCCGTTATAAATGGTATGGCGCTTACGGTGAAGGGTGGGCGCTATATTGCGAAAGCCTGGGGAAAGAACTGGGATTGTACACTAACCCTTACCAGCATATGGGCGCTTTGGGAGATGAAATGCACCGTGCTATCCGGCTGGTGGTGGATATCGCCATTCACAGCAAAGGCATGACGCGGGAACAGGCGATCAAATACATGATGGATAATGAGCCGGTCAGTGAAGACGGTGCCATTGCTGAGATAGAAAGATATATGTCGAATCCCGGCCAGGCTTTGTCCTATAAAATAGGGGCGCTTAAAATAGCTGAGCTTCGGGATAAATACAATAAAAAACTGGGAAGTAAATTCAGTATCGGCGAATTTCATAAACAGGTTTTGGACAGCGGTTGCCTTCCGCTACTGGTATTGGAAGAAAAGCTGGAAAGATGGGCCGGAGAAAAAATGAAACGATGATGCCTTATTTTTTCGGGTAATAAATAGTATTTGCAAGAAAACTTTGAAACCCTTTCCAAATAATAAGTTTAGGGAATTTTGCCTGCTGAATGTTACTTATTTGAAAATTAAAGATAGCTCTCAAATGGAATATTACGGATCTGCATGATTACGAAATTTTAAATGTGACCGCTACTCGATTTTCTGCACCAGTAACCGGATAAGCCGCCTTTTTTGGTTCGCTGACGCCGCAGGCGGCATTCAAAAAATTCAGCCGCGGCGGATAATTTTTTGAAAGAAGCAAAAACAGCGGCGTTCCGGTTACGCAGCCCCGCCGGCTGGGGAGGCGAAAGTAGCGAGTTGACAAAAGTTAACTTATTCAGAAAAGGAATACCGGCAATGAGCCGAACCATTTTATGATCGACAAATAATTGAAGGGGATAAAAATAAAAAATTGATTTTAAATAGATGGTTGGTGAAGCAAAGATTCGCAATAGAAAATCTTTTAAAACCTTTACCAGTTGTCAATCATAGAGTTTTCTTGCAGACATTAAATAAGCAATCCTGTATTAAAACATTGCTGAACATCCTGCTAAAACTTTTGGTGAATTTACAGGGCAACCTCTCCATTTGCTGAATGGGGATACCCGGCGATTAAGAATAAACGCAAAAGGAAGTACCATAAAAAAATCAGCAGTATAAAAATTATTATCAATTAATAAAAAGATGTAAATTCTACATGAAGCTTGCAATATTTTATTGGAGCTGATAATTTTTAATTCCACCATTTCAATGGGAACTCAATATCTTTTACTGAATTTACAATAAGGTCGGGCTTAAATGCAAAACGGTTCAATTCTTCTTTTTTAGAAACACCCGAAAGGGTTAAAATGGTTTTATAGCCCATTTGTACGCCACCTTGTATATCGGTGTCCATGGTATCACCTATCACGGTGGTTTCCGCAGTCTCCAGGCCGAGCGCTTTTCTTGCCGAACGCATCATCACCGGGCTGGGTTTGCCAATTACAAAAGCTTTCCTGCCTGTTGCCTCTTCGATCATTGCCGTGGTAGCCGCGATTCCCAGGTTATTCCATCCCAGTTTTTTAGGCGATGGGTCTCTGTTGGTAGTAATGAATTTTGCCCCGGCAAGTATCATGTCAACCGCACGCTGCACCATTTCGAGGGTAAAATTTCTTCCCTCACCTAACACCACAAATTCGGGTTCTGTTTCAACCAATGTTAAACCACTCTCATGTAAGCTGGTTAGTAAACCGCCTTCACCCAGCACGTAGGCCGTACTGCCGGGAGCATGATCTGCAAGGAATTTCCCTGTGGCCATCGCACTTGTATATACATGGTTTTCTGTTATTTCTATACCCAGTTTTCTTAGTTTTCTTACTACTTCCAGGCTTGTGCGCTGGCTATTGTTGGTCATAAAACTAAATGGGATATTATTCACCAGCAGGTGATGTATAAACTCATCGGCGCCGGGTATCAGATCGTCTCCTGCATAAATTACCCCATCCATATCTATTAATAATCCGTATTTCATATCATTTAATTTTTATTATAAAATATTTTTCGCATCCTCTTTGCCGTAGTAAACATACACGGTTCCCGGAAAATAAAGGATAGGATAAATCAGGAGAACCTGGTGTCAGCGGGTCAAGCAGTTTTTATTTAGATCCCGGACAATGGTTTACCCCCGGCCGTAATGTACATTACTTCCAACTGGAAACCTAACAGGCTACCATACCATCACCGCTAAATAAAGGGTTAAATTGCCGGCCATCGGGCCATTTCAAAACCGCCTTTCGAACCTGGGTTGCATTGCCTAAGGTAAAACCGTGGAGCAGTAATTTTGTGATGAGTTAAATCAGGCCAGGTAAAAATAAACGTCGGAAGCAAAGGTCCGTGGTTCAAAAAACTTGCATACAATAAAAACTGCCAGCTATTTTTTGATAGCTGGCAATCATCATTTTTTATCCCTTGTTCGATATAAGTAACCCCTCAATAATTACTCAACTAAGGCGACTGTTTTTAAAAATATATTTTAGAATGGAGACCTGTTAAATTTATTAAATTATCCTTATCTGTTTGCCCGCCTGTAATGCTTCTCCTACCATTCCCATATCCCCGTGGGAGGGTTCAGAAACAATTACAAGATCAATGGAACTGTCATCAAGTATAGCCCTTGTATTATCTACTATCTCCGCAAGTGGGTACCTCGATTTAATATTCATTTCATTCGTTTCCCCGGTTGATAGTACTTTTGTTATTGAGTAACCTTCTATAATACTTTCGGGCGAAATGTAAAGCGGTTTTTGTAAAGATCCGCATTCAATCAGTCCTATATTTTTTGTAGTGTTCATATTTTTATTTTTTTTGAATTAATGTTATTATGTTGCCAATATTAAAAGCAAAAATACGTAATTTTGTTTAATCGATTAAACAAGTCAAGGTTAAGTTATTATAAACCGGTCTTTTTAGGAATTATTTCCACTCTAAATATATGATTATCAATATTTATATAAATTTATTCACAATTGTTAATAACAGTAGTTAAATTGAAAATTTGTTCATTTAACTACGGCCAATGAATTATGATTAAAAAAATTTGTTTAAAAGATATTGCTGAAAAAGTGGGGGTTTCTACTGCGCTTGTTTCATATGTTTTGAACAATAAAAAGGAAGGAAGAATAAAGAAGTCTGTTGCACAAAGAATAAGGGAGGTAGCGATGGAGTTGAACTACCATACTAACCAGATTGCAAAAAGCCTTAAAACGAGTAAAACTTTTACGATCGGATTGATCGTGGCCGATATTTCTAATCCTTTTTCGTCCAGCCTGGCACGTATCATTGAAGATGAGGCGGATAAAAATAACTATACTGTTATTTTTGGAAGTTCGGATGAAAGCCTGTTGAGATCCAATAAACTGGTTGATACTTTTCTAAACAGGCAGGTGGATGGTTTAATAATCGCCCCGGGCGAGGATGCCGCTTCCCAAATTTTTTCACTCCGGCAGCAACGTATTCCATTTGTATTGGTTGACCGTTATTTCCCGGATATCAAAACAAATTATGTTGCCCTGGATAATTATAAAGCCTCCTGCTCAGCCATACAGCACCTTGTCAATTGTGGATTTAAAAGGATAGGTATGATTAGTTTGAATACCCCCCTGTTTAATATACAGGAACGTAAGCGTGGATACATTGATGCACTACAAAATAGCGGGATTAACTTTGATAAGCGCCGGTTAATAGAGATTGATTATGATAATGATAAAATGGAAACCAGCGTTAAAAATGCCATCAATATTCTGCTTGCACCCGGGCATCCCATTGATGCTTTGCTGTTTGCCACCAACGCCATTGCCACGCATGGATTAAGGCATATCAATGCGCTTCAAATTAAAGTACCTGAAAGCCTTGCGCTCGCAACCTTCGACAAAACGGATGCTTTGGATTTGTTTTACGCGCCTATTACTTATATTAATCAACCCCTGCAAGAAATGGGACGGCTCGCAACAAAGATTTTACTGGAGGCAATAGAAGGGAACACTTCAATAACCCAGCTCAATTTACCCGCAGAGTTGGTCATCAGGTCATCTACCGTGATGGATAAAAAATATTTACCAGCAATCTAAGCACATAACCTTTACCGCATGGCCCTGTATGACGGGCCTAAGGTAGCAGGTCTTTGACTACTTTTTTGGTCAAAAAATTTCATCAGGGATTTATATTGCAAATAACTTAATCATCAATACAAAAGGTTACTGGTATTTCTTTTCTTCAATCAAAGTAGGTATCGGTACCCGGCATCGATGCTTTTTGAAACACCAGTTCTACCTGGCTTTTTAGTATCCGGTCTTCAGATAATTCAGGTAAATTTTCTACATCAAAGTAGTTAACATCCGTTATATCAAATCCCTTAGTGAGTGTTGTAGAAATTGCCCTGCAATAAAATACCATCTTGTATACGTAAAATGGCTGAGGTGGATGCGGATGAAATTTTTTATCAAAAACTGCAAGCAATCTTTCCGTGATAACTTCCAGCCCGGTTTCTTCTTTATATTCCTTTACAATCACTTCTTTTGGAGAAAAACCGATATCGGCCCAGCCTCCCGGTAATGCCCATTTGTTATCAGTACTTTCTTTTACCAGCAGTATTTTATTGTCCTTTATAAGCAAACCCCTTACGTCCACTTTGGCTGTCGGATAGTCTGTGTTTTGAAGGTATAAATTCTTCAATAAGGTTATTTCCTTTCCCGTTATTTTATGTAGTAATTCATAACTTATCTGTAGCAGATCCGAATAACGTTCTTTATCGTATTCATTGTTGCAATACAACAGCCCAATATCTGAAATTGATTTGATGCGTTTAATTAAATTAAATAATTCATCGTGCTGCATCTTATTTTTATTTGGTGAATGGTATGAAGATAATTAGAAATGCTGAAGCCTTTCTTACGAAAGGATACTATGTTTCAAATGACAGGTTAGTTGAAATGCGCCCCCGGCAGGTATTCGCCCGGTACTGCATTTTTTGCATTTTGAATAAAAAGCCGAACGCCAACCCGCCATAAACAGGCTGCTAATGCTGACACAGCAATTGCCTTGCTTCTTTATCCATTAAGACCCCGCGGGAAGTGCAAAGGAACTAATATTGCTCTAAATGATTTATCTCATACAATTATTACGAATTTTGCAATATAATTTAAAACCACTCATATGAATAATCCCAAATTTGTAATTGTAGTGGGCGCCTCAGCAGGCGGAATGAATGCATTATCAGAATTTACCGCACAACTAAAAACCGGGATGGATGCCGCGGTTTTTATTGTGATGCATTTATCAAGGACCAGCATCAGTGATTTTTTGATGCACCGCCTTCAACCCCACACTGAATTGCCATGCGAAATTGCCAAAGAGGGTGCACTAATAGAGAAGGATCATATTTATATTGCTTCACCCAATCTTCATTTGCTGGTTAAAAAAGGCAGCATGATCCTTGGCCGGGGTCCGGAAGAAAACCGGTGGCGGCCCTCCATTGATGTATTGTTCCGTTCCGCCGCAGTTGCATATAATACCAGGGCCATCGGTGTTATTTTAACGGGTTTGCTGAATGATGGAACAACTGGTATGCTGGCCATTAAAAGAAGTGGCGGAACCACTATTGTTCAGGATCCCAATCAAGCCGAATATCCTGACATGCCACTTTCTGTACTCAATAATATGGACGTGGATTATTGTATTTCCCTTGCTGATATGGGGGGAGTAATTTCAGGTATAACACAAATAACACCCGAAGAAAAAACTGTTCCGGATGATGTTATCATCGAATCACAAATTGCGGAAAGAGTAGTGGTTGATTACGATAACGTAAGTAAATTAGGTGAAAAAAGTATTTATGCCTGCCCTGATTGTGGCGGAGGGCTTTGGCAAATAAATAAAGGCGGCCAGGGCCAGGGAAAGTTTGACCGCTATCGTTGCCATATAGGCCATTCCTATTCAGAAACTGATCTTGTTATTAAGCAGGGGGAAATATTTGAATCCACCTTGTGGACGGCGCTTCGTATCATGGAAGAACGCAAAACCCTGCTAAAGAAAATGGAGGATGATAATGCCAAAAGAGGCTTTTCCAGGATGTCAGTAAATTACAAAGAAAAAGCAGATGACATACAAATACATATTGATAAAATGAAAGAAGTTTTATATGCTTCCCAAAAGTTAGCATAACTTTTATTGATCATAAGATGCTAAATTTCCCGGAACGGTTAAAACTAAAGGAAAGAGCCTGAATTTCAAATGTGAAAATGAGAAAATTCGAAAATGACTCAATACCAGGTAAGGAGCTAAATCAAAAAAGTGAAAATTTGTTGTCAGTTTTTATCGCCTTGGCGCCTAATAATTAACCATGGTAATTACTTTAAGGGTTATAGCCCTGGAGTGTAATAAAATAATCCATCCTGTTGATAAATAAAAATGAATCATTGCCAGCCTTCAGCGATGGAGATTAATGGGCCATTTTTAAGCGAAATTGCATTTATTGAAAAAAGTATTAAAATCAAAATTGCTGCTGTTTCTTATCTGCATTGTTTACTGCTCAATATCCCTGCTTCTTTAATTGCATAATTTTTTTTGTTAGTAAATTTTATATTCCTGGATTTAATTTAGATATATTTATTTAATGAAACCGGACAATAAATTGCTACTGCCTTCTGTGCCCCCGGCCCCTAAAGGGAAGGCCTTCAGACAGTCTTCTATTTTGCGTGGCTTTTTAGAAGGTTATACTGCTCAAGAAACAAAACAGTAAACGATTTAATTTGAAAAAGTCACTAATTTTCCCCTTGCGAAGTATAATTTATCTACTAATTTTATTCCACAAAAAGAGCAGTGTTTTTAATTACCAGATACCATACTGAATGACAGTCCTTTCACAGATACTAACGAACAAAATTGTAGCCATCATACGGGGAGCTAAGCCAGAAGATGTTATAGAAATCGCAATGGCGCTTTATGAAGGAGGTATCAAATGCATGGAGATCACACTTAACTCTGCAGGGGCACTACAGGTTATCGAAAATATTGCTGTGAAATTAGCGGGCCGTATTTTAGTGGGCGCCGGTACGGTGCTGGATGCAGCCGCCGCAGCTGATGCGATTGCAGCGGGCGCAAAATTTATTATTTCTCCCATAACAGATATTGAAACGATCCATGCAACAAAAAAACTGGGTGCGATAAGTATCCCGGGTGCATTTACACCAACCGAAATATTTAAAGCCTACGCCGCCGGCGGTGATATCATAAAGGTCTTCCCGGGTTCATCCGGACCAGGTTTTATTAAAGAAATGCAGGGTCCCCTTCCCTTCATACCCTTAATGCCAACCGGTGGAATTGGTTTGGAGAATCTCGCTGAATTTATAAAAGCAGGAGCAGTTGCCTTTGGTATTGGAAAGTCGCTGGTGGATACCCAACAAAAAATCAACGACGCATATTTGCAAAAAATAATTGCTGATGCGCAAGGGTTTATGAGGGCAGTGAATACTATATAAATAAAAAAGAGAACATGAAGATCAAAAGCCACCAGTTATTCCAGGTGCCACCCCGCTGGCTGTTTTTAAAAATTGAAACGGATGAAGGCATTAGCGGATGGGGCGAGCCCATTGTGGAAGGGAAAGCCGCAACCGTAAAGACTGCTGTTGATGAAATGATGGAATACCTGGTGGGCAAAGATCCTATGAATATAGAGGATCATTGGAATGTACTGTATCGTAGTGCTTTTTATCGCGGGGGACCTGTTTTAATGAGCGCTATTTCCGGCATAGACCAGGCATTGTGGGATATCAAGGGAAAATATTTTAATGCGCCGATATACCAGTTGATCGGTGGAAAGGCAAGGGACAGGATGCGGGTATATTCCTGGATTGCGGGTGACCGGCCTGCTGATGTAGGTACTGAAGCCAGGAACGCCGTGGCCAATGGTTTTACAGCACTTAAAATGAATGCCACTGAAGAATTGCAGTACATTGATTCCTTTGAAAAAATTACGAGGGTGCTGGAGCGTGTAGCAACTGTGCGGGAGGCTGTGGGGCAATCTGTGGGTATCGGTATAGATTTTCATGGCCGTGTGCATAAACCCATGGCAAAGGTTTTGGCAAAGGAACTCGAAGTTTTTCATCCGATGTTTATTGAAGAACCGGTGCTGCCGGAAAATAACGAAGCCCTCAGGGAAATTGCGCAACATACCTCCATACCCATTGCTACAGGGGAAAGAATGTTTAGTCGCTGGCATTTTAAAAAGTTACTGATGGACGGTTATGTGGATATTATTCAACCCGACCTTTCACACGCCGGCGGTATTACCGAATGCAAAAAAATAATTTCTATGGCCGAAGCATTTGATGTGGCGGCAGCCCCTCATTGTCCTTTAGGTCCCATAGCCCTTGCTGCCTGCCTGCAGGTGGATGCCACCTGCCATAATGTTTTTATACAGGAGCAAAGCTTAAAAATTCATTATAACCAGGGAAGTGATTTACTGGATTACCTGGTTGATAAATCTGTGTTCGAATACCAAAATGGCTTTGTGAAAATTCCGGATGGCCCGGGCCTGGGTATGGAGATAAATGAAGACTATGTAAAGAAGATGGCGGAAACAGGCCATAACTGGAGAAACCCTTTGTGGCGGCATGAGGATGGAAGTGTGGCGGAATGGTGATACCTGTACAAATAAACGGCGGTTAACTGATTTGGATTGCTATTGACCCGGGTGGCAAATATCCCCGCATTTATTTGACTGACTGTAAAAAAATAGCAGTTATAAACCTCCCCTTAGGAAATGAGCAACACTAACAGTTTCTAATAAACGCTTTTGCCGTATGAATAAAAGAGGGAGCATACATCAGCCAACAAGGGTGCGGTTTAGCATTCTTGCAGCTGTGTTTGTTAATGTGGTGATCAACTATATGGACCGGAGCAATATCTCTGTTGCCGCTCCTTTTATAAGCGATGAATTTAATTTATCTTCTATACAATTAGGGCTTATTTTTTCTGCATTTGGCTGGACCTATGCAGCCCTGCAAATTCCGGGAGGCATTATGGCAGACCGTTTTGGCCCGCGCATAGTCTATACCGTGAGCCTGGTCATGTGGTCGGCCGTAACACTGCTGCAGGGATTTGCAAAAGGATTTGGAGCGCTGTTGGGGCTGCGCATGGCAATAGGTGTTTTTGAAGCGCCTTCTTACCCTACCAATAACCGCATCGTTACTACCTGGTTCCCCGAAAATGAAAGAGCATCTGCCATTGCCGTGTATACATCGGGACAGTTTATCGGTCTTGCTTTTTTAGCGCCCGTACTTACTGCTGTTGAACATTATGCCGGTTGGAAAGGCTTGTTCATCATAACCGGATTGGTTGGTATTGTATGGGGAATTTTCTGGTATTTTTTTTATCGTGATCCTGCCGAACATGCCAGAGCAAACCAGGCAGAACTGGATCATATTGAAAAAGGCGGCGGACTAATTAATAAAAAAAATAGCGGTGACCAAATAAAGGATGCCCCCGGATTTCAATGGCGCGACCTCGGAGAAGCATTTATTCACCGGAAATTATGGGGTATTTATATCGGGCAGTTTGCATTGGGAGGCACTTTATGGTTCTTTCTTACCTGGTTTCCAACCTACCTTGTAAAATACCGGGGATTGAATTTTCTGCAATCCGGTTTCCTTGCTGCTGCGCCCTTCCTTGCTGCATTTGCGGGCTTACTTTTATCCGGCTTTCTTTCTGATTACATGATCCGGAGAAATGTTTCCCCAGATATTGCGCGTAAGACACCCGTTGTTACAGGCCTGCTGCTATCGGTATCCATTATTGGTGCAAATTATGTAGATAGTCCGGCGCTGATTATTTTCTTTATGTGCCTTTCTTTTTTTGGAAATGGGTTGGCTTCTATCACCTGGATATTTGTTTCTACGCTGGCGCCCAAACATATGATTGGCCTTACCGGCGGCGTATTTAATTTTATTGGCGGGTTGGCCGGCATTATTGTTCCCATTGTCATTGGTTTTTTGGCCAGTGATGGCCAGTTTGCACCGGCACTCATTTTTGTCGGTTGTCTTGGATTGGCAGGGGCCTTATCTTATATTTTCCTGGTGGGAAAAGTTGAACGTATTGAAGTATCAAAAAAATTGAAAGGATCAGCCCTGCTATGACCGCAGATTATTTTCAAAAAGACCATACATGAAATTCTTTTTTAGTTGTGATTGGGGTACGTCCACCTTCAGGTTAAGACTGGTAGACACGGAAAATGAAAGGGTGTTATCAACAATAAAAACCGCTTACGGTATTGCCACTGCTTTTGAATGCTGGCAACAAACCAACTTGCAGGAAGAAAGCAGGCAGGCATTTTTTGAAACCTATCTTTTGGAACAGGTGAATAAAATCACTATGTCTTTTAATGAACCCCTTCATGATGCACCCATTATTTTATCCGGCATGGCATCTTCCAGTATTGGAATGATGGAACTACCGTATAAACAATTACCTTTTCGGTGTAGTGGCGCCGACCTGGTGGTACATTTTGTGAAGCCCCTAACGAACAACGGGCATAAAATAATAATAATCTCCGGGGCAAGTTCGGAAGTGGATGTACTAAGAGGGGAAGAAACTATATTGGCCGGCTGCGATATAACAGAACTGGATACAGAACAGATATTTATTTTCCCCGGAACGCATTCCAAACATATTATCGTAGAAAATGGCCTGGTAAAAAACATTACTACCTATATGACCGGGGAACTTTTTGATTTGCTTTCCAATAAAAGTATTCTTTCCCCCTCCGTAAAAAAAAATGAGGAGGAACAAACTGCCACCGATCCTCATTTTATTGACGGAGTAATTAAGGGAAGGATATCAAACCTACTGAACAGCATTTTTCATGTACGCACCAACCAGTTGTTTAAGAAGGCGACTGCCGGGGGAAATTATAATTATCTCAGCGGCTTATTAATAGGATATGAGTTGAAAGATATAGCAGGAACCAAACCCTCCGCTATTACACTTGTTTGCGGTGAAGCGATCAAAGAAGTATATATGCAGGCATTTAATGTGATCGGGTTAAGTGATTGCCTCCGCTATAAAAATGCCGATGATGCTCTGGTTAAAGGACAATGGGCGATTATGCGGCAAACCGGCTCACTTACCTAGTTTGATTCAATGTCAATTGAACGGGTGTTAAATTATCCAATGTGATTATATTTCACCATTGACCATTCAATATTCACAAATCAAAGCCTCACTTTACAATTAACAAATCAATGGTATTTTTCATAAAAATGACAATCATGAAACAAATTCAATTACTATGCGTATTGTTTTCAGCAATGCTTTTTTTGAGTTGTAAAAGCAGGCAGGCAAAAGTAAAGGAAGCACAACAGCATTCATCGAAATCAAAAATAGCAATCATTGATCCGGAAGCATTAAGTATATTGGATAGTACAGCAACGATAGAAGTGGTTGCAAAAGGGTTTAACTGGACAGAAGGCCCATTATATATCAGTGATGGGGATTATTTTATTTTCTCCGACATACCCGCAAATAAAATTTACAAATGGAAGGATGGACAAAAGGTTACCCCTTATTTAATGCCTTCCGGAAACAGCGAAACTACAGTTGTTGAAACAAAAGAGCCCGGTTCAAACGGACTTTTGCTGCACCCCGACGGGCAGTTGGTTTTGTGCCAGCATGGCGACAGGCGAATGGCAAAAATGATTGCCCCTTTAAACAACCCCAGGCCTGAATTTGTTACCCTGGCCGATAACTATAAAGGCAAACGCTTAAATAGTCCCAACGATGCAGTGTATCATTCCAATGGTGATTTATATTTTACCGATCCTCCCTACGGCATGGATAAAGGAATAGATGATCCCAAAAGGGAACTGGACTTTCAGGGTGTGTACCGGTTGAAACCAACTGGTGAGTTAGACCTGCTTACCAAAGAACTTAGGTATCCAAATGGTATCGCCCTTTCACCTGATGGGAAATTTTTGTATGTAGCGAGTTCCGATGGCGCCAATTATATATGGATGCAATACGAACTGGATGCAAATGGCCTGGCAAAAAACCAGCACCTTTTTTATGAAGCACATTCCTACGAAGGCAAAAAACTGGGTGCCCCGGATGGAATGAAAATTAATAAAAGAGGGTACCTTTTTGCTACCGGTCCGGAAGGGGTCTGGTTATTTAACCCCGCCGGAAAATTGATTGCCCGGTTGTACACCGGGCAGCTTACTTCCAACTGTGCTTTATCATTGGATGAACGGGTATTGTTCATGACCTGTGATGATTATATCATGCAGGTAAAGTTGAAGAAATGAAATCGACGGCAGGTGTGTGCTCCATAAAGGGCAGTAGTAAAACGGCGGGGCAGGTTAATCACTTGTGGGCGGAGAGAAGCTTTTTCCCGCCAGTACCAAAAATAGTTTCAAATCTTAAAAACTGACTGCATTCCTTATCAGCAACAGGTTCCGGCCCAATATGCCCTTCTTTTCTATTTTCATAGCAAATATTGTTGTAAAAATTTTATTTTACTGAGGTTATTTTTAGATATATTTATTCTATGGAATCTCAGTACAAGACGTTGCAAACCATTTATACTATCACCAATCAGGATCCCCAGCCTGCTACTTATCAATGCCGGCCAAGGGAAATTATTTTGCGCCAGTTCCAGGATTGGAGTATCATTCAGCAACATCTAAAATTGCTGGAGGAAGAAGGATTGGTGGTAACAAGTCAAAAGGACACACTCATTATTACTATTACCATAGCGGGCATTGACAAGGTATTGTCAGAAAATTTTAACTACCAGCACTAACAGTTTTTTTTGATACGGCCTATGATAAAATCTTGGCGAAAGAAAATCTCCGCAATTGAAAAGGCACATGTTTTAAATGGATGCGCCCAAGGTAAAAATATCACCACACTATAGTTTATTTTTTATAAAATTGAATTAACTTCCACACAGGATTGTCCATACATCACTGTATAATAATTATTCTTTTTTATGGAACCTTTGATTACAGGCATTCATCATGTAACCGCGGTAGTTAGTGATGCGCAAAAAAATATTGACTTTTATGCGGGCATCCTTGGTTTGAGGCTGGTAAAGAGAACCGTTAATTTTGATGCGCCCGAAGTATATCATTTTTATTATGGCGATGAAAGCGGCAATCCCGGGAGCATACTCACTTTCTTTCCTTATCCGGGCCTGGCGGGCGGCCGTCACGGAAAAGGAATGTTGAATACTACCGCCTTCTCCGTAGCAGTTGATTCAATGGGTTACTGGATGGAAAGATTCAGGCGATGGGGCATTGCCACCAAACCACCCAAAGAGCGTTTTGACGGGGAACTGGTGATTTATTTTGAAGATGAAGATGGGGTGGGCCTCGAACTTGTATTTAATGATAAAGATAACAGAATGGGTTTTACGCATGGTCATATCCCCGGAGACCATGCAATCAAAGGATTTTTTAATGTGGAGATTTGGGAAGAAGGCTATGAGCGTACCGCAGGATTACTTACTGAACAACTGGATCACCGGCTGATTGCCGAAAAGGGTAACCGCTTCCGTTTTGCAGCAACCGATTCACCCGGAAATTATGTTGATATTATTTGCTCACCCGATAGCTTGAAGGGCCTTCCCGGAAATGGCACGGTGCACCACCTTGCTTTTAGCACGCCCAATGCAGCGACTCAACAGGATATGAGGTTAAAGATCGTAAAAAGAATGCTGAACCCCACACCAGTACTGGATAGGAACTATTTTACCTCCATTTATTTTCGCGAACCCGGGGGTGTATTATTTGAAGTGGCCACTGCAGGTCCGGGTTTTGCAGTTGATGAAACAAAAGAACAGTTAGGCGAAGCATTGAAATTGCCGGCAGCATATGAAGATGACCGTGCTGAACTGGAGAAAAAACTTCCGACCGTTACATTCGATTATGAAAAATATAAATAATCCTCCATTCACTGCATCTCCAACAGGGCCCAACGATAATTAAAACAATAGGATTAAGTAGATAGGTCGCAAAGGCAGTGCTAGTATGATTTTGGTAAACGCGCCATGGTCGATTTTAAACCAGTAACTGCAAAAGCAACTGCGTTGCAGTTACGCAGCCCCGCCGGCTGGGGAGGCGAAAGTTAGCATTCTAAAAGAAATACCCAATGTAGAAAAGCATATGCGAACCATCTACATAATCCAATAAAACAATTTTATTTTGCAGGTTTTCTTTCCTTTCGGGTGATGGAGCAATTACTTAATTAATCAACTGAATTAATTTGTAATTGATGTAGTTTTGCCGGAATCATTTAATTGAAGGAAAATAAAATTATAAATAAACTTTTATACAATCCATGTTCCGGTAAAGTCATTATGGATCATCAGTTGGATGAGGCCATTTAAATTTAAGTTATCAGCCATGTTTAATCTCAAAATTATTATCGCCAGCACAAGGCCAGGAAGGAAAGGACCTGCAATTGGATCCTGGATATATGATCTGGCAAAAAAAAATTCAGCTTTTGAGGTAACAATTTTAGACCTGGCCATAATAAACCTTCCTTTTTTTGATGAACCCCATCACCCCCGGCTAAAAAAATATCAGCATGAGCACACAAAAAACTGGAGTATTTTAATTGATAATGCGGATGCATTCATAATAGTTACCCCCGAATACAATTACGGTTACCCGGCGACGATCAAAAATGCACTGGATTTTCTTTACAATGAATGGAACTATAAGCCCGTTGGGTTTGTAAGTTATGGCGGAATAGCTGGTGGCACAAGGTCTGTACAAATGTTAAAACAAGTGGTAACCTGCCAGAAAATGATGCCGATACCCGAGAGCGTGAACCTTCCCTTTTTTACGAAATATTTAAATGAGCAGGAAGGTTTTGTGCCGGAAGAAGGCATTATTGAATCGGCGGGTTTAATGCTTGCGGAACTGGCAAAATGGGCCGCTGCTTTGAAGACAATGAGAAAAAGTTAATTATTAAATTTTCAAATGGCTTGCTGGTTTTTCCCGGTAAATTGAATAGTTTTAAATGGTATCAGTCAGTAACTATTGAAATTTGCAGGTTAACCATGAAGTTCAATAGTACAGGATTAACTTTCCGAATGGCGGTAAGACGAAAAGATAATGAGCCGGGAGTTGCTAATGCTACCGATTAGAACAGGGCAGGGAAAAATGAATGACCCGTATTTCACAATTGACCAATCAGCGGTTTGAACCAATATTATTTGAATATCGCCAATACAGTACAATTATATTAAAAAACAGGTATGCATCAATCATTATCCGGTGACAAAATCCTTTCCATCGACATCGGAGGTTCTCACATTAAAGCAACTATTTTAAACGCCGCCGGAGAATTGCAAATAGGCTTTCAAACGGTAGATACCCCACCCAACCCCGGTCCGGAAAAATTGGTGGATGCGTTAAAAGATATCGTTAGCAAATTTCCTGAATACGATAATGTATCAGTTGGGTTCCCGGGTTTTGTAAAGGACGGGAAAGTGTTTACTGCTCCCAGTCTTGCGCCAAAGAAATGGGGAGGCATCGAACTCCGGCAAATATTGCAGGATGAATTTAATTGCCCGGTGGAAGTAGTGAATGACGCAGATATGCAGGGATTGGGGATTGTGCGTGGAAAGGGTTTCGAAATGGTGATCACCCTCGGTACCGGTTTGGGTTCCGCGTTGTTTTTAAACGGGATTTTGCTTCCGCACCTCGAACTTTCACAACATCCTTTTATGACAAATATTATTTATGACCGCTATATTGGAAAAAAAGCGCTGGAAAAAGAAGGCGAAGTAAATTGGAACAAGAGAATACAAAAGGTTTTGTTAGTTTTGAAAACGGTATTTAATTATGACCATTTGTATATTGGTGGCGGTAATTCCGGTAAAATAGATATCCCGCTTGATAAAAATATTACGATAGTGTCAAATGAAGATGGCATAAAGGGCGGGGCAAAATTATGGCAGTTAAAACGTGAATTGGAATTAGAAGTTGTGGATGAAAAATAGGGTATCATTATTATTTTAAGTTATTTAATGTAAACAGTGATGGCAGAAAATTCTACGCCCGGCCATTAAAAAAACTTTTTGTGTCGAAAATGTATTTCCACCGGCGCTTTTGAAAACACGATAAGTTGCCGGGTAGGGTCTCCCTCGGAGAGGGCGGGGGGTGAGGTGATAGAATTACATATAGCTGTCGAAAAACGCTTTATGCCGGCAGAACCAGACCAATTATTCCATTCGTTGCAGGCGGCCGCCGAAACCGGGGGCGGGATATTTAACCAATAAAACTTACTTAAATTTTAATAGAACAACATGGACAAAAAATCAGGGAACATTGAACAGTTGGGCATTAATACTGCCAGGATCTTAGCCATTGATGGCGTACAGAAAGCCAATTCCGGACATCCGGGCCTTCCGATGGGTGCGGCACCAATGGGGCATGCGCTGTGGGCGCATCAAATGCGTTACAATCCAAAAAACCCGGCCTGGGCCAACCGCGACCGCTTTATATTATCAGCCGGTCATGGTTGTATGTTACAGTACAGTTACCTGTACCTGGCCGGTTACAATATTAGTCTTGATGACCTAAAAAATTTCCGCCAGTTGAACAGCAAAACACCGGGTCATCCCGAATACGGTTTGCTGGATGGAATAGAGGTTACCACGGGTCCGTTGGGCCAGGGTTTTGCTAACGGGGTTGGTTTTGCCATTGCCCAGCACCACCTCGCAGCCCGCTATAACCGGCCGGGTTATCACCTGTTCAATTACACCATTTATGCAATTTGCAGCGATGGGGATATGATGGAGGGCGTATCTTCCGAAGCGGCTTCACTCGCCGGGCATTTAAAATTAGGTAACCTGGTTTACTTCTATGATGACAATCATATTTCTATTGAGGGTGATACCGCATTAACCTTTGATGAGGATGTGGCCCAACGTTTTGAAGCATATAACTGGCATGTGCAGGTTTTACCCGATGGAAATGACCTGGAAGCCCTGGCAACCGCCCTTAAAAACGCGAAAGCCGAAACAGGTCGCCCTTCTTTAATTAAGGTACGCACCCATATTGGCTTTGGTAGTCCAAACAAAGTGGATAGCGCAAGTGCGCATGGTTCACCACTGGGAGCCGAAGAAATAAAGCTTGTAAAAAAGAATTTTGGTTTCGACCCTGAAAAATCATTTGAAGTACCTGCTGAAGTGCTGGAATATTACAGGGCTGCCGGTGAAAAAGGAGTTGAACTGGAATATGAATGGAACGAATTATTTGCCGCATACAAATTACAATACCCCGAACTGGCAGCAGAATTTGAACAGGAAAGCCATGGCATATTGCCGGATGGATGGAAGGATAAGCTCCCTGTTTTTGATCCTGTTAAAGGCGGTATTGCCACCCGTAAAGCCTCCGGTAAGGTTTTGAATGCCATTGCTGAAAGTTTGCCGGGCCTGATAGGGGGTTCAGCGGATCTTTCTCCATCTACGGACACCACCCTCGATAAATACGACTCATTTTCAGCCAGTAACCGGGGTGGCCGAAACTTTCACTTCGGTATCAGGGAGCATGCAATGGGCTCGGTGTTAAATGGTATGGCGCTTACTAAAAATATCATACCTTATGGCGCTACCTTTCTCATCTTTTCGGAATATATGCGCCCGCCCATACGACTGGCCGCCATCATGAAAATTAGAGCCATATTTGTATTTACACATGATAGTATCGGACTGGGTGAAGATGGCACTACTCACCAACCGGTGGAGCAACTCATTTCTTTAAGATCTATTCCAAACCTAACGGTGATCCGCCCTGCTGATGCCAATGAAACGGCACAGGCATGGAGAGTTGCTATCGAACACAAAACGGGGCCGGTGGTAATTGTACTTACCAGGCAAAACCTGCCCGTGATAGACCAGGAACAATTTACCAAAGCAACCGAACTCGAAAAAGGCGCTTACATTTTAGCGGATAGCGAAAAGGAACCTGATATTATTTTGATCGGTACGGGATCTGAAATTACCTTGTTAATGCAGGCCCGCGAGCAACTGGCCGCCGAATCAATCAGTGCCAGGGTAGTGAGCATGCCTTCCTGGGAATTATTTGAAAAACAGGACGCCGTGTATAAAGAAAAAGTTTTCCCTAAACTCAATAAAAAAAGATTAGCGGTAGAAGCAGGTTCAACCCTTGGATGGCAAAAATATGTAACGGATGAAGGTGATATTATCGGGATGACGGGTTTTGGAGAATCAGCGCCCGCCGAAGATTTGTTCAAAGTATTTGGATTTACGGTAGAAAACGTGGTATCGCGGGCCAAAGCACTGATCAATAAATAAGCAGCGCCATTTTAAATAAATTGTTCTCCTGAATGTTGATGATTTTTTTCTTCCTCCGCTATTGGATAGAGGCGAATGAACTATTTAAAGACCCAGCCTTTAGCAGATGCCGTGCAGTTTTATGATGAATAACTAAAATAAACAGTATGAAAATAGGAATAGCAGCCGATCATGGCGGTTACGAATTAAAAGAAAAATTACATGACTGGTTGCAGTCACTGGGTCACGACATAAAAGATTTTGGCGCCTATGAATTGAACAACACGGATGACTATCCTGATTTTGTAATCCCGCTTGCCCGGGCTGTGGTAAGTAAGGAAGTGGAGCGTGGCATCGCCGTTTGCGGAAGTGGGGTAGGCGCATCCGTTGCTGCCAATAAAATTACCGGCGCAAGGGCGGCCCTGGTAAACGACCATTTTTCTGCTCACCAGGGGGTGGAGGATGATGATTTAAATATCCTGTGCCTCGGCGGGCGTGTGGTGGGTAGTATGTTAGCACAGGAACTAGTGCGTAGTTTTTTAAATGCCCGCTTTAAGGGAGAAGAAAGACACTTACGGCGGTTGGAAAAAGTACAGCAGCTTGAAAAATAACTTAAACTTATTGTCATGAAAAAAAATAAAGTAAAGCAAATTCATGATTTCGGTCAGAGCATCTGGCTCGATTTCATAGACCGGAAGATCATGGACAGCGGTGAATTAAAGCGGCTGATTGATGAGGACGGTATAAGGGGCATTACTTCTAATCCCGCCATTTTTGAAAAAGCGATCAGCAGCAGTGATGATTATAAGGACGACATTGCGAAGCTTACCGAAAAAGAAATGAGTAATGAAGCTATTTTTTACGGCGTTGCCATAGAAGATATCAGGCGCGCCGCCGACATGCTGAAGCCGCTATACGAAGAGTCTGAAGGAGAAGATGGTTTCGTAAGCCTCGAAGTATCGCCCCACCTCGCACGCAAAACAGAAGGTACCGCCCAACAGGCATTTGAACTTTGGAAATCAGTACGCAAGGAAAATGTAATGATCAAAATTCCGGGAACTAAGGAAGGGTTAACGGCCATTCGCAGAGCCATCCGCGAAGGGATTAATATCAATGTTACCCTTCTTTTTGGATTGCCGCGCTATGAAGAAGTTACGGATGCTTATATTTCGGGCCTGGAAGACCGGTTAAAAAATAACCAGCCATTGGAACATATCGCTTCAGTGGCGAGTTTTTTCCTGAGCAGGATTGATGTAATGATTGACCCGTTACTGGACGAAAAAGGTATACCGGGCCTGAAAGGAGAAGTAGCGATTGCATCAGCAAAAAAAGCTTATGAAATATACCAGCGGGTTTTTAGCAGCGACCGGTTTATAAAGCTCCGGGAAAAAGGGGCCAAACCACAAAGATTATTGTGGGCAAGTACCGGTAGTAAGGATCCCGCTTTTTCCGATGTTAAATATGTTGAAGCATTGATTGGCCCCGATACGGTAAACACTGTTCCAATGGAAACCCTGGATGCTTTCAGGGATCATGGAGTTGCCGCGGGCACGCTGGAAAAAAAACTGGAGCATGCGACAAAAGTGCTGGCTGACCTTAAAAAAGGGGGTATCGATATCGATACCATTACGAAAAAACTGGAAGAAGAAGGTATAGAAAAATTCAATAAGCCCTACGACAAATTGTTGGAAGCGATTGAAAACCAAAAAAAGAAAATTAAAGATTAGGCAATGGAAAAAACAGACCTGAAAGTTCTTTTCCTGGATGTGGGCGGTGTGCTTTTATCCAATGGATGGGGACACGAATCACGCGCTGCTGCGGCGAAAGAATTTAACCTGGAATATGATGAGTTCAACAGGATACACGAATTTATTTTTAACGTGTATGAGATAGGCAATATGAACCTCGAAGAATACCTGGATACTGTAATTTTTAACCAGCCAAGGGAGTTTACAAAGGAAGATTTTAAATCCTTTATGTATGCCCAGTCGTTTGAGCTGCCGGGTATGTTACAGTGGATCATCCAGTGGAAAAATTCCGGTTGTGGCTTCAGGATCATTTCAATCAACAACGAACCTAAGGAGCTGAATGATTACCGCATTAAGAAATTTAAACTGCATCGTTGCTACGATGCTTTTGTTTCATCCTGCGAAGTGGGGATGCGCAAGCCCGATCCCCGTATTTTTAAACTGGCAATGGGAGTAGCGATGGCGGCGCCTGAACAATGCTATTATTTTGATGACCGTCCCATGCTGGTAGACGCAGCCGCGAGGTTGGGAATAAATGCGTTTCATCACCAGGATTTTGAATCCAGCAAAAGCATTATTGAGAAATTATAATGTTAATAAAATGTCTTCTTTATTAAATTAATTCTAACACAAAAAATAAAAAATATCCGCCATGCAGGAAGCTAATTATTCTTTTGGTATGATTGGTCTGGGTACAATGGGAAGGAGCCTGTTATTGAATATGGCCGATCATGATTTCAGGGTAACCGGTTATGATAAGGACATGGAAAAAACTGCCCTGCTCGAAAAAGAAGGGGCAGGTAAACCAGTAAAAGCATTCGGCGCTTTGCCGGAATTTATTGAAAGTTTACAAAAACCCCGTTCTGTAATGATGCTGGTACCGGCGGGTAAAATTGTAGACAGCGTGATTGAAGACCTGATTCCTTTACTCGAAAAGGGCGACATTATTATCGATGGGGGCAATTCGCATTTTACCGATACCAACCGCAGGGTGGCTTACCTTGATACAAAGGGTTTAAATTTTTTCGGTATGGGCGTATCGGGTGGCGAAGAGGGGGCACGTAAGGGTCCCAGCATGATGCCCGGTGGCAATAAAGAAGCTTACCAGCATGTAAAATATATTTTTGAAGCAATCGCGGCTAAAGTAAATGGCGAGCCATGTGTAACCTATATTGGTCCGGGCGCTGCGGGGCATTTCGTAAAAATGGTTCATAACGGTATCGAATATGGGCTGATGCAACTGATCTCGGAAACTTACGAACTTTTAAAAAAGGGGTTGAAACTAGATAACCCCGCCATACAAAAAGTATTTGCGGAATGGAACGAAGGCAGGTTGCAATCCTTTTTGATTGAGATCACCAAAGATATTTTCGCTTTCAAAAAGCCTGGTGAGGATCATTTGTTGCTGGATGATATTAAAGATGAAGCCAGGGCCAAGGGAACAGGTAAATGGACCTCGCAGGTAGCGATGGATCTGGAACTACCCGCCACCGTTATTGATACGGCTGTTTCTATGAGGGACCTTTCCAAATATAAACCGCTTCGTATGCAGGTTTCAGCATCCTTTGGTAACGACCAGGTTGATCTTGCAGAAGCTGGCACGGAACAATATTTAGCGCGGCTGGAACAGGCGTTTTATTTTGCTATGATCATCAGCTATGCGCAGGGCATGCACCTGCTTTCAAAAGCGTCTGCGGAATATAAGTATGATTTGAAACTGGCGGAGATCGCAAAGATCTGGAGGGGCGGTTGTATCATCCGGTCTACCTTCCTGGAGCAAATTTTTAAAGCATTTTCAAAGGATCATACCCTCGCGCATTTATTGCTCGACGGTGAAGTGCAATCATTAATCAATGAAACCCTGCCCGGGATACGTTCGGTAGTGGCAGGTGCAATTACGGCCGGGTTGGCGATACCGGCATATACGGCTGCTATCAGCTATTTTGACACCATTCGCAGTGGCAATATGCCCAGCAACCTTGTACAGGCCCAGCGTGATTATTTTGGGGCACATACTTACGAACTGAGAGGACAGGAAGGTTTTTTTCATACGGAATGGAACCCCGGTGCAGAAGCCTGATGCTGGTTTTTTGATGCCTGATACAGGGACACTGCTGATCCAATAATGCTTAAAAATACCTGGTCACTTGTTTTTAGTTCATTAGTTATTTTGTTAAGACATCTAAGGTGAAAAATTTTGGTAATAGGATTTTTATGAAGCTATATGTTTTGCAGATTCCTTAAAATCTTAATCATGAACAGAAAAGTAAAGTATTACAACAAAGAACCAAACAATTTCATATAGATGTAGTTAAACAAACTGTGCGAAATATTTATCCCGAAATGTTTTATCAACCACCTTAATTTTTAATTACTGATCATTGACCATTGACCATTGACCCTTTAATTAATGCAGCATTAAATAATCATCAACACATGAAATTAACAAACCTCCATCCCACCATATTTATAATTTTTGGCGGCACCGGCGATTTGAATGCAAGGAAAATAACGCCCGCCCTTTTCAATTTATTCCTCGATGATTGGATTCCTGGGCAGTTTTCCATTATTGGAACGGGCCGTACAAAATTAACGGATGAAGAATTCAGGGCGCTGTTGCTGGAAGGTATCAATTCGTTTTCAAGAAGAGGAAAAGCCGATGAAAAAAAATGGCAGGAATTTTCACAATACATTTCTTACCAGGTTTCTGATATCAAAGACCCCGCTACCTATGCTGCATTTGCAGAAAAAATAAAGCAGCAGGAAGAAGCCTGGAAACAGGAAGCCGATATTATTTATTACTTAGCAGTTGCCCCCCAGTTTTTCCCCATCATCGCGGAAAACATTGCTAAAAACGCCTTGTGCGAGAATATCGCCAAAACCCGCATAGTGATTGAAAAACCCTTCGGTCATGATCTTGAATCGGCGAAAAAGTTAAATGGATTATTGCAGGGGATATTTGATGAGAAACAGATTTATCGGATCGATCATTACCTCGGAAAGGAAACCGTGCAAAATATCATGGCTTTCCGTTTTGCCAATTCGCTTTTTGAACCGCAATGGAACAGAAACTATATCGATCACGTGCAGATATCGGTTACTGAGCAGTTAGGCGTGGGCGACAGGGGCGAATACTATGAAGGCTCGGGGGCTTTGCGCGACATGGTGCAGAACCATATTCTGCAATTATTGTGCATTTTTGCCATGGAAGTGCCCATCAGCTTTAACGCAGATGAAATAAGGGACCGGAAAGTAGATGTGTTGCGCGCCATGCGGAAATTTACCCCCGGCGACATAAAAAAATTAGTGGTAAGGGGCCAGTACAGTGAAGGCTGGATGGAAGGAAAAGAAGTACCCGGTTACCGCCAGGAAAAAAATGTAAAGGAAGATTCCAATACGGAAACTTTTGCGGCGATCAAGTTTTTTATTGATAACTGGAGATGGCAGGGCGTACCTTTTTATGTTCGCACGGGCAAGCGGATGCAGCAGTCTTCCTCCGTTATCAGTGTGCAGTATAAGAATGTGCCCCATTCCATTTTTCCGCCCGAAGCGTCGGAAAGCTGGGAGCAAAACAGGCTCATCATAAGCATACAACCCGAAATGAGTATCCGCATGCAGGTGCAGGCAAAAAGGCCGGGCTTAAACATGGTGCTTAACCCGGTGGATATGATTTTTGATTATAAAGGGACCTATCCCACCGAAACACCGGAAGCCTATGAAACGCTGTTGCTGGATACCATGCAGGGTGACCAGACCCTATTCATGCGTGGCGACCAGGTGGAAGCTGCCTGGGAACTGATCATGCCGATATTGAGTGCATGGGAAAGTAAACAAAGCCTCAGCTTTCCCAATTATTCTGCCGATACCTGGGGACCCGAACTGGCCGAAGCGCTTATTGCACAGGACGGCTATCATTGGTTCACACTTCCGCATAATCATAAAAAAAATTCGTAGTAATGAATGGTGCGTAATAAAAGCCCAACGAACAACGCCCAACGCCCAACGCCCAACGAACAACGCCCAACCATCAACACCCAACGAACAACCACCAACCATCAACAACCATCCATGAAACTAAATATATTCGAAACCGTTGATGAGCTACTGGCGAACCTGGCTGAATATTTTGTCGGTTCAGCGAATCAATCCATTGCGGAACATGGCCGTTTTTCTGTAGCGCTTTCAGGCGGATCATCACCTGCAAAATTATATGGGTTACTGGCTTCCCCCTCTTTCAGGGAACGGGTAGACTGGAACAAAGTGTATTTTTTTTTGGGAGATGAAAGGTATGTTCCCTTAACCGACCCTGAAAGTAATTTCAAAATGGTGAACCAGGTTTTTTTTGAACCCCTGCAAATTAAAGCCGACCACATTTTCCCGGTTAATACGGCCCTTTCGCCGGCCGACGCCGCTATTGCATATATGGAAGATATCGACCAACATTTTACAGGAGATGAACCAGTTTTCGACCTGGTTTTATTGGGGTTGGGAGACAATGCTCATACGGCTTCCTTATTCCCCTTCACAGCGATTTTGCAGGAAAAGACGGCTACGATAAAATCCGTTTTTATCACCAGCCTGCAGTCATACCGGATCAGCTTTACCGCACCTTTAATTAATTTGGCCCGCCGCGTGGCCTTCCTGGTGTACGGAGAAGGAAAGGCGACTGCCGTTTCAAATATACTCGAAGGTGCAGGCGATATAGAAAATTTTCCGGCGCGGTTAATTAAACCGGTTGAGGGTGAACTGGAATGGTTCCTAGATAAATCCGCCGCATTTAAAATTAAATCCCGCCAAAATTTATAAAAAAATAAAATATTGTTCGCCCGTATATTTTTAACCGTCTTTATTTTATGCATCGCCATTACCGTACCTGCGCAACAAAAACGATTTTCATTTACCGAACCAAAAATGGGCGCCCCGTTTACGATTGTATTCTATTCGGATGATACCCTGCATGCTACCAGTCTTGCGAAGCGCTGTTTTAACCTTGCAGATTCTTTCATTTTTATTTTCAGCGATTATATAGATAGTAGTGAGCTTGAAAAATTGAGTGCCTCCGCAGTACTAAATGCCCCAGCCGTGCCCGTTTCTCCTACATTGCTGGATATATTGGTTTTATCCCAAAACGCTTTTATTAAAAGTGAGGGCGCCTTTGATATTACGATTGGTCCGCTGGTAAAATTATGGCGCAAAATAAGAAAAACAAAGCAGTGGCCATCAAAAGAAACAGTTGCATCTATCCGAAGTTTAATTGGGTTTGATAAAATGACCATTGATACGGTGCAAAAAAAAGTAAGGATGTTAAGCCCCGGTATGCAACTCGACCTGGGGGGTATAGCGCAGGGCTATATTGCTCAGAAAATAATTGATTTTTTAAATACACAGCAGGTGAAGCATGCATTGGTAAATGCCAGTGGCGATATTGTTGTAAGTGGGGCGCCACCAGGTTCACCTGGTTGGGCGATTGGTGTAAATGTACCCGGGAAAACGGATGAATTATTGGCGCAAAACCTGCTGATGCAAAATAAAGCGGTCACCACATCCGGTGATGCTTACCAGTTTATGGAACATGCAGGTAAAAGGTATTCACATATCATTGATCCGGGAACGGGTTATGGTGTTACGGCACAACGAAATGTAACGGTAATAGCCGCTGATGGTGCAACGGCCGATTGGCTGGCAACAGCTTGCAGTATAATAACCATCAAAAGGGCAAAACGCCTTGCTATGCAAATGGGTGCCCAGGTACTGATCACGGAAATAAAAAAGGGTAAACTTATTTATCATGCCACCAAAGGTTTTGCACATTATTGGAAGCGATAGGACAACAACATGGGCAAAGGTTGACAGCCTTTAATAATTATTGTTTCAGATTATTTCTTACCTTCCTATCTAAAATTTGCATTAAAATTTTGACGAAAGTATTGCTGATATTATTGGGTTTTATAAGTTGCGGATGTTTAAAGGCGCAAGACTCCGTCAAAATATTTTCAGCCTACAAATTTTATGTTCCCGGTTCAAAGGTTCAATGCAAAATGGTTCCCATCAGCGAGGGCAGTTTTTTAATGGGGAGCAGCGAAAATGAAAAATACAGGGAAACGGATGAAGGGCCGCAGCGCAGGGTGAACATCGCCGCATTTTGGATGGGCGCCTTTGAAGTAACCAGGGATGAATTTGATATTTTTTACAAGGATGAAACCGTGAGTGACAATTCAACGATAGATGCGGTTACCAGGCCCAGTCCCCAGTATATCGATTTTAGCCTGGGAATGGGTAAAGAAGGTGGTTACCCTGTAAACAGCCTGTCACAATATGCAGCGCTGATGTATTGCAGGTGGTTGTTCCATAAAACCGGTGTTTTTTACCGCCTGCCTACAGAAGCCGAATGGGAATATGCCTGTCGTGCGGGAAGTACCACCCGTTTTTATTTTGGTGACGACGAAAAACAACTAGATAATTATGCCTGGTATAAAAAGAACAGCGAAAATAAATTTCAGAAAACAGGATTAAAATTACCCAATGCATGGGGACTGTTTGATATGCTCGGGAATGTGGCAGAATGGACACTTGATCATTATGAAGAAAAACGGCTGGAAAATATACCCGATAATACGAAGGATCCTTTTGTACCGCCAAATAAATCAAGATATCCGAAAGTGTTGCGGGGTGGTGGTTACCCGGATGAAGCCGGGCAATTGCGAAGCGCTGACCGCTATAAATCAGATCCGGCCTGGAACCGGCGTGACCCGCAGGTACCCAAAAGTAAATGGTGGCTCACGGATGCACCCTCGGTGGGATTTCGTATTGTTTGCCCGTTGCAACAACCCGCCATCGAAGAAGCAAACGAATTTTTTAAACGGTATCTCGGAAATTGATAACTTTTAAATGCTGGTGCCTGGTTTGAGGATGCCAGGGCTATATTTTGGAACAGTATCTTTTCAATTATAATTCGTTCATTGAAGAACTAAATTAAATAGTACGAACAAAAAAAATATCAGCATAAAGCAACTTTCACTTTAGTGGATATAATAATTCATATTAAAAAAAAAGGTATCCATTCGCAGGGTAAAACTCCCGGAAATACTGAGCTTGTCGAAGGGCCGAGGGTGGGTTGGGGGTGAGGTCAACAAACACATTCCATTTTTAAACAAACAAATATTATCTCCAATGAACAACGATGCTTCCAAACTTACCAATCATTCCCGTAGAAAATTTTTAAGGCAGGGTACACTCCTTGCAGGCGGAATGGTTGCCGCTCCGCTTTTATCACAAGCCAATTACTTTTCCGGTGCTGACAATACCATCAAAATAGCCCTGGTTGGTTGCGGCGGGCGTGGTACCGGCGCGGCTATGCAGGCATTGGTGAGTAAACAAAATGTAAAGCTGGTAGCCATGGCCGACGCTTTCAGGGACAATTTAGATAAGTGCTACAAGGCATTAAACAGCGATGACATTGCGGAGTCATCCGGCAGAGAAGGAAATTTAAAAGCTAAAATAGATGTTCCGGAAGAAAGGAAATTTACCGGCTTTGATGGTTATCTGAAAGCGATAGCGCTGGCGGATGTGGTGCTGCTGGCAACTCCTCCCGGGTTCAGGCCACTACATTTTGAAGAAGCTATTAAGCAGGGTAAACATGTGTTTATGGAAAAGCCGGTAGCCACTGATCCTGTGGGGATACAAAAAGTGCTTGCATCGGCTGAACTGGCCAAACAAAAAAAATTGAATGTGGTGGTTGGCCTTCAAAGGCGCTACCAGCATTCTTATCGTGAATTGTTCAGCCGAAAGGATATGATCGGGGAAATCACTTCTTCGCAGGCTTGGTGGAACAATGACGGGGTATGGGTAAGGCCCCGAAAAAATGCCCAGTCGGAAATGGAATACCAGATGCGAAACTGGTATTATTTTAACTGGTTATGCGGCGACCATATTACCGAACAACATGTACATAATATTGATGTCATCAACTGGTTCAAAGGCAGCTACCCTGTAAAAGCCCAGGGGATGGGGGGCAGGCAGGTGCGCAAAGGAAAAGATCATGGTGAAATATTTGATCATCATTTCGTGGAGTTTACCTATGCAGATGGCAGCATCCTTAACAGCCAGTGCCGGCATATCCCGGGTACCATGAGCAAGGTGGATGAACTGATGATTGGTACAAAAGGGAAAATTCAGGCGGGTGCAGGCCGCATTACGGATCTGAAAGGTAAAGTCTTGTACCAGTTTGACCGGTCGGCAGAAAATGAACCTTATCAAACCGAACACGATGAATTGTTTGCAGCTATCGCAAAAAGTGAATACAAATTCGCTGATGCGGAGAATGGCGCCCGTAGTACGATGAGTTCAATACTGGGCCGCATGGCTAGTTACAGCGGCCAGGTGGTAGAGTGGGACAAAGCGATTAACTCTGGCCTCGACCTGCAACCTAAAATTTATGACTGGAATGCTTTGCCCCCTATATTACCCAACTCGGATGGTTACTACCCCGTTGCCATACCCGGGATAACAAAATATGTGTAACTAACGCGATACATAGCTAACTTAAATGAAATTACGGATAGTTATTACAGATGGGTTTACGCTGAATCCCGGGGATCTGAGCTGGAAAGCATTGGATGAACTGGGCGAAGTGATCTATTATGACCGCACTCCGGTTGATGAGGTATTGGGAAGGTGCAGGAATGCCACAGTGATTATCACCAACAAAACACCGGTATCTTCCGCTGTAATGGAAGCAGCAGGTAAGCTAAAGCTTATTGCCGTTACCGCAACTGGTTATAATGTGATTGATATTGCCGCCGCTAAAAAAAAGGGCATTACCGTTTGCAATGTACCCGCCTATGGTACGCATTCGGTAGCCCAGCACACTTTCGCTTTGTTGCTTGAATTATCCAATCACGCAGGTGCCAATGCAGCTTCAGTGCAGGCCGGCGAATGGTACCGATCGCCCGACTGGTGTTATTCAAAGCAACCGCTCACAGAGCTGAAAAATAAAATAATCGGGATCATCGGTCTTGGAAAAATTGGAACGCAGGTGGCGATGATAGCAATGGCATTTGGTATGAAAGTGATCTATTTCCATGGCAAAAAGGGGTTAAAGGACTGGACGCCGGTTAAACTTCACGAGTTGTTTATGCAGGCTGATTTTATTTCGGTTCATTGTCCGCTGACGGAAGATAACAGGGGTTTCATCAATAAAGAAATGCTGGAACTGATGAAACCGACAGGCTTTCTCATCAATACTTCCAGGGGGCAGCTAATTGTTGAAAAGGACCTTGCAGGCGCTTTGCAAAAACGTAAATTAGCCGGGGCGGCATTGGATGTGTTGAGTGCAGAACCCCCACTGCCGGGGCATCCATTAATTGGTTTGCCCAATTGCATCATAACCCCACATAACGCCTGGATAAGTTTTGAGGCAAGGAGCAGCATCATGCAAACGACTGTAGAGAATGTAAAAGCCGCACTAAAGGGGCATCCGCAAAATGAAGTAGGATTTAGATGATTAAAGGATGATAGGATGAGCAGATGAGCGGATTGAATGAAAGGAAGATAAGGGATTGAAGTTTTTTTAATAATTTCATGAATAAAATTTCATCACCTGGAATGTACCCATAAATCCTAAAATCAGCAATCTACAAATAGCAAATCTTACAATCATCAAATCCTAAAAATCATAGTTCAGACATTGGTTTTCCCCTCAAACTCTTTCCTAAACCCCGAGGGTGTCATTTTCTTTACCTGCTTAAACTGTTTACTGAAATGCGCCCAGCTATTATACCCGCTTTCGTAACAAATTTCCATCACCGGTTTATTGCTGTTGGTAAGCAGTTTACAGGCATGGCTGATCCTGAGGTCCTGGATAAAATCAAAATAAGTCTTCTTTATATTCTTCTTAAAAAAACGGCAGAAAGTGGGGATACTCATCGCTGCTACATCAGCAACCTGTTGCAGTGTAATGGGTGTTAGGTATCGCTTAAATGAAAAGTCGATAATCTTTTCAATTGCCGGGTTAATATTTTCATTGGTAGATTCAAAGTTTTGCGTTACCGTAACATAATGCGGACTGGTACTTATTTTTTGAAGACATTGTAAAAGCAAGCCTATCCTTTGAAATCCTTTCAACGATTCCATTTCATAAATGATAGCCGATATTTCTTTTGTTAGTTTCGGCTGTATTTGTATACCGTCATTTTTTTTTAGCAGGTCGTTGATGCTTTCCAGCTCAGGTAGCTGCAGCAATTCCTTTCCAAAAATATTCTGTTTAAAATGAAGTACCACCGAACAACCCGTCATTTTGTGATGTTGTTTTTTAAACCAGTGGGGTAAATTTCCGGCGAGGAAATAAATATCGCCAGGCTTATACTCCCCAATATAATCGCCGATCATTGCGGTGCCATATCCCTCCGCCAGTAAAATCAGTTCAAATTCTTCGTGTTTATGCCAGTTGGTTTCAAAATCGGGTGTCCGGTAACTGCGGCAGGCAAATGACTGGTGTTCTTCCAGGTGTATTTTTTGAATTAGTGTCTTCATTAGTATATTGATCAGGTGTTTGAAAAAAGCAAATTCCCTGTGGCTTTATACATCATGACTGATGATTAGCTGTTATCTTATCATTAATCAACAATAAAATTATGCAAATATGATAAGATAGCATACTTTATTTTATAGATAGCAGTTGTAAACAAATTTTAATAGTTGAAACTTTACATCCTCAAGTTCGATTGTTTTTATGAAAGCCTTTAAAATTGCCATATGCTATTACTAGGTATTGATGTAGGGACCTCCTCCATAAAAGTTGCCATCGTGGATGCGCAAACTCAACAATGTATCACTACAGTACAGTATCCCGATTCAGAAACGGGAATAACTTCACTTCAGAAAGGATGGGCCGAGCAAAGTCCGGAAATGTGGTGGGAAAATGTACAACAGGCCATTCTGAAAGCGCACGCCGGTAAAAAATACGATCCAAAAGATATCATCGCCATTGGCATCGCCTACCAGATGCATGGATTGGTATGCGTAGATAAGGACCAGCAATCATTGCGTGACAGCATCATCTGGTGCGATAGCCGGGCCGTAGAAATTGGCAATAAGGCCTTCGATGCAATTGGGCATGAAAAATCTTTGCAACACCTGCTAAACTCTCCCGGGAATTTTACCGCGGCCAAGCTTGCCTGGGTAAAAGAAAATGAACCCGAACGCTATGCTTTAATTGATAAGGTAATGTTGCCTGGCGATTTTATAGCCATGAAGCTGACCGGCCAGGTTACCACCAGCATCTCGGCTTTAAGTGAAGGTATATTCTGGGATTTTAAAGAGCAGCAACTTTCCCAAGACGTATTTGATTATTTTGCTTTTGATACTTCGCTGATCCCCGAAGTGAAAGATGTTTTTACTTCGCATGGTACCATCACTGCTGCGATAGCTAAACATTTATCACTGCGTACAGGCATCCCGGTTAGTTATAAAGCCGGCGACCAGCCCAATAATGCACTGTCATTAAATGTGCTGGAGCCCGGCGAAGTAGCCGCTACTGCAGGCACTTCAGGAGTTATTTACGGGGTAAGCGACCAGTTAGTGTACGACCAGCGCTCACGGATCAACAGTTTTGCGCATGTGAATTTTTTGGAGGCACAGAAAAGGATCGGTGTGCTGCTTTGTATTAACGGTACCGGTATACTAAACAGTTGGATAAAAAATATTACGGGAAATAAATATTCGTACCGGCAAATGGATGAAGCTGCAGCCGCTATTGAACCGGGCAGTAACGGGTTGCAAATGCTGCCATTTGGTAACGGCGCCGAAAGGATGCTTGAAAATAAATTAGTGCAAAGCCATATCCATAATATCGACTTTAATGTTCATGGCCCGGCCCATTTATTCAGGGCCGCGCAGGAAGGTATCGCGTTCGCCTTCAGGTACGGGTTAGACATCATGCGGGAGAATGGCATGCGCCCTTCGGTTATCCGTGCAGGTAAGGCCAATATGTTTTTAAGTGAGGTATTCACCCAAAGTTTTGTGAATGCCACGAATGTCCCAGTTGAGTTACATGATTGCGACGGAAGCGTAGGCGCTGCAAAAGGTGCGGGTATAGGTGCGGGTTATTACAAAACAGCAAAGGAAGCCTTTGTGAATACCACCCCGCTGGCGTTGGTGGAGCCCACGCAAAATGTATTGTATGATCAATTGTACGGCGAGTGGAAGGCATTGCTGGCCCCCGGCTCCTGATGTGGAGGTCTTCGCAGCGTATAATTTTTAGCAACAGTTAAAATGAGGTTAGGTTAAATTTTAAGTTGGTATAATAAATAATCAAATCTACATCGTAAACCTCCTTATCCAACACTAACGGATAGGGGCAAATTAAAAAATATGTCAGTAATAACCGGAAACAAAGAATTTTTTAAGGGCATCGGACAGATAAAATTCGAGGGCCTGGAAAGCGATAATCCATTGGCATTTCGCTGGTATGATGAAAACAAAGTAGTGGCTGGTAAACCCATGAAAGAATACCTGAGGTTTGCCTGTGCCTGGTGGCATTCATTTGGCGCCAATGGCGCTGATCCCTTTGGTGAGCCAACCCAATTGCATGCATGGAGTACCAATACCGACCCGGTAGCAAAGGCAAAGGAAAAGGCTGATGCCGCCTTTGAATTTATAACCAAACTGGGCCTGCCATTTTATTGTTTTCACGATGTAGACCTGGTGGAATACACCAGCGATGTAAAGGATAACGAAAAAAGATTACAGGCTATCACCGCTTATTTAAAAGAAAAACAGGCCGCAAGCGGCGTTAAGCTGTTGTGGGGCACTGCTAATTTATTTTCCAGCAAAAGGTATATGAATGGCGCCTCCACTAATCCTGATTTCCAGGTACTGGCACATGCGGGTGCACAGTTAAAAGCGGCGCTAGATGCCACCATTGAATTGAAAGGCGAGAATTATGTTTTCTGGGGTGGCCGTGAAGGGTATATGAGTTTGCTGAATACCAATATGAAAAGGGAGAAAGAACACTTCGCTAAATTTTTACATACCGCAAAAGATTATGCAAGAAAGAATGGCTTTACGGGAACTTTTTTTATAGAACCAAAACCCTGTGAACCCAGCAAGCATCAATACGATTATGACAGTGAAACAGTGATTGGGTTTTTACGCCAGTATGATTTGCTGGGCGATTTTAAACTCAACATTGAAGTAAACCATGCAACACTTGCGGGCCATACCTTTCAGCACGAATTGCAGGTAGCAGCAGATGCTGGGGTATTGGGCAGTATGGATGCCAACAGGGGCGATTACCAGAATGGATGGGATACCGACCAGTTTCCAAACAATGTGAACGAACTGGCAGAAGCGATGCTGGTAGTGTTAGAAGCTGGCGGGTTAGCCGGGGGAGGAATCAATTTTGATGCAAAGATCAGGCGTAACTCAACCGATGCCGCTGATTTGTTTCATGCTCATATTGGCGGAATGGACACATTTGCAAGGGCATTGATTGTAGCGGATGATATCCTGAATAAAAGTGAATATAAAAAATTACGGACCGAGCGCTATGCAAGTTTTGATACTGGTAAAGGCAAAGAATTTGAAGAAGGCAAATTGTCTTTGGAAGACCTTCATGCCTACGCGATAGCAAGTGGCGAACCTGCAACCATTAGCGGTAAACAGGAATATTTTGAGAATATTGTTAACCGGTTTATTTAAGGATAGCGGGTTTATTTATAACCAGGCAATTACCAACCAGGCGCCAATACCAGTAGAAGAATTTCTTTTACAGTCCTGGTGCTTACATCCAAAATCAATAGTATGATAAACACAAATAGTGGAAGTAAATCTTATATTTTCGGCATTACTTTGGTAGCTACGCTGGGTGGCTTGTTATTCGGATACGACACAGCCGTTATTTCGGGCGCAGTGGATTCGTTAAAAACAGTTTTCCATTTGGATGAAGCTACATTTGGTGGTATGGCTACATTTTATCACGGCGCCACCGTTTCGAGTGCCTTGATCGGTTGTATTATCGGCAGCGCTATCTCGGGTGTTTTTGCCACTAATTTTGGTCGTAAAAATTCGCTGTTGATCGCCGCCGTTTTGTTTTTTGTTTCGGCGTTGGGAGCTGCTTACCCGGAAGTTTTCTTTTTTACAAAAGGCGATGGCTCGGTCCCTGTTCTCATTGCATTCAATATTTATCGCATTATTGGTGGTATCGGTGTTGGGTTGGCTTCAGCTATCTGCCCCATGTATATTGCCGAAATTGCCCCCGCCGAAATTCGTGGTAAATTAGTTTCCTGGAACCAGTTTGCAATTATTTTCGGTATGCTGATCGTGTATTTTGTAAATTATTTTATCACAAAAGGGGAAACTACCGAATGGATTGATGCTACGGGATGGCGCTATATGTTTGCCTCCAATGCCGTACCTGCCGCTTTGTTTGGTTTCTTATTGTTTTTAGTTCCTGAAACTCCCCGTTTTCTTGCGCTGGCGGGTCAGCAGGAAAAAGCGTTGCTTGTGCTTTCAAAAATCAATGGTTCCCTTAAGGCCAAAGAAATTTTGCAGGATATCAAAAATTCTGCTCATGAAAAGATTGAAAAAGTACTTGCCTACGGTTGGAAGGTTTTGATTATCGGGATTCTTTTGTCGGTTTTCCAGCAGGCGGTGGGTATCAACGTAGTGCTTTATTATGCGCCTACCATTTTTAAAGGGCTTGGATTTGGTAATGATGCCGCCATGTATCAAACCGTTATCATGGGTTTTATCAATATTATATTCACATTGGTGGCAATTTTTACAGTAGATAAATTCGGCCGTAAACCTTTGTTGATTATTGGTTCGGTGGGTATGGCTATCGGTATGTTTGCTATTGGATTATTGGCTTACCTGCAAATTATTGGCGTAAGTACTTTAATTTTCATCGTCATCTACTCCGCTTCTTTTATGATGTCGTGGGGGCCGATTTGCTGGGTGCTGATTGCTGAAATATTCCCCAACACCATTCGTGGAAAAGCAATTGCCATCGCTGTTGCAGCCCAATGGATTTCTAACTTTATTGTGTCGTCCAGTTTTCCTGCATTACAATCCGTTAGCATGACATTCACGTATTGCCTGTACGGGGTAATGAGCGTTTTGTCAGCCATCTTTGTTTGGAAGATGGTACCCGAAACCAAAGGGAAAACTTTAGAAGATATGAGTAAACTCTGGAGAAAATAAAATTAATCCCATTTCCTGCATATGGCGGGTATTCAATAATCGTCCCGGAATCCATCTTTGGATTCCGGGACTTTTTTTTATTGTATAAATTAATGCAAATTGGTTTACGATTTTTTGAGCAATATATTCAACTGCTGATCGGTGTAATCCTCAATAAAAAAAATAACATTGTTAAATTGGCCAAATTCTTCTTTTGCGTGCATGGTGGTGATTACAACAGACCGCATCCCCGCATTGGCCACGGCTTCCACACCCTTCGGCGAATCTTCAAATACTATACAGTCACCTGGATTTTTACCCAGTAAATTGGCACATTTCAGGTAAGTTTCGGGATGAGGTTTGCTGAAGGAAACATCATCTGCGCTTACAATGGAAACAAAAAAAGAACGGATATTTAATCCGTCCAGTACAAAATCAATATTGAACAGAATGGCCGCCGAACCAATGGCCATGGGTATATCACGCTCCTTAGCCGCCTGTAAAAAAGCGGGAAGCCCTTTGATCAGCGCAAGCTCCGGCCTGTATGCTTCCTGGTAGGCTTTCTCTTTTTCAATGGACATCTGCTTTTTTTTATCTGCAGAAAACCTGCCTGGAAATATCCGTTCAAGCAGCTCTTCATTTTTACCATAACATTCCTCCTTCATCTGCGCCATAGTAATATTGGCTCCGAGGCTATTTAGGATATCGTGCCATGCTGTAATATGATAGTTCATATCATTGATCATGGTGCCGTTGAGGTCGAATAAGAAGTTCATGGTTGACTGTTGATGGTTGAAAGTTGGCGCCTTATCTTTTTAACTGTCACCAATCCTTTGAAAGTATTAGTAAAAATTACGATCCGCTTCCGGCTATCGTTCATGAATACTTGCGGTTCGAAGCCTCAGGAAACCGCCATTCCTTTTTGAGAGCGATGCCCTTACTTCGGCGGCCAGTGACAGCGCGATTTCTTCGGGTGTTACGGCGCCAATATCCAACCCGATGGGTGCGTGAATGCGGTTTAAATTTTCAGCCGATATCGGGATGCCTTCTTCCTCCAGTTCGCGCCATATTTTTTCTGAACGTACCCTCGGTCCCAGCATCCCGATATAAGGCGCCGCTGTCGCCAGTGCCTTTGGTAAATTGTATTTGTCTGTTTTATAGTCGTGCGACATCAAAATAATAACGGTATGCTCATCAACAGGCAGGTTTGTAAAACTTTCGGGCTCAATCACTTCATCAGCAATTGCAATAATGGTGGCGTTCAGTTTTTGCGGACTGGCTACAATGGTTACCCGCCAACCGATTTCTTTTACCAGTCTGCTTAGTGGGTACACATCATACTGGTACCCCATTATTACCAGGTTGATTTCCGGGGGTAGTATTTCGATGAATGTTTCTATTTTGCGTCCATCTTCGAGCAGGAAATTTTGTGGTGCAGATTTGTTTTCAGCAAGTTGCCGGTTAACCGTATTTATGCATTGCTCTGCCAGCCAGTCATTTCCAAAAAAACCGAGGCTTTCCGGGCTGGTATATTTTATGGTTTGCCCGGTCATTAAATTCATCCAGTTACCTTCCAGGCGGGTGATGGTTATCAATACATGTGTTTGCCTGCTTGCAGCGACGCACGACTTTAAAATTTCTACCGGGTTATTCTTATCCGAAAAATTCAACGGGGTAAACAATACATCAATAACACCATTGCATCCCAGGCCTACACCGATCTGGTAGGCATCACCCTCCGTTGTATCATAAGTAATCAGTGTTGATATTGATTTTGCCATGGCTATCCTGGCCCGTTTCAGTGCGTCACCTTCCAGGCATCCCCCACTTATGCCACCAACCCACCTGCCATTGTCCATTACCAGCATCCTTGCACCTGTGCTGCGATAAGATGAACCTTCCACTCTTACAACTGTTGCCAGTGCTGCATGCGTGTTGGTTTTTTCAATCATATCGCAGGCTTTAATGATTGCCTTTATTTCTTTCATATTTAAGATGAAATCTTTTTGGTACCTGATGTTTATTACGTGTTTACTATTTTTGTTTTGAAAACCAACAGTTATTTGCTTTTTTCATGATTGGCGTACAGGGGAGCATTTGCATAGCGTATCCCCTGGTTACCTGGTGAAAATATAATCTACAAGTTAACAACAAATGCGCTAACAGCGGCCCTAAACCGCTGGCGCCCAACTGCCGGTACCTATTTATGTTTGGCGGTATTTTGCCAGGCCCTAAGCCGAATTAATTTTGCCTGTTTGATTGCCGGTTCAAAATTAAATGTTTCAAATGTATTCAGGATCATCAAAAAATAGCAGGGTGTATTCCATATCCGGTTGCCAGATATGGGCAACTTTTTAATCCCTGTTGTAAATGGAATGACAATTTGGGAGATACCCACCAAAACTTATGAAACCACCACGGTTTACTATTTTTATCTTCATGAATCCACAACTGTGGAAAATTTTATTTTTTTTATATAACAGCATTTAACGAAATTCATTATCAAATAAAACTTTTGGTAGAGAATAAAGAAATATCAGCGCTTTTTCATTTAATAGATGACCCGGATGAAGAAGTGTACACCACTGTCAGCACTAAGATAATTTCACTGGGCAGGGGGATTATTCCGAACCTTGAAAATTTGTGGGAAAATACCAACAGGGAGGATGTGCAGGAAAGGATCGAGACCATCATTCATAAATTACATTTCAGGGACCTCACAGAAGATTTTACAAAATGGAAAAATGAGGGGTGCGAATTATTAAAGGGGGCATTGTTAACGGCCCGGTACCATTACCCCGAAATGCAGGACTCACAGGCATTGCAGGAAATAGAAAAGCTGCGGCGCAATATCTGGCTGGAATTAAATAACTATCTTACCCCGTTGGAACAGATCAATGTGTTCACCAGTATTTTGTATAATTATTACAAACAAAAAGGCGTTGAAATTTCTTATAGCCAGCCAGAAGATTTTTTGATCACCAAAACCCTGGAATCCAAAAAAGGCAATGCCATCAGTAACGGGATCTTATATTTGGTACTGTGCGACCTGTTGGACATTCCTGTGAAAGCAACCAATATACCCAGGCAGTTTATCCTTGGGTATTTCGATCGGCAATCTGAATTTATGAACCCCGTCGTTCATAGCACTGAAAAAATAAATTTTTTTATTGATCCCTTAAACGGAAATATCTATTCTCATAAGGATGTTGAGAATTATTTTAAACGAATATCGGTAAGCCCCACAGCTTCTTATTTTAAACAATTAGGTAATAAACAGATCATCCGGTTTTTACTGGAAGAGTTAAGCAAATGTTTTGACAACGACCGCAACCGTTATAAAATGGAAGAATTAATAACCCTGGTTAAATTATTAGACGAATGATCTATCACGTAGTAACCAAAAACCGTTGGCAAACCGCATTACAGCAGGGATATTATGAAGCTGATTCATTGGCAATAGAAGGCTTTATACATGCCAGTAAGGCGGCCCAGGTTAAAGGTGTTTTGGACAGGTACTACCAAAATCAGCAGGGACTTATATTATTGCATATTGATGAAACTAAACTAACAGCCGAATTAAAATACGAATTGGCCCCTTCGGTAAATGAAGAATTCCCTCATATCTTTGGCAGGTTAAACACAGCTGCTGTAATTAAAACAACTCCTTTATGATTACCTGGGATGATTTTGAAAAAATAGATATCCGGGTTGGCACTATAATAGCAGCTTCCGACTTTCCCAAAGCGAGGCAGCCTGCCTACCAACTCAGCATTGATTTTGGTGAACAAGGCATAAAAAAATCTTCTGCGCAAATCACTAAATTATACCAGAAAGAGGCACTCACCGGTAAACAGGTTATCGCCGTAATAAATTTCCCTCCCAAACAAATCGCTGATTTCTTTAGCGAATGCTTAGTACTGGGCGTGTACAATGAAAATAAGGAAGTTGTATTATTGCAACCGGCCCAGCCCGTAAAAAATGGTTGTAAAATAGGGTAGGGCGGTGAAGGGGCAATGGTGAATGGTGAAATGGTGAATGGTCAATGGAGAAATTATGACTCTTTGTTGCTCGTTCCTGAGTCTGGCCGCCGTTTTTCCAAACACGAGTTAAATTTCTTTCTGTCAACCATCAACATTTCTTCAAACGAATTAAACCTCCTCCTAACAACGATCAACGTTTCTTCAAACACGAATTAAAATTCCTCCAGGCAACGATCAACGATCAACGTTTCTCCAAACACGAATTAAGCTTCCTCCAATCAACGATCAACTTTTCTCTAAACACGAATTAAACTTCCTCCAATCAACGATCAACCTTTCTCCTAAAGCGAATTAAACCTCCTCCTGGTGAAATTTTTGTAGAAAAGAACTTACTTTTTTAAAGTTATTTTTATTCAGCGTAAAATAATGGTTACGCCCGTCCTTCCTGCATTCAATCAGTTCGCTGTCTGATAGTAACCTGATATGATGAGAGCAGGTGGGTTGCGACAGGCCGGTAAGCCCCTGGACATCACCACAGCATATCTCCCCTTTACGTGAAATTTCCTGAAGGATGGTTAAACGGCAGGGATCTGCAATGGCATTCATCGCTTTTTCTATAAACTTACTTTCCATTTTAATCGTATTCATATTCATCTCAATTTCCGGTTCAAAGGAATTGTATTTTAGCCAGATCAACAAACATTCATCCAAATTATTCGATATATTTTTATTGTCAATACAATATTCAATCACACCATTCGCCAACGCATTAGCCTGGTGCCTGCACGATTACCCCAGGTCGCTGGCGCTAAAGGAAAGTGGTAAAAGCTGCCCGGCCTTTTCCAATATATATACTTCACCCTTCATGCCACTCATGATCAGTCTTATGGGCTGTTTTACCCTTTCTTCATATTCAGCCAGGCTTTGCCTGCAAATACCACAAGGGGATATGGGATGATCGCTTTGCCCGTCAATGTTATCGTAACTGATGGCGATGGTATTTACTGCCACTCCCGGGTATTGGGATGCAACGCTCGAAAGCAATACCCTTTCTGCACAAATGCCAACGGGGTAAGATGCATTTTCCTGGTTGGTACCTGTCACGGTTTTACCATTTGCCAATGCAGCTACTGCACCTACCAAAAAATGAGAATAAGGAGCATAGGCCAGTTTTGTAACCGCTCTTGCGGCGGCTAATAAATCCGCATCCCCACGGGGTAATTCTTCATCTGAAGAGTATATCGCTACCGAGAAATGAATGTCCTTTTTTGTAATCATATTTTTCCGGTTCTTTAATTTTACCAGGGTATTTCCGCCAGTTTCTTTTTAATAAAAAAACGGATAGCTGGCAAAAACTGATGAATGATTATGAAGATAAAAAATCCTCCCTGCACCGCTGCAAGGAGGATAATCTATTTTGAAATTACAAATTATATCATAGAAAATATCAAAATTATCTTATTGCACTGAATAATCTTTTCCATCGGGGTCCTTTTTCCCAGCTAAACCATATCAGGGATGCTTTGCCAACCACATGATCTTCGGGTACAAACCCCCAATACCGGCTATCCAGAGAGTTATGACGGTTATCCCCCATTAACCAATTGTAATCCATCTTAAAAGTATAGCTGGTGGCTTCTGTTCCATTCAGGAATATTTTACCGTTCCGGTTTTCCAACTCATTTCCTTCATAAGTTCGTATACAACGTTCATACCGGATATAATTATCAGGGGTTAACTGAATGGGTACGCCTTTTTTGGGAACCCACAATGGTCCAAAATTATCCACACTCCAATGAACCGCTGTATCATAGTATGGATAAAGGGCATTGTCAACAGCATTGATCTGTACATCCACCTTAATCACATTTTTTAATTCCGCCACTTTTTTCTTTTCGCCCTGCGTCATATTGATCATATACATCCCATTGTTATACGCGTTAAATTCCCGTTGTTCAGGGTCGGTATGAATGCCGAATGACTGCAACTCTTCTTCATCAAGCGGGCTGCTCGTTTGTACATTATAAACGAGTTCTGATTCCGCGGGAAACGGTTGTGCAACATCATTGATATATAAAACGGTATTTTTTATTTCTAATTTATCCCCGGCTATTGCCACGCAACGCTTGATAAAATTTTCACGCTTATCCACCGGCCTTGTAATAATAAGATCGCCAAAGTTCTGCCACACCCGGTCTCTTCCCATTTCCCTTACCGCCTGGTAATAAGTAATTTTAGATCCAAAATTTTCTTCATCATTGATTAACGTATCATTGGTGGGGAAATTAAATACCACCGCGTCATTTCTTTTTACAGGCTTTGCGAACCACCTGGTATAGGGAATGTGTATCCATTCAGAATACGACTTTGCATTGATCCCCGGAATGGTATGATGGACAAACGGCATAGCCAAGGGCGTATTAGGGATACGCGGTCCGTAGGCTGATTTACTTACGAATAAAAAATCATTCACTAACAAGGTCTTTTCCATCGAAGGGGTTGGGATGGTATAGGCCTCGAATACAAAAGTGCGTATAAGCGTAGCCGCAACTATAGCGAATGCCGCCGCATCGATCCATTCCCTGGCAGCGGATTTTTTGTAATTATTTACCACCTGTTCACCCGCAAATCTTTCCTCTTTTGAAAATCCCAGGTAGGGAAAATAAATGAATGGTAAAAAAACGGTAAGGGCATGGTGCCAGAATCCAAAACGGCCAAAAAACTCAACAAATTTAATGGTGATCCAAATGGTTACGAATTGCCCGGCAATGGGGACAAGTTGAAAAAAGAACCACCATTTTTTTAGTTTGATTTTTTCAACGATGCACCAGGTATTGTAAAAAGGGATAAAGGCTTTCCACCCGGGTATCCCCGCTTTTATAAACATACCATACATGCCGACATGCCAGCCGATCGTGGCCACAATGAAGATTATCCAACCAATACTCATAAGTAAATTTTTATCAGCGCCAAAAGTACCATAATTTACCCTTTGACAAGGATTTAAAGGAAAAATGTTTTGAATTGTTTAACAGTACCCTGTCTGGAAAATTGATTGGCTTCATTATGTAGCAGCCTGAAAAACAACTTTCAGGGAAACATTTTCTTAATATAAACTTCATTACTGGTGGGGTTTAAGCGGCTTATCTTTCCCATTAAAAATTATTGCCTTTTTGTAAATACCTTATTAATATCTTTTCATTAACTTGACGCTTCAATTAATCGCCTAAATTTTTTATATGGTTGAATCATTTGAAAAAATTCCTGTACAAATATTTTCCACGCCAAAAGAGGGTTCCTTATTTGTTGCCCGTGAAATTTCCAACCTGATAAAACAAAAGCAATCCCTGGGGCAAAACTGTGTTTTGGGCCTTGCTACCGGTTCTTCCCCCATCAGCCTTTACCGGGAGCTGGTCCGTTTACACAGGGAAGAAGGATTAAGTTTTCACAATGTAATCAGTTTTAACCTGGATGAATACTACCCATTGGAAAGAGAGGCGGTTCAAAGCTACTGGAGTTTTATGCACCAATACCTCTTTAATCATGTAGATATTTTACCCTTAAATATCCACATCCCCAATGGTGAATGGAAGAAGGAGGAAATAAAAAAGCATTGCCTTGCACTGGAAGATAAAATTGAAGCGGCAGGCGGGATCGACCTCCAGGTGCTGGGAATAGGGAATAACGGTCATATCGGTTTCAACGAACCGGGCTCCAGTATCTATTCCAAAACAAGACTGGTAACCTTAGAAAATTCAACCCGTATTGCTAACACCAAAAATTTTCAAAACATCAGCCGGGTTCCGAGATTAGCTATTACCGCAGGTATCAGCACCATCATGAAAGCAAAACGTATTATTTTGCTCGCATGGGGAATGAAGTCGGCCATTGTTGCAAAATCGGTGGAGGGTAATGTTACCGAGCATGTGCCAGCAAGCCTGTTGCAAACCCATAGCGATTGCTTATTTGTGATTGATGAGCAGGCAGCGACTGAACTGACCCGTATAAAATATCCATGGCTTACCGGTGAAATAGAATGGACACCCCTGATGATCCGCAAAGCGGTGGTAAATATGACTTTAAAAACGGGCAAACCGGTATTAATGCTTACCAACAAAGATTACAATGATTATTCCTTAGGCGACCTGCTGGTGGAAAAAGGGGATGCTTATGAAATTAATTTACAGGTATTTTATATGCTTCGTGACAGCATCACAGGATGGCCGGGAGGCAAACCCCATGCGGTGATCCCCGGCCACCCGGAAAGAAGTGAGATACAGCCAAAAAGATGTGTGATCTTCTCACCCCATCCCGATGACGATATCATTAGTATGGGCGGAACATTTATGCGTTTGCACGACCAGGGGCACGATGTACACGTGGCTTATCAAACCAGCGGCAATATTGCGGTAACGGATGAATTTGTAACCCGCTTTCTTGACTTTGCCGTTGGTTTTGAAGAACTAAGTGGCATCGACAGCAGCATGTCCACTGCTATTTTAGATAAGGCGCGGCATTTTCTTGACAACAAAAAACCCAACCAGGTAGATACTGACCAGATCAGGCAGATCAAAGGATTAATAAGAAGATGTGAAGCAAAAGCAACCTGTCGTTACGTGGGATTAAAGGATGATCATATACATTTTCAAAACCTCCCCTTTTATGAAACCGGCACAATTCAAAAAAATCCAATGACGGAAGAAGACGTGCGAAGAACGGTGGTTTTACTCCGTAAATTACAGCCCCACCAATTATTTTGCGCCGGGGATCTCGCTGATCCGCATGGCACGCACAAGGTTTGCCTGGATATTATCTTTGAATCACTCAAAAGAATAAAAGCCGAAGGAGATGAATGGATAAAGGATTGCTGGGTATGGCTATACAAGGGCGCCTGGCAGGAATGGGATATTTCAGCAATAGAGATGGCAATACCCATGAGCCCCGACCAGGTAATGAAAAAACGCTACGGGATTTTTATTCACCAGTCGCAAAAAGATATGGTGCCTTTCCAGGGCGATGATAGCAGGGAATTCTGGCTGCGGGCTGAGGAACGAAACAGTAATACCGCCGACCTGTATGCGAAGTTGGGATTAACAAGGTATGCGGCGATGGAAGCTTTTGTAAGATGGCACTATTAACGGGAATCCCCACATTTAAAATAAGCCATGTTACGAAATAGTAAAATCAGTTTAATAGAATGTCCCCGGGATGCCATGCAGGGATGGAAAACTTTTATACCCACCCAAAAAAAGATCGCATACATTAATGCGTTACTCGAGGTTGGTTTTGATACTATTGATTTTGGCAGTTTTGTTTCTCCAAAAGCCATTCCTCAAATGGCCGATACGAAGGAGGTGGTAAAAGGTTTGCGGTTTGACCGGTTGAAAACCAAACTGCTTGCAATTGTAGCCAATACAAGGGGGGCCGAAGAAGCGGTTGTATATGATGAAATAACTTATCTTGGTTTCCCATTTTCTGTTTCACCCAGTTTTCAGCAACGAAATACAAACAGTACCCTGTCAGCATCTTTGGAAATGGTGGAAGAGATACAAAATTTATGTATTAAAAATCAGAAGGAACTCGTGGTTTACCTTTCAATGGGTTTTGGAAATCCTTACGGAGATCCATATAATGCAGCCATCGTTACAGCGTGGGTAGAAAAAATGGTAGCTATGGATATAAGCATCCTTTCAATTGCAGATACGGTTGGACTGGCTACGCCGGAACAGGTGGGTTCACTGCTTAAATCCCTGATCCCTTCCTATCCTGATACCACCATTGGGGTGCACCTGCATTCAACCGCAGCCAACTGGAAGATAAAAGTGGATGCAGCTTTAAATGCGGGCTGTACCCGCTTTGACGGGGCATTGAAAGGGGTGGGGGGTTGCCCGATGGCCGGTGATGAACTGGTGGGAAATATGGATACGGAACTGATGATACCTTATTTCAATGAATTGAATGTACTGAATAATTTAAACATGAATGCGTTAAGGGAATGCAGCAGGATGGCAGGTGATCTGTTTAGCGCTGACCTTCGCTAAATGCCCGGTACTGTGTATTTGAAGTCATTCATTTCACTACTTATTATTGTTCGTTTATGCAGTTTAGATCAGCTGGATTTTGCCCATTATACCCATTAAAAAACATTCGTGTAAATTCGTGTATTAGTGTCACACCGGCAACATGAACTTTCATTTGGAATTTACTCCCAGGCAGTTTGCAACAACCATCCGTCATCAACAGAAATTATTGATGATCGGTTCCTGCTTTACAGAAAATATCGGCACTAAATTAAAGCAGCACAAATTTGACCTGCTGGAAAATCCAAATGGAATTTTATTTAATCCCATCAGCATTATAAAATCCGTCAAATCCTATATTTCCAATAAACGATATACCGAAGCCGACTTGTTTTACCAAAATGAATGCTGGAACAGTTGGGAGCACCATAGCCGTTTTTCACACCCGGTAAAAGATGCATGTTTACTCGGGATCAATCAATCACAGCAGGTTGCCCATGATTTTATAGTTGCTGCCGACTGGGTATTCATAACGGTAGGTTCGGCCTTTGTATATGAATTGTATAATCATGAAGTAGTTGCCAATTGCCATAAAGTTCCTACGGACAAATTTCAAAAAAGGTTACTGGGCATAGAAGAAGTAATTACGGTCTTTACAGCTATGGTCGATGAGCTTTCTGCGGTGAACCCGGGTGTAAAAATAATTTTTACCATCAGCCCGGTACGACATTTAAGGGATGGATTTATAGAAAACAACCTGAGTAAATCAGCATTGATACAGGCGGTGCATACATTAACAGGTGCCAGTGAAAATATATTTTATTTCCCTGCCTACGAATTAGTGATTGATGATTTAAGGGATTATCGTTTTTATGCAGAGGATATGGTGCATCCAAATTATGCAGCTACCAATTATGTATGGGAAAAATTTGTCAACGCCTGTATTGATGAACCCACACAAAAGTTAATGAAAGAAATAAATATCATCAATGCGGCAAGAAACCATAAGCCATTCCATCCCGGTTCTGAGCAACACAAAAAGTTTTTACAAACCAATCTTGAAAAAATAAATCTGCTTCAAAAACAGTATCCTTATATCGATTTCAGGGAGGAGATAATCTATTTTCAATCATAAGTTGAAGAAAGACGTCCGTTAAGAATGCTCAGCTTATATGCCTTATTTACTTTTCAGCCCTGATTCTAATGTATCCTGTCTCCCCGCAGTTCCACCTCATTCATCACCAGCTTTTCGTATTCCAGCCATTGGTTCCAGCGTTTTCTTACTTTATCCTTAGGCATATAGGTTTCAGCCAGTTCAATAAATAAGGTATAATGCCCCGCTTCACTTTCCATAAAACGCCGGTAAAAATTCCGCATGTACCCGTCATCCAAGCCTTCGCTCAGGCGTTTAAAACGTTCGCAACTCCTGGCTTCAATTAATGCCATCGTTAATAAATGATCCAGCAAACGGTCATCGGGGCTACCGCCCTTTAATTGAAATTCGATTAATTTATTTACATACAGATCTTTTCTTTGCTTACCCAACTGCAATTTTCTTTTTTGTAATTCTGCCAGTACTGATCTGAAATGTCCCCATTCTTCCGTTACAATCGGGCTTAACGCACTCACTAATTTTTCTTTATCCGGGTACCGCTGGATCAAACTGATGCAGGTAGTTGCCGCTTTTTGTTCGCACCAGGCATGATCGGTCAAAATTTCGTCCAGTTGCATTTCTGCAAGGTTTACCCAACGCGGATCTGAAGGCAGTTTAAGTCCGAGTATGTTTTTTACGTCAATACTTTCTGTAATCATCATGCAAAAATAATTGTTCCAGTGTAAAGTAAATGCTGAATTGTAACAGGGGAATCTATGTCGGTTTACATCTTTTTTGCCAGTCCGGCCTCACCTTAATCCTCTCCGGGGCAAAGGACAGGACTTAAGTAAGCAACATTGAATTACCACAGGGAATAGGCAGTATTTCACCATTGACAACTGACCCTGTCTGAACCATGTTCAGGCTGGCTGGCATTCACCAAATTACTTGTGGTTTAAATAATATAGTACTAATTTGGTTTAGTAAGCAAGGTTTGATTAATTTACGTTTACAATTTTATCCAATGCGAGTATTGCCAATGATTATTTCTTCTGTAATTACAACCATGCTGGTTGTAACCCTTCATACAAAGTTATTATTGCCCGCCCCGTTGGGTAAATTGTTAAGCCCCCAACACGGCGTTTGGCAGAATGCGGAAAACAATAATGTTGATTTTAATGCAACGTTGAAATTTCCTCAACTCAAAGCGAAGGTAGACGTATACCTCGATGATCGGCTGGTACCCCATGTTTTCGCCGAACAGGAAAATGATATTTACTTTGTACAGGGCTTTCTTCATGCCAAATTTCGTTTATGGCAAATGGAGCTGCAAACGCATGCCGCGGCCGGAAGGGCCAGCGAAATTGTGGGTAGTATTGCTTTTAAACATGACCAGGAATTCAGGCGGCTGGGCATGGTATATGGCGCGGAAGCTTCATTAAAAGAGATGGAAAGCGACCCGGTCACTAAAATAATTTGCGATGCGTATACTGCCGGCGTAAATGCCTATATCGCTACCCTGACAGAAAGCAGTTTGCCGCTGGAATATAAACTCATCGGCTATCAGCCCGAAAAATGGTCTAATCTTAAATCGGCGCTGTTCCTTAAAAATATGTCGGAAAATTTAGCCGGCGGTGAAGATGATTTTGAAATGACCAATGCGAAAAGTTTTTTCAGTAAGGAGGATTTTGACAAACTGTATCCCTTACACCAGGATTCATTGGATCCGGTTATACCCAAAGGCACTGTTTACGGCATACCCAAACTGGAACTAAAAATTCCTGCGGCAGCGGATTCCCTTTATTTCAGCAATAAAGATATAACGGTTACACAGGAGCAAAAACCTGATAAAGACAATGGGAGTAATAACTGGGCCGTAAGCGGCACCAAAACAAAAACCGGTTCGCCTATTTTGTGTAATGATCCCCACCTGAGTTTAAAACTTCCCGCTATCTGGTTTGAAATGCAATTGAGTACCCCTTCCTACAATGCTTATGGAGTTAGTTTTCCCGGGGCGCCGGGAATTATTATCGGGTTCAATGATAGTTGTTCCTGGGGTGTTACCAATGGCGGAAGGGATGTAAGGGATTATTATGAAATTAAATTCAGGGACGACAGCAGGCAGGAGTATTGGTTTGACAGCGCCTGGAAAAAAACCGAATTCAGGTATGAAGAAATCAGGGTTAGAGATTCAACAACTTATTTTGATACGGTGGCTTATACGGTATTCGGCCCCGTGATGTATGATAAAACCTTTAGCGGTGACAGGACCTCAAATTCAAGGTATTTTGCGGTACGTTGGAAAGCGCATGACCCAAGCAATGAGTTAAAAGCCTTTATCCTGTTGAACAAGGCCAAAAATTACCAGGATTACCTGGTGGCAACCAGTTATATGAAAACCCCGGGTCAGAATTTCGTGTTTGCCAGCAAATCGGGCGATATAGCCATGCGCACACAGGGGGACTGGCCAGCAAAATGGAAGGGCCAGGGCGATTTTATTATGCCGGGTACAGATAGCAGCTATATGTGGCAGGGCATGATACCACCCGATGAAACCCCTTTCCAGTTTAACCCCGAAAGAAATTTTGTAAGCAGTGCAAACCAGGATCCCGCCGATTCTACCTATCCTTATTATCTTGGGCGGGGTTATTCCATTTACCGCGGTATCTCCATCAACCGGAGATTGGAAGCAATGGAAAATATTACCCCGGAGGATATGATGACTTTGCAAACGGATAATTATAATGTATTCGCCGAAATGACCATCCCCCTGTTCTTAAAAAATATCAGCGAAACTGCGATGACTGATAGTGAAAAGAAATACCTCAACCTTTTAAGATATTGGGATTATAATAATGCCCCCGGTTCAAAAGCTGCAACCGTATTTGCGGTATTGTGGAAAAATTTTGACAAGGCTGTTTTTGACGATGAGTTTAAAAATGCCCCAAAAGTAATCATGCATCCTTACGAAAGTAATTTACTGGAAGGCATCTTAAGTGATTCGGCTTATGGGTTTGTAGATAATATATCAACCCCACAGCAGGAAACACTGGCAGATGAAATAAAATCTGCGCTCGAAAATTCGCGGGTTGAATTAGAACAAGCCGAAAAGAATGACACCATTGAATGGGCTAAATATAAGGGAACCAGTGTGAAACACCTGCTAAGGCTGGATGCGCTGAGTCGTTTAAAACTTCCCATTGGCGGGGGAACGCATTGTATCAATGCCGCCAAAGCCACTCATGGTCCCAGTTGGCGGATGATTATAAGCCTCACTCCGCAAACAACCGCCTACGGGGTATATCCGGGTGGCCAGAGCGGCAACCCGGGAAGCCGGTTCTACGATAATTTTATTGATAAATGGGCTGCGGGGGAATATTATTCATTGTGGATGATGGCCAAAGGGGAGGAGAAGGATAAAAGGGTGAAGTGGAGGATGAGTTTTAATAATAATTAGCCAATTTGAAAATTGGAAAATGTGACAATGAATAATTCAACTGTTTTCACATTTTCCGATTTTCGCATTTTCACATTTTCACATTTGTATTATGAAATTCATTGTCTCCATAGCGCTTATCGCTTTATTAAGTTTGGCCGCCTGTTTATACTTACCCTGGTGGACAATCGCCATCGTGGCCTTTTTGGTTGCCGCCCTGGTTCCGCAAAATCCCGCCAGTTCCTTTTTTTCCGGTTTTATTGCTTTGTTTTTATTGTGGGGGTACCTGGCCTGGTACTTAAGCAGCAACAACGATCATTTACTGGCGCATAGGATATCCCTGTTGATTTTAAAAATGGATAGTCCGGCTCTTTTGATTGTAGTAACTGCCTTAATCGGGGCGCTGGTGGCGGGTTTTGCAGCACTCAGCGGAAGCTATTTAAGGAAGCATTGATTTGATTTTTTTTAATCTTTAGTTGCAATTTAACTTGTATTTCTGACGGCCTGTTATTTCATCGCTTTCTGAAATGCTACAACCCTGCTAATAATCCACTGGCTGCGATCTGCCGTTTCCAATACAATCACTAAGCAAGAGGTCGTTAGTAAAATCCGGTTTATTTATCTCCCATTTGCATTTTTATAAACAAATTCCCCCTTAATTTCGTTACTGCTCAATATAATTTATGCGAACATTTTTATTGCTGTTTTTTATATTCCTATCCGTCAATATTTCTGCACAAAAAATCTGGGGTACCGTATTCAATGATAAAGGAGAATTATTGCCCTATTCCTCCATCACCGTTAAAGGAACTACCATTGGCGCAAGCGCTAATAACCGTGCAAGGTTTTCAATAGCGCTTGCAAAGGGGACTTACACGGTGGTTTGCCAGCATATTGGCTATGCTGCAAAGGAAAAAGAAATCACCATTACCAATCAGGACGAAGAAATATCATTTGTTTTAGCTGAACAAAAATTAGTGCTGAAAGAAGTGCTGGTAAAAAATACGGATGAAGACCCTGCCTATGCCATTATTCGTTCGGCGATAAAAAAGCGGGAGGGGTATGGCAAAGAGGTAAGTGCATTTACCTGCGATCTTTATACGAAGGATATGATGAAACTTCGAAAGCTGCCTAAAAAAATATTCGGACGAAAACTAACCGATGAAAGCCGGCAGGATATGGGAGTAGATACCATGGGCCAGGGCATCATTTATTTATCGGAATCCATTTCAACCATCGCCACTGTACTGCCTGATAAATTTAAGATGGAAGTGAAAAGCAGCCGGGTAAGCGGCAGCGGTGGATTTGGTTTTACCTTTCCTACCTTCATCTCTTTTTATCAGAACAATGTAACCGTTTTTACGGAAAGATTGAACCCGCGTGGTTTTGTTTCTCCCATTGCAGATGGAGCGATCAGTTATTACCGGTTTAAATTCCTGGGTAGTTTCTGGGAAAACGGTAAAGAAATTAACAGCATCCGGGTAACGCCCCGCCGAAATTACGAACCCTTATTTTCAGGTGTGATCAATATCACCGAAGGCGACTGGCGAATACATAGCGCCGACCTGTTATTAACTAAAAAATCGCAGCTCGAAATTATCGATACACTGCAGATCACCCAATTTCATGTTCCCGTAAATAATGAAGCCTGGAGGATTAAAAACCAGTTATTGCATTTTAGTTATAACCAGTTTGGAATTGATGCGGTAGCCAATTTTGTGAGTGTTTATTCCAACTACAACCTGCAGCCCGTTTTCGCGAAAAAATATTTTGATAAAGTGATCATTAAATATGATACCGGCGTGAATAAAAAGCCAAAAACATACTGGGATACTATCCGCCCAATGCCGCTTGAAAAGGAAGAAATAAAAGACTACCGCGTAAAAGACAGCCTGTATGAATTGAGGAAGGACTCTATGCTGAGCCGGCAGTCCATTGACTCATTAAAGAAAAAACAGGGTAAATTGAAACCTTACCAGGTATTCTGGAGTGGTATTAACCGTACCCATTACAGTAACACTAACCAATACCGGTGGGGCATAGGGTCTTTAATTCAAAAGCTCGAATACAATCCGGCAGAAGGGGTGGCGCTAAATGCGTCAGGTTTTCTTGAGAAAGTCTTTAAAAAAACGGGGCATGAGCTTTTAGTCCGCCCCAACATCCGTTACGGGTTAAACAATATGCATTTAAATGCATGGGTGGATATCGGCCTGCGTACCCGCGACTTGGATACGGATGAAAGACTGAGGCGGCATGCGTGGAATATTTCAGGCGGTAAACGCGTCACCCAATTCAATAAAGAAAGCCCGATCACGCCGCTGATCAACAGCATCAACACCCTGTTCTTTGGGGATAATTTTATGAAGACCTATGAAAATATTTTCACCCATATCGGGTATAGCAAAAGGTTTGAAAACGGCCTGCACCTGAATGTAAACGCTTTATACGAAGACAGAATACCACTTAACAATACCACCAAATATACTTTTTTTAAAAAGGATAGTGTTAACATCACCCCCAACTACCCGTTTGAAAAGATCAGCGCAACTGAATTTACGCGGCACCAGGCAGTTTTGTTAAGTATTGATATTAGCATAAAGCCCGGCCAGAAATTTATCCAGTTCCCGAACAGGAAAATTTCAATCGGTTCAAAAATACCCACTTTCAGTATTAATTACACCCGGGGCTTTAATGGTATTTTAAGCAGTGACGTAAATTTTGATAAGTGGCGCTTTACCATATTTGATGATAAAAATTTTAAGCTGGCCGGTACCCTGAAATATAAAATAGGTGTGGGAGGTTTTATAAACCGCAGATCAGTATTCATACCTGATTACCAGCACTTCAACGGCAACAGGTCGTTAGCAGCAAGCGAATACCTTAACAGTTTTCAATTGGCGGCTTATTATGCCAACAGCACCATTGCAAGTTTTTACAGCATTGTCCATCTCGACCATCACTTAAATGGCTTACTGACTAATAAAATTCCCGTGTTTAACCGGTTGAACTGGAATTTGGTGGTAGGGGGCAATGCATTTATCATCAATGAAAACAACAATTACTCCGAATTATTTGTGGGCCTGGAAAATATCCTCAAAATATTCAGGGTTGATTTTGTGTGGGCTTTCCAGGAGGGCAGGAGGGGTATTTCGGGTTTTCGGATTGGAACCGGTGGTTTAATCGGGGCGAGTGTTAAAAGAACTTCTACCAGCGGAGGAAGCGGTGGTGGCAATGCGATGTCATTTTAGCCAGCTTCACAGCAGGGATGACGGGTAGCTTTTCTTATCTTTGCCAAAATTTGGTTTGCCCTGCAAGCATCCAATTAATTTTATCACCGGCCACAAGCTGGTTATAAAATTCATTTCTCTTCAAAGGGATCAAATAAAACATCATGGCACTACTACACAACCGCGTTTCGCAGGCAGAGCTGAAAAAATTATTGTATGAAGAAAAGGAAGATCGCACAACGATCTCCTTTTACCGGTATTTCCCCATCAGCGATCCTAAGCAATTCAGGGATGAGTTATATGCCGCATTGAATGCAATGAAAGTGTTTGGCAGAATTTATATTGCCCATGAAGGAATCAATGCGCAGGTAAGCGTACCGGGTAGTAATGCAGCCGCCTTCAGAAATTATCTCAACTCCGTTGAACCATTAAACGGGATCCGGCTAAATATTGCGGTGAACGATGATACCCGTCCGGATGACAAAGCCGGAAGCGGCAAATCCTTTTGGGTATTAAAAATAAAAGTGAGGGATAAAATTGTTGCAGATGGTATTAATGACCCCGGCTTCAGTATGGAGCAAAAGGGAAAATATGTAACTGCTGCCGGGATGAATGAATTAATGCAGGATGAAAATACTATTGTTATCGATATGAGGAATCATTACGAATACGAAGTGGGGCATTTTGAAAAAGCATTGGAGATACCCAGTGATACTTTCCGCGAGCAACTGCCCATGGCGGTTGAAATGATGCAGGATAAAAAAGATAAAAATATAATCATGTATTGTACCGGTGGCATACGTTGTGAAAAAGCCAGCGCCTACATGCTGCACCATGGTTTCAATAATGTTTTTCATTTGGAAGGGGGCATTATCAACTATGCGAAAGAAGCGAGGGAGAAGGGTTTAAAAAGTAGTTTCATCGGTAAAAATTTTGTGTTTGATGACAGGCTGGGCGAACGCATCACAGAAGATGTGATTGCCAGCTGCCATCAATGTGGCAATGCTGCAGACACGCATACCAATTGCAAAAATGACGGATGCCATTTATTGTTTATACAGTGTGCGGAATGCGCGGTAAAGTTTGACGGCTGTTGTTCAAAAGAATGCCAAACTAGTTTTAATCTCCCATTGGAAGCGCAAAAGGAATTGAGGAAGGGAATTGAAAAAGGGCGGATGGTTTTTAATAAAAGCAGGCAGCGGCTAAGACCAAGGCTTGATGAGATGAATAAGGGATTTGGATGATCAGTATTTCAGGAATAGCGATCATACCTATCGTTTTGCATGGTGAAGCACCGGGAATTCATCGCTGGTTCTGCTCACTGGAAATGTTTAATAGAATGAAGATAATTAACTAAAACTCTTAATTCAAAGATGTCGCACCGAACAAATGACAGTGAATACCAACTCAATTGGTACCGTAAATATATGTTTACCAGGTACGGGTCGCATCAGTCGCTTTACATCAATTGACACCCACAATATCAAGTTTGAAGCCTGTATAAACTTTCACGGAGGTACCGGATACATTGTGTAAGCTTTTACAAACGGCCATTGATTTTATTTCAGGGTAATTGGGTTTGCCTGGTCCGATGATAACCCTTGTAAATCCGTCAGGGATTGAACCACAACTCCAGTTGGCTGAGTTTTCCCAGGCGGTGGATACAGTTCCTTTCCAGTAGTTGATGCTGCAAGGGGGTTCAGCGCCTAAAAAAATTATGCCATAATCTTCTACCTGGCCATCAGTAGGATTGTAGCATGCATTAATTCCACCAATACAATCTTTTGCAATTAAACGTGCCCTCAGCAATTGGTTAAAAACCGGGGGCGCAAACGGGGTTGTAAACGAAAATGTGTGATTGCCGATATAGCAGTTTGCAGAACTATAAATCAATTCATCGGCATCACTAAAATCACCATCGTTATTATAATCGATAAAAAATTGTACAACGTTGAATGTATTGGAAGGTGTTGCTGTTCCTACGTTCGCAGTGGCAGAATAGGCAGTACCGGGCGTTAATATTGTATTGTCTGAACAGGAAAAATCAAAATATTTACCGCCATCAGCGGCAAGTCCCGCAGTGGTTTTGCTGATGGTGTTCAGGCTGAAGGAATTAATGCCGGCATTGCTGGTACCCGTTCCTGTTGGGGTGCAGGACGCTGACGGGGCATTGCTTATTATTGCCGTACTGCCCTTAACATCAAAGCCATTGGGGTTACCGGTGGTTAATACAATATTTTTTATACCTGCTGATGCAAATGAAACAACCGGGTTACGGTTGGTGGAAGTAAGCGGTGTACCGCCTTCAAAGGACCAGTTCCAGGAAGTTGGCCCACCCAGGGTACGGTCAACAAACCGGATAGTACCGCCTGCACAGGTATTTGCAGGACTGGCAATAAAATCTGTTATCAATGCTGCTGAAACATTGCATTGCCCCAGGCAAGTCCTTGATGCAACATGCCCGTCAACAGCGGTTATGCTTGGCGCGCTCCAGGTATGGGTATTTGTAACGGAGGGCGCCATAATAAACTGCGATCCTGCTGCATCGTGCGTAGCGCTAAAATTGTGGCCGGTTTCATGTGCAGTTAATATTTCCAGCACATATCCTGAACCTGATGAATTAAGGCCGGTAAAATCTTCCAGGAGCTGGTACCGGGAGGCAGTACAAACTGTGCCTACGTAGGCCAGGCCCACCGTTCCCTGGCCAGTTCCTGCACCGTCATTGTCAATATTCCGGGTAGTCCATAATTGCCCGATGTCGTAAGTGAAGCCAAAATTTCCTGCCTGTCCCCATGTTCTGAAATTAGGAAGTATGATGGTTGAATTGGTACCGGTATAGGCGGGTGAAAGCTGGTCGGTTGGAGCGGAGGTTGATACATGCTGTCCTGCAATTACAAATTCGATATTATTATTGAACTGTGCATTGGTATAATCCCATATTACATTATTCATTACGCCGATATTATGTATTTCAACCGCCTGCGCGCTTCCATAACGCAGGAACATGGATTCATCTGATGCAATCGCCATCTCGGCCTTCACACAATTCAGTCCGGATGTGGTTCCTCCCGGTTGCGATATCTTTTGCTGAGCTGCTGCCCTTTCCGTAACCCCACAGGTAAGTGTTTTATCAAAAATTGCATCTTTGGTTTCATACACTACAAACATACCCGGTGAAGCATCTTTGGTAAAATAATGTAACGGCTCAATAAAATACTCTTTGTTATTGCCTTTAATGATGCCATAGATGAAATCAGGTGTAATGGTTAATCTTACCCCACTATTCATTTCATTCGCCAGCACACCTGCATACGTTAAACATGCTGGTTTTGGAAATACCTGGTTGCCTGTTGGTGAAGCCACTGTCAAGTGATAACTATCACTCAGAATATCATTTTTGTGTAAGTAAAGGTTGAAAGTTGTAAGCCCGGGCAGTTCTAATACAAGATTGGTATTAGCTGTTCCGGCTTCTTCAATATAGGTTTTTATTGCAGTGGTATTGATGCTAAACAACGAATACTTTGAAAAGTGAGCTGATAATGATTTTGAAAAAGTATTACTAAATCCAATGGCGCTGATCTTTTTTTGCGCCTGTACCGTAAAGGGTATGCAGCATAAAAAACATAGCACTAACTTCACATTATTCATTGATAAAAATTTACTGGTTTTCATTTGCATTGTTGTTTTTACTATTATTTATCCGGGCTTCGGGTGTTTGGCTGACGGCATGTTTAAACGGTGATGTAAGTCTTAAACAGATTTGTTTTACTGGTTAAAATCTTGCCTGAATTAACCAATTTGCATTTTGGCGGCATAAAGAAACATTGCCAGGGTATTGACCAGATATACTTTCTCATCTGTTTAGTTTGTAATCCATTTTATACAAACCGGGTTGGGAACATTAATTCTTTTACCCGTATCTGTTAGTAAGCCGGTTTTTTTATCAATTTTAAAAATCACGATATCATCGCTTTGCTGGTTGGCCACCAGCAGAAAATTGCCAGAAGGGTCAAAGTTGAAATTGCGTGGTGTTTTGCCCATTGTTGATTGGTAACCTGCAACGGTTAATTTGCCTGTACTGTTATTGATTTTAAATATTGTGATGCTGTTGGATCCGCCCCTGTTACTGCAGTATAAAAATTTTCCGCCAGGCGACACATGTATATCCGCACTGCCGATAACACCGTTAAAACCGCGTGGTAATGCGCTGGTACGTTGAATGCTGTCGAGTTTGCCCCCGCTGTATTTAAACGCCACCACCGTTCCGGTCATTTCCTCCATCAGGTAGGCGTACCTGTTATTGGGATGGAAATCAAAATGCCTTGGGCCGCTCCCTGCTACCGAACGGGCGAATGGAACTGCGCCGGGAGCGAGTGTTCCTTTAACAGGATCAAACCGGTAGATCATTACCTTGTCAATACCCAGGTCCGGAACAAATAAAAATTTATTGTCGGGCGAAACTACAGTTGAATGTACATGCGGACCCTCCTGCCTCTTTTTGTTGGGGCCGTTGCCCGCATCCTGCATCACCTGTTTTACCGCACCCAGTGAGCCATCTTCATTTACCGGTAATAAAGCCGCATTCCCGCTGTTATAATTTGCCGCAAATACCCATTTGCCGGTTTTGTCGATGGCTACATAACAAGGATGTTTGCCCCCTGAAAACTGGCTGTTGACCAGGGTAAGTGATCCTTTGTCTTTGTTAAATGAAAAGGCGGAGATAGCCCCTCCAATACCGGATTGGGTACTATCCGCATTCTCCGTTACGGCATACACTGTTTTTTGATTGGGGGCAACTGCGAGGTAAGAAGGGTTATCCGTTTTAACCGTACTTATTAAACTATGATCAGCCGTGACCGGATTAAAATTATATACATAAATACCCTCGCTTTTACCCGATGTATAAGTGCCTACTAATAAATACATATTTGGTTGTGCAAAAACTGAATTTGAAATAAACAGGAATAAAAAAAATATTCTGGCTGACATGTCGTATAGTTGAATTTTTTCTGAAACTGCAGTTTCACGGTGGTTGAAATTAATGCTAATCGTTCAATTTAATCACCTTTTTACAACACAATCTCTGTTAATGAGGCGCTTATTCTTTCAAAAGTTTGTTCCTCACTTAAAGCCTCAGGCACAAATTTTTCTCCAATCAGTTTTTCGTATAACTCAATATATTTATTACTGATTGATGCAATCCATTCATCGCTCATTACCGGAACCAACTGCCCTTCTTTACCCATAAAATTATTTTTAATCAGCCATTCCCGCACAAATTCCTTGCTTAGCTGAGGTTGTTTTTCGCCTGCCGCCTGTCTTATTTCAAATCCCCCGCTATAAAAATACCGCGAACTATCGGGTGTGTGAATTTCATCCATCAGGTAAATGGTATCCCCAATTTTGCCAAACTCGTATTTCGTATCCGCCAATATCAATCCCTGTGCTGCAGCTATTTTTTTTCCCCTTTCAAAAAGTGACCGGGTATATTTTTCAATTAGCCCATAATCGTTTTCGTCCACTATGGCTTTTTGCAGGATTTCTTCCCGGCTGATATCTTCATCATGGCCAACGGTTGCTTTGGTAGAGGGCGTTATGATTGGTTCGGCGAAAAAATCATTCTCTTTCAATCCCTCCGGCATTTTTACGCCGCACAAATTTCTATTGCCAGTTTGATAAATTCTCCATGCATGCCCGGTTATGTTTCCCCTGATAACCATTTCAACTTTAAACGGGTCACATTTTTTACCCAGCGCGCTATTTGAAGTGGGGGTTGCTGCTAACCAATTAGGGCAAATATCTGCCGTAGATTGTAACATATATGCAGCTATCTGATTTAAAACCTGTCCTTTATATGGAATTGGCCCGGGTAAAATAACATCAAATGCCGAAATACGATTGCTTGCGATCATTACCAGCCAGGTATTGGCAATGGTATATACATCCCTTACTTTGCCGCTGTAAAAATTAGTTTGCCCGGGAAATTTAAAATTTGCCATAGCGCTAAATTACAGGCATACATTTTATCCACCCAATTTAGTGTGGGAGAAGATTTCAACAATCGCTTAAAAATTAATTTTTTTAAAAAATAACATTGCTTATTTTGCTCTATATTTAAACCCTAAACTAAACCATATGAGAAAAATTGCTAGCTATATGATGGCTTTTATTTTGGCGAATATGCTTACGATTGCAGCATTTGCCCAAAGCGCCACCATTACCGGTAACATTGTTAACAGCATCAACAACGAAAGCGTTTCAGCTGTTTCTGTTACCATAAAGGGGGCACCCGTAGGAACTTTTACCGATGACAAGGGAAACTTTAGGGTCACGGTTAATCAAAAATTTCCGGTTACTTTAATGGTGTCCTCCGTTGGATACGCATTGCAGGAAGTAGTGGTGAATAATCCTTCGCTTCCTGTGACCGTACAATTTGTTCCTTCCAATTCATTAGGACAGGAAGTGGTGTTAGCTGCCACAAGGGTACCTCAAAGTATTATGGAATCACCGGTTTCAATTGAAAGGGTAAGCGCGGCGAATATCCGCAATGCCCCTTCCGCAAATTTTTACGATGTGGTGATCGCGTTAAAAGGAGTGGATGTTACCACTTCTTCGTTAACTTTTAAAACACCTACCACCCGTGGTTTTAACAGCAGCGGAAATACAAGGTTTAACCAGTTGGTGGATGGAATGGATAACCAGGCCCCCGGACTGAACTTTTCGGTGGGTGCCATAATTGGGTTAAGCGAACTGGATGTTGATAATATAGAATTGTTGTCCGGCGCATCTTCCGCATTATACGGCCCAGGTGGTATGAACGGCACCTTACTGATGACGAGTAAAAACCCATTCAAATACCAGGGCTTGTCGTTTTTGGTAAAACAGGGGATCATGCATACCGATAAAAAGCAAAGAGATGCATCCTCCTATTATAACTGGAACCTGAGATGGGCCAAAAAAGTTTCTGAAAAATTCGCTTTTAAAATAAATGCGGAATTGATACAGGCGAAGGACTGGATTGGTACTGATAACAGGAACTACAGCAGGACGGGGACAACCGGCGGTGTAATTGCGGGTGACAGACAAACTGACCCCAATTATGATGGTGTTAATGTTTATGGTGATGAAACAAGTATTGACATTAGGGGGTTTTTCTCCAGCATCGCGGCAAGTTTACCGGGGGCCGCTGATTTTTTAGTTGCTAATAATTTGCTTTCCACGCCTCAAAATGTTTCCCGTACAGGATATACTGAAAAAGAACTGATCAACCCCAATACCATTAACTTTAAACTGGCAGGTTCCCTTCATTATAAATTATCACAAAATACCGAAGCTGTGCTGGCTGGTTATTGGGGCACAGGTAATACCATCTACACCGGTAGCGATCGGTATTCCTTGAAAGATTTTAAAATGGGCCAGTATAAATTTGAAATAAATAATAAAAACTGGTTGCTCAGGGCATATACCACCCAGGAAAATGCAGGTGAATCTTATAACAGCACGGCAACTACCAGGCTGTTTAATGAATCCTGGAAAAAGTCTGTTACAACGGATGCGGCTGGTAACGCAACGCCGGTATCAACAGACTGGTATATCCAGTATGCCTTTTCGTACCTCAGTAACAGGATGAATGGGATGACGGCTTATGATGCGCACCAGGCTTCGAGAGCAATTGCAGATGTGGGAAGGCCTGCAGCAAACAGTGTTGCATTAAGAACTTCTTACGATGCCATCCGTAAAACACCCATCTCTAAAAACGGTGGGCTGCTTTTGGATAAATCTGATTTATACAATTTTGAAGGAAATTATAACTTCAGTCACCTCACTAAAAATTTTGCGGATATTTTGATTGGGGCAAACTATAAAAAGTACGTATTAAATTCCCAGGGTACTTTATTTGCCGATTCAACAGGTGAATCTATAGGTATTTCTGAGTATGGCGGTTATATACAGGCAACCAGGCAAATTATAAGTCGTATTAAATTAACCGCTTCGGGCAGGTTTGACAAAAACCAGAATTTTAAAGGAAGGTTTACCCCAAGGTTTACGGCATTGGTTAAACTGGCCGAGAACAATAATTTACGGTTATCTTACCAGAGTGCTTATCGTTTTCCCAGTAACCAGATGCAATGGATCAATTTAGTAGTGGGCAGCACCCGTTTAATTGGTAGCAACCCTTCTTTTGCAGATTACGTGGGATATAATACCAACCCATTGTATACTTTTACTACTGTTACAGGAACAAGTACCCTAAAAGATTTTAGGGTTTTTAAACCGCTTGCTGTGAAACCAGAATCAGTTAGTTCATTTGAGGGTGGCTATAAAGGCTTGCTGTTGGAAAACAAATTGCTTGTTGATGTATATGGTTATTTTGGTCAGTACAAGGATTTTCTGGGAAGGGTAAACACCATACAAACCACTACAGGGTTGGCGGCTGATACAGGCAATGCTTCCAAAAGAAGAAATCTTTCTATTCCTTTAAACACTACTGATAAAGTAAAAACCTATGGTTTCGGCCTTAGTATAGATTACCGTTTGCCTTTAAACTTTACCATAAGCGGTAACGTAGCATCGGATGTTTTAAAAGACGTGCCTAAAGATTTTGTAGCTTACTTTAATGCGCCAAAATATAAAACCAACCTTAGCTTTGGTAACCTGGGCTTTGGTCCTCAAAAACGCGTTGGGGCCAGTTTGGCTTACAGGTGGCAGCAGGGATTTTATTACCAGGGCGATTTTGCCAATGGCAATTTGCCCGATGTGCATACATTGGATGCGCAGGTGAGTTTAAAACTTCCGAAAACAAAATCTATCTTAAAATTAGGCGCTAACAATTTATTAAACGAATATTATTACAACGCCATCGGAAACTCACAAATTGGTGGTTTATACTACCTGAGTTTTGGATACAATGTTTATTAATAATAAGGGTTAAACCCATATTTTACAATTAAAACTTACTATAATGATCAAAATAAATAATATACGAAGAGCTGCATCCTTAATGATTTTATCCGGCTTTTTCTTTCTTTCATCCTGCAATAAAGCGCTGGAAGAATTTGCAGTAATACCCACCCCGGTTTACCCCACCGGTCTTGGAATCGCTGCAACAATCGCCGCAAACCCCAACGATAGTTTATACAGCAGGTTAATTGTAAGGTCGGGATTAACAGCCACGCTGAATGATTTAACTAAAACTTACACCATATTTGCTGTCGACAATGCGGGCATGAAACTTTTTGTAACTGGTGCATCAGGCGGCTTAGTGCCTCCCAATGCGCCGGATGCCAGTTTTTCTGCTTTTATTGCCGGCTCCCTGCCAGTTGCCAGTGCAGCAGGAATTGTACAATACAATACTATTGGTCAAAAGTTTCCTTTCAGCTCATTTCCAACAATATTTCCAAACTATCCTTTACCTTCCCTGATCATCCTCGATCCTACCCAACCCTTTGCAAGGATGACCATATCGCCGGCAAAAGGTGCGCTGACTTCTTATGTAAATACTACTCCATTTACAACAATCCTCGACCAGCCTGCAGCTAATGGAATAATACATCATACTGCTTCGGTTGTTACCCCGCCAACTGCCACTTTAAAAACAATGATCGCTGCAGAACCAACCCTGTCTTATTTCAGGGCGGCGATTGCCCGTGGCGACAGTGGCGCTGTTGGCTTATCTAAATTTGACTCTTTATTAAATTATGGTGTTACCAATATGACCGTGCTTGCGCCTATTGATGCAGCTATGCAACCTGTTTTATTTGGGTCCATCTATGGAGCATTGCTCGCACAGGGCGTACCTGCGGCTACAGCGAACACCCAGGCTACCGCTTTGGCTGCAACACCAGCGGGGTTTAATGTGCTACCGGTAACAACCGTTAAAGGTATTGTCGCCTACCATATTTTAGCTTCATTAACCAGCAGTACTATAACGCCGTACCAGCCTAATATCAGGGCATTCTCGGTAAACTTTTCATCCACGCCCACTTTTATAAAAACACTGGTTAACGGAAGTGTTGCTGTTCATCCGGGTGTATCGGCGCAGGCAACTTTTACAGGGGCAACTGTATCAAGCCTTAAATTTACGGGTTTAGGAACATTTCCGCCGGGTGGTGCGCCGTTCAGCGGTACACCCGCTACGGCAATCGCCATGGATAAGCATGCTGTAAACGGCGTGTATCATATTATTAACAGTGTTTTATTACCTCAATAAAATTTAGTTTAAAATATAAGAAGGAACGGGCTTTACAAGAAGCCCGTTTTTCTTTTTAAACGGCTCCTTTTTGAACGGCATGTATTAGTTTGTAACTTTAATAAAAATACATTGATGGGATTAGTATACGCAGATATAACATTAATAAATGGTGCAGACCTTGTGCTTGCGAGGAAGCACATAATAGGTGAAGAGGAAATAAAGCAGATGAATATAAATATTGGTGGATACCGGCTCTTATTATTTATGTATCAACGAAACTATACAGGAACAATTAGGCCTTTCATTCATTGAAAAACGGAAGGGACAATTAGCAGATGGAAGTGTAGTTGAATATGATGTTGTTGGGCCGGTAGAGATTAAATTTAAGAACAGTAGATGTAATATGGATGCAATGGTTTAAAAAGGTGATAATGACCCCTTAGCAGGAGCAATACCTTTAGAGGATATGCCTGCCTGCCGTATTTCAAAAACTAAAATTGATTTTTTAAAAACGGATTTTATTCGAATATAGCATTCCCGCAGGGATGTATTAATAGATCCTTTGCGCCAGGAACTAATTGTAAACCCCGACCATCCTTATTTTGCCCAAATGAAAATAAAATAACCTTTCGTAACTGTTGAAAAGATAACATGTTAAGGAGATGTCATCGTTTTACCAGGTGTTTTAACTCAATTTGCTTATCTGACTCCGAAACAATAAATTTGCACGTTGGTAAAAATCAACTTCAATAATTTATATGGGTCTTCAGTAGGTCCGTAATAACCAAATAACCATCAAAGCACATGCGACAAATTGCGTTTAGAGAAGCTTTAAGAGAAGCCATGCAGGAAGAAATGAGGAGGGATGAAAGGGTTTTTTTAATGGGAGAAGAAGTGGCGGAATACAACGGGGCCTATAAAGTAAGCCAGGGAATGCTGGATGAGTTTGGCGAAAAAAGAATAATTGATACTCCTATTGCGGAATTGGGTTTTGCGGCTATCGCCGTTGGCGCGGCACAAAACGGCCTGCGTCCTATAGTTGAATTTATGACCTGGAACTTTGCCGTTTTACCCTTGGATCAGATTTTAAATACGGCTTCCAAAATGCTTGCCATGAGTGGCGGACAGGTAGGTTGCCCCATTGTTTTTCGTGGTCCGGGTGGTAGCGCCGGTCAGTTGGGCGCCCAGCATTCCACAGCATTTGAATCATTGTATGCCAATATCCCCGGTTTAAAAGTGATATCAGTAAGCAATCCTTATGATGCGAAGGGTTTATTGAAAAGCGCAATCCGTGATGACGATCCGGTTATGTTTATGGAATGTGAAGTGATGTACGGCGAAAAAGGCGATGTTCCGGAAGAAGAATATTTATTGCCTATCGGTAAAGCCTTTGTAAAACGGGAGGGAAAAGATGTAACCATCGTATCCTTTAATAAAATGATGAAAGTTGCACTGGGCGCCGCGGAAGAACTGGCGAAAGAAGGTATTGAAGCGGAAGTGATCGACCTGGCAACTATTCGGCCCATGGACTGGTTCACAATCCTGGAAAGTGTAAAAAAGACGAACCGCCTCGTTATTGTGGAAGAACAATGGCCCTTTGCTTCCGTGTCATCCGAAATTACCTACCGCATTCAAAAAGAAGGGTTTGATTACTTAGATGCACCCATTCGCAGGATCACTTCTGTAGATGCGCCCATGCACTATGCGCCCAACCTGGTTGCCCTGTACTTACCCGATATTCCAAGAACAGTGAAACTGGTGAAAGAAGTGATGTACCTGAAGAAATAAAGGAAATAAATTAATCTGAGCGATTAAAACTGAAGGAAGAGCTTGCATTTCAGAATGTGCTAATTAGCTGATGTGCTAATGTAAAAATGCCCCAATTCCGCTACTAAATAATCTACCAAAAATTGACAACTCGTTTGCAGTTTTTTCTGCCTTAGCGCTTAAAGCAGGCGAGGGTTAAAAAAACTATTGAAACCTTTTTATCGTTTAAATATGGGAGATTAATTGCTTAAATCGTTACATAATTATTATGCCCGAAACAAATGTTCCGGGTTTTTTTTGTATCTATGGGCGGGCTGTATTCTTACCAACGCTTCAATTCATCCTTCCGGAAATCGTACTCGGGGGTGTGAATTATTTCGTCTTCATTCACCTCGTACCAGGGCGATAAAATTTTATTCATCGGATTAACCAGCACGTGAATATCCTGCGCAGGCATATAACTTTGGGCCAGCAGGTATATTTTCTTCCCATCCTTATTTATTGCAACATCCATTACAATCACTGCATGACCCGGAAAACCTCCCCTTATTATTACATCGCCTGGTGCTATAGCATTATATGAAATACGGTTCAATTGTTTTGCCAAAGAAGCTGAACCACACATGCCAAACACCTGTTGTAAATAATGAAGCAAATGCTGGTAAGTATAAGGTACATCAAAATGGTAAACCCTTCCGGCATTATCCCTGAAACGAATGTCCGGGTATTTTCCTGATGCAAATAAATACTCAGCCCTTAACCGCATTACCGCATCGGCACATTGTTGCAGGTCTTTGTCGCCAACGCTTATATTCAGCACAGCAAACCGGCCTGCCTGACTGGCCTTGGGTATTCCGTCAAACAGATAGACTGTTTTATCTTTTTTTAGTGGTACGTTCAGCAGCCAATGGGCGAATGATCCGGGTGCATTGGTAATTCTTGCAAATCCGGCGGGTAATGGTATTTGGCGAATATGCTGATAAGGATTGGTTTCGTTAAGGGTATCGCTCCGCGCTATTATATTCATATTGATTGAATTAGCGGGACAGGTGGTATTGTTATAACAGGCTGAACAAACAAGGAGGATATAAAGGATAAAAGCTTTGGTATGCATAAATCATTAATTTTGATGTTATTTCGGTGAGATGCAGTTCTGCATCTGATCCACAAAAAAAGGATGTAAATTATATGGCAAGCATTTTAATTATTGATGACGAGAAAGCGATACGTAAAACATTATCCGAAATATTAAGCTATGAGGGATATAAAATAGAGGAAGCAGCCGATGGTGAAGAGGGACTGAAAAAATTTACCAGTTCAACCTATGACGTGGTGCTTTGTGATATTAAAATGCCCAAAATGGACGGCATTGAATTCCTTGAAAAGGCGCGGTTGGTTAATGCGGATGTACCCATCATTGTAATCAGCGGTCATGGCAATATTGAAACCGCGGTGGAGGCGGTTAAAAAAGGCGCTTTTGATTATATCAGCAAGCCACCCGATCTTAATCGGATGCTGATCACTTTGCGCAATGCGCTGGATAAGCAAACACTGGTTACAGAAACAAAAGTACTCAAGCGAAAAGTGGGTAAAGTGCTGGAAATGATAGGCGATAGTAACGCTATCAAAAAAATTAAAGAAACGATAGAAAAAGTGGCACCCACCGATGCAAGGGTTTTAATTACCGGTGAAAATGGTGTAGGCAAGGAACTGGTGGCCCGGTGGATCCATGAAAAAAGCAACCGAAGCAGCGGGCCCATGGTGGAAGTAAATTGCGCCGCTATCCCAGGTGAATTAATAGAAAGCGAATTATTTGGTCATGAGAAGGGCTCATTTACGTCGGCCATCCGGCAGCGCATAGGGAAATTTGAACAGGCAAATGGCGGCACCTTATTTTTAGATGAAATAGGGGATATGAGCCTGGGCGCACAGGCCAAAGTATTACGTGCCCTGCAGGAGGGTAAAATTACAAGGGTGGGGGCGGATAAGGATATTACCGTAGATGTAAGGGTGGTGGCCGCTACCAATAAAGACCTGTTGAAAGAAGTGGAGGATAAAAATTTCCGCCTCGATCTCTATCATCGCCTCGGGGTTATAATTGTGCATGTTCCCTCACTGAATGAACGCCGGGAAGATATTCCTTTGCTTATCGGGTATTACCTTGAAACGATTGCTACCGAGTACGGGCAAACGAAAAAGGTAATTGAAAAGGATGCGATGGAATTATTAAAAGAATACAACTGGACGGGTAATATCCGTGAACTGAGAAATGTAGTAGAACGCCTGATCATTCTTTCCGGCAAAAATATTACGCTCGAAGATATTGAGACCTACGTGTTACCAAAGAAGTAGTGTTAAGTTAAGTGTGACCCGATGCTATGGGTTGGTCAATGGTCAATGGTGAAATACAATATTGAACATTCACCATTTCATTATAAAATATTACGGTGTAAAAACCGCTGGAAAAAATGAAAACAATTTACTGCATAAGTGGACTGGGTGCCGATGAGCGCGCCTTTTCGCGGTTAAAACAGGAGGGATATAATATTACCTGCCTGCCCTGGCTCACTCCCTTGCCAAATGAGGGCATTACTGATTATGCAGCCCGGATGTGTAAAGTCATCACAACTGAAAAACCCGTTTTAATGGGTCTTTCTTTTGGAGGTATGATGAGTATTGAAATCGCAAAATTACTTCCGGTAGAAAAAGTGATCCTTATCTCAAGTATCAAATCCACTATGGAGCTCCCCCGCTGGATGAGGACTGCCGGTAAATTAAGGTTGAATAAAATACTCCCCATGCGTTCCTTTAAAATAACCGAGCCTATCCAAAACAGGTTTATTGGAATTACCCAGCCCGATGAAATAGAAATGGTTCGCTCTTATCGCAGAAATGCCCCACAGGTATATATGGACTGGGCAATCAACGAAGTGCTGAAATGGCGTAATGACTGGCAACCGCCCTCCCTGTTTCACGTGCATGGTGATGCGGATAGGATATTCCCAATTAATAAGCTGGCGCCTACGCATATCATCAAAGACGGGGGCCATTTTATGATCATGAATAAAGCTGCTGAAGTAAATGCTGCACTTCGGGATATACTGGCTTCTTAATTCCGGTGAGACTGAGATTAACCCATGTGTTGCGGCAAACTTGCCGCGCTTGTTTTGTGAACGGCTTCGGCTTCAAAACAGTAGTTTTAATTTGCAATGCGGCCAACTGTACCCTGTTTTGCCTATATTTATAAAAATTTTTATTGACCTGGTTTTTTAAAAGTGAGAATTATGAGATTTCTTTTTAGGAGAATTGTATTGTTATTTATTTTTTCAATAGCGGCTTATTATTGCAAATCACAAAATGCCTTTTTTACGGATGCCCCGGAAAATTCATTTATCAATGCTGTGCAGAAAAGGGTAATTATCCCTGAAAAGTATAGAACAGTTAAGTTAAATCCGGCCGGTATATTATCTTTTTTTGAATCGCTCCCCTCCGAACAAAACATCACCAACCCCCGGACTACACCGGTTTTGGTTGTACCCATGCCCAACGGTACCATGGCTAAGTTTCATGTGTGGGAAAGCGCTGCAATGGCGCCCATTTTAGCCGCAGCCCATCCCAACATAAGAACTTTTACCGGCCAGGGTATTGACGATCCTACAGCGACCATTAAATTTGACTGGACGAAGTTTGGTTTTCATGCCATGATATTATCGCCTTTAACAGGTTCAGTTTTTATAGATCCTTTCGACCAGCAAACCGTAACCAATTATATATCTTATTATAAAGCCGATTACAAAAAAAAGGATAATTTCTTCGAACTGGGACCTATTGAATATCCACAAAACGAAAACCGGCCTGCTGCTGATAATGTATTGGCCGGCTTTTGTGTGGGTTCGCAATTGCGCACCTACAAACTGGCAATTGCGTGTACCAATCAATATGCAATTGCAGCCACCGGTTTAGCAAACCCAACCACAGCGGATGCATTGGCAAAAATTGTTATCACCGTGAACAGGGTAAATGGCGTTTATGAAAAAGAGTTATCGATCAGGCTGGTATTGGTAAATGCTGAAACCTCGGTTATTTTTACTTCCACAGCAACCGATCCCTTTACCGGTAATAATAATGCAAGCACGCTGATCAACGAAAGCCAGACCATTATTGACAATAATATTGGTACCGCAAATTATGATATCGGCCATACTTTTAGTACAGGCGGCGGCGGCCTTGCCGGCCTGAGGGTCGTATGCATAAACGGGCAAAAAGCAAGAGGTATCACAGGTTCTGCAAACCCCGTAAATGATGCCTACGATATTGACTATGTTGCCCATGAAATGGGGCACCAGTTTGGGGGCAATCACACTTTTAATTCAGCTTCCGGTAATTGCAGTGGAAATGGTTCTTCATCCTCCAATGCAGAGCCGGGCAGTGGCAGCACCATTATGGCTTATGCAGGTATTTGTGGAAACACGGATAACCTTCAGGCAAATAGCAATCCCCAGTTTCATGCAATAAGTTTTAACCAGATTTCCACTTACAGTACTACCGGTAATGGTAATAGCTGTCCGGTTATTTCACCCACAGGGAATACGCAGCCTTCAGTAGCTGCTGGTCTGGACTACGTCATTCCTAAATCAACCCCTTTTTTCTTAACAGGCAGCGCCACCGACCCCAACGGAGATGCGTTGACCTTTAGCTGGGAGCAGATAGATGTAGGTGGTACTTTTGCGGCCTGGAACAATCCGTCCGGTAATGCCCCGCTGTTTCGGTCAAATGTGCCCCAGGCCAGTCCGGTCCGTTTTTTTCCTAAATTGGATGATGTTATTGGTAACATTTCCACCAGGGGGGAATTATTACCAACCTATGCGCGTACCCTCAATTTCAGGCTAACGGCCAGGGATAACCGCGCAGGTGGAGGTGGCGTTTGTTTTGATGAATCAACAGTTACCATTAGCGGTACTGCGGGCCCGTTCCAGGTGACTTCTCCAAACTCAACCGGTATTGACTGGCTGGCGAATGAATTTAGAACCGTTACCTGGGACCCATCAGGTACAGGCGCCGCGCCTGTCAGTTGCAGCAATGTTAAGATCGAATTGTCAACTGATGGCGGACTTAGCTTTCCAATTACTGTATTGGCCGCTACACCCAATGACGGGCAGGAAGAGATATTGGTTCCCAACAATGTGACTTCATTAGCAAGGATAAGAATAACCGCCGTGGGTAATGTATTTTATGATATGTCAAACGCTAATTTTACCATCCAAAATTCACCCGAAGTGGAATTTGTATTTAGCAACCCATTACCGGTTACTACATGTGGAGGTAATATTTCTGTTGCCACATTAAATACCGCTTCGCGAAACGGATTTACTACCAATATCAACTTGTCGGCTACCGGGGTACCTCCGGGAACTACTATAACATTTGGTTCGGGTACATTATCGCCTGGTAGCAATACAACAGTTACGCTCAACAATATTAGTTCGCTGGCCAGCGGTACTTACAACGTTACTATAAACGGGGTTGCAGGTATCATTAGTAAAGCCCGGGTAATTTCATTTGTGGTAAGTGGTCCGCCAGCCCCTCCATCCACGCTTACAATACCCGCAATCAATGCGACTGGTGTAGCCATATTGCCTTCTTTTAACTGGACAGCAGTTGCGGGAGCGGGCTCTTATAAACTGGAAATTTCCTTCTCCGGTTCATTTAGCCAAATAGCGCAAACGATCAGCAATATTACAGCCCTGCCTGCAATACTTACTGCTCCTTTGACTGAAAATACAACCTACTACTGGAGGATAACCACGACCAATAGTTGTGGAACCAGCGCGGTGTCCGCAACCGGGATTTTCAGAACAGGTATTACTGTGTGTAATAGCAGGACCCAAACCAGCACGGACATACCAAAAGCCATTTCGGCTACGGGAACACCAACTGTCACCTCCACCTTAACTATCCCTGCTGCATCCGGCATTACCATCTCCGACCTGAATGTGGTGGGTTTAACCGGCACCCACTCCTATGTAGGGGATATTACCGTTAAGCTTACCAGTCCGGCCGGAACAACGGTAACTTTATTTGACCAGGTTTGCGACAATGCCGCAAATTTTAATATCAACCTCGATGATGAGGCGGCTGGAAATATTGCCTGCCCTCCAACAGGTAACCAAACAGCAAAGTCTCTAAATCCGCTCTCAGCATTTGACGGACAAAACAGTGCAGGCACATGGACACTTACGATCAAGGATAATTTCGATGTTGATGGAGGTAGCTTAGCCGGTTGGGGGCTTGTTACCAAGAACTGTACTTTTATATCCACGCCTGTTTCATCAGCTCCCTGGTCCCAGCTATGCCCGCCTTTTGCCGGTACCTTACTCACTTCAAATTTAACGGGTGCATCTTATCAATGGCAGTTAAATACGGGTAGTGGATTTGTGAATATAACCAATAATGCCAATTATTCAGGGGCCACTACAGCTACGCTCCAGGTAATTAATGCCCCCTCTTCCTGGAATGGTTATCAATACCGTTGTGTAGTTGATGGAAATAATAGTAACGATTTTATACTGGGCTTCGCCAGTTATTGGAATGGTTCGGTAAGTAATGCCTGGGAAAATGCGGCCAACTGGAATTGTAACGCTGTACCCGATGCCAATACGGATGTTTACATCTTTAGCGGTACTGCGGTGGTAAATTCAAATGCAACAGGCAGGAGTGTTAGTGTAAACCCCGGCTCATCTGTAACCGTAAACAGCGGTTTCAAACTTACGGTGGCGCATTGATAATGAAATTCAATTCGTTGCCCCGATGATCAATATTGCAACCAGGAATAAAGTATACATATGATAGACTGTATTTCCAGGATTTTTTGGATGGCGGTTATTATGCCTGCATTCAATAACACGATATTCGGCCAGTCAAATCAATGCGCATTTAAGATACCGGTAGCACAGGCAATTATTGCCGGACCTGGCAACCTGCTTTCAAGGGCGACCCCAGTTGGTTTGCGGCCGGCAAACAATACCGTTGTTAACGATACTTTATATACGCTGCCGGTGGTTGTGCATGTTATACATTCGGGCAGTATAATTGGCGCTACAGATAATCCGGACGATAGTCTTATCTACGCCATGATAGATGGTTTGAACAAGGCCTGGAGAAAAAGCGGGCTGCTATATGGAGGGGTGGATATGAAAATCCAGTTTCAATTAGCCAAAAGGTCCCCTTCCTGCAATAGCACATCCGGAATAAACAGGGTTGACGGATCTTCAATACCTGGCTATGTTTCCGGTGGCATTACCAATTTTAACATTCCTGGCAGTGTAACCGAGGAGCATGTAAAAAGGCTTAGCCGCTGGCCCAATACCGATTATATCAACATTTGGATCGTAAACAAAATCAACGGCAGCGGAGTCGCCCCGGGGGGCTATGCGTACTTCCCAGAATACAATTCAGCAATTACAGATGGGCTTGTTTTACTGGCCGGCGTAGTGAACGGTACCAATAAAACCATCACCCACGAAATGGGGCATTATTTCTCCCTGTTTCATAGTTTTTATGATGATAGTTTGCAAACTACCTGTGCTGTAAATAATATTTGTGCTTTGCAGGGAGACCGTATATGCGATACCGAACCTTGTTTGCTTCAATACGATTGCACCAATGCCACAAATTCATGTACAGGCAATGCTTACCTGGTAACAGATACCCCAAATGTTTATACGGTCCTAAATAACTATATGGGTTATACCGATTGCCAGTGGATGTTTACATCCGGTCAAAAGAACAGGGTAAGGGATGCTTTGCTGGCATTTCGTTACGGGCTTATCAGCTCAGGGGCGCTTAGCGGTCCGTCTCCTGCAACACCTGCTGTTGCTTGTATCCCCACAGCGGCACATGGCCACTCGCCTTATTATGGTGTGCAACAGTTAGATTTTAATACATTACATATTTATTCAAATACCAGTGGTGCGGACAGCAGTATTTATTTCGATCGTACCTGTAACCAATCTGTTACTGTAACCAAGGGACAAACCTATCCGATAACCGTAACCGGCAGTTATCTGAACCCACATCGTATAAAAGTTTTCATTGACTACAACAATAACGGAAGTTTTACTGATCCGGGAGAATTGGTTTTATCTGGTTATAACAGCGTAGTAACTGCTACTGTTACCATTCCGCTAACATCTTTTCCAACCCGTACCCCATTGCGCATGCGCGTGGTGGCAGATAACCCGGCGCTACCGGAGCCCGGGGCCTGTACTATTAACGGAACAGCCACCGAAGGAGCAGGTCAGGCAGAGGATTATGCAGTGGTCGTACTTCCCAGGCAAATATATTCTGTTAATTCCGGCCTTTGGAATTTCCCCGCCACCTGGTCCTGTAACTGTATACCGGCAAATGATGACGAAGTTGTTATCAAAGCTACTCACTTGGTAACTTTAAGCAATGCCGTGGCACGTTGCGGAAAATTATCACTTGAACCGGGAAGTAGTTTTACGGGATCTGAGAATTTGAAAATTTCAGGTGAAGAGTAAGATGGTGAAGAGGATTTAATTTTTTGAAAGCAGCAAATGCAGCGGCTTGCAGTCAAGTAACTTTTCGAATGGGCTGAGGTAAGAAAAGGGCATGCGAACTATCTACTTAATTCCAATAATTAATTTTTAAAGTTATTTTAACTAAATCGCCGGATTGATGAATAATTGTCGTCTTAATAATTATTCGTGTATTTTTCAGCAACTTATAGAATGGATTCGGTCAGCAGCTTTAAACAAACAGGTTTAATTGTTGTATTAAATCGCAATATTGGATAGCTTATCATACGTAATACCTACCGGACTTAAAATCACTGTAATACCAACAACCAAAACCAGCAAATGAAACAACTTTTACTACTTATCATCTTATTTACTGCATATACTGCATTGCATGCGCAATCAAAAAAGTTTGGGGATATCAAAGGTATGGTGATCGATTCGTTGAGTAAGCAACCACTCACCAATGCTACGGTAAGTCTGTTTAATAAGGAAGATTCAACAGGGGAAGGCTTTGCGGTAGCAGACAAACTGGGGGCATTTGAATTAAAAAATATAACACAGGGTACTTATATCCTGGGTATTAGTTTTGCAGGTTACAGGCAGGTAGTGAAGAATATTGAGGTTACTGCAACACAATTAAGTTTTGACCTGGGTACCGTTTATCTAAACACTGATACTGGAATGCTTGCGGGTGTGGTGGTAATGTCATCGCCGATTATAATAAATAAGGATACGGTTGAGTTTAGGGCCGCGGCTTTTAAAACCAAACCCAATGCTACGGTGGAAGACCTGTTAAAAAAATTACCGGGAGTGGAAGTGGACAAAGATGGCAATATATCCGCACAGGGCGAACCGATTACAAAAGTATATGTGGATGGCAAAGAGTTTTTCAGTAACGATCCTAAACTGGCTACCAAAAATCTTACCGCTGATTTAATAGAAAGCATACAGGTTTTTGATGATATGGGCGACCAGGCCAGGTTTACCAAAATTGATGATGGCACTAAACAACGCACCATCAACATTAAATTAAAAAAAGACAAGCGCAAGGGATATTTCGGGCGTGCTACCGTGGGAGCCGGCAGCAGTGATCGTTATTCATCAAACGTTGCTGTTAATAGTTATAATAATAAAAGGCTCGCGTCTGTATTGGGTGGGGTGAACAATGTAAACAGGCTGGGCTTTTCATCCAATGATATCATCAGCAATATGGGGGGTATGGGTGGTATATCCGGCGGCGGAGGAGGAGGTGGAGGCGGAAACCGTGGAGGCGGTGGTGGAGGAAACCGCGGTGGAAATGGCCTTACCGGTACACCAAATGGCAATACCAAATCATGGAATGTGGGTGTTAATTACCGCGATGTGCTAAGTCCCAAAGTTGAGTTCAGCGGCAATTATTTTGCTACCAACACCAATACGATTGTAAGAAGCAATAGTTATCGCCAGAATATTTTCCCCGGTGACTCCGTGTCATACAGCAATGAAGAATCTTTCAACATGAACAAAAGCCTAAATCACCGTTTTAATACACGTTTTGAATATACCATCGACAGCATGAACTCAATTTTACTAACACCAACTTTTAGTGTGCAGCATAGTGAGTCATTAAGTTACGATTCCGTGATGACAAGGGCGGTTGGTTCAGTTACAGATTATAAAGCTATTGGCGGCAACAGCCAGCGAAGCAATATAAGAGATGGCTGGAACCTTGGTAATAATTTATTATTTCGTCACCGGTTCCAGAAAACCGGGCGCACTTTTACTATCGGGTGGAATACCAATTTGAGTGAGAGCGATGGTGATGGGCTCAATACATCTCCCTATACTTTTTATAACAAAGATGGCAGCATTAACAGGGTGCAAAACCGTCAACAGCGAAACGACCAGGCTACCAATTCTTTTAATAATACCATCAGCACTTCTTTTACAGAGTTGATTGATTCCAATAAAATTATTGAACTCAATTATGCGTATAGCAATAACCAGTCAGAATCGGACCGAAGGACCTATGATTATAATGCGGTAACAGATAAATTTGACAGCGTCAATAAACCGCAGACCAATTATTTTGAGAACGGGTTCTCGTCAAGCCGCATTGGTACTAATTTTCGGTTGAAAAAAGAAAAATATGATTTCCAGTTGGGCGGCGCCATTCAGCTTGCCTCACTGGAAAATATGAGCCATCGTGCCCTAACCGGTAAGGACAGCACGATGAGGCAAAGGTACACCAACTTCTTTCCCACGGCGAGTTTTAACTATAATATCCGTTCAAGAAAAAGTCTCCGTTTCAATTATCGCGGAAGTACCCGTGCCCCGTCAATTACCCAGTTACAGGATGTACTGGATGTTAGTAACCAGTTGAATTACAGGAGTGGTAATCCCGATCTGCAGCAGGAGTTTAATAACAATTTTACCTTTAGTTACAATACTTTTAATGTAAGCAATTTCGTATACCTCAACACCAATATCTCTGCAGGTACTACCAGCAACAGAATAGTAAACAGTATTGATTACTTTAAAAGTGCCGATTCCAGCAGGTCGATATTGCTTACCAAACCAGTGAATGTAGATGGTTCTTATAACATTTCTTTTTCAGGAACCATCGGGATACCCTTAAAAAAAGTGGCTTCCGGCAAACGCAGCCCGATGAACCTTAACCTGACAACATCCATGCGCTATAACCGGGATGTGAGTATTTTGTATAAACAAACTTATTTCAGTTATACAACATTAGTCAACCAGCGCCTTAATTTTAATTACAATATCCAGAATAAGCTTGATGTGGGTGCCAGCGCAAATTTTACCTATAACGAAGCAATTTACACCGTAAACCAGCAACAGAATTTTAAATATTTTTCGCATAATTATTCGCTGGACATTACCTACACGATATTCAAAAAAATTAATCTCTCCAGCGATTTCGATTACTATATCAATAGTGGCCGCAGCAGTGGCTTTAATCAAAGTATCCCTTTGTGGAATGCCAGTGCTGCTATGTTCCTGTTTAAAAAGAAAAATGCAGAAGTACGCCTGAGTGTATATGATATCATGAACCAGAATAAAAACATCAGCCGTAATATTGGTGAAAATTATTTTGAAGATACCTATACACAGGTATTAAGGCGTTTTTTTATGCTGAGCTTTATGTACAACCTCAACAGGTTTGGTGGCAAAAGAACACCGGGTGAGGGCAACCAGCGAAGCATGCAACAACCAGCGAGAGAAGGTATGGGCGGGGGAAGAGGAGAGGGAAGGGGCAACAGGAATTTTTAAACCCTGTACCGGCCGCGACGCAAACGGGATTATCAGTAGGTTTGAAACGTATAACTTTATTCATTTCTGTGATATTATTATTACCACTCAGCATGGCCCCCAACGGGCGGGTCATTAAACCGAAAGCAGTTGGCATAACGTAATCTTTCCCCTTTATGATTAACAATATGAGTTGGCTGCATTGTTGAATTATACTTCGCAAGGGGTAAATTAGTGACTTTTCCAGGCTAAATCGTTCACAGTTTTGTTCCTTGAGCAGTATAGTTTCAGGCTAAAAATAAAGTGACGGTTTAAATAGTGAATGTTCAATATTTCACCATTCTTCAGCGTATGATATTTGTATTACCTGACACTATCATCTTTTACAGGATGCTTCAGGATGGATACCCTGCAGCCAATCACTAACTTCATCCATCTTAAACGATTGTACATGCACGCAACAAGGAACAACTTGAAGGGTAAGCTGTTATTCTTTCTTCCGGATAACAAGTTACTGCCTTCGCAAAGGCTATTCTGCCAATTTTTTTCAGAACGGGTTATTTAAAATAGTATAAATCAATTCAATAAAATGAAGCTTATTTTTTTATTTACTGCGCTATTATCGGGTTGCAGCGTGTTTACAATCGCCCAGGTTCAAAACCTTGACTGGACCAATAAAGTTGGTGCAAAAGAATTTTCATCAAGTGGTAAAGTTTTCAAGGTAAAAGCAGCAACTGATACGGTTAAAGTGATCACCAAAGCAATACAAAAAGCCATAGATGACTGTGCGGCAAAGGGTGGCGGCATTGTGGAGTTTGATCCGGGTACTTATGTTACCGGCGCTGTATTTATAAAATCCGGTGTTCAGCTTAATATTGATAAAGGAGTATTGATTCTTGGCTCACAAAATTTTGGCGATTACCCGGATATTGATACCCGTATTGCAGGTATAGAAATGAAATGGCCCGCAGCCCTCATCAATATCATGGATGCTAAAAATGCCGCGCTTACCGGCGAAGGTATTGTAAATGCCAGGGGCAAATTCTGCTGGGATAAATATTGGGAAACCCGCAAGGAATACGATGCAAAAGGCTTGCGCTGGATTGTTGATTATGACGTGAAAAGGATCAGGACGGTGCTGGTGCAAAATTCCTCCGATATCACTTTGAAAGGACTAACGTTTAAGAATGCGGGATTCTGGACCGTGCAGTTACTGTACTCGCATCATCTTACGGTGGATGGGTTAATAATAAAAAATAATGAGGATGGCAGCGGCCCAAGCACGGATGGTGTTGATGTAGATTCTTCTGCTTGGGTATTGATCATCAACTGTGATATTGATTGCAACGATGATAATTTTTGTTTGAAGGCGGGAAGGGATTGGGACGGGCTTAGGGTAAACAGGCCAACAGAATATGTAGTGATAAAAAATTGCCTTGCCCGGCGGGGGGCGGGATTGGTTACATTCGGTAGCGAAACCTCCGGCGGTATACGCCATGTACTGGCCACCGATCTGATGGCAAGAAATACCGATAATGGGTTGCGAATAAAATCGGCTATTACCAGGGGTGGCACTGTAGAAGATATTTATTTTCAAAATTCTTTCCTGGATTCAGTGAACAATATCTTCCAGTTCAATTTAAACTGGTTCCCCGCTTACAGTTACTCCGATTTACCTGCGGGTTATACGTATGAAACCATTCCCGCCCACTGGAAATCCATGCTGCAAAAAGTGGTGCCTGCGGAAAAAGGCATTCCCCATGCGAAGAATTTTTATATTAGCAATATCAAAGCAACCAACGGCCAAAATGCGTTTGTAGCAAATGGTTTGGAACAATCCCTGATCAGTAATTTTATCTTTAATGACTGCACCATATCTGCTGTAAATATGGGTGTGCTTGAGTTTACAAAAGACTGGAAGTTTAATAATATGGTATATAGTGCGGTAAAAAAACAACCGGAGGCAACAAATGGGGAGGGAAAGGAACCCAATGAACGGATGAAAAATTAAATTTACGCGAATTAAAACAAACGCTCAGTAATTAATAAAGTATGAAATTTATAAAATTAACCTGCTTATTTGCCGCAGTCTTACTCTTGTCTTTCTCATTTGTGCAACACAAACCTGTATTGTATATTATTGGTGATTCTACTGTAAAAAATGGGGATGGCAGGCCGAATAGTTTATTGCAGGGTTGGGGCAGTTACGTGGATATTTTTTTTGATACAAATAAGATCAGTGTGGAAAATCATGCGATCGGTGGCAGAAGCAGCCGTACATTTATTACAGAAGGAAGATGGGATAAAGTTTTAGCGAAACTTCAAAAAGGCGATTATGTATTGATGCAGTTTGGTCACAATGACAGCAGCCCATTAGATGATACCGCAAGGGCGAGGGGTACTTTAAAAGGCATTGGCAATGATAGCACCGAAATTTATAATCCCATTCGAAAACAAAAAGAGCTGGTTCATACTTATGGGTGGTACATGAGTAAGTTTATAAATGATGCCAAAGCGCGTGGTGCCGTTCCGGTTATTTGTTCACCCATCCCACGCAACGATTGGAAAGAAGGTAAAGTAACCCGCAGCAATAATAGTTATGCTTTGTGGGCCAAACAGGTAGCCGAAGCTTCCGGCGCCGATTTTATTGACCTGAATAATTTATTGGGAGATGAATATGAAAAGTTAGGGAAGGAAAAAACAAGCGGTTTCTTTCCCCAAGAGCATACGCATACCAACAAAGAAGGCGCCCTGTTCAATGCCGGCATTGTGGTACAGGAAATAAAAATTTTAAAAACCTGTATGCTTAAAAAGTATTTGTTGTAGCTGGCCGGTCTTACGGTGTCTGTCTAATCGGATGTCAAAAGAACGATCTCCATTTGGCAAAGTAGCAATCAACAGGATGTTCCGGGTCTCAATATGGAATGCACATAAATTTTTAAAAAGATCAAATTGACCTTCAACATGGGCCACCATAAAAAATATTCTCTTTTTATTTTTCTGTTGATGACACTGCACAATCTGCCGGCACAGCCCATTAATCGGAAGCAGTTAGTAGAACGGCATACCATTATCAATACAAAATTTGATTCGCTTGCTTCTTTATCGGTTGGTAATGGCGTCTTCGCTTTTACCGTGGATGTAACTGGTTTGCAATCTTTCCCCAACGCATACTCGAAAGGGGTGCCCCTGGGTACGCAGAGTGAATGGGGATGGCATAGTTTCCCCAATACTAATCAGTATGAATTTAAGGATGCGTTAAAAACCTACCAACTCAATGGCAGGGATGTAAAGTACGCTGTGCAATGGAATGGTCCCGAACAAAATAAAAATGCAGCTAATTATTACCGGCAAAACCTGCACCGTTTACAGTTAGGTAATATTGGCCTGGAGATCATAAAAAAAGATGGCAGCCTTTATACCCTGGATGATGTAAAAAATATTCACCAGGCACTCAATATGTGGACAGGTGAAATCCGTTCAAAGTTTACAGTTGAAAATATACCGGTAGAAGTGATTACCTTTTGTCACCAGCAACAGGATGCTGTTGCTGTAAAAGTAAATTCCATTTTGATCAGGGAGAAAAGATTTTCGGTACGTTTGCGGCTTCCCTATCCCACGGGTAACTGGGCGGATATGGGAGATAACTGGGAGAGTGAAAATAAGCACCAGTCCGTAATCGTATCAAAAAATAGCAACAATGCCGTTATACAACATGGGTTGGATACCACCAATTATTTCATCAGTACACAATGGAATGGAAGTGCTACATTAACAGAAAAAGCCGCACATTATTTTACCATCACACCTACCTCAGCAAATAGTTTTGAAATAATATTTCGTTTTGATGAAAAGAAAAACAATCAACCGCTCCCATTTTTTATAGCAACAGCAACCAATAACCGGCAGCAGTGGCAATCCTTCTGGCAATCCGGTGGCGCTATTGATTTTACCGGAAGCAAGGATGAAAGGGCGAAGGAATTAGAAAGACGAATTGTGTTATCCCAATGGCTTACAAAAATACAATGCGCCGGAGATAATCCCCCGCAGGAAACAGGATTAACTTACAATAGCTGGTATGGAAAGCCGCATATTGAAATGCATTGGTGGCATGCGGTTCATTTTGCCTTATGGGGTAGAATTGATTTACTTGAAAAAAGCATGGCCTGGTATGATAAGGTTGCCGCTACCGCAAAAGCCATTGCACAAAGGCAGGGGTATGAAGGTGTTCGCTGGCAAAAAATGACGGATAATGATGGCAGGGAGGTACCATCCTCTGTCGGCGCGTTTTTAGTTTGGCAACAGCCGCATTATATTTATTTCTCGGAGTTGGTTTACCGGCAAAAAAACAACATACAAACATTAAATAAATACAAAGACCTGGTTTTTGCTACCGCCGATTTTATGGCCTCCTATGCATACTTTGATTCTTCAAAAGGGAAATATATATTGGGCAAGGGGGTTATTCCGGCACAGGAGAGATTTAAGGCGGAAGAAACATTTAACCCCACCTACGAACTGGTTTACTGGCGCTGGGCGCTTTCAACAGCGCAACAATGGCGCAGAAGATTGCATTTACCTCCGGATAAAAAATGGGACGAGGTTTTGAAACAGCTGTCACCCCTACCCGTTCAAAACAACCGGTACTTATTTACAGAAAGCGCCACCGATTCTTATACCAACCCCGAATTTAAAACCGATCATCCATCCGTGTTTGGCGCTTTGGGTATGTTACCCAAAACAAGTATGCTGGATACCGCCATCATGCACCATACGTTTGACTGGATATGGCAGAACTGGAGCTGGAAAGATACCTGGGGCTGGGATTTCCCACTGACTGCCATGACTGCAACACGGTTATGCTTACCCGAAAAAGCAATTGATGCACTGTTGATGCCCGTTACCACCAATACATATCTGAGCAACGGGCACAATTACCAGGATGGAAGGCTGACCATTTACCTGCCGGGCAATGGCGGCTTACTTGCTGCAGTGGCAATGATGTGTGCAGGCTACGATGAATGCAAAACTGTTAGCCCCGGCATACCAAAAAATAGCAAATGGAAAGTTAAGTGGGAAGGGTTGAAGCGGATGCCGTGAACCCTTTGCCGGTTGCGGAAGCAATTATTTTCGGAATGGGAATGGTGAAAATTGACAACCCGGATTTCAATTGGGCGCATTTAAAATTGGCACAGTAGCCAGTGGTTTGTGAGGACACAAACCACGGTCCAGCCTCGGTTGGTGTCCCCACCAACCGAAATCAGGAGCGACTATTTTAAATACACCCTTTCAATTTCAATTCTTATGCTCAAGCCATTATTGAACTATCTTTGAAAGGTAAAAGAAGATGCAGTTATGATTTAAAAAAACTGTAGATAGATGGTGCAGTACTTTTAAATGAAAAGAGTGAGCATTTCAAATCTGATATTGTATTTATAAACTTGCAAAATAAATAGCTGCGTGCAGCAATCAAATGAAAGTAGGATTATTTGTTCCCTGTTATATCGACCAGTTTTATCCGCAGGTAGCGGTGGCAACCTTGGAGTTATTGGAAAAACTTGGTTGCGAAGTCGTGTTCCCCCTCAACCAAACCTGTTGCGGGCAACCCATGGCCAATAGTGGCTTTGCTAAATTGGACGGGGGATGTGATAAGAATTTTGTCGCCAATTTTGGGGATGTTGATTACATTGTTTCTCCATCGGGCAGTTGTGTTTTGCATGTAAAAGAACATTTGCAGGATACCGATGAAAATAAGGCCGGGCATATTCGCCGGCATATTTATGAGTTGACGGAATTTATGATGGATGTGCTAAAAATAGAAAATATCACCGCCTCCTTTCCCCATAAAGTAGGTATGCACAATAGTTGTCATGGTCAACGTGGATTGCATTTGTCTTCTATGAGCGAATTAGTGGCGCCTGCTTTTTCAAAACCAGAAAGGCTGTTGGCAATGGTAAAAGGATTGATGCTGACCAAACCAAAACGCGTAGACGAATGTTGTGGCTTCGGTGGTACTTTTTGTGTATTTGAAGAAGCCGTATCCGTAAAAATGGGCAAGGACAGGATTGCGGAACATGAGGCCAATGAAGTGGAATATATTACCGGGGTAGATGTAAGCTGCCTGATGCACATGGAAGGTATCTTAAAAAGAAACGGAAGCAAGGTCAAGACCATTCATATTGCTGAGATTTTAAATGCATTGTAGGAACAGGCCTGTGGGAACACGCCTGTAAGAACACGCCGCGGCGTGTTCTTACAAAAAAAATAATTAAATGAAAGATCACGCAACATTATCGGAGCAATTTATAGCGGATGAACCCAGAACGGACTGGCACGATGAAACGCTTTGGTTTGTAAGGGAGAAAAGAGATAAGGCGGTTCGCCAGGTACCTGAATGGGAACAATTACGGGAACTTGCATCCCGTATAAAAGACCATACACTTTCTGATCTTGATAATTATTTAATAGCCTTTGAAAGGAATGCCCGGGCTAATGGAGTTACGGTACATTGGGCCGCGGATGCAGCGGAGCATAACGGAATCATTTTGCAAATCATCCGCGAACACAGTGTTCAGCGGGTGGTTAAAAGCAAATCAATGCTTACGGAAGAATGCCATCTAAACCCTTTTTTAATTGAGAACGGTATTGAAGTAGTTGATACCGACCTGGGGGAACGGATCGTGCAATTTAGAAACGAGCCACCCAGTCATATTGTATTGCCAGCCATTCATTTAAAAAAACAGGATGTAAGCCAGACTTTTCATGAGCACCTCGGAACTGAGGAAGGAAATAACGATCCTCAATACCTGGCCGAAGCTGCCCGGATACACCTGCGTGATAAATTTATCCAGTCACAATTAGCCATTACCGGTGTAAATTTTGCCATTGCAGAAACAGGTGGATTTGTAGTGTGTACCAACGAGGGGAATGCGGATATGGGGGCACATGCGGCGGGTATCCATATCGCGTGTATGGGGATTGAAAAAATTATTCCCCGGGCGGAACATCTAAGCATTTTTCTCCGCTTACTGGCAAGAAGTGCAACCGGTCAGCCCATCACCACCTATTCCAGTCATTTTAATAAGCCAGGGCCAGGCCAGCAAATGCATATTGTAATTGTAGACAATGGCCGTACCAAACAGTTAGGCCGCCCCGATTTTCGTAACTCATTAAAGTGTATCCGTTGTGCCGCCTGTTTCAATACCTGTCCGGTGTACAGGCGAAGCGGCGGGCACAGTTACCATACAGCGGTTGCGGGCCCAATCGGGTCTATTCTCAATCCTAACCTCGATATGAAAGCAAATGCGGATCTTCCATTTGCGTCTACCCTTTGCGGTTCGTGCAGCAATGTATGCCCGGTTAAAATTGATATACACGTGCAATTATGGAAATGGCGCCAGGTGTTAACCAATGAAGGATATGCACCCACCGCCAAGAAATTAGCCATGGGTGGTATGGCATTCGTACTTGCGCATCCCGCCATTTACCGGGTAGCGGGAAAGATGGGCAGGTGGGTTTTGCGTAACCTGCCCTTCCTTACCAACAATAAATCATTTAACCCCTGGTACAAGCAGCGCGAAATGCCCGGGTCGCCCAAACAGAGTTTCAGGGATTGGTACATAAAAAACAAGCAATGAGTTCAAGAGAAAAAATATTACAGGCCATCTCCGCCAATAAACCCGCCTTTATGGAAAGCCCCGAAATGAATATTAAAGGGGATGGTATGGATCCGGCTGCAACGCTGCAACAATTCATCAAAACCCTGGAGGGCATTGGAGGGAAAGCATTGCTTGTTTCGGATATCGATATTATCCGGAACGAATTAAAACAATCACGTGACAGTAGTAATTATATTGTGAATACCATTGCATTACTGGGAGAAGTTAACAATGAAATAAACCCTGCGCTCGATGCCAATTCATTGGAGCCGGTATATAAAACATATATTGAGGCAACGATTGGCGTGGCGGAGAACGGCTCTGTCTGGTTGTACGAGAGTCAGATGAAAAACCGCCTCTTACCTTATATTTGTCAGCACCTAATTATTTGCCTGGATGCAAAAAGAATTGTGCCCACCATGCATGAAGCCTACCAGCAAATTGACGTGGCTAAAGAAGGCTATGGTGTTTTTTTAGCGGGCCCTTCCAAAACGGCTGATATTGAACAATCGCTGGTAATAGGGGCGCATGGGGCAAGAAGTTTAATGGTGTACCTGATTGACCTCGACCCCACCCCCGATAGCTAGCGCGTCAGACTTTGGATAGCTCATTTGCCCCCGGCCCCTGAAGGGGAGGTCTTCAGCCAGTTCACTGCAAACCGGGAGCCCAAAGTGGTAACAGTAAATAAGGATTCTAACAAGGTGCACCCACCGTGTTTTTTATTTGTTCACTTAATGGTTTCACAGCAGTGATTACTTTTTATTTTCCGGTGATAAACCCGAAGAATTTCTTATGGTAAATTCAGTTTGCAATACCCTTGTTTCAAATTCCGTAACAGGCCTTTTACTTTCAATTATCCGGATCAGTAATTCGGTAGCCACCTGGCCCATTTCAAAAGCCGGCATTCGTATAGTCGTTAGCGTTGGTGCCATTAATTCAGGGATATTGGTATTGCTAAAACCTACCAGCGCGATATCCTCCGGAACTTTCAGTTGCAGGTTTTTGATGGCGGTTAAAGATCCCGTTGTGATCCGGTCACCCGCAGTTACAAAGGCATCCGGTTTCTGTTTTATGTGTAACAGGTTATTAAGCGCCCCTTCAATTTCTTCCACGATCATTCCACCATGGCTGCAAAATTTTACATATTTTTCATTGAAAGGCAAACCGTTTTCCAGTAAAGCGGCCTTATATCCTTCCAGCCTTTCTTTGGTAATGGATAAAAATGGGGCTGAGGTAATGTGGGCGATATTTTTGTATCCATTATTAATCAGGTGTACCGTAGCATCATAAGCGGCTTTGTAATTATCCGCGATCACTTTGTGGGTGATTATTTCATTGCTTACCCTGTCAAAAAAAACAATGGGCAATCCTTTTTCGTGTAAATGGGTAAAATGCGAAACATCCGATGTTTCGCCCGAAAGGGAAACCAGTAATCCATCCACCGATCTTGAAGCGAGGTGCTGTACATTCACTACCTCCCGTTCGTAGGATTCATGGCTTTGTGAAATTATGACATGGTAGCCCCTGTTATAAGCAATGGATTCGATCCCATTGATTGCCTGGGAAAAGAAGTTATTGGCTATTTCACAAACCACTACGCCAATTGAACTGCTGCGTCTTTCCTTTAAACTCAACGCAATGGGATTGGGGCGGTAATTTACTTTTTCTGCATATTCCAGTACCTGTTTTTTTGTTTCTGAACTTATTTCATAACTACCCCGCAAAGCCCTCGAAACCGTAGAAGTAGATAGTCCCAAGGCCTTTCCGATATCTTTTATGGTTACAGGTTCATATTTCATATTTTGTAAAGATCGTGATTTGTGTTTTTCTTCCGATTATCAATTTTAGCGTCTTTCAAAAAAATGGTATCGTTATCGGGAACGATTGCGTAAAAAAATCAATATTTTTGGGTATTGTTATTGAAAAATGTGAGTAGCATTGCTCCTGATTGCAATTCGCATTGAACAGTATAACCCTTTACAAATGGAGGGCACTGATCTCGCGATAACTATTTAAAAAATGCTATATGACTAAACTGCTGCTGCTCTTGCTGATTTGTTTTATTTCCCCTGCTGTTTTACTGGCCCAGACAAAATCCATCACCGGTAAAGTGCTTGACGAAACGGGCAAACCTTTCCAGGGAGTAAATGTGCTGGTACAAAAAAACCAAAAAGGAACCAGTACAGATAAGGATGGAAATTTTTCGATTACGGGTATGGGTTCCGGAAAAACCGCACTGGTTTTTTCTTTTGTAGGTTATATTGCCAAAACGGTTTTTTCTGATGGCAATTCGCCGCTTACTGTGCAGTTGGAAAGGCAGACCGGTACCCAGGATGAAGTGGTGGTGATCGGTTATCAAACGGTTAAACGAAAAGACTTGTTGGCTTCCGTATCATCCGTAAGCGCCAGGGATTTAAAAGACATTCCCATAAATTCTGCGGCGGAGGCCTTAAATGGCAGACTGGCCGGGGTAACTGCTACAACAGCGGAAGGGTCTCCGGATGCGCAGATCAGGATCAGGGTGCGCGGCGGTATGTCTATTACCGGTGACAATTCTCCTTTGTATATTATAGATGGGGTGCAGATTGAAAACGGGCTTAATACAATTTCCCCGCAGAATATTCAGTCAATAGATGTTTTAAAGGATGCCGCTGCCACCGCTATTTACGGGGCAAGGGGAGCGAATGGTGTTATTGTTATCACCACCAAGAGCGGCAAACCCGGGAGGCTTGTTGCAAGTTATAACGGTTTTGTTGGTGTAAAATATTTACCCAAAACTTTAGAGGTATTGTCTCCTTATAATTATGTGGTTTATCAATCAGAAAGATCCAGGGGAAACGGCACGGACAGTACAAATTTTACAAAGAGCTTTGGTACTACCTGGGATACCTTGTCGGTATATAAAAATGTTGACGCTATAAACTGGCAGGAACAGGTTTTTGGTGAAACCGGAATTACGCAAACGCATAATGTTGCTGCATTGGGCGGCAATAATAAGATCACCTATAATTTTGGCTATACCTACAATGACGAAAAGGCGATTGTAATTAATTCGAAATACATCAGGCATATCCTGAATTTAAAAGGCGAATATAAAATAACCAAAAATTTAAAGGCCGGGATCAGTACAAGGTATACGCTGCAGAATGTTTATGGCGCCGGTGTTTCTGATGATAAAGGTTCTTCTTACAACCGGCTGCGAAATGCTGTTAAATACCGGCCTTTCAAATCAGACAGTACAACACTTGAAGATCCTGATCCCCTGGCCGATCCAAATGTTGGTAATGGATTAAATCTTGTAAACCCCATACAACTGGCTGGTTCGGAGTACAGAAAAAAAACCACAGAAGCCTTCAATTTTACGGCTAATGTCTCTTACAATATCACTAAAAGGCTTGTATTCAAATCTACATTCGGGTATGATGAAAATACCGTTACCGACAGAAAATTTAGCGATTCCATCACTACCTATTCTATCATACAGGGAGGAAAATTACCCATTGCAGGATTGGATACGACTGTCAATAAAACCATTACTAATTCTAATGTTTTATCGTACTCCATTACAGGATTTAGAGGAAAACATGACTTTAGTTTCTTAGTTGGTGAAGAAACTTATGATCTCAAAACGGAAAGCCGTTCAAGCCTTTTTAGAAATTATCCCGCATTTACTGCTTACAATACTGCTTTTAAAAATACAAGTCTTGCAATACCGTTTACAGGTTATCCCAGGCTGGGAAAAACGAGGTACACTAACTTGTCATTCTTTGGCCGGATAAATTATTCCTTACTGGATAAGTATTTGTTTTCTTTCAATGTCAGGGCAGACGGTGCTTCCAAATTTGCACCCGGTAAACAATGGGGATATTTTCCTGCCGGTTCTTTTGCATGGCGGGTTAAAAAAGAAAAATTTCTTGCCAATGTTGATCTCATCAGCGATCTTAAACTCAGGGCGGGATTTGGAACGGTAGGTAACAACCGTATCAGGGATTATTTATTTTTAACCACCTATAGTAATAATGGCAGGTATTATTATGGAATCAATAACCAGGCGGTTAATGGATATTATCCAACCAGTCTCGTAAATTCAGACTTAAAATGGGAGTCTACTGTAAACAGGAATTATGGTATTGATATAAGTTTATTTAAAAACAGGCTTGATATAAGTGTAGATATTTATAACAATAGTTCCAAAGACCTGCTTCTCGATGTACCGATAGCTTCCACCTACGGTTACACTTCGCAATTGCAAAATATCGGTAAAACTTCCAATAAGGGCATAGAGTTGCAATTGAATGCCGTTCTGCTTAGAAAAAATAATAATCTAACCTGGTCTGCCAACTTCAATATATCGTCTAATAAAAATAAAGTGGTAGCGCTTGGGGTAAACCAGCCCTTCTTTTTCCCGGATGCAAGCTGGGGGGTTAATGGCCAGCCTACCGACTATATTGTAAGAATTGGTGATCCGGTGGGTTCAATGTGGGGTTTCACCACTGATGGGTTTTATTCCGTGGATGATTTTGATTACGCTCCGGGTGCAAATGGATATGGTATCTATACTTTAAAAGCAGGGGTGCCAGGCTATGGCACAGCATTAGGAACCGTGCAGCCTGGCGCAGTTAAGTTTAAAGATTTAAATGGCGATAAAAAAATTGATATTGATAATGACAGGCAAATCATTGGTAATCCAAATGCCAAATTTACCGGTGGATTAAATCAGCAATTTACTTATAAGCAATGGGACCTAAGCCTGTTTGTAAACTTCTCTTATGGTAACGACGTTTATAATGCCAATAAAATTGAGTTTAGTAATGGGTTCACCCCTAATTCAAACCTCCTTCAATTAATGGAAGGCCGTTGGAGAGTTGTAACAGAAACGGGAGTTACAGCGCAATTTATTAATGGTATCAATCAAATTGTTGGTATCGCACCTGCACAGCTGGCTGCATTAAATGCACATGCCACTATCTGGCAACCTGCACGGGGTACCGGGGCTGCGGCATTTATACCTCACTCCTGGACAATCGAAGATGGTTCATTTTTACGCATCAATAATTTAACTGTCGGATACTCACTGCCCGTTGAAAAAATAGCAGGGTTAAAAATGAGCAAACTCCGGTTTTACCTGACCGGCAACAATCTTGCAGTGCTAACCGGTTATTCGGGTTATGACCCGGAAGTGAGTGTAAAAAATAGTCCATTAACACCTGGCCTTGATTATTCAGCCTATCCAAAAAGCCGCAGTTTTATTTTTGGGGTTAATGCAACATTTTAATTAATAGGATAAAAAAATTAAGTTATGAAAAGTAAATATTTCTATGCCACTGTAACGTCATTATGTATGTTAGTGGTTTTGGGGAGCTGTAAAAAATACCTCGATCAACAGCCCATTACAGACGTTACACCCATAGTAGTTTTCAAAGATGTTCCGAGTGCATACCTTGCGTTGATCGGGGTTTATAGCAGGCTTGCGGGGCAGGAAGGATACGGGCAGCGCCTTAGCTTGTACTACACGGTGGATACGGATGAAATGCAGGGGCCTACAGGTACGGATGATGAAAGGAGAAATATTGCCCGGTATCAGCCTACACCAAGTAATACAGGGCTTCCTAATCCATTTATTCAATTATTCCAGGGGATCGAGTTTGCGAACAATTGTATTGATAATATCCCCAAAATGGATTTGTATACATCTGGTGCTGAGCAGCAGAAAAAACAATTGCAACGGATGTATGGTGAGGCGCTGACCCTAAGGGCACAATTTTATTTTGAAGCGATCCGGAACTGGGGAGATCTTCCCGCGCATTTTAGTGCAGCCTCCAATCTCGCTAATAAAAATCCATTTCCGACAAGAACCGGCAGGGATACTTTATATAATCAAATTCTTGCCGATTTAAAAATTGCTGAAGAACTTGTACCCTGGCGTAACGAGGTTAGTACAATTGGGGATGGCATAGATGAAAGAATTACGAAAGGCACCGTTAAAGGTGTAAGGGCGAGGATCGCTTTATACCGGGGCGGGTATTCTCTGCGGCAGGTAAGCAAAACAATGGAAAGAAGCAGCGATTACCTTTCATTCTATCAAATGGCAAAGGATGAGTGTAACGATATAATTAATTCAGGGCAGCACGCGTTGACACCTGCCTATAAAACGATCTGGAAAAACCTGGTTGGCACGCGGGCAGTTACCGATCCCCAGGGCGAATTAATGTTCCAGGTGGGGTCTATTGGAGGAGTGTCTGCCGAAGACAGCCGCTTAGGATTTTATGACGGGCCTAAAGTAAACAATTTTGGAAATGGCGCGGTAACTGTACTTCCTACCTATTTCTATTTATTTGATTCATTGGACCAGCGAAGGGATGTTACCATCGCCCCATACAATGTGAATGCCGACGGGGTAACAAAAACGGGACTGACTGTTACCGTAATTAATCCCGGTAAATTCAGGAGGGACTGGAACGTTGCCATTGCACCAACTTATACGGGACAATTTTTAAGTTTAAAATGGCAAATACTTCGTTATTCGGATGTGCTCTTAATGTTTGCAGAAGCAGAAAATGAATTGAACGGCCCCACCGCCGCTGCTTACAATGCGCTTAATATAGTCAGGAGAAGAGGATTTGGTAAACCTGTCGCTACAGTGGATGCAAGTGTTGACCTTGCCGGTCTGAACAAAGCGAGTTTTTTTGCCGCAATCGTAAGGGAAAGGTCTTTGGAATTGGGCGGTGAAGGAGTTAGAAAATACGACCTGTTGAGGTGGAATTTATTGGCTACTGCTTTGGCGGAAACAAAAGTTAACCTGGCAAAAATGGGTTCACTTACTGCATTATTACCGCCTACCTATATGGCTTCCGCTCCTGCATATTCCTTGAATGCCGCCGCCTTACCAATAGCAATGTATTTCAAAAATAATTCAACTGCAGATGATGGTACACTTTGGGCTAATTCATTTTATAAAACTGCCCCTACCGCTACACCTGCGGGAACAACAAAAGTTACCTGGATAAGTAATGGAATATCTACTACCGGCACAAACCCGCCTCTGGCAAGGTTTGCAACAGGATTTACACCGGGCAGATCAGAATTATTTCCAATTCCACAAACTGCAAGGGATGGTAACTTTAATTTATCACAGAACCCCGGGTACTAATTAACGACATTGAATAAAAAACAGGAAGGCTGCTTTGTTATGTGGCGGCTTTTTTAGTTTCACGAAATTTTTAAAGCGATAACTGAATGCGGTACTTATTATTGATCTGCTTAATATCGTTGTTAATAGTTTCCTGTAGCGCTGCTCATAAGCAAACTATCATTCAGCCGGTAAAGGATGATGCACCTGTCGCCTTCCCGGGTGCGGAAGGATTTGGTAAGTACACAACAGGAGGCCGGGGTGGAAAAGTGCTGATCGTTTCTAACCTTGATGACGATGGCCCCGGAAGTTTTCGTAGAGCAGTTACAGCTACAGGAAAAAGGATTGTAGTATTTGCAGTATCGGGTACAATACACCTTAAAAAAACACTTTCTATCAAAAGTGACCTTACTATTGCGGGCCAAACAGCCCCGGGCGGTGGTATTTGCCTGGCAGATTTCCCGGTAAGCCTTGGTGGGGATAATATTATTGTCCGCTACATCCGGTTCAGGATGGGGGATAAAAATCAGAAGGGTGGAATGGTGGACGGGAATGGCGGTGATGATGCATTTAGCGGCACTAAAAGAAAAAATATTATCATTGATCACTGCAGTCTGAGTTGGAGTACCGATGAAGTGCTTTCTATTTATGCCGGTGACAGTACTACCCTCCAGTGGAATATTATTTCTGAGCCGTTAAATTATTCCTATCATTTTGAAACAGGTGATACCGACTATGAGAAACATGGCTTTGGTGGTATCTGGGGAGGCAAACATTTTACGGCCCATCATAATTTATTTGCGCATTGCAATAACCGTACGCCGCGGTTTGATGGGATAAGAAATTCATCACAGGAAAATGCCGACTTCAGGAATAATGTAATTTATAACTGGGGTAACAACAACGTGTATGCGGGAGAAGGGGGAAATTATAATATTGTAAATAATTATTACAAGTATGGCCCTTCCACCTCAAAAAATGCTGCCACCAGGATTGTAAATCCATATAAATTGCCGCCTGCTATTCCATTTGGAAAATTTTATGTTGACGGTAATTATGTGGATGGTTCACCCGAAGTGAGCAACGACAACTGGCTGGGTGTAACAATGGAAAAAGGAACTGCGTCGGATGCATTGCAATCAAAGTTGACAACGGCAATTCCGGCAATCCCCTTCGTTGTTGAAAATAGCCGGGACGCTTATGGAGCGGTATTAAAAAATGCCGGTGCAGTATTGCCCCAAAGAGATACCCTCGACGAAAGAATTATTAATGATGTAAAATCCAGGACGGGCAGATTGATTGATGTACAGGGTGGTTATCCCCATGGTACGGAATATGAATTAACAAAAAATGCCTGGCCTTTATTGCAGTCTTTACCGGCACCTGCAGATACCGACCAGGATGGCATGCCGGATGACTGGGAAAAGAAACACCAATTGAATCCGTCGGGCGGCAACGACGCAACTTTGTTTACGCTCAATATAATATATTCAAATATTGAAGTGTATATCAATAGCCTTGAAACCGTGCACGGCAAATAAAAGGGTTTTATTAGAGCCCTGTTTATTTGCAGGGATAGATAACTGGCCGGGAGGTCATTTGAACATTTTACCTATACCGTTTCATCGTGGTATAGTGTTATTCGCAAAAGGTATTGCTGTAATAAATGACTAATAAAAAAGGCCGGCAATAAATGATTTCAAATAAAATAATAATGAGGAATTATCTTTTATTTTTCGTGCTGTCATTTCTCTTCACCGGGCAGCTTTTTGCTCAAACCTCTAACCCGCAGCAATACAAATATGTTTTCACAGTTGCCAAAGATGGTACAGGCGATTATACATTTATCCAGGATGCCATTGATGCTATGAGGGCCTTTCCATTGGCCCCGATTACCTTGTACATTAAAAATGGGGTGTATATCGAAAAGATCCTGTTGCCGGCAAACAATACGGATGTAAGCTTTATTGGTGAAAGCGTGGAGCTAACCATCATTAGTTTTAACGATTATGCCGGCAGGGGAAAGCTCACCACATTTACCTCCTATACCGCTAAAATTTCGGGCAACCGGTTCGTTGCCGAAAATATCAGTTTTGTAAATTCGGCAGGTACAGTGGGACAGGCGCTTGCCCTCTATGTTGATGCTGATAAAGCGGTGTTTAAAAATTGCCGTTTCATCGGGAACCAGGATACCATTTATGCTGCCGGTGAAAATTCAAGACAATTATTTGTGGATTGTTTTATAGAAGGTACAACGGATTTTATTTTTGGCCCTTCAACAGCGGTATTTCAAAACTGCACCATCAGGGCCAAGGCACGTTCTTACATTACAGCCGCCAACACAACACCTGGAAAAGCCTTTGGTTTTGTTTTTATCGATTGTAAGATAATTGCGGATTCAACTGTAAGCAATCTGTACCTTGGCAGACCCTGGCGGGCATGGGCAAAAACAGTGTTTGTTCGCTGTGAATTACCCAGGCAAATTGCTGCTGCGGGCTGGGATAACTGGAACAATGCAGAAAATGAAAAAACGGTATTTTATGCAGAATATAAATGCACCGGGGCAGGGGCAAATACAGGCAGCAGGGTAAGCTGGTCAAAACAACTTACTATAAAGGAAGCAAAAGAATATACCCTGGAAAATATATTTTCAAATTGTAACGCCGTGGCGTTGCAATCCGCAGACTGGTTTAATCACCCCGGGTCAAAACCATTTGAATGGCCCGCCGCAAAAAAATAAATTTTAACGCAATCATTAAAACAACAATGAAAAATTTATTGCTCCTCGTTCCTTTTTTTATCATTGCAGATGCCGCCGCACAAAACATTACCAAAATAAACCTGTATAAAAATGGTGTACCCAATTCCATTGCGGCGCCAGACAAAGAAAACGCTACGTTCCGGGATAATGTAACCCGGGTTGCGAAAGTGAGTCTTCCATCCCTTACCATGTATAAACCTTCTAACCCAAATGGGAAGGCCGTGATTATTTGTCCGGGTGGTGGCTATTCAATTTTAGCGTTTGATAAAGAAGGGACTGGCGTTGCGGAAGAACTGAATAAATGGGGCATCACGGCCTTTGTGTTGAAATACCGCCTGCCTGATGATTCCACCATGATAGACAGAAGCATAGCGCCACTACAGGATGCCCAGCAGGCAATACGTTTGGTAAGAGCCAATGCAACGGACTGGGGCTTAAATAAAAATCAAATAGGTATTATGGGGTTTTCTGCCGGCGGCCACCTGGCTGCAAGCGCATCCACGCATTTTAGCTTTAAAGCTGATGTTAATAATAAAGATACTAATTCTGTGCGCCCCGATTTTTCGATATTGATTTACCCGGTTATTAGTTTCGACAGCACCATTACCCATTCCGGTTCAAGAAATAACCTAGTGGGTGCCAGGGCCCCCGCTGAAAAAATTGCATTCTTTTCAAATGAATTGCAGGTAAGCTCAAAAACACCACCTGCGTTTCTGGTACATGCCGGTGATGATGGCGGGGTAGCGGTAGAAAATAGCATTCGTTACTACCAGGCCTGTATTAAAAACAAAGTGCCGGTTGAAATGCATTTGTATCCGAAAGGTGGCCACGGGTTTGGAATGAACAATAAAACAACGGACGACAATTGGCTGGAGCGGTTAAAGAATTGGATGAACCGTTTGTAGTATTTGGCCTCTTAAAAAAAAATCTTAACCACTTAATAAATTATAGAGCAAGTACCCAATAGTTGCTGGTATTGAAATATCGAACTTTAAACCAGTTATTTTTTCTTCTTAATAAACATTAATAAATTTTAATTTTAAAATATAAATACCACGTTATGAAAAGATATTGCCTTGCCTGTGATTTAAAAGATGATGAAAAGCTTATAAAGGAATACGAAGTATACCATGAGCATGGGTGGCCGGAAATATTAAAAAGTATTACCGACTCAGGGATTGAACAAATGGAGATTTACCGGGTGGGCAACCGGCTTTTTATGATCATGGAAGTGAATGATGATTTCAGTTTTGAGAAAAAGGCAATGGCGGATGCATCCAATGAAAAAGTGGCGGAGTGGGAACAGTTGATGTGGAAATACCAGCAGGCGTTACCGGTAGCAAAGCCAGGTGAAAAATGGATCCTCATGAAAAAAATATTTTCATTAAGTTGATTATTTCTACTGGCTGACAAGAAAAGGGTATTGTGCAACCCGATAGCCCTTTACCCGAAAAAGGAGGATTTTTTAAACGCGGCCTGTCAATTTTTTAAAAATATTATTGCAGTATGGATATAACTATCGGAACTTAGCGCATAAAAATAAAAGAATGTTCAATCTGACAAATAAAATAACTGTCATAACCGGGGCTGCAAGCGGTATTGGTAAAGCGGTTGCTATTGTTTTTGCCAAACAGGGCGCAACCGTACACTTACTGGATATGAATGAAGCCGGACTAATGGAAGCTGTAACGGAAATTAAGGAACAGGGTGGCAATGCCGAACAGCATTTGGCGGATGTTACTAACCAGCAGGCAATCAGGTCCCTTTTTGAAAAAATTGGCCGTATCGATATCCTGGTAAACTGCGCTGGTATTTCAAATATCGGTAAAGCCGACAATACATCGGAAGAAGATTTTGACCGGGTGTACAGGGTGAATGTAAAAGGAATATACAATTGCCTGCATGAGGCCATTCCTGGTATGAAAAATAATAAAAATGGCGTGATCCTTAATATGGCATCCATTGCCAACAATGTGGGTCTGCCCGACAGGTTTGCTTACAGTATGAGTAAAGGCGCTGTATTGGGTATGACCTTGTCTGTGGCGAGGGATTATATCGGGGATGGTATCCGTTGCAACTGTATTTCACCTGCAAGGGTACATACTCCTTTTGTAGATAATTTTATTGCAAAAAGTTACCCTGGTAAAGAGGAGGAAATGTTTGATAAACTATCAAAGTCGCAGCCCATCGGGCGCATGGCTAAACCGGTAGAAATAGCACACCTGATCCTCTACCTCTGTTCAGCAGAAGCTTCGTTTATTACCGGTTGCGACTACCCGATTGACGGAGGTTTCATAAAATTGAATACACCCTGAGGGGAAATGGTGAATATGTGAATGGTGAATATGTGAATGGTGAATATGTGAATGGTGAAAGGGTAATATCTAATGAGGAATTCTCCAGCATAATTCATAATTCATAATTCTTAATTCTTAATTCATAATTCTTAATTCACAATTAATAATTACTTTCTCATCACTTATTGATAAAACTTTTTAAATCAAAAAAATAACAATGAAACTAATCCGGTTTGGAGAAATTAACAAAGAGAAGCCAGGTATCTGTGAAGAAGGCATCAACTATGATGTATCTGGTTTTATTAAGGATTATGATGAAGCATTTTTCGCTAACGGAGGGCTTCTTCACCTGGCATGGATGGTGCACGAAAATAAAACCATATTGCCAAAGGTTATGGAGGGCACCAGGCTTGGGGCACCCGTGGCAAGGCCGTCAAAGATCATTTGCATTGGTTTAAATTATGCGGATCATGCAAAGGAAACCAACGCAACCCCTCCTCCAGAACCGGTTATTTTTATGAAAGCAACTACCGCTATTATTGGTCCTTATGATGCCGTGATGATCCCAAAAAACTCCTTAAAAACAGATTGGGAAGTAGAACTCGCCGTGGTGATGGAACGAAAGGCCACCCACGTAGATGAAGCGGATGCTATGGATTATGTTGCCGGTTATTGCCTGCACAATGATATCAGCGAAAGGGAATTTCAACTGGAAAGAAGCGGTACCTGGGATAAAGGAAAAGGTTGTGACACATTCGCGCCGTTAGGCCCATGGTTAGTTACCAAAGATGAGATAGCAGATGTCCATAATTTAAACCTTTGGTTAAAAGTAAACGGACAGTCCATGCAAAATGGAACAACGGCCAATTTGATTTTTAATATTCCTTTTTTGGTTGCTTATGTCAGCCGGTTTATGACTTTGTTGCCCGGTGATATCATTTCAACCGGTACACCTGCGGGGGTAGGCCTGGGTTTCAATCCTCCAATTTACTTAAAAGCCGGTGATACAATGGAACTGGGTATTGACGGTTTGGGCAACAGTATACAAAAATGTGTGGCTTATGCAACGAATTGACGCACACCAGCATTTCTGGCAGTTTGATCCTGTACGGGATAGTTGGATCAATGAAGAGATGGCAGAGATCCAACGGGATTTTTTACCCCCAGATCTTCAACCTTTGTTGCAACAAAATAACCTGGATGGTTGCGTGGTAGTGCAGAGCGACCAGTCAGAAAAAGAGAATGAATTTCAACTAAGCAATGCCGGTAGTTTTGATTTTATAAAAGGCATTGTAGGCTGGGTTGATTTACAGTCAGAAGGGGTGCACGAACGACTGGCATATTATCACCAGTTTAAAAAGATGAAAGGTTTCCGGCATGTGTTGCAGGGCGAGGCAGACAGGGCATTAATGCTGAAGCCTGCATTTATAAACGGGATCAGCAAACTGCAAAAATTTGGGTTCACGTATGATATCCTCATTTTTCCCGATCAGTTGAAATATGCGGGTGAACTGGCGGCAGCATTTCCCGATCAAAAATTCGTAATCGATCATATCGCCAAACCAAATATCAAAGACCAAAAAGTCGCTGAATGGAAAAAGGATATCCAGGCTTTGGCCGCCCATGAAAACCTGTATTGCAAGATATCTGGTATGGTTACAGAAGCGGACTGGAAAAACTGGACTAAGGAAGATTTTACGCCTTACATGGATACCATTGTGGAGACGTTTGGAACAAACCGTATACTATTTGGTTCCGACTGGCCTGTTTGCCTGGTAGCAGCTTCCTATCAACAAATGCTTGAAATAGTGACCGGTTATTTTTCTTCTTTTACCGATAATGAAAGAACTAAATTTTTTGGATTGAATGCGATCCAATTTTATAATCTTTAAAAAAATGTTATATGGATCTTAATTTAAAAGACAAAGTGATCATTGTAAGCGGCGGTGCCAAAGGAATTGGTGAAGGCATTGTAAAAGTGCTGGCCGCGGAAGGCGCCATACCTGTAATCATCGGCAGAAACGAAGCCGATAATCTTGTAGTGGTGAAGGAAGTGGAAACTGCTGGTGGCAAAGCTTTCCAGGTGGCGGCTGAATTATCTGATCCCCCCCAGTGCGAAGAGGTAATAAAGGCAGTTGTTGCGAAATTCGGGCGTATCGACGGACTGGTAAATAATGCCGGTGTTAACGATGGCGTAGGACTGGAGAATGGCAACTATGAAAACTTTATGGCATCACTCCACAAGAACCTGGTACATTATTATTTGCTTGCACATCATGCATTACCCGCATTAAAAAGCTCAAAAGGGTCCATAGTAAATATTACCTCAAAAACTGCAGATACAGGGCAGGGAAATACTTCTGCTTATGCCGCCGCCAATGGGGGCCGCAATGGTCTTACAAGGGATTGGTCGGTAGAACTTTTAAAATATGGCATCCGTGTTAATGCCGTAGTGGTGGCGGAATGTTATACGCCTGCTTATGAAAAATGGATTAAAACCCTGCCCAATCCCGAACAAAAATTATCAGAAATAGTCTCCAAAATACCTTTAGAGAACCGCATGACCACTGCTGAAGAAATTGCTAATGCAGTAGCTTTTTTATTGTCATCGAAGTCAAGCCATACCACCGGTCAACTGGTTTACGTAGATGGGGGGTATGTGCATTTGGACAGGGCATTGGCGAATGCTTAAAAATGGTGAAGGGTGAATGGTGAATGGGCAATTGTGAATGATGAATAATGAATCAATGTCGTTTAAAGGTTTTAATTGCCCCGTCCTTCAGGACGGGGATAAAAATTGGCAATAAAAACTGCGGCTTTAGCCGAAGAATTGTTGGCTAAAGCTAAAATGGAATATGTTAACTTTTTTTCTCCGGTCTGACGGGGCTATTAAATTGCAGGACTTAAATAAACAACATTGAATGATGAATTATGGGCAATGAATAATAATGAGCAATAAATATTTCAACATGGCCTAAGCCTTTTACCCATTCACCATTGCCCATTCACAAATCTTTATAACTTAAAACTAAATACCGGTATAATGAAACACTTCATTAAAGTTGTAATCATCCTTCCATTTGTAGTATTGATATTGTTGTCGTTTACCAGCCCTCCTAAAAAGATCAGGGTAGTTTTCTTTGGCGATTCAATCACCCAGGCGGGTGTTCAATCCAACGGGTACATCGTAAAAATGGACAGCATTATTAAGCAATACCGTGTGCCCGATTCAATCGAATTAATGGGCGCCGGCGTCAGTGGCAATAAAGTATATGACCTCTACCTGCGAATGGAAGAAGATGTGCTGAAGAAGAATCCGGATGTAGTGGTGATTTATGTGGGCATCAATGATGTGTGGCATAAAGCTGGTTCCGGAACGGGTACCGATGCGGATAAATTTGAAAAGTTTTACCGCGCTATTATCAAAAAACTCCAGGATAAAAATATTAAAGTGGTGGTATGTACGCCATCTGTTATCGGCGAAAAGACTGATCACTCCAATCAGCAGGATGGCGACCTTAATCATTACAGCAATATTATCCGGAAAATCGCAACCGATCTTTCATTGCCCGTATGCGACCTGCGGAATGCTTTTTCAGCTTATTTAAAAGTAAATAATCCCGGCAATGCAGAAAGGGGGATTTTAACTTCCGACAGGGTACACCTCAATGTAAAGGGAAATATATTTGTTGCCATGGAAATGTGGAAGGTGATTCAGACCGTAATAAAATGAGAAAATTTGAAAATACAGTTGAAGGGAAATTATAAATCTTGTTAAATGAAATTGAAAATTGTTTGCCTGTTTGCCTGTATCAGTTTAGTTGCCGGGTTGCAGGCCCAGCAGTCAAAAAGCAACGTTTCTAAAGTATGGGTAGCCGATAATGGCGATGGCACTTACAAAAATCCAGTCATTCATTCAGATTACTCAGATCCTGATGTAATAAGGGTGGGCGATGATTATTACTTAGTCTCATCGAGTTTTAATGCGGCGCCCGGCCTGCCCATACTGCATTCAAAAGACCTGGTAAACTGGAGTATCATCGGCCATGCCTTTCAACAACAGGCACCAATAGATCATTTCAGTAAGGTTCAGCATGGCAATGGGGTATGGGCTCCGGTGATCCGTTACCACAACAGCGAATTTTATATTTATTATCCCGATCCTGATTTCGGGATTTATCTTACAAAGGCAAAAAAAATATCCGGTCCATGGAGCCACCCCATTCTTGTTGAACCGGGCCAGGGGCTGATTGACCCCTGTCCTTTTTGGGATGATAACGGTAAGGGTTACCTGGTACATGCATTGGCAGGTAGCCGTGCCGGTTTTAAATCGGTGATACTGGTGAAAGAATTAAATGCAGCATCTGATAAAGTGGTAAGCGATGGCGTATTGGTATATGATGGCCACGAATCCGATGCCACTATTGAAGGCCCTAAAATTTACAAACGCAATAAATTCTATTATATTTTTGCCCCGGCAGGTGGGGTAGGCACGGGTTGGCAAACTATTTTGCGGAGTAAAAATATTTACGGCCCTTATGAACGTAAAGTGGTGTTGGAACAGGGCGCAACAAAAATAAACGGACCGCACCAGGGTGCATGGGTGCAAACCCAAACAGGAGAAGACTGGTTTATCCATTTCCAGGATAAGGATGCTTATGGCAGGATCATACATCTGCAACCTGTTAAATGGATCAGCGACTGGCCCGTGATGGGTATTGACAAAGATGGTGATGGAAAAGGTGAACCCGTAATGGTGTATAAAAAACCGACTGTTGGAAAGACTTATCCCGTAACTACGCCACAGGAATCAGATGAATTCAACGATACCAAACCCGGGTTACAATGGCAATGGCACGCCAATCCAAAACTAAACTGGGCCTTCTGTTTCCCGGCGGTAGGTGCGTTAAGACTGAACAGTATAATGCCTCCGGATTCGGCAAAAAATTTATGGGATGTCCCCAATCTTTTAATGCAAAAATTTCCTGCTGAAGAATTTATGGCTACCACAAAGTTTTCGTTTACACCTAAAACGGATGGAGAAAAATTTGGCTTGCTGATAATGGGTATGAGTTATGCGCATATCGCCGTTACAAAAAAAGCGGATGGGTTGTATATTAGTTATACCAGTTGTGTAGAAGCGGATAAAGGAAAACCCGAACTGGAAAAACAAATAGCTAAAATAACAGGGACTGGCGCTGATCTGTATTTCAGGCTAAGGGTAGGAAAGGGCGCTACCTGCAGTTTTAGTTATAGCACTGATGGGAAATTCTTTACCCCGATAGCAGAAACATTTAAAGCCACACCCGGGCGGTGGATCGGGGCAACAATGGGTTTCTTTTGCAGCAGGAAGCAAAAAATAAATGATGCCGGATTTAGTGAAGTGGATTGGTTTAGGGTGGAAAGAAGCACGGCCCCCTTCTAATCTACGCGAATCAGGACTAAAAAAGAAATAAAATACTTTTTAACCAATAAATGATTGCTCATGGAACGCCTCAAATTCATTCAATACACCGCAGCAGCAGGTGCCGCACTGATGCTGCATCCTTTTGAAAACCTCGCATCTGCCTCCGACAAAAAAATAAGGCTTGCGTTGGTAGGGACCGGGCATCGCGGCTCCTCTTTTTGGGGTAAGGATTTACTGAAAAGTTTTATCTACCAGGTTGAGTTTGTGGGCCTTTGTGATATTAATCCCGGGCGGCTTTCGTATGTTCAAAAAACCTTTGGCGCTACTGTGCCTGCTTTCAAAGATTTTGAAGAAATGTTGGGCACCACAAAGCCCGATTATGTAATCGTAACAACGGTGGATGCAACGCACGACCAGTTTATCATTAAAGCCCTCGAGATGGGTTTTAACGTGATCACCGAAAAACCAATGACCACAGATGAAATAAAGTGTAAAAATATCCTGGCTGCAGAAAAAAAATCGGGCAAAAAAGTAACCGTCGCTTTCAACTACCGCCACAGCGTACACAATATGCAGGTGAAAGAGATATTAAGTAAAAACAGGATTGGCAAAATTACTTCAGTAGATTTTAACTGGTACCTCAACGTACACCACGGCGCTGATTATTTCAGGCGCTGGCATGGTATTAAAGCCAAAAGTAATTCGTTGTTTGTACATAAATCCACCCATCATTTTGATTTGTTAAACTGGTGGCTCAATTCGGAACCCGTTGAAGTTAGTGCCTATGGCTCTTTGGATCATTACGGAAAAAATAATGCTTTTCGCGGCACCGTATGCAGGGGTTGCACATTCAAAGGCAAATGCAAATTTTATTGGGACATTACAAAAGACGACCGGCTCAACAATCTCTATGCAAAAAATGAACAGCACGACGGGTATGTAAGGGATGGTTGTGTATGGCGCAATGAAATTGATATTTATGATAAGATGTCTGCCCAGATAATTTATGCCAACGGGGTAACCGCTAATTATTCCTTAACAACTTATTCACCCTACGAAGGATGGCAGATCGCGTTTAACGGAATGGATGGGCGGCTGGAAACATGGGAGGATATTCCTTACCTGCAAAAAATGCCGGATGACCAGTCAAAGCACCATGCCGTCGAAATGTCGCAGGCCGATGATGCCATAGCCGGAGATGTGCGGGAGATTATGGTGATGGATAATTTTGCAAAAAACTACGAAATTTTTACTACGGCTAAAATAAAAGGCGGTCACGGCGGCGGTGATATCCGCATGCAGAAAAGAATATTTGTTGATAAAAATGATAACCCGCACAATGTAATGGCAGGTACCCGCGAAGGAGCCATGTCAATATTAATTGGCATCGCGGCGCGTAAAAGTATTGAGTTAAAAAGACCGGTGAGGATCGATGAACTTACCGACCTGGTTCCAATGGCAAACAGGTTTTAAACCAGGGTAATCCTCGTAAATCGAAGGATTATTTTCAGGCAGCATCGGTCTGCGATAGACTACAACGCAAACCGAAATTATTAACGGGAGAAGCAAAAGAAACCAATAAAATTTTATACTGTTTTGTATGTCATCGTTATCGGGAACGATTGCGTAAATAAAGCCCGGGCAATACTGTTCTTCCTTAAATAATAGTGGTAAAATTGAAATAGGAAACGATTGAATTTGCAATGAAAATGTTGGTTTTAAGCTTGAATTTTACAATGCCGGCCCGGCAACTAAAGCAGTAAAATGCCATCCATCTTCAAAGCCGCTCAATTAGATAGCAGGGACATTTTCTATGAACCCTGATTTAAAATATCAGTTACCCCGGGCGGTTGCGCATATGTCATACCTGGCGAACCCTGCAGGTTAAGCCGGTACAGGGTATAAAAATAGAAACTGGCAGGCCATGGTTAATAATTGTTCACCGTGTTTGGTAAAAAAATTAATAAGGATTTGAAAAATCTTAAAAATAGCGCAGGGTTTATAATCCCTTTAAACGGGTTGGGTGTGAAATCAGTGTCGTTTAAGATATCTCTGCCGCGGCGCACCGGGGGCTTAGTTGCCCTGGTTATAATCACACTTACCAGCTTCGCTTTTTTATTGCCTGCCAAAAAGCCAACTATTTTTTTAATAGGTGACAGCACCTGCGCCAATAAGCCGCTGGAAGAAAATCCTGAACGGGGCTGGGGGCAATTGCTGCCCGGTTTTTTTACGGAAGAAGTGAGCATACAAAACCATGCGGTAAATGGCAGGAGTACCAAAAGTTTTATCAGCGGGCATAACTGGGATACCGTAATGAGCAGGTTGCAGCAAGGCGATTATGTGATGATACAGTTTGGCCACAATGATCAGAAAGCGGAGGACAGCACGCGATCAGCCCCGGCGCATGGTTTATATAAAGAAAACCTGGTGCGCTTTGTAAAAGACATCCGCGGCAAAGGGGCCCATCCCATATTAATAACCCCGGTAATGCGCAGGAAATTTGACGCGGCAGGAAAATTTATAGACCAGCACGGTGATTATCCCGGGGTAGTAAAGGAAGTAGCCAGGCTATTAAATGTACCGTTAATCGACTTACACAAAAGCAGTGAAGCGCTGATTGTAAAAGGAGGAGTGGAAAATTCAAAGCGCTTGTTTTTAAACATACCTGCCGGGCATTTCAAAAATTACAAGGGCAAGGAAGAAGATAATACCCACTTTAGCGAATATGGTGCTTCATCCATCGCATCCCTGGTTTGCCAGGGTATCAAAGATCAGCAATTGCCATTGGTAGTATACCTCAAACCTTCGGGCTTTAAAGAAAAATCCGCTTTTGAATTACCTAAAATTTATGCACCCCATTTTAAAAAAGACAGTTTTAACATTTTGAATTATGGCGCTATCGCCGATGGTTACACGCTTAATGCCCCGGCCTTTAAAAAAGCCATCGAAGCATGTGCCGAAAAGGGCGGAGGAACGGTAGTTGTTCCGGCCGGTTCTTTTGTAACAGGTCCAATCATTATGAAAAGCAATATCAACCTGCACCTGCAAAAGGGTGCATTGGTAATTTTCAGTCCCGACTTTAACCAATATCCCCTCGTAGTTTCCTCTTTTGAAGGCGTGGATGCCGCCAGGTGCCAGTCGCCGGTTGTTGCAGAACATATCGAAAACATTGCAATTACCGGCGAAGGTATTATGAATGGAAATGGGTTTTACTGGAGGCCCTTAAAGAAAGATAAGGTTACGGAAAGCCAATGGGAAAATCACATAAAGGAATATGGCGGCGTATTAACGGAAGATAAAAAAATGTGGTATTCCTCTTCCAAAGCTTTAAAGGGTTCCCTCACCAATAATATCGGTAAACTGGAGGGAGGGAAAACGGTAAAAGATTTTGAGGAGGTAAAAGATTTTCTTCGCCCCAATATGATCCGCATATTCGATTGTAAAAATATTTTGATAGAAGGTGTAACATTTGAAAACTCACCGGCCTGGACCACCCATGTAATGATGAGTGAACATATCACCATTAAAAATTTAAAAGTAAAAAATCCATGGTTCGGCACCAATACGGATGCATTGGACCTGGAAAGTTGTAAAAATGCACTGGTAGAAAATTGCAATTTTGATACCGGTGATGATGGCATTACCATTAAAAGCGGCAGGGATGCCGAAGGCCGCAAACGGGGCATGCCCACGCAGGATGTAATTATAAATAACTGCGTAGTGTACCATGCCCATGGAGGCTTTGTGGTAGGCAGTGAAATGAGCGGCGGTGTAAACAATATGTTTGTCAGTAATTGCACGTTTATTGGCAGTGATATTGGCCTGCGCTTTAAAACCACCCGCGGCCGGGGAGGGGTAGTGGAAAATATTTATGTCAACAATGTAAATATGCTGGATATTCCGGCGGAAGCCATTTTGTTTGATATGTATTATATGGCCAAAGACCCTGTAGTGCTGGCGGGTGAAAAAAGGGAACCCCCAAAAGTTGAAACAAGGGCAGTTGATGAAAGCACTCCGCAGTTCCGGAATTTTTATTTCACCAATATCACCTGCAATGGCGCCGCGAAAGGGATTTTTATAAGAGGTATCCCCGAAATGCACGTGCAAAACGTACTGATAGAAAATGCAGTGTTGCAGGCAGGTGAGGGAATAGACATCCAGGAAGCAAGTGGCATTACGCTGAACAATATAACCATGATCAGCAAAAATACCAACCCGGTAGCCTATATCTTAAACAGCGATGGTGTAACTATTAAACAATTAAAATATAAAGACAGTGCAGAAGTATTGCTGCAGGTGCAGGGCGACAGATCAAAAGGTATTAAAATCCTAAATACAAACACCGGAACGGTCAGGCAAAAATTAATAACCGGGTTTGGCGCGGCCGAAGGGGTGGTAAGCTGGGAGAAAACAAGGCAGTAGGCAGACAGTAGACCTTAGGCAGTAGGCAAAGAGGAGATTTACAAAAATTCTATTTGTGGAGTCAATGTGATTTAGTTAAGGATTAATACTTCGTCCCTTAGGGACGATATATGGGTAGAAAGAATTAATGATGATTCAATTCGTCCCATAGGGACGATATGTAAAATCGGTTTTTAGATATTTGTATTGGCTATGATTGTAAGAAGAAGAGTTAATCACATATCGTTCCTAAGGACCGAAAATGCATAACC
>JACMLJ010000070.1 GCA_014379625.1 Ferruginibacter sp. | reverse complement strand
CATCGTCAAAGCTTTCTTCGAAAGATTTGGAAGAATGCTTCACAAAAATATCGCATTTGGGAATATGTACCTTAATATCAGCTACTTTGTCTTTGATAGTGTGTACTACATTATCCAGTTTCAAATATACATCGACTTTCGTTATCTTATCGTGGAACTGAAAGAGTTTCGAAAGCTTTTTTTCTACATAGGATACCAATTTTGAATCTGCATCAAAATGCACAGTTTGAATGTTAACGTTCATAGCAATCTAAATTTTTATTAGTGAACAATGGTGTGAAATAGACAGGTAAACATACAAGATCATAGGCGTATAATTTAGGATTTATCAGTGGTTTTATTCATGCTACAAGGTAGTTATTACAATGCTAAAATACAAAAAAAAGAAATGCCTTTTTGCTGATCCAAAAAAATGCTTTTTCTAAAAATTTAAGCCCTGGGATGTGCTTTTTTATGGATATCTTTTAATTTCTCAATGGTATTGTGCGTGTAAATTTGAGTGGCTGCTAGGCTGCTGTGCCCCAATAATTCTTTCACGGCATTCAGGTCGGCTCCATTATTCATTAAATGGGTGGCAAAAGTATGCCGGAGGATATGCGGACTTTTTTTATCGATGGTGGTTACCCCGGATAGATAATGTTTAACTACATTATAGACATATTTTGGATACAATCCTTTACCTTTTACATTCACCAGTAAAAGTTCACTGTCAAATAGGGTAAAGCTGGTTCTTTTTGTATCCATATACAGTTGGATCAGGTTCATCAATTCCCTGCTTACGGGTAATATCCTTTCCTTATTCCCTTTTCCCAAAACCTTGATATTACAGTTACTTTTATCAATTTGCGATTCAGCCAGGTTCACCAGCTCTGCCTGCCGCATGCCCGTGTTATAAAAAAGTTCCAATATCAACCGGTGCGTTTTGCCTTCCCAGTCATCCGTAAACTCAACATAATTGAATAAGGTGTTGATATCCTTTTCGGTTACATACTGGGGTAACCGCTTTTTAACTTTCGGGGAAATAATAGTCCCCATCGGGCTTGTGATCAAATCTCCCTGTTTTAAATAATATTTGAAAAAAGACTTGAGGGCGGAGATTTTGCGGTTGAGGGATTTTGACTCCATTCCTGTTTCCTTTAACCGGGCCAGCCAGCTCCGGATAAAAGAGGGTTGGATGCCGGAAAGGTCTGTATTGCCAAACTGCAATTCAATAAAATCAAAGAAACCTGAAAGATCGTTTTGATAAGAAATGATGGTATGGGGAGAATACCTTTTTTGAAAAGCAAGATAATTTAAAAAGGATTCTATATGTGATTGGTTACTTAGGGGCATAAAAAAACCGGTAACCAAAGTTACATTGTAACCAGTTACCAGTTTAAAATATTAAAACAGTAATAAAATAAACTATATGTCTATCTTACCACTTGCTATGTTCTGCTTATAAACAGCTTTCAACACTTGTGTACGGCGCCGGATAGATGGCTTAATAAAAGCCTGTCTTTCTCTTAACTGTAGTAACACACGACTTTTTTCGAATTTCTTTTTATACTTTTTTAAAGCCTTGTCTATATTTTCGCAATCTTTAGAATCGATAATTAACATTTGATATACCTCCTTTGGTGGTTTTTTTAGAAGCGCAAAGATAGTAGAAATATTTAAACTTCAAAATTCAAGTAATAAAAAAAAGTAAATTTGGGGCATGTTTACAGGTATAATTGAACAAAAGGGAATAATAACGGATATTATTTCTGCCGGCACAAATAAAACATTCTGGATTAAATCTCCTCTTTCCGCTGAACTAACCATTGATCAAAGTGTTGCCCACAACGGGGTTTGTCTTACAGTGGAAGAAATCAGCGATGGCCGGCATAGGGTAACCGCCATTGAAGAAACCCGGAAAAAGACCAATGTAAACGGTTGGGAAAAAAATACTGTGGTTAATTTGGAAAGATGCCTTCAAATGAATGGCCGGTTAGACGGACACATTGTACAGGGGCATGTAGATACAATGGCAACCTGTATTACGGTGGTGGAAAAAAACGGGAGTTGGGAATTTACCCTGGGGTTTGATAGCAAGTTTGCAGCATTACTGATTGAAAAAGGTTCCATTTCGCTAAATGGCATCAGCCTTACCATTTTTAATGTAAAAGAAGATAGTTTTACCGTAGCCATCATACCGTATACTTACGAAAATACCAATATGCAATATTTAAAACCCGGTAACGAAACCAATATTGAGTTCGATATGATCGGGAAGTACGTAAACCGTTTTATGCTGCTTAAATAGCTTTTGCCAGCCAACCCTTATCCCGCATATCCTGAAATAAATTAGTCCCGGTTTTTTTACAACCTGTTTAAATGACCCCTACAATTACACGAACAGTTTACCGGTTTTAGAATTACCACTGCTTATTATTTAATCAAAAATAAAAGAATGCTCAGCGCTGTCAAACAATACCTGAAAAATTTTATCAAAAAATACTTTTATATAATTTTATTGAGGGATAAATTTACCCCGGCCCTCCAGGTAAACCAGCGCCAGCTATTTTTATACTACCAGCAATGTTTTAGGGAAAATAAAATTATCCGGCTAAGTGATACGGGTTACAAGGTTTTTTCACAACACGAAGAAGATGGTTTATTGCTTTTTATTTTTGCAATAATTGGCACTACCGCTAAAACCTTTGTTGATATTGGTGGTAACGATGGCGTAAACAGTAACTGTGCGAATTTCGCGGTCAATTTCGGATGGCATGGTTTGTTCATTGACAGCGACAAAACTGCTGTTAAACGAGGTATCCATTTTTATAAAAGATATCCCGACCCCTGGTCATTTAAGCCCCGTTTTGTATGCCAGAAAGTAACGCGGGAGAATATCAACCCGATCATAGAAAAAGAAGGCTTTAGCGGATCCATTGACCTGTTATCCATTGATATTGACGGTAATGACTACTGGATATGGGATGCCATCAATATTTTAGAGCCAAGGGTGGTAATGGTAGAAGCTAAAGTAGAATTTGGTTTCAACAATGTGGTTGTGCCCTATGATCCGGGATATTCCCATCTTACCAAAAACCCGCTTTACAATGGCGCATCCCCGGTAGCCTTTAATAACCTGGCCAAAAGAAAGGGGTACAGGCTTGCAGGCGCCAATGGTTATGGACATAATATGATCTTTATTAAAAACGGGTTGGCAGATGACTATTTCCCTGAAGTAGCCGTAGCAACAATATTAACCCATCCTTCAGCCATAGAGAGCTTTAAAGATTTTGAACGGGTAATGCACCTGGAATTTATTGAAGGATAAGTGAGGTTAAGGGTAAAATGACCGGGGTAGTTTGTGAATGGTGAAATATTGACCATTTACTATTCAATGTCGTTTCGTCAAGGGTTTTAATTGCCCCGTCCTTTAGGACGGGATAAAAATTGGCAATAAAAAATGCGGCTTTAGCCGAAACATTTTTTGTCTAAAGCCAAAATGGAATATAGCAACTTTCTGCCCCCGCCCTCAAGGACGGGGCAATAAATTGCAGGGCTTAACTAAATGACATTGATTCACCATTCACCATTGACCATTCACCAATCACAATTAATTGCTATCAGGCGATAAAATAATACCAACCGGCATGTTTAAAAAAATCATTTCAAACCCTTTTTTCCTTTTTCCACTTTTAACATGCATTTTTTTTTGGCCAATCAGTCTGCAACTCTTTACCTTCAAAAACGATGCTTTAACTTACTACTATCCCGTAAGAACGCTGATCAGTGATGCATTGAATAACCATGAATTACCCTTGTGGACACCCTTTATTAATATGGGTTATCCCTTACACGCAGATATGCAAAGCGGCGCATGGAACCCCATTATCTGGATCATTGGTTTGCTAACAAATTACAACCTTGCCGCCTTTCATTATGAATTGCTATTTTACCTGGCATTGGGTGGAATTGGATTTTACTTGCTGGGCAGGGACTATGGATGGAATAAATACACTGCACTGATTATCGGGGCCGCGTACGAATTTAGCGGCCCGATCATTGACAGCACACAGTTTACAACCTGCATCAGTTCCGCGGGTTATATCCCATTTATCTTTCTTTTTTTCAGGCGTGTACTTCATCACCAGCAACCCCCGATCAATGCTTTACTCATGGCATTTTTTTTATATTTACTTTTCACAGGTGGGTATCCCGCCTTTTTTATTATTACAATTTACCTGCTGCTTAGTTTTTTTCTTGCCGCTTTTTTTTCATCGGCACATAAAATTCAATTTTTAAAAAAACTTTTGCTGCCCGCCGGATTAATTGCAGGGGTGTTTATATTACTGAGTTTACCAGCTATTATTTCTTTTGTACATCATCTACAATTTATTGACCGGGGTAAAAATCAAAGCCTGAACTTTGTGCTGGAAAACCCCATGACCCCCTCCTGCATGTTTTCGCTGATAAGTCCATTCAGTACCACTGCTGCATCGCCTTTTTTTAATACCAATATATTAATGCGCAGTATTTATATGGGTTTGGTGCCCCTGGTATTTTTGATCTACGCAATGAGTAACAGATCGCTGAGAAATAATAAATCCGTCCGGTTTTTTCTTATCACTGCTTTGATATTATTTGGTTTAGCGTGGGGCGGCCATTTCTTTTTAAGGCAGTTGGCCTATTATATCCTGCCTTTGATGAATACATTCCGGCATCCGGCTTTATTCCGTTTCTTTGGTGTGATCTTCTTCTTACTGGCAGCAGGTTTTTCGATTAATGAATGGGGCAAAAAAAATAAGCCCAATGATCTGCTTGCGAAAATAATCCCCGTAACCGGTATCATCATTCTTTTAACAGGCGCGTTCATTATTTTTTTTCCCGCAGACCCTTTACTACCGGCCAATTATTCTTTAAGCGGGTTAAAGACTTTAATTGCCCAACTTGGGTTTCAGCAGCGGTTTCTTATACAGCTACCATTTGTTATCGCAACACTATGCTTTTTTTATTTTATCGTTTACAAAAAAAAGAGCCTGTTCTATATGCTATTGCTTTCTATAACTGATTTATTTTTCGCCACGCAACTAAATATCCCCATCACCGTAATTGGTGCAAGAACATTCGCGGCAACTGAATTGCATATCAATAGAAATCCGGTTAAATTTCCATTACCCGGCAATACAACCATTGAACAAAATGCATTGCATTCCATTGACACTACCAATACTATTGGAAGTGTATTACCTTTTGAAAAAAGAATTGGCAGAAATGATTACTATATCACACCGGGTAATTTATCCCTACAGGACAGCTTTTACGAATCTGCCATAAGGGAACAGGTTCTCAAAAACAGGCTAGTTTATTTTGCAGACACTGTTTTATCTGCAGGAAATATGGTCAATACAAAGTTGCTGACTACCCGCTCATTTGCCATCTTCACCCCAGGGGTAATTTACGTAAATGGCCCGGCATCTAAAAAAGATTCGATAACCATTAAAAAATTGTCGGCAAATACAATTGAGTGTTCCGCAGAAGCCAGTAACCCGCGTTTATTGATACTGCTTCAAAATGTATACCCTGGCTGGAAAGTATTTATTGACGGAAAGGAAGGCCATATTTTTACCGTCAACACCAGTTTTATCGGAGTAAACATCGCCCCGGGAAAACATATCGTAGTTTTTAAATACCACCCGACCCTGATCATATACGCATGGTATATCTCGTTATTTACTTTATTGCTAACGGGGATATTTTTATTGCGAAATATCTTTCAACACAGCTCTCTTTCTACAGAGCATCATCAAAGAAACACCGAAGGGCAATCGGGTTGATCTTAGTAAAGACAATTCTAAGCCAAATACAAATTGTAAAACTTTATTCACGAAAGTATTTGTTTTAAAATAACTGAAATCCGAATGGCCCTGCTTCGGGTTCTTATTAAAAATCGATTCTATCTTCCGGAATAAAAATACGGGTAAAAAGAGGATGCTGTTGAAGTAGGTAGTGTATTGAATAGTTGCGGTGTGGCTATTTACTAATTGCTGCAATTGCTGCTTTGTGTACCTGCGCTGATGACCGTTTACCACATCGTGCCTGCCCCAAAGCGATTGAAACGCAGGAACGGTAATAAAAATAGTGCCCCCGGGTTTGCATACCCTTATCAACTCGTCAACAGCTTTTTGGTCAGCGATTACATGTTCAATCACATCAAAGGCGCAAACCAAATCAAAACTATTATCCGCCAGTGGGATCGCAGTAACTGAGGCATTGATCACGGGAATCTGCTCACCGTTTAGATAGTGCACAAATAAAGGATCATTTTCCAATGAAATAACCTCTCCAAAGGCCGCCAGCCATTTGGAAGAGCCCCCGGCTGCTGCGCCCACATTCAGAATTTTTAATTTGCCCGCCTCTTTTGGAGGGATATAATTTTGTAAAGTTTGCAAAATGATCTTTCTCCGGATGATAAACCACCAATGGTTGTTTTCCAGTTCGCCGTACTGCTGAACATAGTTTTTATCCATCGATTAGTTTGCCGTTTATGATCTTTGATTTTACAATAAAAAGCGGCCGTTGTTTTACCTGGAAAAAAATACGTACTACATATTGCCCGATAATTCCCAGGGAGAGTAATTGTACACCACTGAATAAAACGATGGCGAAAATCAATGCTGTAAAACCTTCGGGTACCGTTCCGTACACTAATTTTTTGTACAGGGTAATACCCAGGTACACCATTGAAAACCCGATGGAGATAATACCGGTACTAATTATAAAACGAATGGGGAGTTCGCTAAAATTAAATATACCATTGAAGGCAAGTTTAAATAATGCCCCCAGGTTATAATTAGAAGTTCCATGCTTTCTTTCCTCCCGCTCATATTCAATACCTGCCTGCTTATACCCTACCCAGCTCCTTAACCCCCTTATATACCTGCTTTCTTCGGGTCACGCGTTAATGATGGTGACAATCTTTTTGGTGATCAATGAAAAATCACCGGCATCCAGTGGCATGCTGACACTTGCAAAACGATGCTGCAACCTGTAATAGACCCGGTAGCAAATTCTTTTTAGCAGGCCTTCTTTTCTATTTTTACGGATTCCATAAACCACTTCATATCCTTCTCTTAATTTTTGCAGGAAAGCTGGTAAAAGTTCGGGGGGGTCCTGCAGGTCGCCATCCATGATAAACACGGCGTCGGCATTGGTATGGGCCGCTTCCTGCAAGCCGGCGGTTAATGCGTAAGCGTGCCCGAAATTTCTGGATAAAAAAATTGCTGAATAATTAACCCTCCCTTCAATATTTTTTTCAAGCAATTCAGCCGTGTTGTCTTTACTGCCATCTTCAATAAATAATACATTTATTTTTTCGGCCGACCGGGCTATTAACTGATCCAGTCGTTCTATCAGGCGGATTATACCATGCGCTTCATTGTAAACCGGAACCAGTATGGTGATATGCTGTATTAAAGTCATTTTTTAAATATGCGGCAAAATAATATTTTTAGCCAACTTTAAGGTAATAATCCCGAAAGGTATTGTACCCTGTTCACAATATCAATAAAAAACCTGCACAATCCTTTCATACTTAAACTATTCGGACTGCAAAACATCCGTTTACTTTTTTATCTTTAGCGCTGGTACAATTAACCGAATAGATTTTATTTAATGGAAGCAGGCGGCAACCGGATTTACACTCCATACAAAGGACGGATAACAGGTTTTGATTTTTTAAGGGGTATTGCTATTTTTTTAACATTGTGCCGGCATAGTTTTCACCCGCCGAATATACTGTGGCAATTTGGCTGGGTGGGTGTGCACCTGTTTTTTGTACTAAGTAGTTTTTTGATAGCGAATATCCTGTTCACAGAGTATTATGCAACCGGGAAAATCAATTTTTTTCGCTTCTTTGTGCGCAGGGCGCTTAAAATTTACCCGTTGTACTACCTCTTTATTTTTATTTCTGTTTATAAGAACAGGGAGCTGTTTTTATCCTCTATACATTATAAAATGCAATTGATTGGACAAATATTCCACCTGCAAAATTACACGGATATACTATGGTACCATACCTGGTCACTAGCGGCCGAGGAGCAGTTTTATATTGCCATGTGCATCATGCTGTCTGTTTATTTATTGCTTTCAAAACAAGGGCGCCTTCGTAAACTGGTGTGGTTATTTACCGGGGTGATTGTACTGGCGCCATTTTTACGGTACCGCGACAGCCTGCTTTACCATACTCAATGGTTTATGCCTACACATCTTATTATGGATAGTTTTGCTTTTGGTGCGTTGCTGGCACTCAGCAAATTTGTTTTTCCGAAAATATTTTCAGCAATTATTCAACTGAAGCACTGGTTACTGATACCCATTTTTATTTTACTCATCCCCCTGTTTTTTTTGCAGGCGGGGAACCTGGTGATGAATTCAATTGGATTAACAGCTATGTTTTTATCATTATCATTACTGCTGGCCTATCTTTTATCAGTAGAGGATTTTTCAAGTGGCAGGAATAGCATTGCACGTGCGATCATTCAACCAATAGCTGTTGCAGGAATCGCTTCCTATTCAATTTACTTATTGCATGTACCGGTAAAAACCTTTACTGACTATTTTGCAATAAGTGAATGGTTGAAAATACCCTTTTATTTTATTAGTTGCATTATAGCTGGAAAGATAGCATGGTACTTTATTGAAAGGCCCATTGCATCGTATAAATCAAGGTTTTTTTCAACTGAAAAATAGACAGCATTGCTTGTATTCAATTCAACCAGATATGATAAGGCTTCTGAAAACTGTAAAAACCCGGTTTTGTAAGCTTACACTTCCTTCCCCTTCATTGCGGCGGCAACCACCAGGTTCATTACCCGCTCCGCATATGGCCTTGATATTTCGTTCAGCGCTTCCACCTTCGTTTGTATCAAATCCTTATCACCCATGGTGAGGGATAGCTGTAATGCCTGCATGGAAGCTGAAGTCTGCATCATTTCTTCGCTGGTTAAATAAACCGCGTTTTTTTGTATGAATTTTTCGGTGGTGGCCAGTAATTGTTCACCGGTTGTCCTTGCTTCTACAAGGGCCCTGGTATCCATATCATCCTTTGCATGGGTTATGGAATCCAATAGCATTTTCTCCAGTGCCTGGTCCGTTAGATCCAGTTGAGATTTTACTTCAATGGTTTGCTCTACCCCACTGCGTAATTCTTTGGCCTTCACCATTAGTATGCCATCTGCATTCAGCATAAAACTAACTTCTACTTTTGGCAAGCCAGCCGGCATACCGGGGATACCGGTTAAATTAAATTCGGCCAGTTTACGGTTGTCACTTACCATATCCCTTTCACCCTGGTAAACTGATATTTTTATCCCGCCCTGGCCATCTTTATGGGTGGTATATTGCCGGGCTACGGAATTGGGGATCTTGGAGTTGCGTGGGATCAGCACATCCATCAGGCCACCCATTGTTTCTATACCCAATGAAAGTGGCGTGATATCCAACAGTAAAAAATCTTTATTATTTCCCGCCAGGATATCCGCCTGGATGGCAGCACCCAGCGCCACCACTTCATCGGGGTTGACGGTATCGTTTACGGGTTTTCCGAAAAAATTACTGACGGATTCTTTTACCAGCGGCACCCTTGTAGATCCCCCCACCATTACCACCACATCAATATCCTCCTTTTTTAGCGCAGCGTCCTTTAAAGCCGCACCGCAGGCCGCAATTGTTTTATCGACCAATGGCTGAATCAGTTCGTTAAAACTAAGTTTTGTGATCAACAGCTTATCGCCGTTAAGTTCATCCTCAAAACTTTCATTGACGGATAAATGAATTTTAGCAAGTTCCGCCTTCAACCGGATTGATTGGGCGAATGCGGCGTTGAGCTTTAAGTCTTCTTTACTTAAACCGGACCCTTGTATCCAGTAACTAACAATCAAATTATCCATATCATCGCCACCCAGGTAGGTATCTCCGTTGGTAGATAATACTTCAAAAATTCCATTGCTGATCCTTAAAATGGAAATATCAAAAGTGCCCCCTCCCAGGTCGTAAACCGCGATAGTTTTTTCTTCCGTTTTATCCAGGCCCAGGCCATAAGCCAGGCTTGCGGCAGTGGGTTCATTTACGATGCGCAATACATTTAATCCAGCCAGCCTGCCTGCATCGCGGGTGGCCTGCCGCTGCGCATCATTAAAATAGGCTGGCACGGTTATAACCGCTTTGTTTACCGGTGTTTTTAAAATATGTTCCGCCCTTTGTTTCAATTCTTTTAAGATAAAGGAAGAGAGATCAACGGGTGAATAAAATTTATCCCCTACCTGTACTTTTACCAGCCCTTCCGGATCATCATCGATTATTTTATAAGAAAAAAAGGAGGCATTGTTTTTTATATCGTTAAAGGATTTCCCTATTAGCCGCTTGGCGGAAAAAATAGTATGCTGAGGCGCTGTTATTAATTTTCCCCTGGCTTCTTCGCCGACTGTGATATTTCTATTTTCATCAAAATAAATAACGGATGGAACCAGGGAACTGCTGTTATGTTCCTTTAACGCAACCGGTTGATTGGTCCCGGGGTGAATGACGGCTACCAGGCTATTGGTGGTACCCAGGTCAATCCCCACAATGATCTCTTCTTTTTGTAAACTGCCGGTTGCTATATTAATACCAATTTTTGCCATATAAGAATTGCCCTGGTTAAGGTTCAATGAGATGAAGTTTCCAGGATTGCGAAAATAACAAATATTGCAGGCAGATCGTTATTGAAACTATTGGAACCCCTTTCGATATCAGAAATTAATTGCACCCATAAAAAAGCCCCCTGCAAGCAGGGGGCCCGATATTCACAAACCTATTGATTAATAATTTCTCAGTTTCATTTCCACTCTCCTGTTCTTGGAGCGGCCTGCCGCTGTTTTATTATCGGCAATGGGTTTATCGATCCCGTACCCTGTAGCAATAAGGCGGCTTTCAGCTATACCCTTACTTACCAGGTAGGTTTTAACGGAATTTGCTCTTGCCTCAGATAAAACCTGGTTTTTTTCAGGAGAACCTGTAATGTCGGTATGGCCATCAATATCAACTTTATAACCGGGATTTTCATTCAAGATACTAACCACATTGTTCAATGAAGCATTTGATTTTGCCAACAGTTTAGCGCTGCCTGTTGCAAAGAAAATATTCTGTGCGGCTTTATTTACCTTTTCCACTACCACCGTTTCAATTACCGGGCAGCCATAGTTGGTTGCGGGACCGGCTTCAGCAGGGCATTTGTCTTCTTCATCATTTACACCATCCTTATCTGTATCCGGCACCGGGCATCCCTGGTAACGGGCTACACCCGGCACATCCACACATTTATCATTTTCGTCATTGATACCATCCTTATCCCTGTCGGGTACCGGGCATCCCTGGTATCTTGCTAAACCCGCCACAGCAGGGCATTTATCATCCCCATCCGCAATACCATCGCCATCCTTATCCGCACATCCCTGCAAAGAAGCAATACCTGGTATATCCGGACATTTATCATTTTCGTCTAAAACACCATCATTATCCCTGTCTTTCGGCGCTTCTACAGGCGGAGGAGGAGGCAGGGGCGCCGGTTCAGCAGCTTTTCGCGTTGCAATGCTGCCTGCAAAGCCGATGCTGTGGTATAAATGATACGCTACATTTTCAGTAACGGGTATACGATACTGAGAATTTATCAGCAGAAAAGATTCATCAAACAGGTTAACCTGCAAACCCGCTCCTGTTGGAATAAACGCGCCAAAATACCCCTGAAACTTTGAAGCGCCGACACCTAAAGTAAGATAAGGTGAGACCCAATATTTATCAGGCGTTAATTTCAGGTGGGCAACGGCTGTTATATCCAGTAAAAATTTAGCATTGCCATTGCTAATTTTGTCAGGTACAGGATAATCTACAAAAGACCCTGAAGCGGTAGCGGCAAAATCAATATTGTTTGACAGGCCTTGCATAAAACTCAGCGCCAAACCAGGAGTCATACGGCTGGTTTTAGACCAATTTTTATCCCTTATTACATTGGCCAACCCGCTGTTTCGTAGGTCTGCAGCAGTTTTGAAATCATTAAACAGGAAATGAATACCCAATGAAGGAAGTTTTTTATACTCAGTTTGAGCGAAAGAATTTATAAGTAACCCAAGGGTCAAAAAAGACAGAATAATTTTCTTCATATTAAAGTTAGTTTTCTTGATTTTAACAAATGTAGTTGCTTCAAATGAAATCTTAAAATTTAATAATAAAATACCCATTCTCAAGCTGAAGGGCAATATGTGCATCAATTTCATCGAGGCGCACCAGACAGCAATACAACCTGATACTGACAGAACAATTATTAATCGATCCTGCCTTAGGATTTTCTTTTATCCTTTTCGTTTCTTACCAATCACTTCCACTTTAACCCTTTCCACTCCCAAATTTGTATACCCTAATTTTTTAGCAGCAGCTCCTGACAGATCAGCTATACGACGCATTTTTGTATGCAGCCGGTCATTCACCTTTACTTCAACCGATTTACCATTCCGGATATTGGTAACTTTTATCCAGGTGCCAAAAGGGAGCATATTGCATGCACAGGTTAACTTAGCCTGGCTAAAGATTTCGCCGCTTGCGGTTCGCCGGCCATTAAACTTATCGTGATAAAAACTAGCCAATCCATAAATAACCCTTTTATTGGATGATTTAGTAACTTTTGTTTTTGACAAAGATTTTTTTTGGCCGGGAGCGGGATTGAAAAATAACAGGGAGAAACAAGTCAGCATTAAATAAACAGCTTTTACTATATATTTTTGCCTAAAAAGAAATTTATTCATGCAAAGCAATTAAAAACAATAAAGCCCGTGTTTATTTACCGTAAAAATACCTTTCCCGCATCAGCTTATCCTCGCCGTAAATATCATCATAAAACCTGATCTTTTCCCCCTTTCCTTCGCAGCTAAAGTAAGCAATAAATAATGGAATGCCGTTTTTCACAGCAATTCTCCTTCTTTCTTTTTTTTCCAGCCAGTTTTTAATAGAGTCGATATTGTACCTGAGCACCTCTCCCGGCTGTAAATTTACACTATCATTCCTGGCTATAAAAAAAGCCAGCTCTTGCCATTGCTGCACCCTTACACAACCATGGCTTAACGCCCTTGACGCATTTTTAAAAAGGTAGCGCTGATTGGTATCGTGCAGGTAAACGCTGTAAGGGTTACTGAAATTAAACTTCAATATACCAAGTGCATTATCATCACCACTGGCCTGCATTACTTTAAAGGGAATACCCTTTGAGTATTTGTTCCAGTTAATACTCCCTGCATTGACCGTTTCGCCTTTGTTATTTACCAAACGCAAACCAATCCTCGACAGGTAATACGGATTATTTTTTAATTTGGGAAGATACTGTTTTGCAATGATGCTGGAAGGCACGGTCCAGGTAGGATAGGTAACCATGTCGGAGATCACACTGTTTAAGAGCGGCGTTCTTGTAGTGGGGCGGCCACAAATTATTTTAGACTCAATAGCTATGGAATCATGATCCCAGACATTTAAATAGTATGCGGGCAGGTTCACCAGGATATATTTTTCCGGCATAAAGGATGGCAATTGTTTATAACGGTCAAGCGTAATGGCAATACGTTTAAAGCGCTCCCTGTCAGTCAGGTTCATTGAACCAACGAGCGAAGCCGATATTTTCCCATCCTGCTTAATGCCTTTTTTCTTTTGATACTTTTTTATAGCTGCAATCAACTGTGCCGAATCTTTCAAAGTAGTATCGGCTTCGAGGCAAGCGCTTTCCTTCAATCTTTTTTGAATTTTACTGATGAAAAAAAGCGAATCTTTTACATCATTCGCCTTGTATGGATAAGGAACATAGGTATATTCTTTTGTATCCATGCTATCCAAAAAACGGGGAATACTTTTCTTCAGGTCCAGGTACCCTGCAAGTTTTGGCTCCACATTCCTGATAAGTTCGCTAAATTGTTTATGCTCAACCAGTGCTTTTAAGGAGTAACTGTAAAAGTCCCTTTTTGTTACCGAATCATTTATATTAAACAAAGTACTGTCGGCATTGAGCCTGCCAATTTTTAAATCCCTTAATACATGCATAAACGCATCAGTTAGCATCAGGTCTGCCCTGGTCCAGCGTTCGGCATCCATTCTTTTCAATGAATCGCCGTCCAGAGTTGCTTTTAATGACCGTAAATTTTTGTAATGATAATCCCCCGGGAACAGGCCATACAATTCGCCCTTTTGTATGAAGCGGAGCAGGGTATCAGCCAACGGCTCCCAGTTTTCGTGATGGCTCCAGATATTGGTATATTCATTTTTATCGTAAAAATCATTTACTAAGGCAATCAACTTAAGCTGGATGCTATCATCGATCATGCCCTTGTTTTTTATGGCGAAGGATAAAGCCTGCCTTATACTTTCACTTGTTTCCTGGTCCATTTTAGCAGGATCCGCTACTATTTTCTGATCTCCGGGCTTAGCCGCATTGTTGCAGGAAATAATAAATAGCCAGCAGAGGCAGTAAATAAAAATGAAGGGAGGTATTTTTTGTTGGTCCATATAAGAGGCGAAAATATGCTAACTTTCCGTACAGGGATTTTTATAAGGGATTTTTTTCATGGATTGAAACAATGAACAAGATAACCAATACCAGCTATATAAAATCAGCCGCTGTATTATTTTTTTTACTATCCGCATTTACAAATTATGCGCAGGACAGCTCCGCGAACAGGTATGGACTATTGGTGATCGCAAGTGATTCCGCCTACCACGCCACCGTTAAAAAAGACAGCAATAAAAAGATGGTTGATTTAAAAAAATCGTTACCAGGACTGGTGTTTGAACTCAGGTATGCAGGTAAAAATAATTTTACCGGGTTCCTGTTGTACCCGGTATTGAATACCACTTATTTACGGAAACCGGTTGCAATGGCTTTGTCCATTGTACAAAAAGATTTAAAAAAGCAGGGATTAGGCTTAAAAATATTTGATGCCTACCGCCCTTATGCTGTTACCGAAAAAATGTGGGAGCTGGTAAAAAACGAATGGTATGCGGCTAACCCAAAAACCGGCAGCGGCCATAACCGTGGAATATCGGTTGATCTTACCATTATTAACCTGCAAACAAAACAACCGCTCAAAATGGGGACAGATTTTGATAATTTCACGGATACAGCGCATCACAATTTTACTGCCCTATCAAAAGAAATACTTCAAAACCGTTTATTGTTAAGGACCCATATGGAGAAAAACGGGTTTAAGGCATTGGAAACAGAATGGTGGCATTATTCATTTATAACTGAAGATGTTTACGAGTTGCTTGATATCATTTTTGACGATTTGGCGAAAAGAAAAACCAAATAACCCTGTTCATTTCAAATTTCAATATTGGTTGAAAGATTCAGGTTACCAATAAACTTCCTCAACACCTGCTCAAAAAGATGCTCCTTTTAATCACTATCAGCCGGTCGGTTACTGTCAATTTGCGGGAATCATTCACATGTGAGAATTATCAGCTTCAATTTTAGACACGGTTAGCACATCCTGGCCGGTTGCATCGCCATATTCCTGCAATTTTCCAAAAGCCGCGGCGGTTGCATAGCTTAGCAATTCATCCGGGGCATGTTTGTTATACAAACCATAGATGAGGCCGGCCATAAAACAATCCCCGCTGCCCGATCTGTCTGCTACGCCCTTGCAGCTATATTCATTCGAATTGAACTGCGTTCCTTCTGTATACAAACTGGTATAGTATAAAATATGATTTGCGTCGCCATCAAACCTAAAAGTGTTGGCAACGGCGGTACATTTTGGAAACCGTTTCATTATTTCGATGGAGGTTTCTTCCGCATGGTCTGTATACACATGCCTGCTTCTTTTATCATGTATATGTTCATCAACGGGTGTGCCGAGCAATATATTCGCACTCCAGATATTACCCATTACCAGGTCGCAGTATTGTACCAGTTCAGGCATTATTTCGATTGGTTTTTTCCCATACTTCCATAACCGGGAACGATGGTTGAGATCAACAGATATCTTAATGTTTTTCCGGGAGGCCGCTTCCACTGCCTCGAGGCATACGTCCGCCACATTTTCGTTTAAAGCCGGGCTGATAGCCGAAAAATTAAACCAGCACACATCTGCAAAAACCCTGTCCCAGTCAATCATCCCCCGTTTCAGTTCGCTAAAGGAGGAATGATCCCGGTCGTACACCATATTGCCTTTCAGGTCGGCGCCCCTTTCAAGATAATATACGCCAATGCGGTTGCCCGACAATAAAACGGACGAAGTGTAGATGCCTTTATATTCGAGGTAATTCAGCATGTGCCGGGTCATGAAATTATCGGGTAAAACTGTGCAGTATTTTACCGGCACCTGCCATCCGGCCAGGGCGGTAGCTACGTTTGCCTCAGCTCCGCCAACGTATAAAAGCATCGGTTGTTTATCGGCGATATCGATATGCGAAGCGGGTGAAATTCGTAAGAGCAACTCGCCAAAACACAGCACTTTGGATTTTACCACTGAAAATAATTTTTTGAGTTATTGTAGCAAATGTCCCGGATTATTTTACCGATCCATTCTTTATTATCCGGCAGTTCACCATTTTCCATTTCTTCCCCAAAAATATTGCATAATATCCTCCTGAAATATTCATGGCGGGGATAACTCATAAAACTCCGGCTGTCGGTGAGCATGCCTACAAATTTAGAAAGAAGTCCCATATTGCTGATGGCGTTGATCTGTTTAGTCATCCCGTCCTTCTGGTCAAGAAACCACCAGGAAGAACCAAACTGTACCTTACCCGCGATGCTTCCGTCATTAAAATTTCCGATCATCGTTGCTATCAGTTCGTTATCAGCCGGGTTAAGATTATACAAAATTGTTTTTGCCAGTTGATTAGTGGTATCCAGCCTGTCTAAAAATTTTGAGAGTTGTTTACCCTGCGAAAAATCACCGATAGAATCCCAGCCGGTATCGGCACCAAGGGTTTTCATCATCCTTGAGTTGTTATTTCTTAAGGCCCCCAGGTGGTATTGCTGCACCCAGTTCTTTTCATGGTCCCATTCCGCGAATTTAACCAGCATGGCCGATTTAAATTTCATGTTTTCGGGCTGGGAGATGGATTCGCCGTCAGTTAGTTTCCGGAATATATTTTTGATTTCCGCTTCATTGTAATCCATCGCGTATACCTGTTCCAGGCCATGATCGCTGATGCAACAACCCATTTCCCCAAAAAAATCATGACGGCTTTTAAGCGCCAGCATATAGTCATCCCATGATGCGATTAAAATGCCGGATACTTCCTGCAGTTTATTTACGTAGGCATTGAAAGTAGCGACATCATCAACATTCATGGCTTTATCGGGGCGAAAAGCGGGCAATACTTTGATCTCAAATCCATCGGCTTTAATTTTTTTATGGTGTTCGAGCGTATCGGTGGGATCGTCTGTGGTACAAAGGACTTTCACATTCATTTTACGCAGTAAATTCCTGACCGAATATTCTGGTGTCCTTAATTTGGCGGTACATTCCTCATAAATCTCTTTTGCGGTTTCGGGTGAAAGGATTGTATCAATATTAAAATAGCGTTGCAATTCGAGGTGCGTCCAGTGGTACAGGGGATTGCGTACCGTATAAGGAACAGTGGCAGCCCATTGCTCAAACTTTTCATAATCGGAAGCATCGCCGGTGCAATATTTTTCATTTACACCATTGCTGCGCATAGCCCTCCATTTGTAATGATCCCCATATAACCAGGCCTGGGTAAGGTTGTCAAAATTAATATCGTTGGCAATTTGTTCGGGGGGTAAATGATTGTGATAATCAATGATGGGCATTTCTTTAGCAAATTGGTGGTAAAGTTCCCTTGCGGCGTTGCTTTGCAATAAGAAATTTTCGTCGATAAATTTTTTCATGTAAGATTATTTTTGATATGGATTTTATAAATATTCAATTTCACAGAGATGATATCTTTATGAAACTGCTACAAACTCACGCCCCTTTTCCATGGAATAAAATCATCCTGGTTTAACAATACTGCTTTCGGTATAACTTCTCCGCTCGCGGCTTTGATGCAGTATTCCAGGATATCTTCGCCCATTTGTTCAATTGTTTTTTCTCCTTCAATCACCGGGCCCGTATCGATATCAATAATATCGTTCATGCGTTTGGTTAAGTTACTGTTGGTGGATACTTTAATGGTAGGACAAACAGGATTGCCGGTAGGCGTGCCAAGGCCGGTAGTGAATAAAATTAAAGTGGCGCCGCTTGCCGCTTTACCAGTGGTAGCTTCTACATCATTACCCGGTGTACACACTAAAGTTAAACCAGGTTTAGTAGCAGGTTCTGTATAATCCAGCACATCCACTACCGGTGAAGTGCCACCCTTTTTGGCAGCCCCCGTGCTTTTGATGGCATCTGTTATTAAACCATCCTTTATATTGCCGGGAGAGGGGTTCATGTGAAAACCTGAACCTACTTTTAATGCCGCATCATTGTAAGCCTGCATCAAATGAACAAATTTGCCGGCGACGGCTTCATCCTTTGTACGGTCGAGTATGTTTTGCTCGGCCCCGCACAATTCCGGGAACTCGGCCAATAGTATTTTACCACCCAGGGCCACTACCAGGTCGCTGGTGTACCCAACGGCAGGATTAGCGGATATACCGCTGAACCCATCGCTGCCACCACATTTTACGCCAATGCATAGCTGATCCAGTGATGCAGGTTCTCTTTGCAGCTTGTTTATTTCGATCAATCCTTCAAATGTTTTTTTGATGGCATCCGCTATCAGTTGCTCCTCGCTTTGCGATTGCTGCTGTTCAAAAATATGCAGGGGTTTGTCGAAGGCCGGGTTGAGTGTTTTTAAATCCTTCATAAAATCGGGCACTTGTAAATTCTGGCAACCTAAACTTAGTAAGGTAATACCGGCAACGTTGGGATGATTGGCATAGGCAGCCAGTAGTTTACTTAAAATTGCAGCATCCTGCCTGGTGCCACCACAACCACCCTGGTGATTTAAAAATTTAATGCCATCTACATTTTTAAAAGGCCGGGTGGTAGCTGCCGCAGCTGGTGTTTGATACAGGGTCACTTCTTCGATATCCCCGCCGTGCTGATAGGCTTCAATCAACTGGTGGGTGTATTGTTTATATTTATCTGTTACGGCATAGCCCAGTTCGTTGTACAATGCTTCCTTTATCACATCCATATTCCTGTTCTCACAAAAAACCGTGGGTATAAATAACCAGTAATTGGCGGTGCCCACTTTTCCGTTACTACGGTGATACCCATTGAAGGTTCTGCCTTTAAATTTTGATATATCCGGAGCCGTCCACTGATAGTCAACCTTGCGCCAGGCATAGGGTTCTACCGCATGTTTTACATTAGCCGTTGACATCCACCCCCCTTTTGGAATAAAGGACTGGGCGGTACCTACCAGCACGCCATACATAATCACTTTATCACCGGGTTGCATATCGTTTGTAAAAAATTTATGCTTGGCACTGATATCATCCTGCAAAACATAGCTTTCCTCTTCAAAAACAATGGTATCTCCTTTTGATAAATTGGTGAGGGCCACCAGCACATTGTCACTCCTATGAATTTTTAAAACCTGTTGTTTCATATAATTGATTTAATCGATTGAATGGTGAATGGTGAATCGTGAATGGTGAATGGTGAATGGTGAATCGTGAATGGTGAATGGTGAGTTGTGAATTGTGAATGGTGAATGGTGAATAATTAGTATTGCCCATTGCCGATTGCCCTTCGCCTTTTGCCCATTCACCATTGCCCATTGACCATTTTGCCTATTGACCATTTTGCCTATTCCCTATTGCTTCCCAACCACTGCCATCATGCCCTGCTCCATTATTTCCTGTAATTTTTCTGTTACTTTTTCTGCAAAGCCGGGGATCAATGTGAGATCTACATCCCACAAAGATGCGTCACTCAATACAGTTTTCACTAAATTTTCCGGGGATAAATTCTGCCAGTGATTAAAGAAATACCCAGCCATTTCATCTTTGATGGGATAAGTATTTCCATTCAATTCTCCCAAATAAACATTTCCTTCCATTTTGACAGACTTCATAAATAGTAACCATGCGGCAAATCCGATCGCTAATTTCTCCGGAACAGCCTTGTATAACTCAGCATAGCGTTGCAAAACCTGCACTACCCGCATTTTTAATTTTGAGGTATAATTCAGCGTAATACTTATCCATTGATGCTCAATGCTGGGATTGCTATAGCGGTCAAGCACTTTTAACGAGAATTCTTCGGCATCCTTTGCGGGGATAGGATAAGGAATAGCCATGGCTATTTCATGCAGCATCAGTTCCTTAATAAAATTAGAAAGAACGGCATCATTCATGGCCTGCTTAACTGTAGTAAAGCCGGCTAAAAACGCCACCCCGCAACTAAGTGTATGCGTACCATTGAGTAACCTTAATTTCAGTTCTTTAAACAGGGTGATATCATCCGTAATTACAATGCCCTTGTCGGTGGGCGCAAACGATAATACTTCTTTGATATGGTCATCCCCTTCAATAGCCCAAAGGCTGTACACTTCACTCATGGTCAGCAGATCATCCTGGTATCCCAATTGCGCTTCCAGTGTTGTTTTGATAGCTGCTGCTGGTTTTCCGGGAACAATCCTGTCCACCAATGAATTGCAAAAATGGTTATTCAATTCGAGCCATTCGATAAAATTCTCCTCCAGCCCGTTCAGGTGCGCCAGTTCCAGTACGATGGATTCTAATTTCCTCCCATTGTCTGAAATCAACTCAGTAGGTACGATCACCATTCCGCTGTTTGCGCTGCCATCAAAGGCCTTATATCGTTCATATAAAAATGACAACAGTTTACCAGGAAAGGACACCGGCGGATGATTGCGGATATCCTCATTTACCAGTTCAATCCCTACTTCCGTGGTATTCGAAATAACGATGGTCAAATCCGGGTTATGGGCGCACTGCAAAATAGTACCCCATTCTTTGGCGGCTGATAACACCCGGCTAATAGCAGAAGATATTACATTTTGCTCCACGGATTGACCGTTCACCAGCCCACGCATGCATAATGTATACAATCCATCCTGCTTGTCGAATGCTGCGGAATCCCCGCCATCTGTTGACTTTACGACAACTATTCTCCCGTTAAATATGCCCTGTCGGTTTGCTTTATCTATAAAATAATCAGGCAGGCCACGGAGTAAAACACCAGTACCAAACTGCAATACTTTTTCCGGTAGAGCGAACAGGCTTTCATCAGGAACCGATACAATGCCGGCGTTTACATTTTTGAGGTTGAATCTGGTAAGTAACATAGCATATTTTTATTTAATTTTTTAATCCCCCGCCCCGCCGGAGCGATGAGGTGTGAATAGTATTAGAATTAGTCGAATTAACTCTATTTACTTTATTTACTCTGATAACCCAATTCACTACTTGGCCTGTTTTAACAACCACTGCATCAATTCATTCGCAGCAGAAAAATTTTGATACTCCGCGGGAATTTTCCTTCCGTCGGTGTACTCATTGTATAACCATGGATCACCAACCGCAAATACAGTTCCCTTACCAAATTTAGCCGTGGCGAAAATTATATTGCCCTCCTTTTTCAGCAAGGCTGTGGCAGGTGGTTTTATTTCCAGCGCACTGATCTCTTTTAAATACATTTTTTTTGTTTGTTTAAAAACAGGATTAGGGATATTGTTCATTACAGCACCGGTTTCAAATTCATTTCCTTTTACCATGTTAATGCTCTTGTCTGAAAAACTGATCCCAAATTTACCGGCCAGTTTGTTAAAATGTTGCAGGTCGCAATTAGCCGAGTCGTTGCCCATCAATAATAGTACACCGCCTGCTTTTACCCATTCAGCGATATTAGTTGCATCTGTCTCATTTACATAATTTGGCGCAGGATTTTCTTTCGGGCCATCGGGATCGACAATAATATAAACTGCGCTTCCCTTTAAATTTGCGGCCGTTGGAGCTTTTTCCAAAGTGGCCATGCCGGCGCCATAACTTTGCCATATACTGCCCAGCAAACTGATTCCGCCATGTTCTGTATCATCCCAGGTATAGTGGCGACGCGCATTAAAACCGTAGAGGTCTTTTCGCCACTCATTGTTGAACCATGCATCCAATAATACCTGTTTTCCTTTCCCGGGCTTGGGCAATGCAGCCATTTCCATTTCTACACTGCACATAATAAACGCGCCTATTCCCTTGGGGTCGTTCACCACTACCTTTTCACTCATATAATAGTCAAAACTACCATCCCGGTATGGCTTGCCACCCAGGCCGGATACAGACACCGTGCCTTCCAGGTTAGTTTGGCCATCGCTATCTACTTTAATAAATTCTTTGATGATACCGTCATACCCTTTTTTTGCATTTTGCAAATAGCCTGCGGGAATATAACCGTTACGAACCGCTTTTGCGAGGGTGTACACCAACATGGAGGAAGCCGATGCTTCTTTATAATTTTTTGAGCGATTGGGCAGGTCAACAATATCGTACCATACGCCGGATTTGGCATCCTGCACGCTGGTAACCGCTTTTACAAACCGGTTTAGGATACCAATGATGGAATCCCTTCCGGGATGATGGGGTGGAAAATAATCCAACGCATCTACTAGAGCTACCCCGTACCAGCCAAGCGCACGCGCCCAAAAATGCGGGGAGTTACCGGTTTTTTTATTGGCCCATTGCTGTTCCCTGCTTTCATCCCAGCCATGGTATAGCAAACCGGTTTTTGAGTCACGCGTGTGCCGTTCAACTAATATAAATTGCCGGGCAATATCATCAAAAGCGGTATCCTGGTGGTAATTTTTTGCATACTCCGCATAAAATGGCTGACCCATATACAAGCCATCCAGCCATACCTGCCAGGGGTAAATTTTCTTGTGCCAGAAACTACCTTCCTTCGTCCTGGGATGATCATTCAACTGGCTGCGCATTAGCTCTATGGCCTTTTTATATTTTGGTTTCCAGGTATAATTGTACAGGAACATTACCACCTTACCGTTATTCAGGTGATCGATATTAAACTCATCCTTTTTATAATCCTTTATTGTTCCATCTTCCCGCACATAATGATCCATGCTATGCTGGATGTAATTGAAATATTTTGCATCTCCGTACAATTTCCAGATAGCTTCAATCCCTTTTAAAATTACGCCCTGGTCGTAACTCCAGCGTGCAGGTTTCCCATTCATGGAGAAAGAGTCTTTCCACAAATTCATGGCGGTTTGCGCCATTTGCTGTGAGTATGGATTTTGTTGTGCTATAGCGGATTGCAACAATGAAAACAATGCAATTGAGATGATGAATAATTTTTTCATTGTGTTTTGTTTTTTAAGAACAATTTAATTGGAACGTCAGTATGACTAAGCCCTTATCCTTCACATCCCATTACTCCACATACAATGTCAATTAGTTAAGCTATTTTTCCTTTTTCGTTCCGTAGAAACGGTATATCGGTAGCAATGAAAAAGGTTATGCATTTTCGGTCCTTAGGAACGATATGTGATTAACTCTTCTTCTTACAATCATAGCCAATACAAATATCTAAAAACCGATTTTACATATCGTCCCTATGGGACGAATTGAATCATCATTAATTCTTTCTACCCAT
>JACMLJ010000069.1 GCA_014379625.1 Ferruginibacter sp. | reverse complement strand
TTACAAAAATACAACCGGCTAATCAAGTTTTTTTGTCTCCACATTTTGTAATTCTTTTAGCCGGTACAAGGTCTCGGTAACACGGCTTTTTGGTATACCGACGGTAACATTGCAAAACAATTGGAGCTCCTGTGTAAGGATGGTACAATTACATTGCTTCATTACCATCATTATTTCATTCATTTGGGTGTAGTCAAAATGGACATGGTATTTTACTTCTATTTGTTTTGGAACAATGGGAGTTACCTGCAATACCAGGCTGGTCACCGTTTTATAGGCATTAATTAAACCCGGAACACCCAATAACGAACCGCCAAAATATCGTACAACGATTACAGTAAGATTGGTAACTCCTTTACTATCTATCTGCCCGAGTATAGGTTTGCCCGCAGTTCCGGAAGGTTCCCCATCATCGCTTACCCGGAAACTATTTCCATCGGTACCAATACGGTATGCAAAGCAATGATGAGCGGCTTTGGAATGTTCTTTTTTTACCCTCAATAAATGCTTTTTAAAACCGTCTGCCGTTTCAACCGGATATGCGAATGCAATAAACTTGCTTCCCCGGTCTTTGTATTCCGCCCGGGCCGGTTGTTCGATTGTTTTATAAAATTCTAATTCACTCATAGCTGTTCAGAAACGATTGTGCCCGGAGTAACGATTTTTGTAATAATGAATGGTATCGGTCAATATTTTTTCGCCGGATACCTGCTCAGCATTCACAAGCAACGGGGCCGGGATACCTGCATCAATTATTAAATCCGGATTTGTTATAACCCTTGCTTCGTCCCAATAATTTTCATCAATGAATGATTGTAGTAATTTGGCTCCCCCTTCCACTAACACGCTTTGAATGTTTAACTGATAAAGTGCTTCCATAATTTGTGCTATAAAACTTTTGCCACCTGAAATTTTATAGAGCAGTACCTGGCCCTTATCTTCCTGTTGAATGGTATTAAATACAATCGTCTTTACGGTTCCATCAAATAAATGCAACGATGGAGGGAGTTTTAATGCTTTGTCTATTACCAATCGAACCGGGTTGCTGCCTGGCCACAACCGGGTGGTCAATACCGGATCATCGTTTAATGCTGTGGTGGTTCCTATTAAAATTGAAGCTTCGTTGCTTCTCCAGTGGTGCACTGCCCGGTTGGTTAATGCATTGCTGATAAACAGGCGGGAGTAATCGCCGTTGGCGATCTTTCCATTTGCTGTTTGCGCCCATTTTAAAATCACATAGGGCCTGTGTTGATTATGAAAAGTAAAAAAACGTCTATTGAACTCCAATGCTTCTCTCTCCAAAACCGGGGTAATCACTTTTACCCCTGCAGCCTGTAATTTTTGTATCCCCCTGCCATCCACCTGCTGAAAGCTATCCCTGCAGGCTATTACTACGGATGGGATATTTTTTTGGATGATAAGATCCGCGCATGGAGGGGTTTTACCAAAGTGGGAGCAAGGTTCTAATGAAACATATAATGTTGACTTTTCAACGAGGTGTTTATTTGCTTCGCTTACATTATTTATGCAATTCACCTCGGCGTGCGCCTGTCCGTACTGCCTGTGATAACCTTCTCCAATGATACAATCATCACAGACCAATACCGCACCAACCATTGGATTGGGCGCCACGGCACCTGCTCCCAGCTTTGCCAGTTCAATACAACGGTGCATATATATTTCATGAGCGATCAAGCTGCAAAAGTAAGAATAGAAAAATAAACTATGTTTGCTTTAATGACCATTAAAGAAATATACAGGGGATATTTAGAAAAACTCCAGCTAATTTACAGTAAAAATGAAGCGGCTGTAATAACGGATTGGGTATTTGAAAGTATTGCCGGTTTACAAAGAGCTGATATTATTAAGAACCCTGGTCAAATTGTAGTTCCTTCCGGCTTAATGCAATTAGATAATTGTATCGAAGCATTACTCCAGCACAAGCCGGTGCAATATGTATTGGGAGAAGCCTGGTTTTACAAGATGAAGCTAATGGTGAATGAACAGGTACTGATACCAAGACCGGAAACAGAGGAACTGGTTCAGTTATTGTTGAATGACTTGCAGAAGGGAACCGGTAATCAGCAATCAGCAAAAAGCAATGCGGGTTTGTTAACAGGCACAAAGATAACAAATGCAAGTGGCCCCCTGTTAGCACTTGATATTGGAACGGGGAGCGGATGCATTGCCATTGCAATAAAAAAACACTTACCGGATACAATAATGTATGCGATTGATATAAGCACGGAGGCTTTATCTGTTGCTAAAGAAAATGCAATCAGTCAACAGGTTGATATCCGGTTTTTAGAGATAGATTTTTTAGATGACGCCGGTTGGCAACACCTACCTGTGTTTGATGTAATCATTAGCAATCCTCCCTACATCCCGTTAAATGAAAAAGAAAAATTAGATAAAAATGTAGCAGATTTTGAACCGCCTACTGCTTTGTTTGTTCCTGACAATACACCATTATTATTTTATGAAAAGATTGCTGATTTTGGGAAAAAACACCTGAAGTGTTATGGTAAAATTTATGTAGAAATACATGAAGATTTTGCAAAAGAGACAATGCAGGTTTTTGAACAATTTTATACTGTGGAAATTAAGAAAGATATACCTGGAAAAGAAAGAATGTTGATAGCAGTTGCCAGTACATTTCAGGATTTAGAATGTTAAACAAGGTTTCGCTATACAGAAGTCTCTTACACTAATTATAATTCTAAAATAGCTACCAGCCAAAGCAGCATTACAAAATAAAAATATCTCTTAAGAAGTAAACACTGCTTTTATGAAATACGTACTCCTGTTTTTTGCCGTCATCTTTCTTTATTCCTGTTGGGAACCCTTTAAAAAAAATTATCCCAACCAGGCGCCCCTGCAAAAAGTTTGGGGAAGTAAACCTGTTTATGCAGCTGAAAACATTGCTAAACAAATTATATACACCGCTCAAAAGCAACCGCTTAAGAAGGCAGGTAATATTTATGCATTCGGAAAATTTATTTTCCAGATAGACGTAGGCAGAGGCATTCATGTCATCGACAATGCCGATCCTGCAAAAGCTGATCGTATTGGCTTTATAACCGTAAACGGATGTGAACAAATCTCAATAAGAGGAGCGTATTTGTACGCCAATAGTTTTGCAGATCTCGTAACATTGGATATTGCTAACCCTGCCAACCTGCGCGAAGTAAGCCGGATACCAAACGCTTTTCCTCAATTCAGGTTCAACTACCCATTTGTGCAGCCCGAAGAGAAGGGTTACTTTACCTGTCCCCGTACAGACAGTGTGGTGATAGGCTGGGTAAAAGATTCTATCTACAGCGATTGTTATAAAAATTAATTACCTGTTTAAAATTACTGATATGAAAATGAGATTAACGGCATTTGTAACGATCCTGGTCATTTCCATTTGCGCCATGTTTTATTCCTGTACCAAGGAAGCCACAAGTTCCAGCGCATCCGCGGGCAAGGGCGGTTCGCTTACACGGTTTACCATTGCGGGCAGTTTCCTCTATGCAGTTGATAATAATTACTTGTACGCCTATAGCTTAAATAATCCGGCTAAACCAGAAAAAGTTTACACCTCCCCGGTAGGTATGAATATAGAAACCATCTATCCTTATAATAAATATTTGTTTCTTGGCACCCAAACGGGCCTTTTCATTTATTCAATTGATACGCCTGCAAAACCACTGCTAATTGGTGAAGCCAGGCATGCAAGAAGTTGCGATCCGGTAGTGGCAAACGATTCGGTAAGTTTTGTAACACTAAAAAGCAGTGGTTGTGGTCCTGCCGTAAGCGGGCTTTATGTATACGACATTAATAGTATTACCAAACCTGTGCTTAAAAAAACAGTGGAGTTGCCCGACCCTGTTGGCCTGGGGCTGCAGGATAGTATTTTATATGTATGTTGCGGCAATGCGGGGTTAAAAGTGTTTAATGTAAAAAGCCCTTTTTTACCCAACCTTATTTCTATTAAAACCGATGGCAATTTTGTTGATGTGATACCCTATGACGGCCTGCTGATTTGTTTTGTTCAGGACGGTATTATATTGTATGATATTACAAAGCCCGCAACCCCAGTGCTGGTAAAAAAGATTGCCAATTAGAAATTGAAAGGGGATATATAGAAGTTATTATTTGCATCTCCAGATTGCTTGTAGCATTTGGCCGGCAAATAATATCCTACAAACAATACCTTGCGCATTTGGTTCGCAAGTATTACCAGGAGCAAAGTATCTATGCGTCTCCAGAATGTAAAAAGGCCGGTATACAAAAGGGATTGAAGTGATAAACGGCACTCCGTATATGGAATGGCATTTTAAATATAAGGAGGGTTGATAACATCAACGTGATAGCTCCCTACTCATTTCCAGAAACGGTTGCAGAGGTAGAGGCGCCCAAACGCCGGGCAACCTTCATCACCCTTACAATTTCTCCCCACTGGGATGAAGAATCAGCATTTATCACCACGGCGGGTTTTATACTGTCGCCCTTATTGATATATTTTGCTAAAGCTGATTCCAGTGAGTCCATATCAACCCGCTTTGAGCCAACATAAACGTTTTTATTTTTGTCCACACTTACTACCACGCTTTGCTTTGTTTTAGTATCACTCTTTGCCCGGGGCACACTCATCTTTATAACATTCGGATTGGCCAGTGTTGAGATCATTAAAAAAAACATCAGCAGGATAAATAAAATGTCATTGAGCGGGCCGGTATCCACTTCATCATGACTTTCTCTTAATTTATTTCTTCGAAGGCCCATGTTGGATTTAAAAATTAAGAAATAAACAGTAAAAATTGTTTTAGATGGAAGGATCAATATTTATCCTTTATAGTTCAAAGCTCGGGTTAAAAATTAAAAAATAAAGAATTTAGTTAAATGCAACAAATTCTAAGAGCACATTCATCATTCTTAATTTTTAATTATTAATTATTAATTATTTATGCGGTTCTTGTAAAATATCGATAAAATCGCTGCTCGCCGATTCCATCCTGTTGGCGGTGCGGTTTATTTGTGTATCAAGATAACTGTAACCCAGGTAGGCCAACATACCTATGATCAATCCGCTAGCGCTGGTAATTAGTTTTATATACATCGCATCTGCGATCTGGCTCACGGATGGATTGCTGATAGTCGCAAATTCTTTCAGCAACAATACCAACCCCACAATGGTACCTACAAAACCAAACAAGGGGGCGATACGGGATATAACCGATAAAATGGACAGGTTCTTTTCCATTTTGTACATTTCAAGCTTACCTACATTATCCATACTCTTTTCGATGGCATCAATAGGTTTGCCAATACGCTGAATGCCTTTATCAATCATTCTTGCAACCGGATTATCCGTATTTTTCGCCAAACTTCTGGCTGCAGTTACATTGCCGGTAATAATGTGGTCGCGAATGATCCGCATGAAATTCTCATCAATCTTACCAGCTTTATTTACTGCAAGCAATCTTTCTATAAAAAAGAAAACCGCTAAAGCAAATAAAATGCCCAGCGGTATCATTAACGGACCACCCTTGCCCAATAAACTCCAAACGGATTCTACCTTTCCTGTAGTATTTGCTGCGGTGGCAAGTGAATCTACCTGTAATAAAATATCAAACATTGATTATGTGATTTAGGGCAAAAGTAATTGTTTCTGTCATTATACGATTATTGTACCAACAATATTGCAATATGGCGGTGTAAACGCTAAGAGAGAGCGTTTAGAGTGTAAAGAATTGTTAAAGTAAATTTGCAGATAACGCGGAGACTGGATAACCAAGGGCGGATGCCCCTTACCAGTTTGACAAAACATTTCAGTAAAACTAACGCCTAAGAAAAATCAAGTGATAACTGGCAGAGTATCAGAAAGCATTTATAAAAAGGGTTATCGTAGTTGTACCCCAACTTCCACCCGAAAGTAACAAATAATAAAACCATAAAAAAGCGATGCAAAAAATTTGCATCGCAGCCTGATATCAATGTCATCAGTGAAAGAACAACTAAAACGGTAAATCATCAGCTACCGGTGTTGACATAACCGGCGAAGCGGCCGCAGCCGGGGCAGAATAAGATGAAGTTGAATTAGTTGCGGAACTCTGACTGGAATTTTCTCCGCCCGTACCCCCAACCAATTGAAGGCTCATTACCCTCATCCGCAATGTACCAGAAGGCAGGTTATCTTTATTCATATATGCATCCGCTTCGGGATATCCTTCAGCATAAACTGTTTTGCCCTTAGTAAGGTATGGTACCACTCCAGTTTTATCGGTCCAATAGGCACATTCTACCCAGGTTGCCCTTTCTTTTTGATTTCCCTGGATATCTTTGTAGCGCTCTGAATGCACCACGCTGAAATTAATTACATTTTTTCCATTAACTTCTTTTACGATGCAATCTTTACCAAGATTGCCGATGATTTGTAACTTGATCATAATTGTGTGTTTTTAGTTGTTTATGTGATGTATCTGAATCTGAAAATTATGAAAATTTACCCCCGGTATTCTATGTTTTTCTGCACAAATAATACAGTTCCCTTCAGTATACCTGTACTTTCTATGAACCAAAAAAATTATTCCTTCAATGATATATGTACCCTTCAATGATATTCTTATCTTTCAATGATATTCCCATCTTTCAATGATATACTTATCCTTCAATGATTTGCTTACCCTTCAATGATTTGCTTACCCTTCAATGATATACTTATCTTTCAATGATATTCCTACCTTTCAATGATATACTTATCCTTCAATGATTTGCTTACCCTTCAATGATATACTTATCTTTCAATGATATACTTATCCTTCAATGATTTGCTTACCCTTCAATGACTTGCTTTTCCTTCAATGATTTGCTTTTCCCTCGATGATTTGCTTTTGCTTCAATGACTTGGTGGATCTCACACCCGCTGCTTCAATACGACTACTATACTTTACTTTCGGGATTAGCGAATTCATTTTTCCCCCCGAAGCACAAGTAATCGAAACCTGCCTGCATCATGCAGACCAGGATTTCTTAAGCCTGAAATCTGGCAACTATATCAGAGTAAGGACAGGTGCCGGAAAATGCATTATTCACCTTAAGTCTCCCAAAAATATTATTACTCTCCGAACCAACCTGCCAATGCCTGGTAATTCATTTTCCTTTTCAACGTAGTTACCGCTTTATAGTTATTTACCTTGCTTGCAGTTGAATTTACATCCGCGGCGGTTGCCGGGTACTCACTTTATTGATCACTGTTTATCCTTTCAGTTTCAAACCAAAGAAATCCGGTTTTATGGGAGGGTATTATACTTAATTAATCACCATTTGTGCGGCCAGGTTTTACAACAACCTCTTAGCATCGCCTTCCCTTCACGAAATGAAATCCGCCCCGCGGTTCATACAGTGACCCAAACTTAAAAATTAATTTTTACCCCTGCACCGCACAATGACGTTAATTCATTTTCTTCTTCAATGTAGTTACCTGGTTTTGTAAATTATTAACCATGCTTGCCAGCGAATTCATATCCCAGCGTTGCAGGGCACTAACCTTACTAATCACCATCTGCGCCTGCCACAGTTCTACCACATCTTCTGCATTTACCTGGTAAGGCTGGTACTGCGGGTTATCACTTACCAATGTCAGTTTGTTTTTTGAACGGTTATTCTTGACGATCCTTTTGTACACAATACCCTCATTCCTGCTAACCACTATATAGGCCTGGTCATTCTTTACATCTTCTGTCTTGTCAATTTTTTCCCCCACAATAATACTTCCGCTCGGCGTAGGCATCATACTATCGCCAATTATTTCGAAAGCCCGGTAATTGCCACCCGCAAGCATCGGCAGGGTAAATGTATTCAGTTCGTCAATAAATTCGCTGTCGGCATAACCAGCAAGGTACCCTGCTGCGGCTTTCACTGGAACAAAATGAATGATATTCCTGTCTGCAGTCATCATTTTTTGCTGCCTTCGTTTTGCAAGAAAGTTATTTCCGGTATTACTCAGGTCTTTCAATAACAATTCGTCTAAGCTTAACTTAAAAATATCCCCTACTATTTCAAGCGCTTCCAACCGGGGATCCGCCCTTTCCTCTTCATAAGCGCCTACCAGGGAGCGTTTAATTCCGAGTTTAACAGCAAATTCTTCCTGTGTCCATCCGCGAAGTTTCCGCAGATACTTAAGATTTTGTCCCGCCTGTGACATAAACTAACTAATTTGATTAGTACAAATATACTAATATTTTTAGCTAATCCAAATTTTTAAGCATTTTTTTTTTTATTATTTATTTTTTTTAACCGGCTTAATAAATATGTACACATGAATTTGATAGCCCTTATTTTTGTACAAAATAATTTGACATGCAAATAGTATTGGTATTGCACAACCTGTTGCGCTGGGGCGTTTTATTATTTGGACTATTAACCCTGGTCAATGCGATGACCGGAGTTTTCGGTAAAAGAAAATATAGCGCGGGTGATAACCGCAGTAATTTATTATTTATGATCTTTTGTGACATCCAGTTGCTGCTTGGATTGATATTGTATTTCAGCAATGCATGGTTTGACCGCCTAAAAGATCTGGGGAATAATATGAAGGACCCTTATAACCGTTTCTTTACAATGGAACATATGAGCCTGATGATATTGGCATGGATACTCGTACACGTAGGAAGGGCTTCTGTAAAAAGAGCCGGTACAGATGCAGCCAAACACAAACGCATGCTTATTTTTTTCGGCATAGCCATTATATTGATATTGGTTTCAATCCCCTGGCCTTTCAGGGAAGCTATAACAAAACCATATTTCAGGTGGTTTAATTGAGTGGATAGTATATTTGACATTAAAATTAACAACCATTATGGCGAAGGCTTCTGTAGTACCCACCATTTTAATTACTAACGATGATGGCATCACAGCCCCGGGTATACGTAATTTAGTGGAAGCTGTGAGGGATTTGGGTAAAATAATTGTGGTGGCTCCCGATAAGCCACAAAGTGGCATGGGGCATGCCATTACGATTGGCCAGCCACTGAGAATGAATAAGATTGAAATGTTTGAAGGGATAGAATCCTGGCAAACAAGTGGCACCCCCGTAGACTGCGTAAAACTGGCGGTAGATAAAATATTGCACCGGAAACCCGATTTATGCCTGAGTGGTATCAATCATGGGGCAAACCATTCTATCAATGTAATTTATAGTGGTACCATGAGCGCGGCCATGGAAGCTTCCATAGAAGGCATACCCAGCATCGGGTTCTCCCTGTTGAATTATAACTACGAAGCCGATTTTGAACCGGCCAGGCATTATGTAAGGAAGATTGTAAGTAGCCTCCTGCAAAAAAAAATGGATAAACACCTTTTGCTTAATGTAAACATCCCCTCCATACCCATGGAATTAATCATGGGCATTAAAATTTGCAGGCAGGCCTATGCCAAATACAGGGAAGATTTTAAGGAACGCAAAGATCCACACGGGAAAAAATACTATTGGCTCACCGGCGCCTTTGTAAATTTTGATAAAGGAACAGATACTGATGTTTGGGCGCTGGATAATAATTATGTAAGCGTGGTTCCTGTTCAGTTTGACTTAACCAATTATACATTGAAACTGCAATTAGAAAAAAACTGGAAGATAAAATGATATTTAAAAAGGATAATTTTTGGCTGGGTACGGTGCTGGGTTTAATCGGGCCAGTAATTGGTTTCGCCATTTTTAAACTGGTTAAGTATGAAAGGTTCTCGCTGAAAGAAATGTACCAGTGGATGACATTCAACCATAACCTTATAACTGCCTGGATCAGTGTTTCTCTTTTTGCGAATGCCCTGTTGTTTACTTTATATGTAAATGCGAGGATCGATAAAACAGCGAAGGGTATTTTTCTAGTAACCGTTATATATGCTATTGCCGCATTGCTCATCAAATTTTTTGGTTAACATCCCAACGTTAAAATATGCAAGCCCAGCCCTGGTTTAAAGATTGGTTCAACTCACCCTATTACCACCAGCTTTACTTTAACAGGGATGTTGCGGAAGCGGCAGCATTTATTGACAAACTGGTTGATGACCTGCATCCGGCAAAGCAGGCGAAAATACTGGATGTTGCATGCGGAAAAGGAAGGCATTCCATACACCTTGCACAAAAAGGATTTGATGTTACCGGTATCGACCTGAGTGAAGACAGTATTGAAGAAGCCCTGAAATTTGAAACAAGCAACCTCCATTTCTACCGGCATGATATGCGCCTGCCTTTCTGGATAAATTATTTTGATTACGCCTTTAATTTTTTTACCAGTTTTGGTTATTTTAAAACCGCCAGGGAACATGATAATGCTATCCGTACGATTGCCCAATCTCTCCAAAGCAAGGGTTGTTTTGTACTGGATTACCTGAATGTACATTATGCCGAAGATCACCTGGTACACCGGTTTGATAAGGAAATCGAGGGGGTAAATTATTTCATCACAAAGTGGTTTGATGAAACACATTTTTATAAAAAGATCGTAGTGGAAGATGATGCCCTGGAGGAGCCATTGATATACACCGAAAAAGTGGCTAAGTTTTCATTGGGCGATTTCACAGAAATGTTTGCCTACCAGGGATTACAGATACAGGAAGTATTCGGGGATTATAATTTTGGGAATTATGATGTAAAGAAATCGCCGAGATTGATTGTAATAGCTACAAAAAACACAAGGTAAAAACCGGGGGCAATATTCAATAATTGTGTTAAATCAGTTGATTAACCCAATTAGTTAAAGAAAGACTCCTACCCTTTTCCCCTTTTCCCTATTCCCTTTTGCTTTTTGCCTGTTGCCTACTCCTATCTCCCATGGTTATTCACCAGCATCCATTTAGCGGTTTCATAAATTGCGGAAGTCAGTCCGGAAAGTTTGCGCTTTACCGAATCGGTTTGGCTGGCAGTTAACCCGGGTAAGCCACTACGTATAGGCACCAGTTCCTCTTTTATTATCCATAAATTTTTTGAAAAATAATAATCATTATTTACCAAACCTATTTTCCCTTCATCATGATGTATTATAAAAGCAGCTTCTTCTTTTCCACCTTTACTGAGTAAATTTCTTCCCAGCGTTTTATTCATATAAGGCTGGCTTACCATATTTGCCACCGTAGGCAAAACATCTATCTGTGAAACTGTCTCCTGCCTTTTTTGTGGTATTAAAAGTGCGGGTGCATAAAATAATAGAGGCACATGTTCATCATTCAGCCGCTGCCCGGTCCAGGCTTCAGGATATACAGCGCCGGCATTTCCCTCCACTCCATGGTCACCCACAAAAACAAAAATAGTATTATCAAAATAAGGTGATCTGCGCGCAGCTTCCATAAACCTGCTGTAGCAAAAATCCGTGTAGCAAAAAGCATTAAACTCTTCCTGTGATTCAAAACCATATTTTTTCAGTTCATTAATATTTACTGTTCGCGGCACAAAATCCTTGTCATCGGGCGGTATGGAATAGGGCCGGTGATTATCGGAAGTTTGAATAATCGTAAAAAAAGGTTTTGTTTGTTGCTTCATCACTTTGTCAGCTTCCAAAAACAAATTTTTATCGCTGATCCCCCACACGTTTAACCTGGGAGAAGTGAATTTCCCCTCCTCATATATCTGAACATCATTGATGTTATTTATCAGTCCGCGAAAATTATTAAAGTCACTGCTGCCCCCTATAAAATACATTTTACTGTATCCGTCAAAACTATTGATAATGGTATACTGATTGAGCGATTGGAGATTACGTGTGCTGAATTTCGACAACTGGACATCCGGGATACCCGTTAGTATGGCGAATACTCCCCTGGCGGTTCCAAAGGTTGGCGAAAAACACCGGTCAAAAAAAATGCCGTCTTTGGTAAGCTTATTAAAAAATGGCGTACTGTTGAGCGGGTTGCCACTCATGGTACTTTTATACATACTGAAACTCTCGCAAATTATCAATACAATATTTGGCTTACTTTCCAATGCATTACTACCCGGATGCACGATACGTTCATAAATATTCGCCCTCGTATTCTTTTTGTCTAATTGCAGAAAATCACTGATGGCATCGTAATGCGTTTTCGCTTTATCTTCACTAAAAACGGGGTTACGAAAACGAAGCGTTGTGAAAAAATTTTGAAAGGGGTTCAGCGCCAGGTAGCTTTTAAAATTATCATTCAGCTTAAACGCATCACTCCAGCGCAAAGGGGTAAATGATAAAAAACCAAAAACAAACCATCCTAATAAAACGATGGTGGTGGTGTGCCATATACGCCGGTAGGAGAATTTATGTACATTGATATTTTGTTCTTCCACGCTCACATGCGTTTTTCTAAAGATCCATGTCATCATGACCAAGGTTCCCAATAAACCGGCAAGTATCCAAACCATTGGATAGCTTTGCCATAACATTTCAAAAGATGTTTTCGCATCTTCCGCAAAGTTTAAGGCACTTGCATTTAATCTTGTATTAACATATGCAAAATGGCCAAAATCGGCGCCAAAGAAAAATAATAACAGTAAGGTTATTATTGCAAGGTAAATAGCCCACACCTTTTTGCATCGTTCTGAATAAAAAGGAGAAAATCTCGGGAACAAAGAAAAACAGGCGATTGGTAGCAAGATCAGTGCTATCCAGCGAAGATCATACTGCAAGCCCAGCCAAAATGAGGAGAATAAAGAAGCAACAGTAATGCTTGCCGGCTTAAAAAAGAGTAAGGTAGCTATCCGGAAAGCGCCAAAAATAGAAAGGTAGATAATAAATAATTTAATTATCCATTGGATTGTTTTGGGGAATTTCCATCGAATGAGCATGACTGTAACCGTTTTCCTTAGTTAGTGTAAAGCCTCTAAATTAATAAGGATAGTTGAATATATGCGGGTTATTTTGGTCCCTGCTGCCTGCGCCACTAAAAATAGCGCCATTTGATAATTAAAAAATAGTATCCTTATTGGCAACGGGCGGAATTCTCCTCCAATGGATGGCTTTATTGATAAGCACTGAAAGACCATAGGGGCGGGGAAGGTAGATTTATCTGCTTGTCCATACCCTTCAATACAGCTTTTTCAATTGGTTACCGGTTAACTAAAATAAAAAACGTAGAATTATAAATAAAAATATTAAGCAGTAATTTCGCCACACCATGTCGCACTATTTTACATCAAATATCTTTTAAATACCTATGCTGGCTACGCTAAAAAATTGGGACAGATGGTTGTTTACCAAAATCAATCAAGACTGGACAAATACTTATCTTGACAATGTTTTTCCGTTATGGAGAGAAGGCATTACCTGGGCCCCCCTGTATATATTTTTACTGATATTTGTCCTGGTAAATTTCGGAAACAAAGCATGGCCCTGGATAATTGGTTTACTGGTTACAGTTGCCCTCACAGATCAAATCAGCAGTCACGTTTTAAAACCCCTTGTAAACAGGCCCCGACCCTGCCACGATACACTCCTGGCAGACCACATTCGTTTGCTCCTGAATTATTGTTCTGATAGCCGGAGCTTTACTTCATCACACGCCACCAATCATTTTGGCCTGGCTTTTTTCATCTATTATACCCTGAAGCCTTATTTCAAAAACTGGGGGTACTGTTTTTTTTTGTGGGCAGCCACCATCAGCTACGGGCAGGTATATATTGGTGTGCACTACCCGTCTGATGTTATCTGCGGAGCTTTGCTTGGAAGCAGCATCGGGTATTTCACTTCTTTGGTTTTCAATAGAAAAATAAGTCTCCCATCAGGTGTTCCTAAAACAGATCGCATAAGGGATATATGAAAAAACAGTCAGTATTACAAGTTGCAGGCCTCTGCGTGGTTACCTATTTACTGGGGATATTCTGCGTTCCTTTGATGGATGTCGATGCTACGCAATACGCTTCCATGAGCAGGGAGATGTTATTGCAGGGGAACTACCTTCAACTGTACGACCTGGGAAATGACTACTTAGATAAACCACCCATGCTTTTCTGGCTGAGCAGCGCCGCTTTGTATGTATTTGGAATTCACGACTGGGCATATCGCCTGCCATCTTTTTTATTTTCATTATTGGCAATTTACAGTACTTACAGGTTAGCGTTACTATTCTATAAAAAAGAAATTGCATTACTAAGCGCATTAGTGCTGGCATCCTGCCAGGCCATGTTTTTAATCAATCATGATGTAAGAACCGATACCATGCTGATGGGATGGGTAGCCTGCAGTATCTGGCAACTGGCAGAATGGTACCAGTACAATAAGTGGAAAAATTTATTGCTTGCCGCCGTCACCATCGCAGGCGGCATGATGACCAAGGGCCCGCTGGCGCTGATGATCCCGGTATTTGCATTTGTTCCCCATTTTATACTCAGGAGAAACTGGTCAGCGTTTGTAAAATGGCAATACCTTCCGTTGCTCCTGGTTATAGCAGTGCTGTTAATCCCAATGAGCATTGGATTATACCAGCAATTTGACCTGCATCCCGGTAAAATCGTAGCAGGAAAAAAGATTGATTCCGGCTTACGTTTTTTTTATTGGACGCAGAGCTTTGGTCGTATAACAGGCGAAAATACACATAGGGAAAATGCCTCAATATTTTTCCAGTTACAAAACATGCTTTGGAGTTTCTTACCCTGGATATTATTTTTGCTTATCGGTTTGGTATCAGCCGTAAAAACCCTTATTCAGAAACGGTTCATTGTTGCTGATAACGAAGAATACATAACCCTTTGCGGATTTATATTCACTTACCTGGCCCTGGGCAGTAGCAAAGTGCAATTGCCCCACTATATTTTTGTTGTTTTTCCGCTGGCTGCAATTATCACGGCTAACTTTTTATATAGGTTATTATACTCCAATCAATGGAGAAACTGGAAAAAGCCTTTGTTCGTTATGCATTCCTTCATTTTTGCATTATTGTGGATAATGCTGATATTGTTAATAACCCTTCCTTTTAAAAACATTCCGCCTTACGTCGGAATTCTTGCAGCTTGTTGCTTTGCAGTATTTATTTTATTGGTTTTTTCTAAACGTTTGACTGTCCCGAAGCTTTTAGCCATTTGCCTGTTTACCACCGTAGGTTTAAATGTTTTTTTAAATACTGCCTTTTATCCTGCTTTATTACAATGCCAAACGGGCAATATAGCGGCAAAATTTATCAATGATAATAAATTACCCAAACAAAATGTATTCTTCTATGGAGACGTGATAAAAACAAGAAATTCAATTTATTTTTATGGGGATTATTTTTTTAAGACAATCAGTGATACGGAGCAATTATCTCCGGGTAGTTATGTACTTACTTCACAAAAAGATTATTTGGAACTGGCTAAAAAAAAGCCGGGAACGATCGTTTTCACCGGGAAGGGTTTTCCGGTAACCAAACTAACTTTTAAATTTATTAATCCTGCTACAAGGGAAGCTGAATTAATTCCGTTTTATATAGTGAAGATAAATTAGTTTTTTTCCTGCGAATTCAAAATCACTAACAATCAACTATAAACGCTTAAACCATCTTTTCCGGCACCATCCTTCCGCCCACCTGTGCGCCCCTGTTACCGGATTCATGATATTCCGCATCCTGGTTTACGTTCCACAAATCGTATAACTCTTCACCGGCAAGGATGTTTTTTGCTGCAAGCATAGCAGTCATCATACTATGGTCCTGGTTATTGTATTTGTGCATGCCGTTCCTCCCCATCAGGTACAGGCCTTTGTAACCCTGCAACCCTGCCTTGATAATTTCAATATTAGCCGCATAAAAATGATCATACACCGGGTATGCTTTTTTTTGCCTTACCACATACCCATCAGTAATATCATCGGCATTCGCCAAACCGATCTGCTCAATTTCCTTTTTTCCCAGGTCAATCAATGTTTCATCACTGCTGGTCCACATGCCATCGCCTTCAAAACAAAAATATTCTAGTCCATAACATGCCATAGATGGATCGGGCACCATATAAGGGCTCCACGACTTAAAGTTTTGCACCCTGCCCACTTTAACTGATGGATCATGAATATATATCCAGTTATCATCAAATTTATTCTGGTCCTTCAGAATTAATACAACCGTAATGAAATCCCTGTACTTTAATTGCTTTGCAGCCTCAATGGCAGGTGTCGGCAAGGCGGGCGATATAAATGGCACTAACTGCGCCATCGCGGTTGATGATAAAACAAAATCGAATCCGTCAAAATTTCTTCCGCTGCTTGTTTTTACCCGCCACTCCTTAGCGGATAAACTTATCCCGGTCACGCCTTCATTCATTAATATCTCCACTCCCATTTGCCGGCACTTTTGCGCACAAACATCCCACATCATTCCCGGGCCATACTTAGGGTAGCGAAAAGTATCAATTAATGTTTTGATGACCTTATCCTTGTCGCCTGTTTGTTTGGGCTTAAATATTGCATTTTTAATAGCGCTGCTCAACGACAATCCCTGGATACGCTGCGCTGCCCAATCGGCCGATATTTCTTTGCAGGGAATACCCCATACTTTTTCAGTATAAGTTTTAAAAAATATATTGAACAGCCTTTCTCCAAACTGGTTAATTACCCAGTCCTCAAAATTCACAGGGTTCTTTACCGGAAAAGCCTTTGCCTTTAAGTAACTCATAACACATAAGGCTGATTCTATTATCCCCAACCTGGTTAATGCTTCAATGGCCACCAATGGATACGAAAAAAACTGTTTATTGTAATATATCCTCGAACTTCTTGGCCTGTCGAGCATATCATTGGTTAGTATTTCCGTCCAAAAATCCTCCACTTCCTTACTTTTTGAAAAAAAGCGATGGCCACCGATATCGAATAAATAGCCTTTGTAACTTTCTGTGCGGGAAATTCCTCCCACATATTTTGGATCCGATTCAAATACAGTTACCTGCTGCCCTGCTTTAGCTAATAAATACGCTGCCGTTAAACCTGCAGGCCCTGCCCCAATAATACCAATCTTTTTTTGCATAATGGCTGCAAAGATAAACGGTGGCTGACTATGAAAAAAATACTTAACAAGACGGCAGCAATTAACTAAATACGAGATGTGGAGTATGTTTTTTTGCAATTATTAAGCGGGTAAATCTCCATTTAATATAGTTTATTGATATTTGCACCAACAATCGTTTAACAAATTGGCGGTTGAAGTTTAATATATTATGATGGAAGTATTTATATTATTGGCATTAATATTAGTAAACGGGCTGTTTGTAATGAGTGAAATTGCTTTGGTAAGCGCCAGGAAAAGCAGGTTAGAAAGTATGGGTAACAAAGGCGATCTTAAAGCAAAAGTAGCTTTGCACTTAACGGAAAACCCCGATAAATTTTTGTCAACCGCCCAGATAGGCATAACACTTATTTCAATATTAACGGGTGTATACTCCGGCGATAAATTTAGTGCACAATTAAGGCCAGTGCTGGAAAAAATAGAATTTTTAAAACCTTATGCAGCCACATTATCAACCGTGCTGATTGTAATGCTGGTTACCTTTTTATCAATTATTTTGGGAGAGTTGGTACCCAAAAGAATTGGTTTGATCAGGGCTGAAAAAATAGCACGTTTTGTGGCAGGGCCTATGAATTTATTATCTGCAATTGTTCACCCGGTTATATGGCTTTTAAATAATATCACTAATGTTATATTTAAATTGTTCAACATAAAAGTTTCCCCCGATATGGCTGTTACCGAAGAAGAAATAAAAGCCATGATAACAGAAGGCAGTGAACATGGCACTATTGAAACGGAAGAAAAAGATATAATTGAAAGGGTTTTTCACTTAGGGGATAGAAATATTACTTCACTGATGACCCACCGTACCGAAATTCTTTGGTTTGATATGGAAGATACCGTTCAAACAATTACTGATCAGCATGACCAGATCAATTATTCAACCTACCCGGTTTGCGATAAAACTGTTGATGACATAAAAGGGATTATCTATATAAAAGATTTATTGAAAGCTTCTCCCGGTACCATCTTAAAAGATTTATCAAAACCAGCGTTGTTTGTTCCTGAAAATAACAGCGCCTACCAGGTGCTGGAAAAAATAAAGCAAACAAAAATTCACAGTTGCTTTATTGTGAATGAATATGGCACACTAGAAGGAATGTTAACCCTGAATGACATCCTGGAGGCCATTGTAGGCGATGTTCCACAATCTGGCCAGGAAGAATATGAAATCATTGAACGCAGTGACGGAAGTTACTTAGTGGATGCACAGATTACCTTTTATGATTTTTTAAGCCGTTTTGAAAAAACAGAATGGATGAATGAAGGGGAACATGAGTTTGACACTATCGCAGGCTTTGTTTTACACGAATTAGAACGAATACCTAAGACAGGCGACAAATTTGAATGGCGTGGATTTGAGTTTGAAATCATTGATATGGATGGACAACGAATTGATAAATTGCTGGTCAGTATCTCTGAAGAATTAAAAGATAAAATGGACGAATAAGGGCTTATTTGTTTACCGGTTAAAGATCAGGTTAAAATTTCCGCCGCATCTCTAATTTATAATATTGATGCAGGATTGGGTAGAGAAAGGAGGTTCTGGATTATCAACTTGACGTGAATAGCGACAGGGGCTTTGAATGAGTTAAAATCAACATTATAAAAGGCTTTCGGGCAGAAATAGATTCCGAAGGAAATATAACCTGAAATAGTTTTGACTTAATCTGACAGTTGGGTTAAATTGGGAGTAACTACAATCACAATTTAACCACTTTAAAAACTGTCAGAAATGAATGCAGAAACAAAATTAATCCAAAGCAAGTTAGGACTGCTCAAGTTAGCAGA
>JACMLJ010000068.1 GCA_014379625.1 Ferruginibacter sp. | reverse complement strand
TGCGAGTGGGTAGGATTCTTAGTCAATATCCAAAACTCGTTGCTGGCTTATGGTGATATAGAAAGCCTGATAAAAGAAGTCGCCAAGGAAATGGCAGACTATTTCGGGGCACTATATGTTTTTTTGACAGTTTGAAATAAAGCAGATAATCTTTAAATTTCCCGGATGGCTACCAGGTGGAGCGCTACTGCCACGAAGTAAAAGTGCTGGACATTTGCTATTCTGCTGAAACAGCTATTCAATCCATTAAAGAGCATGAACCGCAAATACTTTTTTTAGATATTGAAATGCCTTATATGAATGGCTTTGAACTGCTGGAGAAATTAGGCAATATTAATTTTAAACTGATCTTCACCACCAGCTATGATCAGTATGCTATTAAAGCCATTCGTTTTAGTGCTTTGGACTATCTATTAAAACCGGTTGAGCGGGAAGAACTGAAGAAGGCTGTACAAAAAGCAGTCCAGCAAAATAAACATCCGCTACCACAGCAACTTGATATCTTATTGCAAAAATTAAGAAATCCTACCATACCGATAAATAAAATTGCCATCCCAACGATGGAAGGTTTTCAGCTACTGGCTGCTGAGTCAATTATCAGCTGTGAGTCAGAGAGCAACTATACACACCTCTTTTTAAAAGGCAAACGGAAGATCACGCCTCCCGTAATTTAAAAGACATAGAAGAACTACTGGAAGATTATCCATTTTTGAGGATACACCATTCTCATTTGGTAAACATCAATGAAGTAGATAAATACATCAAAGGTGAAGGTGGCTATTTAATTATGAGTGATGGTTCAACAATTAATGTATCCAGAAGCCGGAAAGAATTGCTACTGAAAAAACTTACATTAAGATAGTCCGGGTTGTAGTAATTACTTTTTTCAGCAACGCTTTAGTGTAAAAGCGCTGCAATGATTATAATGTTTTGTAGAGAATAGAGCGAGATCCACTAAGTTTTAATAGCTGTTGAAGGGGATAATGAATTGCATATCAAAAGCGTTGCCCGTTTTCTCCAAACTCTTACCCAAATACAATGCCGGCTCTTTACTTTTTCCATGGCACAAATAGAATTGAATGTGCTGATAGGACAATGCTTAAACAGGCGGATTGATATCCTGCGTCAAGCAGCAGGGTCAAATCATTAGTGGTGGATCCTGTCTACTAAGGTTATTTAAGCATACGGCAATAAGCCTGCCTGTTTGTAACTAGCAGACAAGGTTAAATCATAAACTTGCTTCTTTCTACAAATGGGCAACATCAATTTGAAAAAAGGATACCCTGGAGTTATAACGCAGGTTTTAAACCCGCATGCCAATTAGTTCAGAATATCATTAGGAAAGCGGGAAGCAGGTGCTTATTTTCCAAATAATAGTAATCCGATAGCAATATAGGCATCGGATTAAAAAGTCACGAATTTATCCCTTGCGTAGTATAGCTTTTTGTTTCAGTGGGGTTTGACATTAAGCAGAAACCCCTGATCTATTTGGTATTGCTGGCTTCTACTATTTTTTATTACATCTTTTCAATTCAAACCAGGGCCGGAATATTTTGGGTTTAATCATTATAGTTTTTGGCCAGGAGTTTGGGGGTCTGCTTTTTTCGGTTGCAGATTTTTAATTTGTTACTATGGGTGTGACTTTTTCATTTTCGGTTTCTTTATGCGGCCGGATAGTTTTATACCCAAAAAATCCGGACATTAAGTGAGGGTAGTCTGGAATATTCTAATTTATCATACGCCTGATTGTATCAACATCAATAGTCACAGCAGGGTTAAATGAACCGGAAGACATATATTTTTCAAGACTATACTTCAGTTGCCTGGCTTCAGCCCTTTTATCATTGTTTGAAATGAGATCGATACCGGATACAAGTAATTTGCCTTTGCCTGCCTTACATTCAAATAATAATCCCAAAGGCCTTGCTGTAACCCAATCATCTATTATCCGTACGATCGGTTGCAGATTTTTAGACACAGAATCCATAATAATTGAATTAGAATGACTCATTGCATCCCACCATTGCCAGTTACTGAAATATTGGGTTGGAAATTCTTTTAATGCAGGATGTTTAGGATTACAAAGTATACCAAGGGTATGCGGCGCTTGCCCGTTAGTCCATGAAGTGTTCCAAAAAATACTTGAGAACCCGGTTTCAATATCGCCGCCAAACTCTTTTTTCAATACACCCTTTTTCAATGTTAGCAACACCTTGCCCCCACTATTAAGAACGTCTAACGATTTTGTATCCAAATATTGGGTTACAAGTATATTATTATTCTCTTTGGGTAATGCAGCCGGGTAAACGAAGATATCCCAGGAGTTTATAAACCCGTTTACGGAAACAGACAGCGCAAGTTGTGAAGGTTTTTTGATGGAGATTAAATCCTGGTTTATTACTCCAAGCTGAAAGGCATTACCTAATGGGATATTTGTTTTTGGCAATTCCCCTCTGAATAAAATATTACCGCTGGCATCAGACAATTCCCATTTTGGCTTTACATCGTTGAATAGCTCCTCACCAAAATGTGCAATTTCTACAGGCACAATTAATCTTTCATTATTTAAATAGATCATTTTAGGAAGCCTGACCAACGGAACAGTTGAATTACAAAACATCCTGTATTCTTTACTTGTTATATAACCTTTATCTTCCCAAAAAGCATTCAGAATGCCTACCAATGCGGTGCCTTGTCCTGGAAAATCATAAAGACTTAATAATTGAAAGCCTCCGAAGCCGGGGGTACGAAGTGCAGCTTCAATATCTGCTTTATAACATAATGCCTGTAATTTGCCTGAAGACAGTAAAAAGCTATCAGCTAATCTTTCCATTCCATTTTCTCTCAATGCCGATTGAAATATTTCAAAATTTTTAGCTTTTAAAATACCGGTATATTTTTTTATTTCTTTAAAATCGGGATAAACACACCACTGTCCTATTTCATGGCTTACTGTTGGGATTTTCCATTTCACAATCGTATCCGACCAGTCATAATTAGTGCAGGGTGCCTGGCTATTGATTATACTTTTCAAACCGGCTTTCCATAATTGTATTCGCGGTTCTGAAACTACATTATAGTCATTGTCCGGCACTGCCGGCCATCCGGAGCCCGTGGTATATAACCTGCGGCTGTCTTTCTCTTTCCAATAATTGGTAAATGCTGTAAGGTATTTTATATTTCCTTTTCCCGAGGGTTCATTTCCATAAGTAAGCATACAAAATGAAGGATGATTACCATAAGCCTTTACAATAGCCTCGCTCTCGTCATAAATATATTTATCTACCGGCGCACCTTCTCCTAAACCTGTTCCCCAATTTGCCCAGGATGAACATTCAATTTGCAAATAGAACCCTGTACGATCCGCAGCCTGGAAAGCAGCTTCAGGCGGGCACCAGGAATGAAAACGAAGGTGATTTAACCCATACGATCTTGCTATTTTAAAAATACGCAACCACGAATTCAGGTCTGTTGGCGGATAACCTGTCCTGGGAAAAATTGCGCATTCCAAAGTACCTCTTAAAAAAGTATTTTTTCCGTTAATAGTAAATTGAGTGCCTTTAACACCAAATTCTCTCATTCCAAAAATAATGGTTGTAAAATCAATATTATTTGCAGTATTGAGTTTAATAGACATGGCATAAATATTAGGGTGGAATTCATCCCATAATAATGGCTTTTCGCCCATTGGATAGATTACTTCATAAAAATAACTGTCGCCAACAATCGTTATTTTTCCAGTAATAAACTTTTGTTTTTCGGCAGGCCCTTTTTTCGATCTTACGCTCAATTGAATTGTTGAATTTGCGGCAACCCCGGTTGTATTTTTTATGAGCATCTTTACTTTAACCCATTTGTTTTTTATGTCGGGAAACAATTGGACGTTATCAATATAAATTAAAGGTCTCGCTGAAATAAATAATTTACCAATCATACCATTCCAGTTGGTTTGCGTATGATCAGATATACTATGTGAATTCTCTCCTACATTGATGTCCTTTACCCGGTTGTCTACCCTAATGGTTAATTGATGTATGCCCGGTTGCAAATATTTTTTAAGATCGAAAATCTGTGCTGTGCCAAGGCTATTCTTCATCCCTACTTCTTTATCATCTATCCAAACGGTAGTTTCCCAATGGCTTCTTTCAATAAAAAGTTCAAGGTGTTTATTATCCCATGATGGTGGGATGGTTATTGTTTTTTGATACCATGCAGCGCCTTTGTAATATTTTACAGGTTGCAACCAAAATGGGACCTTTATATTACCAGGTTGCCGGTACCGGGCGTATTGAGGCTTAAAAAAATAAGAAGAATCAAAAATACTTCCTGTCCAGGGTGTATTAAAAACTATATCATTTCCTTTTGCGTTTGTTGTCATCGAACCCGGCAAATGAACAGCGTCTTTTAGTTTTATACTGAACCATTTTTCTACTATTCCTGTATCCAGTGAATCCTGCTGAAAACGCCAGGTGCCCGAAAGGTTGATGCTGTTCTCCTTGAAATTGTCGGCAAGCTTTGTTTGGGACCAGGCAATTGTATTAACACCTGCAAACACAATCACCATTAAGCTGCCAAATATTTTTTTAACCATTTTGTTTGATTTTTTTACTCCCGAAAGAAAATATAATTATACCATGTGAGTTCCCTGCGCTACTGCTCCATACATAATAACCCTGGTAATTTCTTTTTTATGAAATACTTTCTTCATTGTGTATCCACTGTAGTAATTAATTAGGGTCTATTTCGAAAAGAGTTTTCAAAGCAGCCGTTTTATGATTTTGGTATCATAGGATAGTCATCAAAAAATAATCCCTTTATTAACAAGATTATTTTTTCGTCATGATGTCTTCTAACTCTTCGAGGCTTTTGCCATTCGTCTCCCGTACCTTAAAAAGTATAAACAGGAAGCCAATTAAACACACCGCTGAATAGATATAAAATGTATTGTCTTTTAGTTTATCAAATAAAATCGGGAAAGTAAATACCAATATAAAATAAGCAGCCCATAGACTTAATATAGCAATGGTGGTAGCCGCACCCCGTATTTTGTTTGGAAATATTTCGGAAATAAGCACCCAGGTTACCGGGGCCAGCGACATGGCATACACGCCAATTGCCGACAATAAAAACCAGGAAACATTGGGAGAACCTGCTCCCAGCATACGCACTACAATAACATATATTATTGCAAGTCCGCCGGAACCAAATAACATTAAAGGTTTTCTTCCGACTTTATCAACCAGCAACATTGCCAGTAACGTAAAAACCAGGTTTACGCCACCAATAAAAACCGTCTGCAACAATTGGTCATCCTGCGATGCACCAATGCTTTGAAATATCCTGGGTGTGTAATTGAACACTACATTAATGCCACACAATTGCTGAAATACAGCAAGTCCAATACCCACCAGCACAGCAGGTAATACAGCTTTACCAAGCGCTGCTTTATAACTCATTTTGGTATTGCCGTGGAGTGTTTTTTCTATCTCAGGCATCAGTTCGGCAGCAAAACTTTGGCCACCAATTTTTTCTAAAACCGATGCGGCTTTATCATGCTTAGCCATTTTCAATAACCAGCGTGGACTTTCCGGCAACCACCATGCGCCAATAAAAAATAAACCTGCCGGAATAGCACCCAGACCAAACATCCATCTCCATGCATCATCTCCATTATTGCGCAGCGTATAGTTAACAAGATTGGTAATCAAAATTCCTGTTACAATGGTAAGTTGGTTGATAGATACCATCCTGCCCCGAAGATGGGCCGGAGAGATTTCTGCAATATACATTGGCGACACCATCGAAGCCATGCCCACGCCAATACCTGCTGCAAAACGGGCTGCTATAAAAAAATCACGGCCCGGTGCCATTGCCATGGCGATAGAGGAGCTAGTGAAAATAGCTGCAGCCACCAATAATCCCGGCCGCCTTCCATATTTTTCAGCAACTGAGCCTGCAATAATGCAACCCGCTATGGCACCCAAAGCCAGGCTGCCTGTTGCAAAGCCTTCCCAATACGCATCCAGTAAAAACTGTTTTTGCAAAAAAGGCAATGCTCCGGATATCACCGCAAAGTCGAACCCGAATAAATATCCGCCCAAAGCGGAAATAAAGGAGATGCCTAAAATATAAGAAGTATTAAAGGGGTGCTTTGATGTAACGGCAGCACCGGCATCTTTTGCTGATATAATTGTAGCCATCTTTAGAATTTAATAGTTGTTTTATACTGCGGTGTGAACGAAATACTGTTTACTTTGAGGTATGATGCTGATTTGCCAAAATCCGGAATGTATTGAGGATAAGGTTGCAGGTCAAGCAAATAAGTTGCATTCTTTTCCATCGGCCTGAAATACAAAACCATTTCTTTCGGTTTTGCAGGTGATGCCATAAACTTTCTTAACCCTACCTGCCAGGGAATACCATTATAAAAATTATCTGCTACCAGTTCTCCATTTATAAAATCCATTCCAGTGTCGCCGGTATAATTCACATTGAGCCAAATGTCATTCACACCGGGGGGAATTGTTTGCGGTAAAGCAACCGTCATTTTTCTTGTACTGATCTCCTTTGTAGTTGCAGCAAATTGAAACAATGGCAAAGTGAAACGATAGGAAGAAAACGTATTAGCATTCCTGATTGCTGTCACTGTTCCTACACTTGCTTTGGGTATTATTGTAGTTTTTGGATAAATATCCACGTCGAAACTGTTGATACCCTCACTTAATAATTCAAACCTATTTTCATTTTGCAGTACAACCGCCTCAGAAAAGAAAAGACTCTTTTTCCCGTTAAGTGAAACGATATAAGATTTTAGCGCAAGGGCTTTGTCAATGACCAAAACATTGGTCTTTTTACCACCGGCAACTATCGAAAACTCACTTAATTTTTCTTTGCATTTTACCAATACTCTTTTAGCAGTTGGATCGATCGTGGCCCCGCGAACATTTTCAACGGTGGTTCCCGGAGCGAATGAAAACTCCCCGTTAATTCCCTTTGGCGTAAAGAACACGAAGTATGGATTTGCATTGTCCCCCTTCATCAACAATTGAGCAGTCGCATAATTTAATTTTGTTCCATTTAAATTAAAATTAAAAGGAAGGATTGCATTTTCACCACTTACCAAATTAATGCCTCCTGTTTCCGGAACCAGCACATCACCATTGCCGGTTTTTATTTTCACCCGGATATTATCCTGGTCCAGCATGGTTGTATCATCCTGGAAATTATTCAGGAATAAAAAACCTGCATTGCCTTTTATCCTTGCTGCATATCGCAGATCCCTTGTATTTTCCGGTGTCAGGCCTGGTGCATTGGCAGGAAGTACCACTTGCATTGGTGCAAGCAGGTCACCAAAATCTTTCAGGAAAAAATGGATGAGTTTCAGCCTGTGAAAACCTTCCCGAACCTGGCCATATTCACCGATCGGGCCCTGGTACTCGTAGGATATCTTTGTTACACCATAAGCTTCGTCGTTCATGTAATTGTTTTTTCCTCTTGGTGTTGAACCGCCATGAAACATATAATACCCAACACCATTTGCCCCGCTTCCAAGACACCTGTTGATCATTGCATCAAAACTTTGGTGCACGACAACCGGGCGCCTTGTATAAACAAGACTGATGCCCGAACCTAATTCCGCAGGAAATGCGGGATAATCTTCAGGTTTGTACCGTACCGGCGCATAGTCAGGTTTAGCATGCATATTTTTATAAAGGAAGAATGGCGAAAAATCCCGTTTTGGAGTCCAAAATGGATAGGCATAAGCAGCCGTTACCGGGATCGATTCGTTTGGTATGATTGCTGCGTTTCCCCAACCCGTAGCCGTGTATATAGGAGCAATAATTCCTTCCCTTACAGCGATTGTTTTCAATGCTTTCATGTGATCATTGCCCAGATCGGCATAAGGATTTTTTTCAGTAGAAACAGCAACGCCTTCATGGGTAACATCCCGGTCCCTTTCTGATGCTGTAAAGTCATGGGGCTGTCCCGGATATGTTAATCCCCATGGGGCGGCACTGTGCTGGTATTCATTTTCAATTTGAATTCCGATAATGGGGCCTCCGTCCTGGTAGTAAAGACCTTTTAATTGTGTGGCAATTTGCCTGTACAATCTTTGCACATACGACAGGTACATGGGATCATTGATACGTATATTCAATGGCTTACCAAGCAACCAGTCAGGCATTCCTCCATTCCTTATTTCACCATGACAGAAAGGGCCGATACGAACGATCGCATACATGTTATTTTTCCTGCATAGTTCTATAAAAGTCCGCAGGTTTTTATCTCCGGACCACAAAAATTTCCCTTCCTCCTCTTCATGTAAATTCCAGAAAACATAGGTGGGAATCACCGTAATTCCACCGGCTTTCATTTTTTTGATAGATTCATCCCAGTATTGATTTGGATAACGCGAAAAGTGGAATTCACCCGTGACAGGAATTATAGATTTATTATTGATAGAAATATAATAGTTATTGACAGATATCTTTTCACCTTTTGGATTTGTTCCTCCCAACTTTAAGTGATCGGAATAGATCCTCATTTCCGGAACATTTACATCCATCTCATAAATTTTTTGCGCTGGTGAAACATAGGAAGTTGCACAAACTACTAATGACGTAGTTAGAATCTTTCTCCAATTCATAAAAACAATTTCATCTGGCATATTTTATTTTTTATTAAAATAATAGTATTGCGGAAGTAATATCAACATAGGAATTAGCCTTCGCATCTTCTTTTTTCATTTCATTCTGGCGGATGGAAAGTTGTATCGATTCGACCTTATCGATTTTTATCTTATCACCTGCACGAGTTCTTCCGTCTGCAGGAGTAAACCAATAAGCCCATCTACCCGGATAACCCAGTGGCAGGATTGCACCTTTAGACTGTTCCAATTCGTTCAACGGAATCTTTATAGTATTCCATTCTGGCTTTAATGATATTTTTTTACTCCAGCTCGTACCATCATTTTCAACCAATGTTATATATGCCTGTTGCTGCTGGTTCATCCCCTTTACAGTTAGTATTAATGATTTGGCTTGTACTATGTCTGCTCTGCGTGATAAAACCTTTTCCTTTACAGCAACTGATAATGTATAATCATCCAATGTACGGTCGTAGCTTAAAGGCAATTCAAGATGAAACGCAGCTTCGCCTGTATTTGAAGCAGGAATTAATTTATAAATGCCAAAACGAATGCCATCGCCAATCCTTGTGAATGCTAACTTATCAGCATCTTCCGCTGCATTCAACAGTATTAGCGGTGTTTTCTCTTTTACAACTTTCGATTTCCAATTCTGGCTTCCGTAGTAGTCCCAATCTGTTGGTAATTTATTAATACCAGATGGGAAGTTGATAGTATTGTTTCCATCCTTTACACCAATGCAATATTCTATCCATCCTTCCTGTATCCTGTTGCCAGGAATTTCAGCAGTATAAGTGTATCCACTATCTTTCTTCATTGGCAATGGAAAAGCCCTTCCCCTATTACCTGCCTTCAGAAACAACGTTACATTTCCAGGATCGTTCTTGCTATAAACATTTGCGGAAATAGTTAGTGGCTTTCCCAATACATATTCAGGCTGATAGTTTAACATAACCTGTACAGGTACCAGCTGATCTTCCAGGATTTCAAATTCATCCATCCCGATGTTACCCATTTTTTGGGGCAAAGAATTTCTATTAAAATTTTTATCCCCCGTTAAAATATAAACTCCCGGTTGAATTGTAAACCTTGCATCAGCTGTATTGGTTTTATACCTGTTTTTAATATTAATAGGGTGAACAGAAAAAGTATCTCCAAGATCGGGTAAATGAACAGAAATGGGCCAGTTACGGCTTATTGATCTTGATACAAGTTTTCCAGGACTTGGCATTTTAAAAGGATCGTCAACTAATACGGCATCAGGATAAACCTCTAATCGCCAGGTACCGTCTTTTATTTTATCTAAAAAGTAAATTCCCTTGCCTTCGTATTTAACTATTGGTGAAGAACCATAGCCAACAATTTTTGTAAGCGTTCTAACATTTAAAGGTTTAGTGCCTGAATTATTTGCATAATAGAATTTATCAGCCGTAACCATTTCACTTAAATTACTTTCATAATCAACCTTGAAGGAACCGAAAGAGGTATTGGCAGGATATTTACCATAGTTTTTATACCTGGGTATCTTCTTCATAACCTCTGCTGCTATAATACCGCTTACCGCTTTTACAGGGGTATATACCATATTGATAAAATGCGTTTGCCATCCCAAATTATAAGGGGCGGTCTGCAACATATCATAAGAAAAGATGGCAGCAAATTGTGCACCTGCCGTCCGGAAATTACGGGCCATTGCAGGATACATATAAGCAGTTAAAAGATCCGGGCTGTCAAATTCATACACAATGCGGCTCAGCTTTGAAATTTCAGGTTTGAGCATCAATGAATAGTCATCTACAACAGGCAAATAATTAGTTGGTATCGTACGACCTGAATTTAAGCCTGAGGGATACCAGGCAAATGAAGCTCCCTGGATTTTTGATTGCTGTAATGTTTTTGCCATATTAAAATCCTGGCTGATGTTGTGAAAGAGGATTTTATTGCAACCCGTGCTTCTTACTGCATCAACTAAGGCATTTATATAATTAACCGAACCCTGTAAATCATTACTATGATGCCATGGCTCATTAATCATCTCAACAAACAAAATATTTGGTTCATCTTTCAACGCGGTTTTAGTATAGGGGTTTACATGATTAAGCAACTGCTTCAAGTAATTTTGCTGGGCTGCGATGGCTTTCGGGTTTGTGCCCAATTCCTCTTTTTTAAAGTAAGTAGAAAAACCTTTTGCACTAACCGTGTCGTGCATTGCATCCGGCCATTGGGAGCCATAGGTAACTATAGGACTTAGTAAAAAATAAATGCCACGCTCCTTCGCCTTCAGAATAAGATAATCCATCAGGTTCAGATGATCGTTATCGATAAGATTACCGGATGTATCTGTATTCTCATAATCACCCCATAAACATAACCTTAATCCGTCCCAACCCATACGGGCAAAATGTGCCATGTCCTGGTCAACCATTTTCTTCCGGTCTTTGGTTACATACCCGGCAGCCCTGTAATCACATGCTGAGGGCAGGCAATAATTGGCGCCAAACAACGCCACTTCCTGGTTGTTGTTAATCCACCTGATAACACCATGTTTATCCTGGTATACTTTTTCTTCTGTGATTGTTGGGTTTTGCTGACCGTATACCTGCGCAACATAGAAGAATAATACTATGAAAGAAATTAAAGTACGGTTCATGGTTGAATTTTGATTGCTTTTCCCGTTGTTTTCTGTGCTGTAGTTTTTTTTATTAATTATAAATTATCAGACCAATTGAATCGGTATTTTAAATTAAAACAAGCCCTGTTAAAATAATTATCGACTGCATCTGAGCAATTTTTAAAAAGGGTTGCCTTTTTAAAACGACAACCCTTAACCAAACTGCTATATGAAAAAAAATCAGACTTTACATCAATTAATTCAATAACCGGGTGTCTGTTCCATTCCCAGGTCAAGCATATATTGTGGAACAGGAAATAAAGCGGGGCCCGGGCTGGCTGTTTTACCTACGGATGCAAGGGTTGATGTCCATTTATTCATCCTTATAAGATCAATCCTTCTATGGCCCTCAAAAAACAGTTCCCAACCTCTTTCTCTCAATATGGCGTCTCTCAATGCATCTTTTGAAGAAATGTCGGCACCTGTAAGATTTGAAATACCAGCACGGGTGCGAACCTGATTAATATAACCTTGTGCTTCGCCGGTAGGCCCATTTTGTTCATTGATTGCTTCGGCCAGCGTTAATAACACATCTGAATACCTGCAAATGGGAATATCATTACCTGCGAAAGCTGTTGGATCATCATCGGGATATTTTGCGATAACAGGGCCACGCATCCCACTGGCACGAGTAACATTTACGCCTGTAGGGTTACCTGAACTGTTCACTGCTGCGTATTGGTCTACCAACAATGCCCTCCTTGTATCAGACGGGTCAAAGGAATCATAGAATTTCCAGGTAGCAGTAAATGCCCCGGCGGGGGATGCCCAGCCACCAAGTTTTCTACCACCGGCCGAGGTAATGTTACCAGGAAAATTTGCAGGAAAACAATAATAACTCCATGCATTCATATTGGTCTTATCATCATTTCCATTTGCAGTAGGATCGCAGGTAACAGCCCATATTGTTTCGTTATTTTTTTCAGTTGCCGCTTTAAACAAACTGGCATAACTGGGTGCCAGGCTGTACCCCAGCGCTACAACTTCCCTTGCTGCCTGCTCTGCTTTTTGCCAGTTCTTTTCATTCAGGTACAATCTTGCCAGCATCGTTAAAGCATATCCTTTATTAAAACGGCCATAATCCGCGGGCGATTTCACAAGATTATCCGCAGCAAATCTTAAATCGGCTGCTGCCACACTTACGTATGCATCCCTGGCAGGGCGTTTCATATTTTTCTCCTCATCGGTTCCAATTTTACCCGCGTCTGTAATAACTGGCACAGGGCCGTACATCGTCAGCAGGTAATACATCAAACTTCCCCTGGCAGCCTTTGCTTCTGCAGTATACTGCTTTTTTGAAGCGTCACTAATTTCCGATTTTTCTATGTCATTTATAATCTGGGTGACCTTCGTAATGAACCTGATTTTTTCAAGATGATTTCGATTGCTGGCCAGGGTCTTGAGGAAATTAAAGTCAGCTTTGCTAAAACCATCAAAGAAGCCCCCCCATTCCGGGAAATATGCAATCAGGTCTGTTGGATAATCATTCAGAAAAACATTAGAATATTCAACACCAAAAAATAAATTGCCGGATACCCCACCATCCGAATATCCCCATTTTGAGGTAAATAATTTATAAACTCCTGTGGTTAATAAATTAAAATCTCCTTCTGATTTCGGAAAATTTGCCGGTGTCAGAGATCCATAAGGCACGGGTTCCAATCCTTTTTTGCAGCCGGCAATTGCAATGATAAACAGTACAAAAATTAATATTATCTTTTTCATATAGTTTTTTTTGATACTTAAAAATTAGTTTTAACGCCGAAAGAATAAGTAGTTGCCATGGGATAAGGGGCAGGGCCACCCTTTACCCCAGCAGCCTGTACCTCTGGATCGCCAATTTTATAATTTGTAATTATGAAAGGGTTTTGCACATCTGCATACACTCTCAAATTTTTAAAATAACGGTTTACAGCAGGCTGATTAAATGTATAGCCCAACGTGATATTGCGGCAACGGACAAAGTCTGTTTTTTCGAGCCTGTTATCCACTCCTGCGGCTAACCCCAGTGCAAATTCATCGTATGCCACGCCGGGCAATGTACCCATGGGATTGCTTGAAGTCCAGATATCCTTTACTTCTTTTATCCCACTTTGATTTCCGGCGATAATTCCACCAGGTGTTGCCCACGAGATAAGGTTATTATATCCCCACCCACCAAACTGGCTGTAAAATAAAAATCCAAGATCAAATTGTTTGTAACTCAGCGAATTTCCAAAACCAATCGTGATATTTGGAGAAGCATCAAAACGTATGATATCATTTTTGTCTAAAATCTTGTCGCCACTCAAATCCACAAATCGTGGAGCTCCGGGGTTCTTTGCATTGGCTGGTTGCCATGCTGGCGCTGCTTCACCAATTTGCAAAATACCATTTGTTTTATAAGCATAAATTGAATTAACAGGATCAGTTACCTGCCCCCCCTGTGGGATAACTTCAAATGCGAAGCGCTCCTTATGCTTATACAAAACGGAAGAAAGATTTAACTGGGTATTCCATTGAAAATC
>JACMLJ010000067.1 GCA_014379625.1 Ferruginibacter sp. | reverse complement strand
ATAGTTTCCACCGGAGAAAGTAAATAAAGCTGTAAGGTCTATACCCTTGTACGAAAAAGTATTGGTTAATCCGCCAAACCAGGTGGGTAATCCCTGCTTGCCTTTATGTACAATGCGATTGTTATTGATGTTGGTTTGGGTAGCCCTTACAATATTCCCCGTCTTAACTGTTTCACCGCTTTCCCTTAAAATTTTGGCATCTATCTGATAAATGGTTTCAAAGCCTTCATTGTCCAACCCTGCATATTCCGCTAAATAATAGTTCCCTAACTGTGCGCCGATTTGTGTGATACCAACGCCTTGTTGTATGCCTATTGCAACAGGGTTAGCGCCGGTTGGCAATAATTTAAACTGCGGTGTTAAATCCAATACATTGTTTTTTATAAAGGAAATATTTAAATCGGTCGTCCACCTGAATCCGCTGTTCGACATAATATTCATTGAGCTTAATTCAAATTCCAAACCCCTGTTTCGCAGGTCGCCAATATTAGTGATTACGCTTACTGATCCTGCCCCGATACCGACATTGGGTGCCACCGGTACATTCAGCAACATGCCTTTTGAAATACGGTTGAAATAACCAACAGATCCCTTTAACCTATTTTGGAAAAGACCAAATTCCAGTGCCATATCGAGCTGGTTATTTTTTTCCCAGCCGATATTCTGATTAGCCAACACACTAAATGCAAGGGCTGCAGACTGTCCATACACCGGCCAGTTTACGTAGTTATTGAGGTAAGCAAAACTAGGAATATTGGCATTACCGGTCTGTCCATAACTTGCCCGCAGTTTTAAGAAACTAAAGCTTTGCAGGATTGGAAACTGTTTTGCAAATTCCTCATTGGAAACAATCCAGCCGGCTGATACTGCCGGAAAATTACCAAAGCGGTTTTCAATACCAAATGGTGTAGCCCCGTCCCTTCTAAAACTGGCGCCCAACAGGTAGCGGTCTTTAAATTTATAGTTAACCCGGCCAAAATAAGAAGTAAACCTGCGATCTGGAAAAATACCGGATACCGCTGTGATAAACTGAGTTTGGCCATTGGCAATTTCCCCAATTTCCTGCTGGGTGCCAACCAATCCTTCAAATGCGTAATCCTGCCTCCTGGATTTGGTATTTTGTGCCTCGGTACCTGCAGTAAGCGTGATATTATGATTGGTACCAAATGTTTTATCGTAATTTAAATAGGCAGTCCCGCTGTAGTTCTGGATAAACCTCCCTACCTCATCTGCCCGCCTGTTGTAACGAATGATATCGCTTGCCCAGCGAATGGCATTTGAGTTCAGAAAGTCGGAAGAAGCTTCTAACCTCACCGTTAGCTCCGGCAAAATATCATAAGCTGTAAATACATTTGCTACAAAACGATTTTGGTTTTCCTGGTCGCGGTAATTAGAAGGGTCGTTTCCAGCCACCGTATTTCTTCCCCGTAAAGGATCAAAGTAGGTGCCGTCGGGATTGTAATCGGGCATAATGGGTAAAGCGCCACTATTAACCTGGCCCCAGCCACCACTGGCACCGGTATTGCCCCTGCCAACAGCACCCCCATTACCACCTACACCAAGTTGTGGAATTTTAGAATCGAGGTAGCTGAATGAGAACCTGGCACCGGTTCTTAATTTATTACTAGGGTTGAAATCAATATTTGACCTGACTGAATATCTTTTGAGGCTGTTGTTTTTGATAATTCCTGTCTCGTCCCGCATTTGCCCGGAGATGTAAAAGCTACCCTTATCAAACCCGTTGGAGGTTGAAAAATTTACTTCAGTCAGCTCACCGTCCTGCAGAATCTGGTCCTGCCAGTTGGTGTTGGTTTGATTGGCGAGGGTTCTTGTCCAGGTGGTGTTTGGCCCAAATTGTATTCCGCCGATTCCGGCTGGGGTTGGCAGATTGTTGTTTACCAGGGTTAACGGATCAAAGGATACCAGGTTGGGTGCAATGCCATAATTAACGCTATTGGTACGGGCCTTATCCACTATTTCAAGCCATTGCGGGCCGCTAACGTAATCCATCGTTTTGATAGCTTTTGTAAAGCCCCTGTTTACATCCAGCGTAGTTTTCCCCTGCCCCTTTTTCCCTGTTTTAGTGGTTACCAATACCACACCATTGGCGCCGCGTGAACCGTAAATGGCAGTGGCTGCAGCATCTTTTAAAACCTCCACTGATTCAACATCATTGGAGTTAATGTTGATCAATGGATTAAGCCCACGGGTACCGGTAAGGTCCTGGAAAATAATCATACCATCCACTACATACAATGGCTCCGTTCCGGAAGATACCGAGCTGGTTCCCCTAACCTGTATTCTAACAGGGCTACCCGGAGCGCCACCGGCCTGTGATACTTGTAAACCCGGAGCACGCCCCTGTAACGCAGCGTCAAATGAGCCTACCGGAACACCTGCCAGTTTATCTCCTTTAATAGTAGAGCTGGCACCGGTGCGGTCAATACGCTTTTGGGTTCCATACCCTATCACTACAACGTCATTCATTTTTTGAACATCTTCTTCCAGGATGATTGTCAGCTCTGATAAATTACCAGTTGATACTTCCTGCTGAAAAAAGCCGGTCCCCGAGATTAATAATTTCGCCATTGCAGGTACTGCCAGGCTAAATGAACCATCGGTACCCGAGCTGGTTCCCTGTTTCTTTCCTTTCACCAGTATACTGGCGCCCTGTACAGGTGCGCCATTGGATTTACCGATAATTTTTCCCGAAAAAATACGATCCTGCGAAAATGCAAAGAACGATAAAAAGCATGCACAACCAAGCAAAAGATACTTCATACAGTAAGTTTTAGGTTAATCGTTATGGTTCTATTTTAAGTGTATTTTAACACTTATTAATTTCAAAAGTAAATTTAAAAAAAGAAATATCAAAATTTCCCGGCACTTATTTTTTTAAAATATTTTAGTGAATAATTAAAAAGCCCGGAAGTTAATGTATGGCCTGTAAGAATGATTGAGATCACATATCAAAAAGAAACCCCTTGTCTAAAAGAACCTGGTAATTCTTTTTATTAAGGCAGAATAAAAACGAGCCTTTTTTAGAAGTAGCTTTGTCCTTTTCGGTAAGTTTTTTCAAAATGCCCATTTGCATTACCTTCCTTGTGAAGTTTCTTTTTTCCAGTTCCCTGCCAAATACGGATTGGTATAAATTCCTCAACTCCGTCATGGTAAATTTTTCTGGTAATAATTCAAATCCCATCGGCTGAAACCTGATTTTCCTTCGGAGGTCACTCAAAGCCTTATTTAACATAAAGGAATGATCATACACCAGCAAAGGCACTTTTGAAACAGGAAACCATGTGGCATCAAAGGTTTTAGTTAAACTTACCAAGGTTGGTTCTATCCGTATCAGGGCAAAATAAGAAGTGGTAATCACCCGCTCGCTGGGCACTCGGTCAAGATCACCAAATGTATGAACCTGCTCCATATATACATTTGATAAACCAGTCATTGTTTCTACTGTTATTCTTGCAGCTTCATCAATATTCAATTCCGGTTTAACAAAGCCTCCGATCAAAGACCAGTGACCCCGAAAGGGATCATAGGGAAACCTAATTAACAAAACATGCAATTCCGTACCTTGAAATCCAAGGATAACACAATCAACTGAATGCAGAATACTCTGTTCTGCAGAGTGATAAACCTTTGGAGAAACCAGGTTTGGGAGGTGGTTATTAATTCTATTCATGACAATTTTTTTTGCTAAATCCTTCTGTTTAAACAAAAGTCGTTTACAGAATGCTAATTTATAACAAAATACAATAGGTTAAGTTATTAATTGTCATTTGACACTTAAACGCAATGCATCAATACTTGTCTTGCAAAAAATTCATATTAAGATTATGAAGCAAGGTAGAGCTAATCGAAGTACTAATCAATAACAGTCATGCGCATGCTGTTTATGCTCGAGAGGATGTTGCAAAAGCTATAGAACAACTGCAAAGAAGGTTACAGGGGATGGCCAGCTTGAGCTAGTGCATTGGGTGTTAAATGCTTCCGACCTTTCGGTTCTGAGCAAAAATGAAGTGATCGCCAGTTTTGAATTTGCCAGCAAAAAGGATGCACATTATAATTACAGCATCAATGAATGTACGGGGCAATTTGCTATTGCGTATATACAGGAATCCGGGAAGGAAAGCTGCAACATCCACAGTTTCCTTTTTAGCAAGGATATAAAAAAAGAATTTCTCCATTCTCAGGAAATTCCAGTTCCTTATT
>JACMLJ010000066.1 GCA_014379625.1 Ferruginibacter sp. | reverse complement strand
TCCTTCACCAATGATTTAGGTGCCGATAGCTTGGACACCGTTGAACTAATCATGGAATTTGAAAAGGAATTCAACATTTCTATTCCTGATGAACAAGCCGAAACCATCACTACTGTTGGCCAGGCCGTTACTTACCTTGAAGAACACGCTAAGTAGTCATCATCTGTTTTAATCATCGCAGGCAAACTTTATGGATTTAAAGAGAGTAGTTGTTACCGGATTGGGTGCCCTTACTCCATTGGGAAAAACTGTTGCCGAATACTGGCAGGGGTTATCCGATGGCGTAAACGGGTGTGATTTTATTAAACAATTTGACGCCACTAAATTTAAGACCAGGTTTGCCTGCGAGGTTAAAGATTTTGACCCCACCCTTTACTTAGACAGAAAAGAAGCCCGTAAAATAGACCGGTTTACCCAGTTTGCCTTAATAGCCAGTGATGAAGCTGTTAAGGATGCAGGCATCAGCATGGAAAATGTTGATGTTGACCGCGTTGGTGTAATATTTGCAAGCGGTATCGGCGGTTTGATCACCTTCCAGGAAGAAGTGATCAACTTCGCTTCCGGTGATGGTACACCGCGTTTTAATCCCTTCTTTATTCCAAAAATGATCCTGGATATTGCCGCAGGGCAAATCTCTATTCGTCACGGATTCAGGGGACCTAACTATGCCGTGGTAAGCGCCTGCGCATCCTCTACCAATGCCGTAATTGATGCCTTCGACAATATACGACTGGGCAGGGCGGATATCATTATATCCGGTGGCAGCGAAGCCGTTATAAGTGCGGCAGGGGTAGGTGGTTTTAATGCCATGAAAGCCTTAAGCGAAAGAAATGATGATCCAAAGTCAGCCAGCCGCCCATTCGATAAAGACCGCGATGGCTTTGTTGTAGGAGAAGGGGCCGGTATTATCATATTAGAAAGCCTGGAACATGCACTTGCCAGGAATGCGAAAATTTATTGTGAGATTGCCGGGGGGGGCGCCACTGCTGATGCGCATCATATTACTGCTCCCCATCCCGAAGGATTAGGTGCGCAAAATGTAATGCGTACTGCCTTAAAAGATGCCGGTATGCAACCCGCCGATATTGATTATATTAATGTGCATGGAACTTCTACCCCATTGGGTGATATTGCAGAGACAAAGGCTATTTTGAATGTTTTTGGCAACCATGCTTACGATTTAAATATCAGCTCCACCAAAAGTATGACCGGGCATAGCCTCGGAGCTGCAGGCGCCATCGAATTACTGGCCTGCATACTGGCGGTAACGAGGGATATTATTCCTCCTACTATCAACCACTTTACCGATGATCCCGCACTGGATCCAAAATTAAATTTTACTTTCAGCAAAGCCCAGCATCGTACGGTGAATGCGGCACTCAGCAATACCTTTGGTTTTGGCGGGCACAATGCTTCTGTGATCGTTAAAAAATACAAACCTTAACTAATCGATTTCCAAAATGATCGGCAGGGGCTGTTTATTAGTTTCGTTCCTGTGTAAGAAATCTATTGCCTTAAATAAAATTTGCATAGTGCAAAGCTGAAGTGTAAATATATTTACGGCAGTTATTCTCACCCTTTATTTGAAAAATTTGCCAATTCTTGTACACTGCATTTTTACGGGCATATTGGCATAAATTGTCCCGCCTCCGGCATGGATTAGTGTACCAGTGCATTATCTTAAATTTTTTCATTGCATCAAATAGCAGTAATTTTGGTTAAATATTTTAACAAATTTTGCAGTTTCTCAAAGACTTCTTAAACGGGGATATAAAAAAGAAAGAGTTTAAAAAACAACTCAATAATGTGCTGGGCTTTACCCCCGGGGAACTTAGTTTATACAGGACTGCATTGAGCCACCGCTCCGTAAGGGAAGGCGCTGATGAAAATAACGAACGACTTGAATTTTTAGGGGATGCCGTGCTTAGTTCAATTGTGGCGCATTACCTTTTTATGAAATATCCTTATAAAGGAGAAGGCTTTTTAACCGAGATGAGAAGTAAAATGGTTAACCGGCAGCAGCTTAATGATATTGGTATTAAAATGGGCCTTAAAAAAATCACGATTTATAATAAACATGATAGCTCTCTTAAAATATCCCAGATTTTTGGTAATACGCTGGAGGCACTAATTGGCGCTGTTTACCTCGATAAAGGGTACAATAAAACCCAAAAATGGGTGGAAAAATACATCATATCCACCCATATGTTTATGGACGACCTTGAGGGGATTGAAATAAACATCAAAAATAAATTATACGGTTGGGCAAATAAGAATGGTAAGGCACTTGAATTTGAAACCCTGAACGAAAAATTTGAGAATGGCAGGCGCCTATTTACCATTGGCGCCACGGTGGATGGCCAACTGGTGGCTGAAGGAAAGGGATACAATAAAAAAGATGCCAGCCAGATTGCTGCACAGTTAGCTGTAGATAAATTAGGACTATAGCCAGTAGTTATCAATTTTGATTTCAGATCCAGGCGGATCTTAATCTGTAGTCAAATCATATTAGTACACCATCAATTATTTAGCGCTCCACTTTGAATAATTACCTTATTATTTCAAGAGCAGCTTATCTTTAGCAGGCTTTGGCACATTTTTTTTATTAACAGTATTGGGCCGAAACAGGGATTCCGGATGTGGGTTGGCCGCACGAGGATCGCATAGATCCGTTGAAACAGGAGAATTATCAATTAGTTAATTATCAATCCACATATGACCTTTGGCATATTAGGCAGCGGAAGCTGGGGAACAGCATTGGCAAAAATATTAACCGATAACGGGCAGACCATTTATTGGTGGAACAGAAGTCAAAAATCCATTGACCAGATCATGACCCGTCACCACAATCCTCAATATTTAAGTACCGCGTATTTCAATACCGCACAATTAAAGCTCAATACCGATCCTGTTGAAATTATCCGTCATGCTGATTGTATTATTCTTGTGATTCCCTCGGCATATGCCACTGAAACCCTGATGGCTTTGGATAAAAATATATTTTCTGGAAAAAAAATTATCAGCGCTATAAAAGGAATTTTACCAGAAAAAAATTTATTATTGAATGATTTTTTAAAGAATGAATTTGATTTCCCGCTCGAAGATTATTTTGCTGTGCTGGGACCCTGCCACGCTGAAGAAATAGCAGCGGAAAAATTATCTTACCTCACCTTTTCTGGGATTGATGAAGTGGTTACCCATGAGATTACAAAGTATTTTCAAACAGATTATCTCAATACCGTAGAAAATGATGATATCTATGGCGTACAGTTTGCCGCCGTTTTAAAAAATATTTATGCAGTAGGGGCGGGAATGGCCCATGGACTGGACTATGGCGATAACTTTTTAAGTGTGCTCATAGCCAACAGCGCCGACGAAATGGCGGGTTTTTTAAAAAAAGCAGGTATAAAAAATATAGAGGTGGGACATGTGGATGCAATGCCTTCCACCCACGATCATCGTTCCAATAACTACGCTGCATCTGTTTACCTTGGCGATCTATTGGTAACCTGTTATTCCCTCTATAGCCGTAACCGTACTTTCGGAAATATGATAGGAAAAGGGTATTCTGTTAAATCAGCACAACTTGAAATGAGGATGGTAGCCGAAGGTTATAATGCGAGCAAATGCATGTACCTTATCAATCAAACCATAAAAGCAGAAATGCCCATCGCCGAAACAGTGTACCGTATTTTGTGGGAAAATGTTTCCCCCGGGGAGGGTTTTAATAAAATCGAAAAAACATTGGTATAACCTGATTTAACTATTGAATAAGCGGTTAAATCCTGAACAGTCAATAAATAACCGGTGATAAATAATGCGGTAGGAATTACAAAAAATAAATCAGCCTTTTGGCAATTACCATTCGCCATTCGCAACTGTATTTTTGTTACCTTTAGTGATATAACCGGATTATGCCACTTTCATTCTCAAACTTCAGTAACGGTGCTATTTTAATAATGGTGGCCTATTTGATCTGCCTTGAAGTTATCAAATTGGTAAAAAAATATTTACACCACTCAGAAAAATAAATCTGCCGCAATTCCATCGGCAAATAGTTTCCCTTCCTTAGTAAGCATTAATTTTGAATGAATATTTTTAAGTTTATTGGTTCTTGTATATTTATCGCTGTACATCAGTAATTGATCACTATACTTAGTTCCAAAAACTTCACTCACCTTCTCCAGGTCTATGCCCTCCATGGTTCTTAAAGATGTCATGATATATTCATTTAACTGTTGCGTTTTCGTTAATATTTCTTCTTCAAACGGTATACAGTTTTTTTGCAATGACTGGATATACAAAGCATTATTGGCGATATTCCATTTCCGTTTTTTTCCATCGTACCCATGTGCAGAAGGCCCAAATCCATAATAATTTTTGCCCTGCCAGTAACTGCTGTTGTGCCTGCTGCGCATGCCCGGTTTGGCGAAATTGCTGATTTCATAATGCTCGTATCCGGCCCGCTCCATCCAATTCATTAATAGTGTGAATTGTTCAGCCTGTTTTTCAGGGTCTACAGCCGCTTTTTTGTTTTGAGTGATCATTTTATCCAGGGCTGTTTTAGGCTCTACTGTGAGTGCATAGCAGGAAATATGCGGAATATTTTTGGTAATTACGGAACTAACGTTATGTTCCCAGTTTTCATTGCTTAAAAGCGGAGAGCCATAGATCAGATCGATCGAATAGTCTGTAAATCCGGCCGCCTTTATTTCGTCTATGCAACGTAGTGAATCTGCCGCGGTATGCGCCCTGTTCATCCACACAAGCTCTGTTTCTAAAAAAGACTGTATGCCCACACTCAGCCGGTTGATCCCTGCCTGTTTCCAACTCATTAACTTACCTGGTGTAATGTCATCAGGATTTGCTTCTAATGTGATTTCGGCATCCCCAGCGATAAAAAATTTTGTACGCAAAGCATCAAATATCAATGATAAGTCATCTATTGCTAAAATGCTTGGAGTTCCGCCACCAAAGTAAATGGTTTCACAAATTTCCTTGCCGGCCTGAATTGTATATTGTGTTGACGTAAGCTGAATTTCCTTCACCAGCGCAGCTACCAGTTTATCTTTTAATTGCAGGGATGTTGAAAAATGGAAATTACAATAATGGCAAGCCTGCCTGCAAAATGGGATATGAATATAAATACCTGACAAAGATTTTTGATTTACAATTTTAGACTTTAGATTTGAATTCAGTAATGACAATTATTAAGTACATCTTTTACGTTTTATTGCTTACTTCATTAGTAATTGCACTTGCCAAAATATCCGCAGTTTACAGTCAGCCATTAGCAGTAAATAAGTATCGGCTAATAATAAAATACGCAGACAAAGATAGTTCCTTTGATTCGGGGGCATTAAAACTCTCCACCGCCTTTGCCGGCCAGGTTCAATGTATGGATTACGTAACCAAATTACCTGCATTGCTTAATTTGAAGGGTTATCCTGCCGCATCTGTTGATTCTTTTCATTATGACTCAACTTTTGCGAGCGTACTATTATTCCTGGGTAAGCAGCAATACCTGCTGCAGTTGCGAACAGGAAATATTGATAGAAAGGCGTTGGATTTTAGTGGGTTTTCCGAAAAAAATTTTATTGATAAACCGGTCGATATGGCAAGACTGGAGGGAATAAAGGAGCGTATTGTAAATTATTATGAAAAAAACGGTTACCCTTTTGCAGCTGTGTTTTTAGATAGCATACAATTAACCTCCGGTGCCTTGAACGCATCTTTAACAGTAAATAAAGGCCCCCTGTACCATATTGACAGTATCAGGATCAGGGGAAAGGTGAAGATATCGAATAGCTTTTTACAACGGTACCTCGGTATTCCCAATGGGAGCATTTATAATAAAGATAAATTAGACCAGGTAGGTAAACGATTACTTGAACTACCTTATTTGCAGGAACAACAGCCCTCCGAATTGATGATGTTGGGTAAAGGGTCTGTTTTAGATATTTACCTTTTACCCAAAAAAAGCAGCCAGGTCAATTTCCTGGTGGGGGTTTTACCTGCTAATAGTCAAACCAACAAATTACAGCTAACCGGCGACGTAAATTTGAATTTGCGGAACGCCCTCGGTACCGGCGAAACCATTTTGATAAACTGGCAACAATTACAAATAAGTTCACCCCGGATCAATATCGGCTTTCAGCAACCCTATATTTTTAAATCCGCATTCGGTCTTGATTTTGCATTTGACCTTTTTAAAAAAGATTCTACTTTTTTGCAGTTGAATGCGCAGTTAGGCATTCAGTATCTTTTGTCGGCCAGTCAATCCGGTAAAATATTTTTTCAGAACCAGAATAGTTTTTTGTTGGGTTCCGGTGTAGATACCAACCTCGTAAAAGCAACCCGCCAGCTTCCTCTAAATATTGACGTAAGGGCTGTCAATATCGGTTTGGATTATGAAATAAATACTACCAATTACCGTTTTAACCCATCTTCAGGTAATGAATTGAGGCTGGTAGGTTCTGTCGGGATAAAAACCATTAGCCGGAACAACGAGATACTTACCCTTAAAGATCCTTCCTTTGATTTCAGTTCATTATACGATTCAATTAAGCTGCGTACTTACCAGCTCAGGGCAAAGCTAATGGCAGCCCATTATTTTCCTGCCGGTAAAAGAAGCACTTTTAAAACGGTCTTCAATGGCGGTATATTCAGCAGTCAGCGTATTTTCCGAAATGAACTATTCCAGGTTGGCGGATATAAACTTTTGCGTGGATTTGATGAAGAAAGTATTTATGCAACGCAATATGGCGTGCTTACCCTCGAATATCGTAACCTGGTGGGCTTAAATTCCTACATATTCACTTTTATGGATGCCGCATGGGTAAAAAATAAATACCAGGCAATCAATATAAACAACAGTTTTATCAGCGCCGGCCTGGGTATGGTATTTGAAACCAGGGCAGGATTATTAAATATGAGTTTTGCAGTTGGCAAACGAAATGATGTAAAACTCGATTTAAAGCAGGCATCAAAAATTCATTTTGGGTATATCAACTATTTCTAAGAAGCTTTTAAAAAAGATTTTTCAGGGTACCCTTTGATTGAAAAACTGCCCGGGGGTGGCTCAGACAAGTGGTCCGCCATTGTTGGTTTGCCCGGTGACCGTAAATGGAGAATCGAAAATTAATAGCTGCAACTACTATAATACTTACCTGTTTATTGTCACAAATGTATCATTTGAACACTAAATTAGCTGATCTGTCATAATGATATTAGCAGTGGGTATTAAGTTGGAATAGAAAAAATTATCAGGTTAAGGACAGTCGTTTTAAAGCGTATAAAAGCTAATCACTTTCGGCGTTTAGCCTACCCGGTATTTCCGTTTGCCTGTACGGTTTTAAAACTAGAATCCATTTGGCAATTGTAAAAATGGCAACCTGCCATCATGCAAAAAAGACCTTTACCGCTAAATTTAAGCAGCTGATAAGTAAATTCATTTTATTTTTGCCGCATAATTTATAAATGTTGAAACAGGTATGCTTTTTACTATTTCTTTTTTTTTCTACTTTTTTGCTTTTTGCCCAACAGCCGGATAGCGTTATACATAGCATGGATTCGGTTGTTAGAACCGATTCCTTCTTTGTAAAAAAGGCCGATTCGTTAATTATTACTTCCGATTCGGTGGTTAAAAAAGATTCCAGTATTAGCCGGTCCGTATCCTATACTACCTTAATTAAAAAAATACTAAAAGAAAACCGTTTTCTTAATTCTTTCGGCAAGCCTGTTGCCATGTCAAATCAAATTAAAAAAAAATACCCACAGGATAGTTTCTTTTATTTACTCGCCGCCATAGCAGCGATTCTCGGGGGTTTCCGTTTTTTTTATACCCGTTATTTTAATAATCTTTTCAGGGTGTTTTTTAATGCTTCACTGCGGCAAAGTCAGTTAACCGACCAGTTGCTACAGGCAAAACTGCCTTCGCTTTTTTTTAATTTGTTGTTCATACTTACAGGTGGGGTGTATGTTTTTTTATTGCTCAGGCATTACAAATGGATTTCAGTAATGGATTTTTGGCCGGTGTTGTTGTATTGTATGCTTAGCTTAGGTATAATTTATCTTATTAAATTTCTTACCCTAAAATTTACCGGGTGGCTTACCGGCTTTAAAGAAGTTACTGATACCTACGTCTTTATTATTTTTTTAATAAATAAAATTTTGGGTATTGTATTGTTACCCTTTGCAGTTATCATCGCATTTTCAGTGCCCGGATTAGTAACCGCAGCGGTAATAATTTCCTTATTATTAACAGGGCTAATGTTTTTACTGCGTTTTTTCAGGTCTTATGGTTTGCTGCAGCACCAGGTAAAAGTGAGCAGGTTTCATTTCTTCATTTATGTAGCGGGCATCGAAATAGTACCGGTTTTATTGATTTACAAGGGTTTGGTACTTTTATTAAGTAAAAATCTATAACTTTGTATGGCTATTCAAATATAATTTATCCGATATGGTTAGCAACAGAGAAATTAAGGGGGAATCTAAAGATAACGTGGTAAAAAAAGTGCTCATAACCCAGCCAAAACCGGATGGTGACAGATCCCCGTATTTTGATTTGGCTAAAAAGCATAACATTGAACTGCACTTTCATCCCTTCATAGTGGTAGACAGTATCCCCGCAAAAGAATTCCGGAAACAAAAAATTGAAATAAACAACTATACAGCCGTAATATTTACAAGCAGGCATGCCATTGATAATTTTTTTCGCGCATGCGATGAATTGAAAACCAATATATCACAGGATACCAAGTATTTTTGTATAACCGAAGCCATCGCACTTTACCTTCAAAAATTTATCTTATACCGGAAACGTAAAGTATTTTATGGCGCTGACGGAACAAATAAAAGTTTATTTGATGTTATCAATAAACATAAGGACAACGAAAAATTTCTTTATCCCTGTTCTGAATCTTTCGATAGTGAAATTACCAATTGGTTAAGGGATCACAATTGTGAATACGCCACCCCTGTGTTATACAGGATAATCAGTAACGATATCAAAGAAGTGATCGCTCAAAATTTTGACGTGATATGTTTTTTTACCCCCGGAGGTGTAAAAAGTTTGCTTGAAAACTTCCCCCAGTTCAAACAAAACGGCACTCGGATTGGTGCATTTGGTGCAAATACATTTAAAGCTGCTGAAGATGCAGGACTTACACTACACATAAAAGCGCCTCAACCGCTGGCTCCCAGTATGGTAAGTGCGTTGGAATTATACCTTACTGCGCTCACAAAAAAATAAAAATGGCCGGCCGGTAATAAATTAAAAGTTTTTTATAGATTACATTTCTCCTTCAACACAATCATTTATTTTTTTACTATTGCTTCTATTTCTTGCTGGGTTAAGCTTGATGGGGTCAGTATTAACGATCAACCGTTAAATATTAATCCTGTTTTAATCATCGCCCGGGCAGCGACGCTACGTTTACGTTAGCATTGGTTTTTTACCTGTTATTTCCAAGCTCAGGGTAGTGGATCTGATTGCTTTTGTACTAATTAAATTTTAAATCGTTCAAAGGATTATGCAGCATAAGTTCACCAACAGTTTAATAAACGAAACCAGTCCCTATCTGCTGCAGCATGCCCACAATCCGGTAAACTGGTTTGCCTGGGGCGATGAGGCCCTGTCAAAAGCCAAAACGGAAAACAAAGTAATATTGGTAAGTATTGGATATTCCGCCTGCCACTGGTGCCATGTAATGGAACGGGAAAGTTTTGAGAATGAATTGGTTGCCCAGGTAATGAATGAGCATTTTGTAAATATAAAAATTGACCGCGAAGAGCGCCCGGATCTCGACCATATCTATATGGATGCCATACAAGCCATAACCGGCAGCGGTGGATGGCCCCTCAATGTTTTTCTGACGCCGGGGGCAAAACCTTTTTTTGGAGGCACTTATTTTCCGCCGGTAAAAGCATTTAACAGGTCATCCTGGACAGAAATTTTGCAAACCATATCCCATGCATGGAGAGAAAGACAAGATGAAATAGAATCACAGGCAGAACACCTGACAGAACACCTTCAAAAATCCAGTGGTTTTGTGCAAACCAACAATGATATCTCAACCCGTAACAATGATGGCTTAATTACAACCGAACACTGTGATTCGATGTTTTCCACTATTATGAAGTCGGCGGATACACAATGGGGTGGTTTTGGGAAAGCCCCTAAATTTCCGCAAACATTTACCATTCAATACCTGTTGCAATATCATTATTTTACAGGCAACAAAGAGGCTTTAGAGCAGGCATTGCTTTCCATTGATAAAATGCTGACGGGTGGCATCTACGATCATATCGGAGGCGGGCTGGCAAGGTATAGCACCGATAATGAATGGCTGGTTCCGCATTTTGAAAAAATGCTTTACGACAATGCCTTGCTCATAAGTATTTTGTGTGATGCTTACCAGTTAACTGCTGAAAAAAAATATGAAGATGCAATCCGCAAAACCATCTTGTTTACCACACGGGAATTATTGAATAGCGAAGGAGGATTTTATGCCGCGTTGGATGCGGATAGCGAAGGTGAGGAAGGGAAATATTATGTATGGCAAAAAGCAGAAGCAGACCAACTGCTAGGGGATGATTCGGAATTGTTTTGTGCATTTTTTGATGTCACCGAACCGGGCAATTGGGAAGAGAAAAATATACTGCGTATGTTGATCCCTGCGGATGTTTTTGCCAAAGAACGGGGGTTGGATAAAGATGAGTTTCTGCAAACAATGGAACAGTGCCTCCGGAAGTTATCTTTACAAAGGGATACCAGGATTAAACCCTCCCTTGATGATAAAATAATCTTAGGATGGAACGCCCTTATGTTAAAAGCCTTTGCCAAGGCCGGCATCGTATTACAGGATGAATCGTACAGGAATATAGCTGAAACAAATTTTAAATTCTTAATGAAGAATTTAAAAGATAATAATTCATCAGTTGGCCTGTTTCATACTTACAAAAACGGCATTGCAAAATATCCCGCTTTCCTGGATGATTATGCAAACCTGGTAGCTGCATGTATTGAACTGTACAAAGCCACATTTAATGAATATTATATTAAAAATGCATATGATTTATGTGATTATGTAATTGAAAATTTCAGTGATAATGAATCAATTTTATTCTTTTTTACTCATTTAGGTCAGAAAGATGTCATAGTAAGAAAAAAAGAAATATACGATGGCGCCATGCCATCGGGCAATTCGGTAATGGCTGAAAATCTATACAAGTTGTCTTTAATTTATGATAAACCACAATGGGGAACCCGCGCAGGTAAAATGTGGGAAGTTATTTCCCCTGCTATAATACAATACCCCGGATCATTTGCTATATGGGCATCGGTAATACTTCAGCAGATAGCCGGAATGATCGAAATTGCAGTGATAAGTATGGATTTTTTACCTATATCCCGTAAAATTTTGCTAAATTTCATCCCTAATATGATATTATTATCCTCTCAGAAGGAAAATAACAACTTTCCTTTATTGGCAAATAAGACTGGTACGTCGGATACCCGGATTTATTTTTGCAAAAATTTCACCTGTTTAGCCCCGTTTTCAGATGCGGATTCTTTGCTCAGGGAAATTTATAAAACCAATAAAATAACAGGATAAAAACACAATATTTTGAAATCTGCTTCGTTTTTACGACTTAGGCGATTAAATAAAACAAATAAAATAATATAAAATAATATAAAATAATAGTAAAAACGCAACTAGATGAGCATAATTCAAAATAATCATTACATTTGCCATACCCTCAAAGTTAAAAAAATGAAGAATAGTGCATTAACTATTATAGCTATTATTGCTATTGTGTCCCTATCTGGCTGTAAAATGTTAGGTAAAAATAAAAAAGGTAAAGACCTGCCTAACGATGGACAATTGTATGGCGTGGCACCTGCTAAAAGCTGGACGCTCCCCCGGCCGCCGGGTATGGTTTACATACCGCCAGGCACTTTTCATATGGGCCCAAGTGATGAGGATGTTAACTATGCTTATACTGCCCGGAACAAGCAGGTTTCAATTAGTGGTTTTTGGATGGACGCCACTGAAATTACCAATAATGAATATCGCCAATTTACCAACTGGGTGAGGGATTCTATTGCCGCTAAACAAATGGGTTTCATTAAGCAGGCAACAGATGGTAATGAATATATAGATTGGAAAAAGGCAAAAACCATTAAATGGGGGGATAAGGCAACACTGGAAAAGATTGATGCAATGATTCTTACTCCTGATAATCGCATTTTCAACAAAAAGGAACTTGATCCGATGAAACTGATTTACCATTCAGAAACATTTGATTATAAAGAAGCAGCCAGACGAGAAAATGCAGGGGTTCAGCGTTCCAAATTTATTGTAAAAAATAATATACCGATTTATCCTGATTCGCTTTGTTGGGTGAGGGATTTTGCATATGCTTATAACGAGCCGATGGCTAAAAAATATTACAGTCATCCCGCATTTGGTAATTATCCTGTTGTAGGGGTCTCATGGAAACAGGCTACTGCTTTCTGCGAATGGAGAACACAATATTTAAATGGATTTCTTGAATCAAAACATAGGGCCACTGAATCTGATTTTCGCCTGCCAACTGAAGCGCAGTGGGAGTACGCAGCGCGGGGTGGCCGTTCTCAATCACCTTATCCGTGGGGAGGTCCTTATTTGAGAAACAGAAAGGGATGTCTTTTGGCTAATTTTAAACCAGGCCGTGGTAATTATCCTGAAGATGGAGGGCTTTACACAGTAAGGGCAGATGCTTACTGGCCCAATGATTTTGGATTATATAATATGGCAGGTAATGTGGCCGAATGGACATCAGGTTTGTATTATGAAGGAGGGTACAGCTTTCAACACGATATGAACCCTGACATTCGCTGGAACGCTAAAGAAACTGATCCTCCCCGTATGAAACGCAAAGTTATTCGCGGTGGGAGTTGGAAAGATGTGGGTTATTTTCTGCAAACAAGTACAAGGAATTATGAGTACCAGGATACAACAAAATCTTATATCGGCTTCCGTTGTGTAATTGATTTACCTCCTGTAATGAAAAAAAGTAAATAATAGTTTCCCAAAAACTAAACATACGTATGAGAAAATACTTATGAATAATTTATAAGGTGACAGAATAATGCGTATTAATAAAGAAAACAAACCCCTCAATTAAAACTTTAAAATTCAAAAAATTATGGCTGCAGGTCAATCTCGCCCCGTCGATCGTATTCTTAACATTTTTGTATCTGCGGCTGCTGTGCCGGTATTATTAGGTGCACTTTTCAAAATTACCCATGCCCCGGGTGCTGATAACTGGTTGAGAATCGGTTTATACGTGGAAGCTGCCGTGTTCCTCGCTTATGCATTATTATATGTATTTGCACCACCTCCTGAACCTCATCATTCACCGGTAACTGTGCCACTTGAAACAGGTAACCCTGCGTTAAAGAGCATGGACAAAATGTTCCAGGAGGCAGATATTACACCAACCAATTTAAAAAAACTGGGTGATAGCTTTTCCAAATTAGGTACAACCGTAGGTGGGTTGACCGATATTGGTGATGTTGTAAAAACAACCAGCGAATTTGGTAGTAAAACCAAGGAGGCAACTGCAGCTATTACAACAATGGCAACAGCATTTAACAATAGCGCTTCTACAATGGCTTCATTTAACAACGCATCAGAAAGTGCTAAAGGATTTCACGAGCAGGTACAGGTGCTGACCAAAAACCTTGGTAGTTTAAATACGATTTACGAATTGGAATTGAAAGAAAGTAATAATCACCTGAAAGCATTAAATAGTTTTTATGGCAAAATGGCTGAAGCAAGCAGCGCGATGATGAATAGTGTGGATGACGCCCACAAAGCAAAAGATCAAATAAGTTTATTGGCGGGTAACCTCGGCAAACTAAACTCGGTATATGGTAATATGCTGAGTGCAATGCAGGTAAAAAATTAGCATAACAAATTTTTATTGATCCTCTTTAACGAAACCAGCAAAATGTATTTCGTTACATCTGATGAATAAAGGAAGTAAACAATTCATTAAAACAATCGTAAATCTGAAATACTATGGCTTTACCTAGAGAGCCCCGGCAGAAGATGATCAACCTGATGTATCTTGTGTTAACAGCATTGTTGGCACTTAATGTATCAAGTGAAATTTTGAATGCCTTTAAAGTGGTTGATGTTAGCCTGCAAAATTCAAGCAATAACCTTGCTGTTGCAAATGGCACATTATATAAATCATTGAGTGATAAACTCGCCGATGACAAAACAAAAGAAAAAGCACAAATATGGCAACCTAAGGCTGAGCAGGCTAAAGCATTGTCGGACCAAATGACCAATTATATAGAGGGGCTGAAAAAGGATCTGAAAAAAGCCGCCGACCTGGAGATGGTGGATGGAAAGGAATCCTTCAAAGAAGATAACCTGGAAGCTGCTTCAAATGTATTTGGAACGCAGGGTAAGGGTAAAGAACTGGAAGCAAGGCTTAAAGCATATAAAGAAGCCATGCTTAAAATTGATCCTTTGATAAAAGCAAAGTTTGAGAAAACACTTCCTGTGGATGTAGATCCCCCAATTGGCCAGGATGGATCGAAAAAGGATTTTACAAATGCTTATTTTCATATGACACCTACTGTAGCAGGATTAACCTTGCTGAGTAAATTTCAAAACAATATTAAGAATGCAGAAAACCAGGTAGTTACTTTTTGCCATGAACAAATTGGGGCGGTTATTGTAAAATTTGATAAGACGGGTGTATTGGTAGGACAAAGTTCTAATTATGTAATGCCCGGCCAGGAAATATCCATCACGGCAGGTATCGGGGCTTACAGTTCTGCGGCCCAGCCCCAAATTTCTATTGGGGGATCAGGTGTTCCTGTAGTTGATGGTAAGGGAACTTACAAGGTTTTGGCAAGCGGATCAGGGATACGCAAAGTGCCTGTAACCATACGTTACCTCGACCAGGACGGGATACCACAAACAAAAACTGAAGAAGTGGAATATGTAGTGGGTACACCAGGTGGGGCTGCTATTATGCTGGATAAAATGAATGTATTTTATATAGGCGTAGATAATCCTATCACAATATCTTCCGGGTCTGGTTGGGATAAAACAAATGTAACTATAGCCGGTGGAACCTTAAGTGGTTCTAATGGAAACAGGGTAGTAAGGGTTTCAACTCCGGGCAAGGCTTCAATAACTGTTACCGCAGATGGAAAGACGACGCCATTCGAATTTAGAGTTAAAGAAATTCCCAACCCTGTATTTAAAGTTGGTCCAGGTGGAACAAGGATGACGGCGGGTAGTTTTAAAAACCAGCAATATTGCCGGGCAGAACTGGAGAATTTTGATTTTGCGGCCAATTTCAGTGTAGTGAACGCCACGGTTTATTTTTCGGGAGCAAATTTTGCAAATGTTCAGACAGCAACATTGAACGGAAACAATTTAACACCGCTTAATGCGTTAATGCAAAGAGCCGGTCCAGGTACCAGTATTACTTTTGACAATGTTAAAGTTCAGGGGCCTGATGGCAAGCAACGTACCATACAGGGAGTAGGTATTGTGTTATATTAAACTTACTTAAAATATTCATGCTATGATAAAGCATTCTGTAAAATTGGTTTTAGTATTTGTTTTTATGTGTCTTGGCATAACCGTAACACAGGCGCAGAAGAAACCGGTAAAAAAACGTACCGTACAAAAGCGTACTAATACTACAAAAACAACCCGGAGTAAAACAAAAGCTAAAATAACACCCACTGCACAGATTGATTCTTTGCCTTCGGTGGTGGTTGCGGCTCCCCCGGCTCCAAGAGTAGATAGTTTGCCGATACCAAAAATTAAAAAATCGCTTCGGCCGGATGAAGCAGTAGAAACAAAGGATATCCGCGACAGGACACCGCTTGAATACGAACATATCAGGGTAGATGATGCTGTTTACCGTCATAAAATCTGGCGCGAAATTGATACGCGGGAAAAAATGAATTTACCGTTCCGGTATGCTTCTGTTGAAAACAACGGCGACCAAAGGTTCATCTCCATTCTGATGAAAGCTATCCAGGACAGTTTAGTAACGGTATTCGATGCTATTGATGACAGGTTTACAACTCCTTTGACGATTGGCCAGGTAGCTGAAAAAATTTCCGGAGGTATTGAGATTGTTGATATATTTGATTCTTTGGGAAATAAAAGTGGTACCAGAGAAGTAGTAAGGGAAGTGAACCTGGATTCATTTTATAAGTTCAGGATTAAAGAAGAAGTGATTTTTGATAAAGAAAGTTCACGTCTTTTTTGGAGAATATTGGGTATTGCTCCTATAAAAAGAGTCATTACATCTACCGGTGTTGATTTGGGTGAATCAGAATTGTTTTGGGTGTATTACCCGGATATGAGACCAATATTTGCTAAATATGAAGTATACAATGGTAAGAATTTTGGTGCAAGGATGAGTTGGGAAGAATTATTTGAAACCAGGATGTTTAGCGGGCGTATTATTAAAAGTACGCTGGATAATCCATTTAACAGGCCAATCAAGGAGCAAAAAGGTTTAGTAGAGAATGGAATTTTCCAATTGCTGGAAGGTGAGAGAATTAAAGAAAAGATATTTAATTACGAACAGGATTTATGGAGTTATTAATTATCTGATTTTAAAATATAATAAAAAAGCCCCCAATTTATCTGGGGGCTTTTTTATTAAAAACCAAATGTTTTGGCCATTGCATTAAGGATATAAACATTTATTACATAAAAACAATAGTTTAAAAAATACCCTCTTTAGGGTATATGCAGTGCCGGAATCTTGCCTATATTTGCCATGGTTTTTCATAGGATATTGGATTTTAAAGCGGGGCTGGATTTTTATCCTGGCCCTTTTTTTATTATCTGGCTGCTCTAATGTGAAATATTGGATGTAATAAAATAATCTTTTATTATTGTAGCTTTTGAAATACCGATGATATCGGCCAGTTCTTTTAACGATTTCTCCCTTATATTTTTTACTGATTTAAATTTTTTTAAAAGCATATCAATGGTAGTTTTCCCAATACCATTTATTTGCTCCATTTCATTTTTAAAACTGCCCTTACTTCGCTGGTTGCGGTGAAAACTGATACCAAAGCGGTGAACTTCATCGCGTATCCTCCTGATCAATTTGAGGCTCTCACTATCCCAGGCTAATTTTCTGGATTCCTGGTCACCATGAAAAAAAAGCTCTTCTTCTTTTTTTGCCAGTCCAACCAGCGTGGTTTTACCTTCAAGGCCTAAATTCTTTATGCTCTCCATCGCGGCACTTAATTGACCCTTACCCCCATCAATAATCACTAATTGCGGAAACGGCTTTTGCTCTTCAGAAAGGCGTTTATAACGGCGGTAAACTACTTCAGTCATTGTGGCAAAATCATTAATGCCTTTTACCGTTTTAACATTAAACCTCCTGTAATCATTTTTACTTGGCTGGCCGTTTTTAAAACATACCATCGCTGAAACCGGGTAGCTTCCCTGGAAATTAGAATTGTCAAAACATTCAATATAAGTGGGAATCTCTTTAAGTCTCAGGTCTTTTTGCAATTGTAGGAGAACATCCTTGATCTCAAGGGATGTTTTGTCTTCCAGTAATAAAATTTTGTTTTTCTTAAGCTCCTCCTTAAAGTAATTCACATTTTTTTCAGAAAGTTCAAGCAGTTTCTTCTTATCACCCGCCTGCGGTATGGTAACTGTAATTTCTTTTTGCGGGTAATCGATCGTAAAAGGGATAACCATTTCATTTGCATCGCTGTTAAACGTATCTCTTAACTGGGCAATGGCAAAACTCAATACTTCCGCCGCAGGCTCATCCAATTTCTTTTTTAGGGTAATGGTTTTCGTTAGTACGATGGTTCCGTTATTAACTGCCAGGTAATTTACATAGGCCGTATCGCCTTCTTCCAGAATGCTGAACACATCAACCGTACCGGTACGTTCATTTACAATGGTAGACCTGGCCTTATAAATTTGCAGGTGATCCAGTTTTTTTTTTATTACTTCCGCTTTTTCAAATTCAAGCCGTTGCACCTCATGCTGCATTTCCAATTTAAAATGCTGGATAACTGGAGACAGGTTTCCTTTCAATAAATTTTTTAATCGGTCTATCCCTTCATTATAATCTGTTATGGATTGTAATCCCTCACAGGGGCCTTTGCAGTTACCGAGGTGATACTCTAAACATACTTTGAATTTCCGTTTTTCAATATTAATTTGGGAAAGATTAAGCTTGCAACTGCGTAACTGGATATTTTGTTTGATAAAGTTAAGCAACTCCCTTACTTTGCCTACAGAAGTATATGGGCCCAGGTACTGTGATCCGTCATTGATTTTTTTCCTGGTAAAAAATACCCTGGAGAAAGGTTCATTTTTAATGACAATATAGGGATAGGTTTTATCATCTTTCAGATTGATATTAAAGAGCGGCTGAAAATTTTTTATTAATGAATTCTCCAATAAAAATGCATCCTGCTCACTATTCACGATCGTAAATTCAATCTTGCGGATCCGTTGAACCAGTTCATGAGTTTTATAATTGGTATAGGATTTTGAAAAATAAGAACTTACTCTTTTACGCAGACTTTTTGCTTTGCCAACATACAACAATTCGCTGGCCGCATCATAGTATTTATAAATGCCGGCCTGTAACGGGATGGTATTTGCGATGGCAGAAAATTCCTGTTGTGTCATTATACAATTAACTATAACCTGTAATTAAATATCCAAAATTAATATGCCATGTCTAACATTTCAGGGAGTATTCAAAATTATCGTATATACTGGATATTATTAAAAAAAAACCGATAGTGCCTGCTGCAAAAATGCTGTTATTGCCTGTTAGGGGAGTCCGCAAAATCCCAAATAAAAACCACTTCCTTTATTAATTCCGAATCGCCACCAGGTTTATTAAGAATAGTGGTAATTTTCGCCAGTTTATTGGCTTTCCAGGTAAGTTGCTGAGTAAAGATTTGATTATATTCTTTGATATTCTTTACTATGAATACTTTGATAACATTGCCTGTCTCGGGGTCGATATACACATCCCACCGGCGCAATGTAATGGAATCGGGAATTATATTTATTGGATCGTAGGTGAAAGTAATCGCATTTATAGTCTGATCTTTAAATTTTGTTTCCTTAAAATATTTGGTAAAGTTTGTTTCATTAATCACGGGTGTAAGAAATGGAAGAAGCAATGGCATTAACTCTTTTTTAGGAATCCATAAGGAATCCGTTTTTTCATTAATGGTGGTTAGCTGCAAAGGCGTAACCGGTAAGGAACCGAGGGTAATTATTTGGCCTTTAATGAATGATGTAACAGGGAAAAAAGAGTCGGTTGCAGCAATGGTATCTCTCGGGGGTGCTGTTCTTTTATTGGAATGGGAGCAACTTTGCAAAATGAAGATACTTAATGCAGTGATACAGTATTTTTTCATATCGCAAAAATAGATAGAATGCTGATTACAACAAAGAGCCGCTACAGGGTACGAAGCAGCGGCTAATTTAAAAGAGATACTATGTAAACAGTATTTAAAGAACAGAATCGTCTTCAATTAATTTAGGGGGAATTATCATTTCAAGGTTTTAGATACACCAAATTTTAATCCATAGTTTACAAGTTTTTCTTCTACAGCATATTTCCTGCTGTTAGTTGAAAATAGCTGGGTACGAAATTGCGGACCTACCTGGTAAGTGAACCCGTTGGATTTATAGGTGATAAAAGTTTCAAATCCAGCATTCAAATTCCACTTGTTTATTAAAGAGCTTTCCTTTACATAATTGCGCCTGTCTGAAGAAATAAGGTAAGATTTACCACCTGCTACATAAGTAGGCTGAATAGTTAAACCTAAGTTCCATTGTAAGTTATCAGTACCGACCAGCTTCAGGTCTGTGCCGAGGGGTAAAGATACCTGGAAAGTCTCATTATGAAGTTTCACTGCCTCAAGCCCGTTTTTATTGGAGAACTGGGTTGTTTTGTACACCTCGTATGACAAGCTGGTATTGAAATCATGCATGGTTAAGCGGGTTGCAAACGGATGTGAATTTTGAAATGCATCAGCATTGTAACGTGTGTAGTTTAATTGTAAACCGGCTTTTAGTTTAACTCCCTTAAAAATTGAATATTGCATTCCCGTTCCGATTTCAAAACCTAAGGATGGTGTATGTTTTACAGCTTTATTTATATCCTGGTTAGCGGCAGAAGGGGCAATTGGGGTAACATTCGGTGTATTACCAAAATTTGGGTCATTGTAAAGCGTCCTGTATACTACTGAAGGAGTGGCATAAACTTGCCAGGCCAGTTTGTTGGCCCATCTTTTAGTAGCAGGCCTGTTGTATAAAGCATAATTTTCAATCCAGACCCGGTCCTCTGCTGAAATAAAATCTTTCTTATTTACTAAAGTATTATTCTTTTCAACACCGGAATTTCCGTCCCCGATATTTATGGTTACCTGCTGCTTAATGATGTCCCTGACAGAAAAATCATTACCGGGAACAAAATCCACAAAATTAGTAATTACCCTTTTTTGCTCATAAGTTATTTGTGTTATTTGTGCCTCTGAATGATCATAACCCCCCGCTTTCAAATTCACTTCTGAATTTTCCAATTTTTCATCAGCTATCCCTGCCATAGCATTAGTTACTGCGGTAACTGGGTCAATAGACTGATTAGTTGCAGGGCTGTTAATTTTGTCATATCCACCATCGTTAGTATCCCTATTTATATTTTCAGTAGTGAATGGTTGTTGCATTACAGGCAGTATCGGCATAGTTGGAAGATTAGCAGCTATTTTCCTATTGTTATTGGTATAGCTATCGGAGATAGTACCTGGCGCTTTTACAGTATTTTTAATTGCAATAGTGCTGATAGGTACATTTAAATTGCCGGAATTGTCAATAAGGTTTTTGCCGATATATTGAGCATTTGTTTGTTCAATTGGGTCTTGCGTAACGCCAGCTATTTTATAAGGCTTGTTCAAATAAGTAGTATCCGTATTGAGGTACCCCATTATCAGTAATGCAAAAATGAGGGTGATGCTCATGGCAACGGAAGGCCATTTCCTCCCGGGATGTATATTATTATAAATGCTGTGCCAGATGCGTTTGGAAGGGTACATCCTGAATTCGTCCGACTTTTCTCTCAGCAATCGTTCAAAATCGTCAATATGAAAATCTCTGTCCATTTTTCACAAGGTTTCTTTAAGTTCCTTTGTTAGCTTGGTTAAATCCTATTTAGCGGCCATTGCAGCACCAAAAAAAGGTGTTTTAACAATTGGCTTTAATATTATTTTCTTTTTTACTAAAACATCTTCCAACATGGCTTTTGCCCTTGTATACTGCGAGCGGCTTGTACTTTCCTCAATATCCAGCATATTACCAATTTCTTTATGTGAGTAGCCTTCAATTGCATAAAGATTTAGTACAGTTCTATATCCAACAGGTAATAACCTGATACATTCCACAACTTCTTTCGCCTGCATAATGGATGGAATACTTTCTTCTCTTATTCCGATTCCACTGGCAAAAGTTATATCCACACTGTCCGAAAACTTTTTATTCTTTTTCAGAACATTAATACAGGTATGAACCACTATTCTTCTAATCCATCCTTCCAACGCGCCTTCGCTTCTATATTGATGTATTTGCGAAAACACTTTAATAAATCCTTCCTGTAACATATCTTCAGCATCTTCCCTGTTTTTCGCAAATCGGTAACATACGCCCAGCATTCTGGGACTGAATCGACTATACAACGCCTCCTGCGAAGCTGCATTGTTTGTAAGACATCCGGCCAGCATAAGCTCTTCTGTCATATTTGTGCTTTGATTACACTATAAATATAGACAATTAAAGGAAATAAATTGCTGCATTTCAAATAAAAAAACGGCCAGACAATAGATATCCGGCCGTTTTTTTGCAAATACAATCTACAATTTACCATTTGGCTCTCAGGGCAACGATAAAATTCCTGCCCGGTGCCGAAAACCCAGAGGCAAAATACCTGTAGTTTCTATCACAAATATTTTCAATTCCAACCTGTACCTGTAAATTTTTGACGACCTCAATGTTTCCTTTCCAATTGACGGTGAACCATGCGGGCATACCATCTGCAGTAGCATACTGGGCGTTATCCTCACCATCCGAATTAAACTGATCGAGCCTTTTCCATCCGTTATACAGAAAAAATAGCTCCGTATTGATTTTTTTATACTGATAAACAATAGAGGTTTTACCAATCACGGGAGGAATGTGATCAAGCGGTTTGGATGAAACCGAACGCTGCACCAGCAGGTAGCTTCCATTTCCCTGTTTTTCATATACCGAGGATGTCTTTGCAGTATTGGTTTTAAACCGGCCATAACTATAAGTAAGTGTTGAGCTAAAACTTAATCCCTTATATATACCGGCATTCAAACCGATAGAATAACCATAAAGGGTTGCCTTATTTACGTTTTGACTGGCCAACACCTGGCTTTTTACTCCATTGTAGATAATCGAATCCTGCCCGTTTAATTGAAACGGTGCTTTGATTATCGCGTTCCTAAACAAAGTGTAATAGCCGGTAAATTCTAAGTTCACCCGCCCGGCAATTTTTTGATAAATTGTCAGATCCAAATTATAGGTATATTCTGGTTTTAAATCGGCGTTGGGAATCACTACCTGCTTTGCGGCAGTGCTTGACTCAAAGATCTTAGCGAGATCATCAATATTGGGAGCCCGGAACCCAGAAGAGACGGAGGTTTTTAAACTGGTGTTTTTAAAAATCATATAAACAATACCCAGGTTGCCATTTATTACAGCATATTTTTGACGTACAGCCGTATCCGGTAGATGGAAAAAAGAATTGTCTTTTACATTACTTTTAAGGCTGACTGCCTGGACTCTTATGCCATCATTCAACACCAATTTTTTATTCCGGAACTTATAAACATGCTGGGCGTATATGCCAAAATTGTTCATTTTATTTTTCCCGTCGGGGTAACGGGTATCCAAACCAACAATTGCACCCGTGTTAAGGTTTTTCCTGGTGGCTGTGGATTTCACATCATTTAGCTGGGCATCTATACCCACCGTTATTTCATTATTACCAGCTACTTTCCGGCCACTCATTGCTGCGCCAAAAACCTTTACTTTTTCAATCCTGCTGTCAAACCGGTCATAGCGCTTATAATCCCTGTTCTGGCGGCTTTCTTCAATATCCTGGTAGTTAACATTAACTTTCAGGTCGTCAACAAAACCAAGTTTTGAAGCATTTAATTCATAAGCCCCAAGTAATCTTTTTTGGGGCCCGTAATACCATTCAGCATACCGCAAGCTTCCATTCCTGGTATCCTGTAACCTGTCGTACCGCGGCACATTATTGGTATTGGAAAACTGGAGGTTTAGCGTGTGAGACAAGTTTGCATTTTGTTGGTATAAAATTTTTTGTGTAATGTCCCATTGCTTAAATCCGGAATATTTTTGCACCCTGTTGTCAGGGTTCGCCAGAACTGAATCAAGGCCATTTACATTGCCGACAAATGTATTTCTCTTTCCAAAATCGGGATATTTGGACGGATAATTATTTCCCATCTTCATATCGCCAAAATCACTAAAATTATATCCCTGGAACCAGGCAAATTTTTTGCCTCCCAGGCTTATATCCGCATGTATGGTTTTTTCTTCATTTGCAGTACTATACCTGGTAAATGCTGTACCCGCAGAGTGAAATCTTTTATCCCCGGATAGTACCGGAGATTTGGTAATTAAATGAATGATTCCCCCCAGGGCATCACTCCCGTAGATAGTAGACGATGGGCCATACATAACTTCTACGCGGCTAAGGCTGTTTTGATCTGTAGTAATTACATTCTGTAAATGTCCGCTTCTGTAAATTGCATTGTTCATTCTTACGCCGTCGATTACTAATAAAATACGACTGGCTTCAAAACCCCTTAACACAGGACTACTGCCGCCCTGCTGGCTTTTTTGAACGAAGACTTTACCTGTATTGATCAACAAATCCCCGGTACTCTGGGCATTGGTCAATGCAATGGTGTTTGCAGTAATGATGTCTATTTTTTGTGCTATATTTTTCTTTTTCTCCGTAAAATTATTGGATGATACTACTATTTCCTCCAGGTTTATCTGCGTTTGTGCAGTATCCGCAGTCCGGATATTTTTGTTTTGTGCATGGGTAACCTGCAACATCATAAATGCTGCAATTATAAGCAGGGTGATTTTCATTGTTGTCGTTTTGGAAATGGTTAAAAAATAACAGGCAGGCAACTACCCACCTTATCTTATAAAGTGTGATGGTTTAACCGTTAAATTTTGAGACTAACCTTTGGGAGGTGGGGTAATTACGGAAGAATACCGGTTTAATATCCGCTGGTTGGTTAGATCATTAATTGTCGCGGAAATATAAAGAACCGGAGGCAGTAAGGTTGCCGGATATTCGGGAATAGTGGCGGTGAAAATGAATTTTAAGAAAATGGAATGAAAGGGGGAAGACTGGTCTTTTTTGTGCCGCATAAGCCTGGTAAACCCGGCGTGCAATTCATTGTCTTTTTCATCAAAAACTCCTGTAGCTTCTAAATGGTTATTGATTATTTTGTAAGACTTTATATCAAAAAATTTACCTGCAACCAAAATTTCCTTATCTTTTTTTATCCACTGCACTTCGTGACACGGCAAAATTAATTTTTGCAATCCTCCCTGCTCCATTTCATATTCCATCCGGTATTCTATTAATGATTTCTTTATCAGGTAACCAAGGGATAGCAGTAATGGCATCACTACTATTATTAAAAGAAAAAACGATGCTATATTTTTTTTTACTTTTATCATGCAGGCATCACCATCTAAAATGAAGTAGTTATCATTTTTTTATCAAGCTATCGGCAGGATAGCTGGCTTTCATAGTATCCCTGATTGCAGTAGCCCAATTCACTACACTTAATTTTTGATCTCCGTTCAGTTTTGAATTTCTATGAATAAATATATAAGAATAAAGTGGCATTTCATCATCCTTAACCTGTTTTATTATTTCTTCCATTTTTTTGTATTTCCTTCTTATACTGTAAGATGCAAATTCAGAAAAATTAATTTCTTTTTTACCTTCCAGGATATGATCGTTTAACCACCATGTTACCGGCTGAACTTTTGAATACCAGGGATATTGGGTGTTATTACTGTGGCAGTCGTAGCAACTGGTTTGTAATATTGCCTGTACCTGATCCGGAACATGGTAGACCTTACTAATATCATTTGCAAGAGCAGTGGAACCGGAACTGAGATTTTCTTTAGGACGAAAAAATTGTATGATGATCAAAGCGGTTAACAAGAGCAGGGCTAATGGCTTCAGGATTTTTTTCATTTTACTGGCGTTGTATTTAATTTGCTAAAAATCAGATCAGGATGTTGCCCGTCATTTCAATGGGGATGGGTAAATGCATCATTGTCAAAATGGTGGGTGCAATATCTCCCAGTTTGCCGCTTTTAACGGTTCCCCTCCATTCTCTATCAATAACGAAAAAAGGAACCGGGTTAAGTGAATGTTGCGTATTGGGACTGCCGTCCTCATTAATTTCATAATCTGCATTTCCATGATCGGCTAAAAGAAAAATCGCATAATCGTTATCCAATGCCGCAGTTACAACTCTTTCAACGCAGGTATCTACTGTTTCAACGGCTTTAATAACCGCATCCCATACACCGGTATGCCCGACCATATCGGCATTTGCAAAATTCAAACAGATAAAATCGGCAGTTTTATTGTTGATTTCCGGGATAATGGCATCAGTTAATTCAACGGCGCTCATTTCGGGTTGCAGGTCGTAGGTAGCTACCTTTGGTGAAGGGATCATAATTCTTTTTTCTCCCTCAAAAGGCAATTCTCTCCCTCCGCTGAAAAAGAAGGTTACATGAGGATATTTTTCAGTTTCGGCTATGCGGATCTGGGCTTTGCCATTTTGATACAGTATTTCTCCCAATGTATTTTTTAAGTCATCTTTTTCAAATATAACCTCCACATTTTTAAAATTGTGATCATATTGAGTCATAGTAGTAAAATGCAAATCCAGTTTGTGCAAATCAAATTCGGGTATATCTTTTTGCGTAAGCACTTCGGTAATTTCCCTGCAGCGGTCGGTCCTGTAGTTAAAGCTAATTACCGTATCGCCATTTTCAATTTTACTATTGGGCACATTGCTATTAATGATTGGTTTAATAAATTCATCGGTTACACCATCCTCATAGGATTTTTTGACTGCTTCCAGTACATCATTGGTTATAAATCCAATTCCCTTTATCATTGCATCATAAGCCAGCTTTACTCTTTCCCAGCGTTTATCCCGGTCCATTGCGTAGTACCTGCCGGTGATGGTAGCAATGCAGCCGGTTGAATTTTCGAGGTGATTTTGTAAATCAGTTAGAAAGCCCAAACCGCTTTTTGGGTCAGTATCCCTTCCATCGGTAAATGCGTGCACCAATAAATTTTCTAAACCTTCTGCTTTGCAAAGTGAGGCAATGGCTTTAACATGATTGATATGGGAATGTACCCCCCCGTCGCTCACCAGGCCTATTAAATGTAAGGGCTTGTTATTTTGTTTGGCAAATCGGATCGCATTTAATAAAATTTCATTTTTTTGAAATTCACCGTTGCGAATAGCCACATTGATCCGTTGCAATTCCTGGTATACAACCCTTCCTGCACCAAGGTTCAGGTGACCTACTTCGCTGTTGCCCATCTGGCCATCCGGCAGCCCTACTGCTTCTCCGCAGGTGATAAGGGTAGTATTCGGATATTTTTTATATAAACCAGTTACAAACGGGGTGTGGGCATTTTGAATGGCATCGCTGCTTTTTACCTTGCCAAGGCCCCAGCCGTCCATGATAACGAGTATTGCTTTTTTCATATTCATGCCGCAAAGCTAACTTTTTTTAGAGTTTTGAAAAAAGCTAATTACCTTTCCTATCAATACTTACCACCAACAGTTAAGCTTGGCACGTTTTTCGCAAATTTTGTACTTTAAAAATTAATACTGGTAATGAAACATTTTTTTACGCTCACTATATGTATTGCTTTTTTTTCATCTTTTAGTTTTTATGTGGGAATTGATGAGGTTATAACTGCCATGAAAACCGGCAATTCGGCCCAGGTTGCCAAATATTTTGATAACAGTGTAGAGGTAAGCATGCCCGATAAAAGTAACAGTTATAGCAAAAGCCAGGCGGAATTGGTGCTTAAAGACTTTTTTATTTCCAATCCGGTTAAAAGTTTTGAGATAATCCACAAGGGAGAAAATGCCGGCTCTCAATATTGTATTGGTACGCTTCAAACAAAAAATGGTTCGTATCGAACCACCATTTTTATGAAACAGAAAGGCGACAGGCAGGTACTGCAGGAATTGCGTTTTGAAAACCGGTAACCAGGTATACACCCTATACAATTTGCCCCTGTAAGAGTTTTCTTTTACAGGTTTTTTATTGTATAAATTTGTGTATGATAAATTATGACCAACAGCTAATCTTCCTTGTGACAAATGCACTGGCGGAAGATATTGGTGATGGCGATCATTCCACATTATCCGCTATCCTTCCGGATGCCAAAGGAGGCGCTGTTTTGAAAATAAAAGAAGAAGGCATACTGGCTGGTATAGCGGTAGCTGAAAAAATATTCCGGGTTATGCAACCTGACATTAATTTTACCCCCATTAAAAAAGATGGTGAACAAATGAGTTATGGTGAGATAGCATTTAAGGTGGAAGCCGATATCCATACAATTTTGCAATGCGAACGACTGGTTTTAAATTGTATGCAGCGCATGAGTGGTATCGCCACACTTACCCGAAAATATACAGATATACTAAAAGGGTACTCTACCCGGTTATTAGATACGCGTAAAACCACCCCTGGTTTCAGGCTGCTGGAAAAAGATGCGGTGCGGATAGGCGGGGGTGTAAATCATCGTTTCGGATTATACGATATGATCATGTTGAAAGACAATCACATTGACTATTGCGGGGGTATTGAAAAGGCAATAGAAATGGCTTACGCTTACGTACAAACGAAGAAACCCGGCTTACAGATTGAAGTAGAAACCCGAACTATTGAAGATGTAAAAAGGGTGATGGCCGTTGGAAAAGTAAACCGCATAATGCTTGACAATTATACACCGGAATTGATAACAGAAGCGTTAAAGATCATCAACGGGCAATATGAAACCGAAGCAAGCGGCGGAATTGATCTTACCAATATAGAAGCCTATGCAGCAACCGGTGTTGATTATATATCGAGCGGGGCTATTATTCACCAGGCGCAAAGTGTAGATCTAAGTTTGAAAGCCGTGGTAATTAATCAATAATTTTAAAGTTAAATGTGAATGTTGAATGGTTAGTCCTTGGAATATTGACCAACCACTTTTTTGCAAATCTAAAATGTCATTTTTTTTGCTCAGGCCAAATAATTACAAAACATGCGGTATAAGAAAATACTTCGTGCCGAAGATGAACCTTACTCAGTTAACGCAATATACTCCTACAATTAAAATTGTACGATGGCTAAAATAAAATTGAACAGTTTGGGTGGATTGGTTTATTCAACTGATCCAAATTTTAAACCGGAACAGGGAGGCACTAACCAGCCTGAGACCCTGCCTCCCGCACAGCAAAAACTAAAAGTACGGTTAGACACCAGGCATCGTGCAGGCAAGTCCGTTACCTTAATTGAGGGTTTTACTGGTACAACAGCTGACCGGGAGGAACTGGGTAAAAAACTAAAGGCTTTTTGTGGAACAGGAGGTGCTGTAAAAGAAGCTGAGATTATCGTGCAGGGAGATAACAGGGATAAAGTGCTGCAATGGTTGCAGAAAAACGGGTATTCATCCACCAAAAGATATTGAATGCATAGGTTGAGTTTCCCAGAAAAGCAGGCTAGTCCTGGCCATTCAACAAACTCAAAGCCCCGCTAGGACAATACTTCACCTGCTCAACTATACGAGCTGTTTCGGCCTTACCCATATCGATCCATGGACTTTTAGCCGGATCAAATACTGCAGAAAGACCCTTAACACAAACGCCTGAATGAATGCACTTATCCGGTTGCCACAATATAGTAACACCATCTTTGGCATACTTATGAGATTTTATATGCATACTGTAAAGATTTAACGAATATTCCTCGTTCAATTTACAACAAAAGTTTATTTTTTTGGTTTATTTTTGCTTAAATCAATTGATACGATGATCTCCAAAATATCAGAAGGTGTTACTGTTAGTGTAGAAACATTCTACCAGCCTGACTATAGTAATCCTGCAAATAGTGAATATATGTTTGCTTATCGTATTACAATAGAAAATAATAATATTTACCCGGTTAAATTATTGCGCCGCCATTGGTATATTTATGATGCTACCGGAAGTTTACGGGAGGTAGAAGGTGAGGGTGTAATAGGCGTACAGCCCCAGGTAAATCCAGGTGAAAAATATCAATATGTAAGCGGTTGTAACCTTCGTACCGAAATGGGCAAAATGTATGGTACTTACTCTATGGAAAATGTGAATAACAAAAAGGTATTCGAAGTGATCATACCCGCATTTGAAATGACCGTACCATTTAAAATGAATTAAATGGCCGCTTTCCCTTATTTTAAATTACCTTTAATTAGCAAAAAAGGCATTACCAGTCTTAATCTTTTAATATAACAACGATTGCGGTTCTTTAAAATCCGAATATTTTATAATGGCAAAAATAACTTTCGACAACCGGAATAATCAATTCTATCAAAGTTTAAAAGTTTCTGTAGACCAGTATTTTGAAACCAACAACATAAAAAAAACAGGTGACTGGAGATTGTATATTAAGACCCTGGCATTGGTAAGTGCCGCCGTACTAATGTATTGCAGTCTTGTTTTTTTTAAAATGAATGTGCTCCCTGCATTGCTTACCTGCGCTTTGCTTGGTTTTACATTTGCGAGTATAGGGTTTAGCGTTATGCATGATGCCAACCATGGCAGTTATAGTACAAAACCCTGGTTAAACGATATGCTGGGACTATCAGCCAATGCATTGGGTGCAAGTTCTTTTTTCTGGAAGCAAAAGCATAATATCATTCATCATACCTATACCAATGTTGACGGGATAGATGATGATATTGCCAAGAGCCCGATCATTCGGCAGTGCGAAACACAGAAGTGGGTGCCGGCGCATAAAATTCAGCATTTATACCTGGCACCTATCTATGCATTGTCCTCTATATTTTGGATTTTCATTATGGACTTCACCAAGTATTTCACAAGAAAAATATATACCACCGATGCGTGGAAAATGACGTTAAAAAATCATATTATATTCTGGACAACCAAGGCCATCTACCTTAGTTTTTATATAATCATCCCAATAATGATTTGGGGTTTTGGGGCCTGGTTATTAGGCTTTTTTGTACTGCACGCTGTGATGGGGCTTACCCTTTCCTTAGTATTTCAGCTTGCGCATGTGGTGGAGAACACAGAGTTTGAAAATGTGGCCCTCGATGAAACAAAACATATTGAAACTGCCTGGGCAGAACATGAATTAAAAACTACTTCCAATTTCGCCATGGGAAATAAACTGGTTTCATGGTTTGTAGGAGGCTTAAACTACCAGATAGAACACCACCTTTTTCCCCGCGTTAGCCATGTTCATTACCCCGCCATCAGTAAAATCGTAATGGAAAAATGTGCAGAATATAATTTGCCCTATAACAAGTATGATACCATGACGGCAGCGCTTGTATCCCATTTTAAAGTGATGAAAATGTTAGGTAAAAAACCTGTTACGGTAGCGCAGCAGCGTGCACAGGCTGCATAAAGCTTTACCAGTTGGTGCTTTTTCTTATTCAATCCCTGTCAGCGTTGGCAAAATTCTTCAATAAGATAATTCCTTAGGGTTTGTATTTTGCTCCCTGGAAAATTAATTGCGCGTCTAAATTCATTAACTGCTGCAATGTTGTTGCGTCATTTTTTTGCATATATTTTTTTACAATTTGCCAGCCCGAAAAAGAGCCAATATTTCCCGGGGCCCCTTCACCCAACTCGGGTGTTTTTGGACCTTCTCCAATATAATTTTTAATGATGTTTTTATCTATAAGCTGCAGGTAAGAATTTTTTACGAACAAATCCCAGATCACCTCCTCGTGTGCATAAGCGTCTTCTAATTGTTTTTTAGTAAACCCAACCATTTTATACTCTTCCGTGTCCGGTAAAAATTTGCTTAGCAGGTACAATCGTTTTCCCTGCTCTACCATTTGATCCACTAATGGTTTATCACCTGTTTTTTCGGGATACAAATCATTGACAATGTTTTTCATGCAGTTTACCACAATGTACCCGGGTTCAAAACGATTGGACAGATATTCAGGATAGGTTTGTTGGACCTGTTGTGTTTTGTACAAAGAAAAATCTTTGCCGATATGATGCTGAAGACCTACTATGAGCGCATCATCAGATAAAATATCCCCGTAGCCATCCGCCGGACCAATATAGGTAATGATTTTTCCTGGTATCTGATATCCGGGGAAATAATATTTTACAAATTGTAAGCCCTTTGTTATTTCCTTTTCATAAGGGGTAAAATCCCTGAATATTTTTTCGGTGCTATCGTATACCGGTCTGTATGCTTTTATAAATCCGTTCACATAGTCAGCAGCCGTATCTACTGGCCAGGATGGATCTACATTCAATATCGTAGTTAAATAAGTGCCTGTAAAGGAAGGTTCATTATCTTGTAAACGAAGTATATAATTAAACAGGTTGTTAGCGGTGGTATCAAATAAATGTCTTTCAAAGCGGTCTGTAGCAAGACTGATCTTTATATTTGAAACATCCGGATTTTTTTGCTGGTTGTTACAGGAAAATAAAAATGCAATGAAATAAATAGCAATGACAGATGGCCTCATATTGATAATTAATGGGATTGAATGATTTAACTTTACCGAAATAAATTGATTTGTAAACATAAAGTTAAGTCCCTTTGTGGGTTGAGGTATGAAAATATTTTTAGCACAGCAAAACTATCACATCGGCAATTTTGAAAGCAACACGCAAAAGATAATCACCGCTATTGAAGAAGCGAAAAAACAGGGAGGAGATATCATTGTATTTAGTGAGTTGAGTGTGTGTGGGTATCCGCCCAGGGATTTTTTGGAGTTTGACGATTTCATCCGGAAATGTTATGCATCCATTGATGTCATTAAAGAGCATGCCGATACAATAGCTGTTATTGTAGGAGCGCCAGACAGGAACCTGGTAAAAGAAGGAAAGGATCTGTTTAATGCAGCTTATTTTTTATACAACAGGGAAGTTGCGGGTATCGCGCATAAAACGCTATTACCTACTTATGATATATTTGATGAATACCGGTATTTTGAGCCCGCCTATGAATGGAACATCATTGATTTTAAAGGGAAAAAGATCGCCCTTACTATTTGTGAAGATATCTGGAACCTTGGCCATAACCCGTTGTATCGTATCTGCCCGATGGATAAACTGATGTTACAGCACCCGGATATGATGATCAATATATCCGCTTCACCATTTGACTATACCCATGATGAAGACAGGAAGGCAACCATTAAGGCCAATGTAACCAAGTACAGGCTACCGATGTTTTATTGTAATGGAGTAGGCAGCCAGACAGAGGTAGTGTTTGATGGCGCTTCTTTGATATATGATAAGGATGCAAACCTTTGCGGCCAGCTTCCTATGTTTGAGGAGGCGGTAAAAGGCTTTGTATTAAATGACGACGGAACAATTGACGCCCCTGTGATTGAACCGGCCAACCTGCTGCCGGGTAAAGAATTAACGCCGGTGGGTTTGGAAGAAAATCTGAATATAGACCAGGTGCATGACGCGATTGTACTGGGGATCAGGGATTATTTTAGCAAGATGGGTTTTACAAAAGCGATTATAGGAAGCAGTGGTGGTATAGACAGCGCTGTAACCATTGCACTTGCCTGCGCTGCTTTAGGCAAGGCCAATATAAGGGCGGTATTAATGCCATCCCAATATTCAAGCAGTCATTCGGTAGATGATGCCAGGCAGTTAAGTTTAAACCTTGGTAACCCGTATGATACAATACCCATCAAAAATATTTATGAGGCATTCCTGGCAGAATTGAAACCAATCTTTAAGGACTTACCCTTTAGCATAGCCGAAGAAAATATCCAAAGCCGAAGCAGGGGAAACCTGTTGATGGCGATTGCTAATAAGTTTGGATATATATTACTCAATACCTCCAATAAAAGTGAACTGGCCACCGGCTATGGCACTTTATATGGAGACATGGCTGGTGGTATTGGCGTACTCGGCGACTGTTATAAATTGCAGGTATACGCGTTGGCGAAATACATCAACCGCAATACCGTTATCATTCCTTTAAATACCCTTTCCAAACCGCCATCCGCCGAATTACGACTGGGGCAAAAGGATTCAGATTCACTTCCAGACTATGAAGTGCTTGATAAACTGCTGTATCAATATATAGAAAGAAGACTGGGGCCAAAAGAAATTAAGGCACAGGGTTTTGATGCCGCATTGGTGGACAGGGTTTTGAAAATGGTGAACATCAACGAATATAAACGCAACCAGTTTTGCCCCATCATCCGTATTTCACCCAAGGCGTTTGGCGTAGGAAGAAGGGTGCCGATTGTGGGGAAGTATTTGAGTTGAGGGCAATATATAAAAAGGTTAACCCTGCCTGTTTTATACATACAAGGTTTTATTTACAAATCACGTGATGCATGGGGGTTTTAGTCATATTTTTACAGTATCGATATTATAGAGTCGCTTTATACCGCGGCGGTTAATTCGATTTTTCCCTCATTTTAACGGGGCGTTAGACATTTACATTTTTGGCTGTAAGTGCCTTTTTTTATACACTTATAGCCAAACCAAAATATTTTGATTTGGCTATAAGTGGTATATTTTATATATTTATAGCCAAATCAAAAAATATGGATGATATCATTGGGCGTACAAATGAAATGAATTTTTTTGCTTCCCTGCTTACTGGAAACCGCTCTGAATTTATTGCGGTATATGGCCGGCGAAGAGTAGGGAAGACATTTTTAATACGCACAGTGTTTGGTAAGCATTTTACTTTTCAGCTTACAGCGCTGGCCAATGCTGCCACGGAACAGCAGCTTGCCAATTTTGATATTTCTTTAAAGAAGGTGAATAAAAAAATAAAAGGACAACCGGCTAAAAACTGGTTTAACGCCTTTGTTCAGCTTACCCAATTTTTAGAAAAATCCACTGTTGCAAAAAAAGTGGTATTTATAGATGAACTACCCTGGTTAGATACCACCAATGCCGGGTTTATACAGGCATTGGAACATTTTTGGAACAGTTGGGCATCTGCCCGAAAAGATATTATTTTGATAGTTTGCGGTTCGGCGGCATCGTGGATGGTACACAAACTCATCAACAACAAAGGCGGGTTGCACAACAGGGTTACCAAAAGAATAAAAATTGTGCCCTTTACATTAAACGAGTGTGAGCAGTTAATGCAATCTAAAAAATCGGTGCTGGACCGCTACCAGCTTATACAGTTGTACATGGTGCTGGGCGGCATTCCTTTTTACTGGGATGAAGTAACTAAAGGATTAAGCGCCGCACAAAACATACAGCAAATATGCTTTAGCGAAAACGGCCTGTTGCGGACCGAATTCTCCAATTTATACAGCTCGTTATTCAGCAATGCAAACAGGCATATCGCCATTGTAAATGCGTTGGCAAAAAAGGCGAAAGGGTTAAGCCGGTATGAAATAATAAAAGGCTCGGGGTTACCTGACGGCGGCAGCATGACGAGGTTGTTGGATGAACTGGAAGAAAGCGGCTTTATAAGAAAGTATGTTCCATTTGATAGAAAAATGCGGACAAGCCTATACCAGTTGACGGATTTTTATACGCTTTTTTATCTGCGCTTTATTAAAGACACGGCTCATTTTGATAAAAATAAATGGCTGAATACAATTGATAGCCCGGTGTACCGGGCATGGAGCGGCTACGCTTTCGAACAGGTTTGCCTTTATCATATTGATCAGCTTAAGCACGGATTGGGGATAACCGCCGTAGAAACAAATGTCTCCAGCTGGCGGAGCAGTTCTTTAGATAAAGGCGCCCAGGTAGACCTGGTGATTGACAGAAGGGACCAGGTAATTAATCTCTGCGAAATGAAATTTTCCATCAACCAGTTTACCATTGATAAAAAATACGATACGGAATTGCGCAACAAAATAGCGGCATTTAAAAAAGAAACACGCACCCGTAAATCCGTGTTTCTAACCATGGTTACCACTTTTGGGTTACAACAAAATAATTACGCTGCGGGTATTGTGCAAAATGATATTAAAATGAACACATTATTTTATAAATAGCCGATGGCAATGTTGCGGCAACTGTTTTGCTTATACCTGCAAACCTGATTTGCATGCGTGTATAAGTGCTCAAGCCTGCCATTTATTGTTTCAAAATGAAATCAGTTTAATGTTTTTTTAGCTTCATTAACTTTGGCCCAAAAAACTCAATGAACTCAAACATAAATTCTTTTAACATCAGTACCGATAAAACTAAACTCAACATCTCTTACATACATCAATTTCTTTCCCAATCATATTGGGCGGAAAATATACCCGTGGAAATTGTTCAAAGATCCATTGATGGCTCTGTATGTTTTGGCGTATACGATAACGGGCAACAGGTTGGCTTTGCCAGGGTAATTACGGATAAAGCCACATTCGGTTACCTGGCAGATGTGTTTATCGATGAAAGTTATCGCGGCAGGGGGTTATCTAAATGGCTGATGGAAACCATCATGGGGCACCCTGATCTTCAAGGATTTCGCAACTGGCAGTTAGCTACCAGGGATGCACATGGGCTGTATGCAAAATTTGGCTTTAAGCCATTGGATAACCCCGAACGCATTATGCGGAAGAATGATCCCGAAGTTTACAAAATTAAAAGTTAAGTAGTTTTCTCCACTATCACCGCAGTGCCATAAGCAAGTACTTCGGTAATCCCCTGCATCACCTCATTGGCATCATAGCGCATATTGATAATAGCATTGGCGCCCATTTCATTTGCATGTTGTATCATCAATTGATAAGCTTCTTCCCTGGTTTTTTCGCATAGCTCAACGTAAATAGACAGTTTGCCACCAAATAAAGATTGTACGCCCCCTCCGATATTCCCGAGTATACTCCTGCTTCTCACCGTGATCCCCCTTACTACTCCAAGGTGTTTACTAACGCGGTACCCTTCCAGGTTATTGGCTGTTGTAATTAGTTGCAGATCGACCATGTTACAATTTTTATTTTAAAGGTAGTTGTGTTTTTAACAGTTTTTAACTTCTTTCGGGATTGTGGTTAAGTTTTTGTAAGTGCAAGTTCGTAATTTCGTCGGCAGTATACACACTGGTCCCTAACCTAACTTTTTTGAGGTTTATAGGCAGGGTATTTCTTATTTGATCGACCATTTAAAAGAGTAGGTAATTCAAGCCTGGAAACACATATAACCTTTTATTCATTAAAATCTCCCGGCTCTTTAGAACCCTGGGATAAATTTTTTTTATGCTACAAACAGCCGAAGACATCCGCCTGCTGAACGAAAAGATAAATCATGCAGCGGGTTTTGTAACCAGGATAAATGATGAACTAAGTAAAGTAATTGTTGGCCAGCACGGTATGATAGAAAGGCTGATGATCGGCCTATTGAGCAATGGCCATGTTTTACTGGAGGGTGTGCCCGGCCTTGCAAAAACATTAGCCATCAAATCGCTGGCACAGGCTATCCATGCTAATTTCAGTCGTATACAGTTTACACCCGATTTGCTACCTGCTGATGTGGTGGGCACTATGATTTACAACCAGGCAAAAAATGAATTTATGGTTCGTAAAGGACCCATCTTTTCTAATTTTATCCTGGCAGATGAAATAAACAGGGCTCCCGCAAAAGTACAAAGCGCTTTACTGGAAGCCATGCAGGAACGGCAGGTAACCATTGGCGATACTACCTTTAAATTAGATGAACCATTTTTAGTACTGGCCACCCAAAACCCTATTGAACAGGAAGGCACTTACCCGTTACCGGAAGCACAGGTAGACAGGTTTATGCTGAAGGTAGTGATCGATTATCCCACCAAGCCGGAGGAGCAATTAATTGTCCGTCAAAATACATTGGGGCTTTCTTTTCCCACTATTTACCCGGTAGCATC
>JACMLJ010000065.1 GCA_014379625.1 Ferruginibacter sp. | reverse complement strand
CAATGCTTCAAAGATTTTTTCATCTTCTTCATACACGGTGCACATCATAAATAAAACATCGGGCAGTTCTTCCTTTAATTTTCTCACTACTTCAATTCCATTAATGCCACCCAGGTTGATATCCATTAACACCACCTGGGGTTTAAAGATGGGGATACTAATAATTGCTTCCTCACCATTTACACAGGAACCTGCCAGGGTATATCCATCCGCCATGTCAATTATTTGTTCAAGCGCATTGCGAATGTCATTGTTGTCTTCTACTATTGCAACTGATATTTCCATATTGGCAAAGTTGGCTTAAAATTGAGCAATTTACAATACCCTAAAGTAGGTATAGTTTTATATTATTTGAAAACCGGCCGTAATTTCGTGCCTGAACGCCTGATCTACAAAGCGTACCGGAATCTGCCAGGCCTGCGATCTGACGGGATAAATGGCTGAGATATATTGAGCATTCACTATTGACTTTCATCGTCCGTGAAACTTTGAAAGTTATACCCGTACATGCAAAAGGTACTTTTCTTTGAAAAATGCCTCTTCAAAGATCTTTTCTATTTCCCAAACGGCTGGTTTACAATTACTTTCTGAAATTTCCAGGGCCAGGTCACCCCCCTTCAGGCAGATCAACCCCCCGGGGTTACTACCTTTTTTTAGTAACGGTTTACTCCATCTTAATAGGTCTTTGAGTGGAGCAACGGCCCTGGAAACCACCACATCAAATTTCCTGTTCTTAATTTCTTCGGCCCTGCAATGCCGTGTACTGATATTTTGCAAATTAATTGCAGCAGCCACTTCACTGGCAACTTTTAGTTTTTTATTAATGCTGTCTACCAGGTGAAACTCGGTGTCCGGAAAAAATATAGCCAGCGGGATAGCCGGAAACCCACCGCCGGTCCCCAAATCCATCACCTGCATCCCCGGGGAAAATTCAAATTGGGTGGTAATTGCCAGTGAATGCAGTACGTGGTGTTCATAAAAATTATCCATGTCTTTGCGGGAAATGACGTTTATTTTTTCGTTCCATTCAACATATAAATCTTTTAGTGCGGATAATTGGTTCCACTGTGTTTCCGTAAAATCCGCAAAATATTTTTTTATTATTTCCATGCTATTTGTAAACTGCTAAGGGATGAGGGGTAAGTAATAATTTTACGTTTGAACATTGCCTTGTCGCCCTTATTTCCAACCTGCCCCCGGCTTTTTTATCAAAGTAGTTGCAAAGATGAAATAATAAAAAAACATCCACACATCAAATAATAAAAACAACGGGTACAGATCTTTTTCATCCAGTTTCTTCATTGCAGGATAAAACACAAAAGCCTGAACAATAAAACGGGTAGCAAAAATCAATAAAGCCCATTGCCAGCTAAAAAAAATTATCGACACCGCTAATAAAGGATAAAACAAAAAATGTGAAAACGAATACCCGCCCAGTAAAAGTTTATGTAAAGGCCGGTAGTATTTTGCAGTACTGTAATGTCTTCTTTTTTGCTTTATCCACTGGCTCCAGGAGCCCGGGGGTTCGCTTAATGTAAACGCATCGGTCGCTATGTTTATTTTTGTATTGTTTTTTGTTGCGGCTGTATTGATAAACAGGTCATCATCGCCACTTGCTACATGGTTATGGGCCGAAAATCCTTTATGTCGGAAAAAGATGGTTTTTTTGTAACTCAGGTTTCTGCCCACTCCCATATATGGTTTACCTGCCAGCGCATAGGTTAGGTATTGCAAAGCGGTATGAAAGGTTTCCCAGCGGACTAATTTATTAAGCAGGCCTTTTTTTTTATGATAAGCGCCATATCCTAACACAATCTCCGTATCATCTTCATAGGTTCCCTGCATTTTAGCTATCCAACTTTCACTGGCCGGTACGCAATCGGCGTCTGTTAATAATACAATTTCATATTTTGCTGTTTTAATACCAATACTCAATGGAAATTTTTTACCGGGAATCAATTTTGCTTCCTGCTTTAGTTCCACTACTTTCAACTGCCTGAACCTGCGCTCAAATTCTTCCAGTAAATATTTACTTTCATCAAATGAATTGTCGTTTACAACAATTACCTCATGCGTTGTCGGATAAACCTGTACCAGTGATCCCGGCAGGTTTTTAGCGAGGTTAGCCGCTTCGTCACGGGCGCAAATGATAACGGAAACGGGGTGCGTTTGCGTATTTGCTTTTGCTTCCGCCTTATAGAAAGCCAGGCGACTAAAGAAAAAAAGATAATAAAAAATTTGTATCAAAGCAACAAGACATAAAAGTAAGAAGATGGCGATATGCCAGTGCAAAAGAAGGTTAGTCAGGTTCATATTTGCAAAAATAAGCCTTCTGGAAGTTTAATAACAAATGTGCCCCAAATGCAGTTTAATAGCTTTTTGGGGTATTATTTCACCGGGACACCGGTAATTGATAGCTGGAAAACGGAAATAAAATGATTGATAAATATTTAAACCGTAGTTGCCGGGGAGCTAATAGTTATCACCGGGAAAAATTGAGCGGGATTTTTATTAATGGGGAATTGCTGCTATTAAGGCACAATGTCGCAGACATTTCTATAAAAATCAAAAAGGAATGCAAGCAATGTAAAAGTGTACTATTCAAATTAAATATTCTTCTTTTTTAAAGACTCTTTGAATAACTCCGCTCTGACGGATGGGGGCAACTAAATAAACAATATTTTTGCATCCCGCCCGGATTTATGAGGTGGTTTTTTATGGCAGCACTCCAGTTTCAATTACAATATACCGATACCAATACCAAGGCTAGGGCGGGGAAAATAACAACCGGGCATGGGGAAATAAGCACGCCCATTTTTATGCCGGTAGGTACGGCGGGAAGCGTAAAAACGGTTACACAAAAGCAGTTGCTCGATGATGTAAAGGCGCAGGTAATATTGGGTAATACCTATCATTTGTTTTTACGGCCCGGACTGGATACTTTGGAAGCGGCCGGTGGATTACACCAGTTTATGGGTTGGAACAAGTCAATACTGACCGATAGTGGCGGGTACCAGGTTTTCTCGCTTGCCAATAACCGTAAAATAAATGAGGAAGGGGTAATATTTCAATCGCATATTGACGGCAGCAAACATTTATTTACCCCCGAAAAAGTAATGGATATTCAGCGCGTAATCGGCGGCGATATCATTATGGCTTTTGACGAATGTCCACCCTATCCCAGTGACTATAGCTACGCAAACAAAAGTATGGAATTAACCCATCGCTGGCTCGACCGTTGTTTTAAGCGTTTTAATGAAACGCCTGACAAGTACGGGTATACGCAAAACCTGTTCCCGATTGTTCAGGGAAGTACCTATAAAGACCTGCGTACGGCATCAGCAGAATTCATTGCCTCAAAGAATGCTGCAGGCAATGCTATCGGTGGCCTTAGCGTGGGTGAGCCTTTAGAAATGATGTATGATTTTACGGCGCATTGCTGCGATATACTACCCGTTCAAAAACCACGTTATTTAATGGGTGTGGGTACCCCCTGGAATATTTTAGAGTGTATTGCCCTTGGAATTGATATGTTTGATTGTGTAATGCCCACGCGGAATGGCCGCAACGCCATGTTATTTACTACCCGGGGAGTGGTGAATATCGATAATAAAAAATGGGAACGGGATTTTTCACCGGTTGATGACGGCATTGAATGTGAAGTAAGCAATTATTACAGCAAAGCGTACCTGCGCCATTTGATAAAAGCTAAAGAAATGCTGGGACTAACCATTGCAAGCGTACATAATCTTGCTTTTTATCTTTGGTTGGTAGCAGAAGCAAGAGAACACATTTTAGCAGGTGATTTTAATAGCTGGAAAAACGAGATGGTTCCCAGGTTACAGCAAAGGTTATAGTAGTTTTATGCAAAGTTTTATTAACCTTATCTTTAAATAAAATCTGACGCATTTTTAAATCCTGTGCAATATCTTTAAATACTTTATTTCCTTATATACCTTATGTACTTTATATACTCTACTTCTTTATTCACCTTAATATTAACTTAAATTGAACCACTATGAAGAAAATATATTTTTACCTGCTGACTATTTTTGGTATGCCTTTATTAATTTTCGCCCAGGCTACCCAGCCTTTAAATTTGCCAAAAGATGCACCTGTAAATGTCACCATTGCAGATGCCAAATCGGGGAGTATGCTCAATCATGAGATCGTGATTTTCAGAAGTAAATTGAATAACAGGGAATACCAGGGCTTAAGTGATTCTGTCGGTAAATTTTCTCTCCGCCTGCCCGCCGGGGATAAATATGAAATATTCATCCTGGGATTTAATGATTCCACCAGTTACAATATATTGGATATACCTGCTTTAAAGGATAACCAGTTTTATAAAAATGCGTTTAAAGTAGATATACAGTTTGAGGCGCCAAAATCTTTTGTACTGGATAACTGTACTTTTGAATCCGGTAAAGCAACGTTAAAACTCGAAGCATATGCAGTATTGGATGAATTGGTTGAATACCTGAACAGGAAAGATGATGAAAGAATTGAAATCGGCGGGCATACAGATAATGTGGGAAAGGCAGAAGCCAATATGATCTTATCAACCAACAGGGCAAATACGGTAAGGGCCTATTTATTAACAAAAGGTATCGCCCCGGAGCGGGTGACTTCAAGGGGATATGGCCTCACCGTACCAATTGCTGACAATGATTCCGAAGAAGGGAAACAGATGAACAGGAGGACGGAGGTGAAAATATTAGAGACCCCCGGCCCGTAAGGAGGAGTACATTGGTTTTAATTAACATTGCGAATCAAAGCTTTAGTGAGAATTCCTATTCCCGCTCCCTGATTTAAGTTAGTTTTGTGCGCATATAATTACATGAAAAAAATAGACAGCTACATACTGAAGAAATACCTGACTACTTTTTTCTTTTGTTTGATATTGTTTACCGCGATAGTGGTAGTAATAGATATCAGTGAGAAAACGGATGATTTTGTAAAATCCAAACTGCCGGCAAGCAAGATCATTACGGATTATTATTTTGGGCTTGTTCCCCGTATTGATGCTATGCTCTTCCCCTTGTTTGTTTTTATTGCAGTTATATTCTTTACAGCAAAAATGGCGGAGCGTTCAGAAGTGATCGCTATATTGAGCAGTGGTGTAAGTTTCAGGCGGTTCCTTTTTCCTTACTGGGTAGGGAGTGTTTTTTTAGCTGGTATCCTCTGGTTAGTTTACCAGTTTGTATTGCCCAGGGCCAACGCCATCTGGGGTACTTTTGAGGCAAAGTATGTAGATTATTATTCGCCTGCTGATGCCAGGTCTTTTCCGCAAAATTATTATTTCAGGCTGGATTCAAATTCTTATGCCGGTATCAAATATTATGATACCACCACTAAAACCGGCAGTAACTTTTTTATTCAGAAATTTCAACATAACCAGTTGCAGTATAACCTGCGTGCGGAAAATATATCCTGGGATACTGCCGCAAAAAAATGGAAAATGAACAGCGTGATGGAGCGGTTTTTTAAAAATGATAAAGAATCTGTAGTGCGCCATGCTACGCTTTTAATGAATTACAATTTTAAACCGGTTGATTTAAGGAAGGATGAATATTTAAAGGATCGACTGCCCACTCCCGAATTAAAGGAATTGATCAGGAAAGAAGAAATGAGGGGGTCTGAAGGGATCAATTCGCTGCTGGTGGAAAGATACAACCGGGATGCTATTCCTGTTTCGGTGATTATATTGTCTATGATAGGAGCCACGCTTGCTTCGCGTAAAGTAAGAGGGGGAAGTGGTTTTCACTTAGCCGTTGGAGTTATACTAAGTGTTTTATATATTTTATTTGGACGGTTTTCGCTGGTATTTGCTACCAAAGGAAATTTCACGCCTTTTCTTGCAGCATGGGTGCCCAATATTATTTTTGGGTTGTTCGCCTATTATTTTTACCGCAGGGCGGCGAGGTAAGCGGTAGGGAGCAGGCAATAGGCAGTAGGCAGTGGGCAACCGTCAATTACCAGCAGCAAACGACCAACCACCAACCACCAACCTCCAACGACCAACCATCTCCTATCCCTTCACAATCTTATTATAACTGGTAGCAATTCCTTTTATCAGCGAAGAACTAAATCCCTGGTGCTCCATTTCGTTTAGCCCTACAATTGTACAACCCTTGGGAGTGGTTACTTTATCAATCTCCTGTTCGGGATGGGTGCCCTTTTGCAGTAATAATTCCGCAGCTCCTTTTACCGTTTGGGCCGCAATTAGATTAGCCGTAGCGGAATCAAAACCTATCTCAATCCCGCCTTGTATATTGGCCCGGATATACCTCATTGCAAAGGCGGTTCCACATGCGCCCAATACGGTGGCGGCATCCATTAATTTTTCATCTATTACAGTCACTTTACCGAGGTTGGCAAACAGTTCTTTTACAGAACTGACCTGGGCATCAGACGCATTGGAATAGCTGATACAGGTCATGCTTTCCTGGATGGCAATGGCGGTATTGGGCATGGCCCGGAATACAGGAAGTTTTTTCTTGATCGTTGTTTCAATTTCTTCCAGTAATACTCCGGTAACTACCGAAACCAGGGTATGCTTTGGAGACAACTCTTTTTTAAAACCATTCAGTACATCACTCACCTGGAATGGTTTAACGGCCAGTATCACCAGCTCACTGTTACGCACGGCCGCAGCATTGTCGGAAGTTGTGTTCACCCCCTTGTCTGCAAGGTGCTTTACCGTCACCGTGTTTCTTTTGGTTACGGTAATATCAGCAGGCTTGCAGAATTTACTTTTTATCAGCCCTTCGGCGATAGCCGTCCCTAAATTTCCTCCCCCTATTATGGCGATCTTGTTACTCATTGATTAGTTTAGTTGTTGCAATCAAAAATATATTGTACATTATTTCAGTGAAAACAAAGCCCCGTCAGGATGTTTGGGGTTATATTCCAGTTTGTTTTCTGATGGGATAACTACCAGGTCCATTCCTTCTAAAGGGATAGCGCCCAGCAAAGGTGCTGTACTGTTCGGCAATACGAAAGCATCGGTATAACAGGTGCGGTCGCCAAACCTCACTTTAATACCTCCAATCATCTCAACCTGTTTTATACTTCTGTCCGCCAAAACAACATTCATCAGGATACCATTTTTTAGGCCTAACTTCTCCTTTATTTCTTCATTGATTGCCATTCTTATCGCCCCCGGATCAATCATAAATTCGCCCGTCCACTTCCTTATAGCTTCCAATGGCAATAAGCCTTCTTCATTTTTGTATTCATCATACTGGTTCGTTAGTTCTATTGTTGCATAAGTAAGTCCCATACTGGTAATCGTTTTATTAAAGTTACCTATTTGCGGTACCATTAGTAAGACAATTTTTTTGCTGCAAGTTCCTTTTTTATCTTAGTTGAACTGAAGAGATGGATAAGGGACTATCGCAACGGCTATTATAAAGCAACCAATGCCTGCCCAGGTTCATGTCCCTCCAGGTGGTTGCCTATCGCATGATCATATTTGTTTTTCCATTCAATGATGGTATCCCAGTCTTCACCATCAATACTGATAACCCCTTCGGTAACTTTGCCCAGCATTTCGAACGGAAACTTCAAGTCTTTTAAAGCCGCTTCAAAAGCTGCGATACCTTCTTTATCCACTGATACAATTACCCGGCTCTGTGCTTCACCAAACAGCAAGGCATCTTTGCGGATGGCATTATTGCTGGTAATAGCATAACCCAGGTTCCTGTTAAAGCCGCTTTCCGTAAGAGTTACAAATAAACCACCTTCACTAACATCATGAGCTGAAGCTATCCATTTATTTTTAACGAGAGTTTCAATCACCCGGTGCAGTGCAAACTCTTCTTCCAGGTCAAAATGCGGCGCCGGGCTAAATTCTATTCCGTGAATTTTATGCAGGTATTCTGATGAATTGATATCGTTCCTGCTTTGTCCGACCAAATAAATATGATCGCCCGGCTTTTTAAAATCCATAGTCATTTTCATTTCTACATTTTCCAATAAGCCTACCATACCAATAGTAGGAGTAGGGTATACAGGCCCATCCGGCGACTGGTTGTAGAAACTTACATTGCCACCTGTAACGGGAGTGTCAAATTTAATGCATGCTTCACCCATCCCTTTGATGGCATTTACAAACTGGTAATAAACTTCGGGGTTGTATGGATTGCCAAAGTTGAGGCAATTGGTAACACCTAATGGCTGTCCGCCGCTGCAAACAATATTTCTTGCTGCTTCGGCAACCGCAATCATGGTTCCTTTGTAAGGATCGGCAAATACATAGCGGCTGTTACAATCCGTTGTGAGGGCAAGCCCTTTACTGGTTGGCTTTGCTATCACGATTGCCGCGTCACTTGGCTGGTTGGTGCTGGCGGTACCGGCTCCTACCATACTGTCATATTGTGAATAAACCCAACGCTTGCTCGCAATATTGGGTATTTGAATTAATTGTTCCGCTACCGATTTTAAGTTCACCGGCAATTCAATTGTATCCGGATTAAATGCCGCTACCTTATCGAGATATCCAGGCCTGGTATACACTCTTTCATATTGAGGCGCGCCACCACCCAAAACCAATTCAACTGCCGGAAGTACCGCTTCCAATATACCGTGCATATAAAATTCTAAAAGGCCGCCTGCTGTTACCAGGCCAATTTCGCTGCAGGGAAGATCCCATTTTTCAAATACTTTCAGAACATCGGCTTCCCTTCCTTTTTCTACTACCATCAACATCCTTTCCTGGCTTTCGCTCAGCAGTAATTCCCAGGCCTTCATGTTTTGCTGCCGCATGGGTACCTTATCAAGGTCGATCCTCATTCCTGAATTGCCTTTGGCACTCATTTCGGCGGTAGAGCAAATGATACCTGCCGCACCCATATCCTGCATTCCTACGATGGCGCCTGTTTTTATTACTTCAAGACAGGCTTCCAGTAATTTTTTTTCCTGGAAGGGGTCACCCACCTGTACCGCCGGAAGATCTTCGGCGCTATCCGCGGTAATATTGGCCGACGCAAATGAAGCTCCCCCGATACCGTCTTTGCCGGTGGCACTTCCCACAAAGAAAACAGGGTTGCCCGTTCCTTCAGCGGTAGCTGATATTGTTTCACCATTCTTTAAAATACCCACGCTCATGGCGTTCACCAATGGATTGGTGTGGTAACAATTTTCAAAATATATTTCGCCTCCCACGGTAGGTACGCCAAAACAGTTGCCATAATGGCCAATGCCATGTACGATGCCCGCTAACAAATGCTGGGTTTTGGCTTCCGTTAAATTTCCAAATCGTAATGAATTTAAAGAGGCGATCGGCCTCGCGCCCATGGTAAAAATATCCCGGTGTATACCGCCTACACCCGTTGCTGCTCCCTGGAAAGGCTCAATCGCACTTGGATGGTTATGGCTTTCTATCTTAAATACTACACCATACCCGTCTCCAATATCCATCAGCCCGGCATTTTCTTCGCCGGCTTTTACCAGCATTTTCTTTCCATCACGGGGCAAAGTTTTTAACCATTTGATGGAGTTTTTGTAACTGCAATGCTCACTCCACATGGCACTAAAGCAGCAGAGTTCAGTAAAATTTGGGATGCGACCCAACTTTTGCCGGATCAGTTCAAATTCTTCGGCGGTAAGGCGGAGTTGTTCTGCGGTTGTAACGGTTATTTCCATAATTATATAAGAAAGTGCGAAAGTACAACCTGTATTCCTTTTTTACGAACAGATAAATATTTATTATTTCAATTGATTCGCCGTTCTTAACAATTTGCCCGTTCAATGAATTGCTAAGTATGCTCTTTTTTTCATGAAGATTTAGTAAGTTTTTATACAATTCAATTCCTCCTTTCTTTTATTAGTTGCCTGTTGGTTTAAGCAGATACATTACATTAAACGCCCAGGGAAAACAGTGAACGATTTAGCTTGAAAAAACCATTCATTTACCCCCGCGAAATAGAAAAAGCTTGTACTTATTTCATCCGTTATAATTTTAAACAGCAAATTATTAACTAATCGGTTTTTAATAAATAATAAAATTTGGTAATATTTATATTTTTCAATAAATCGACTTTAAATATGGAAATGATTTAAAAAAAATATGATATTTTGAAAAGTTTTACCGTATTTTGTGAACTAAACCAAAAAAATAATGCAGTCATTACGTTTTAAAGCAATTGAAAACTTACGGTCTAAACCAGAAATCTCCGTTAAATCCTCTCAAAAAATTACCGGTATTTTTGGTGAAAATGTATTTACCATTAAAACTGCCCGCAAGTTTTTAAGTGATGAGGCCTATAAAAGTTTAGTATCTTCTATCAGGGGCGGAAAAAAGATCGACCGCAGCATGGGTAACCAGATCGCAAATGGTTTAAGGGCCTGGGCAGAAAGTAAAGGTGTTACTCATTACACCCACTGGTTTCAACCTTTAACGGATTTGTCAGCCGAAAAACATGATTCATTTTTTACCTTAAAAGGAGACGGTACCCCAATTGAAGAATTTGAGGGTGCTGCTTTGATTCAACAGGAGCCGGATGCTTCTTCTTTTCCTTCAGGAGGTTTGAGGGCAACTTTTGAGGCACGTGGATACACTGCCTGGGATCCATCCTCTCCGGCATTTATTATGGAGATCGGCAATGGAAAAACTTTATGTGTTCCTACCATCTTTGTTTCTTATACCGGCGAATCATTAGATGCAAAAACCCCTTTAATAAAAGCATTGGTTGCGCTCGACAAGGCGGCGGTTGATGTTGCACAGTATTTTGATAAAAACGTAACAAAAGTTACCGCTACCCTTGGCTGGGAGCAGGAATATTTTGTAATTGATGCCGCTATGGCCAATGCCCGTCCGGATATTGTTATGACCGGTCGTACGGTATTTGGGCATCCTCCTGCAAAAGGACAACAATTAGAAGACCATTATTTTGGGGCTATACCCGAGAGAATTTATGCGTTCATGAGAGATTATGAGCAGGAAGCTTATAAACTGGGTATTCCTTTACGCACCCGTCATAACGAGGTAGCGCCTTCTCAATTTGAGTGTGCGCCTATTTATGAAGAAGCAAATCTGGCGGTTGATCACAACACTTTATTAATGGATGTGATGACAAGGGTGGCCAAGCGTCACGGACTGATTGTATTATTACACGAAAAACCATTTGCCGGTATCAATGGCAGTGGCAAACACAATAACTGGAGTATAGCCACAGACACAGGCGTTAACTTACTGGCCCCGGGAAAAACCCCTAAAACCAACCTGATGTTTTTGACCTTCTTTGTAAACACCATCAAAGCGGTTCATGATTATGCAGGTTTACTAAGGGCTTGCATTGCAAGTGCGGGCAACGATCACCGGCTGGGCGCCAACGAAGCACCCCCTGCCATCATCTCCATTTTTATTGGCAAATACCTTACAGAAGTATTGAACCAGGTAGAAACCCGGGTGGGTGGTAAATTTGATGAGCAGGATGAGGCCATGCTGAAATTAGATATTCATAAAACCATCCCGGAACTGATGCTGGATAATACAGACAGGAACCGCACTTCGCCATTTGCATTTACCGGGAATAAATTTGAATTCCGTGCGGTTGGATCTGCTGCCAACTGTGCAATTAACATGACCGTATTAAATACGATTATCGCGCAAACCTTAAAGCAATTTAAAAAAGATGTGGATGGATTTATTGAAGGTGGCGATAAAAAAGAAATCGCCATCATGCATGTTATTCAAAAATACATTGTAGAAAGTAAGTCGGTATTATTTGAGGGAGATGGTTATAGCGAAGAATGGGCAGTTGAAGCTGAAAAAAGAGGATTACCGAATATAAAAACCACTCCATTGGCTTTGGATGCATACCTGACCGATCTGTCAAAAAATTTATTTGAAAGTAACGACATATATACGCATGCGGAACTGGAAGCCCGCCACGAAATAATGCTGGAAGCCTACATTAAAAAAGTACAGATTGAAGCAAGGACGATGGGTGAACTCGCTACGTCGCTGATTTTACCATCCGCGGTAAAATACCAGAATATCCTGATAGAAAATATTAACGGATTAAAAGCCGCCGGTTTAAGTGAAGTGTCTTATTCCAATCAGCTGAGTATTTTGGAAGAGATCAGCGCTCATATCAACGCCATGAGTACCGGTGTAAGAAATATGATTGAAGAAAGGAAAAAATCAAATGTAATAACAGATACCAGGGAGAAAGCGATTGCCTACTGCGATAATGTAAAGGGAAAGCATTTTGACGAGATCCGCTATCACGTAGATAAATTAGAATTGCTGGTGGATGACTCGCATTGGTTATTACCTAAATACAGGGAAATGTTGTTCCTGAGATAATACTCATTCAAATAATAAACAAGGTTATTTTGAAAGTTAAATTTATTTAGTACCTCCATTTGCTGAAGTTTTTTTTCAACACTCAGCTTTGGTATCATTTAGCTGGCAAGCAATCGTAAAAAATACCGGTTCACATTTGTGGCCGGTTTTTTTTATCTGGCAATTCTCCAAAGATTATTTTTATTTCATGCCAGTAAAACTCCGGATAGCACTGCTCTGCTGGCTTTTTGGCAGTTTTCATTCATCTAAGTATATTTGAATATGGAATTAAATGAACCCGCGATCGCATATGGGAGCCAAAAATATACCATTGAGGCTTATTTGCAAATGGAACGGGCTGCTGAGCAAAAGCATGAATACTATAACGGTGAAATTTTTGCTATGGCGGGAGCTGGCCCGAAGCACAACGTTGTGTTTAAAAATTTATATGGCGAGTTAGTTTACCAACTTAAGGGAAATCCCTGCCAGCCCTACGGCAGTGATCTGAGAATCCATATTCCCAAAAATACTTTATTTACTTATCCTGATATTTCAATCATTTGTGGCGATATTGTAAATTCTGTTGAAAATGATGATACTGCCATCCAACCTTCGGCATTGATCGAAATATTGTCCCCTGCAACCAGGGATTATGACCGTGGTACAAAATTTAAATTATACCGCGATATTCCATCGTTAAAAGAGTATGTGATGGTTGATTCAGAATCCGTTAATGTGGAGATCTTCCATATTAATGAAGAAGGGCACTGGCAACTGGATGAATATTCAAACCCCGATGAATTTCTCACCATCAAAACTGTCGGCTTTCAAATGATGTTACATGAGGTATACCAGGGTACAAAGCTAATATGAACTACTTTTATGTAAATCGTAAACTGAAGATTTAATTGTGAATTGTGAATGGTCAATGGTGAAATATGGAATAATCACAATGCTCACTTACTTAACATTAGTTTTTAACGGGATTACAACGCCGGTTGCAGTATAACTGAAACGACTGGGATCTTAAAATTGCATCAAAAAGCATATGCTTCACCTGGTAAATTAATTGACTACTTCGCAGCCGGTACTCTGATGTTAATGCATGCTATTTTGTGAATTACTTTCTTGCCACCCACATCTGCCTTAAAGCCCGGGCCACCAACTAAACGAAACAAAAAAATACTATCTTTCCGCTTTACGCAGACGAAATAAAACATGAAAAATTACGATGCTATTGTCATTGGAAGTGGTTTTGGCGGATCAATGGCTGCGCTTCAACTTATAAAAGCAGGAATGAAAGTGCTGATGCTGGAACGGGGTGATTGGGTAAAACGCAGTGAAGCCAACTGGGGCTTAAAGGCATCGCTTGAATTGTCGCCCTTTTATGATAAATCCACGCTGTTACATATTTCCGCCGGAGGCAATAAAAAAACAATGGGCCTTTATTCCTGTGTGGGCGGGCCATCGGTATTTTATGGAGGTGTTTCATTTCGTTTCCGCGAAGCCGATTTTGAGAAGAATGAGCAAATAGAAGGAAAGCATGCAGAAGGATGGCCCATCAAATACATGGACCTGGAGCCTTATTATACGCAGGCAGAAAGATTGCTGAATATTTCAGGTGTAACAGGGATTGATCCTACAGAACCTTATCGCAGTGAACCTTTCCCTCAACAGGCTTCGCACCTGGCAGACATTTCGCAAAAAGTAAAAGCAGGTGCTGAGCAACTCGGGCTTCATCCTTTTCAACTTCCATTGGCGATCAATTATGAAGATAAACATCGGCAAACCTGTGTAAATTGTAAAAGTTGCGACACTTTCGCCTGTGCCATAAGTGCCAAGAACGACTTATCAACCATGGTGATCCCCGGGCTAATAGCCGCAGGAATGGACCTTGAACCAAATATGGTGGTGATTAGACTAATTGTAGAAAAAGATCGTATTACCGGCGTGGAATGTGTTTCAAAAAAAACCGGTGAGCATCATATTTACAAATCGAACCTTACAATATTAGCTGCGGGTGCCCTGGGTTCTCCACACATCCTGCTGGCATCGGGTTTACAATTTAAAAATCCCGGCGGTGAGGTTATTGGCCGTTATCTGATGCGTCACCTGAATGCTATCATCTTTGGCATTTTTCCCGGTGTGGCGGATAAGGAAGGCCGGTTTCATAAACAATTGGCCATTCTCGATTATTATTTCGGCCATCCTGCTGAAACCCAATATAACAAGTTAGGCAGCCTGCAACAAATGCCCACCCCGCCAATGGGGCTTGTTCAAAATGAAGTGCCCGGCGTTGCCGGTAAATTATTGAGCCAGGGGGTGAGGTTATTATCAGGGCTGCTTGCCATCGCAGAAGACCAGCCACGGTTTAGTAATTCACTCACCATCGATCCAGCTAATAAAGATCAGTTCGGTTTACCACGGCCCGTTATATTTCACCAGTATTCGGCAAGGGATTTTGCTGCGTTGGGTATACTCTTAAAAGAAGGAAAGAAAATAATGAGTAAGGCAGGGGCTATTGCGCATTATATTCATCATATCCGCACTTTTTCTCATGCGGTAGGCACAATCAGAATGGGTATCAATGAAAAGACTTCCGCTTTAGATGAAAATTGCCGCTTTCGGGGGATAGATAATTTATATGTAACAGATGGCAGTGTAATGCCAACTTCTGCAGCGCTCAACCCAAGTTTAACCATTGCTGCCAATGCTTTAAGGGTGGGTGAATTGATAACTAAAATTGTATAAGCTATATGGCGGTATTTAAAAAAGTGGAAGACCCCCTGCGAATGGTTTTTTTAGGGTGCGGCTCCATCACGCGAAAACATGCGGAAATATTAAAGGGATTCGGGGGTGTGCATTTATACTATGCCAGTCGCGAAGAAACAAAAGCAAAACAATTTTCAACAGACTTAAAGGGGGCCGGTTATTTTGGCGCTTACTCGGCTGCAATACTATCCCCCGATATTGATGTGGTTTTTATCGCAACGCCACCAGACAGTCACCTGCAACTTGCTGTTGAAGCCATGAAAGCGGGCAAACATGTGATAGTTGAAAAGCCCCCATTTTTTAGTTCGGCAGATTTTGATGTCATCGACCAACTGAGGCAACAGCACCATACACAGTTGCTGGTTGCTGAAAATTATTTTTACAAACCCGTGCTCCAAAGCTTGCGCCGGGCCTTGTCCGGGAACCACATCGGGGACATTAAGTTTTTGTTTTTTAATGCTACCAAAACACAGGAAGTAAAAGGGTGGAGGGGAGATGAAGCAACCGTCGGCGGGGGTGCGCTGTTTGAGGGCGGCATTCACTGGATCAACTTCATGTCAAATCTTGGCTTAACGGTAAAATCTGTAGCCGGGTTTAAGCCGGGCACCACCAGCAACAAACCAACAATGGAACTCAGTATGCAGGTGGTTGCAGAATACGAAGAAGGGGCGGTAGGTACCTTGCTTTATTCATGGGAGGTGAATGCGTTGTTTAAGGGCCTTCGTTTATCAAGAATTTATGGTACCCGCGGATCCATCACTTTCGAATCGAACGGGTTGTTCATTTTTGTACGAGGTGACAAATGGACGCTTATATTTCCTGGCTTAAGCAATATTGGAGGAACAAAACTTATGTTCAGGGATTTTTTTCATGCATTGCGAAATGGCGAAGAAGCCCAATTCAGTTTTACAAAAGCAAAGAACGATCTGCGGTTGATTGAGGAGGCGTATAAAACTGTAGGCCGGTGATGACGGCCTGGTGTTAAGTTATGTGTGAACGGGCAATTGTGAATGGTCAATATTTCACCATTAACCATTCAATGTCGTTTAGTTTTTATTCCCGTCCGCCGCGGCGGACGGGAATAAAAATTGGCAATAAAAAATGCGGCTTTACCCGAAACCTTGTTTGGCTAAAGCCAACATAGAATATGATAACGCGCTGCCCCTCCCTGAAGGACGGGGCAATTAAATTGTATGGCTTAACTAAACGAATTTATTCACCATTCACAAATCGGTCCGTCATTTTATTATTAACCTAACATCAGCTTAAGCGTAAAACATTCGCCTTACTTTAAGCGCTAAGGTTAAAAAAACTGCAAATAAGTTGTCACTTTTTTGGTAGATCATTTACTACTGGAATTGGGGCGTTTTTACATTAGCACATTTGAAATGCAACCTCTTCCTTTAGTTTTAATCGCTCTGATTAATTTAGTACATTGTCGCTTCATTTAAAAACAATATTTTCGTTCAAAACCAAAACTAATTGATGGAACTACTATTAGCAGTTATTACAGGGCTTACCGCGGGCTTACATACTTCTACATGGGGTATGTATAAAGATTCACCCCATGAAGGGTTTACCTGGCCAAAATACTTTCGCAGCATGGTACTGGGCATCATCTATGCGCCAATTGTATGGAAGCTTACCGGTTTGGATTTATCCCTGACATCGGGGGTTTTTCTGTTGTGGGGTTGTACCTATGTGGCTGAGCGTTTAACCGTAGAAGTATGGAAGTCATTTCTTCGTACCGCTGATCAGACAAAATATTTCATTCCCATGCAATTACATGTTTTGGGTAAAGTAGTTGAAAGCAAGCGCCAGCGTTATATTGCCGCTTTTTTTTATGTACTGATCATTGCGCTGATTTGCTGGGCTATCATCCTTCAATGGGAAAAGCATAAGGCGGGAGAATTAACCTGGTCGCCTTACCTGATTATTTTCATGTTAAGCATTGGCGGATGGATATCGGCCTTTGGCGGTGCATGGAAAGATGCGCCGATAGAAGGTTTTGAAACTTTTAAGTTTTTCAGAAGCCCTGCCGTAGCCTACTTCTGGGGATGGGTAGCCGCTAACCTTACCGATAATTTCCTGGCCATTGGTATGTGCAGTATCGGTTTTACGATTGCAACCATTGAAACTTATAAAACATTCTTCTTCCCCAATAAACCAAGAGGTAAATTCCAGGGTAAACCTATTCTTTACCCCGAGATGCTGAAGAAAAGACGGGCTTTCATAATCGTGTATGTTATTTGCTGGCTGTATGTAATTACTTTCGGCGTATTAGCTTTTACATCACCACACCAGGGCCTGGTTAGCAGATAAAACCTGGCGATTTTTTGTTGTATCAATTCATTATTATGCCCAACCAACATAGTTTGCCTGATAGTGCTGAGCAAACCGGAAAGACAGGTAAGCAACTACAACCTTATTTTAATAAAGAATTTATCATTAAGCATACTTTATGGTTTGCGCTAATATCCATTGCAACCATTGCAGGTATTTTTTTTTACAATAATACGGGTGACACTTTTAATGCCCTGCAGCATATCAAACTAAAATTTATTCTTATTTGCCTTGTTATGCTATTTGCCGACCTGATGATGGGTAGCTGGAGAAATCATATTTATGCTCAAAAGCTAAAACCGGGGTTATCGCACTGGGTGAGTTTTAAAGCCAATGTTGTTAATATGTTTATGGGTGCGGTAACGCCTGCGCATGGTGGAGCAGGGCCGGCTCAAATGTATGTGTATATGCGGCACGGGCTCAGCTTTTCTGATGCATTTGCCATCACCCTCATCAATTTCGGGGCTACGCTTATATTTATGCCCCTGGCGGGTTTTACTGCAATTTTGTTAATGAACCCGGAATATGTGGGCGGGATAATACCGTCTTTATTAAAATATACGTTCACATTTTTTTCCATCTTCCTGGTAGCATTTCTTCTTGCATTTTGGAAACCGGTTTGGGTGGGCGTTATTATAAAAAAGATCGCAGTTGGCTTAAGTAAAATATTTCCTGGCCGCAGGCCCGGGTTAATGGGGTGGGCAGAAAGGTCGGAGAAAAACATTGCGGAGTATCAGCAAACCTGCAGTATCATCCTTAAGAAAAACCCACTGTTGTTCCCGCTCAGTATAATTATTACAATTGTTATGTACCTGAATAAATACTGCATGCAATATGTTATACTGCTTGGATTAGGCGTACAGGCCGACCTGTTGCAGGTGATTTCCATCCAGGTGCTTATTCAATTCATGATATACTTTATCCCGACTCCGGGCGGGAGCGGTTTTGCCGAAATCAGCATTTCTGTTTTATTTGGTAAGATTGTACCTGCGGGAATCCTATCCCTTTTTACACTGCTGCAGCGTTCGTTCCTGCTGTTTTTTCCTGCCATGCTGGGCGCCTATTTTTTATTGAAATTTTTGCATAAACAGGCAATGGAAAAAAAGATAGCGGGCAACAGGCAATCCGTTTAAATGCAGGAAGGCCAAAAAACCGGAGCCGTATTTTATACTCCTTACCTAATCGGGTTAGTAAGTTGATCTTAAATATTTGCTTTATAGAAATCCAGGAATTTCCTAAAGCTGCTATTGCGCAATAGAATTTTTTGAAAAATAAAAATACCCGCCATTGCGCATACCGTACCCGCCAGTACATCCAGTATATAATGGTGACTGGTGTACACTGCGGCAAACCAGATTCCCAATGTAACTGCTACAAATAACAGGTTTACCCATCCCAGCTTTTTCTTTATTCCATAATACACAACGATCAACGGATAGGAAGAATGTAAGGATGGCATTGCGGCAAATACATTGGAACTCTTTTCATAGATATTGCGAAATACGTTGATATTGAAATAATCATCGAATTTATGAAGAGCGGCAGTATTACCGGGCGTACCGGGTAAAAAATGAGCGCCGTTCAGCTGATAATACCAGGGTGGTGCAGCAGGGTAGGCGTAATAAATAATAAATCCCAGCAGGTTTACCAATACAAAAGTTAGGGAGAAATGCAGGAAAAGGTTTTTATCTTTAAAAAAAAGATAGGCTGCAAATGCAAGCGGAACGGGGATCCAGCATAAATAAAATATGCCCGACAGGATATCCAGCCAGGTGCGCCCATTTAACAACCAATACTCATTGGCGGTAATTATTTTACCTTGATAAGTGATACCAAAAAGCGATTTTTCTGCATCGTATAGATCTTGTATGTGTACTGCATTGAATGTATAATTTGGAAATGCCTTCATATAATCAAACAATATCCAGTATACTATGAATATGGAAAACGCGATTATAAATTTTCTGGTTACCGGAGATAAAAAGAAGCAGATATTAAAAGTGGCCGTCAATACCAGTTGATCTGTTTTAAACCCGATTAAAAAAAATGAGTTTAACAGGTAAACCAGTGAAACAGCGAAAACAATTAAAATACTATTACGGGAAATTTTACCGTTGGTTTCTTTATTCATCAACTTTTATTCGGTTCCGGCGTAAAATCGGATTTTAGAATGATATCCCATAAAGATGAACTTACACCATATCCCTTGGTGGAATCCTGGTAATGGTGCAACATGTGATGCTGCTTGATCTTCTTTAAAAGAGGGTTTTTAAAATTATGGTGGTGCATGGCATAATGCATCATATCGTATACGAGGTAACCTAATAAAAACCCGGGAAAAAATGCGAATAAAAATTTTTGTTCCAGAAAGAAGGAAAATAGAAAATAAAAGAATGCGGCCAAAGGGATACTTGCGGATGGGGGCATTACTAATCTTTTTTTATCCCTTGGATAATCGTGGTGTACGCCATGAAAAATAAAATGCAGCTTTTTACCAAACTCCGAACTTGGATGATAGTGAAAAATAAACCGGTGTAAAAAGTATTCTGTGATGGTCCACACAATAAGTCCCGCTACAAAATAAATGACGAACCAGGTGATATGGATATCGTAACTAAATGCCTTGTAAGAAAAAAACAGGATAGCCGGAATAAAAATATACAGGGGTACCGTGAAATGTACTTTTGACAAGCTATCAAATATATTGTTCTTAAATAATTTGATCGATTCCTCTGTATTGGAAACATAATTTTTTTTCATCTTGCGTAATTATAATGCAGGTTCATCAGATTTTTAATTTTTCCTTTACAACCGATCGGCTAACAGGTTCAATACCCGAAATTTCAACGTATTCAATATTAGGCGACCAGAATGAGCCTCCGTTTATTTTCAGGAATATGCTTGTTAGTATCACTTTTTTACTATTGATAGTTGTATAAACATAGAACCTGTTATCAGGCCCCGCCTCTAAATACATTTTATACTTTTTATAAGATACAAAACTTAGCTCATATTGGTTGGCCCTGATCTTTTTTGTTTTAATGCCATAGGCGAATTTTCGCTGGATATAACTCAACTCTTCCCGCTGGCCTTTTTCCTGGTACCGTATCCAAAATTCGTGAACAGGGTTCACGGGGTCAAGGGCGCCATTAAGGTAATTGAGTTCATAAACAATAGTATTGGTATTGGAAGTCCGCTGCAGGTAAAACAATTGTTTATTATTGCCGGAAGGTACAGGGAAATTCTTTTCCTGTGCCAGGCCCGGTAAAAAGGAAACTGTGAAAATAATAATTACAAAAAGTAATTTCCTAACCACCATACAAAGTTATTTTTTGTCTTTTTCGTCTAAAGCTTTTTTAGCGGCTGCCAGTCTTTTAAAAGCGGTTATATTGGATAGCACCGCCATAATAGTAATTGGCATGGTGAATACCGACACAGTTTCAAATAGTTGAAAGGATGTGCCGGGGATGGTATATTTATAATCACCTCCTATAAAAAAACCAATGATGCCGCAGGACAATGCTGCAACCCCTGTTAAAACAATCCGCTCGGGGCGTTGCATGATGCCCCCCTTATTTTCTATACCCAATCCTTCGCTCCTGGCCCTTGTATAACTTACCATCATAGAACCAATCAGTGCTATAAATGCAAACAGGGAGCTAAAGAAATAATCGTGTGCAACCAGGTAATAACAAATACCCAGAAACATAATCAGCTCACTGTACCTGTCCAGCACCGAATCGAATAATGCGCCAAAGGTAGAACTCATGTTTCCTAATCTTGCTACCTGCCCGTCGAGCATATCAAATAAGCCCGCAAATAATATCAGGGCGCCCGCCCAGCCCACATACGACATGTCGCCCCGGTTACCTTCTTCGGCGCCCATAATAAAAATGATGGAAACACCGATATTAAGTATCAATCCCGTAACCGTAACTATATTAGGGGTAAAACCTATTTTTATCAATCTCCTTACCAGCGGGTTGATCACTACATAGATTATTTTTTGAAGCCGGTCTCTAACTAATTCATTTGCCATAATATATTTTTTTTGTATTAAAAATCAAACCTAACCCTTGTCCTGATCCCCCAGAGTGTTATTCCCGGGTTATCGAGGTAAGTCAACCGTTTTACCAGGTCAACACGTATCAGCTTAAAGATATTAGCGATACCCACACTCACTTCCATATAGGGCGTTTTATTAAATGCGAATGTGGTTTGTTGTCCGATGGTAACATCTGTGGGGAATTTAAACAGGTCCACTGTTTTAGCAGGATCATTTTCATCCCTTACACCACCATACAATATCTTAAAACTTGCCACCTCCCTAAGCTTAAGCTTTTTAATTAAGGGGATTTTGTTAAAGAAAAACCCATTAAAATAAAAGTTGAAATTGGCAGCGGTATATTTATCACTTACAAACTCCATGAAATTCATAAGATTGTACGAATTTAACTGGTAGGCGTATGTTTGGTTGGCCCTGTGAATGGTAAGCAGTGGGAAGGGTAATTTGCCCCAGATATAGCCACCCTGAAGTGTTATATCTGCATAGCCTAACTGGGATAAATATAGCCGCTTCTCTATACTGCCGGTAATATTCTGGTAATTATATTCACCTTTCATCAGGCCCTTTACGCCTACTATGAAACGCAGGTTAAATATGGGGTATTTGTTAATGATGGGTGTCCTGAAATTTTTGCCCTGATAAAACTGCTCATTGGGCGCCCACCTCAGTTCGGCTGATAATTCAGAAGTGGTTACATTTTTTACAAGCGAATTGTCGGTTACCTTTTGATAACTGATATCTCCCGCAGGGGTTTGTTTCCAGTTTTTAAAGGCAAAATTATATCGCAGGTTCTTTCCAAACTCCCTTACATATTCTACTTTAAAATAATTATTGTACAACCATTTATTATTATTACCTCTTTTAAACGATAGCAGGAAATTGTCTTCATTCACCGTTAATAATTCCTGCCCGGGTATATCAGTATCATATTGATAACTCAGTTTTAAATAATTGAGCGGGAAAGAATAAATGGATTTATGATTAAATGAATAGGTAACCGCGGCAAGGTATTTAAGCTTTTTATCGTTAAAACCATACGCAAAATAATTGTCAAAGTATATAAAATTGCTGAATTTGGGCGTGGTGCGTCCGCCAACTTTTAACGTAAACCCTTCTACCGGGTTATAATAGTAGAAAGTATTGGTATTACCTAACTCCCACGGGCCAAAGGATTTATATCCTGAAAACAGGAGGGTGGCAATTTCACCAAATCTTTTGAAAGAACGCATATTTTTTAGACTGTCGATATTGTAATAAGCTTTTGTTTCTACAATAGTTAAAGGGGTATGCCTTTGCACTGTCCAGAAACTATCAGGTGTAGCGGCCAGGTCTGTCTTTTCAACCAGGTCTTTGCCGTTATAGATGCTGTCGGGGGCAGGTATATCAGTTAAAAAGTTTTTAAAGGATACAGTTCTTTCTCCCAATACTCCACCCGAAGCATTTTGGGTAAGTGCAAACTCGGCCAGCATACTGCTTTTAATCACATGAAAACGCCCGTCTTTGGCTTTTTCAAAATCCTGGTTTATCCTAAGCTCCCTTGTCCAGTTTAAATTTGCATTTTTACTGATCGTCATGCTGATTTTTTGCACGCCATAATTGCCATCAAGTGTAATGAACATGGTACCCCTGAAAAGGAGGTCGTTGGGGTTCCGGGGAGTGAAATATAATTTTACTAATTTTATACCCTCCAGTTCCACGGTATCCCTGATATAATAGCGGTAAAAACTCGGGCCCATATCAGCTATCGGGCTCAGGAACTGGGTGGCGAGTATCGTTACATTATTGTCATAAATATTGATATCAGCATATAATCTTTTAAGGTATTGGCTGATACCTTTATCATCTAAAAAATCTCCATAGTTTACTTTTTTCTCACCCAGCATCACGGTCTTGTTCTTTTCAGGATTTTTCTTAAGGTAACGATCGGATAATTTCTCTTCGAGGTAAACTGGTAACAGTGATTTACCTTCTACAGTAGTGCTGTCGATGTTTTCCAGGATAAATTTATAGTTCCTGAAAAGCCTGTTTTTGATCAGCTTTTCGGGTTTATTGGTTAAAGAAAGCGACAGCTTTTCGTACTGCTGGTATTGTACAAAATCATATGCTTTTATCTTATTTTTATTTTTATTTTCAATCACTAGGTCTATTAACTCCACTGCAGGATTATCCTTGTTCCTGTATTTGGCCCTTTTTTTTGTTTTTACAACCACTTCCTTTAGTGATTCAGATAATTCCAGTTCAATGTTAACGGTCTGCTCTTTTCCAGCGATGATCTTCCTGCTTGTTTTTTTATAACCGGTAAAAGAAAAGTTCAAAGTAGTCAGCTTGTCGCGATTGGTAACAATGGAGTAACTACCGTCTTCACCCGTGGTCACACCCTTACCACCCTCAAAATAAATGCTTGCAAACTGGATCGGCTTCATAGTGGTGGCGTCTTTTACAAAACCTTTTACTATTGTTTGGGCGCTGGCCGAAAATCCGGCACCTAACAGCGTAAATAAAAATGAAGTTGTCAGTATTATCTTAATCCCTTTCATTACTATCAATATTTTTGAAAACATATTTTTTTTGGATAGGGTAATTATAGACTATGGCAACAGTAACCGAAGTAATTACTTTTGCCGTCATATAAAAAAGCCCTGCATACCTAACCAGTAAATAAACCCCCAACGCATTTAAAATCAAATTCCCTGTCCAGCTAAGCAAATATTTTTTCCCCTGTTGAAATACCGGCGAATCGGGAGAATTAAAAACCCAGTGCCTCCCGATTAAAAAATTGATGATGCCGCCGGATACCGTACCTGTAATGCTGGCAAGTACAGGGTCGAAGTGTAGATATTGCTTAAATATGAAAGTGACCAGGTAATCAAAAAAACTGGCGGTGAGCGATGCTATGTTGGCCTTAAAAAATGTTTTCATACCAGCCGGTTTATTTGCTAATCCATATACAAAACTGGATGACTGCCAGGGCATACAATCCTGCCAGAAAATCATCCGCCATTACTCCCCAGCCCTTTGGCAATATCTCCGCTCTTCGCACCCCAAGCGGTTTTACAATATCAAAGAATCTAAATGCAACCAGGCTGATTATTACAAACACAATATGATGTGGTACATATAATAATGCTATCGCCATTCCTGCCACTTCATCAATTACCACCTTACCGCTGTCCCTGCCCCATATACTGTCTACCACGCCTGAACTCCAGGTACCCACCATAAAAATCAGTATTGTTATTACCACCTGCCAGTTAGTTTTTTCATAACCGGCAGGCAGTAAAAACCAAATAATACAATACATTACCGCTGCTACCGTACCTGCGCCCTTACCTACGTAACCAATACCCAGTACGGATGCGATCAATGTATGAAATTTCATCATAGCGTTTCAACCAACTCCTGGTAATAATCCAGGCCAAGGTGTGTTATTAAATCTTCTCCCATGATGTGTCGCAGGGTATTCTGCATCTTCATCAACTGTTTAAAAATGTCGTGTTCAGGACTAAGCTCCGGCAGTGTTTGCGGTGATTTAAAATAAAATGACAACCACTCCTGTATCCCGCTCATTTCAGAACGTTTGGCCAGGTCAAGAAATAAAGCGATGTCCAATACAATCGGCGCCGCTAAAATGGAATCCCTGCAAAGGAAATTTATTTTGATCTGCATAGGGTAACCAAGCCAGCCAAAGATGTCGATATTGTCCCAGCTTTCTTTATTATCACCGCGTGGAGGATAATAGTTGATCCTCACTTTATGGTACATGTCACCATATAATTCAGGGTTTAGTTCGGGCCTGAATATTTCATCCAATACACTCAGTTTGGAAACTTCTTTTGTTTTAAAATTTTCGGGGTGATCCAGCACATAACCGTCCCTGTTACCAAGTATGTTGGTAGAGAACCAGCCACTAACACCGAGTGCCCTTGCGTGCAAACCGGGGGCTAAAATTGTTTTCATCAAAGTTTGCCCGGTCTTGAAATCTTTACCTCCTATGGGTGTTTGCGTTTCTTTTGCCAGTTCTATTAATGCGGGGATATCGCAGGTTAAATTAGGCGCCCCGTTAGCAAATGGCACACCACTTTTGATAGCTGCATATGCATAGATCATACTGGGTGCAATCAGGCTTTCATTGTTTTTCAGCGCTGCCTCAAACTTTTCAATAGTACTATGGATATCAGTTGATTCGATATACTTTTCAGTACTGCCGCACCAAACTATCACTACCCGGTTACAATTATTGGCCAGTTTAAAATTTTCAATATCTTCTATCACCTGTAGGGCAAGGTCGTATTTGGTAGCGCCCGTTTTTACATTTTTACCATCAAGGTTAGCTACATAAGAACGGTCAAAAACAGCCTTCATTGGCTTAATGGCTTCCAGTTCTGGTTTGATGGATTGCAGGAGTGAAACCTCCAGCACTTTTGCGTTTAATGCTGCTTCATACACATTGTCTTCATAAATATCCCATCCGCCAAATGCGATGTCATTCAGGTCTGCCAGCGGCACCAATTCATTGATCCTGGGAAACCGGTTTTCCGTTCTTTTACCCAGCCGGATATTTCCCATCTGCGTAAGCGAACCAATAGGTTTGGCTATTCCTTTTTTTACTGCTTCCACCCCTGCTATAAAGGTAGTAGCAACTGCACCAAGTCCGGGGATCAAGATGCCCAGTCTTCCATCGGCAGGGGTTATTTGTTGTTTCATATTGTATGTTTTTAATTTAATAGTTGCTTATTTTAATACTTTATACCCAACTCTTCTTCTTTCTAAATCCACTTATTCTTTACGTACCAGGCTATTGAATCTTCAAGGCCGGATTGTAAATCAAATTGGGGTGAAAATGCCAATTCCTTTTTCGCTTTACTGATATCACATATCCAGTTTTTAGCGGCCAGTTCCTGTAGCTTCTCCCTGTTGATTACGGATGGCTTTTTGAGCCAGCCATTGGTAGTTTCTAAAATATAGGCCAGCATCTTCACGAGTGGCATTGGTATGTGAAACCTGAGGGCGTTCTTTTTTAATAAAATCCTGGCTATATCTGAAAACTGGTACCGGTTATAACTATGGCCATCGGTAATATTATAAATGCCCCGCGCATTATTCATAAAAAGTGAATTCACTGCTACTTCCGCAACGTCTTTCACATGCACAAAACTCAGTTGCTGGAGCATTTTACCAATATATGGATCCAGGCCTTTATTAAGGGTTTTAACCATAATAAAAATATCCCTGTCTCTTGGTCCGTATATTGCCGTCGGGCGAAGTATGGTGGTAGGTATGGCAATATTTGCCAAATTTTTTTCGGCCAGTAACTTACTTCTTCCGTAAGCTGTTACCGGGTTTGGGCAGGTTTGTTCCGTAATTTTATCCCGGTAGTCGCCCAATGGGCCAACCGCCGCAAGACTGCTTATGAAAACCATTTTTTTTAAATTACCGCCCAGTTTTTCCGCCGCCTTCGCAAGGTTTAACGTATAAGTGGCATTTACAAGATTATACACTTCCTGCCTTATCGCTTTTGTGACACCGGCAGCATGAATAATATAGTCAATTTTATTTTCTGTTAGCTGCCTCGTCATTTCCTCCCGGTTATCATAATTAAGATACAGGTAGTGCACAGGCAATTTATCCAGGTGTTCAATATTGCTGTTTGTCCTAACCGCAGCATACACATCCAGCCCTTTTTCAATTGCAGCCTGGATAATATGGTATCCTAAAAACCCACTTGCTCCCGTAATTAATACCTTCTCGTTCATATCAATTTTTCAAATATCCGGTAACGCTTATAAACAGTAGCGTTCAGATTTCTCAGCCCCTTATTCATCATCTCGTTATTTTCCAATATCCAGGATGCTTCTCCTCCTTTGATCTTCTTGTCTATTGCTTTTTGTATTATTTCTGAGTAGAAATAAGCTTCTATACCGGCTTTTCTAAATTCAGCATTTACCCCTAATGCGATAATCCTTACATAATTTATTTTTTTAAGCCCCAGTAAAAGTTTAAAAATCCCGAAAGGCATTAAGCGGCCTCTTTTTATTTTAATTAGTACCTGGTTAATATCCGGAATAGCTAAAGCAAAGCCAATTACTTTTCCATCTTTTTCCGCTACCATACAAAAATCCTTATCCAATATCATCTTCAGGTCTTTGGCTAAATATTTAAACTCATCTTCTGTCATCGGCACAAAGCCGGTATTTTCCTGCCAGGCTGAATTGTAAACGCCTAATATTTTTTGCACTTCATTTTTAAAGTCCTTTAGGTTGATATTGCGCACTTTAATATTCCGCTCTTCAAAGCGTTTGCGCAATGCTTCCTTTAACTGTATCGTTCTTTTATCAACCGCATTGGTAGGAAGGTTGTAGGCCAGTAAGTCAAATTTCTTCACAAATCCATTCGCGGTTAGCAGGTCTTTGTAATAGGGTTTATTATAAGTCATCATTGCTACCGGTGGTGAATCATATCCTTCAATCAACAATCCGGAAGGATCGTTTGTAGTGGGATTTACCGGGCCAATCATGGTAGTCAGGCCTTTGCTGACTAACCAGTTTTTAGCTTCAGCTATTAATTTTTCGGCAACTACCGCATCATTGTATATGTCAAAGAACCCAAAGAAACCATCCGTCCTGTTACTAAAAGAATTGTGGTTATTATTTAGTATCGCCGCTATCCGTCCTTTTATTTTGCCATCTTCGTAAGCCAAAAAAGGCTGTATGGTTGAATGGTCGTGAAACGGGTGCTTACCCGGTGTTAATACATCCCGTTGGGCAATATGCAATTCGGGAACATAATTTTTATCCCCTTCAAATAAAGTATGCGGAAAATCAATAAAAGACGCTAATTCAGCTTTTGTAACTACCGGCTTAATTGTAATCATGCTCTTTCTTTATTTAATTGCGGCACTTTTAATTTAAAAGAAACTTTTTTAATTTTTTCAATCGCGTAATCAATTTGTTTGAATGAATGTGTTGCCATCAATGAAAAGCGGATCATTGAAGCATCACTGTTCACTGCAGGCGATACCACGGGATTTACAAAAATTCCTTCATCCATCAGCATCTTCGCCATCAGGAATGTTTTTTCATTATCTCTTACAAAAATTGGAATAATGGGTGATTCGGTCATTCCAATATCAAATCCTGCTTTGGTAAATGCTTCTAATGCGTAATGGGTATTGCTCCAAAGTTTTTCTATTCTTTGCGGTTCTTCCTTAAGCACCGTAAGCGCAGCCAATGCACTGGCAGTGGCAGCAGGAGATATGCTCGCGCTAAAGATCAGTGAGCGGGCATGATGCTTTAAATATTCAATCACAGATTTATCGGCAGCGATAAATCCACCAATGGATGCAAGTGATTTGCTGAATGTACCCATGATAAGGTCTACTTTGTGCGTAATATTAAAATGGGCCGCGGTACCCTGTCCCTGTGGACCCAGCACCCCCAGTGAGTGTGCATCATCTACAAAAACCGTAGCATTATATTTTTTTGCAAGTGCTGTTATTTCATTTAGTTTAGTAATATCACCTTCCATACTGAAAACACCATCGGTCGCAATTATCTTAAATGCCTCAAAGGGTACGCCTGCAAGTAATTTTTCAAGGTGCGCCATATCGGCATGCCCGTATTTATACAATTTTGCGAATGATAACCGGGCCCCGTCAATAATGCAGGCATGGTTCAATTCATCAGAGAACAAAAAATCATTTCTTCCTCCCAGGGCAGAAATTACCCCCAGGTTTACCTGGTAACCGGTACTAAATACCAGGGCGGATTCCTTTCCTACAAATTGGGCCAAAGCTTCCTCGAGTTGCAAATGCAAATCAAGTGTACCATTTAAAAATCTTGAACCAGCACAACCACTACCGTATTTATCTATAGCTTTCTTTGCCGCTTCTTTTACACTTGGGTGATTGGTGAGCCCGAGGTAGCTGTTTGATCCAAACATCAAAACCCGTTTACCACCAATAATTACCTCTGTATCCTGGTCGGATTCCAGTGGCCGGAAAAATGGATAAATATCGGCTGCTTTCAACTTATCCGCAGTTTTGAAAGCCATTACCTTGTCAATCAGTGTTTTATTACTCATCGCTTTGTTTTAAAGAGTTTCCTTAAGCTTATGCTCATTGAAAAGTAGATAAAATTTATTTGGTAAACTAAAATTTATTTAAAAATAATTCGATGGTTCACCTACTTGCACTTTTGCTGAATTTTTGATAACACACACATACAGGTTTCCAACTCTTTCTGATCTATCCCTTCTTTTAAAATCTGGTCACGCTCCATGAAATTGAGGTGCATTTTTTCGATAATCGCTTTACCACTACCGGTAAGTTCAATCACATTTTTCCTCCGGTCGCCCGCTACAGGTAAACGCTTCACAAATCCTTTTTCTTCCAGTATATCAATTGATCTTAAAATGGCCGATTTAGTTTTATCCATTACTTCTGCAATATCCTGCTGTATCATCTCCTTATTATGACTGCGTGAGATATAATACAAAATCCCCATTTGTTCAAAAGTGATTTCTTTTGTGAGTGCTGCGAATGTACCATTGATTGTTTTCAACAGTAATTTTCCTGTATGAACAATCATAAAACCCAAGGTATCCGGCATTTCTTTACAGTTCATATATCAATAGTTGCGTATTAAACTATCGCAAAGCTAACAGTATTTTTTTAATACTAAAATTTATTTTTTTTAAATTTCGGGCTATAATCGTTCATTTTGCCAATATATTTACCAGCTTATGGTATGATTACCTATTGAATTCTGAACAGGGGTATGGTGAAACAGTATCATTTCAAGGTGCTTTGTCAACATATAAGTTGATTGACAAATATATCGAGTAATCCCTGAGGCTATCCTACCGCTCATCAATGCAATTGAAATAAAACAAAAAAAATTACCGCGTCCCTTTTACCTGAATTTTATAATGGTTTATTTTTTTTTCGGGTTAAACTTTTCTCCTCATTATTTATCTATGGGTGCACATAAAAAAACAAAATCATGAAAAAAGTATTGCTATTCTTCGCAGTTGTTTTAATTGGGTCAGGCAGTTTTGCGCAGGTGCAACGCAAGGTTTCGGCGGCCACTAATGCTGATAGCAGTGCATCTTTAAACAATGAAATGTACCCAATGGAGAATGCTGCAACAAAAACGGAAAGACTTAAAGTATTGAAAGAACTGAATTTAACCAAGGATCAAAAGGGTAAACTAAAAGAAATGCAGCAAGTCAACAAATCCAGGAGAGAAGCGATAATGAATGATGAGGGATTGACTGAAGTGCAAAAACAGGACAAAATAAAGGAAATAAAAAGGGCCGGTGCATTAGGTTTGCAGGAAATATTGACGGATGAACAAAAGGAAAAGATGAAAGCAATGCGCAAAGCAAAAAAGGGCTAATAACAACTGAGTACTTTAACCTTACCAAAGAAAAAGTCTTTACAACAGAAATGATCAATGGAAATAATAAAGATGTTTATTTTATAGCGTAAAGTTTAACAGCAAAGAAAGCCGTTCCATTCGTGGGACGGCTTTTTTTGAAATTGCCATAAGCTGCCACAGTTCAATTAAATTGCACATTATTAGCAGCAAATGAAGTACTATATCATAGCCGGTGAGGCAAGCGGTGACCTGCATGGCAGTAACCTTATTAAAGAATTAAAAAAGCTGGATGCTGCGGCGCATATCCGTTGCTGGGGTGGAGATAAGATGGAGGCATCGGGCGCCACCCTGGTAAAGCATTACCGCGAACTGGCTTTTATGGGGTTTATCGAAGTAATAAAAAACCTGCCCGTTATTTTAAGTAATCTCGCTTTCTGCAAAGAAGATATCAGCCGATACCAACCCGATGCGCTGGTTTTGATTGATTACCCGGGATTTAATTTGAGGATCGCCGCATGGGCCAGACAAAAGGGTTTTAAAGTGATTTACTACATTTCCCCACAGGTATGGGCATGGAAGGAAAACAGGGTAAAAGCGATAAAAAAAAATGTGGATAAAATGCTCGTCATACTGCCATTCGAAAAAGCGTTTTATAAAAAATGGAATTTTGAAGTGGAATATATGGGTCATCCGCTGGTTCAGGTAATTGATGAGTTCCGCACTGATCACCAGGCTTTGGCCGTTTCCGGTTCAACAGCTATTGACCCTTTATTGTCAGCCGTCAACTATCCGCTCATTGCTATTTTGCCCGGCAGCAGGGAGCAGGAAATTGTAAAGAAATTACCGCTTATGCTGGAAGTGGCAAAAAGTTTCCCGGGGTATCATTTTGTAGTGGCAAAAGCTCCGGGTATTGAAGCAGCTTTTTATGATGAATTACTGGCCCCCTATAACAATGTGTCTTCAGTAATCAACAAAACCTATCACCTGCTAAGCGAGGCTAAAGCAGCATTGGTTACCAGCGGAACGGCCACTTTGGAAACGGCATTATTTGGGGTGCCCGAAGTAGTTTGCTATAAAGGCAATGCCATCTCTTTTTATATTGCAAAACGTTTAGTTAAGATAAAATACATCTGCCTCGTAAACCTGATCATGGATAAGGAAGTAGTGAAAGAACTGATCCAGGATGATTTAACAGTGGAAAACATTACGGTAGAATTGCGAAAAATTTTATTTAATGCCGAAAAACAGGAGCAACTAAAAGCAGACTATACAGCTTTAAGAAATTTATTGGGAAAGGGGGGGAATGCTTCAGCCAATGCGGCTAAAAGTATTTGTAAATATTTATCGGGAGGATGAATGGTGAAGGGTGAATAGTGAAGGGTGAATGGTGAATAGTGAATTGTGAATTGTGAATGGTGAATGGTTAATAAATGCCCAGAGGCCCTTTGCTCCTCGCACTTTGCCCATTCACCGTTGCCCATTGCCGATTGCCGGTTCACCATTCCCTATCTCCTCAATAATTTTATTGCAAGAATAATCATCCCTGCCAGGAAAAGCAGGATTGAGATCCGGTTAATCCCATGCATATATTTTACAAATTGTGTATTGGGTGCATCCGGATCTTTTTTCTTTAAGTATAGATATTGTGCTACCTGGTTCCAAACTCCCATGATAAATATATTTTGTTGCCTAAAATAACAAAACAAAGCGGATTTTGTTGTAACTGTTAAAACTTTACTTTGCTAAAAACCTTATTGGCCTGACTTTCGTAACTTTTCAGCCGCTTAATTAAAATTTTATAAATTATGTACAAGTCAGCTATTGTTTCAATTGTTTTGATCGTTACTGCAATTACCGGTTTTAGTCAGCGTCACCATTTTACCGTAACAAAGGCGGACGCAGAATGGAAGAAACAACTGGGCCCGGAGGCCTACCAGGTGACCCGGAAAGAAGGGACCGAGCGGGCATATTCGGGTAAGTACTGGGATAATCATGAAAAGGGGGTTTACAAATGTGTATGCTGTGACCTGGAACTTTTTAGTTCTGCCACAAAATTTGAAAGTGGCACCGGGTGGCCAAGTTTCTGGCAACCGATCAATAAAACCAGCATTTTGGATGAATCCGATAATAGTTATAATATGGACCGGACAAAAGTTACCTGCAGCCGTTGTGGTGCACATTTAGGACATGTTTTTAATGATGGGCCCAAACCAACCGGGCTGAGATACTGCATTAATTCGGTTTCACTCGTTTTTACAAAAAGTAAAACATGACAGAAAATACTACCTGCGACTCCACTCTTTTATTAATAAGGGGGTTTGATATTTTTGAGCATATTACGGAAGATGAATACGAAGAATTAAAACTCGTGCACAATTTTATAGAAGCCGCCAAAGGGGAGTATATCTATTTTCCCAATCAAAACCATAACAAATTATATTTTACCAAAGAGGGCTATATAAAATTGGGTTATATTGATAATGAAGGTAAGGAAGTAATAAAAGAGATCATACAAAAAGGAGAGGTATTTGGGCAACTTACCCTGGAAAGGCACAACGAACAGGATGAATTTGCGCAAGCCTGTAAAACCAATGTAAGCCTGTGTGCATTTAATATCCATGACTTTGTTACACTTTTGCAAAAAAAGCCGGGTATGGCGCTGGCATTTAGTTTTCATTTGGGCAATAAGTTGCACAAAGTGGAGAACCGGTTATTGAATATTTTAAATAAGGATGTACGGACCAGGCTTATTCAATTTTTATTACAGCTCTCTGCAAAAGATGGTAAGGTTGTAGCTGGGAACACCGCGTCCCTTGAGCGGTTCCTCTCACATGATGATATCGCAAAATTAATCGGGTCTACCCGGCAAACGGTTACCACCCTATTGAACCAGTTGCGGAAAGAAAAACTAATCACTATTTCGAAAAGCAATATCCTTATCAATGATATTGCTTTCTGCAAAAAAATAACTTCATAACTTTTTGTAAGGCTGTCCTGTGTCGCTGTAATTTCCAGCTTACCTGCCGGTTATATTTGAGCGGTAAAATAAGACTTGTAATGCATCGGTAACATGCCCGCTCAGGTGTTTCTTTTTAATTGAGCGCGTTTAACAATATGCACCAGGAATATGCAACCTGCCAGTATAAAAGGCAGCCCGTATTCCAGTGCCGATATGGTATCGCCTTTTACCAAAAATAAAGAAAGCAGTATAATTCCACCCGCCAACATCATTAAAGTTCCTGCAAATTCTTTGTACCAGGAAATTAAATAGCCTGCAACAGGCAATATAAGCAAGCCCATAAATGGTATTGAATAGGCGCCTTCAGTTTTTAAAATTTCAGGTATTCCTTTTCCGGCCATAAAAATAAATATAAAAATGCATGCCACTAACCCGGCACTTTGGGCGGCAATTTTATACGGACGAATATGGTGTTCCTGCTTTTTTGGGTGGATCATGTGATTCTTTTTTTTCAAAGTAGCACTTTATTTTGGCTGAGCTCCGGAAAATTTTTATTTACGCGAACCCTGGGTTGAAGGTTAAATGTCGGCCAAACAGAACCTGGAGCCTTTCAACTGAAATGTCTTTCTGTTGGTTTCCAGCACATAATCTGCTTTGTAGCGAAGGATTGTTTAATTTTGAACTATAATTAATTAAAATACTATTAGGTTTTATCAAAACTATCTATGCGAAGTAAAATGCCCGCTATTTGTTTTGTTTTGCTTGTGCGATGTTTATTTTCGTTTGCCCAGCCTGCGCCTTATCAATTTAACCGGATCGATATCAGTAAAGGGTTATCCAATAACCAGGTGAACAGTATCTTTAAAGATGCAAAAGGTTTTATGTGGTTTGGAACGATGGCGGGGCTAAACAGGTATGATGGTAATAAATTTAAAGTTTTTAAGCACGATGCACGGGACAGTACTTCTCTCAATGATGATTTTATAACCCGTATCATGGAGGGGCCGGGTGGAAAGCTATGGGTGGATACCAGGAGGGGCTTCACAATTTTTGATATCACCAGGGAATCATTTGATAGTAACATAAGTGCTGCCTTAAGCAAAATGTCAATTCCGGCTTCCACTATTACCAGTATTGTGAAGGACAGTACCGGTGATTTTTGGTTTTTGATGAACCAGCGCAGCTTATATAAATATCATTCAGCTAACCAGCAAACTTCATTGGTATATTCTACCAGGCTTTCTACCGCGCTATTAACATCTTTTGCATTGGATAAGCTGGGAAATAAATGGTTGATCAAAGAAAATGGAGGTATAGAAAAATTAGACAGCAAAACAAATAAAGCGCTGGGCACCATTACGGCCGTTAGCAGCATTTTTAAAAATGAGACCTATAATTACAATCTTTTTGCAGACGCTCAAAACGAGCTATGGATCTTTGCAGCAGGCGATCCCAAGGGCCTGCTTAACTATAACCCGGTGACAGGAAAATTGCGGATTATAACTAAAGACCAGGGCACCTGCCGGCTGAATAACAACAACGTAATAAACCTGCTGCAGGATAACAAGGGCAAGATATGGATCAATACGGATCATGGTGGCATCAATGTGTTGGACAAAACCAACTATACCATGCATTATATTTTAAATAATGTGGATGATAATAAAAGTATTAGTCAAAATAGTATTTCCGCGGCCTACAAAGATAACGGGGGTATCATTTGGATCGGTACTTACAAAAAGGGTATTAGTTATTATCTTGAAAACAGCATTAAGTTTCCGCTTTATAAGCACCAGCCAAGCAATAAAAACAGCCTTCCATACGATGATGTGAATCGTTTTGCCGAGGACGCCAAAGGCAATTTATGGATTGGTACCAATGGCGGGGGCCTTATTTACTACGACCGGTTGAAATCAACTTATATTCAGTACACACATAACCCTGCTGATGCCTCCAGTTTATCGAATGATGTGATCGTCAGCCTATACCTCGATCATCAGCAACGCCTCTGGATAGGTACCTATTTTGGGGGCATGGACAGGTTAGATGGAAACCGTTTTATACATTACCGGCATGATCCGGCAAACCCGCACAGTTTAAGCGATGACCGGGTATATGAAATTTATGAGGACTCTAAAAAAAATTTATGGATTGGGACCCTCAACGGTGGCTTAGACAGGCTGGACAGGGAAAAGAATATTTTTTATCATCATAAAGCGGGTGACCCTAATTCAATCCAGGCTAACTATATATCCTCCATTATTGAAGATAAAGCGGGTGATTTATGGATTGGAACATCATATGGTATAGCAGTATATCATTACCAAACCGGTACATTTACCTATTATATACACTCCCAGAATGATTCTACAACTATCAGCCAAAACAATATTATCTGTATTATGGAAGATAGCCGGGGCCTGGTTTGGGTAGGAACCAGGGATGGACTGAATGTATTTAATAAAAAGAATAAAAACTTTCAATATTTCAGAAGAGAAGATGGGTTGCCATCAAATGCTATTTTAAATGTACTGGAGGATGATAAACATCATTTGTGGATTAGTACCCCGGAGGGCCTTGCTACCATTGAGGTGCAAATGGGTACTGCTGGTCTGGTTACGATCACCCCAAAAAAATACGAAGAATCTGATGGCATGCAGGGAAAGGATTTTAATGAAAATGCAGCGTTTAAAACCAGCAAGGGCGAATTGATTTTCGGAGGATCCAATGGCTTTAATATGTTTCATCCAAATAATTTTGTAAGTAGTAAAAATGTCCCGAATCTTACCATCACCGATTTTCAGATCTTTAATAAAAGTATGGCTGTTGGCGAATCCATCAATAAGCGGGTGCTTTTAACAAAAGCGATCAATCAAACCGAAAAGATTACGCTGAACTATAACGAAAATGTTTTTTCTATCGAATTTGCTGATCTTAATTTTTACAATACGGGTAAAAATAGTTATGCCTGCAAACTGGAGGGGTTTAGCAAAGCCTGGCTTACCATGGACAATAATATCCGGAAGGCAACTTTTACCAACCTTGATCCGGGCAACTATAGTTTTATGGTAAGATCCACCAATGAACAAGGTGGCTGGAATAAAGAGATAAAACTGTTAACTATAAATGTTTTGCCACCTTTCTGGAGAACCCCGCTGGCATTTATAATTTACTTACTGGTCATTGCAGGCATATTGTTATTTGCCCGTTATATATTATTACAAAAAGCAAGACTGAAATACGAGGTAAAGCATGAGCGCCAGGAAGCCAAACGCATGCACGAACTGGATATGATGAAAATAAAATTTTTCACCAACGTAAGTCATGAGTTCCGGACACCTTTATCCCTGATCATTACGCCGCTTGATAAAATTATTAGCCAATCCGCTGAACCTGACCAGAAAAAGCATTTTCAATTGATTCAGCGAAATGCCAAAAGATTATTGAATATGGTTAACCAGCTATTGGATTTTAGAAAGCTGGAAGTGCAGGAAATAAAGCTGAATTTATCAAAAGGCGATATTGTTCAATTTACCCGGGATGCGGTGACCTGCTTTACAGACATTGCGGAGAAAAAGCAGGTCAGCCTTTCTTTTCAATCTTCCTTAAATGAACTGGAGGCAGTTTTTGATAAGGATAAACTGGAACGGATATTATTTAACCTGCTTTCCAATGCCTTTAAGTTTACGTTGGAAAAAGGAAAGGTAACAGTAACCGTGAATGAACTCGTTGCTATTTCACTATCCGGTATGGAGACTATGCAGGTGCAGATACAGGTGGCAGACACCGGTATTGGCATCCAACAGGGAAAAAAGGATAAAATATTTGAAAATTTCTTTCAGTTGGATATGCCGGGAACGATCGTAAACCAGGGAAGTGGTATTGGCCTTTCCATTACTAAAGAGTTTGTTCGTTTGCATGGGGGTACTATATCAGTTGAAAGCGTTCCCGAAGAGGGAAGTTGTTTTACCATCTTGTTGCCCGTAGTTCAGCAATTGCAGCAAAAGGCGACTGGCGAAATATTCAGGTCATCCCTTGATCACACTGATCTTTTAGAATTAACAGGTGAAAATGCCTCTGCCAGTGATATGGAGATGGAATTGTCCAAACTCTCCGGCCGGCGCAATGGTAAAAAATCAACGGTTTTACTGGTGGAAGACAATGAAGATTTCCGGTTTTACCTGAAAGATAACCTGCGGGAATTCTATAATATCATCGAGGCATTCAATGGCAGGGAAGGCTGGGACAAGGCTAAACAATTTCTACCCGATCTTATAGTAACAGATGTGAATATGCCTGAAATGAACGGGATTGAACTGTGTAAAAAAATAAAGACAGAACGCTTAACTTCACATATCCCGGTAATCATTCTTACGGCCAGGTCGGCTGAAGAACACCAGTTAGAGGGATATGAAACCGGTGCGAATGATTACATGGGCAAACCGTTTAATTTTGAAATTTTGCAATCCCGCATAAGAAACCTGCTCGCCCAGCAGGAATCACTGCGTAAACTCTTCCAAAAACAAATAGATGTAAACCCTTCGGAGATCACCATCACCTCTGTAGATGAAAAGTTTATGCAGCAAGCGCTGGAAGTTGTAGAGAAAAACCTGGGGGAACCGGATTTTTCTGTGGAGGACTTAAGCAGGGAACTATTTATGAGCAGGGTAAGCTTATATAAGAAAATTCATATCCTTACGGGTAAGGCACCCCTGGAGTTTATCAGATCGATCCGCTTAAAAAGAGCGGCCCGCCTGCTGGAGAAAAGCCAGTTAAGTATTTCGGAGATAGCTTACCAGGTGGGCTTCAATAACCCTAAATACTTTGCCAGATACTTTAAGGCAGAATTTAAGGTAAACCCATCGGTTTATCAGAATGAGAAAAAACAGGGTATTGATAATCCAACCATTCCCGGGTAAATATGCGGGTCTGTTATTTTAAAGGCTTAGCTATTTTAAATTTACCCTTATCAAAACTGCCCCCTTTTAATAACATTTTATACGGGGTCTTATCAAATTAACCCCTAATTGGAAACATACTGATACCTCCAAACCGGCACCTCCCAGCTACCTTTACAGTATTAAAAACAGTCAGCCTTCGGTAATCTCTAACCCCGCCGCAACCTGAATATCAAACGATGCTATGTTTAGAAAAAAATCCTTTCAACCTGCTACACTATTAATTTCCTTCTTTTTGTTATTGCTATTTACGTCATCCATCCCTCCGGTTGGGTATACCAGGCTGGCAGACGGGATTATTATAACCGTAAAAGAAAAGAGAAAAAATTCGCCCCGACTGGTTAAACTACAGGCAATTACCGACAAGATCATACATATAACCGCTTCACCGGTTGACAGTTTTATAGTGGATAAAAGCCTGATGATTGAAGATAAAAAGAGGTTGCCGGTAAAATGGACCGTAAAAGAATCTGGCGATATGGTTGTATTATCTACTGAATACATCCATGCAAAAGTGCTGATAAGCACAGGAGAAGTAAGTTTTACTGATAAAAATGACCATCCTGTTTTACTTGAAAGCAGGGGCGGTGGCAAAATACTAAAAGGGAATATAATAGATGGAGAACAATCTTATGAAGTGAGCCAGTCATTTCAATCAACCCCTGATGAAGCATTTTATGGATTGGGCCAGCATCAGAATGGGGTGATGAATTACCGGAACAGCCAGGTTGACCTTACCCATTATAATTCGGTAGTGGCGGTACCCTTCTTAATTTCCAGCAAAAACTATGGCATTTTATGGGATAATTATTCTATCACCAAAGTAATTGACAGTCGTGAATTTGAGCCATTATCCACAATGAAAATATTTTCGGCCCGGGGTGAGCAGGGATGGCTAACCGCAACGTACTACAGCAAAACCAATCCAACCGAAGTGGTAAAAACGCGGGCGGAATCTGAAATTGAGTACAACGATATTCCTTCCCTAAAAAATATGCCGGACAGTGTGCTATTAAAAGACGTAACCGTAAAATGGGAAGGATCAATATCATCTGATTTTACCGGGGTGCATAGTTTTTTATTAAAATCCGCCGGTTATGCCAGGTTATGGATTGATGGAAAATTGGTGGCAGACAGGTGGAGACAATCCTGGAATACCGGGACATCACTGGTCAATATATCTTTTACCAAAGGAGTAAAGCAGTCTTTTAAAATAGAGTGGAACCCTGATGGAGGCCAGTCTTATCTTTCCTGCAAATGGCTTAGTCCGTTACAGGGGGAAAGTAGAAATGAATACAATTTTAAATCAGAAGCAGGCAATCATGTGGATTATTATTTTGTGTATGGCAATAATTTAGACGAGGTGATTGGGGGATACAGGGAGCTTACCGGCAAGGCGACCATGCTGCCAAAATGGGCATTTGGGTTTTGGCAAAGCAGGGAAAGGTACAAAACACAGGAAGAGATAATCAGCACCGTAACTGAGTTCAGGAAAAGAAAAATTCCATTGGATAATATTGTGGAGGACTGGAGCTACTGGGAGGAAAATAAATGGGGAAGCCAGGAGTTTGATAAAAGCCGTTTCCCGGATGCAGATGGGATGATAAAGACATTGCATGAAAAATACCATACCCAGTTTATGATTTCCGTATGGCCTAAATTTTATGAAGGGATAGCAAATTATAAACAGTTCAATGACAGCGGATGGCTGTACAAAAGAAATATCGTTAACCAGGAAAGAGACTGGATCAATAAGGGGTATACCTCTACTTTTTATGATGCATTTAATGCTAATGCACGTAAAGGATTCTGGAACCTGATCAATAAAAACCTGTATAGCAAAGGCGTGGATGCCTGGTGGTTAGATGCTACTGAGCCGGACATTCATAGTAACCTGCCCGTGGAAAAAAGAAAACAATTAATGGGACCTACCGCCCTGGGCTCTTCTACCAAATATTTTAACGGGTACCCGCTGCAAAATTCAAAAGGCGTGTACGAAGGCCAGCGTGCAACCAATCCGTCTAAAAGAGTATTTATTTTAACCCGGTCGGCTTACGCCGGTTTGCAAAGATATGCTGCGGCAACCTGGAGTGGCGATATCGGTTCGCGCTGGGAGGATTTTAAAAACCAGATCCCTGCCGGGCTAAATTTTTCTATGTCGGGCCTTCCTTTCTGGACAACTGATATTGGAGGTTTTTCTGTAGAACAACGGTATGAAAATGCGGAGGGAAAAGTGCTCGAAGAATGGCGGGAGCAAATGACCCGCTGGTACCAGTTTGGCGCTTTCTGTCCCTTGTTCAGGGTGCATGGGCAGTTTCCTTACCGTGAAATTTATAATGTTGCGCCTGAAGACCATCCTGCTTATAAAAGTATGTTGTATTACAACAAATTACGCTACCGCTTAATGCCTTATATCTATTCTTTAGCGGGGCAAACTTACCATAATGATTATACGATGATGCGGGCGCTGGTAATGGATTTCGGTTATGATACGATTGTAAAAAATATTGCTGACCAGTTTTTGTTTGGGCCGTCTATTTTGGTAAACCCGGTTTACGAATTTGAAAAAAGAAGCAGGAATGTTTATCTCCCCGGCGCAACGGGTTGGTATGATGCATACACAGGCAAATATATTTCAGGTTCCCGGCAAATAGAGGCACAGGCACCCTACGAAAAAATGCCTTTGTTTATTAAAGAGGGTTCCATTATACCCTGTGGACCGGCGATACAATATACCGCAGAAAAAAAGGCAGACCCTGTCACTTTATATGTGTATACGGGGAGGGATGCAGCTTTCACTTTATACGAGGATGAAAACACCAATTACAATTACGAAAAAGGAGCTTTTGCAACTATTAGTTTTAGTTACAATGAAGCCGTTAAAACTTTGGTGATAGGGGAGAGGAAAGGAAATTTTAATGGCATGCTGCAAAAACGCTCCTTTAATATTATATGGGTAAATAAACAGAAGGCTGCCCCATTGGATGCTGATGTAAAGGCAGATGTAAAACTAACTTATACCGGAAAAGAACTGACTATAAAAATGAAATAGCATACAGGATATACTATAATAATAGCTTTTACCTGGGTTTGAAATTACGAATGAAAAACCATTGTCCACATTCTTTAATGATTACTAAACAACAAATTTTTTAACCAAACAATTGCTAAAATGAAAAGAAAAAATTACAAAAGGAAAATAATTGTGCTGCTTTGCACATGCATTTCCCTGCTCTTGTTAAGTACACGAAGTATGGCGCAGGAGGCAAAGAAAATTACGGGTAAAGTTGTTTCACAGGTTACGGGAAAGGCTGTTTCAAATGCAACAGTTGTGGTAAAGGGCAGCCTTAATACTGTTGCAGCTGATGAAAATGGCAACTTTGTGATATATGCGTCCAATAACGAAACGCTGGAAATCTCCAGCGTAAGTTTTATTACCCAAACAGTTAAAGTAACTGCTTCACTTAACCAGGTAAGGGTTTCTATGATTGAAGATTATAGTAAGGAAGATGAAGTGGTAGTGATAGGTTATGGTAAGCTGAGGCGCAAAGACGTAACAGGTTCTATTTCATCAATTACAGGGGCTGAAATAGTGAAGACACAGCCTACCACGATTGACCAGGCCTTGCAGGGGAAAGTTGCCGGGGTGGTGGTACAGCAGGTATCCGGCCAGCCAGGTGGTGGGGTATCAGTACAAATACGGGGCTTATCATCGTTTACCGATAATCCACCTTTGTATGTGATCGATGGAGTGCTGATACCACCCAATGCACAAGCCGCCATAGGCGGAAGCGGCTCCAATCCATTGTCAAGTATTAACCCATCCGAAGTTGCTTCTATTGATATTTTGAAAGATGCTTCGGCTACTGCTATTTATGGTTCGCAGGCTACCAATGGTGTTATCGTTATTACCACCAAACGCGGCCAGGTAAGTGCCCCAAAAATCACCTACGATGGTTATTGGGGGCAACAAAAACTACCTAAATATTATGACGTGATGAACCTGCGTGACTATGCCACTTTTATGAATGAAAAAAGCGACATCATAGGATATGACAAGCGCCCCCAGTTTGCTAATCCACAATATTTGGGTAATGGCACCAACTGGCAGAAAGCTCTCTTTAGAACAGCTGATATGCAAAATCATACTGTTGGTGTTAGCGGTGGTGATGCCCGCACTCAATACTTCCTTTCGGGATCCTATTTTTCCCAGGATGGAATAGCAGTTGGTTCAAATTTTAAAAGAACCTCTATAAGGCTCAACCTTGATAATAAAACTACCGACTGGCTGAAAGTAGGCACCAGTTTGCAGTTGGCAAATGTGGCGGAGAACCTGGGTTCCAGTAACAATGCCAACGAGGTAATACGCACTGCCCTAAACCAAACCCCTGATGTAAATATTAAAAATCCCGATGGCACCTGGGATGGAAACGATCCCAATATATACGGGGCTTATTCTTACAATCCTTATGCGCTGGCTTCATTACGTACCCATCTGAGAAACCGGTACCAGATATTTGGAAATATATATGCAGAAATCGCCTTAACAAAGGGCCTTTCTTTGCGCAACGAGGTATCAGGCAATTTTGATTTTGCAACGGAAGACCAGTTTACACCTACAATGAATTTTGGAACTTCTGCTATTAATGTTAACTCAGGCTCATACCAGTCTGCACATAATTTTTATTACAATACCAGGAGTTTTTTGACATACAATAAAATGATCAACGGTAATTTATGGTTAAATGCGCTGGCCGGGCATGAGTCTCAACTTGGAAAAAATGAATCAGCTTCTGCATCCCGAACCGGCTTCCCTTCAAACAATGTACGGGCCCTGAACAGCGGCGATGCCCTTACATCAAAGAATACCGGGTATAAAGGTCAATACGCCCAGGAATCTTATTTCGGCAGAGTCAACCTTACTTATAATGAGAGGTACCTGCTTACTATGAATTTAAGGAGTGACGGGTCTTCTAAATTTGCGGCTACGGACAGGTGGGTTACTACTTACTCCGGCGCTTTTGCATGGCGCATTAATAAGGAAGGTTTTATGAAAAATATCACGGCGGTAAATGAATTGAAACTGAGATTAGGTTATGGTTTAACCAATAATCAGAATATTCGTGATTATGCTTTTGGATCTACACTTAATACTATTCCTACGGCATTATCCGGTGTATCTCAAATAACGGCAGCAATGGGCAACCCAATAGTTAAATGGGAAAAAACAACTTCCTATAATATCGGCCTGGATGTAGGCATATTAAAAGGACGGATTTCGTTTAGTGGTGATTATTACGACCGCCAGACCAATGACCTTTTACTTAGCCTTACTTTACCTTTATACTCAGGCACCGTAGATGCAACAGGTTATGCTCCAGGTTCCATTCAGTCTCCATATGTTAATATTGGCGCCATAAGCAATAAAGGTTATGACCTTTCTTTAACCACCATCAACATAACCAATAAAATCTTCACCTGGAGAACCGGTATTGTATTATCACATAATGTAAACAAGGTAATTTCATTGAATACAGATGGCGCTTCATTATTAGGTTATGCAGGCTCAACAGTAGTAGCTAAAACTTCTGTTGGCAGATCTATCGGAGAGTTTGTAGGCTACCAGACAGAAGGGATCTTTATGACAGCGGCTGATTTTAAGGATCACGCCCTGCCTCAAAAAGGTGGCTTGCCGATACCCATTACTAATGGTTCCGGTGGTGTATGGCTGGGCGATGTAAAGTTTAAAGACTTAAACGGGGATGGTAAAATAGATGAAAATGACCAGACCTACCTGGGTTCACCAAGGCCAAAATTCCAGTTTGGATTCAACAACAGTTTTACATACAAAAACTTTGACCTTAATATTTTTATGAGTGGAAATATTGGTAATAAAGTATTCAACCAGGTTAGGGTAGCAGCAGAAAATCCAAATCAGAATTTCGGATACTTTAGATCAGTGCTTGATTATGCCAAAATAGGAATGATAAACGCAACGGGTTCTGCCACTGATATAAATAACCTGCAGATTACAAATAACCAAACAAAAATTGTACGCATCAGCCAGGCGAGCGGCAACGATAATCAACGGTTTTCTGACAAGTACGTGGAAGATGCATCTTTTGCTCGTTGCAAAAATATAACCGTTGGTTTCACCCTTCCTAAAAATTTACTTGCCAAAGCACATATTAATTCATTGAGGCTTTATGCCAATGTTGCCAACGTGTTCACCATTACCAAATACACAGGGTATGACCCTGAGATCGGTTCCTGGAACCCCCTTGCAGGTGGTATCGATAATGGATATTATGCCCAGCCTCGTGTATTTACTATTGGAGCCAACCTATCACTTAACAAATAAATATAGCAGTATGAAAACGATACTTAAATATAGAATATTCATCTTTTCCTGTGTCATTGTACTAGTGGCTGGCAGTTGCAAAAAGGATTTCCTGGACCGGCCCCCGCTTTCACAGATAACGACCGATAATTTTTATAAAACCACTGCTGACCTAAGGCTTGCCACAGCGGCAGTATATGCCCAACCCTGGTTTGACTGGAATTATTTTCCTTTGCTTGGTATGGGGGATATTATGAGTGGTAACATGCTACAGCCTTACAATGGAGGCCTGGTGCAGCTGACGTCTTTTTCCATTACAAGCGGCAACGAGTATGTTGCCAACTCCTGGCGTTGTTTTTATAAGATTGTAGCACATTGCAATACCAATATCAAGGCCATTAATACCCAGGCCCCGGATAGCATTTCAGCCGCAAATAAGCATGCAGCTATAGGCGAATTGAAATTTTTGCGTGCCACAGCTTACTTTTATCTGGCGCAGTTATGGGGCTCGGTGCCCATTATCGAAGACAATGATATTTTGATAACCCACCCATTGTTGCCACGCCACAAAGTAGAGGATGTTTACAAATTCATTGTTTCAGATCTTTCGTATGCGGCGCAATACCTGCCCCGGGCAGACGCCCCCGGCCGAGTTACCACATGGTCTGCACAGGGATTATTGTCGAAAGTGTACCTCACCCGTGCCGGGCTTGGCCAAAATGGCACCAGGCTTCAAAAAGACCTGGATAGCGCAAAATACTATGCAGGAAATGTTTGCAATTCAAGCGGCCTTTCGCTTTTGCCCAGCTATTATAACCTGTTCAGGACCCAGTTCAATGACAACCCTGAGTCCTTATTCGCTTTTCAGTGGGCCCCGGGCGTTGGTTATGGAAATGGCAATGCAATACAGGCGCAATTTGCCCCGAGCGGCGACCTTGTTACCAGTGGTGGCGGATGGGGCGGCGCCATTGGGCCAACCATCGACCTTTACAACCTATACGATGTAAAAGACTCCATAAGGCGTAAAGCTACCTTTATGTTGAAAGGCGACTATTACCCCGAATTAAATGCCGCTGGCGGCGGGTTCAGGCAAACCGGCGATGCCAACGTAAAAAAGCATGTGGTTGGTACTGCAAAGGATAATAATTCGGCAACAATGGATCTGTGGTCCTCAATAGAACATAACGCGGTACTCAGGTTGGCTGATGTTTATTTGGTGTACGTGGAAGCTATCATGGGTAACAGCGCATCTACTTCGGATGCCGAAGCATTGAAATATTTTAATAAAGTAAGGAACCGGGCCGGACTTGACCTTACCAGTCCCATGACCACTGTAAGCGCCGATACGCTTTTTAAAGAGAGAAGGATAGAACTGGCTTTTGAAGGGCAATATTGGTACGATCTTGTACGACTTTCTTATTATAACCCTGCCAAAGCCATCAACAGTATCAACAACCAGACAAGGAGGCAGTTTACATACAACAACGGTATAGCAACACCAACTGCCAATGGCATTGTCATTACACCGGCTACAATTGCCACGTTCACACTGCCACTTCCCGCTACGGAAATAACTGCCGACCCTAAATTACTTGACCCTCCGGTAGCTTACTATTAATTGAGTTAATATTCAAAATTAAAATAAACGAAATGAAAAAATTCATATATATAAACCGGTTTTTTTCCCTGCTGGCAGTGGTTACAATCCTCCTTTTGGCGCAGGCGGGTTGCAAAAAACAGGATATTGCACCGCCCCCGTCCATTAGCGCCATACGTAACTACATGGCTGCCCCGGGAGATTCACTGATAAATATTACCGGCCCTGGCCAGTGGATTGTGATTATCGGCAATAATTTAAAAGGCACCATCGCAATTTATTTCGACGGGGTATCAGCCTCATTCAACGAAGCGATCTTTTCTGATACCAGCGCGGTGGTACTGCTTCCATCGGTAATTCCATTCCCGTCTGTTTCAGCAGCCAACCTCAATACCATAAGGTATGTGACCAATCATGGTGAGACCAGTTTTAGTTTCCCGATTGTACCTCCGGCACCTTCTATTACCAGCATTTCAAACGAAAATGCAAACCCCGGGGATACGATCAGCATTGTAGGATTTAATTTTTTCTTCATCCAAAGCGTAAGTTTTGCCGGAACCAATATCACTAATTATGGGGGCAGTAATGATGGTACTGCTATCATCTTAAAATTGCCTGCCGGTATTACGCAAAGCGGGCCTGTAATTGTTACTACCAAATCGGGCGTGGCTACCACCCTTTACAATGTAAATGATGTTAACACCGGTGTTTTTTGCAATTTCGACAATAAAAATTTATACGGGTGGGGTTCTACCAGTGTAAACAATAATGCCATTATTTTCCCGGGAAACCGCGGCAATTATGCACGTATGAGTTTTGCCAGCTGTAATGCGTTCGACTGGAGTTGGTGGAATGGTGGCCGTGGCTGCCAGATGAACGCGGGTCAGTGGGTACCGCTTGCCAATGTGAACGATCCAATTGCGAAATGGTCTTTAAAATTCGAAGTCTTTGTAAAAAATCCGTGGACCGATGGATGCGTATTTATTCATGATGGGGCCTGGGGGCGCACATGCCGGTTTGAACCCTGGAAGACTGCTGTGGGCAGCAAATTTCAAACTACCGGATGGACAACCATCACCATCCCAATGACGGAATTCAGGTCGAAGGCAAATGGTGTGGATGGAACAGGGACTTCTGCTACCTCTATCTCAGACCTCATTGGAGCTTCGGGAAACAAGGCTATGCAATTTAGTTTTGCTAACCCATCGGCCGTTGTTACCAACTTTGATATGGCAATAGATAATATCAGGATAGTACAAACTAAATAATTTTTTTATAGCAAGCAGTAGTTAGCACCGGGGTACCCTGTTTGAAAGGGTGCCGGTGCCGGCTTCTGAGGCAAGTTTTAGTTAATATCCAAAGCAATATTCAAGTACCCATTGTTAATTTTATCATTCCAACAGAATTGGTTTTAATTAAAGTTATTAAGATGATAGTGGTATACGCATGATTTTTCACTTTGCCGGTAATGTGTGGGTCATAACACAGCATAGAATAGGTGCAAGGGCAGAAAAAATTGCAAACAGGTTGTCACTTTTTTGATTTAGCGCCTTAGCCGGCATTGAGTCATTTTCAATTTTTCACATTTTCACATTTGAAATTCAGGCTCTTCTTTAGTTTTAATCGCTCAGATTAATTTAGCTGCTTAAATAAATGAAGTAAATAATTTTCCGGCGGGAATGTATTTGCTAAGTTTATCTGCACGTGATATAAACCAGCCAATTACAAGTATTAAATTTGTTAAGCAATAGTTCCGTTTTAATATCCAAGACAGTTAGTTGTAAGTTGATGGTTGTCCGGTTACAGACCGTTGATAGTTGAACGTTGAACGTTTATAGTTCACCGGCGTTTAAATCTGGAGCGGTAATTACCAGCTATGCACAATAACTTTAAACACTAAACCAATCTAAAACCATGAAGAAAATTATTTGCTGCCTGTATATCGCCACAGTTATATTCAGCAATGTATCGGCACAGCAGGAAGGAAGAAAAACAGAAAATTTCAACAAGAACTGGAAATTTATTTTAGACAGCGTGAATGATTACAGTAAACTTCCCGCGAATATAAATAACTGGCGCAGTTTAGATGTGCCCCACGACTGGAGCATCGAATTGCCTTTCGATTCAACAAGTCCTTCTGGCACTGGTGGTGGCGCGTTGCGGGGCGGTATGGGCTGGTACACCAAAGAGTTTATGGTACCGGCTACGGATAGGGGCAGAAATATTTCCATACATTTTGATGGGGTTTATTGCCGCAGCACGGTTTGGCTCAACGGGCATTTATTAGGTTACCGCCCTAATGGATATATTTCCTTTGCTTATAACCTTACACCATTTTTAAATTACGCCGCAAAAAACATAATCGTAGTAAAAGTAAATAACAACCAGCAACCCAATAGCCGCTGGTATAGTGGCAGTGGTATTTACAGGAAAGTGTGGTTGCAAAAAACAAATAAAATCGCTGCAATTGCAGATTGGGGTACATTTATTACCACCGCGCAGGTAACGAATACATCAGCAAAAATCACCATTGATACTAAAATTAACGGGAGTTTAAAATCAGGCACTGATTCCGTGAATATTATTATTTATGATGCGACGGGAAAAATTCTTTTGCAAAAAAGAGAAACGGGGTCAGGAGATCAATTATCTCATTCCTTTCTTTTAAAAAATCCCCGCTTATGGGGCGTTGAAGATCCTTATCTCTATAAGGCGGTTACCCAAATAATAGTTGGTAATAAAGTAATGGATGAAACCGAAACAAGTTTTGGCATCCGTTCTTTTAAATTTGATATTGATAAGGGATTTATCCTGAATGGTAAATCAGTAAAAATAAGAGGTGTTTGTAATCATCACGACCTGGGCAGCCTCGGTACTGCTTTCAACTACAGGGCTGCGCAACGCCAGTTGGAAATATTAAAGACGATGGGTTGCAATGGCATTCGTACCTCGCATAACCCGCCTGCGCCGGAGTTGTTGGACCTCTGTGATAAAATGGGTTTTATTGTAATGGATGAAGCTTTTGATATGTGGGAAAAAGGTAAAAATAAAACAGACTATCATCTTGAATTTGTACAATGGCACAAGAAAGACCTGGAAGACCAGGTATTGCGGGACAGAAATCATCCCTCCGTATTTATCTGGAGCGTGGGCAATGAAGTGGGCGAACAATGGGGCGATTCAACTGACCTGTCTGCCAAAAGAATTGTAACAGACCTTGTAAATATTGTAAAGGGGCTTGATACCACCAGGCTAACGGTAACGGCTAACAACGAAGTAAATTCATGGTCAAAATTATTGCAGGCGGGGGTTACTGACCTGATCGGTTATAATTATAGTCACAAGCTTTGGGATAGTGTTTTTTTAAAGTGGGGCCGCAAACCATTTATTGTAACCGAATCTGTTTCAGCATTACAAACGAGGGGGCACTACGATATGCCCGGCGACAGCATACGGGTATGGCCAGTGCGCTGGGATTCCGCATTAAAAACAGGCAATGCAGACCTTACCTGTTCTGCCTATGATAATTGTTACGCACCCTGGGGCAGCAGTCATGAACAAACATTGAAAGCTTTTGAAAAATTGCAGCATGTATCAGGCATGTATATATGGACAGGATTTGATTATATTGGCGAACCCACCCCTTATCCCTGGCCGGCACGCAGCAGTTATTTTGGTATCGTAGACCTGGCGGGTTTTCCAAAAGATGTGTATCATTTATACCAAAGCGTATGGACCATTAAACCCGTATTGCATATTTTTCCTCATTGGAACTGGCAGGCGGGTAAAACAGTTGATGTGTGGGCTTATTACAATAATGCAGATGAGGTGGAATTGTTTTTGAACGGGAGATCACTGGGAACCAGGAAGAAAAAAGGGGATGATATGCATGTGTTTTGGAGAGTTGATTATACGGCTGGAACACTGAGGGCGGTATCCAGAAAAAATGGAAAGGTTGTTTTAACGAAAGAAATAAAAACAGCAGGCGCCCCGGCTAAAATCATTTTATCGGCAGACAGGAAACTGATACATGCGGATGGAAATGACCTGTCATTTATCACCGCTAAAATTGTAGATGCAAAAGGGATACTGGTGCCTGATGCGGATAACCTGCTACAGTTTACTATTAGCGGAAACGCGGCAATAGTTGCAACCGATAACGGCTGCCAGACAAGCATGGAAAGTTTTAAGACCGATAAACACCAAGCATTTAATGGTCTTTGCCTTGCCGTGGTACAGGCGGGTGAAAAAGCAGGCAATGTAACGGTAAAAGCCACTGCAAAAGGTTTACAGTCATTTTCTGTAAATATTGTTACAAAATAATTGGTACTATTTTGGCATCGCCGGCAATTGGTTTTTCCCGCCGGGTATTTGGCAGTGTAAAAATTTATATACTATCCTATCCGGTTATAATCAGTTTTTAGCAATTGGGATAAGTGATAATGTAAAGAAATTACATTGCATGATATTAACGGTTTATAGTGATTTAAGAAAATGAAAATGAAAAGACTTTTTTCTGCATATTGCTGTTTATTTTTTTTAATGCTGAATACCTGCCTGTCCAAAGCGCAGGTCATGCCTACCGACATACAATTGAACCAGTTGGGCTTTTACCCAAATGCACCCAAATTAGCTGTGCTCACCAGGCCCTTAAAAACGGATTTTTTTTGTAGTTTCGGCCAATTTGAAAGATACGGTATTCAGGGGTGCGCCAAGCAAATCTATTCAATCTGGTAATTCCTCCGTCATCAGCCGTATTGCAGATTTCAGCAGTTTTAAAAAAACAGGCGATTATGTTATTGCAATAGAAGTTACCCGCCCTTCCTGTCCATTCAAAATAGCGGATAATATTGCTTTAAAGGGAAGGTCTGGGAATCGGTTGCTTTTTTACCAGGCACCTTTAATAAATAAAACCTTAAATAATAATGCTTTTCAAAACCTGCTTTAGCAAACAATAACCATAACTTTTAAATGCTATACAATGCAACTGGTAAAAACGATGATGTGGACGCTAACTTTATTCCTCCTCGCAGCGGCAGTTTTTTCCTGCTCCAAAGCTAAGGATACAACTCCGGCGCCTCCGATAGTCCCGCCCGTCACACCACCTGTCGTGACACCGGCGGTGGATCCGGCAATAGCAAATACTATTGGTTTTTTTTTGGATGACTGGCAGCCAAAAACTTTTGTACCCCCGGGCTTTACAGACGCCCCCGTTGCCGCCACCGCCACCACTACGGTTACAGCCGATGCTTCTACCATCATTACTAAGATACCCTTGTCAGAATTTGGCCACAATGCGGTTTGGTGGATGGGCCCGACGATCACAGAGCCCCAGGCCCTGACAAATATCACTAACCTGCACCCGCATATTATTCGGTTTCCCGGCGGCAGTTCAAGCGATGCCTATTTTTGGAATGCGCCCGAGGGTGTCATTCCTGCTGATGTACCTGCGCTTATAAAAGATAAAGACGGGATTGATAAAAATCCCGGTTATCGGCAGGGTAAAACAACTCTAAACTGGATGTGCTCACTGGATAATTATTACTCCCTGCTACAGCAAACAAATAACAAGGGCATCATTACTATCAATTTTGGCTATTCACGATATGGTACCAGTACCGACCCTGTTGCCACGGCGGCACACCTTGCTGCAGATTGGGTGCGATATGATAATGGCCGTACCAGGTATTGGGAGATCGGCAATGAAAATTATGGCGATTGGGAATGGGGCTATCGCATCAACACGGCGCTGAATAAAGACGGCCAGCCCGAATTTTTAACCGGCGCTTTGTATGCAAAACATTTTAAAGTTTTTGTTGACTCTATGAAAAAGGCGGCAACAGAAATTGGCAAAACAATTTATATAGGGGCTGTAGCAGTGGAGTCACCACCGGAATCCTGGCAAACGAATACTGTAAAAACCTGGAATACCGGGATGATGACCGGCACTAATAATAAAGCCGATTTTTATGTAGGTCATAATTATTTTACACCTTTTGATCAAAATTCCAATGCGGCCGTGGTACTTTCCTCAGCCTTAACCGTACCGGCCCAGATGATGAACTATATCACACAAACATTGCAGGCAAATGGAGCTACCGTTAAACCGGTTGTAATGGACGAATGGAATATGTGGGCAAAAGATTCAAAACAACAAGTGTCAAATACCAGCGGTGTTTTTTCAGTACTGGTAATAGGTGAGGCATTGAAAAATAAATATGGTATGTCTGCACGCTGGGACCTGATGAATGGTTGGGATAATGGCAATGATCATGGGCTTTTTAGTGCCGGTGATGACCCGGGTATGTCAAAATGGAGTCCAAGACCTTCATTTTATTACCTGTATTATTTTCAAAAATTATTGGGCGACAGGTTAATACCTTCTTCGGTCCAGGGAAGCGCTGATATAAAAGCGTACTCGTCCACTTATAGTTCGGGTGAGGCAAATATATCTGTGGTAAATACAGGCCCAGGCCCTCAAACTGTAGAAGTGAAAATAAATAACTTCAACACCGGTAGCCGCTTTTATTGGTACAGTCTTGAAGGGAGCACTGATAACGGGGAATTTTCCAGGAAGGTGTTGGTGAACGGCTCCGGGCCTTCAACGGAGGCAGGCGGACCGGCTGCTTATGCCACATTAAACGCAAGATCGGCGCTTACAACCAATGGTATCAAAGTCACAGTACCCGGCAGAGGTATTGTTATGTTGGTTGTGGAAAAGAAATAATTACCCTCACTCCGGTAGTATTGTTTTACCTGCTTCACTTTTTTTAAAAGAACAAAAATATAAATCCACAAATAAAATGAAATACAACTATCCAGGTCTATTATTATTATTGCTCTTAACCGTGTCAGTCGTAGCTGCGCAAAAAAATAAGTCCTTTACGCTTGCATCACCCGATGGCAAAATTATAGTTAATCTTGAAGCGGGTACTAAAATGAACTGGTCGGTAAAACACGGACAGGATCTGATCATAGCGCCATCCGCTATTTCATTAACACTTGCCAGCACGGAAGTATTAGGGGATAATGCAACTGTTATTTCATCAAAAAATACTACTGTAAATACGGTGTTCAATACACCCCTTTATAAAAAGAAATCAGTGATGGACCATTATAACCAGCTCGCGATAAATTGTAAAGGCGATTATAGTGTTATATTCAGGGCTTATAATGATGGGGTGGCTTATCGCTTCTTTACAAAAAAGAAAGGCGAAATTATCATTTCCTCCGAAGAAGCCAATTTTAATTTTGACAATGACTACAAATGTTTTGTTCCTTATGTGAGGGATTTCAGAGGCCCCGAACAATACATACAATCCTACGAAGCTTTGTACACAGAAGCGCCCGTATCAAAAGTTTATAAAGACACATTGGGCTTTCTGCCCATCCTTATCGAAACCGGTAATAAAAGGGCGGTGATCCTCGAAGCCGACCTGGAAGATTATCCCGGTATGTTTATTAGTCCGAACGCCCCTGCGGGAAAGGGTTTTAAAGGAGTGTTTGCACCCTACCCTTTGGCGGAGTTCCAGGGAGGGTATAATATGCTGAATACAATGGTAAGTAAAAGGGCCGGTTATATCGCTACCGTTAATGGCACCAGAAGCTTTCCGTGGCGGGCCGTGGTCATCAGCGATAATGATGCGGCACTGGCCAATAATGATATGGTGCAAAAGCTGGCCTCACCATCACGTATAGCCGATGAATCCTGGATAAAACCGGGTAAGGTAGCCTGGGACTGGTGGAACGACTGGAATATTTCTCATGTAGATTTTAAAGCGGGAATTAACACCGAAACGTATAAGTATTATATCGACTTCGCATCAGCCAACAAAGTAGAATACGTGGTATTGGATGAAGGCTGGAGCAATAATCTTGACCTGATGAATGTATCGGGTAAAATTAATTTAAAGGAGATTATTGATTATGGTAAACAAAAAAATGTGGGTGTCATTTTGTGGGCGTCATGGTATGCTACCGATAAAAAATTAGACGAAGCATTTTCCACTTATTCTTCCATGGGCATTAAGGGCTTTAAAATAGATTTTATGGACCGGGATGATCAGAAGATGGTTGCATCTTTATATGTAATTTCTAAAAAAGCGGCGGAGTATAAATTGCTGCTGGATTATCATGGCATGTATAAGCCAACCGGTTTGCAAAGAACCTGGCCAAATGTATTAAATTTTGAAGGCGTTAAAGGGATGGAAAATGTAAAGTGGACGCCCAATGATGATGTTCCCCGTTATGATGTAACCATCCCCTTCATACGTATGATGGCCGGTCCGATGGATTATACGCCGGGAGCAATGCGTAATTCCACCAAAGCCTATTTCCGGCCCAATAATTCATTACCGATGAGCCAGGGTACACGCTGCCACCAGTTAGCCATGTACGTTGTGTTTGAAGCACCCCTGCAGATGCTAGCGGATAACCCTACCGCTTACATGAAGGAGCAGGAGAGTACAGATTTTATTGCTAAAATGCCTACGGTATTTGATGAAACGGTTGCCCTCGATGGTAAGGTGGGCGAGTATATTGCTTTGGCCCGTAAAAAAAATAATGAGTGGTTTGTCGGCGCCATGAGCAACTGGAACGAAAGAGACCTGGTTATTGATCTTTCTTTTTTGGGCGAAGGGAAATTTGAAGCCGAAATATTTAAAGACGGTATGAACGCCAATAAAGATGCAACGGATTACAAACGACAGGTAATCACCGTATCTTCGAAGGATAAGATCAACATTCATCTGGCCAATGGCGGGGGATGGGCAGCGAGAATTTATCCTTCAAAATAAGGTGGTCTTCATCAACTGATCCATATCCCTTAAGACAAAAAAAGTAATTTCTACACAGAGATTTTTAAAATGTTTTAGGATGAAAATAACAGGGAAACTGTTTTTTATATATCTGCTGATTACTCCAGGGTTGGGCGTTTCTTTCGCCAGCCCCCAAAGTAAAATACTACCTGCAGACCTGCAGTGTGAATTACGAAAAGAGCCACTCGGTGTTGATGTTAGCAATCCCGGTTTGAGTTATATAGTAAAAGCGATAAATGACTCGGAAAGGGGATTGCGCCAAACCGCTTACCAGATATTGGTTTCCAGTTCAGCGGCTTTATTGAAAAATGATAAGGGCGATTTATGGAACTCCGGCAGGATCACCTCCGGCAAAATGGCCTATATCAATTATGGCGGAAAGACTTTACACTCCAGCCAGCAATGCTGGTGGAAACTGCGTGTTTGGGACCAGGCAGGCAGGGTGTCTGAATGGAGTCAGCCTGCATCCTGGACCATGGGTATCCTTCATGAAACAGATTGGAAGGGGAGTTGGCTCACTGCGGAGGGCGCCGATAAATTTGCACTTAGTCCGTTTGGTTACAAGGCGATGGTTTCAGAAAAACAAACGACTGTCAAATGGGTGCAGGTTGACCTGCAACAAATATATCCTCTTGATCAAATCCGCTTAGTACCCATGTTTTTTGAAGATCGTGCGGGCTATGGCTTTCCAGTAAATTTTAAACTAGAAGTTTCCAACGATCCCCAATTCGGCACGGCTACTACGGTGGCTGATTATAGGTCAACCCCATTGGCTAATCCGGGCTGGAAGCCCGCTAATTTTAAAGTTAAAAATATAACAGCAAGGTATATACGTGTAACGCCTTATAAATTGTGGGGAACTGGTAAAAATTTTAATTTTGCTTTAAGGCAGATAGCGGTATTGTATGATGGCAAAAATATAGCGTCCGGTAAGCCTGTTGAGGCTTTTGATAGCCAGGAAGAGGATGGCTGGACAAAGAATAATTTAACGGATGAACCATCGGACAGGTCGGCGCTTCCCAATTATTCGTCTATGCTTTTGCGTAAGGAATTTTCCGTAGGCAACGGCCTGGTTCGTGCATTGATCCACGTGAGTGGGCTGTCTGAATACGAGTTAACAATTAACGGGGAAAAAACGGGTGATTTCCTGCTGGCACCCGGCTGGACGAATTATCTTAAAACAATACTCTACGATACGTATGATATTACCCGGCAACTTCAAAAGGGAACCAACGCCATAGGGATCATGCTGGGTAACGGGATGTACAACATTCAGCCCGATTCCATCCGGTATGTAAAATTTCTCAATTCATTTGGCCCACTAAAAGCTATTGCCCACCTGCGGCTGGAATATGCAGACGGGAGCGTTAAAATAGTTGGTACCGATGCATCCTGGCAGGTATCGCCCGGACCTGTTACCTATTCAAATATGTTTGGGGGAGAAGACTTTGATGCCAACCTGGAAACCGCCGGCTGGAACAAACCATTTTTTAAAAAGGACGATCGGTGGAAACCTGCGCTGGTAACAATAAGTCCCGGTGGTAAATTGAAAGGATTATCCGCCGCCGCACTGCCAGTAAAGGTAATTGAAACAATAAAGCCTGTAAAGGTTACAAAACTAAACAACAATATATGGATATATGATTGCGGGCAGAATGCTTCCATGATGCCGAAAATTAGTGTAACCGGCCCCAAAGGTTCTTATGTGCGGATTATCCCGGCTGAGTTGTTAGGCAAGGATGGTTTTGCTGACAGGAGATCTGCAACCCAGGATGGTGCCCGCCCCGCATGGTGGCAATACACGCTTTCAGGAAATGGAATAGAAAGTTGGAAGCCTAAGTTTTTTTACCAGGGGGCCAGGTACCTGCAGGTAGAACTATTTCCTGCAAAAGAAAACGGGCAACTGCCAAGGGTAGATAGTCTGGAAGACCTGGTGGTTCATGCTGCATCAACTGCCATAGGAACATTTTCCTGCGATAATGATTTATTCAACCGTATCTATGAACTGGTTCGCTGGGCCCAGCGAAGCAATATGATGAGCCTGATGACAGATTGCCCGCATCGTGAAAAAATGGGATGGCTGGAGGAGAATCATCTGAATGGACCTTCCCTGCGGTATAATTTTGATATGGCGCCGCTTTTTAGAAAGAACATGAACGATATGGTGGATGCGCAATTAAAGAATGGGTTTGTTCCCAATATCGCCCCTGAATATTTTATCGCGGGCTCTGCTGATCTCACCAATGGATTTCGCAACAGCCCCGAGTGGGGAAGTTCTTTTATTATCGTTCCCTGGCAGCAATACCTTTTTTCCGGAGATATTTCCTTACTTGAGCGTTATTATGATAAAATGAAGGATTATGTGGCCTTCTTATCCTCTACCGCTAAAAATAATATCATCCATGTTGGGTTGGGCGATTGGTATGATTTAGGCCCGAAAGCACCCTGGGGTTCCCAACTTACGCCTGTACCATTTACCGCCACTGCCATTTTTTATTATGACAATTGGATACTATCGCAGGTTGCCCACATTTTGAACAGGGAAGAGGATGCAAAAGCATTTAAGAAAACTGCGGATGAAATACGTATAGCTTTCAATAAAGAATTCTATAAACCGGCGATAGGTCAATATGGTACCGGGTCGCAAACCTGCAACGCAATGCCTTTATTTCTTAACCTGGCTGAAACGGGCAACCGTGGCAAATTAATAGCAGCTATTGTGGCCGATATCCGCAAACGTGGAAACGGGCTTACCTCAGGTGATGTGGGTTATCGCTTTCTGTTAAAAGCGCTTGCAGGCGAAGGCCGTTCGGATGTAATCTTTGATATGAACAATCAATCAGAAAGACCCGGCTACGGCTACCAGTTAAAAATGGGCGCCACCAGCCTTACGGAAAAATGGGATGCCGGCGTTGGCGATTTTGGATCACAAAATCATTTTATGCTGGGCCAGATCAACGAATGGTTTTTTAATGACCTGGCTGGTATCGGGCCGGATGAACAGGGCGCCGGTTTTAGAAAGATCATCATCAAACCATCTGTTACCGTAAATCTTAACTGGGTGAAAGCAGCTTTCGCTTCTGTAAGTGGAAATATTATTTCGGAATGGCGAAAAGATAAGGGTCGTTTGCAAATGAATATCACAATTCCTCCCAACACCACCGCTACGGTATATGTACCATCAAAAAAAGAAGGCGGTGTTACCGAATCGGGCAAAGCCGCATCCGGGAGTAAGGGAGTGAAATATATAAAATACTACAATGGTCATAGTATTTATAATGTCCAATCCGGAAGCTATCAATTTAACACGGATCTTTAGTCAGGTCCGGCGAATCTAACCCACCCATACCAGGTCTTTTCGTATTTCAATCTTCGCCATTTTTTGCTGCCGGGCAAAAATGAAATTTATTTTTGTAAGCCGTGCAGGGTTTGTCAAACGCCGCCGTCAATAACTGTAATATTCACTAAAAAAAATGCGGCCCCGGAAAACCGAAACCGCATAACCACCTAACATGAACCTATAAAAAACTAGTTTGGTAACAATACATGATCTATCACATGTATCACGCCATTACTTTGATTAACATCTTTTATGGTAACATAAGCCACCCCGCCTTTTTCATCTGTGATTGCCAGCTTTTTACCTTTCATAGCCAGAGTTAAATTTTCGCCGGCTACCGTTTTCACTGTTGCAGTGCCATTGCCGGCTTTTATTAATTTCATAATATCCACTGCGTTCAACTTTCCGGCCACTACATGATACGTTAATATCGTTGTTAAGGTTGCCTTGTTTTCAGCCTTCAGTAAATCAGGCACAGTGCCGGCCGGCAATAAACCGAATGCTTCATTGGTGGGTGCAAATACGGTGAAGGGGCCTGCGCTCTGCAGGGTTTCAACAAGGCCTGCAGCTTTTACAGCGGCCACTAAAGTAGTATGGTCTTTACTGTTTACCGCATTGGATACGATGTCTTTGGAAGGGTACATTGCAGCGCCGCCAACTTCCACTGTTTTTTCTTTCGACATGGCGTCCATCTGTGCAAAAGAAGCGTTCGTAAAAAATGCAGCTGCCGCTACGATCATGATTGTCTTAAACTTTTTCATTTCGGGAAATTTTTATGATTTTTTAAATTATTTCATTCATGTACGACAGATGATAAATAGCGGATTGACGAAAAATAAATAAATAAATGTGGAGTAAATGTGCCGATTACTGTTTCAAATAAAGGGCGGGAACGCAGGAGGAAAATATCCAATGATTGCTTACCCGACTACATAAAGCTTACGGCTATACGCAATTAAAGTTGCGCGTTATTGTGGAAGTAACCGGAATATAAGATGATCAGTTAGTGCAGGGAGGAGGGCGTTGATTTAGCCCGAATTTTCAATGTTCAATACGCAATAATCATTGTTCAATATTAAATGTGTTAGGGATTTGTTGAAGAGCGTTGAATATTGATAAAATGACTATTTGCTTTGCCTGTTTTTCTTAACCAAAGGACAAAGGGTGAAGCGCTACATTTTCCCCATCACAAACATGGGACCCTGCGGGCTCGGATTCCCTTTTTCAGTCTCAAGCGTAACGGCAAAAGCTTCCACCTTACCAAAAGTTTTCATTTTTTGTATGCGGAATTTATCGCCTTTTTTTGAAGTCAGTATCATGCCTCCATCTACCGGCTTACCATCTACAATACCCCATAGCTGGTATTGTTTACCTGCGGGTGTTTCGGGCAGGTTGCTTGGATCAATAAATACTTCACCGGTGTTTTGCATCCAGAAAATTTTTGCGGCCGCGTCCGGGGAGGCTTCCAGGCCTTTTAATGATACAGGTACGCTATACTTATTTTGTACCACGCTCATACCGGCTTCCATTATTGCATTTTTCTCTTCCAGGCTGGTAACTGTCTGCCGGGCAACCAACAGGTCCCTGTCTGCATCGTTATACTTATTGTATGTAATAATATTGAGCGCAATGCTTCCAATGAGCAACGCCACTGAAGCTGCCGCGGCCATTTTCCAGGAAGCATTTGTGTTGATAACTTTTACACCCGGAACCGGCAAGCTGTTAATGGGAATTATCCTGCCGTTTTCCGCGGTATTGATACGGGAAAATATTTTCTCTTTTACACCGGCGGATGGCGTTATCGCGTGTGCGTTAGCGTAAGTTTCCATGCTGGAAGTTATCTCCTTTAATTCTGCTGCAACTTCAGGGTATTGCGCCACCCATTGCTGTACATCCAGTGATTCCTTTTCAGAAGCAATTCCGGCAGCGTACAATTCCAGTAAACCTGATGATATAATATCTTGTGTTTCCAATTTATGTGTATTGCAACATTTTTCTTAATTCCAAAATCGCGGTCCTCATTCTTGTTTTAACTGTTCCCAATGGTATCCCTATTTCTTTGGCGATTTCATCCTGGGTAAATCCGTTAAAATACGCAAGGTCAATAACAATCCGCTGATCGGGTTTTAAATTACTCAATTGTTTCCTGATTCCCATTGCGTCAAATTTATCCATACCGGAATTTGTATCCTGCAGGTTATTTACGGAATTTTCATCCCCGGAGATCTTATTTTGTTTTTTATACCCCTTGCTCCTCAATGTATCAATGGTAAGGTTCCTGGTAAGGTTCATCATCCAGGTAAACAAACGGCCTTTTGATTTATCATAACTTGAAAAATTATTCCATATCTTAACAAACACCTCCTGCAAAATATCCTCGGAAAGTGTTTTATCGGATACTAATCTAAAAATCACCCCGTTCAGCGCAGGGGCATAATTATCATAGAGGTAAGAAAATGCTTGCTGATCCTGCCTTTGAAGCATCATCACCAGCTCATCTTCATTGTATTTTTGTATAACTTCCAAAATAATTATTGAATTAAGTTCCCGAAAATAAGGATTTTTAAAATATCTTTCAAACTAACAGGGCAATAAATAAAATGTTTAAAATTTTCGTACAAAAAAGTGAATTATATAAAGCAGAATCTTCTATTGTTACTATCATCGAGGGAGAATACCTGCTATCTGGGTATATAAAAGTGCAGCAAGGTTTTATATTGAAACGGGAGAAAAAGCAAAGTAAGCAGAGGTTGCAAATCCTTATAATTAATACCGGAGAAAATTTACGGGTTGTTAAGCTAATAACGGGTTCAAAAAAACAACAATTTAAATGAAAAATATCATCATCAGGTTAATAGCGCCTGCCGATAATGCTGCACTGGCGGATATTATAAGAAATGCTTTAACAGAATTTAAAGCCGATAAACCCGGCACGGTTTATTTTGACGATAGTACGGATCATTTGTATGAATTATTTGAAACAGGGGAGGGAATATATCATGTAGCGTTGATAAATAATGAAATTGCGGGAGGGGCGGGCATCTATCATACCCTGGGTTTGGATAATGATACCTGCGAACTGGTAAAAATGTACTTGTCGCCTTCGGCTCGTGGTAAGGGATTAGGAAAGTTACTATTACAGGAATGTATAAACGCAGCAAACAAAGCCGGTTATAAAAAGATATACCTGGAAACCATGCCCGAATTAATTGTTGCCATACCTATGTATGAGAAATTTGGCTTTACTTATTTAAAGAAACCGATGGGAAATAGTGGCCATAATGGTTGCGATATATGGATGATGAAATCAATATGAATAACCGCAGGTTTGTGCAGTCTGTGATGTACAATATGGGTGGACGCAATTAGGGCTACCTGTCATCACAGGTGTTTATATGCCTACATATACTTCATATACGGGGCTGAATAAGTATATTTTACCGGTAGCTACTTCCATGCATTTAAACCGCTTGCGCACTTTTTCGGCTTTTTTAAATTCCCTGCCGCCTTTAATTTTAAATACAGTTCCGGCGGGCAGTGTTTCAATCAAACTTACCCCTTCTTTTTTTGTGTCATATTGATGCAGCACCCGCAGCAATGAGCTATCGGCACAACTGCTTGCAGCGGGGTTTTGAAGCGTGTTCAATAAAGTTTTTTGAATATCAGTGGGAAATATCTTCTTTAATAAAAACTGCGCCAATACCTTGCTATATTCATTCTTCCACTCCTGCCCATGCGCCTGCACACGGTGCCCAAAGCGTTCGTAAGTAAAAAGATGTGCCAGTTCATGCAGTAATGTGATCAAAAACGAGTATGGATTCAGATTACCGTTCACACTGATCCGGTGGTTTTTATCTGCGAATGAATTCCGGTAATCGCCCAGTACCGATTTTCGTTCACGGGTAATGGTAAGCTGTACATTATAATGCCGGAGGTAATGCGACACTTCATCAAAACTTCCTTCGGGCAGGTATTGCTTTAGCTGTTGTAAGGGGGCTTCCTGCTTAGGCATTATGTTGTTTGTTCAGTTTGGTAATTACTGCTACTTCTACTCCAAGGTACAGGAGGTATAAAAACATAGCCGCAAATACAGACAGCTTGCTGACGTTATTTCCTGCAACCAGCCTGTACGTTATAACGGCCGTAACGCATATAAACATTTTTATCAGCATACCCGCCATAACACTTCGTACAAAAACATTGGGATTGGTGTTGTGTAGCGCCTTTTGCTGCATAAAAAAGGCGATCAGGCTTATTATAAAGAATAACGCATTTGCTATGATCAAAACGTTATAATCAATGCCCCATTTGGCAAGTAAGTTTTTAGATGCGGTAAGTGATCCGCTAAAAATAACAAAAAGGGCGATGAGCGGTACAATTATTTTTTTTCGTGGGTGCATGTAACCGCAAAGATAAAAGATATTTTAAAGATTATTGGTTCACCACATTCCCCAGTTCTTTCTTTAATTCCACCACATTTGCGCCGGTATGGCAACAACCATTAAAAGTGGCAGTAGGTTCCACCTGTAATTTGCCGGCAAAAATATCACCCTGTACATCGCATTTACCCAATAATTGCAATAATTCCTTTATTCTCAATTGCCCGGTTACCTTACCCAGTACATCTGCCTGCTGACCGTGCATATCACCTTCAACAACCCCTTCGGGGCCAATAAAAACTTTTGATTTAGCGAAGAGGTTACCGGTTAACGAGCCATCAATCCGGATATCGCCATCACTCTCGATATCTCCATTAATAACTGTTCCGGCGCCAATTATTGTAGTATTCCCCGTAGATAGCTCTCCCGAAGATGATGACTTTGATTTTGAATTAAACATAGGAAAAGTTTTAGATTTAAATATAGGTTTGAAAAAGATTTGGAATGATAGAGGTGAATGGTGAATGGTGAATGGTCAACGGTCAACGTTCAACGGCCAACAGTCAACAGTCAACGGCCAACGTTCAACGGCCAACAGTCAACAGTCAACGGCCAACAATCAACGTCTAACGGTCAACGTTCAACAGCCAATTATTCTCCATCTTCTTACTACCTCCTGCCTATTCACTACTATTATCCGCCTTGGGTAAATCCAGCTTGTTGGTATCTAAAACAGGCAGTTTACCCTGTAATACTTTTTTTATATCATCGAAATACTGCTGTTTGTATTTAAGCGCATTTTCCATTGAATCGGTGCGTATTTTTAATTGCCGGAATTCTTTTACCTGCCGGGCATCTCCATAACCTACGCCGGGCAGATAATATTTGATGGGGGTAAATACAATTAAAGCAACTGTTAAAACGGTGAGTAATACAAAAATACTGCTAAGCACAATATAAACACTAAGACGGCTTAAGCGGAACTTAACCACTTCCTCATAAGTGTCTTCATTCATTACCACCAAACGGTAACGATTTCGTAAACGTTTTAGTGTGCTGTTGGCATCTAATTTGCCCATGGTTCTTTTTTGGATGTTAAAAATAAGCAACCTTTCCGCATTATCCCTGCTAATTCCCAAAAATATCCGATATTTAACCGCTTTATTTTAATCAATTTATATTCATGTTGAAAAGGATTCTTTTGCCGGCAATGCTGTTAACAGTTACCTGCCTGTTATTAAACCGTGCAGTAGCCCAGGCTCCTACCTGGACGATTGACCTGTTGGGCAAGGAAAAAAAACCGGAAAAATTTGAAAACCGGAAATTAGGTTCCGAAAAAATGGCGGATAAAAAATTTACGGTGGTAAGACATTTCTTTCAAAATAATTATACACATTACAATTATTATTTCAATGCCAAAAATAAAATAAACAGCGTTATAGAAAGGGCTAAAGCATCCCAGAAAGATGACTACACCAGGCTCCTTAGCTATTATCCATATACGTTAGAAAATACAGCCGGTCAAAAATCTGAATTAGACTCGGTAATTTTTAAAGCCACGGCCGGGATTCTTTTGCATGATCTCAGAAATGACTGGATAGATAATATGTACCTGCTGATGGGCAAGGCGTTTTTTTACCGGAAGGATTTTGATTCGGCGGCAGCAACTTTCCAGTTTATAAATTACAATCTTTTTCCCCGGAAAAAAAATGAAGACGACAACAGGATTGTGGGCACCAGCGACGCTTCCAGTCAAAGTTTTTTAAGCATTGCAAATAAAGAAAAACAAAATATCCTGCAAAAACTTACTGCACAGCCCCCCAGCAGGAATGATGCACTGATCTGGATGGCACGCACTTTAATTGAGCAGGATGAAATGAGCGAATCCGCCGGTTTAATCAACACCTTGCAACACGACCCTGTATTGCCTGACCGGCTTCGCAATGACCTGGACGATTTAAATGCTTACTGGTTTTACAAACAAAATATTTTTGACAGCGCTGCCAACTACCTGGAAAAAGCCCTGGATAATGCGGATACCAAACAAGACTTGTCGAGGGCTGAATTCCTGCTGGCCCAGTTATATGAAATCACTAACCGGTTTGATAAGGCTTCCACTTTTTATAAAAAAGTTTCTGCACATACTGTGGATCCGTTAATGGATATACATGCCCGGCTGAATAACGCCAAAATGCTGAAGGGTTCAAATCCTGAAGAGTTGAACAATAGCATCGGCAACCTGGTAAGTATGGCAAAAAAAGATAAGTTTGAATTGTACCGGGATATTCTTTTTTATTCTGCGGGCGAACTGGCATTGCAGAAGCCCGACAGCAATGCGGCAGTAGGCTATTTCAATAAAAGTTTACAATACAACGAAACAAATACCAGCTATAAAAACAAAGCTTTTTTGCAGCTTGCGGATATCGCTTACAACCGAAAGCAATATATAACCGCTTTTGCTATGTACGATAGCCTGCAATCGGGTGACAGCACACTCCAGGACAGGCTAGTCTCCATAAAGGAAAGAAGAGATGCGCTGGCGAAAATTGTAGCAAAAATTATAATCATAGAAAGGGAAGACAGTTTGCAGGCCATTGCGGCGATGCCCCAGGCGGCAAGGGAAACGCTTTTAAAAAAAATGGTAAAGCGATTGCGCAAAGAGAAAGGGTTAAAGGAAGAAGATACCAATACAGGAACTACCATGATGTCGTTTGACAATAAGAAAGACGAGCCGGTTGACCTTTTTGCCAGCGCCGGCAAAGGTGAATGGTACTTTTATAATGCTTCCCTGAAGGGAAAAGGTTTTACGGATTTTAAAAGAAAATGGGGCTCCCGTAAAAACGTGGATAACTGGCGGAGAAAAAATGCCACAGAAACCGCGGGTGGAAATACAGTAAGCCAGGGTGTGATGAATAATATCGCCCCGGGTGATATTGACAAGCTCATGGATCCAAATCTAAGAAACACAATTAAAGAAAAAGATTTATCAGCATTATCCGCCGGTAAAAATGCCAACGAAATAGTGCAGCCCGAAAATCTAAGCTATGAAGGCTTGCTGGCCAATATTCCGCTGACACCTGAAAAAATGAATACCAGCCATGCTTTGATTGCCGTAAATTTATTTGAGCTGGCAAAATTATTCCAGGAAGAACTGGAAGATTATGGTGAGGCGATCGTAACCTACCACCAGTCTTTATCGCGCTATCCGGATTCATTGTATAATGGCGAACTTTACCTGGGGCTTTATTTTTGTTACACTAAATTAGGTTTCGCTGATAAAGCCGCTTATTACAAAAACTTACTCGGTAAAAATTTTGCGGGCAGTCGTTCTGCGGTAATTTTAAACAATCCTGCAGCGGCTAACCCCCAGGCAAAAAATCCGGAAGGCACTAAAAGGTATGAATCCATTTATAACTTATTTATAGAAGGAAATTTTGACCGGGCTTTTGCCGAAAAGAAAACAGCAGATAGTATTTATGGCAATAATTACTGGAGCCCCCAGCTTTTGTATATTGAAGCGGTATACCATATTAAACAACATGCGGATAGCGCGGCCATTTCGGTACTAACTAATATTGCCGGCTTATACCCAAATGCAAAACTTGCTCCCAGGGCAGAACGGATGATTGATGTTTTGAAGAGAAGAGCTGAAATAGAAGACTATCTTTCCAAACTGGAAATAACCAGGGCTAAGGATGATGAAATTGTAAAGATCGATGACAGATCGGTTTTAGTTAGGGATGATTTAAACCTTATCAAATCGCCGGATAATATTATTGACACCAGTAAATTGGTTATAAAGCCGGTGGCGCTACAGGTAAAAGATAGTTTGAAATTAATTGAACAACCGGTATTGAAGGATACGGTAAAAACAGTTAAACCGCCGGTTATTGTACCGCCGGTTAAGGATACTGTAAAAAAAGGCCCCACCGTTTTTGTAAATGGCCCTTTTACTTTAAATACGGAGGTTCCGCATAATGTGGTAATGATCATGGATAAAGTGGATGGCACTTATGTAAATGAATCAAAGAATGCGTTTACCCGGTACCTCAAGGAAAACTTCAGGGGGGAACCTATTACATTGATAAAAGATGGTATTGATCAGGACAGGGCGGTATTAGTATTTGCTCCTTTTTTAGATGCCGCGGCGGCTTACCGTTTTTTGTTAAAGCTTAAAAAAGCCGCTCCCGATGAAGTTTCGTGGTTACCCGCAAGCAAGTATTCTTTTTACCTGATCTCCGATGAAAATCTTCAATTATTAAAAGTAAATAAAGATATCCCGGGATATAAAGGTTTATTGAATAAGGTTTATCCGGGAATGTTTTAGAGAATAGGCAAAAGGCAAAAGGGAATTGGCAGAAGGCAATAGTTAGTGGGCAATAGAAAACAGGCAATTATCAATAGGCATCAGTGTAAACGGTATTTGGGAAACTTGTTAGTAAATGGAGAATAATCTTGTAAATAAACAATTACTATAAGACAGCGCATTTTCTCCCTTTAAATCCAACTCAATTGTACCGGTGGTTTTTTTTAAGCACCAATTAAAAATTATAAGTTGAATATGACTGGAAGATTGTAATAACAATAGAAAAGGCAGCTAAAAGCAATGCCAATCGTAACAACGCCGGAGATTTTTACCATTGACGATTGCCCATTGCCCATTGACCATTGATCATCACCATCACCACCCTCCCCCATAGAAACAGGATATGAAAAAGAAAACAGGAAACAAAACAATGAATCAATCTGTAAAAATTTTATGGAGGCTCTTTTTTGGCGGGTTATTGCTGATAGTACTCATATTTACATTGGCCAATTTTGGCGCGTTTGGAAAAATGCCTTCCCTGGAAGACCTGGAAAACCCGGAAGCTGACCTTGCCAGCGAAGTGTATACCAGTGATGGTAAACTGATGGGTAAATACTACGCAGAAAACCGGAGTGAAATAAAGTACAACCAAATTTCTCCCAATATTATTCATGCATTGATCGCTACGGAGGATCAAAATTTTTATGATCATTCTGGTATTGACGCAAAGGCCGTGGCAAGGGCGATTGTAAAATTGGGTACAGCAGGGGGAGGGAGCCCCATCACACAACAACTGGCTAAAATGATGCTTGGGCAGGGAAGGGGTAATGTTGTAAAAAGAGGCATAGAAAAAATTAAGGAGTGGATCATCGCCGTTAAGCTGGAACGGAATTTCACCAAAGAAGAAATTATTACTTTATACCTCAACAGGGCGCCCTGGGGAAATAATTATGGGATAAGGAATGCTTCCAAAACCTATTTTCAAAAAGAAGCTGCCGACCTGAATATTGAAGAGGCGGCTGTTTTGGTGGGTATGCTAAAAGGCTTTGGCTACGAACCGATCCGTCACCCGGTTGCGGCCCTTAACAGGCGCAATACAGTAATAGAAAGAATGGTTGAATCCAAACAACATTATCTTACTGAAGTCCAGGCAGCAAAATTAAAAGCGAAACCACTGATCACCAATTTTAAAAAAGTGGATGATAACGTAGGGATCGCACCGTATTTCCGTATGGCCCTGGCAGAACGCATGAAGGATTGGTGCAAAACCCATACAAATCCCAAGACTGGCGAAAATTATGATCTCTACAGGGGTGGATTAAAAATATATACCACCATCAATTCTACTATGCAGCAATACGCCGAAGAGTCAGTAGTGCAACATATGCCGGTAATTCAGAAAAAGTTGAACAGCCTGTTGAGAAATAATGCCGACAGGATGTGGAAGGCGAGGGAAAACATTATTGAGAACGCCATGAAAAACAGTGAGCGCTGGAAGACCATGACAGAGGATGGGATAAAAGTGGAGGACATCAGAAAGTCTTTTTTAGTTCGGGTGAAAATGAAAGTGTTTGCCTGGAATGCAAAACGGGAGTTAGATACGGTAATGACCCCAAGGGATTCCATTAAATACCACAAACAGTTAATGCAAACTTCGTTTGTGGCAATGGATCCAAAAACAGGTGAAGTTAAATGTTGGGTTGGCGGGATAGATTTTAAATGGTTCAAATATGATCATGTTACGGCAAGCAGGCAGGTAGGTTCTACCATTAAGCCGCTCATTTATGCTTTGGCGGTGCAGGATGCGGGCTATACACCATCTACTATTATTGCCGGCGGGCCTGTACAATATGGCAAAGAGGTACGCACTTTTAGTGGAGGCGGGGGTACCCTGGCTAATTGCCTTGCATTTTCTAAAAATACGGCAGCCGTAAGGATGACCAATTTACTGGGAGTAGGCAGGATTATTGACTTCGCAAAAAATGTTGGGGTAAGTGCAAAGCTTCCTCCTTTTACATCTCTTGCATTGGGCGCCGCCGAAATTCCTTTATTACAAATGTTACAGTCTTACACTATGTTTCCCAATAAAGGCTTTAATACAGAACCCGTTTTCATTAGCAGGGTAGAGGATAAAAACGGCAATTTGCTGGAAGATTTTACACAGATCAGCAGCAAGCAGGTGATTAGTGAACAGGATGCTTATACCATGGTAAAATTAATGCAGGGTGTTGTACAGATCGGTACGGGAAGATCACTTAATAATTATGATATACCCGCCCAGAAAGCGGGCAAAACCGGCACCACCAATGATAACACTGACGGATGGTTTATGGGATATACACCCGAACTGCTTGCGGGCACCTGGGTGGGTTGCGATGATCCCTTCATCAGGATCTACACGGGCACCAGCGGAGGTAATGAAATGGCCCTGCCGAAATGGGGGTATTTTATGAAAAAAGTATATGCCGACAAGAGCCTCCCTTATGGAAGAGAGTTGACTTTTCCTGAACCTGCGGAGATGGCAAACAACCCTATCTATGCAGATCAGCGATTTGAAAGCATTGTAAACCAGGGAGATGATAACACTACCGATGGACAGGGCAATGGTGACGCAACAGATTTTACGGATGAACCTTTAAGGGACAATGGAACAACTGAAGTACCCCTTGAAAGTGAATTCAGCACAGCAAAACCTGATACTAACAGTAAAACAAAACCGAAGGAGCAAAGCCCGCCGGTGCCCAATAAACCGGAAGATAAAAAAGACGGCAAAACGGTTAGCCCTGCACTAAATAAACCAACCGATAAAAATAAAATACCGCCTGCTAAACTGGATAAGCCTAAGCCAAAGGCCAAGGAGAATGATTATTAAGAAGGGTGGCGGCCTCAACGTTTTTTTAGATCTGTGAGATCGCCGCTCTTTTTACCGCATCAGGTACATTTTTCCGTATCCTTTATTAAAAAACTTATCGGTTCGTTCGCCATCAGATTTATACTTGTCCAAAGACTTGCCATTAAGATTAGTAAATACCCTGTACAGGTAAACACCATTTCCCAGTTTTTGCCCAAACATATCGGTTCCATCCCATTTAAACGATGTTATGTTGCGGCCAATATGAATGTCGCCCAGTTCTGCCTTCGTGATCTCTCTTACAATTTTACCCGTGATGGTAAGTATCTGTATCCGTATATTTTGTGGCACTTCACTACCGGTTAAGGTAAATACAAAAGCCGTGGAAGTAGTAAAGGGATTTGGATAATTCAGCATATTGCTGATCATCGGCGTATTTAATACATTAAAAGTTACTTTATATTCAATATTGCCAGCCCGGTTGCCCAATAAATCTTTACCCGATATTTTTAATTCATATTCGCCATCTTCCGGGAAGAAGGGTGAAAATTCGATGGACGCTGTATTATCAGCGCCTGTACTGGCAGGTATGAAACGCATATTATCCCCAAAGTAAAAATTGCGGTACACATCCGACGCATCAGTCGGGTAATGTACCTGCACTCTCATAGCAGCGGTATCACTGAGCAGTAGAAAGCGGCTTTCGTCTTTCAGCTTAACCAATACGCGTGGTTTGGATGCGACAAGATCCCTGTTTAAAATATGCACCCCGTCAAATGTCACATCCAGCAATGGATTAAATTTATCTTCAGTTACAAAGAAATTCTTATACAGGAAGTTGTTGTACAGGTATTGTTCCGGCTGGTTATTGTCGGGGTTTACCATTACATACAATGTATTGAGACCCGGGTAATTTTTTGTATCAATGCTATACACCACTATTAATGTATCGCCAGAAAGCAGCGCTTTCTTTTTTGGAATTTGAATGGTAACCGGCGTATTGTTACGGTTGGTAATTATGAATTTAATAGTAAGGCTGTCAAATGCAACCTGACTGATATTTTTAAAGGCCAGCGAAAAATTAATCTTGTCACCCTGGTCCACGGTATCCTTCATCGTAAATAAAATATTGGGTGCAACCACACCTTCCGGTACATAGTCGGCGTTGATCCTCCAATATTTCAGTTGGAGGGGGGTTGCAAAATTTTCATCCCTGTTCAGCATCTTTAATTTTACAAATGGATACACCGCGGCATCAATAAATGCCAGTGTGGTATCAGTTGCAGGGTCAACGGTGGCCACCAGGTTTTGGATACCATTGGTTCTAATGCCGTACACTTGTATTTGTGCGGTATCGCCCGCGGCGGCATCCAGGCTGCTGCCCCGCCAATGCAGGGAGTTCCATTTTTTGGCGGGGCCAAAAGCAGGTGATTCTATTGTTCCGGAATTAAATTTCGTGGTGAGTGGAACGATGTTTACCACATAAGCATCTTCAGTACCGCCCATTATTTGCGAAGGCAGAAATGAATTCACATTTTTCCTGTAAAAATAGGCGAATGGAAGGTTCCGGTAAAAACTGTCGATGGTATTAAAGCCGATGGATTTCAGCTTATGGTATAAGGAATTGCCTGTCCCTAATGTTGCCTGGTCGGCTTTCCATTGATCAATAAAAATGTTATTGGCATTTGCGTTACCGAGGTTGGTAACAGATACATACATGCCATTTGGAATACTATCAATAAAATCCATGGCACGTTTCCTGCTAACCGCATCCTGGAAAGAGAACTCAAAGAAATTCCTGGTGGGGTCAGGGCATAAATAAGTGCTTCCAAACCTTCCGGTAGTCCCGGATACTTTGTAGTTTTTCCAGGGCTGTAATGTAGTGGTATCAAATATCATGAACTGGAGGGCGTTGTATAAACAACCATACTGTTCCAACTGGTCAAAATCAAGTTTTACATTGATCCTGTCATAATCGAAATGGGGGTACAAACCGGTATTGATCACCAGTGTGCGGGATGCTTTCGCAAAACGAAATAACCTGTCCGGATCTAGATTGATGGTACTGCCGTAGGTACTCTTCTGGTGTTGAAAGTAATGCGACTGGTTAAAACCGGGGCTGCTATTGGGCAGGTAAACAAAGGAGAAAGAGTTCCATATTTGTTGTCCGTTGTTTAAGGGAGCAATGGATGTTCTCCAATAGTATACGGTACTATCCGTAAAAGTTATATTGCCCGGAGCAAATTCGATGGCTCCTCCAATACCATTGGCGCTGTATTGCTTTTTATAGGGGGAGTTAAATAATTCTGTTGTATCCAGTTCCATCAGGTACTGGCGCACCCCACCCAATGGGTTGGCGGTAGAAGCTATAAACTTTGTATTTTGCTGACTTACTATTGAATAATCATAAGGGAATACAGGCCGGATTTCATCTTCAAAAATCACAAATTCTTTTGTAAAGCTATTATTGCTTTCGGATGACTCCACCACTTTACTATCGGCATCTACTGTAAAAACCAATTTATTTAAACCTTTATCGGTAGCGCCATTGATAAAGATCGTAAGGTTCAATGAATCTGCGTATTTAATCCCCGGCACCCACCGATCATAGAGTACCTGGATGGTATCATTGGGTAAAAATCTTTTTACGGTGATCCTGATCGTATCATTAACGGCTTTACCAAGATTATGGAACCTGACTTTTACATTAAAATCTTTATCAGCCACTGAAACAATTGAAGGGCTGATTTTTATCAACTGGTCTTCAATTGCATAATCCGGTAGGGCAAAACTGTTTATTTTAATGGCAGGGTCGCCGTTCAGGTTCATTTGTTCGAGGTGGATGCGGGTATAATAATCCAGGGTTTGGGCATTTGCTCCCAGGCTTTGGGCTACATATTTCATTTGATTGCCGATGGTACTGCCATACAATGCCCTGGAAAAGCCGTCGTATAATTTTGTATTGTAAAAGTTTAAGAAAGGCGGTATCCCCAAATGGGTGCTCGCCAGGAACCCGATACTTCCCCGCTGGTCTGCAAGCACATATTTTTCGGATAAGGTTGTATTTCCATTTAAACGGGTAGGGTCAAAAGTGTAATTATTTCCAGCGCTGCAACCGCTCACGCTGAAAAATGGGTATTTTCCGGCATTCGTATAATTTTCAGGACTATTAAGGTTAAATGCCAGGGTATTTGCCGAGGAATGGCCAAAATATTGTATAAAACCGGTACCCTCATTGATAAGCTGTTCAATTCGCTCTCCATTTGCCTGGACTACAGCAGCGGTGGATTCCTTCTGAAATGTTTCTACTTTTGCCCCAAAAGAAGTATCTCTCGCAATCTTTGCGTAAATATTTAAATTATAGGTAAACAGGTCATTTTCATCCGTATCCCTTCCACCCGCTGCATGAATAAAATTTTTCATCCATCCTTTATCAGCCACCGTGTTGGAAGCAGAAGCCTGCGCCGCTTCATATTGTTTTACCTTGTTGAGGTACCTGCTTATCTCGCCGCCGTTAATAACCGATAAACGTGCGATGGGAACAAGGGGAACCATCTGGCCGGGTTCACAGGCCAGTAATATATCAGAAGCCGGCCATCCAAAGGTTTGCACCAAATCAAGTTTCTCTGTTAACGGGTTGTTTTCGTTTGTCTTAAAATCTAAAGAAGTTAAGCCCCTGCCCATCAAAAATATGTATTTTGGCTTTTGACTAAACTGCTGGTTGGCGGAACGGATAAAATCGCGGATTGCCGCGGGGTGCTTTCTGATGCCAAAAGCAAACTGGTCGGTTAAATCATCAATGGAGATCACTTTAGCGTTAAAGCCGCCGCCAGTTGCAGAAGCCCGGTAAGCCCGGTACTGCTCCACATAATTATTACCATTGCCATCGTTGAATAACAACGGGTTACTGATGATAAGATAATCGCCCTGGTTGGCTACCGTGTTATAATTGACAAAAGCCCTGGACGTAAATGAACTGACCGTGTTAATATTACTTAACTCCTGGTTTACCAGTAAAAATTTTCTAACCGGATCTGCTGAGGCTGGCAAGGCAAATCTTACTTTACCGGCTACAGCAATATCGCCCACGTATCTTTTACCATCATTGATGCTGTATAATACGGGTGGCAGGCTACCCCTGTTGAAATTTTCGATTTCCAGGAAATTCCCTGTAGCCGATGCCTTTAATTCAAAAGTGAAATTTGCCGAATTATTAAAATTAAATTTTGCAGGATAGGTAACCGCTATGGTACCCACAACAATTCTGTCGTTGGGGCTGGCGGAATTACAATGTACGGTGGCAACCAGGTTATCCGGATTCACCAAAAGACTCAATGGCAGATTGTCCATTTGTTTCTTCAGCACGTTAAAATAATTCACCGCTGTATCCATTACCAGGGTATTATAAAATTTCACCTGCATGGTCCTGGTGTATAATCCATTACCAAAGGCAGCGAGGTATAAGGAAACACTGTTTGCCGGACCGGCAGTATACACATTTAAACCGGTAAAAAGTTGAGAAAATGCACAACAGGGAGCAATATCACCTGTGGTCCATCCCTCGCCGGCATCATAAGAAGAAGAATATACATATTCGCCCACGATATTTGCAAAACCCCGGTTGTACACCTGTTTAAAAGGTTGCTCTACCCTGCGCATAAAATAAGGATCGGGCGGAAGTACATTCCCGCTGATATTATTAACCGTGTTGTTGTAACGCAAATTAGCGCCAGACGCATTTACCGTCAAAAAATAAACAGCCGTATCCGAATGCAGGCTAAAACTATCACAAAGCTGGTTGTCCGCAATCCTGTACAATGGTTTATCAGGAATGCCATCGTTCATTTTGCCTGAAAATTCAATATAATCATTGGTCCCCATTGCACCACCCGCTACGGAAGTATATAAACGAACCTGCTCGCCATTTCTCCACAATTGAAACTGCTCAGCAGCTGTGCCGCCAAGTCCAATGGAAGCCAGTGCCGGCTGGCTGATACGGTACATTCCATTCTTAGCTACTTTAAATTTAAAGTAAGTTTTGCTGTGATCGATCCAGCTATTGTTAAACTGGGCCGAGGCCGCAAGTGTACAAAATATAAAAAACGTAAATAATATTTTTTTCATCGCGGTATATGATTGTGATTTCATAATGATCATGCTTATTCTGTTTCTTTTTTCACTAAATTAAACCGGAGCGAAAATATATGCGTGTATAAGGGATTGGATTGATTAGCAAGGTTAGTGAATGCGTAATCGATCATCACATTCTTGATTTTAACGCCTGCGCCAAGGCTGGGCTGGTAAATCCATACCTTCTTTTTATCAAGCGTATCTGACAATGCCTGTTGGAAATTGGTAATGCCCGCCCTTACAAAAAACACCTCTTTTACTGCGGCTTCCAATCCAATGCTGGGATCTACGCTCACGGCCTTGCTGCTGATAACTGTATTGCGTTTACCATCAAAGGTTAAATTCATATTGGCTTCAGCCAGCAGTTTAACCGAACTGCCTAACCTGAAATTGTATCCGCCCCCGATAACCAGCCGGGGTGCAGTTAGTTCGGTAGATTTTACAGGGATCTCGTTGTTGGTAAGGTATAACACTTCTTTTTCCCTTTCGGTAAATTTAAAAGACCAGGCGTTAAAGGTGGTGGTGAGGTCCCGTGCAACAATCCCGGCATGCCAGTTATTTCCGTGCATTTGTAAACCTGCGTCTATCCCAAATCCCCAGGCGGTAGCGAATTTGCCTACTTTTCGGTGTATAATTTTTGCATTCACACCAAAACTGATCGTTTTTTCTTCGGTTTCTTTGAGGTTTTGTGCAAAAGAAAATAAGAACGCATAATCGGCAGAAGAAAAGGTTTGAATAGTGTTGTTGAAGTTGATGCTTCCATCCGGCTCTAACAAAAACAAGGTGTTTGGGATATCATCCACAGCAAAACGGAGCAATGAAAAACCGATGGTCCTCTTATTTTCCAAAACGGGTACAGCAATGGAACCGTAATCATATTTTCCAATACCGGCAAAATATTCAGCATGCATAATATTAATATTGGGATGATCTTTTACACCCGTCAGCCCGGCAGGGTTCCAGTAACCTGCCGTGGCATCATTTACCGATGCTACCTGGGCGCTGCCCATAGCAAGCCCCCTGGCACCGGCGCCGATATTTAGGAACTCATTGGAATATTTTCTGAATTGGGCATAGGAAATAGCAGGTAATAAGATAATGCTAAGTATTAAGGCAGAAAGTGTTCGGCGCATATGTTTGTTTTCCGGTTGTTAGCATTCGGTTTTAGAGTAAACTAAAAGGTAAAACGTTGAATCCCCAGGTAAATTGTATTAAAGTACTTTTTACGAAAACAGGTTATTACACAAATTTAATGAATTAACGGTTTAAAAAGAGGCTTCATTTTTATCTTAAGTATTTAAATCAACTAGTAAGCTAATAAATGGTACAAGTGTGATAAAGTATGGGATTACTATGTATCGATGATGTTTTCCGCCTTGTCTGGCTGCAACTCACTATATGGGATAGTGATGGGACTTAAATCTTTTGGGGAAAACTCAATCATCTTAATTTGGAAAAGTTTCCCCCAAAAAAGCACATTAGCTGATGTTAATAAAGGCCGCCTTCCGATATATCCGTTAAAATTTATAAGCAATTGAGCAGCCGATACAGGCTAAATTTGTCGGAATGCACACAACCTGCAGCTGTACTGTCCAGGCTATTTATCATATAGATTCTACCGTTTTTTCGCTTTTCAAAGCTATACTGATAACATCAGGACATACACCAATGGAAGGCAAACGGAAGGCGGTATCATTAAAAATACCATGGTACGGCAATATCGCAGATTCCAGTGTTTATACTTTTTAATGCCGATGCCTTTACGCTCTCCCCGGGCACACAGTTGGTAGTTCTCACTCAGGTTGTTCAGGATGCATTACATTCGGTGCTTTGGGGGGACTGGCCGCTATTTTCCATTGAGTTTTGCGCTGCTAATTTCTATCTTTTGTCAATGCCACTAACAAAGAAAAAAAGCCTGCATATATAAAAAATCCTCTTATCCAACTCATGCGTTGCCATGCCTGTCCTCGTTGAAACCATTCTGATTTTGTAATTGTGGTGGAATGAGTACTGTCGGCAAAAGCCATAAGTCCGGGAACAAAGTAAATCGCGGTTGCGATAATTGCCAATGCGTAAATACCAAAAGAGATGAGAATAAATTTTCGCCTTGTTGTCAGTTTCCAGTTTAATATAAGCGTTACGATTGTAGACAATATCGCTAATGGATGAACCAGCATCCAAAAGTTTCCATCATGTAGTCCATAGGCGCCGGTAATTAAACTGTTTGATTCGGGCAGGTGAGAAAGATATGGGGGAAAGTAAACAATGTGCGAATACATTATTCCTCCAATAAGCGTAGCCCAAATAATAAGGGTGATAAAGAGAGAAATTTGTCTTGCCTGCTCCATGATAAATTTGTTTTTTCAGGAACTATACAGTAGGTTCCGGCTGTCTGTTCACTCAGCGTTAAAATCTATTAAATGACAATCCTTTTGCTTCCAGGGCGGTTTTAAGTTTAGTGATCGAACCCGGCCCCATTCCATGAAGTTCTACTATTTCTTTTTCACTAAATGCAGAAAGTTGCTTTAAATTTAAAATACCCTTGTTTGCTAAAGCCCTTCTTGCCGGTGCACTAAGTATTGACAGAAAGTTTTCTTTTGGTCTGCGTTCCCGTTCGCAAACAGGACAAGCAGGGCACTGGCTACTTCTATTATATTTATGTCCCATTGAACAAGTGCTGACTCTTTTCTTTGCTTCCGCCTTTTCCAAATTTTCCTTCACCCTGTATTTAACTATTTCCTTAATCAAATCAAAAGGAAGAGGTTTATCAATGGGGAATTTAATTGAGCCTTTTGCCCCTTCATAAACTGATAGTTCTTTCTTAAAAGCTAAAATTCCGGATGGCGCAGGATAAAATCCAATATGATTTTTAAAAGCTGCAAAATGAACGAGGTTCCCTATTAAAGTGAAAGTAGGAATTCCATAATTGATTCTCTGCTCGGCTCCCGGCGCGGCATTTTTAATTGTTGATCTTAATCGCTCTAAAATTTCCTGGATTTCTTTTGAAAATGCTGCTATATATTTATCAACATCGGATGGGTTATCCATGGTCATAAAATTTTTTATCAGAACAAATTTTCAATTGTTGTAACGCATCGGTGCAATAATGGCTAAGGCTTTGCAAATGAAATATGGCATTGCATTTTTCCTCTTCGCCGACCAAAATGTTTGCGGGTATTCAATTTTTATGCTAAATATGCTGGTCAAATAAAATAGCATTTCCGTCCGGGTCGGTTACAATAAAACTTGCGGGTCCTGAAGTTCAGCGATAAAAGCCACCGTCTACCTGAATATCAATAACTAACCATAAGTGACATAAACTTACAAAAAACTTTTATTAAATTAAGAATCCCTTAATTATACCGGTTGTCAATTACTTCCGCGATATTTTGTGGCCGCTTTTGTATTGGCAATAATCGTTGACAATAGTCATCAGGGAAACTGCTCCATAGAAAGTGATCAATATTGTAAACCGATAACATCTCCTTAAGTTTTATAAAGAATTAAAAAGAAGTTACCGGTAAAAAATGATCAGCTAAACATACAAAAGAAATAATTAGTAAGTGATGATGCCTTCCCCGCTAATGCTAAATATTGGCCCTCCTTCTGAAGCAAGATCAACAATGCCACTGATTTTAATAGACCCTGATCCACCTGCAAACTTTCCGGTTCCACCTGTAATCGTCCACAAACCGGTAATTGGCGCCGTGGTGCCCCCACTAACTATTGCATTGTTCAGGTTGATTACATCATCACCTGTATAAGTTATCTTGTCACCATTTGCCGCAACTATCTGGCCCGAGGTTTTTGTAGTGAGTATAAATGCAGCACTTAAATTACAGAATCCATCCTGGCCCTTACTATTGTTAGCATCAATCGTCCCTAAATGTGTTACAGTACCTGATAGAAAATACCCGCTGTTAGCTATAGCAAAAGGAGTTCCCGGCAATGTACAGGTTAAAGCCGGTGATGCGTGATTTACTGAAGAAGTAAAATCCAGTTTAATTGGACGGTTGACCTTGTTGTCCTTCTTGCAGGCGGTGAAAAGCATAATGGCCAGGGCTAAAATTGTAATCTTTTTCATAATAGTTTAATTTGATTTGATTTTGATTTAATGTGTAAATATTTCAATAGTAAGTTCATCTGTTTTTTTTTACTAATCAGGCAGAGCATCTTTGCCGGGGTCCGTTTCACAATAACTTTTTGAGTAATTGTTATTTCCGGATCCTGTGACATTAACCCGGGGTTGTTTACCTTTTCCAACTGATTGAATAATTACCACTGTGTGATCATCAACCTTTTTTTTGCTGGTTGTCTGCTGATGTCATTTCACCAATGGTATGGGGGATATTGTAAGTCGTATGCTGTGCCCTGCCCTATAGCTGGCAAGTTGTTCACACATCGGGTATGTTGTTTTATGCGAGTGATTCGTGTTACGCAGACTGCAACAATACCGCTTGCGTCAATCTGCTTTTGATGGTTGATGATGTAAAAGTAACCGCGGCGCCAAAACCAAACAATCACCTAAAATGGGGGTATCGAATAATGACTAAAAGCAGAAACAATAGCCCTGCCGATATTACTCAAACATAACTTTAGTCAAAACAGTTTTCTTCGTTGCAACAAAAAACTCCCACTCGCTAAAAACGAAATGGGTTACCCGCAATGCGTTAAAAGCATAATCGAATTGAAGAAAGGAGTATTAGTATTAAAAATATTTCTGCCTTGCCGTTACCTATAGTTACACCTAGTAGAATTTCAGGAAACGCGAAACACCAACCAGCAAACCAGGAAATATTTATAGCTAATCTGTTAAATCAATCAGCTACTTTTACCACTTCAAAAATAGCTACCAACACATATGAAAAAGATGCTCCTTTCAATACTGGTATCATTTATTGCCTGTACCGTTTCGGCCAACGTAAGGTTAACTAAAATTTTTGGCGATAATATGGTTTTACAAAGAGATCAAACCATACCAGTTTGGGGCTGGGCGGATAGCAGGGAAAAAATTACACTTCGTTTCAATAAGCAAACCAGGGAGGTTACCGCAGACGGATCAGGGAAATGGAAAATTAATTTTACTGCCGAAGCAGCCGGTGGCCCATACCAGTTAGTCATAACCGGCAATAATATTATTACCATCAGTAATATACTCGTGGGTGATGTGTGGGTTTGTTCGGGCCAGTCAAATATGGAGTTTCGCCTGCAAAATGCCAATGATGCGGATAGAGAAATCCAGCAGGCGAATTATCCCCGGATACGGCATTTTGAAGTGCCTAAAACCGTGTCCCCCCAACCTAAAGATGACCTTACCGGGAGCGATTGGAAACTGTGTAGTCCTGCGACAGCGGGTAATTTTACGGCGGTGGGTTATTTCTTCGCCAAAGAATTGCAACGGGAATTGAATGTACCCATCGGGCTGATCAATACTTCCTGGGGAGGCACACATGTAGAAACCTGGACGAGCCGGGATGCCTTCGAAAACGATGAAGAATTTAAAACCATGATTGCGGGGATGCAGGTATTAAATATTGATTCGATGGCCAGGCAAAAAATTGCAGCCACTACAAAACGTCTCGAAAAAATACAGGCTTCCTTTCCACCTTCATCAACGGAAGTATCCAGGTGGAAAACAACATCTTTTGATGACCGACCCTGGCCAAAAATGATGGTGCCCGGCTTATGGGAGCAACAGGCGTTGGGCGATTTTGATGGTGTAGTATGGTTGAGAAAAACGGTGAATATAGCTGCCGGGGATGCAGGTAAGGCCGCAGTACTGGAACTTGCTATGATCGATGACGCGGATGAATGTTATGTAAACGGGATAAAAGTAGGAATAACCAGGGGATACAATGTGAAAAGAAAATACAGCATACCATCTAACCTTTTAAAAGAAGGTAAAAATGTGATCGCCATCAGGGTGGAAGATAATGGTGGTGGCGGTGGGGTATATGGAGAGGCCGCAGGTGTAAAGTTATTAATTGGTTCAATAACTCTTTCATTGGAGGGGGAGTGGTTGTTCCAGGTAGAGTCGGTATCTACCGGGTCAGCAGGTGTTGGTCCCAACAGTTCTCCCACCCTGCTTTACAATGGTATGATACATCCCTTGATCCCCTTCGCAATCAAAGGCGCTACCTGGTACCAGGGCGAATCCAATGCCGGCCGTGCTTACCAGTATCGCAAAGCATTTCCATTAATGATCACGGATTGGCGCAAAAAATGGAAACAGGGCGACTTCCCCTTTTATTTTGTACAATTGGCCACATTTAACGCAAGCAACGGGGATAGCCGTAAAGGCAGTAGCTGGGCCGAATTGAGAGAAGCGCAAACACTTACTTTAGCGTTGCCCAACACAGGTATGGCGGTCACAACTGATATTGGCAATCCTACCGATATTCATCCCAAAAATAAGGAGGATGTCGGAAAAAGGCTGGCGGCTATCGCCTTAAATAAAACCTATGGCAAAGGCAATGTTTACAGCGGGCCGGTTTATCAATCCTTTAAAGTGGAAGGCAATAAGATCATCCTCTCATTTACAAATATTGGCGGCGGATTATCGGCAAAAAATATTTTGGATTCCCTTAACGGGTTTGAAATTGCTGGTGCAGATCAGCAATTTTTTACCGCCAAAGCCTATATTGATGGCGATAAAGTAGTGGTGTACCATGATCAGGTGGTAAATCCGGTAGCGGTAAGGTTTGGCTGGGCCGATAATGCGGGTAAGGATAATTTATTCAATAAAGAGGGCTTTCCTGCAGGCCCGTTCCGGACAGATCAGTGGAAAGCGATTACCGAAACAGCGAAGTATAAAATCGGGAATTAGAAAAAAAGGCATCGGCAGGATAGCTTGAAGAGCCCACAGTTTGCCGGTTTATTTTTAGCGCAACAAGTAGTATTATAAAGTTTTACTTTCTTATCATCTTGGGTGGGATTACCTTTTTTGCGATCATGGTTAATTGAAACCGCTTTGAGGCGAATACTCACTAATCGGAACAGGCAGTCCCGGTAAGTTTTTTTAAACCACGCTCAATCCTCTCTTTTATTAAAGTTCTGTTTTAATATGTGTAACAAATTCCGTTAATTAGCTATTGAATTAAGTTTTTTCTTTTCTTAAATTTGAATATCAAATATTTGAGCAAAGTTGTAACAGGAAACTGCAATGAATTGCCTGCATCACATAAATAAAAGCGCGGGGTGTACCATTCTGGAAACTGAAAACTAAAATAAAAAGAATGAATTACCAGTTAATAACGGAACAGGTAAAGCAATATGTTACTGCTTATTTTGCAGATCATGGCAAAGATCAGTTGTTATACCATGATATCAGGCATACCGCAACGGTGGTGGCGGCCGCAAAACAAATAGCGGACCACTATCAATTGAACGAACATGATTTTTTTGTGGTTACCGCCACGGCATGGTTTCACGATATGGGGTATTGCATGGCCGGCGCGCAGACCCTGCACGAACTTAAAAGCGCTGATCTGGCAGAAGCTTTTTTAACAGAAAAGGGTGTGGATGAACCGACCCGCAGTGAAATAAAAAACTGCATCCTCGCTACCAAAATGCCACAACGTCCTTCCACGCTTAAGGAACAGATTGTGTGCGATGCAGACCTTTTTCATTTAGGCACGGATGATTTTGCCAAACACAATAAGCAATTGCGTAAAGAGTATGAGGCGATTAGAAATATAAAGGTTGATAAAGACGAATGGAGAAAAGGAACCATTCAGTTGCTTCAGTCGCATCATTATCATACCGACTATTGCCAGGCTTTGCTCAATAATAAAAAACAGGAAAACCTGGAGAAACTTTTAGAAAAAGAAAAAGGCCACACCGCGCAACCGGAAGCAAGTGTTACTAAAAACGAAAAAGCAGCAGGGGATGCAACACCATCAGGCGCACAGGACCCCGCCCCCTCAGTAAAAACAGAGAAACCTACAAAGGGTATTGAAACCATGTTTAGGATTGCAGTCACCAATCACCAGCGATTGAGTGATATGGCAGACAGCAAATCGAATATCATGATCTCTGTAAACTCTATCATTATTTCGGTGGTTATAGCCTTAGTGGTGCGCAAACTGGAAACTACACCTACTTTGATCATTCCTACTATGATATTACTGGCCGGATGCCTGACTGCCACGATCTTTTCAATACTGGCAACAAGACCCAAGATACCGGACGGTTATTTTTCGCCTGAACAATTATCCAAAAAAACAGTCAACCTTTTATTTTTCGGAAATTTTTATAAGATGGATTTTGATCATTATTATGAAGGCATGAAAATGGTGATGGACGATAGTGAGTTTTTGTACGGGAGCCTTATCAGGGATATTCATTCGCAGGGAAAAGTTTTGGGAAACAAATATAAATTGTTGCGGATATCGTATACAGTTTTTATGTTTACATTGATTATAAGTATCCTGGCCTTTGCCGTGGCGATCATACTTTGACCCTTATCCCGGTTTTTTTTACCCGTTACCAAAATAACATTTGTGGTTCAGGTACACAGGCTTGTACTACTATTTGTACCGTTATCTTTACTGTGTAATGCCTGTATTACGATACGAGCCATGATCGTAAAAAAATCAATCATCACATATACCTGGAACCTGTGCGGGTATGCCTGGTGGCTGTTGCAACTCCCTGGCGATTATACGTAATCGGGGTATTTTGGGGATGAATCCTCCGGGGGCATATGTATTTTTTACTATTTATTTTTTTCCTTTTATCCCATATTCAAAAAAAATTAGTATGAGAAAGCTTTTATTTACGGTCATAGTACTATTTACTTTCCTGCAGTATGCATGGGCGCAGGGTACCGTTGAGTACAGGGTTATTTTGATTGGCGATGCGGGCGAAATTAATATTGAGCAGAAAGCTGTTTTACTGGATGCAGTACAAAAAAATATTGCCGGTAAAACCATCGCGCTTTTTTTGGGTGATAATATTTATCCAACGGGAATGGAATTTCCCGGCACTAAAACAGCACAGGGATCACAGGATATTTTACGGTCACAATACGAAGGTTTGCGAAAAGCCGGGGTGCCGGTGTATTTTATTCCGGGCAACCATGATTGGGATAAAAGCGGACCAAAGGGATACGAAAAAATAATACTTGCCAATCAATTCCTGCGGCAGCAAAATGATTCCCTTTTGCAAATGATCCCCGCGGATGCATGTCCCGGCCCATATGAACTGGTTGTTTCCGAACGGCTGGTGGTGGTTGCAATGGATTCCGAATGGTGGTTATATCCTTTCAGCAAAAAAACAGAGGGTGATGACTGCGAATGTAAAACAAAAAGGGATGTGTTGGGTAAACTTAATGATATCATCAGGCGCAATAAAAATAAAACCATCCTTTTTGCTACCCATCACCCTTTTACTACCTATGGCCCGCACGGTGGCTATTATAATTTAAAGGACCACCTGTTTCCGCTCACCAACCTGAATAAAAATTTGTACATACCCCTTCCCGTTATCGGCTCATTATATCCAATGCTCCGGACAACTTTCCCTCCTGCGGAAGATGTAAAAAACGTATTGTACCAGGATATGAAAATGAATGTAGAGGAGATACTAAAATTACATCCCAATATAATCCACGTAGCTGGGCATGAACACGCTTTGCAGCTGATTTATGGAGCTGTGCCCCAACTGGTAAGCGGCGCCGGATCCAAACATACACCGGTTAAAAAGGGCAGGGGGAGCGTATATGCAAAGTCTTTAAGCGGGTACGTTATTGCGGATTTTTTTTCGGATAATAGTATAAGCCTCAGCTTTCAGACCTACCATAATGGAATTGTGGAAAACGATACTGTCTATACCATCAGGCATACAGATCCATTGATGGCAATTGAACCGGCGGGTATGGAAATTAGTGGCGACAGTATTAAGATAAAACTCAATTCGGATTTTGATAAAGTAAGTAAGGTACACAGGGGACTGTTTGGCGAAAATTACAGAAAAGTTTGGGCTATGGAAACCACTATACCTATCCTTAGGATTTCTGAAGCCCATTTAGTACCAAAAGAATTAGGCGGGGGCATGCAAACCAGGTCGCTCAGGTTAATGGAAGGTAAGAAGGAATGGGTACTGCGGAGTATTGAAAAATTCCCGGATAATTTATTGCCGCAATCAATGACCAATACACTGGCGGCGGATATTTTAAGGGATAATTCAACGGCTGCTTTTCCTTACGCCCCTTTAACGGTGCCCGCATTTTCTGATGCGCTCGGGATACCGCACAGCAAGCCGAAGATAGTATACATAGCGGCCGATAAAAACCTGGGTATTTATAGTAAAGACTTTGCCAACACCATTGCATTGTTTGAAGAGCGGGAACCCCTCGGTAAATCTGTTTCTACTATAAAAATGACCGATAAACTAAAAGATGATAATGATAATACGGTTGACCAGCACGCGTTTTTAAATGCGCGGTTACTGGATATTTTTTTGGGCGACTGGGACCGGCACGGGGATCAATGGAGATGGGTAGACGAGGATAACGGGAAAGGTAAAACCTATAAGCCTGTTCCCCGCGACAGGGACCAGGTATTTTATGTGAACCAGGGCTTTTTTCCAAAAATAGCCTCTCTTCCCTGGATCATGCCTAAGTTCCAGGGCTTTGGCGGACGAATAAAAAACATCAACACTTTTTCCTTTAATGCAAGAGGGATCGATGGCATATTTACAAATGATCTTTCTTATGATGACTGGTTAAAGCATACCGAAAAAACAGTAAATAACTTAAGCGATACTGTTATTGAAGCCGCATTAAAAAAATTACCACCCAATGTGTATGCTGCTAGTCATCAGCAACTGGCCGAACAATTAAAAAGCAGGAGGGCGGATATGCTGGTGAAGATGCCCCGGTATTACCGGTTCCTGAATAAAGTAATTGACATCCCTGCTTCCAATAAAAACGAACTGGTAACTATCAGTGATACGCTTAGCGGGCAGATGGGGATCAATATTTATAAAATTTCAAAGAATGATCAGCCGGGTAAACTATTGTACAGCCGCGTGCTTGACCCTTCGGTAACAAAAGAAATACGTTTGTTTTTGCAGGGCGGTAATGATAGTGTTTCGATAAAAAATACCCGGTCCCCCATCAGGATAAGAGTGGTTGGTGATGGGGTATCTCCCAAAAAATATGACATCAATGGCAACAATAAATATCTCCGCAAAATTCATGTATATGATGGAACTGCCAACGCTTTTATTGCGGGATCAGCCAATCGTGTACACCGGCATTTTTCGGAGGACAAGACTAACACTGAATTACAACTAACCAACCGGTACAATAAAACAATTCCTTTACTGAATGCAGGATTTAATGTGGATGATGGTTTGATTTTCGGCGCGGGTATAAAATTCATACAACAGGGGTTCCGCAAACAACCCTATGCGAGTATGCAGCAGTTTACGCTGGCCCATTCTTTTTCAACCAATGCCTACAGGATTATTTACAAAGGAGAATGGTTACAGGCTGTTGGCAGAGCGGATTTTCTTTTACAGGCCAGTGCACTTGCGCCGGATAATACCCAGAACTTTTTTGGCCGGGGCAACCAATCGGTGATCGATAAAACGGGCGATTACAGGCGTTACTACCGGACGAGGTTTAGTTTGTTCAACCTGGCTCCGGCATTTCGCTGGCGCACAGGCAAAGGAAACAGTGTAACGCTGGGCCCTTCTTTACAATATTACCGTTACGATGCCTCGGACAACAAGGGTCGTTTTATTACCAATACTTCGCTGATACATTCTTACGATAGTACCACCATTGCAAATGATAAAACGCATGCAGGCATAATAATAAACCTGCTGCATGATACCCGGAATAGTATTTTATTACCCACATTTGGCAGTTATATCAACATGCGGGTACAGGGATATGCGGGGTTAAATACCTATTCAAAATCATTTGCACAATGCATAGCTGAACTGGCCGTGTACAAGAGTATTGACCGGAAGTCAGCCATTGTAATTGCAAACAGGGTAGGGGGCGGTGTTACAACGGGTAGGGCAGCATTTTACCAGTCGCTGTTTTTGGGCGGACACGAAAATTTACGCGGATATAACCAGTATCGTTTTGCAGGCGAGCAGATGCTGTATAATAACCTGGAAGTACGCATTAAATTAGCCAACCTGGCTTCTTATATTTTGCCCGGGCAATTGGGTATTATTGGCTTTTACGATGCAGGTAAAGTTTGGCAGAAAGGATACAACAGTGATGAATGGCACCAGGGTGCAGGTGGTGGTATTTATTTTGCCCCGGCCCAAATAGCTGTATTCCAATTGGTAGCCGGCAACTCGGGGGAGGGATGGTATCCCTATTTTACAATGGGTTTGCGGTTTTAGTAGCTAAATTAACAGGGGCGGTTAAAACTAATGGAAGAGCCTGAATTTCAAACTTGAAAATGAGAAAATTAGAAAATGATACAATGCCAGGTAACACGCTAAATCAAAAATTGAAAACCTGTTGTCAGTTTTTATCGCCATAGCGCCAAAAATTTTGCCGGACGGTCAGTATCAACAACATTAAACGCCATTAAAAAAAATATTTGACAGGGGTTGTCGTTTTTTGTATTGTCTGTACATCCAAAACAAATTGAGTGATGGCACTGCCTATCTGGTCAAATTCCAATAAAAACCCATCATGTCCATAGGTTGAATTAATGGCCTGGTAAACGGCGCCCGGGATATGATGAGCTATAAATTCCTGCTCATGGGGAGGAAACAAAATATCCGAACTGATACTGATCACCAACGCTTTTGCCTGAACCTGCCCGAGGGCTTTTTCTGCGTTGCCCCTTTGTCGCCCTACGTTATGGGCATCCATGCTTTTGCTTAAAAAATAATAGCTGAAAGCATTAAAGCGCCTGGCTAATTTAAGGCCCTGGTATTGCTGATAAGATTCACTTTTAAAATGGTTTATTTTCTCATTGGTTTCTTCCGCCTGGCTGATGCCGTAGGTATGGTAATGCCGGTAAGAAATAAGCGCCATTTCCCTTGCAACCATCATACCCTGCAGGCCCGCTCTTTCATTTTTTTCTTTCCAGCTAAGGTCTGTTTCAATGGCGTGCCTTTGCGTTGCATTAAAAGCAATACCCCAGGGTGAATGAAAGGAATTGGTGGCCAGTAAAATGATGTGACGGAACAGGGCTGGTTCTTCAATTGCCCATTCCAGTAGTTGCTGGCCACCCATTGAGCCACCAATGCCGATGTTAATTGTTTGAATACCTAAATATTCCTTTAGCGGCTGATAAGCGAGGATCATATCCCGGGTGGTAAAAAAAGGAAAATCATGGTACCAGGGTTCTTGTGTTTGTGGGTTAATATCAAGCGGGCCAATGCTGCCATAACAACTGCCGGGTAGGTTTACACAAACAATAAAGTGACGGGCAGGGTCAAATAATTTACCTTCGCCTACAAGGCCGGGCCACCATTCAGTGGGATTACTATTGGCGGTAAGCGCATGAAATATCCAAACAACATTGTCTTTATTTTTATCCAGGCTGCCATATGTGGTGTACGCCAGGTGGTATTGTGATAAGGTAATTCCCGACTCTAAGCTGAAGGGTTTGGTATGTTCGAATATTTTTGCCATGCCGTTGAATCCTGAAATAAATGCTATAGTGTAAATGTTGTTGCTACGCTCAAACAAGCCTCCTGCTGCTGTCTAAAAATAAAATCGATATTGCTCAATTTTCGTTCATTTTTGGCCATTAAAAATATAAGCTGCAAATGCCCGGCTTTTTTTACGCAAGTTCTTAAATAGTAGCCGGACATTTAATTCAAAGCAGCTTATAAATTTGAACCGCGGGCATGTTCTAAATTTGCGATGAGCATTATTTTAAGCCACCAGTTCATTGGCAAATACAGCGGCAAAAGCCTGTTCAAAATCAGCTTTAATGTCTTCTATATGTTCGATACCCACACTGATGCGTACCTGGTTGGGCAGCACCCCCGATACAATTTGCTCTTCAGTACTCAGTTGTTCGTGAGTGGTAGAAGCCGGGTGAATGGCCAGTGTTTTAGCATCACCCACATTGGCCAGGTGGCTTACTAATTTTAAGGAGTCGATGAATTTGCCCGCATTTTCTTTTCCACCTTTGATACCAAAATTCAGGATGCCGCCAAACCCGTTTCGCAGGTATTTTTTTGCCAGCTCATGATATGGGTTGCCTGGCAGGCCGGGATAGTCTACAAAATCTACCGACGGATGTTCCTGCAGCCATTGTGCAAGCGCCAATGCATTGTCTACATGTCGTTGTACACGCAGACTTAATGTTTCAAGGCCCTGTAACAAAAGGAAAGAATTAAAAGGGGTTTGTGATGGGCCAAAGTCACGAAGTCCCTCTACCCTTGCCCTGATAGCAAATGCGATATTTGGTAAACCCAATGGGTTGCCTTCGCCAAATACTTCCCAGAATTTTAAACCGTGGTATCCTTCGCTTGGCTCGGTAAACTGCGGAAATTTGCCATTGCCCCAGTTATAATTGCCGCCATCTACAATAACACCACCAATACAGGTTCCATGTCCCCCGATCCACTTTGTGGAAGATTCTACTACTACATGAGCGCCATGTTCCAGCGGACGAAAAAGATACCCCCCTGTACCAAATGTGTTATCAACAATCAACGGGAGATCATATTCTTTTGCAAGGGCCGCAAATTTTTCAAAATCGGGTATATTCAATTTGGGGTTACCGATTGTTTCTAAGTAAAATGCCTTGGTATTTTTATCGATGTGTTTTACAAAACTTTCCACGTCATCGCCATCTGCAAACCTGACTTCAATGCCCAGTCGCTTAAAAGCAACTTTAAACTGGTTGTAGGTACCGCCATACAAATACGTGGTAGAAATAAAATTATCACCCGCCTGCAAAATATTGTTGAGCGCTAAAAACTGTGCAGCTTGTCCCGATGCAGTGGCCACTGCCGCTACGCCACCTTCCAGCGCGGCCATCCTTTGTTCAAATACATCTGTGGTGGGGTTCATAATACGGGTATAAATGTTACCAAATTCCTTTAACCCGAAAAGATTGGCGGCATGTTCACTGCTGTCGAACGCGTAAGAAGTTGTTTGGTAAATAGGCACGGCCCTTGAATGAGTAGAAGGGTCTATTTTTTGGCCTGCATGTAACTGTAAAGTGTCGAAATGAAGTGGATGGCTCATAATTGTCTATTTTAAATGTTGTATTTTTTTTAAATTACTGTTTGTGTTGCATGATTTGCCTGCTGCGGGTGATACGAGGGTTTTACATTGCTTACCCAATTGTAAATAAGTATAATTATATAATTTTGGGGGCAAACTATCTCTGCCTGTTTTTCAAATCCGGAGGTATAAACGGCAAAACCGGCCCGGATTAAATGATTAGTCTACTAAGCAGATGGACAAATATATAAAATAAAATAAGTATTCCAAACTTTTATTGGTGTTGTTTTGTTTTTTGCCGGCGGATAATTTTTACCAATTTGCGGGTCACTAATAAATGCCGGGCCTGATATTAAAAATTCATCCCGCTTTCCTGTTTTTGACCAATCAGGTACTACCGGCCCGGCCTCTAAACTACTTAGTAATAAAATGAAAAAAATCAACACACTTGTAGTAGGACAGGGCATTGCCGGAACATTGGTGGCGTTTATGCTGCACCGGCATAAAATTCCATTTATGGTGATTGATCCTGGTGAAACCAATACCTCAAGCCGTATTGCTGCAGGCATGTTTACCCCTGTCAGCGGCAAAAGAAAAACCATCCATCCCGATGTATTGCTGCAAATTCCCTTCGCAATAAAAATATGCAGGGAGATAGAACAGTTACTGGGCGCCGCTATCCTTCACCTGCACAATATATACCAGGTGTTTAATTCTGTTACAGAGAAAAATGACCTGCTCTCGAAATCGGCAACTGCTGAATTTGAAAAATATATCCTGTTCAATCCCCCTGCCTTACCAAATATTAAACAGGAAACGGGTGCCTGTGAGATCACCCATTCCGGTTGGGTGGATTGCGGATTGCTGATCACCCGTTTCGCTGAATGGTTAAAACAAAATGAGGCGTTGACAGAAGCCGCATTTGTACACCAGGAATTAGAGACGGGTAACAAATTAATGGAATATCATGGAATGCAATTCAGCAAGATTATTTTTTGTGAAGGATACGGGGCCATCCACAACCCTTTCTTTCACAACCAAAATATAATACCCTGCAAGGGAGATATGCTCACCATTTTATATGATCACCCCGTAACAGACCGGATCGTTAAAAAGGATGGAATTTATCTTATTCCCGCTGGCAACAACTTGTTCAGGGCAGGGTCTACTTACGGGTGGAATAACAATAGCACCCAACCAGATGAGTCTGGTAAAAAGCTAATTGAAGACCGGCTTGATGCAATGCTTGAAAATAAGTATACCACCATTGATCATAGGGTGGCCATCCGGCCCACCACCCAAAACCGGGAAGTTATTGTAAGGCAACATCCAAAACACACGGGCATGTTTATGCTGAATGGGTTGGGTACCAAGGGTATTTTACAGGGACCATGGTGGGCTAAACGGGTGGTTGAACTTTGTGAAGGTCAATAGTTGATTACTATTGTTGAATGTACCATCGCCTCATAAAAAATCGGGTGCCCGGGTATACCTTATGCCGGGTTAAGCGTTTCGCCTGACCGCGTAAACTAATTCGTCTAAATACTCCCCGTTCTTAAAAAAGGTTTTACTGAACTGGGCTTCCAGGGTAAAACCTGCGTTCTCCAGCACTTTCCTGGAGGCGATATTTGTTCCAAACGGTCTTGCAAATATCCTGTTGATATCATAGTTTTTAAAACCAAATGCTGTCATTTGGCCGATCGCTTTTGTTATTATTCCGTTTCCCCAAAATGGTTGCGCCAGCCAATATCCTAACTCGGCATTTTTTCTTTGGATACCTTCCTGGGGATGGATACCAATGCCCCCCACGGCTTGTCCGTTGATTTCTATCGCAAATATATGAACCGGTGAATCTTTCATAGTCATTTGTATAAAGGCTTTGCCGCTTTCAATGGTGTATGGATGAGGAAACTGGTCGTTCATATATTTTGCAATATCATTGTTGTTTGCATATTTTACCAGGCTGTTTAAGTCTTCCATTTGCCAGGGCCTCAATGAGAAATTCATCATTTATATATTTTAATTTGCTTTTATTAACGTTACCTGGCCGGCAGAAAATCTTTCCATTTATACACTGCCGCTACACTATTTACTATTTCTACAAGAATTGCTGTATTATATGTGTTTGCCATTACTACCACACCATTGCCACCTTCCACACTTCCATAGTACTGGCTTACAAAACCTTCATCAACCCCACCATGGGTAAAATACTTCTCTCCGCCTCTTTTTATGATAAACACTCCTAATGCAGATGTGCTATCGATAAATGGGGTAAGGCGGATATTAGTCATTTCGTTTGAAAGTACTTTATCAGACCTGCCTTGTGATGACAATTGCGTCTCTATGATATATTTAGCCAGGTCTGTTGGATTGGTCCACAAACCCGCTGCGGCTTGCTCAGGGTAGATATGATATTTTCCTTTTACTTCTTTGCCATTATTATAATAGGCCGTAGCAACCAAGTTTTGTTTTTCTTTTAGCGGTGGTTGTGTATAAAAGCTATTGGTCATGCCCATTGGCTCCAATATGTTTTTCCACATAAATACATCATAGGGTTCGCCTGTAATATCGGCGATCATTAGTTGAGCAATAGTAGTGCCGCCCCCGGAGTATTGGGCTTTTAAAGATGGTTCAAACAAGGAGCGTACTGCGGCCGTATTGGCGGGCCGATTACCATCCAGTATTTGAGGAAGGGTAGGTAAAACTGCGCCATTTGCATACCCCGGAAACCCATGCACGGATAACCCTGCGGTATGACTTAGCAGGTTGGCCGCTGATATTTTCTTACCCTTTGATAAAGAATCATAGGGGAATTTCCATGTTTGCAGGTATTCATTTATATCGGTATAGAGGTTTAGCCTGCCGTCCTGCACCAGTTTTAAGATTCCTATTCCGTTAATGGATTTACTGATAGAACCTGCCTGGAATAATGTGGTAGTAGTTACGGGGCGAAATTCGGATTTATCTGCCCATCCATATCCCCGGGCCCATTCAATCCCGTAATTGCTGATGACTGCAATGCTTACTCCATTTGCATTATAAAAATTCATTCTTTCCTGCAAAGTCCAATTTACGGTATCTGCTGCCTTCAAACGGGAAGCCAGTGTTTTTTCAACCTGGCTGATCCTTTTTTCAACTTCTTCCGCATACTTTATTTCCTGTGAAAATAATGCAGGGGAACCTGTTGAAATGAATAGCAGTAGCAGCAATAACCCGGACTTGTAAAAGCTCTTTTTTCTCATAAAAAGTATTGAAAATGTTTTGAAACATTGGAATGCAACCTGTCTTAAAACAGGCATCCAAACCAAATATTATCTCATTTTATCAAACCGGATATTTCTCGCCCTTCCCACAGATATTTTAAGTTGAATGATCTTTTTCTTTTTATCCCGTTCAAACCAAACAGGGCCTGCCGCAGATTCAAAACCATCTTTATAGGTAGGTTTCAGCACAAACTCATTGGATGGTTTTTGCAGCAGCACCAGTTTACCGTTTTTTGCCTGTACGGCAAATTTTGTCTCCGTTTCATCAGAATAATATTCCCCGGTATACTCCTCCAAATTTCCGGCATTGATATTCGCAGAATCCATTCGGGTAAACAGGGTGCTGTCTTTTGCGGGAGTTATAAACCAAATGCGTTGATTGCCTGGTAAAAATTCAATTTTGTTATAACCCACCATAAAAATATTGTCTGCAACCGGTTTAATCCATAACCCGGTATTACTATTCAGTAGCGCATCTTTTATAAACAAATTTATTCCTGAACCGTCCCTGGAATTTCTATACCAGCCGGTTAAAGTTTTTAATTTTTCTGCGTCCAGGGTAATAGCAGGGGGTTGCTTAATGGCTGTTTCCGTGGGCGGTTTTGGAACAAAGATTTCACGCAGGGCTATGGACAGGTTAAATGGATTCCCATCGAATTCGGAAGTATTACTTAACCAGGCGATTGATAAACCCAATGAAGGGAAATAATCCAAATTGGAACGGTAACCGGCAGTGGCGCCATTATGTGTCCACAGATCCAATCCACGGTATTTTTCTATAAACAAACCTGCCGCATAATTATGTTGAATGCCGTTAGTAAGTTTGCCACTGGTGATTTGTTTTTGGAGTAATGACGGATTGCCCAGTTTACCACCTGCATAATAGTCATTCCATTTTACCAGGTCTTCCGTAGTGGTAAGGAGGCCGCCATTGCCATATACATATTCATTGGGCATATTTGTTAAGTAACCTTCCCCTCCTTTTGAATAGGCGATGGCCCTGTTTGGAACAATCTTTCTGAAATTGGCCCGCCATTCAGTATGCTTCATCCCCGCAGAATCAAATATTTTTTTGCGGCAAAAATCATACAGGCTCATACCACTTACCCGCTTTACAATAATAGCAAATAAATTATAGTTAGAATTGCTGTAGATAAATTCATCGCCAGGTTGATTGTTAAGTGTTTTTTGCCGGGAGATAATATACAAAGCATCTTCGTTGCTATAGGTTTTTGTGCTGCGTGGCCAGCCTCCGATTGCGGCAATACTTCCCCAGTCTTTTAACCCGCTGGTATGCTGCATCATTTGCCGGATGCTGACCGGCCTTTCATATTCCGGTAATTCCGGGATATATTTTCTTACCCCATCATCCAGCGATAATTTGCCTTCCTGTTCCAGTAGTAAAATGGCGGCAGCAGTGAATTGCTTGGAAACTGATCCTGCTTCCGTTACCGATGATGTGGTAAGTGGTACGGCATGTTCCAGGTCGGCCATTCCCCAGGCTTTGGAAAAAAGTAACAGGCCATTCCTGCTCACAGCAACCTGTATGCCCGGGTTGTTAGGTTTATACCGGCTAAAAATGTTTTCAATCCTGGCCGCAGTATCAGTCCAGCTACCGGTTTGAGCGTAAACCTGAAGGGCGCTAAACAGACCCATAAAGACAGTTATCCTTTTCATTTTTGAAGCGGCTTTTATATTAATGATTTTTAAAAGACATTTAAAGATAATTTAAACGTCCTGAATTTTTTAGATAATAGGTGATTTGAAAATTATTACTGTAAAGAATCAGGACAGGTCATTAAATGAAAGGCGCGATAAAATAACGGTTTATAAAGACATAAATTACAGTGCCAAAATTTTTTCAACTCCGGACAGGTTGCTGCGATATTTTTAGTAGCTGTATTCTTTGGCATAATTTTATTAAGTTTATCCCAAAATAAAATGCTAACGATGAAAAATAGTATAACAGGTAATGCAACCATTAGCATTCATGCCACTGCCTCTGCAGTATGGAACGCTTTAACCAATCCTGAATTAATAAAGCAATATTTATCTGGCACAGAAGCGATTTCTGAATGGAAAGAAGGCAGTCCCATTATTTTTAAAGGAGAGTGGGAGGGTAAATTGTATGAAGACAAAGGGACCATCCTGATAGTTGAACTGAATAAACTACTAAAATATAATTATTGGAGTTCATTGTCGGGCAGGGAAGATAAACCGGAACATTACGAAGTTATAACTTATGAATTATTTGAGGAAGGCGGGGACACCACGATGACGGTCACCCAGGAAAATATTCCGGATGAAAAAATGAAAGCGCATTCTGTGCAAAACTGGAGAAAAATATTAAATGGCATGAAGGAAATAATTGAAAAGAACACGCCGCTATCGCCCATTGGGGGAACTTAAAGCCGGGCAATTGATAACTGATAGGCAGGGTAATTGATAATATCTTCAATTCAAACTGTTGTTATTTTACAGAGAACTCCACGATATGAATATTTATCAACTATCCATATTTTTTACCAGCATAACGATCTGCCCCAAATGATAGGCATCGTGCTGAATTATTCCATGGATATGTTTATAATAAGAGCCACCATTGGCCGGGTATATTTTGTCAAAATCTTCCTCCTCCATTTTTTCCAGGAAGGCGATCCATTTTTGCTGCGAGTTTTTTAAATCCTGCAAAGTATGCTGCCATGCTTTTTCTGACTGATCGCTGACTACAGTAAAGTAATTATCAGCAGGCGAATCGATTACTATGCCTTGCACCCGCTGCAGCACATTTTCCCTCCATTTGATGATATGGATTAGTATTTCCCAAACAGAATTCCACCGGGGTGTAATTTTTTTTGATGCAATTTCGGCTGATATATTTTCCAATGTTGCCAGTAGTGTTACATCTATCCAGGGGTCAGCATTGTAAATATCTTCAAAAAGCCCTGCTATGCGTTCTGTCTCTTTCATGGCATGAATATTTAAAAATTAAAATTAGGGAAAACGTGTGTAAGAAAAGCAGGGCTGGATAAAAACGGGTTTTTTAAAAATAGCCTGGATTAGTTCCGGTATCCGCAGACGGCCCGGCTGTAGTAGGTAATTGCCTGTATTTTCTTTTTAATCTTAAATGGTATTTGGATTTCCGTTGTAGGTATAGGTTCGCGCAGCGTTTTATGGCTGCAAAATATTCGGGTTTATAGGGCAAAGATGGCCGGAAAACTGATTGTATTGCTAAACAAATAAGCATATCAGCATTGCCGGATGACCATGAAGATTTAACTTACAGTACGATTGTGATTAGCAGGTGATTGCCAGGGCAATGAAAATGTTCAGTTACAGATAAATCCGTATGATTTGAATAAAAAAAGCAGGTACGTAATTTTTTGTCCTAAAAAAAATTAAAACATGTTTGTTGCTATCAGTAGTTTCGAAATTCAGAATGGCCTCGAGGAAGAGGTTAAAGAAGCGTTTAGAAACCGGCCAAAACTTGTAGAAAATTTTAACGGGTTTATTCGTTTGGATGTATTAAACCCTTCAGAAAACCCCGCTGAAATATGGTTGCTTACTTATTGGACAAACGAAGAAAGTTTTACGACCTGGCATAAAACCCATCTCAAAGGATCTCACCAGGGTATCCCCAAAGGATTAAAACTGGTGCCGCATAGCTTTAAAATCAGGTATTTCAATCATATTACTTCATAAATACCAGTAAAATGCCTAACCCAATTACTACGGACAATGGTATCATGGAGCACCAGTTGCCATTGGCGCAGTTAATTACAAACCTACATTACCTGCAACACCCCGAACTGGAAACCCGCTATGGCAAACCGGGAAGGGAGAAATGCACACAGGATGCAGTATTTCATTTGTCTTATCTCTCAGAAGCCATCAGGGCAGAAAGTACGGAAATATTTACGGCTTACCTGGAATGGGCACAGGTGATGCTGCAAACCCGTAAAATACCCGTACAGGACCTGATGGATAATTTAGACTGTATGGAGAATGCATGCCAGCAATTATTACCCGCAGCCGATTATCAAAAGATAACTCCTTATATAAAAAATGGAATCCAACGGTTAAAAATCCTTCGGCCCTTACCTGCTTCCTGCTTAACAGAATCTAACCCCCTGTTGCCTGTTGCAAAAGAATACCTTTCACTGCTTTTAAAAGCCAACCGAAACCAGGCAAAATCTTTAATCCTCGAGCTGGTGAAGAATAACTACCCGGTGGCTGATATTTACGAACATATTTTCCAGGCAACCCAGTACGAAGTAGGGTTGCTTTGGCAAACCAATAAAATTACCGTAGCCCATGAGCATTACTGTACTGCCGCCACGCAATTAATAATGGCATCCCTTTATCCTTATATTTTTGATACGGAAAAAAAAGGGGCTAAAATGCTCGCCTGTACCGTTTCTGGCGACCTGCACGAAATTGGTATCCGGATGGTATCCGATTTTTTTGAAATGGATGGGTGGGATACTTACTATATGGGATCAAATATGCCCGATACGAGTATTATTTCTGCAGCAAAAGAACAACAGGCCGATATTTTAGCGATATCAGTAACGATGCCTTTTCATATTCATAAAGCGGAAAGCCTGATTAAAAAAATAAGAAGTGATGAGGAAATCGCCAGTTTAAAAATAATCGTGGGGGGATACCCTTTTAGCCTGGTGCCTGATTTGTGGAGCCGTATTGGCGCAGATGGAGCGGCGGGTAACGCTAAACAAGCTATTAAACTGGCCAATCAAATGATCTTACTTAATTAAGCTAATTGAATGATACCACATACACCTGTTAATGGATTATATTTTGTTTGCGGTCACCAGGGAGATATCCTGAGGGTATTACGGGATGATATTAATATTTTACCTTCATTAGGTAAGCCGGTAACTTTTTTTGAGCTTTTTGATTTACACTCCAGGCAAAAGGCGCAGCAATTTTGGGATGGACTGCATCAGGAATCGGCCATTTTTGACTGGGAACTCAATGTAGGCATAAAGCCCTTGCCGCAGGTATATAAATTTTCGGGTTTTATAACGGGCGGAGAAATTCTGATTACAGCCTCCAAACAGGATGAGGTACTGGCGAATATGTTTGACGAGTTGATGGGAATGAATAACGAACAGCAAAATCTTTTGCGCCATTCAGAAAAAACCCTGAGCACTTTAAAAAAAGTAAGAGAAAACAAAGCAGTAGATATTTTAAACGAAATGACGCAGTTGAATAATGAACTGGTGAACACCCAGCGTAAGTTAATGAAGCAAAATGCTGAAATCAACAGGCTCAATAAACAATTGCAATACATTAACGCCGACCTGGAGCAATTCACCTATGTTGCTTCACACGACCTGAAAGAACCACTACGGATGGTGACGGGTTTTATGGAATTGTTAAAAACCAAATATGGTGAGCAACTGGATAAGAAAGCCCATTCGTATATCGACCTTGCTTTAGATGGTGGCAACCGGATGCAAAAAATGATCATTGACTTACTCGAGCTATCCCGGACGGGCCGTAAAAATGCCGTGAAAGAACTTGCCAGCCTGGATGAAATTTTAAATGAGGTAAAAGAAAATATATTTATACTGATCGAAGAAACCCGGGCTGAGATAATTGTGAAAACAGCGCTACCGGTGGTCGCCGTTTACAGGGCCGATTTTACCAGGCTGCTTCAGAACCTGCTGAGTAACGCAATCAAGTTCAGAAAAAAGGATATTCAGCCGGTTGTCCTGGTAGATGTAAAAGAAAAAGAAGACGAATGGCTGTTCAGTGTGGAAGACAACGGGATTGGAATTGGGCAGGATAAATTTGAAAAGATTTTCGAAATTTTTGCCCGTTTGCATTCAAAGGAAACTTATGAAGGAACTGGCATTGGGTTAGCTGTTTGTAAAAAGGTAGTTGAACATCACGGGGGAAAAATTTGGATTGAATCGGAAGAAGGAAAAGGAAGTACCTTTTATTTTACCATTAAAAAATGAAAACTACTGTTAAGTGGAATGTGAGATTGTCAATGGTGACTGGTGAATGGTGAATTGGTCAAATGGTGAATGGTGAATGGGGAATGGTCAATGATCAATAGTTAAATTAGACATTTACTCAGCTGCGCGTCCTCTTAGCACAGGGTAACACTACTTTAAAAAGTAATTAAAAATCTAACCGTTAGATAGATGCATTTACTTCGGTTGGCCCATTCATTTATCTTCCGCCAATTAAAAGTCCGTTCCGGAATCCCCTTGTAATCCTGGATTTATACACTCCACAAGCTAAAGCCCTCCATACCACAAAAAATAGTTTTCTTTGTAACAGGATGTCATTATTTATCACTTCATTAAACTCGGGCAGCAACGGTAATTGTTATTATATCGGTAATGATACCGAAGCTGTATTGATAGATGCTGGTATATCCTGCAGGGAAACAGAAAAGCGTATGCGCCTGCTTGGAATCTCTATGAAAAAGGTAAGAGCGATCTTTATTTCGCATGAGCATACCGATCACACCAGGGGACTAGCAGGCCTGTCCGAAAAATATGTTTTACCGGTTTATATTACCAGTCACACTTCACAAAAATGTAGTATACCTGTAAAACCAGGACTGGCCTGCGGGTTTGCTGCTCCTGCGCCCGTCACTATCGGTGGGCTCACTGTAACCGCATTCCCAAAACACCACGATGCGGTGGACCCGCATAGTTTTATCATAACCGGCAATGGGGTCACCGTCGGCGTTTTTACAGATATCGGCGCTCCCTGTGAGCGGGTGATAAAATATTTCGGTCAATGCCATGCCGCATTCCTGGAAGCCAATTATGATGAGGATTTATTAGAGAACGGCAGGTATCCGCAGTTTTTAAAGAACCGCATCCGGGGCGGCAGTGGCCACTTATCCAACAGGCAGGCATTGGAGATATTTACTGCGCACCGGCCGCCATTTATGACCCACCTGCTGCTTTCTCATCTGTCAAAAGATAATAATGATCCGCAGATGGTGCAGCAATTATTTGACGAACAATCGGGCGGGATACAAATCATTGTTGCATCCCGCTATGAACAAACAGCGGTTTATACCATTAAAATGCAAAGGGAAGCGGGGGTAAGGCAACCTGAACCCGTCAAAATAATTTTGCCGGATCACCCGATGCAATTGACGTTATTTTGAGCAAACTAAATTTGAGATACAGTATTTACCTTTTATAAATATTTCTAATAAAAAGATGGCCGGTTAAAATAAACCAGGCATTAATATTCAGTTTTGTCCGTCTTGTTTTTCCAGGCCTCAAACACTTTTAAAGCGCCTTCACGGCCGATGGGTATAATGGGGATCTTTCGGTTTTCAATCGCTACTGTCATTTCATCATAGATCATGGAATCATCAAAACCTATGTCGGCGGCGTCTTTCCGGTTATTGGCATAGTACACTCTCTTTGGCCTTGCCCAATAAATGGCGCCGAGGCACATGGGGCATGGCTCACAGGAACTATATATTTCGCAATCATCCAACTGGAATGATCCCAGGTTTTTGCAGGCGTCCCTTATGGCGGTTACTTCGGCATGCGCCGTTGGATCATTGGTAGAGCTAACTTTATTATTTCCCCTGCCTACTATTTCATCACCCTTCACAATTATGCAGCCAAAAGGTCCGCCTTCATTATTTTCCATACCATTATGCGACAATTGGATGGCTTCCTCCATAAATTTTTCTTCTCTTGTCATGTTGTTGATGAATTACCTATAAATATAAAAAATAGAAATTAGAAATGAGGGTTTCTTTTAGTGCATGCTGAAGGCTGGCAGCCTTTGTTACAAGTTTGTAAATAATAAGGATCTGTTGAAGGGCGATATGAAAATTTTGTCCTGGCGTGGTTTTCACCGCTTACAATTTGAATTATAAAAGTACTTTCCCTGAAACCCCGACTCCTAAAGCAATTTGCAGAAGACCTCACAGGTTTTTAAAACCTGTGAGGTCTTGCGCGTGAAAACCTCGCAGGGAACGTCAGGTGTTTTCTTTAAGTAAATGAAGTGATCGCCGGCGTTTAATATTGATCGAAGGAATTAAAGGCTGCTATCGTTTTATCAAGGTCATCATAAGTAAGCGCGTTATTTAGAAACCAGCTTTCATAAGCGGATGGAGGCAGGTAAATGCCATTCTCCAGCATGTGATGAAATAATTTATTGAAGAGGGGGATATTTGCTTTGGAAGCAGAGTCAAAATCAACCACATCATGATCAGAAAAATGTACACTGATCATACTGCCCATGCGGTTTACACGAAAATTTACTCCACGCTTTGATAAAACCTTTCCAATTCCTTCGGCCAGGTAGTTGGTTTTAGCATCCAGATCGGTATAAATGGCAGGGTTGTTTTTTAATTCTTTCAGCAAAGTATAGCCTGCGGTCATCGCAACCGGGTTGCCGCTTAAGGTACCCGCCTGGTATACATTTCCCAGGGGGGCAATATGTTGCATGATAGCTTTTTTTCCTCCAAAAGCGCCTACGGGCATACCCCCTCCAATTATTTTGCCATAGGTAACGAGGTCGGCATTGATATTTAATTTTTCCTGTGCACCACCTGCGCTCAGCCTGAATCCCGTCATCACTTCGTCAAATATAAAAACAATGCCTTCATCATCGCAGATTGTTCTAAGGCCTTCTAAAAATCCGGGTGCCGGTAAAATGCAACCCATATTCCCAACAACAGGTTCAATAATGATAGCGGCAATTTCGCCTTTGTATTGCCGGGCCAGTTGCTGCACTGCTTCCAGGTCATTGTAAGCACAGGTTAGGGTATCATTGCTAACACCAACGGTTACCCCGGGCACAGTTTGAATATTAAAAGTGGCCATTCCACTGCCGGCCTTTACCAAAAATGCATCGGCATGTCCATGATAGCAACCTTCAAATTTGATGAATTTATTTCTGCCGGTATACCCCCTTGCCAAACGCAATGCACTCATGCAGGCTTCTGTTCCGCTACTCACCATTCTTACCAGGTCTACATTGGGAACCATAGTTTTTATCAGTTCGGCCATTTCAATTTCAAGTTCAGTGGGTGCCCCAAATGAAGTGGAGTACAAAACCTTTTCCTGTATAGCTTTAACAATGGGTTCATAGGCATGGCCCAAAATCATCGGCCCCCAGGAGGCGATATAATCAATGTATTGGTTGTCGTCTTCATCGTACAGGTAGGCACCTTTTGCCCATTTTATAAACAGGGGAGTGCCCCCCACACTTTTAAATGCGCGGACAGGCGAGTTTACTCCGCCCGGGATAGATTCCTGGGCCCTTTCGAATAGTTTTTTGCTTTTGTTTATCATGTAATCAGTGGGTGATTGGTTATAATGTGTGGGCAGCTCATTTCGTTTAATCAATATGCTGGATTTTAATGTCACCCCTTCAGGGTTATGATGATGTTGTAATTGTTGATTTTCGTCTATAATAATATCAGCCTTCCAGGCTTTAAAACCCCGAATGATGATATTTTATAGCCTTTCATTTTTTGAATAGTAACTACCAACTTCTAAGGGGCGCATTTGTTAACTAAACGAAATTTATTGCCCATTCATCATTCACGAGTTCTTTCTCAACCCCACCGATCTTTTCACCATTGACCATTCACCATTCACAACAAAAGCCTCACCGCATCTTTTGCAAAGTAAGTCGCAATCAGGTCTGCTCCTGCTCTTTTAATAGCAGTTAAACTTTCAAGGATGGCTTTTTCTTCATTGAGCCAACCCATTTTTGCCGCGGCCTTTATCATGGCGTATTCGCCGCTTACATGGTAGGCACTAACGGGAACGTCTACAGCATTTTTTACTTCACGGATAATATCCAGGTAGGCCATGGCAGGTTTCACCATTACTATATCCGCGCCTTCTTCAATATCCATCAGTGTTTCTTTGATGGCTTCGATGCGGTTGGCATAATCCATCTGGTAAGTTTTTTTGTCACCAAAACCCGGGGCAGAATCCAGCGCATCCCTGAACGGGCCATAAAAACAGGATGCATATTTGGCGCTGTACGCCATGATGCCCGTCTTGGTAAAATTATTTTGTTCCAGCGCCTGTCGGATGGCGCCGATCCTTCCGTCCATCATATCGCTGGGGGCAATGATATCCGCACCTGCGACGGCATGACTAAGGCTCATTTTTACCAATGCCTCTACCGTACGATCATTCACTATTTCACCATCTTCCACAATACCATCATGCCCGTAAGACGAGTAGGGATCCAATGCAACATCCGTCATAATGATCATGCCGGGTACCGCATCTTTAATGGCTTTGATGCTGCGTTGCATGAGGCCATCGGGGTTCCAGGATTCTTTGCCGGTATTGTCTTTGGTGTCGTCGGCCGCTTTTACAAATAATAAAATACTCTTAATGCCCATGCTCCATAATTCTTTTACCTCTTTTATTGTTCCGTCTATTGAGCGCCGGTAATAGCCGGGCATCGAAGGAATTTCAAAGGCAATGTTTTCACCTTCATCAATAAATAAAGGGGCAATAAAATCAGCGGGGGTTAAAATGGTTTCCGCAACGAGCGACCTGATTGCCGGGGAAGCCCTTAGTATTCTGTTTCTTCTTAGTAGTTCCATATTTTTATATTAACAGGTATTCACTTTATTTGCCCATTCATTTTCATCATCTGTATTATTTGTATTGATCCATTCTACCGGGTGAAGACAGACCTGTAACAATTTATCTTCTTCACTGCCCGGCTGGGGCTGGTCATTATAGTCAAATCGTACCGTTGGCGGCAGGCTCATTAAAATACTTTCTGTGCGGCCATTTGTTTTTAAACCAAAAATTGTTCCCCTGTCGTGCACCAGGTTAAATTCAGTGTAACGCCCACGCCTTATTTCCTGCCAGCGTTTGTTATCGCCGGAGTAAGATAAATTTTTTCTTTGTTCAACTATCGGAATATAGGCATCAATAAATGCATAACCGGCCGCTTTTGCAAAAGCAAACCAATAGTCGATATTCTTTTCCTCCGAGGGCCTTTTGTAATCATAAAAAATTCCGCCAATACCCCTGCGTTCATTGTTGCGATGTGTGTTTACAAAATAGTCATCGCAGGATTTTTTAAAAGCCGGGTAAAAAGCTAGGTCAAATTCATCGCAAATATTTTTATAGGCCTGGTGAAAATGCCGGGCGTCTGCTTCAAACAGATAATAAGGTGTAAGATCGGTACCGCCACCAAACCACCTGTCCATCACTTCACCTGCTGCATTGTATAATTCAAACATCCTGTAATTGGCGTGCACGGTGGGAACAAAAGGATTCAGTGGATGTATTACCAGGCTCAAGCCGCACGCAAACCAGCTATCTCCTTCAATTTTTAACTGTGTGTGCATCCCTTCAGTCACTTTTCCAAAAACAATGGAAGTATTAACACCTCCTTTTTCAATTACTTTGCCATTACTGATCACCCTTGTTTTTCCGCCGCCACCTTCCGGTCTCTCCCAGGCATCTTCTATAAATTTTGCCTCACCATCACTTGTTTCCAAAGCGGTACAAATATCATCCTGAAGCTGGTGAATAAAAGATATCCATTGGGTTTTAATGCTCATCTAATAAATTGATTACATCCAAATTTAGCGATTAAAAATTATTCTCCGGGCCGGCAAGCTATGTGGAACTTCATTGGCGTCCCTGTCCGCCTGCGCAAACAGGCAGGGCACTCTTTATACGGTAGGTTTACCTCATTTTACTTACGATTGGCTTCACCCATCGCCTATGTATTACGCCCTTTCAGGGCTGAGCAGCCTTTTCTTCAACAGGCAATTAACCTTTCAGTCAATCAAATGGTGACTGGCCGGTATTCCTTCACCGCATCTACAAAGGCTCTGGCATGATCTACGGGGATATTGGGTGTAATACCATGGCCCAGGTTGGCGATGTAAAGCTGTGGGCCAAATGCATCGATCATTTCCTTCACCGCTTTTTTGATCTCCGGGATGGGCGCCAATAATTTTGCAGGATCAAAATTTCCCTGCAACACAATATTGCCACCGGTTAATTTACGGGCATAGTCCGGACTTATGCACCAGTCAATGCCAACTCCTGCCGCGCTGCTTTCACTGAGGTCTTTTAAAGCATACCAGCTTCCCTTTGGAAACAGGATCACCGGAACAATATCTTTCAACCCATCCGCTATCTGTAACAGGTAGGGTTGCGCGAAACTTGCAAAATCCGCAGGGCTTAGTGCGCCCGCCCAACTGTCAAAAACCTGCACGGTATCCGCGCCTGCTTTAGCCTGCAATTTCAAATAACTGATCGTGATATCCGTGATCTTTTGCAATAACCGGTGGGCCAGTAACGGTTGGGTGTAGGCGAACTGTTTGGCTTTTTCCCAGGTTTTGCTCCCCTTGCCTTCTACCATATAACAAAGGATGGTCCATGGCGCGCCGGCAAAACCTATTAACGGAACCCTGTTATTCAATTCCCTTTTTGTAAGTGATAGTGCATCATACACATATTTCAAACTTTCTTCCGCGCCATCCGTGATCAACGCATCAATGTCTTTTTGCGTTGCAATGGTTGATGGCAGGGAGGGACCTTTGCCTTCCTCCATCAATACTTCCAGCCCCATTGCCTGTGGGATCACCAAAATATCAGAAAAGATAATTGCTGCGTCTACCCCTACCTGGTCAACTGGTTGCAAGGTAATAGCACAGGCCAGTTCAGGTGTTTGCACACGGGTAAAGAAATCATACTTTGCTTTCAGTTTTAAATAATCCGGCAGGTATCTTCCGGCCTGCCGCATCATCCACACCGGCGGACGTTCTACGGTTTCTTTGCGAAGGGTTCTTAACAGCAGGTCGTTTTTGAGGGATGTCATATTTGTGAATGGTGAATGGTCAATGGTGAATGGGGAAAGACTTGGAGGTCATAATGGTTGATATTTTAAATTTAATTCTTTATTGTTGTTATTGACAGGTTTAATTGCTTTTGAATGATAAACAGAAGTGGATAATAGCCGGGTTACGCGGTTTTAAAAACTTTTCGCTAATCAGCTAAAGTATACCCCTTTCACCATTCACCATTCACGTGTAGTATTACATTCACGTAAAATATTCCATCATCTTCCGCACCATGTTTTCCTTCCCGGGTTCGTCGCTGGTAATAATCCGGTTGGCGGAATATTTCTTTATTTCATTCGCTGTAGTACTACCAATGGCGAATAAAATAGTTGCGGCCGGTAATTTATTTTTTTGAAAAAAACTTTCCACGGCACTCGGACTGAAGAAAAGGATACCATGGAAAACTTTACTTATCTTATGCGGAACGGCGATGGTTTGGTACACTACGATCTCATTCACATCAATGTCATGGCTGCGCAATATTTCGGGTAATTCGTCTCTTCGCTGATCTCCGCAAAAGAAAATTACCTCATCTGTAAAACGGTCTTCCGCAATTAATTCCGCCAGTGATGCCGCATCATTGGCAGTGCCGGTAATTTTTTCTTCCCCAAAATATTTACTCACCAATGTATGGGTGGTAGTGCCTATGCAATATATTTCCCAGGCCGGTTGGTTTTCTTCCTGGTAAAATGCCACCGCTTCCACTGCGTTCATGCTGGTAAAAACCACGGTTGCAATTTGCAGGAATGCCTGTTCAATTTCCTGTTGTACGGCAATGGATTGTATGGGTTCTGTTTCAATGAACGACAACTCGTGGATATCAATGCCAGCTTGTTTCGCTTCATCAACCAGCGTTTCATTCAATGGCCTTGTACATAATATCTGAACCCTATTTTGCATTTCGAATGGCATCGGCAATTATATTTCCTCCTTTATTTAAAATTTCTGTTGCGGCGGTGTTACCTAAGTGAAGGGATTCGTCCAGGTCAATTGTTTTTTCAATCTCCACTTTATCCTTTCCATCTACGGACAATATGTTTCCTTTAAACAACAGTTGCGCTCCTTTAACCTGGGCCAAAGCGCTGATAGGTGTGGAGCAGCCTCCCAATAAACTGCTTAAAAAATCTCTTTCTATTCTTGTACAGATCGCGGTTTCTGTATGATTAAAATATTGGCAGGCGTCCAAACTAAACCGGTCATCATCCCTGCATACCACCATAATGGCCCCCTGCGCGGGAGCAGGTAACATCCAGTCAAGGTCCACCGCATTTTCAGGGCGCATTTGTATCCTTTCCAACCCTGCCGCTGCAAAGATGGCACCATTCCAGTTCTGCTCCTGCACTTTACGCAGGCGGGTATTAACATTCCCCCTGAGATTTTCAACCGCATGACCGGGGTACCTGTTTAACCATTGTGCCTTACGACGGATGCTGCTGGTAGCAATGGTGAAGGGCGAAGGGTGAAGGGTGAAGGATGATCCTGTAATTGGCGCATCATTATTAATTATCGCCAATTGAGCATTCACAAAATCCTGGTCTCCTTTGTACACCAGGATATCCTTATGAGAAGCTCTTTCCAACACCGCCGATTGAATGATGCCTTTAGCCAGCTGAGTGGGCACATCCTTCATGGAATGAACGGCGATATCAATTTTATTTGCCAGGAGTGCAATGTCAAGACTTTTGGTAAATATGCCCTTTACGCCCATTTGATACAAAGGGGTTTGCAGGTCCATATCGCCTTCACTTTTAATGAAAACCAGTTCTGAAGAGTAATTGTTTTTTGCGAGCAATTGTTGTACAAGTGTTGCCTGCCAAACAGCCAACTGGCTTTCCCGGGTTCCAATACGCATCAATTTACCCATGCAAATTAATTTGTGCCGGTGGCAATATATTCATTAATGGCTTCTATATAATAACAACCCCGTTGGTTTTGATGGCGCATTTTGATTGCCATGCCATTGATAACTTTCTGAATTCTTTCGTCCGGGTTGAGGCTAACAACACGGGGTAGTTGCGTGGCGGAATAATTGATATATAAATTGCAGGCATGCATGGCTTGTAATTTATGTTTAACTGCTTTTAATACCGGCACGTTTTTGCGCATTTCATGCCAGTCTAAAAATTCATTGATATGATTGGTTATAATGACTTTGGCTTTCGGTATTTCAGCTTTCCTTTGCTGAAGGGTTTCGTCTTTTATCTTTGAAAGGTCATCAACATTCAGCAATGTAATATGGGGTAAGTGCTGAGCGGATTTTTCAACATTGTACGGTATCGACAGATCAATAATTAATTTATCGCTGCTATCAGCAATATGTGCCGATAAAATAACCGGTTCAGCGGCATTGGTGGCTACCAAAATAATATCAGCGTCATTGATGTATTTTGGTAATTCATCAATAGAAGCATAATTTAACCCCAGTTCAGTTGCAAGTGTGGCTGCTTTACCTTCCGTTCTGTTAATAAGCGTAATATTTTTTGTACCTAAGTAATCTACCAGGTTTTTACAGGTGTTCCGGCCTATTTTACCAGTACCCAATAAAAGGATATTTTTATTGGGTATATCCGTAACTTTTTCTTTGATATACTGTACCGCCGCAAAGGAAACAGAAACCGTTCCCCCGCTCAATGCGGTGGTAGTCCTGATCAGTTTAGATGATTGCAACACCGCGTTCACTAATCTTTCCATGTAAGGGCCAATGAAATGTTGTTCTTTGGAATACTTAACCGCTTTTTTGATCTGGCCCACAATTTCGTAGTCACCCAAAATTTGCGAATCAAGGCCGGCGGCTACATTAAAAAGATGTTCAATTGCTTTATGGCCTTTTTTATGGTAACCCATTTCGGTAAATGTACTACGTGAACCCAGTGTTTGCGTGCAGAGCAATTCCGACAGGCAGGAAGCATTTTCTGCAAAACCGTAAATTTCTGTACGGTTGCAGGTGGAGAGAACAAAAAATTCTCTTACACCATACTGAGGGGCCAGTGAAAATAAAGTAGCGTACTGCTCGCCATTGATGGCATATTGCCCTCTCAGGTTGGCATCAGCTTTTTTATAGTTGATACCGGCTATAAAGAAAGTTGATAAATCAGTTGGTTTGTATCCGAGCATCAGGAATAGTGATTGAATAATTGACACTGCAAATGTAATCGCGGGAGCGCTCGAAAACTAATTCCAATGTCATCGAATTGTCATTTTGCTGGATGAATTGTATCCTGTAGCGATGTGTTGTAAATCAATGCTGAAAAAAATATCTTTTACACCATCAACCCATCAAAATTTTGAAAGGATGTTGAACTTTTAGCAATACCAGTGGTTACATTTGCACATCATTAAATATGTTATGGCTAAAAAAACAGGAATCGTTTTAATGAACCTGGGATCACCGGATTCAACAGCAGTGAAAGACGTAAGAAAATATTTAAAACAATTTTTAATGGATGAAAGGGTTATCGATATCCCTTTCCTGGCCAGGTATGTTTTGATCAATGGAATTATTGTTCCTTTCCGAGCGCCAAAATCTGCCGAAGCCTATAAAACGATCTGGACAAAAGAAGGGTCGCCGCTGGTGGTTTTTACCCGGCAGTTGCAGCATGCCCTTCAACAACAGGTGCACCCGCCCGTTGAAATCGCCATGCGGTATGGAAATCCAACTGTAGAGGCTGCATTTGACAATTTATTGAATCATCATCCCGGCCTGGATGAAGTGCTGGCAATACCCCTGTACCCGCATTATGCCATGTCTTCCTACGAAACAGCAGTGGAATACGCAAAAGAAATACATGCAAAAAATAAGTATCCTTACAAACTAAGTTTCCAGCCACCATTTTACAATGATGCCGGTTATATTAATGCTTTAGCCGAAAACATAAAGCCTTACCTGGAGCAGGAGCATGATCATATTTTATTCAGTTATCATGGTGTGCCCGGGCGGCATATCCGGAAAAGCGATATTACCGGTGGCCATTGTCTCCAATCATCCAACTGTTGTGAAACAGCATCCCCCGCGCATCCCCACTGCTACAGGCACCAGGTATTTACCACTACGCGGCTGGTGATGCAGCAGTTGAATATCCCGGAAAATAAATACAGTATCTCCTTTCAATCCCGTTTGGGAAAAGGATGGCTGGAGCCCTTTACTGATATCCGTTTGGAAGAAATGCCAAAGGAAGACATTAAAAACTTGCTGATACTTTGCCCGGCTTTTGTAAGCGATTGCCTCGAAACACTGGAAGAAATAGATATCAGGGGGAAAGAATCCTTTATGCAGGCCGGTGGTGAAACCTATACCATGATCCCCTGCCTGAATACAAACCCATTGTGGGTGAATGTATTGGGTGGTTGGGTGAGGGATTTTGTGATTATGTGAGAAATTAAGAATTAAGAATTAAGAATTAAAAATTAAGAATTAAAAATTAAGAATGAGGGATGGGTATAAGGCCAGTCGGATTATCAACTTACCATAAAAGATACGTTTTCCTTGATTATTGATTCATCATTCATCATTCATTATCATGTATTTCTACGTAAAAGCCCTCCATATCATATTCATCGTTACCTGGTTTAGCGGGATGTTTTATATTGTGCGGCTATTTATTTATAATACCGAAGCACAGCAGAAAGGGGAGGTTGAAAAGCGGATCTTAACGGAACAATTTAGTATCATGATCAGGCGCCTTTGGTTGGGCATTACCTGGCCATCCGCCATTTTAACCATTATTTTTGGTGGCTGGATGGCTACCTGGTTTAGTCCCATGCCGCAATGGCTATGGGTAAAACTTGGATTTGTAGCGGTTTTATACGCCTACCATTTCACTTTGCAAAGAATATACGCGGATGAAATGAAAGGTATCTTTCGTTTCAGCTCCAATCAATTGCGCATCTGGAACGAGGTGGCTACCATCCTGCTGATAGCGATCGTTATGCTGGTAACCGTAAAGCAAAGCCTGAGCTGGGTTTGGGGAATAACCGGGCTGCTGCTCTTTACCGGAATCTTAATGAGCGCGATTAAAATTTATAAGTTAATGAGAAGTAAAAAATAGTCTCCTCCCACCAGCTCCCCCATAAAAAAATTGTCCGATTCCCGATTGATGCCTATATTTGTCCACTAATCTTATAGACTTATACAATTATATGTTATTTATTTTTTTCCAGAACTTTATGTTCATTCGTTACAGCACGGCAGTTTATTGCTGTTAGGGTTTTAATTTTTGGCTAAATTTTTTGCAGACTTTTTTACCCATCTTTTATTTCCACGCAAAATGACAAATACACAAAATAGTATTGACCAATTACTCCATCAGTCAACTGGACTAAGCATTACGGCTTTTTTAAAGTTGTTAACGGACACATACCCCGGGCAGGTTACTTTCTCTTCCAGCTTTAGTTATGAAGACCAGGCCATTACGCATGAAATACTAAGTAATCAATTGCCGGTAAAAATATTTACCCTTGATACCGGCAGGATGTTTACCGAAACCTATTCGGTATGGAGCAGTACAAATGCCACCTACCAAACGCATATTAAAGCGTATTACCCCAACCAGGATAAGTTACAGGAATTTGTGGAAGCCAACGGCCCCAATTCATTTTATGAATCGGTGGATAACCGGAAATCCTGTTGTTTTATCCGCAAGGTAGAACCATTAAAAAGGGCCCTGGCCGGTAATGCGGTATGGATCACGGGGCTGCGTGCCGAACATTCACCCGACCGTAAAAACCTTCCTATCCTGGAATGGGATGAAGCCAACCAGGTAATTAAATATCATCCCCTCCTGCATTGGACAACCGAGGAAGTGAAAAAATTTATACAAAAAAACCGGGTACCCTACAATCATTTACACGACCGCGGGTTTGTAAGTATTGGTTGTGCGCCCTGTACCCGCGCCATTCAGCCGGGTGAAGATTTCAGGGCGGGCAGGTGGTGGTGGGAAGATGCAGATAAAAAAGAATGTGGGCTGCATGTGCATGAGCCAGCACCGCTGGAGGCAGTGGGCCCGGCGCCCCTCCAGGAGCCCTCTGGTAATTGAGGCGTCTTTGAATAACATTAATGAATTTTCTAAAAAAAATGAATGATTAACGAGAACATAGTTACGGAGGATCATAAAAATACGCTTTCGAATGAAGGGGGCGCGGCTTACCATCGCCTGGATTACTTAGATCAGCTCGAATCAGAATCCATCCATATTTTCCGCGAAGTAGCGGGACAGTTTGAGCGGCCGGCTTTATTGTTTTCGGGCGGCAAAGATTCCATCGTACTGGTACACCTGGCATTGAAGGCTTTTCGTCCGGGTAAGTTTCCGTTCCCGTTGGTTCATATTGATACGGGACATAATTTCCAGGAAGCACTGGATGCCCGGGATGAACTGGTGAATAAGATAGGAGAAAAATTGATTGTAAGAAATGTGGCAGATACCATTAAAGAAAAAAATCTTACCGAACAAAAAGGAAAGTTCGCCAGCAGGAATGCCCTCCAGACATTTACTTTATTGGATACCATTGAAGAGTTTAAGTTCGATGCCTGTATTGGCGGCGCCCGCAGGGATGAAGAAAAGGCGAGGGCCAAGGAAAGGATCTTCTCTGTGCGGGATGAGTTTGGGCAATGGGATCCAAAATTGCAGCGCCCCGAGTTATGGAACACTTATAACGGGAGAATTCATAAAGGCGAAAATGTAAGGGTATTTCCCATCAGCAACTGGACAGAACTGGATATCTGGAATTATATCCGCAGAAATGAAATTGAACTGCCTTCCATTTATTTCGCCCACAACAGGGAGGTATTGGAATATGAAGGGCAGTTAGTGGCAACATCTGAATTTATACAATTAGATCCGGGTGATAAAGTTTCCGTCAAAAAAGTTCGTTACAGGACCGTAGGCGATATGACCTGTACGGCTGCGGTTGAATCAGGCGCCACCAATATTGATGACATCATTAAAGAAATAATCGCAACAAAAACAAGTGAACGCGGTGAAACAAGAATTGATGACAAGGTAAGCGAAGCAGCAATGGAAGACAGAAAAAAGGGAGGTTATTTTTAATCTGCCCCTAACGCTCTGAAGTGAGGACAGCTCTTTTCAATTTAAAAGGAATTCTTAATTCTTAATTTTTAATTTTTAACTCCCGTAAACTGTTATTGGTTTTGGGCAAGTGATACACATGGATATTTTAAGATTTATAACAGCCGGAAGTGTGGATGATGGTAAAAGTACCCTGATCGGAAGATTGCTGTATGACAGTAAATCCATCATGATCGATCAGTTGGAAGCTATTGAAAAGCAAAGCAGGAATAAGGAAGACGGGGAGATTGACCTGGCTTTACTGACCGACGGCTTACGCGCCGAAAGAGAGCAGGGCATTACAATTGATGTGGCCTACAAATATTTTTCTACGCCTAACCGAAAATTCATTATCGCGGATGCCCCGGGGCACACACAATACACCCGCAATATGGTGACCGGCGCTTCCAACTCAGACCTCGTCATTATTTTGGTGGATGCACGTAATGGGGTGTCGGAACAAACCCGGCGCCATTCCATTATTGCGTCTTTGCTAAATATGCCGCATGTGGTAGTAGCCATCAATAAAATGGACCTGGTGAATAATGCGCAGGATGTGTATAATAATATTGTGATTGACTATTCGGAAGTGGCCGACACATTGGGTTTGAAGGATATCTATTATATTCCCATCAGCGCCATTAACGGAGATAATATAGTAGAGAAATCTCCTAACTTCCCCTGGTACGAAGGCGATTCATTGTTACACATTTTAGAAAATGTGGAAGTGGCCAACGATATCAATTATACCGATGCAAGGTTCCCTGTGCAATATGTTATTCGTCCGCAAACGGAGGAATTGCACGATTACCGGGGTTACGCAGGAAAAGTAATTAGTGGTGTCTATAAAAAAGGCGATGCAATCAGCGTACAGCCGTTGGGGTTAACCAGCACTATCAGCGGCATCGAAATTGGAGGCAAACAGGTAGAAGAAGCTTTTGCCCCGCAAAGTGTAGTGTTGCACCTGCAGGACGATATTGACGTAAGCAGGGGTGATGTGATTGTAAAAACTGACAATCTCCCCTCCGTGAAAAACGAACTGGATGTATTGGTATGCTGGATGAGCAATAAGCCATTAAAAGCAGGTAATAAATATTTGCTGCAAATCAATAGCCGCGTTGTAAAAGCGGTGATAAAAGAGATCGAATACAAATTAGATGTAAACTCGCTGCTCAAAGAACCCGCACCCGCAGAGGCGCAATTAAATGATATTATTAAAGTGAAAATAAAAACGGCATCCCCCATTCCTTTTGATTCTTATAAGAAGCTAAGGGTAAACGGCGGGGCTATTTTAATTGATGAAACAAGCAATGTAACGGTAGGGGCCTGTATGATACAGTGATGGGAAATACCCATCAGTGCCGTTATCCGGCATATAGTATCCAGTATCCAGCATCAAGAATCCAGAATCCATTATCCGGTATCCAGCATCAAGAATCAAATAAAAAATGAGCATTACCACTTTCATAAAATCGCTGCACCTGCATCACCTGCAATCAACTACTTCATTTCCGGATAAGGAACTGGCCCGGGAGTTCATCGATGGTTTTTTTGAATTTTTATTCATGCCCGAAAAACAAAAAAAACTTTCGGAATATGAAATGTCGAAGGAGTTTATATCCTACAAGAGCCATTTATCCACTTTGATCTATGATGTGGTAGCGGATGGGGACAGGACACAGGAAATAGCCGATCATTTTTTTGATGAAGTGGCAAATATTTATGATGCTCTGCAAAGAGATGCGGCCGAGGTATTAAAGTTTGATCCGGCAGCCGAATCACTCGAAGAAGTGCTGATGGCTTACCCGGGGTTTTATGCAACGGCGGTGTATCGTTTTTCTCACCAGTTATGGAAGCAGGGCGTAAAGATTTTGCCGCGTGTTTTTGCTGAATATGCACACAGTAAAACAGGTATTGATATACATCCGGGCGCGGAAATAGGGGAGTATTTTTTTATCGACCATGGTACCGGTATCGTAATTGGTGAAACAACCCTTATCGGCGACCGGGTAAAAATATACCAGGGTGTTACATTAGGGGCGCTGAGTGTAAACAAGGTAGAAGCAAAAATAAAAAGGCACCCTACAATTGAAGACAACGTGATCATTTATTCGGGGGCAACTATTTTAGGTGGCGATACAGTTATCGGGCATGATAGTGTGATTGGGGGTAATGTTTGGCTAACCAATAGCGTACTGCCCAATTCAATTGTATACCACAAAAGTGAAATAAGCATAAGGGATAAAAATCCTTTGCCGGATGTGTTGAATTTTGTGATTTAACCCCTGCCCCGCCGCGGTAGAGGAGCCTGGATCAACATTATTAGTAGTAGAAAACATTACGCAGCGTTATAAAAAACAAACTAAATATAAACACCATAATGAAAGCAAATAACATCTTAGAAACAATCGGCAATACCCCGCATGTGCGGATTAATAAATTATATGATAGCAAACATGAAGTTTGGATCAAACTCGAAAAAACAAATCCCGGTGCAAGCATCAAAGACCGTATTGCCTTGTCGATGATAGAAGATGCCGAGCAAAAAGGGTTGTTGAATAAAGACAGTGTTATCATAGAGCCCACCTCGGGTAATACAGGGATTGGCCTGGCATTAGTGGCCGCCGTAAAAGGGTATAAAATTATTTTGGTGATGCCCGAAAGCATGAGTATTGAACGCAGGCGTTTAATGGCATTGTACGGGGCAGAGTTTGTGTTAACGCCCCGTGAAAAAGGCATGAAAGGCGCCATAGAAAAAGCAGGCGAACTCGTTGCTGCAACACCCAACGGTTGGATGCCCCAGCAGTTTGATAACCCCGCAAATACGGAAATTCACCGGCAAACTTCAGCAGTAGAGATACTGAATGATTTCCCGGAGGGCCTGGACTATTTAATAACCGGTGTGGGTACCGGCGGCCATATTACCGGTGTGGCGGAAGTTTTAAAACAACATTTTCCTAACCTGAAGGTATTTGCGGTGGAACCTGAATTATCACCGGTATTAAGTGGAGGTACGCCGGGGCCACATCCCATACAAGGCATTGGCGCGGGGTTCATCCCTTCTATTTTAAATAAAGATATGCTGGATGGAGTGATACAGGTGACAAAAGAAGAGGCTTTTACCTATGCACAAAGACTCGCAAAAGAAGAAGGCATTTTAGCCGGTATTTCAACCGGGGCTTCACTGGCGGCAGTTGCAAAAAAGCTTGCAGAAATTCCGGAGGGCTCCAGGGTATTAACTTATAATTATGATACGGGCGAAAGATATTTATCAATTGAAGGATTGTTTTAGCGGTTGATGGTTGATCGTTGATGGTTGGTCGTTGATGGTTGAAGGTTGATCGTTGATTGTTGAAAGCCGCAGTCTTTCGTACCTGCAATGGTTTGGTAACGAATATTGCCCTAAGACATAAATCCCGAATTCTTGTCATCAACGACCAACGATCAACAGCCAACAACCAACGACCAACAGCCAACAGCCAACACCCAACGACCAACGATCAACAGCCAACAACCAACGACCAACGATCAACAACCAACGACCAACACCAACCATCAACACCCAACACCCGGCATTCTCAAATGGCACAAAACATTCAGCATAACGGAAAAGTGATACTCGCAGGAGCAGGCTGTGGCGACCCGGAGTTGATCACGGTGAAGGCTGCACGATATCTCCAACTGGCGGATATTGTGTTAACGGACCGCTTAGTTAGTAAAGAAATATTAACCGAATATGTAAACAGTACCGCCCAGATAATTTATGTGGGAAAGCAATGCCGCAGGGGATTCAGTACGCCACAAAAAAGCATCAACGAACTGATGGTGCAGTTTGCACAGGAAGGAAAATTAGTGGTGCGCCTCAAAGGAGGGGATGTTTCTATATTTTCCAATATTTTAGATGAACTGGAGGCGATTGTAAGTCACCATATCCCTTATGAAATAATACCTGGAGTTTCAGCAGCCATGGGCGCCGCTGCTTACACAGGTTTACCTTTAACTGCACGCGGGTATTCAACCGCCGTGCGGCTGCTGACCCATTACAAGTCGGACGTGGTTACCGCGGCATACTGGAGAGAACTGGCGCAAACCGATGATACCCTGGTATTTTACATGTCCTCCGAAACATTAGACAACGTGGTGGACAACCTGGTGAAAAACAATATCAGTGAAGATAAATTATTAGCAGTAGTAGAACAAGCTACCACGCCTTTTCAACAGGTTCATATTGCTAATTTGTATGATTACGAAAGCAACTGTAAAGGAAAAGCATACACTTCTCCCACATTGGTGATCATTGGAAAAGTGGTTGCCCTGCATGAAAAATTTGCCTGGTTGCAAAAACCGGTTGCAATGGGAGAGTATTTTAAACCTGTTGAAGATATTCAGTATGAAAATCTGATAAGGGAAGAATTGGAAATCGAAAAATAATTCAGCGTAAAAACAGAAAACTGCCAGTATACCCGGTTCTTGCGGTGACGTTTAAAAATAAAAAACAGCAAAATGTTAGGAGAATCAAAATTTAAAATATTTCTTGATCTGATCAGCAACTCCGGCAGGGAGGAATTGATCTGGATGAATGGATATTTGAACGGAGTGGTACAAAACCAGGCCAGGCGGGTGGCTCCTCCCGAAGCTGCCAGTGCGTCTATCAACAAAATTACCATCGTGTATGGAACTGAAACGGGTAATTCAAAAAGACTGGCGACAGATTTTGCTACAAAGGCAAAACAGCAACATATACACGCGAAAGTGATTGGCATGGATCAATACCGCTTAACGGACTTACCAAAGGAAGAATATTTATTAGCCGTAATAAGTACGCATGGGGAGGGCGAACCTCCACTTGCAGCAAAGAAATTTTATGATCATATTCACCAGAATGGCTTTCAGTTAAATAAATTAAAATACAGCGTACTGGCCCTGGGTGATACTTCTTATCCTTTGTATTGTAAAACCGGCGAAGAGATGGATGAACAGTTGAGTAAACTGGGTGGCATCCGTATTGCGCCGTTGCAGAAATGTGATGTTGAATATGACGATGATGCAAACGGGTGGTTCAATACTGTACTGGAAAAATTAAGCAACAAAAATAAGGATGTATTTATAGAAGTGGCGCCGGTAGTTGCAAAAAAAGCGGGTAAACAAACGTATAGCGGTACAGTGCTGACTAAAATAAATTTAAACGACCGGGGCTCCAACAAAGAAACCTGGCATATAGAAATAGCTGCGGAAGGGCTGGAATACCAATGTGGGGATTCAATAGGTATTGTACCGGAAAATCCCGCAAATGAAGTGGATGCCATCATAGCTGAAAGTGGCGCCGATGCTGGCAAAATAGTGCTGTTTAAGAATGAAGAATTTTCTATTTACAACCTGTTGCGGCATAAAATAAATATCATTCATTTAACGGAACGCCTGGTAAAGCAATATGCTGAAATTACAAAACATCAGATTCCTGCAACAAGGATGAACCTGCTGGACCTATTGAAAATATACCCGGTAACGGATGCATTACAGTTTGAAGAGATCATTTTGAAAATGAATGCCATCTCACCCAGGCTGTATACTATCGCATCTTCGCCGGCCGCACACGAAGGTGAAGTGCATATTGTGGCAGTGAAGGATATTTTTAGGGTAAACAATGATACCAAAATTGGTTTATGTTCCAATTACTTATCCCAGCTAAAAGTGGAAGACCCGCAAAAGTTTTTCATACAGCCCAATAAAAGATTCCGTCTGCCTGCCGCCGACAAAGATATCATTATGGTGGGACCGGGTACGGGTATCGCCGCTTTTCGATCATTCCTGGCCGAAAGAGATGCTACAGGCGCTTCAGGAAGGAACTGGCTGTTTTTTGGCGAGCAACATTTTACAAGTGATTTTTTATACCAGACAGAAATTCAGAACTGGTATGAAACCGGTGTATTGACCAAAGTAAACCTGGCTTTTTCAAGGGACCAAAAGGAAAAAATATATGTGCAGCATAAGATGCTGAAGCATGCGGCAGAATTGTATGAGTGGCTGAATGGAGGCGGGTATTTCTTTGTGTGTGGTAAAAAAGACCCGATGAGTGCAGATGTGGAAAACACTTTACTCCGGATTTTTGAACAGCAGGGAAACAAAACCAGCGAAGAAGCAAAAAAATATTTAGAGCAACTCGAAGAAGAGGGCAGGTATGAGAAGGATGTGTATTAAAACAGCCTGGCTGCGCGCAAAGAAGTGTTCCTGATGATGCTGGAAGTTGGTTAAAGAATGGTGTGAAAAAGTAAAAAGCCCTGAAAGGGCGACATATAACAGCGATGGGTGAAGCCCATCTACGATCAATGATCAACGATCAACGATCAACCATCAACGAAAAACGATCAACGATCAACCATCAACGAAAAACGATCAACGATCAACCACCAACCCATCGGTATCAAATTGAAAACCGAAAAAAATAATTAGCCATGTCAGATAAAATAAAATTATCAGCGATTGAAAAAATAAAACTTGAAAGTGATGCGCTCAGGGGAAGTATCCGCCAAAGCCTGCAGGATGAAATAACCGGCGCTATCCGTGAAGACGACCAGGCGGTGATTAAGTTTCACGGCATGTACCAGCAGGATGACAGGGACCGGAGAGAAGAACGTGCCGCTAAAAAACTAGACCGCCTCTATACATTTATGATTCGTTTACGCCTTCCCGGTGGTTTTATTAGCGCAAAACAATGGATCGCCGCCAATAATATTGCGGGGGACAATTCTACCGGTGTAATTAAAATTACTACCCGGCAAACCATCCAGTTACACGGGTTGATCAAGGCATCCATCAAACCTACCATCCAGGCTTTTAACGAAGCGCACCTGGATTCCATTGCAACCTGTGGTGATATAAACCGCAACGTATCCTGCAGTTCCAATCCCCGCGAATCTCCTTTGCATGATAAGGTATTTGCTTACGCGAATAAGATCAGTATGTTACTGATGCCTAAAACAAAAGCCTATTACGAAATATGGCTGGATGAAGAATTAGTTGTTGATAAAAAGGTGGAAGAAGATCCTTTATACCAGGATCGTTACATGCCCAGGAAATTTAAAATCGGCATCGCCATTCCACCCAATAATGATGTGGATGTTTTTACCAATGATATCGGGTTGATTGCAATCATTGAAGACAACGAGTTAAAAGGTTTTAATGTTGCGATTGGAGGCGGCCTGTCCACTACTCATGGCAATGCCGAAACTTACGCAAGATTAGGTACTGTGATTGGGTTTGTGGATACGGAAGAAAAGATATTAAAAACGGTGTACGAAATACTCACCGTTCAGCGTGACTTTGGTAACAGGAGCGACCGTAAGCTGGCCAGGTTAAAATATACGCTCGACAGGATGGGTGTTGATCAATACCGTAAAGAAGTCGAAAAGCGAACCGGTTTTGAGCTGGAACCTGCCAGGCCATTTAGTTTTACTAGTCGTGCCGACCGGTATGGCTGGGAACAAAATGATAAAGGGCGTTGGTTTTATACTTTGTTTATAGAAAATGGGCGGATATTGGATGATGAAAAAATTGCCCTGAAGACCGCTTTACTGGAGGTAGCTAAAACAGGTAAAACCAATTTCCTGTTTACCAGTAATCAAAATATGATCATCAGCGATGTGGCAGATAAAAATAAAGAATTCATCAATGAAATATTACAACGGTTTAAAATAATTGAACATACAGAAACGGCTTCGGCTATACGCAAAAATGCGATTGCCTGCGTAGCCCTGCCTACCTGTCCGCTCGCCCTTGCTGAAGGACAGCGTTATATGCCTGAATTGCTTTCCAAAGTAGAGCCACTGCTGGTAAAGCATAATCTTGAAAATGAAAATATTATTATGCGGATGACCGGTTGTCCCAATGGATGTGCAAGGCCATATGCCTCGGAAATTGGCTTAGTGGGAACAGCGATAGGAAAATATAACCTTCATTTAGGTGGTGACCATGCGGGGGAACGGTTGAATAAACTGTACAAGGAGGCCCTGGATGAAGTGCAGATCCTTTCTGAACTGGATACCATGTTTGCATCATTTAAAAAGGAGCGAAATAACACCGAATCTTTCGGCGACTATACCTGGCGAAAGCAATTTGTAGGAGCAGAGAATATTTAGCGTAGTATTTCGTCCTTATCCGGTGGGTGATGCGGTATAACACGGGTTTAAAAAAAAATAAAAAAAAATCTTCAATAGTCTACTAATTTAGTAGGGAATACATATCTTCGCAAAACATAAATATTTTTAAGCGCATAAACCGGTAATCAGCAGGTGATAATGTATGAATGAAAAGATAATTTCAGAACCCGTCAACCCGGCAACGGATGCAATCGCGCCGGCATGGAATCGGCTGTTCCCTGTATTTCTGAAATTGGAAAATTTATCATTGCTCATCGTGGGAGGGGGTTATGTAGGCATGGAAAAATTGACTGTAGTATTGCAAAATTCCCCCGCAGCCAATATCAGGATAGTAGCCACGCAAATCAGTGATACTATAAAACAATTAGTTGCAGACAATAATAAAATAGAATTAATTGAACGTCCGTACCAGTTAACAGATATCGATGGAGCGGATATTGTAATCGTGGCCGTTAATGATGTAAAGGTAAGTACACAGGTAAGTGAGGATGCAAAACTTAAAGGTAAATTAGTAAATGCCGCAGACAAACCCGAATTATGTGATTTTTACCTTGGTTCGATCGTTCAAAAAGGCAGTCTCAAAATTGCCATCTCCACCAACGGTAAATCTCCCACCATCGCCAAACGTTTAAAAGAAGTGATTGGCGACCTGGTGCCTGATGAAATGGAAAACGTGCTGAATAATATCCAGCTTATCAGAAATAATATCAAAGGAAATTTTGATGAAAAGGTAAAGCAGTTAAATGAACTCACTAAAGGGCTGGTGGCAAAAACACCGGTAACAGTTGAAGTAGCAGCGGCGGAGGAAGAGGAAGTAACGGAGGATACTGAGAAGCCGGATCAAAAAAGCTGGAAAAAAATAGCCACTTATTCGGCAGCAGCATTTGCCCTGATGCTGATCGGGCATTTTATTTTTTCCTATATTCCATTCAGGGGTATATCTGACCAGGCAGTTGTATTTTACCGAACCCTCGACCCGAATTTTCACTGGATGGTACTTGCAGGATTTCTTGCCCAATTGGTAGATGGCGCATTGGGGATGGGCTACGGTGTTACCAGTGCTTCTATATTGTTATCTACCGGTATCAACCCCGCAGCCATCAGCGGCAGCATCCATACGGCCGAAATGTTTGCAAGTGGCGCTTCGGGTTACAGCCATTACAAATTTGGTAATGTAAATAAAAAATTATTTAAGGCATTGGTGATACCGGGTGTAATTGGGGCCATCGCCGGGGCTTTATTGTTGGTTTTCCTCGGGGAGAAATACAGCAGTTATATCCGACCGATTATGGCGGCCTATACCTTATTCCTCGGAGTTAAAATATTCCTGAATGCATTCCGTAAATTGAACCAGCCAAAAAAATTCAGGCACTATGGGCCGCTTGCCGGCCTGGGTGGATTTTTAGATTCTTTTGGTGGGGGAGGTTGGGGGCCTATTGTTACCACTACACTTATTACCAAAGGCCGCAGCCCCCGGTTTGTGATTGGCACGGTTAGTTTAACCGAGTTTTTTGTTACCCTTGCCAGTGCATTTACCTTTTTCACGTTACTAGGGGTTAGCCATTGGCAAACCATCATAGCCTTAATACTGGGCGGGTTTATTGCCGCTCCGCTGGCGGCCAGGCTGGCAGGGAAGTTGCCCCGTAAAACATCTTTTATTTTGTTGGGTATCCTGGTGATCATCTGGAGCTTAAAAATATTATCAAAAATGCTGTAACTATTTTTTTACTTATTTAGTCCACTAAATTAGTAGACAAAAAAAATCAAAATTATATAATGATAAAATATTCCGCATCCCGATGTTGTTGTAAATGATCTTCTTACAAAGTGTACAATAAAATATAAAATCAAACCAAAATCAACAATTATTAACAATGAAAAATTTATTAGTAATCATATTTTTAATACCAGTGATAGTTTCAGCACAGCTCAACGGTAGCGCTATTTTAAGCGGCAGGGTAGTGGGAGAAAATCAGGAAGGGCTGGCTGCCGCGAGCATATCGGTAAAGGGTGCGTCCAAAGGAACCATTACTGATTCAACAGGCAGGTTTTCTTTGGTAATCAATCAGAAATTCCCGTTCAGGGTAGTTATTTCTTCCGTAGGTTTTTCACCGCAGGAAATTGAGATCAGAAACCTGAATTCCAAACTGGCGATACAGTTAACCAGCCAGACATTTCTTGCAAATGAAGTGGTGGTTACTGCAAGCCGGACCTCAGAAAAAATCTTAAAATCTCCGGTGAGTATCGATAAATTAGACATCAGGGCGTTAAAGGAAACCCCTGCCGCATCCTTTTACGATGCGTTGGGCAATGTAAAGGGGGTACAATTAACCACTTCCTCCATCACATTTAAAGTGCCCAATACTCGGGGCTTTAATATTCCCAATAATTTTCGGTTTATGCAGTTGGTAGATGGGATCGATATGCAGGCGGCTACATTGGGTGTACCGCTGGGCAATGCCATCGGGCCAACCGAACTGGATATCCAAAGTATTGAAATAACACCCGGCGCCGCCTCAGCTTTATATGGTATGAATGCTATTAATGGTATGTCGAACCTTATCACAAAAAATCCTTTTACAACACAGGGGTTAAGTGTTTTTCAGCGTATCGGGGTAAACCATGTGGATGGTACCGATCATTCACCCGCCTTACTAACTGAAACAGCTATACGCTATGCCAGGGCATTCAATAATAAATTCGCCTTTAAGATCAATGCTGGTTACCTGAGTGGCACAGACTGGATATCGGACACCCGGCTGGACCAAAATCCCAATAACAGGAACACTGCTAACCCTGCATACCCGGTATTAAGCGGGGCCAATAATTTAGTTTTTGACGGGTGGAATAAATATGGCGATGATGCCCTGCAGTTAAGTAATACCGTATCTGTTACCGGTTTAAATATTGATGGCGTTGCAAACCGTACATTGGCGGTTGCCCGCACAGGTTATTGGGAAAAAGACCTGGTTGATCCCAAAGTGGATAACCTTAAATTTGATCTTGCGCTACACTGGAAGATCAGGCCGGCTACAGAGTTAACCTACACTTACCGGCGGGGTAAAATGGATGGACTTTTCCAGAGAGGAAATAAAATTAAACTGGATAATGTAGTGGTACAAAATCACCAGTTGGAATTAAAGGGAAGCAACTTCACTGTTAAGGCTTATACCTCAAGGGAAAATTCAGGGGACTCTTATAATGTAAAGCCATTGGCTGATAATTTAGACCTGTACTCAGGTGGCAGTGCTGGCGTTTGGGGTGCCAAATATAAAGCAGCTTTAAATGCCTATGCTACAGATCATGGTGGCGCGTTAACTTCTGCCAACCTTGTGGCGGCAACTCAATATGCCCGCCAGCAGGCTGATGCCAGCAGGGTTGTTCCCGGTACACAACGGTTTAACACCGTAAGAGATTCCATCGTACAGATCAATAACTGGGATATCAAATCCGGAACTATTCCAAATGCGCCTGCAACCGGTGGCGCGGCCCTGGTACAAAAAAGTAATTTATACCATATCGAAGGTCAGTTGGATCTTACGAAGCAGGTAAAATATTTCAGCTTGTTGGTGGGAGCCGATGCCCGTGCGTATGAATTAATCCCTGATGGAAATAATTTTGTTGATTTTAAAAGACCCATTGCCGATAGAAATTCCGCGTTGGCAGATGGGAGTTTTGGCAGCAATACCTACTACAAAAAATTCGGTGGATTTTTACAATTAACCAAAACATTATTCAACGAGCACCTGAAATTATGGGGCTCCTTGCGTGCGGATTATAATCCTGAATTTTCTACCAAACTAACGCCCCGCCTGGCGGCAGTGTATACCCTAAAGGAAAAACACAATTTCCGTTTTACTTTCCAGCAGGGGTATCGTTTCCCTGCATTGTTTGAGGCTTTATCTTATGTAAATAATGGCCGGGTAAAAAGAGTTGGCATTTTGCCCGTGATTAATGAGGGATTAGGTTACCGCGAAAATAGCTATACCCAATCGTCAGTAGCTGCCTTTAATGCGGCCGTCAGGCTGGCCGGTAATTCGGATGCCGCAGCCCTGGCCAATAAAAATTTACTACAACCTGGTGATTTGCCGGATGGTCGCCCCGAAGGAATTAATTCCTTTGAAGTTGGTTATAAGAGCGGGTTATTTAACAACAAACTATTTATTGATTTTGATGCTTACACAAATATCTATGACGGCTTTCTTGGACAGGTACAGGTATTTGTGCCAATTGGTGAAACCCTCGGTTCGGATGCTGGAGTGATTGCGATGGTAGACAGGAACCGGGATGCAACCACAGCAGGTAACGGTAACGCCGCCAGTAAAGGACAGGAACGCTACCGGGTTTATACCAACGCTAAAAATAAGTATACTACCTATGGATCTTCCCTTGGCTTAACGTATAATTTTTATAAAACCTTTACCTTTTCCGGGAACCTGAATTATAATAAAATCAAGGGTAATCCTACGCCGGATCTGTTTATAACAGGGTTCAATACGCCAGACTGGACGGCTAACTTATCATTCGGTAACAGGGCCATAACCCGGAACGTAGGGTTTAATATTGTATGGAAATGGCAGAATAGTTTCCTTTGGGAAAGTCCGCTGGTAACAGGCGAAATTGATCCTATCAACAATATAGATGCCCAGGTTACCTACCGGGTTCCTAAGGTAAAATCTACCATTAAAATAGGCGGTACCAATGTGCTGAATAACAGGCGGCTTCAATACGCAGGGGGGCCAACAATTGGGGCTTTGTATTATGTGGCTGTTACTGTGGAAGGGTTGTTTACACCGAACCATTAGCGCTTTCATCTGTTTAAGCGGGGGATGGAGGATCTTCTGTTTTTCAACCAAAATAATAATACAATGCGAAGAATTATTTTATGCTGTCTCGGGGTGATGGTCCTTGCTTTGTCAACAAAAGCACAAAGCGCCAAAAGCACTGAAGATATCAACCAGGTTTGGCTGGGTTATTTTAACCAGGCAAGGCTAAGCAATAAATGGGGTATCTGGGCCGATCTTCATTTGCGTACCAAAGAAGAATTTGTCAATAATTTTTCACAAAGCATTGTGCGACTGGGTTTAACCTATTATGTAAATGATGTAACAAAACTTACCGCAGGGTATGCTTATATCAGTATTTATCCCGCTGATGCGCACAAAAAAATAACGCAGCCGGAACATCGCCCCTGGCAGCAAATCCAGTGGCACACTAAGTATGGTAAAAAAAGAATGATGCAATGGTTCAGGCTGGAAGAGCGGTACCGGAGGAAAATTTTAAATGATTCCACACTGGCGGATGGCAATAATTTTAATTTCAAAATACGCTACAATTTTTGGTACGATGTACCTTTCAGTAAAAAAGGCATCGTGCCCAATAGTTTATCCCTAGTTGTAAATGATGAAGTGCATATCAATTTCGGTAAGCAAATAGTAAATAATTATTTTGACCAGAACCGCTTCTTTTTGGGATTCAAATACCAGGCAGATGAACACAGTAATATACAGGTAGGCTACATGAACCTGTTTCAGCAACTGGCTGCTGGTAATAGATACAGGAACCTGCATACGGTGCGGGTGTTTTATTTTCAGAATTTAGACCTGCGAAGGAAAGCGGGTCAAAAAAAAACGTGAGCAGCTAATAGTTGAATGATCAAAAAAGAGAAACTATTAAAAGTTTACACAGCCACGTGGCCGAGCGGTTAGGTTAAAGTCTGCAAAACTTTTTACGATGGTTCGAATCCATCCGTGGCGTCTTTTTTTAGTGTTTAATTGCAATCAATCGTCAGGGGCGGTATTTTTATACTGCCCTTTTTTGTTTTGCAAATTCGCAGGTAATCATTCCCGTTTTCAACATTTATTTTGTCCGATATTAAATTTGCATACCAATTTCTGTAAATTGCAGCTATCCGCTCACGAAGTTCTTTATCCGGCCTGAATGATAAAGGTTTGATGAAATAGCTTCCGCGCTTTATTGCATAGTGAGGTGGTATTAAATTGTAGCAACATTATGAAAAATGTATACTTAAGTGATTCGGGTCCAAAAGTTTCGGAAGCAATTTATGGATTTTGGCGGTGGAAGGATGAAGGCAATGAAACCGTAGCGAAAATTGAGACGATCGTACATCTTTGCCTGGAGTTGGGTATCAACACTTTTGATCATGCGGATATCTATGGTGATTTTACGATTGAAAAATATTTCGGGGAAGTCTTAAAAAATAATTCCTTTAAGCGGGAGCAGGTTGTGCTGTTCAGTAAATGTGGTATTTGCAAGTCGGCTAACGGGTTCACTTATTACAATACATCCGCAGATCATATCACCAGCAGTGTAAATAATTCACTGCAACGCCTGGGCACAGATTACTTAGATGTTTTTTTACTGGACCATGTGGATCATTTAAGCGAGCTTGAATCTACCGCCAAAGCATTAATGCAGTTGGTGAAGCAGGGTAAAATTAAAAGTATCGGGGTCTCTAATTTCAGTGTATTCCAGCACCAGCAACTGGCCTCTTATTTAACAGTACCCATTGTAACCAATCATGTTGAATTGAATTTGTTAAACATATCCGCAATTGAAGACGGAAGGCTGGATTTTATTAAACAACGGTATAGTAAACCGCTGGCCTGGGCCCCTTTGGCGGGGGGAAGGATACTAAATGGATCGGATCCGAAATCGGAATTACTGAGGTCGAAATTATTGGAGATAGGGTTAAAACACAAGGCCAATATTGAACAAACTGCAGTAGCCTGGTTAATGCAATTGGGAACTCTGCCAATAATAGGCTCGCTCAATGAAGAAAGAATTAAAAATGCGGCAACGGCTGCTGAAATAAAACTATCCCAAGAAGAATGGTACGAACTTTTTAATTTGGCGCAATTAAAATAAGTGTATGTAAAAGTTGACCGGCTTTCAAAAGGCCGGATACACTTTATACAAAAAATCCGGCGACCTTAACTCAGCCACCCGGCCAGGTGTTGGGATATAATTTTCGATTCTACCATAAAGCCATCATGACCATAATCTGAATCAATTACAATGAGGGTTGCATTGGGAAGGTGATCGGTAAGAAATTGTTGCTCCGCCACCGGGCAAAGAATATCACTGCTGATGCCGATGATGAGGGTTTTTTGTGTAATGCCCATCAGAACCCGTTCTACATGACCGCCCCTTCCCCTGCCAATATGGTGACTGTCCATACTCCTGGTAAGCAGCCAGTAACTGTAAGCATTAAAACGCTGTACTAATTTATCGCCCTGGTAACTGATATAGGAGGCAGCTTTATAGTTATTCAGTTTCTCAAAATCGGGATCAGACTGTTGCTGCACCATTATCCTGTAATTGCGGTAGGTAAGCATACCGATTGCCCTTGCCGCTTTTAGCCCTTTTGCACCGGCCTCCCTTGATGGTGAAAGCCAGGTACAGTCTGCCTCAATCGCCAGCCGCTGGGTTGCATGGGTGGCAATGCCCCAGGCGCTTTCGGTGGGCGAAGTTGCCAGTAAAAATAAATGCTCAATGATATCTTTTTCCATTATACACCATTCCATTGCCTGGTACCCACCCATACTGCCGCCCATCAGCAAAAATATTTTTTCAATTCCCAGGTGCCGGCGTAAAAGGATATGCGCATTTACCATGTCCCTGATCGTAATTAAAGGAAAGGAACTATAATATGGCGCTTTGGTAACAGGATCGATACTCAGTGGTCCTGTGGTTCCATAGCAGGAGCCCAGTATATTATCGCAAACAATAAAATACTTTTCAGGGTCAACTACATGGTCTTTTCCCACCACCCCATTCCACCAGTCTGCGGCATCTGAATTGGCCGTGAGCGCATGACAGATCCATACTACGTTGCTTTTATCCGCGTTCATTTTGCCATAAGTGGTATAAGCAATGGTTAGTTCGTTTAATGAGCTGCCACCTTCCAGTTTGATATGATTCGGGTAATGAAAAAACTCCATTCAGTAAGTATACAGGTAAAAAATACAAAGTAAAGGCTTGCAGCAATTATATTTGTAAAAATATTGCGAAATGATAGAAATAAATGTAAATAGAATAGAAGGCGATTTCGGCTTTGAAGCGTCTGATGCCAACGGCCATGCTATACAAATGGACACCAGCCCGGAAAGCGGGGGCGTAAACTTCGGGATTCGCCCGATGCAGGTATTATTGATGGGGATGGGGGGATGCAGTGGAATTGATATTGTGATGATTTTAAAAAAGCAGCGGCAGGTGATCGATCAGTTTTCCATGAAGATAGAAGGAGAGCGGGAAAGCGGTAATGATCCTTCCCTTTGGCAAAATGTAAAAATTGTGTTCAACCTAACTGGTGATATTGATATTGACAAGGCAGAAAGGGCCTGCGAATTATCTATGAAAAAATATTGTTCCGTGGCGGAAACACTCAGGCGCGGCGGAACCAATTTAAGCTGGGAGGTAAGGGTGAATGCCCCTGCTCCTAAGGAAATTTAGCCCACAGTCAGTAAAGGCGGGTTCCCGGGTGAGTTTTAAAGTTATTTACAAATTCCGGTTTCAAGTAACACAAATTAAATCGTCATTCGATATCATAGTACGCTATAGAGTGGGTGTACGGTCTAATTCACTGATAAAATACTTAGTTCTTTTAATTTTCAACCGCTCCATTCAAATTTCTTCCTTTCGGCAAGGATGTAAGTATTATTATTTTTAAACTGCCACTCCGCCTCCTTCCCTTTTAGGAGAGCAGGAATGGGCATCCTTTCATTTTTTCTCTTGGTCGGGAAAGGGTGGGGATGGTTTTAAACACCTAACATGAACCCGATAACAAAAGCCATCCGCATACAAACTGCACACACCGGCGAAATGGAACATTCCACCCCCATGTTTCTTACCAGTAGTTTTTGTTTTGATGACGCCGAAGCAATGAGGGCAGCTTTCGCGGATGAAACCGATGATAATATTTATAGCCGGTTTAGTAATCCCGGGGTAAAAGAATTTACAGATAAAATGGTAGCGCTTGAAGGCGCCGAAGCCGGCTATGCAACTTCTTCCGGTATGAGTGCGGTATTTGCTTCATTTATGGCGCTCCTGAAAAAAGGTGACCACCTCCTGTCATGCAATTCCATCTTTGGGAGTACACATTCGGTGATCAAAAAATATTTGCCCAATTACGGGATTGAATTCAGTTATGTAAGTGCCGATAAACCGGATGAATGGGAGGCGGCCATACGGCCCAACACAAAAATGATCTATATCGAAACGCCAACAAACCCCGGCCTGGCGATCATTGATCTTGAAAGGGTAAGCGCCCTGGCCAAAAAATACAAGCTTATTTTAAATGTAGATAATTGTTTTGCCACGCCCGTCAACCAGCGCCCTATTGATTTTGGGGCCCAACTGGTGGTTCATTCCGCCACCAAATGGCTCGATGGCCAAGGACGGGTACTGGGAGGTGTTATTGTAGGCAAAAAAGAACTCATACAGGAAATCTATTTATTCTGCCGCAGCACCGGACCAGCCCTATCTCCTTTTAATGCCTGGGTATTAAGCAAGAGCCTCGAAACACTTGACGTGCGTATGGAAAGGCATGCAAAGAATGCACTGCACATCGCGAAGGCGCTTGAGCATCATCCTAAAATAAGTTTTTTAAAATACCCCTTCCTGCCCAGCCATCCGCAGTATCACATTGCAACCAGGCAAATGCAAAATGGCGGTGGTATTGTGTGTTTTGATTTAACCGGCGGACTGGAAAGCGGCCGTACATTTTTGAATAGCCTGCAAATGCTATCCCTTACTGCCAACCTGGGTGACACCCGCAGTATTGCCTCTCATCCGGCCAGTACCACCCACGCTAAACTAACCGAAGAAGAACGGTTGGCGACTAACATAACGGCGGGCCTTATACGCATTTCGGTGGGGCTGGAGCATGTTGATGATATCTTAGGAGATATATTTCAGGCGCTTGAAAAATGTTAGTAACCTTATTATAAATTAAGGCTTCGTGATTTTTACTTCCGCAATATATTCATTGTAATCAACGGGGCTGGCCAGTTTATTTTGGGGCAACAGGGCGATAAATTCAATTTTGAAACCTGCAATCGTAGTGTCCCGATTATATCCCGCCAGTTTGGTAGTGGCCAACCTAATCAAGTGATCTGTATTTGCTGTGTTTACTGCGAAGCGTGCAGCCGCTATTCCCTGCCATATACAAACGGCATCCGCCGGACAACGCGAATCCTGGATAACGGAATCCAGGCAAACGGTAACTGTGTTTCCACTGATAGTATATGACTGGCACTTATTTACCGGAATATAATTTTCGTTCAGTGGATGGGTCTGTTTTTTACAGGCAGCCATAACCAAAAATATTAATGCGACTAAAAAAAAAGTGGAGGATTTCATAATCTGTTTAATGGATGACAGCTTAAATTTCAAGAGGGTTGCATGCGTTCAATAAGTTAAAGGAGTTCAGGGATATCGCTAATAATTTTGATATATAGAATTTAGTCAATTGAATCATCAAGATAGTCTTGGAACCTGTGTTATATTGAGTTAGACCCCTTTTTACTGCTTAACTGACTATAATACCCTGTTAAAAAAATGACTGCGCCATTCTTGAAAATTACCACAGGTAGTCGCGCAGGAACAATCGCGGAAAAGTATGAATTATGTAAAATTTAATCATAGTTATGTAACAAATAATCCTGCAAAGGGGGCCAACTTTGTGATATTATATTTAACCGGAAATTAAATCCAAACCATGAAAAAAAATCTACTCTTTATTTTAACCGCAGTTAGTTTCTTATCTTTTTCAAATGTAAATTTTGCCCAAACGGCTCCTAATTTAGGCACTGCGGCTAATTTTGAACTTTTTACCAGTAACGGAGCGGTAACCAACAGCGGAATTTCTCAGGTAACAGGAAATGTAGGTACTAACAATGGATCCAGTACTGGTTTCGGTAATGTAAATGGTGTGATGCACGATGGTGATGGCGCAAGTGGACAGGCTGCATCAGATTTGCTAATAGCATACGGTCAATTGAATAGCGCAATTCCTGATTTTTTCCTGGCGCCTTTACTTGGAAACGGAGACACCCTTATCAAGGGTGTATACAGCATAGCGGGAGTAACTACTTTGAGCGGGAACCTTATTTTAAACGGGGAGGGCAATGCAGGTGCCGTATTTATTTTTAAAATCGGGGCAGCTTTTTCTGCAAACGCTGCTTCCAAAGTCAAATTGATCAATGGGGCACAGTCTTGTAATGTGTTTTGGAAGGTGGAGGGGGAAGTAAACATAGCTACAGCAACCTTTATGAAAGGTACCATTGTTGCCAACAATGGCGCAATTCATTTGAATACAAACGATACGTTGGAAGGCAGGGCACTTTCGACAACAGGAGCAGTAACGCTTGATGGCGTGTTTGCCTATACACCACCCGGCTGCGGAAAAGTACAACTGGCGGGGCCAACTGCTCCAAACCTTGGTTCCGCGGGTTGTTATGCAATATTTTCTGGTAACGGAGGTGTTACCAATAACGGTACCTCTAATTTAACGGGTGATGTGGGAACAAATGTGGGTTTAACCACCGGCTTTAATCCTTTGCTGGTTAATGGCACGATTCATCCCATACCCGATGTCTCTACCAGCCAGGCCGCAGCCGACCTGCTTACCGCCTATTCTTACCTCAACACACTCTCTGAAGATATTATTTTGTTGTACCCTGCCCAGTTTGGAAGAAACCTGGTGCTTACTCCGCATACTTACCTCATGAATGGCGCTACAACATTTACTGATTCACTCTACCTGAATGCGGAAGGTAATGCCGATGCGGTATTCCTGATAAAAATAAAAGGGGCCCTTCAAACAAGTGTTAATTCAAAAGTATTGCTGATCAACGGGACACAGGCAAAAAATGTGTATTGGATGGTTGATGGCGCCGTGGGTATTAATGACAACTCGGTTTTTAACGGAACAATTGTGTGCAACAGCGGCGCAATTGCCTTAACTACAGGGGTATTAATAAATGGAAGAGCACTTACCACCGGTGGGGCTTTAAGTAGTACTTCTTCAATAAATGTTATCTCACCTTTTGGTGACTGCAGGCCGCTCCCTGTTAAGTGGTTATATTTCAGGGGCAAGCCTGTACAAAAAAATGTATTGCTTGAATGGGGTACTTCTGATGAAATGAATAATGGCTTCTTCACCGTTCAAAAAAGCATGGATGGTCAAAGCTTTGAAGTACTGACAATGGTAAATGCAACAAAAGGAACCGGAACGGCTGAACACTATTATTCCTTTACAGATCAGCAACCATATAACACTAACTATTACCGCATTTCACAAACAGACAAAGACGGACAAGTCAATACCTACAATACTATACAAGTGAAGTTGAATTTAAACGGGGGGTTAAAGGTCCGCCACTATATGGATGGAAATTACATTTATCTTCAAACTTCCGGCGCAATGGCCGGTAATGGTGCTATTGAAATCTATGGGTTAGATGGTAAAAAAATGTCTTCTCAAAAGATAGTCCTGACCAGGGAAACCAGCATTTATAAAATAAAGAAGCCGCTGCAGAAAGGAATTTATTTGCTTTCTGTACAAAGCCAGGGAGAAAAACTATATCATGGAAAAATAATGGTGCCCTAACATATTCTGACTTAAGTTGTAACGTCACGTGTTGCGGGCAGCGGAGCAGTTTATTCTTTTTAAAATAGCAGAGGTTATTGATAAGAATTAATTTCTTTAAATCCATACCCCTTAATCACCAGGCCGTCTTAAAATATTATTTTAAGACGGCCTTTATTTTTGAAGCTTTTATTTAATATAGGGGAGTAATCCTTTATGAAATAACTTCGGTAATAAATGGCCTTACAGGCAGGATTACTTTTTTACTTAAAATGATTTCTTCTCTCATAGCTTTTTATGACACCTGTTACAATAAAATACTGTGCTGCACAATAACTGAGCATGATCAAGATACCGGCAAAGGGCAGGGGATTGTAAAATTTATTGACCGCCAGCAGGGAATCCGACAATACAAATAACACTGCGCCTGATACAAAATACCTGTTAGCGGGCGATGGTACTTTTAAATAAATGTGCAGGCTGCAAAGCAACATACAGCAAATAACAGCTGAATATAAGATTACCGGTATTTTTAGTTCGCCCAAGTATGGAAACAGTAACCATACAAGCCCGAATCCATAAAGCAGGATCAGCACAATATAGCCCGGTTGATTTTTCAAAAGGGATACTGCTGCAGACGGGGTTGAAAGAAAGTAAACAATATAACAGGCATGGGTAATAAAAAAGCAGGAAAGTCCTGCAATGAAAAAAAACGTGTGACGGGATTCAAATAACAGGAATACATCGCCCATCCACGAAAAAAATAAGCCCGCAACAACTATTTTCGTATTTCCTGCCGCAACACCTGGGCAAAGTAATAATAGTACCAGTGTTGGCATCAGCAATGGTTTTGTAAAATAATGCAGCCACCAGGAACCAGTTTGGATTGCCAGTAGTTCGGTCAATACCAATAGCCAAAATACGGGAACAGCTTTTTGAAAAGGTATCTTTTTCATAAACAATGCACAACTAAGCGGGAAGGCTGTTCACTCTTACTGAGCCTTACATAGGGGCGATAATCTGAGAAATGCACCCATTACAGTTTTATATAAGGCTTACCCCCAAAAAACCTGCGCAGCGAATCTTTGGCCCTTGCGGTATCTGACAGGGGGTTTTTAAACGGCATGGCTAATTCGTAATTCAAAGAATCTGCTTTCAGCACTACCAGTTTGTGGCCATAGGTACTGAGTCTTTTAAAAGCTTTTTGTGCCGATTCGGACGAAGGGTATGTTTTTAGTACAATCTTAAAACTATTGCTATCTGATGGAATGGCGGGGGCCGAAATCATTGTTGTGGTATCTGTTTGTGCTTTAAGCGTATCCGCAGCGGCGGTATCTGCTATGACTACTGTTTGCGCTAATGGTGCCCGTTCGTTTGGGTTTTTATCCATTAGTAAATAATAAATTCCTAAACCCGACAGGATCACTACAAGCACAACAATCGCAACCTGTAAATTTCTGCGGCTATGATTTGTTTTGCCCTCGCTCTCAAACGATACACTTTCATCTCTTTTTTCTCTTAACTGTTTTGGGTAGTCATCAATTTTAGGAGTAATGAAAAGGCCCGGGGTGAATTGGTAATTTCCCTGTTGATTTTTTTGTACAGTTCCTACGCCTTCTATAACAAGTGGCTTACCGATATTCAAAAATTGTTTTGCGAGGATAGCGTAGGAGTCAAGGTCAGCGGACGCCAGGGGTAATATTTTCCTGGTATGCTGTACAATATATTTAACTAATCCCTCATCTTCACCAGCCTTTAAATTGTATTCAAACTGAAAAGCATTTTCCGGCATTTCAAAACCTTTATCCTTGTCATTTTCGGCTGGCAAAACTACCAGGGGATCCAATTTAAAAGTACCAATGCCCTGGAGTGTCACTTGTTTGCTGATGTACAGATATTGAACGATGAGTTGTTCTATTTTCACAAAAAAATATTTGGTAGATTCAAACCTACTTAATATTCAGCAATTTGCAAAACTACAATCTATTAAATGGTTAACTTTACAAAATGATCAGCGAAAAAGAAATAGCCTTTCTTCGCTATTGGGAACGTAACAGGGAAATTGAAAATACTTTTACTAGTAAAATTACGAGGGGATTTCCCATGGCGCTGTTGTTTGGCCTTCCGATAATTTTGTTGGTGGTAGTGGTAAGGGTTTTCATACCAGACTGGTATATGAAAATATCCGGAACATCCCCGGGAATGTTCGTAACCGCTGTTATTGCAACCATGGGGGTAGTGCTTTTTTATTCATATTTCAGGATGCAATACAAATGGGAAATGAATGAACAGTTATATAAAGAATTAAAATCAAAAGAAAATAAATCTGTCAATCAAACAAATATTCATTAATTACAATCAAACATGCGAACCAAACTATTTTTTATGCTGGCCCTGCCTTTAGTGTTTGCAGCCTGCAGCAAATCTGATAAATGCGGTTATACTACTACCACCGCAGTAGCAAGTGCCGCTGAAATCAGCAGCTTAAAAACATACCTTGATGCCAATTCACTGGTGTATACGCAACATGCCAGCGGTGTTTTTTACAAAGTAAATGTAGCCGGGTCAGGCAGTACACCAGGTGTGTGTTCTGATGTAACGGTTAAGTATGTGGGCAGTTTAACAAACGGCACCACTTTTGAAAACAGCAATACCAATAACCCAAATGGCGTATCATTTACACTGGGACAATTAATTGCCGGATGGCAAATCGGTATTCCCCTGATCCGGAAAGGAGGATCTATTACATTATACATTCCACCCTCATTAGGTTATGGAAGTTCGTCTAACGGTTCTATACCCGCCAACTCTAATTTAATATTTACTATAGAACTGGTCAATGTTCAATAAATAAAAATGCCAGCTTTTGAGCCACGAAGCGATTTCCATATTTGATATGTTCAAGATCGGTATAGGGCCAAGTAGTAGTCATACGCTTGGACCCTGGAAAGCTGCTTTGCGATTTTTACGATCGCTGGACGAAAAAAACATTTTGCGGTACGTAGAAAATATCGAAGTATTACTATATGGTTCACTTGCAAAAACAGGTATAGGGCACGGAACCGATGTTGCTGTTCAGTTGGGCTTAAGCGGCGATGACCCGGTAACTTTTGATATCAACCGGATTGCCGCCAAAATGAATGATATCAGGGACACTAAGAAATTATTGTTGAATGGCCGGCATGAAATCGATTTTGATCCTTCCGCTGACATTGAATTTTTATTTGCAGAATCATTGCCCTTTCATCCCAATGCATTAACCTTTTTAGTGCGTTTGAGCAACCAGGAAACATTAGCCGAAACCTATTATTCCATAGGCGGCGGTTTTGTAGTAAAAGAAGGAGAGTTGGATGAAGGGAAGAACCAGCCCACACTGCCTTTCCCCATCAATACAGCGAATGATCTTTTACACTGGTGTATGAAGACGGGTATGAGCATCAGTGAAGTGGTGATGGAAAATGAATTAACCTGGCGATCAGAAAAGGAGGTAAGTGAACAGGTAATGAACACCTGGCGGGTGATGAAAGAATGTATTTACAGGGGCTGCCATACAGAGGGCATCCTGCCAGGCGGACTCAATGTTAAACGACGCGGGTTCCTGTTGAATAAGCGGCTAATGAACGATCGTACGTACACCGGGTACAACAATTGGATAGCCCACATACGGGAGGGGGGAAACGATTTTAAATACACATTAGACTGGGTAAGTTGTTTTGCCCTGGCAGTCAATGAAGAAAATGCCTCTTTTGGAAGGGTGGTTACAGCGCCTACCAATGGCGCTGCCGGAGTAATACCGGCTGTACTTCAATATTATGTTAGTTTTTGTGATGGTGGCAACGAAGAAAAGATCATACAATTTTTATTAACTGCGGGAGAGATAGGCAGTATCTTTAAAAAAGGTGCTACCATATCGGCTGCAATGGGTGGTTGCCAGGCCGAAATTGGCGTAAGCAGTGCAATGGCTGCGGCGGCCCTAACAGAATGTATGGGAGGTACACAGCGGCAGACTTTAATGGCAGCGGAAATAGCGATGGAGCATCATCTTGGATTAACCTGCGACCCGATCGGCGGTTTAGTACAGATACCTTGTATTGAACGAAATACGATGGGGGCCATCAAAGCAATCACCGCAAGCCAGCTGGCCTTACAAAGTTCACCCGATTTTGCCAAAGTGAGTTTGGATGGGGTGATAAGAACTATGTGGAACACCGCTCTCGATATGAACAGCAAATACAAGGAAACAGCAGATGGCGGACTCGCGGTAAATATCCCGATTAGTTTGAGTGAATGTTAGCCTCATCCCATGAAGGGGAGTTATTCTTAAACCCTGATAAGCACCATCCCCTGCTGAAGATGATGTCTGTGGAAAGCATTAGTTTTACCGGCAATGATGATAGAAAAGTTTCAACCAGTTTAATGATCCAGGAATCCCCTTTGGTTTGCAGGCGGGCTTACCTTATCCAGTTAAACTGGTATTCAAGCGGCGCTTTCTGGCTTCTGCCTGCTACTTTTCTAAAGCGGTCGGGTAGGGCCATCAGGTAGTCCCTTGCTTTTTCTGCTTTTCCGTTTAAGTCGCTGATATTTCCAATATTCCATTCTTTAATTAGTGATTCTAAAATATCGGTATAATCCCAACTGGTATAAACCCCCAGGCGCTGGGCAGCATCGCTGAAATGATCAAAAGCCTGGCCGATCTTTTCGCCCGACTGGCGTAAAAAATGCGCGGGCATTACAATCTTTTTACGCATCATATCTTCAAATGCCAGCATCATTTCACTGGCATCAATTTCAAATATTTTAGCTACAAAACTTTTATAGGCTTTGGCATGCCTGGCTTCATCAGAGGCGATTACGCCGCATATTTTAGACAGTTGGGCGCAACCATGGGTTTTGGCGATGGTGGCTGTTCGTCGATGAGAGATATTAGTAGCGATCTCCTGGAAGGAGGTATATACGAAATTTTTATAAGGATCCCTGCCCGTTCCGATATCGAAGCCATCAGCGATCAGGTATTGGGTACTGATCTCCATTTGTTTCATGTTGATCCTGCCCGACAAATAAATAAATTTATTGAGAAGATCACCATGCCTGTTTTCTTCCGCTGTCCACATTCTTACCCATTTACTCCATCCCTGGGGCTCCATTTTATCAATGCCCTCCACATCCGTCAGCCAGCTCTGGTAGGTAGGTAGCGCTTCTTCTGTAATGATATCTCCAACCAGAACCGCCAGGTAATCGTAAGGCAATTCTTTACATTGCTCCTGTAGTTCCTTTATCTCTGCACCAAAATTTTCTGAAGAACTATCCGGCAAAAAATCCGCTGGTTGCCAGTTGGTATCTATCTTTTTTAAAAATTCTTCAATGATGCTATCAATCTTTTGGCCAAGAAAGTTCATTACCTCAATTCTGATATTCTTCTGGTTCATTGTAATCGTGTAAAATTTATGGAATGCCTGGTTTTTAAAACAACGCCGAATATATCCGCCTGGTAAAGGTACATTCTTTTTTCAGGAGGTTAGCACTGTGTCACTAACCTACAACCAAACAAAAGGTTGCAGGAGGGTGGGACAATTTAGATGCCATATTTTCTTTTGATATCCCTGTCTGTTTCTCTTTCCTTGATACTTTCCCTTTTGTCATATATCTTTTTACCTTTGCCCAGGCCTATTTCCATTTTAAAAAATCCTTTTTCCGTAAGGAAAATTTTTAGCGGGATGATCGAATATCCCTTCTCTTTTGTCTTGGCTTCGAGTTTGCGGAGTTCCCGTTTATTCAGTAGTAATTTTCGCTCCTGCATCGGCTCATGATTATTATAGGTGCCAAAGCTATACTCAGATATGTGCAGGCTTTTCACATACAATTCACCTTTGTCAAAATAACAATAGCTATCATTGAAACTGGCCTTGCCTGCCCGTAAACTTTTAATTTCTGTTCCTGCAAGCACCAGGCCGGCAATGTATTTTCCTTCAAAAAAAAATTCGTGATATGCCTTGCGGTTGCTGATTTCCAATTTTTTATTTTTTTGCAAAAATACAATTAATCGTATTCGTAGGATCAGGCCGCGGCATGATCCTACGAAATCACAGTTCATTCATTTTGTAAAAAACTTATTTTAAAACCCATTACGTGTTTTATCGCAATATTTACAGGTTGGGTAATTACCAATGCATCGTTATTTTGTGTCCAGCTTATTTTTTCTGTTGAGCCAAGCATTTCAACTGATTTAACTTTTTGCGCTATGGCTGATGATAAGCCCAATGTTTTAAGGCTGATATCTGTTACGGGTTTTTCTAAAAGAAAAGCATATAAATTGCCGTTTTTGGTAGTGAAACGAACATCAGACGGTTGATATTTGCGTACATCTTTAACACCCGCAAACTGGCCCTTTTCCTGTTTCTGAACAGTCGAAGGTCCTTCACCATAAACTTTCCATGGCCGGCTACCATAAATGCCCTCGCCATTGATGGCAGTCCACTTACCAATATCATCTAAGGTTTTAATCATATCTGCCTCAATATCACCTTCGGGTGTCTGAACGATATTAATCAGCAGGTTGCCATTTTTACTTACAATATCCACCAGCATTTGTATGATTTCCGAAGCTGATTTATACTTTTGACCTTCGCGGTAAAACCAATCGCCGATGGATGTATCTGTTTGCCAGGGAAAAGCTGCGATGCTATCCATTACGCCCCGTTCCAAATCCTCTGCCCACATACCCTGCGAAGCTTGTTTGCAATTATACACAGCCTCTAACCTGCCTTTATTAACTGCCATATTACTATTATAAAAATGAGCCACCATTTGCCTGCCGATCGAGTCAAACGGAAATGCGCAGTCGGAATATAATAAGTCGGGATGATAATTATCCACCAGTTCCGTTATCCTGGCTAACCACTCTTTTTGCCATTCGGTGTTTTTAGTTAACCATCCTTTATCAGCAGGGGCTGCTTTTGTATGATAGAGGTCCTGGTATTGCGGATCATTGCCATCATAAGGAACTCCTTTTAATGTCCCGGAAGTATCCGCGCCGCGACTGGCCTGGAACCAGGTATAACTTGCTGCGAGGTGTTCTGACACGCCAAAACGAAGCCCCTCTTTTTTAGCTGCTTTTTGCCAGATACCCACTATATCTTTTTTAGGCCCCATTTTCACTGCGTTCCATTTGTGGATTTTGGAGTTCCATAAAAAAAAGTTGTCGTGGTGCGTACCCATGCTCACAAAATATTTAGCGCCTGCCTTTTTAAACAAAGCCATCAACTGCCCGGCGTCCCACTTTTCTGCTTTCCATAATGGGATAATGTCTTTATAACCAAACTTTGATGGATGCCCGTAGTGTTGCAAATGATATTTATAGGTATTGCTCGCCCAGCTTGGTCCATTTTGCATATACAAATTTCGGGCATACCAGTCTCCCTGCCGTGGTACAGCCTGCGGCCCCCAATGAGACCAGATACCGAACTTTGCATCGCGGAACCATTCGGGTATCCTGTATGCTTTGAACGATTCAAAACTGGGTTTGAAATTTTGTTGCGGTTTGTTTTTTTGCGCACTGGCTGTATTAAAAAATAATATTATCAGCACTAATAACCCGGTGAATGATCTGTGTATTTTCATGTGATTATATTTTGAAATATTGACTGGTTTATACCACTATGCAATTTCTCCGGATGGCCATTTTGTAAAAACATTTGCAGCCGGATAAATCGTCACTTACCGTAAGATGGGGTTAAGTATCTTTTCTGCGTTATCCTACGGGAAAATTGCTTATCGCAAACAGGGAATCTCCTGGAATTAAATGTAAGATAATTATGGGTGGTTATTTAATGTATAATTTCTTTACCAGGCAGTTTTGTTTTTGATGCGGGAACAGTTTCATATAGCCGCATTGGTACAAAATAATAAAGCCGGTTTTCCCGAAAAGGGAATCTCAAAAAACAGGTGTAGTTTACTGCTTAAACAATACCAGTAAAGTAGCCATCTTTTCCTTCAGCTCTTTACGGTGTACTATAAAATCTAAAAAACCGTGCTCCAGTTGAAACTCGCTTCGCTGAAATCCTTCGGGCAGGTCTCTTTTAATGGTTTCTTTAATCACCCGGGGCCCTGCAAAGCCAATAAGGGCGCCAGGTTCGCCACAGATGATATCGCCCAGCATCGCAAAAGATGCGGTGGTTCCGCCAAAAGTAGGATCTGTGCATAGCGAAATATAAGGAATTTTGTTATCGGTAAGTTGTGATAATTTTCCCGATGTTTTAGCTAATTGCATCAATGCAAAAGCGCTCTCCATCATACGGGCCCCACCGCTTTTATTGATGATCATAAAAGGAATGCTATGCCGGATACAATAATCGCAGGCACGGGAAATTTTTTCACCCATCACACTGCCAAGGCTTCCTCCAATAAATTCAAAATCCATACAGGCCACCACCAGGTCATTTCCATTTACCTTACCGTGAGCTACAGTGATGGAATCATGAATATCTGTTTTTGCATAGGTTTCTTCTAATCTCTTGTGGTAGGGCTTAAGGTCTACAAAGCCTAAGTAATCTTTAGACACTACATTGTCAAATAATTCTTTATACAGGGAATCATCAAATAGAATATCAAAATATTCACCACTGCCAATTCGGTGATGATAATCACATTTGGAACAAACAAAATAATTCTCCCTCAATTCGCTTACCGTACAGGTATATTTGCAGGAAGGGCACTTGGTCCACAATCCTTCCGGTGCATCCGCCTTATCTTTTGTGGGAGTAAGGATACCTTTTTTTATACGCTTAAACCAGCTTCGTTTTGTCTCCTCCGTTTCTCCATCCTCACCGGCAAGATTAGCGTCAAAATCTTCTTCTTTGATCATATGATTGACTCAGCAAAAATTCATTCACCTTAACAGGGAAAGATTTTTGGATCTTTTTAAAATTAAAAATCTAAAAAAAGCCCTGCCCGATTCTTTCCAAACGGAAACGGTAAAATCAGGAAGTTTAAAAAATGCAACGCTCAACCATTTGTGAAAATAAAGAAGTTGAATGATACTTTGGAAAATCTAAAGAAATAAATTATCCTGCGTTGCCGATCAAACTCAAGGGCATACAATTGATAAAAAAATGCATCCCGAACCAGTGTCGGGATGTTGCCACTTTATGCGTTCCTGTTAATGCAATTCAGATCGTCAAATGCCACTTCCAATCTTTTAATGAAACTCTCTTCACCCTTGCGTAACCATGCCCGTGGATCGTAATTTTTTTTATTGGGTTTATCTGCTCCTTCCGGATTGCCCAACTGCCCCTGCATATAAGCTTCATTTTTCTTATAATTATCTAAAATACCTTCCCAAAAAGCCCACTGCATGTCTGTGTCAATATTCATTTTGATAGCGCCGTAGCCCAGGGCCTCACGTATCTGGCTCTGCGGAGACCCGCTTCCACCGTGAAACACAAAGTACACAGGCTTAGATCCTGTTCCTAATTCTTTTTCAATATATACCTGGCTGTTATGCAAAATTTCCGGACGTAGTTCTACATTGCCGGGTTTGTAAACACCATGCACGTTGCCAAAAGCTGCGGCTACTGTAAACATTTTGCCCACCTTACTTAATTCAGTATAGGAATAGGCCACGTGCTGCGGTTGGGTATATAATTTGTCATTTTCCACATCCGTGTTATCTACACCGTCTTCTTCACCACCCGTTACACCCAACTCAATTTCAATACTCATCCCCAATGGTTCAATCCTTTTAAAAAATTCTACAGAAGTCTGGATATTTTCTTCAATGGGTTCCTCACTTAAATCAAGCATATGAGAGCTGAAAAGTGGCTGGCCTTTTTCTTTATAAAATTGTTCACCTGCATCAATCAGGCCGCTCACCCAGGGAAGCCATTTTTTAGCAGCATGATCTGTATGGATCACAACGGGTACGCCATAATATTTTGCAACATTATGAATATGTAATGCCCCCGAAATACCGCCTGAAATATTTGCCTGCAATTTGTCATTGGGCATTCCCTTACCCGCATAAAACTGTGCGCCACTATTGCTGAACTGGATAATTACCGGGGAATTTACCTTTGCAGCTGTTTCTAACACCGCGTTGATTGAGTTTGTTCCGATGCAGTTGACCGCAGGCATTGCAAATTGGTTGTCCTTTGCATCATTGTATAGCGCTTCTAATTCTTCGCCGTGTAGTACTCCGGCTTTGTATTTATTCATAGTTGGTTGTTTTGTGCAAAATTAAGTGAATTTGACTTTTTATGAAATTGTTATTTGAATCCACACTTTGAAATGCCCCTTGCCCTCGGTTCCGGATCAAATCCCGACAAGCAATGTCCTTTAATTAACGGTTTTAATTGCCCCGTACTTTGGCTATAAAAAATGAGGCTTTAGCCGAAAATAGAATATAGTAACGCTCTGCCGGGGCAATTTAGTTGCAGGGCTAACTAAATGATATTGCCCGAAGGGATATTATTATTCCACCGTAGCGGAGTGATAGTGTGATAAAGATACTTAAATCTTAATCACAGTGCCTGCCGGCATGAGTTGTAGAAATTAGGGCAGAAATTAAAAGCCTATTTTAAATAATCTCTTTTGGGCATATCCTGTTTGGGAAGCAGGGAAGGGGCCAGGGTGCAACAGTTTTTATTTTAGATTTGCAATGGAATGAAGTATAGTAAAATAAAACAACAAAGCATACCCCCAATAAAAAACTTCCACATTTATTTGAATGATCAAAAAAAGTGGAAGTAATGTGTTTAAATCAACCCGAAGGCGATTTTGTTGTGGATCAAAAAAACGTTGAGGTTTAGCTCTCCGGAAATTAGTTATTCCCGGTTTCAGTGTTTGTCGGTCTTTCTGTCGTTCAACAGTTAAGGATGTTGGATAAGCTGGTTTTACTTTCGGATAGGATTTTTAGTCTTTTCTACAGGATACGGATATTGGTTTTCATTGGAATAAGTTATTCATTTGTCTGTTCAGTCACTTATATAAAATTTAAAAAGAAGTTGACTGATATTGGATGTTGTTGCTTTTCAGCGATAGTTGGATTTGAAACTACTAACTATTTGGTTTATCAGGATATTTGGATATGATTGATATTTTGATTCCTATCAATCAACTTCTGATGCAAAGATGCGATAGTTGCGGATATTAAACCAGCGCAAAATTGCCCTGTTTTGCCGGTTCAGTAATTACCGGCTATTTGGTATTATTTCGGTAAAGTGCCTGGGGATGTTTACGTTAAAAGCCCGGGTATTTATACGAGTTTGCCGTAGAGTGGGTGTTTTGGGCAGTTCATAAAATAAAAAACTTCCACAACTATTAGTTTTTCATAGTTTGTGGAAGTTGCAATCCGGGATCAACTTTGTTGGTTTTTCAAGGTTTGGATACTGGATGGGATCGCTCCCGGGGCGGAATGGATTACCGTAATAATTTGTTCCTGGTTTCAGTGTTGTTTTTCTTTGGCCATCATCGCTTTTTAGGGCATAGGCTCAGGATATTAAACTTTTTGGTTTTGGGCTATCATCGCTTTTTACGGCATAAACCCGGGATATTGGATTGGTTTTTTGGGTCATCATCGCTTTTTAGGGCATAAACCCGGATATTGTTTTTTTTGGTCTTTCTGGTCATCATCGCTTTTTACGGCATAGACTTGGGATATTGGTATAGTTTTCCTACAGGGTGATAAATCTTAATAGTAATCTTTAGTGTATGGATTTATATTTTAAATGCTGTTAACACATTTGGTTTAATAAATAAGAAGTTGACTGATATTGGATAATTTGTTGCTTTTCAGCGATAGTTGGATTTGAAACTATTAACTATTTGGTTTATCAGGATATTTGGATATGATTGATATTATTAATTTCCTATCAATCAACTTCTGACACAAAGATGCGATGGTTATGGCAGCTGAACAAGCGCAAGATTGCCCTTTTTTACCCCTGCAGTAAATACTAAAAATATCGTAAAACTTCATGGGTTACCTGGGGAGATATACTAAATGGTAGCTGTAAAAATACGGGTCAGCATCATTATTATGCATGAGATAATGAATAGTGAACCGCTGAAATGCAGCATTCATCAACGTTGAGCGGGTAACCAGGTATACGCGGGTATTATTTTGCCAGGCTCTGGATAATATCATATTTGGTGACCACATGAAAAGCCCCGGTTTCATCCTTACTCAGTACAGCGCCGTTTTCCCGGTTAATAAATACACTTAAGCGTTCAACAGGCGTATCAAAAGCCACTTCGGGATAGGCTTTTTCCATTACAGATAAAACGGTTTGGGTTTTAATCCCTGCATCGTTCAGTATCTTATTGAACAAGCCTCCCTCCGAAATTGCGCCGATATTATTTCCCTCCTGCATTACCGGTATATTTTCGATATCATATTTTTTCATTAACGCTATTGCGTCTGCCACCGTTTGTAAAGGGGTAAGCGTGATCAGCCGTTGGGTTCCCCTGCCATTGATCAGGTCTTTAAAGGTTTTCATTTCTAAAAAACCCCTTTCCAGCATCCACTGGTCGTTGTATATTTTACCAACATAGCGACTCCCATGATCATGAAAAATCAACACCACCAGGTCATCTTTTTTCAAATGGCTTTTAAGTTGCAACATACCCTGCAAACAACTGCCTGCGCTGTACCCGCAAAAAATACCTTCCTCCTTGGCGATCCGCCTTGCCATCAGGGCGCCATCTTTATCAGTGACTTTTGTAAATTCATCAATCACGCTCATGTCATAATTGGCGGGTATAAAATCTTCCCCAAAGCCCTCGCTGATATAAGGATATACTTCTTTCTGATCCAGTTCACCCGTTTCAAAATATTTTTTCAATAAAGAGCCATAACTATCAATAGCCCAAACTTTAATAGCAGGATTTTTTTCTTTGAGGTATTTCCCCGCTCCAACAATGGTGCCTCCGGTACCGGTGGCAACTACAAGGTGTGTTACCCTTCCTTCGGTTTGTTCCCATATTTCCGGCCCGGTTTGTTCATAATGGGCAAGGCGGTTAGCAAGATTGTCATATTGATTTACATACCAGCTATCCGGAACTTCGGCGGCCAGTCTTTTGCTTACAGAGTAATAACTCCGGGGATCTGTCGGTTCAACATTGGTTGGGCAAACAATTACTTCGGCGCCTACCGCTTTCAATATATCAGCTTTTTCTTTGGATTGCTTATCTGTTGTAGTAAAAATGCATTTGTACCCTTTAACACAGGCTGCCAGTGCAAGACCCATACCTGTATTACCACTTGTTCCTTCTATGATTGTACCACCGGGTTTAATTTTGCCTTCCTGTTCCGCCACTTCCAGCATTTTTAACGCCATTCGGTCCTTAATGCTGTTGCCCGGGTTAAAATATTCCACTTTTGCCAATACGGTACAGGGAAGGTCCTTCGTGATTTTATGGAGTTGGATCAGCGGTGTATTACCAATCGTTTCCAAAATATTATTGAGCCACATATGTCAAAATTTTGGTGAATTTAATAAAACTGTTCTCAAGGTACCCTGAATAAACAGATACTGGTGACGGATTAAACTGGGCCGGTTTTAAAAAGTAGAAATAAAACTACAAATAATTGAAAGACCTGCTACAAACTGCAAAAGGATTTTGACGGAATTTTACCCTTCGCTGATGATCCACCATATCCTATAGAATGCTATTAATCACCCGTGAAAGATTCCTCTTCACACAAGACGTAAACAAGAATATTTGTTTACAAAAAATAATTAAGCCCCCAACTGGGGGCTTAATTATTTTGATAATATTTCAATCGCTTTTTTCACGGTATTATCGCCCTCATTCATTATTTCATAAAAACCTTCGTTGCGCCATATCTGCCTTGCAAGGGCTGACTTAATTCGGGCGGCCAGGCCTTTTTTATCTTTTTCATTTAAACCGGTTAATACAATTGAATCCTTTGCGGCGATGATGGTGAACTGTTTCCATATTTCATCGGTGACTGTAAAGTTTTTGCTGAAATCACCAGGGGATATATACCCTGACAACTGTGCAGCGTTTTGCAAATAATAATGATAAGCAAAATCACTGGTGGTACCTTTTATATATATTTTTGTAAGGGAGGCATTATACGATGTGGTATCTACCGGTATAAATATATCCGGTGTTATGCCGCCGCCGCCATATACTTTTTTGCCATTCCTGGTGGCGAATATTTTGGACGTGTCATTTTTTACTGAGTCTGCACTCATAACCTCCCCATCCCGAAAACGGTTATTGATCTCCTCATAATATGCTTTTTCTCCATTGGTGTACGAGCGCTGTATGCTCCGGCCAATGGGGGTATAATACCGGGCAACCGTAAGCCGGAGTGCGCTTCCATCGCTTAAATCATACTGTTCCTGTACCAGGCCTTTCCCAAAACTACGCCTGCCGATAATCGTGCACCTGTCCCAATCCTGCAATGCCCCCATCAATACCTCGCTTGCACTCGCAGAACCTTCATCTGCCAACAGTACCAGTTCGCCTTTTTCAAATAAGCCCTCCCGCTGGCAACGGTATTCTCTTTTTGGCATATGGTTTCCTAAGGTATAGGTAATTAATTTATCGCCATCCAAAAACTCATCGGCAATAGCGGTGGCCTCATCCAAAACACCACCTCCATTTCCTCTCAGGTCAAGGATCAGTTTTTTTAGCCCCTTTTTTTGTAAATCCTCAAGGGCCTGCATAAACTCACGGTAACTAACCTGCGAAAATTTATTGAGCCGGATGAAGCCTATTCCATTGCCAATGATATAGCTGGCGTCTACACTGCTAACGGGAATGACCCCCCGAACGATGGTAAAGGATTGCTGGTTCCCTTTTCTTACGACCTGTACTACCGCTTTGGTACCAAGATCGCCGCGCAATAATTTTCTTACCTGGTCGGTGGTAATTTTTTTGCCGGCAATAACACTGTCATTTACCTGTATGAATTTATCGCCGATCTTTATACCCGCTTTAAAACTGGGGCCGCCGGGTATTACATTTAATACATGGAGTGTATCTTCAAAAATATTAAACTCTATGCCAACCCCAAAAAAATTGCCTGCAATATCTTCATTTACACCCTGTAGTTCTTCCGATGGGATAAAAACAGAATGGGGGTCCAGTTTATGCAAAACCGCGATAATGGCGGAGTCGCTTAATGCAGTTATTTTTACCTCGTCCACATATTTATTCTGGATAAGGTTCATAACTTCCTGCAACGGCCTTGGTTTATCAAACGAAAAGAATCTTTTCCCTGGTTGGGTATCTCTCAATCTATAACCTATTAACATACCCGCTATAACTGCAATACTTATAAGCAGGGGAAGCCAGACCTGGATTTTTTTATTCATACATTCACTTATAAACACGAAAATAAATGAAATATTATGAATGCTGCTTTAGTGTTTTTTTAATTAACTTGAGGTTTTAAATAATAAAAATATAAAATGGATTTATGTCAATAAAATTAATAGCAGACAGTGGCTCAACCAAGGCAGAATGGTGTTTGCTGGATGGAAATAGAAAGAAAACCTTTTACACACAGGGGATAAGCCCTTATTTTTTGAATGGCGAACAAATTGAGACACTGGTAAATACGGAACTGAAAACTAAATTAAAGCAAAATTTACCGGATGAAATATTTTATTATGGTACGGGCTGCAGTAATCCAAATAATATTAAAATTGTAAAAAATGCATTGCAGAAAGTATTTACCCATGCCCGGATAAAAGTTGACCACGACCTGATGGGGGCAGCTAAAGCACTATGTGGCAACCAAAAAGGCGTGGCCTGTATTTTAGGAACCGGCTCAAATTCATGCTTCTACAACGGGAAACGGATTGTTAAGAATAGTCCCGGCCTCGGCTACGTTTTAGGGGATGAGGGCAGCGGGGCTTACCTGGGTAAAAAAGTAGTGCAGTATTATTTATACAATACGTACGATCCCGACCTTATGGACAGGTTTAATGCGAAATACAATACCAATGCGGTGGAAATACTGGAAGCGGTGTATAAAATGCCGTTGCCAAACCGGTACCTGGCAGGGTTTGTTCCTTTTCTGGCAGAAAACCGGGGCCATTTTATGATAGAAAATATAATAGAAGACAGCTTCAATGAATTTTTTTTTCAGCATGTTTACAAATACAAGGAAAGCTGGACCATGCCCGTAAATTTTATTGGCAGCGTAGCATTCGGTTTTAAGGATGTGTTGAAAGAAATGTGCAATACCTACGAACTGCAGTTGGGAAAAGTATTGAAAAATCCAATGGATGGATTAATAAAATATCATACGGCGGGGCAGGCAGCAGGTAACAAATAGTTGTTGAAAGACATGTGATCAGCGAGCACAATCGTCATTTATAATTTTACGTTTAACTGTACACCAGCAGATTAGGAAGCCTTTTTAAAAAATTGTCCGGTGAAGGGTAAGTTAACAAATTGATGCATTGCCACCATTCATAAAAATAACTTGGAAAAATTCCCCTAATCAGTTAATTTCATATTCCAAATCAAACTAAATTCTACTTATATGAAATGTAAAATTTTACTTTCCGCAGCATTACTTTCCACTTCATTTTTTTCAACCGCCCAGGTGGCTTCCAAAACTTACGCCATTACCGGTAAGGCCAATAATATTTTTTTCTGGGCCGATATTAAACAGGTTGATATCAATAAGGGTAAAGTAGACAAAACCCTGTTTGAAGCAGAAAAAACCCCCTTCGCCACCATTAACCAGGATAAAAATACGGTAGCTTCAATAAACACCGATAACAGGCCAACGGGCTTGGGAGTAGCGGCTTGCGCCCTCGACACCAGGAATAACAGGCTCTATTTTGCAACCATGCATTTTTCAGACATTCGCTTCCTTGATTTAAGCAAAGAGGGCGCAAATTTCACTACGGTTCAAAAAAATGTAATAGCCACAACCTCCAATAACTTTCACCAGTCAGAAGAAAACCATATTACCAGGATGGTGATAGCAGCCGATGGTTACGGATACGCTTTATCGAACGATGCCAATCACCTGATCCGTTTTAGCACGGCCAAAAAGCCCGTAGTAACCGACCTCGGTAATTTAACAGATGCTGAAACCAATAAGAGAATTTCCATACATAATAAATGCTCCGGTTGGGGAGGCGACATGGTGGCCGACGCATTTGGAAAATTAGTGATCATTTCAGCTAATCACAATGTTTTTACGGTAGATATTAACAGTAGGATCGCTACACTAACAGGAACCATTAGCGGCTTACCGGCAAATTTCACTACTAACGGTGCGGCGGTGGATGACGAGGGTAACCTGGTAGTTAGCAGTGCCAATGTGTTGGAAGGTTTGTATAAAGTAAATATGAAGGACATGGCAGCTACAAAAGTGCAAAGTAATGAACCTGCATTCAATGCGTCTGACCTGGCAAATGGTAATTTGCTGTTTCAAAAGGAGTACAATGATATTGCCAGGTATGACCTTATCAAATCAAGGGTATTGCCGGCAGGTAACGGTGAAACAAAAGTTTTTCCAAACCCTTTAACAGGCGCCCAGTTTAATGTTTTGTTTGACAACCGACCCGCCGGAAAATACACCATTATACTGACAGATATTTCAGGGAGAGCATTACAGTCACAAGTGGTAAACATCTCCAAATCAAGCCAGGTAGAAACTATCCGGGTAACCGGTAAAACCTCCAGGGGAATGTACCTGGTTAAGGTATTGAGCGACAAAAAGCAACTGGCATTTTCAGAAAAAATAGTGATCAACTAAGCACGGGATAATATTTTTATAAATGAAGGCCGCACAGTAATGTGTGGCCTTTTTTCATATCCTTTAATATGATCGAAATGGTTTGAGCGCCAGGGAAAAAAAACTGACAACAAGTTCTCACGTTTTTGCTTTAGCGCCTTACCTGGCATTGAGCCATTTTCAAATTTTCACATTTTCACATTTGAAATTCAGGCACTTTCCATTAGTTTTAATCGCTCCGGTTAATTTAGTATGTCTTATTATGATCAAAATGATTTAAATCATTTTAAAGGAAATATTTTGATTGTTATGATTTAATTTTGAAAAATAAAACGATGATCTGTTATTGCAGTCTTTAAAATTTCATTATTTCATCCATGCAGGATATAGAACCTTACTACAACTGGCGGCATTTATATACGGCAGAAGAAGATGCACAATCCCCCTTTTATGGCCGTGTGTACAGTGAGTTTGAATTTATTCATACCGTTTACAATTATTATATACATCCGCAGTGGGATGAGTTTGGTTCGCGTACCTTGTATATGAAGATATTGTTCGCGGATTATGAACAAAATTTTGTCATTATAGAACTCATCGGAGAATGGAATGATGCGATAGAAAATGATATTATGGCGCTTCGTAGGGAAGTAACCGATCTCTTGTATAAGGAGGGGATCAGCAAGTTTATCCTGATTGCAGAAAATGTGCTGAACTTTCATAGCAGCGATGATAGTTATTATGAAGAATGGAGAGAACAGGTAACTGAAGAAGGTGGCTGGGTGGTAATAGTAAACATGCCCCAACAAAGCCAGTATGATTTTAAAAAAGCCCGGCTCACCAATTTTGTAGCCTTACTGGATTTTCCGCAATGGCGTACGTTAAAGCCCGAGCTTGTTTTTCAGCAACTTGATAACTGGATGATGCACCAGCTTACATAAGGGCCGGAACAAAGCATTGTTCAAAAAAGTGGCATCGTTTGCGTAGTATTTTACAATTAAATATTTTTTTGAGTATTCCTTACGTAATTTTGGGGCTCCAAAAAATTCAACATCTTCTATATGACCTGGAAACACTTCTTCGCATCTTCTATAGGAAAAAAAATCACCATGGGACTTACTGGTCTTTTCCTGATTATCTTTTTGATTGTACACTGCGGTATTAATTCAATGATCTTTTTTAATGATTACGGCGAAACCTTTAATCATTGGGGGCACTTAATGGGCTCAAATCTTATTATCCGTACCGTGGAGATCGGGCTTTTTGTGTTCCTGCTTTTGCACATTGTACAGGGCCTGATCCTGTGGAAACAAAACAGTAGCGCCCGCCCGGTTAAATACATTGTAAATAAACCGCAGGCCAACAGTAAATGGTATAGCAGGAGCATGGGTTTGCTCGGTACATTGATCTTAATTTTCCTTGTGTTGCACCTGTATCATTTCTGGACACCTTCCAGGTTTGGCGGAATAGCTGATATACGCCCTCTTGAACCTACCACGCTTGCTGATTATAACAACCAGGAAGTACATAATTTATATAAAGAAATGCAACTGGTATTTCAGAACAATTTATTAGTGGTAGTTGTTTATATACTCGGTGTAACTTCTTTGTGCTGGCATTTACTACATGGATTTCAAAGTGCCTTTCAGACTTTTGGCCTGAATCATAAAAAATATACACCCCTTATTAAGGCGGTCGGGGTTGGATACTCAATAATTATTTGCCTGCTGTTTGCATTGATGCCGGTAGCAATTTATTTAAACTGGATATACTAATTACCGGGCGCTTTGCCGGCAGAATATAATTAATCATCTAATTGACAATACTATGGCTTTCGATGCAAAAATTCCCAATGGTGAAATGAATGAAAAGTGGAGTGATTACAAGGGGCATGTAAAATTGGTAAATCCCGCTAACAAACGAAAGCTCGAAGTAATTGTAGTGGGCACCGGCCTCGCGGGTGCATCTGCTGCGGCTTCGTTGGGGGAGATGGGTTATAAAGTAAAAGCATTTTGTTTCCAGGATAGTCCGCGCAGGGCGCACAGCATCGCGGCACAGGGCGGTATCAACGCTGCTAAAAATTATCAAAATGACGGCGACTCTGTATTCCGTCTTTTTTATGACACTGTTAAAGGAGGTGATTACAGGGCCAGGGAAGCCAATGTGCACCGCCTGGCCGAAGTAAGCAATGCTATCATCGATCAATGCGTGGCACAGGGCGTTCCTTTTGCAAGGGAATATGGCGGGTTGTTAAGTAACCGTAGTTTTGGCGGAACCCAGGTGCAGCGCACTTTTTACGCTGCCGGGCAAACCGGTCAGCAATTATTGTTGGGTGCTTACAGTGCTCTGGAAAGACAGATCGCACTGGGGAATGTTACCATGTATTCCCGTCATGAAATGCTGGATGTTGTGATGATCGATGATAAGGCAAGGGGGATTATAGCCCGTAACCTGGTAAACGGCGAACTGGAAAAGCATTTCGGCCATGCGGTACTGTTATGTACCGGCGGTTATGGAAACGTATTTTATTTAAGTACCAATGCCATGGGCAGTAATGTAACCGCTGCATGGAAAGCACATAAAAAAGGCGCTTTTTTTGGCAACCCCTGTTTTACGCAGATACATCCCACCTGTATTCCAATGAGTGGTGAATATCAAAGTAAACTAACCCTGATGAGTGAAAGTTTACGCAATGATGGCCGCATCTGGGTACCAAAAAAGAAAGATGAAAACCGTAAGGCGATAGACATACCGGAAGAAGAAAGGGATTATTACTTAGAGCGAAGGTACCCAGCATTTGGAAACCTGGTACCCCGTGACGTTGCCTCAAGGGCGGCTAAAGAAAGATGCGATGAAGGTTACGGTGTAGGCACCACGAAGCTGGCGGTGTACCTCGATTTTAAAGACGCGATTGTAAGGTATGGTAAAATAGAACAGGGAAAGCAGGGTGATACGGAAGCTTCCGAAGCGGATGCCGTAAAATTAGGAAAGGCGGTGATAGAAGAAAAATATGGAAACCTATTTGAAATGTATGAAAAGATAACGGGTGAAAATCCTTATGAAATGCCGATGAGGATATACCCTGCCGTGCATTATACCATGGGCGGATTGTGGGTGGATTATGAATTACAAACAACTGTAAAAGGATTATATGCCCTGGGTGAAGCAAATTTCAGTGATCATGGTGCTAACCGCCTGGGTGCATCAGCATTAATGCAGGGACTGGCAGACGGCTACTTTGTAATTCCTTATACATTAGGAAATTTTTTGGCAGATGAAATACGTACGGCTGCTATTTCTACCGATCATCCCGCATTTGCCGAAACCGAAAAAGCAGTGAGTGACCGGATCAATACATTGATGAATATCAAGGGAAAACAAACCGTGGAAAGTTTTCACAAACGATTGGGTAAGATCATGTGGGAAAAATGTGGCATGGCCCGTAATGCGAAGGGTTTGCAGGAAGCCATCATAGAAATCCAGGAATTGAAGAAGGAATTCTGGAGTGATGTGCGTATACCCGGCGATGTAAATAATATGAACCCCGAGCTGGACAAGGCAGGCAGGGTAGCCGACTTCATTGAGTTGGGTGAATTGATGTGTAAAGATGCGCTTAGCCGGAACGAAAGCTGCGGGGGGCATTTCCGTGAAGAGTCGCAAACAGAAGAAGGTGAAGCAAAACGCGATGATGAAAATTTTAGTTTTGTATCGGCATGGGAATACAAAGGTGAAAGCGACTGGCAGTTGAATAAAGAGCCGCTTGAATTTGAAATTGTGAAACCAACTCAAAGAAGTTATAAATAAACTCTATTGGGATAGAGCAGCGTTATGAAAGTAAGCGGCTTCACTTTTGTAAAAAATGCGGTGAAATATGGTTACCCGGTGGTGGAATCTATTTGTTCGGTACTGCCGGTGATAAATGAAATGATCGTTTGCGTCGGCGATTCTGAAGATGGCACCAATGCCCTGGTAGCATCCATTCCATCTGATAAAATAAAAATTATACATTCCGTTTGGGATAAAAGTTTACGGGAGGGCGGCAGGGTTCTGGCAGTAGAAACAAATAAGGCGATGGACGCAACTGCCGCAGATGCCGACTGGCTCTTTTACATACAGGCTGATGAAGTGGTACATGAGCAGTACCATGAGGTTATCATTGAGGCCATGCAAAAATATAAGGATGACAATAGAGTTGATGGTTTGTTATTTCACTATCATCATTTTTATGGCAGTTACCGGTTTATTGGCGATGGCAGAAAATGGTATTCAAAAGAGATCCGTGTGATCAAAAATAATAAAAACATCAGGAGTTTTAAGGATGCACAGGGATTTAGATGGGATGACGGAAGAAAATTAAGGGTGAAATTAATTGATGCCTATATTTTTCATTATGGCTGGGTGCGAAACCCCGTTACCATGTTTCAAAAATATAAGGATTTCGGGCAGCATTGGGTGGCAAAAAATGAACATGATCAGTGGGCGGCAGAACTGGAGAAAAAGAATAAACAATTCGACTATTCAAATATTGATTCGGTTGAGCTTTTTGAAGGAACTCACCCTTCCGTGATGAAGGAATTAGTAAGGAAGGAAGACTGGAAATTTGTCGGGGATGTAAAAAAGAAGAATTTTAAAAATACCAAACACCGCCTGTTGTATTTTTTAGCAAAAAAATTTGGCTGGCGCCCTTTTGAATACAGTAATTATAAAAGAATATAATTTCACATAGGTCAAACATAGATCAATTTAATATGGAACATTACAACATGAACCTGACGTTAAAAGTATGGCGTCAAAAAAATAACCAGGCGGCGGGTACCCTCGAATCTTACCAGGTAAAGGATATTTCCTCAGAAATGTCGTTTTTGGAAATGTTTGATGTGCTAAACGAACAGTTGATTGTAGCAGGAGATGACCCGATAGCATTTGATCATGATTGCCGCGAAGGAATTTGTGGCCAGTGCAGTATGCATATAAATGGAAGGGCCCATGGGCCTTGGACAAAAAATACTACCTGCCAGTTACACATGCGTGCATTTAATGATGGTGATACCATTGTAGTAGAACCATGGCGCAGTAAGGCTTTTCCGGTAATAAAGGATTTGATAGTAGACCGTAGCGCCTTTGACCGGGTGATACAGGCCGGGGGGTTTATTTCGGTAAACACGGGCAATGCCATCGACGCCAACTCGCTGCCCATTGATAAAAAAGATGCGGATAATTCATTTATGGCTGCATCCTGTATCGGTTGCGGAGCATGTGTAGCTGCATGTGTAAACAGCAGCGCGATGTTGTTTGTAAGTGCAAAAGTTTCTCAGTTGGCTTTATTACCGCAGGGGGCGCCCGAAAGAGAATCAAGGGTGTTAAATATGGTTGCACAGATGGATAAAGAAAGTTTTGGTAACTGCTCAAATACCTATGCCTGCGAGGCGGAGTGTCCCAAAGGTATTTCGGTAGCTAATATTGCCAGGATGAACAGGGAATATTTAAGCGCCGGATTAAGTTCGGAAGCATAGACTTTAATTTAAAAATAGATTACAAAAAACCTTCCTTGCCGGAGGGTTTTTTGTTTGGGGCTAACCGGATCTTTCAAGGTGTCCGGCCCTTTAAATGTTGGATGGCTTTACGAACCCGGGTGATTTTTCATTGCAGCTAAAACCGGTGCACGGAGGTCTTATATTTTAAATACTGATAGGCGGTCACGGGAAGAGTAAATACAGTTTCTATTCTCCGGCTGAAAAGGCCGCTCCAGGTGCTAAGTACATGATCCGCGGTGACGGGATGTTTGCTAAGGCATTCAGTGATACAGCAGGCCGCCCGGGCTTAAATTGCCGGAACCAAAATAATGAATGAACATGTGCGTAATTTCGTGCATCCGTGGTGCAGGCTAATGGGTTCCGGACTTTATTCATTTTTTATAAAAGACTGATTTGAAACCGCTAAGGATATATTTAGTGCCGATTTTGCTGTGTATTGTGCAATCATCAATGGCACAAATAAATCCATCGGCGCTTTCCAACCTTCGCACAAAGTATATACGGGTGATCAATGGTATCCAAAAAATAGATACCCTAAGCCTGGTACCTGGGACAGTTAATATATTAAATGTAGCACCCTCACAGTACCATCTCGATGAAATAAATGCTTCATTGGTATGGATCAATCAACCGGTTTTCGACAGTGTACAAATCAGTTACCGGGTATTTCGATATAAATTAAATGCAGTGGCCCGCCGTTTTAATTTTGATAGCATCCGCGATAATTTTATCCTGGAAAAGCCATTTGTTTACAGGAACAACCGGAAGCAAACCAACGCCTTGTTCGATTTTGGCGATATCAATTACAATGGTAGTTTTGGAAGGGGCATTTCTTTTGGCAACAGCCAGGATGCCGTATTGAACTCTAACCTCAACCTGCAACTGAATGGCTTTATCGGCGATAGCCTTGAATTAACCGCCGCCGTCACAGACAATAATATCCCGATTCAGCCCGATGGGAATACACAGGACCTGCGCGATTTTGACAGGGTATTTTTACAGGTTAAAAAGCGTGGCTGGCAAATTAATTTCGGTGATATTGATATTCGCCAGAGTAAAAATTATTTTCTCAATTTTTACAAGCGTTTACAGGGCGTTTCATTTATTACTGATAACAAGATCGGTAAGAAGATCAGTAACTCTTTATTGTTGAGCGGATCGGTAGCCAAGGGTAAATTTAACCGGAATATTTTAATTCCGCAGGAGGGCAACCAGGGACCATACCGTTTGCAGGGCGCCAACAATGAATTATTTTTTACAATTTTGGCCGGTACTGAAAGGGTTTTTATGGATGGCGAATTGCTGCAGCGGGGCGAAGACCAGGATTATGTGATCAATTACAATACTGCGGAACTAACGTTTACCCCAAAACGAATGATTACCAAAGACAAACGGATACAGGTAGAATTTGAGTACGCAGACCGCAATTTTCTGAATTCAAATATCTATGTAAACAATGAAATAAATTTTAATAATAAACTGCTCGTCAGTGTCGCGGCTTTTTCAAACCAGGACGCAAAAAATTCATCCATTAACCAAACGCTGGATATCAATCAGAAAAAATTTTTGGCGGATGTGGGAGATGGCATTGATACCGCTTTTTATGTGGAAGCCACCAGGGATACTTTTTCAACCGGCAAAATACTCTATAAAAAGGCGCTCGTTTTGTTTAATGTTAACCAGCGGGACTCTATTTTTGTATTTTCAGATAACCCGTTGGATACCTTGTATACCGTCGCCTTCTCTTACCTGGGACCCGGTAAAGGAAATTACGTTCAATTGTTTAATGCAACCAATGGCAAGGTTTTTAAATGGGTGCAGCCGGATGCCAGTAACAGCAGGCAGGGAGACTGGCAACCGGTAATTTTATTAGTGACACCCAAAAAGCAGCGGGTAGTTACTGTAGGAGCAGAATATATTTTAAACGAAAAGACGAAGATAAAAGCAGAATTCGCATCAAGCACATATGATGTGAACCTTTTTTCGGCGAAAGACAAATCCAATGATAATGCCGTGGCCGCAAAACTTCAATTTATAAACGAGGGTAAAGCAATCCGGCTCTTTAAAAAATCATTGCAGTTACAAACCAATGCGGGATACGAATATGTGCAAAGCCGTTTCAGGCCATTGGAGCGTTTGAGAAATATAGAATTCAACAGGGACTGGAGTCTCCCTTTTGACATTGGTCCTGCCGACCAGCATTTAACCAATCTTGGGGTTAGGCTTAATGACAAAGCGGGTAACCGTTTAAAATATGAACTGGTTAATTATAACCGGAGTGATAAATTCAATGGCTTTCGGCACCAGCTCGATTTTTACACCCATGTGAAGGGGTTCAAGATCACTAATACGGTAAGTGTAACTACCAATAATACCCCATCTCAAAACGGTAGTTATCTGCGGCCAGCCATTGATGTTAGTAAGCTGCTCCCCAGGTACCGCAATGTCCAGGTGGGGTTAAGCTATTTGGGTGAACATAACCGGCAGCAAAATAAATCAACCGATACACTGACCCCCTTTAGTTTTGCTTTTAATGTATGGCAGGCATACATTAAATCTGACGAATCAAAATTGAATAAATGGGGAGTTAATTATTTTACCCGGAATGATCATTACCCGATGGGCAAAAACCTTATAAAAGCAGACCGGAGTGATAATTATGGGTTTTTTACCGAACTGTTAAAGAATGAAAACCACCAGCTTAAGCTGAATGTCACTTACCGTAAGTTACAGGTTTTTAATGCGCAGCTAAGCCGGCAAAAAGCTGATGAAAGCCTGCTGGGGCGGGCTGAATATTTCTTAAACGAATGGAAGGGGCTTGTTACCGGCAATGTATTATACGAAGTAGGAGCGGGCCAGGAGCAGAAAAGGGAATTTACCTTTGTAGAAGTACCGGCCGGCCAGGGAGAGTACACCTGGAACGATTACGATAGCAACGGCATCAAGGAACTGAATGAATTTGAGATTGCAGTTTTTACCGACCAGAGAAAATTCATTAGGGTTAATACACCCACCAACCAGTTTGTAAAAGCCAATTATGTACAGTTCAATTATAGTGTTGATCTTAATCCGGGAGTGGTGATCAATGTCAGCGCTGCAAAAGGGTTCAGGAAAATAATAGGCAGGTCAAGTACCTCTTCATCATTACAAATACTCAAAAAAGACCTGGCCACCGGAAAATTCCAGTTCAACCCCTTTGGCCAGCAATTGGTAGATACAACGCTGCTTACTTTAAATTCATTTCTGACCAATACAATTTTTTTCAATCGAACGAGTACCAGTTGGGGAATGGATATTACGCACGGACTTACCAACGGGAAGTCGTTAATGACCTATGGCGTGGAAAGCAGGAAAGTTCGTAACCTTATATTTAAAGCAAGATGGAACCTGAACAGGCGGTTTACCACCAATCTTACCCTGCGTTCAATAATCAATGAGTTAGGTACACCCAAGTTTGATAACAGGAATTATCTCGTACAACAAAAAATAGCGGAACCTTCCCTAAGTTATATTAACGGCACAAATATCAGGGTTACTGTAGCTTATAATTTCAATGAGAAAAAAAACACCATCGGTTTTCTTGAAAAATCGGTTAATAATATGATCAGCACGGAGATCAAATACAATGTACTTTCAAGCAGTACAATTAACGCAAGGTTTTCTTATAATGCGATTAAGTTTAACTATGCCACAGGGGGCTCTCCTAACTCTACCGTAGGTTATATCCTGTTAGATGGATTACTGCCCGGCAATAATTATTTATGGACACTCGAATACACAAAACGGCTGGCGGGCAATATTGAAATGACTATACAGTATGATGGTCGTAAGCCCGGCACCGCCCGCACGGTTCATATTGGCCGGGCAAGTATACGGGCTATATTATAACCCCGGCCCGCCAAAGGGGATGCTTCGAATACCTTGTTAGCATTACAGACACTAACGGAAAAAATACCGGCGAGTCTAATACATCAGGCTCTCGGTCCCCGGGAGTGGTGGTACTTAACCGAATAACCCGCCCTTCTTAAAATTGCGTAACCCTTCGCCAATTTTGAATCCGTTATGAAATACTTCTATTTTATAATTGCCGGTAGCAAAATTTGCATTTTGTTTCCAGTCAAAACTTACTGTTTGTTTCTGGCCCTGGGTATAGTTTATTTCTACCTTATGCGTAAAGAATTTATCCTCTCCTTCCCGGGTGGTAAACTTTCCTGAGCCCAGCGCTTCTACCGCTACCGGACTTCCATCGGGGGCCGTAATAGATACATAAAGTTCTTTGGGGCCCGATGAAGCAATACGGTTTTCATCCAGGTCAAACGTAATACGAAGTTTATCTACTTTTTTAGCCGTAGTGGTTTGTTTTTCTTTACCGCTTTTTCTTTCATTCACACCGGCAATATTAAAATTAGAGGCATGCAATGTAGAACCTACATCAATGAGGCTTTCTTTTTCTTTGATAACAGTATTGACTGAATCAAGATTTTTTTCTACTTTAATTTTCTCCTGCGTCACGGCTTCTTTTTCCTGCGTAAGTTGCACGTTTTGGCCCCTTAGCAACTCAACTTGTGCCTTATAGTCCAGTATATCTGTATTAAGAGAAGCGATCAGTCGTTTGGCTTCTGCCAGTTCAGCCTGGGTGGCATTGGTTTTTGATAACAGGCTTTGAATTCGTGAACGCTTTTCCGCTATCTCCCTGTCTTTAGTGGTTATAGTGCTGTCTTTTTTTGCGTTGGTAGTTTTTAAAAGGTCGTAACGTAAGGTTGCCTCATCCAATAAACTCTGCAGTGTGTCTTTTTCGGTGATTACCGAGGCATATTCGTTATCCTTTAACTGTAAGGTTTCTTTGGTTTTACTTTTATCCCAGATTATATATCCCCAGGTACCCAGCAGGGCTACCACAAGGCCAATGGATAAAAAAGTACGCCAGTCTGATTTTTTAGGTTCAGGCGATACCGGCGGCCTGGTTTCAGCCGATGGAAAATTTTCGAATGCCATGATGTTTTTTTTTATTATTATTGAAAATTCCTTTATTTGTTGAAAACATAAAAGGTTAGCAAATAATGGATTCTAAAGAAATGTTAATTTTTGTATTTTCCAAAATCATGCCAATTAGAAGGTGATAAATCCTCTGGCAATTATTAAAAAATGTTTTTTAAATGTATGCTCAATAATCTTGGAAGATAATTTTAAAAACAAAATTAAGGTATATGATTCGTACGTTCAGTTTACTTATACTTTTCCAATATTTTTATGCTGTTTGTTTGTCTGGTATGGCCATTTCAATTGTTAAATTAATGAATCAATTAAAACTTAGTTTTCCTATCCTGCCACCCCCACCCGCTAAAAAAACAGCTTTTCCTTTTTTGGCCATACGGCACACATGAAAACTTTCTTTGCTGATCCAGTTCCAGTTATTGCCGTCGTCTTTACTGAAGTCAACCCCGTTTAAACCGCAACTGATCCATTTTTTTTTGCCCAGCCATTCTACACAACTGCGGTATCCATGCGGGGGCGTTAATGGAGCAATCCAGTTTTTGCCTGCATCTTTCGTGATATAACAGTTTTTGATATTGGAGTCTTTGCTAGCAAAATCGCCACCCACCACCACCATTATTCTACTACTTTTTATTGCAACGGAATTGGCGCCTGTTGTTTCTTTCCCCTGTATGATGGGCAGTAAAATTTTTTTATCCCTGATAAATATATTAGCGCTTAAACCGCCACTTACAAATACCGCTTCCTGCTGATTCAGTTTTCTTATATTGGTGCCACTGCTTGCAAAACATGCTTCGCCACTATCCGCCGCAGGGTAATTTTTCGGGGGAATATTTCTCCAACTCATCCCGCCATCAAATGTACGGGCAATAAAAAATTTGCCATCTATGGGGTCGCCTATTACAATACCGCTATGCAGGTTCCAGAATTCCATTGCATCCAAAAACATTCCGCTTGTTTTATTTTCATACACTACTTTCCAGCTTTCGCCGCCATCTGCGGTTCTTAAAATGTAGGCCGGTGCAGCAATACCCATAATCACGGCCGAGGTTTCATCAAATGCTTCAATATCGCGGAAGTCAGTTTGCTCAAAACCTTTTACAACCATCCATTTAAATGTATTACCACTGTCAATTGATCTCCCGATAGTACCATTACTGCCGCTTACCCAAACAATGCGGTCATCCACCACACTTAATCCACGGATGGATGTTTTGCCGCCGGAACTGAGCAGTTGAATAGTTTGTCCGGCCAGGCATTGAAAACAAGCAGAAAGTATAATGGTAAAAACAATTATTTTGAGTTGATAAAGCATATCATGATTTTTGCGCCGCAATTTAAAGCCAATACTGAAGTTACATTGAATAGTTTCCAAACCATTCAATTGTTATTCAGAAGTTTGGTCAGGTTTAATCATTTTCAAATCTACAAATTTTTTCATTTTTAAATTAACAGTATGATCCCTTATTGGATGAGCAGGACACAGCTTTTGCTGGGTGACGAAAAAACCAATGGACTCATGAATAAAAATGTGATCGTGATAGGACTTGGTGGGGTAGGCGGCATTTGTGCCGAAATGATTGCCCGCGCAGGTGTAGGAAAAATGACCATTGCTGATGCGGATTTGGTAGACCTTAGTAATTGCAACCGCCAGGTGGCCGCATTGCATAGTACCCAAAACTATTCCAAGGCAGTTGTGATGGCCGCAAGGATCAGGGATATTAACCCGCAGATTCAATTAACGGTATTAAATGAATTTGTGCAGGAAGGCAGAACGGTAGAAATTATAAAAAATGGAAACTATGATTATGCCGTTGATTGCATTGACACGCTTACCCCAAAAGTTTGGTTCATCAAAGCCTGCGTGGATAATAATATTCCCATCGTGAGCGCTTTGGGAGCAGGCGGTAAAACAGATCCCTCACTGGTTCAGGTAGCTGACATTTCAAAAAGCTACAATTGCAAATTGGCCAGGTACGTACGAAAATATTTACATGAACTGGGTATTCAAACAGGGGTAAAAGTGGTTTTCTCTCCCGAGGCGATTGACCGGGATAAAGTAATAGTTAGTTCCAAAGCATTTCCTAAAAAATCCATCATTGGTACCATTTCTTATATGCCCGCTATTTTTGGATGTATTGCCGCAAGCGTTGTAATAAGGGATCTCACATCATAGATCATCATTAAAAAGATGATACATACCTGGTATTAATTCGCTTCCGGTTAAGATGTTATTCCGAATCATCCTGGTCGGGATTTGTTTCCCAGCCATCAAATTCACAATCAAATATATAACCGGTTTCACACATTTTATTGGTCCATTTCCTGACAATTTCGTCTGACATTTTCATTCTGGTTGTCCAGCCGGTAACAATAAAAAGGTTTTTGTCACCCGCCGAAACTCCGTGCTTGACCGTATAATGTAATTTTTCCATTTCTGCCGCAAGTTGTGCAGCTTTGTTCTGCGTATTGGTATAAAAAAAGTACTCAAGTTTTAATTCTTCATCATCTGTTATTTGTAGTTTTCGCAACCGATTTAGTGTTTGAGTCATTGGAATTTGTTTTACAGGGTACTATTGAATGATCTTTCTTAAATTTTTCTATTTGGTTTCCTCATTAAAAGGTTCTTTGTTTTAAAACCTTAAAAATTAATGATGTTACTGGTATGAATAAATTTTTTTAAATTATTGTTTTTACCTGTTGCCCACAACTTATTATACCCAGGCTACACTCGTGTTTTTAAACAGCTATCCTTTTGGTTGTTTTCCAGAATTGGAGCATCATCCATATCCGGTAATTTGGTTGCTATCTTTGCAGCAGTGTAAACAGCATCATGGGCACGAGCTTCTTGTTTGAAATATCCGGGCAATACCTGTGTCATCCTGCAAACCAGGCGCTGGCCTGTTCAGTTATTTGATCGTTCCTTTTATTTAGAAGCAATGCCATCTCTCAGTCACATATAGCGTAGGGGCAAAAGAAGTTGGACGTACAAAGTACTGAATATAAATCATATCCCAAGCAGGGAAAATAGGTTTTAGCTTTTTATTTTTCTATGCAAATAAGTATCCATGTATTGATAGTTGCTTCGAATAAATAGAATGATTCATCCTCCTGCAAAAGGGTAATAACCTCGTTACTTCATCTTTATTGCCGGTAACAGGCCATTCCTGCCTTCTTCATTTGAACTATAACTGTTTTGCAGGGTGCAACATTTAAGCGGAGTAACCCTGTATTGAATAAAGTTTTGATTACATTTGGGCAAGTTATTATTTATCATGATTCTTCAAGTTGACCTCGCCCGCACATGAGTTATAATTATTTGCCATTAGATAAAGCCCCTACCAATTTTCAACAGGTGAAGAACCTGCTCGCTTACGATCAATTGGTGTCAATTACTTTTGATGCCCATTTCAGGATCACCGCCTGCCGCACTTACCTCGATAATAAATTGAACAGCGGCTCAGCAATATTTTATGGTATCAATACCGGTTTCGGCTACCTGCAAAATGTAAAAATTGGCGCGGCACAATTAGAAGAACTGCAAACTAATTTAATAAAGTCGCATGCCTGCGGATTGGGGGAGGAAGTACCCAAAGACATTGTTAAACTGATGGTGATGCTGAAAATAAAATCATTGAGCTATGGCAATTCCGGTGTGCAGATAGATACCGTAAGGCGGTTGATGGATATGTACAACAATGACGTATTCCCCGTTATCTACACACAGGGTTCACTCGGGGCGTCCGGCGACCTGGCGCCACTCAGCCATTTAAGCTTGCCCCTTATTGGTTTGGGCAAAGTGTTTCATGCCGGAAAAAAAATGCCTGCTTTGGAAGCCATGCAAAAGTTTGGCTGGCAACCTATACCATTGCAAAGCAAAGAGGGGCTTGCACTGATCAATGGCACACAGTTTATGAGTGCGTATGGATTGCATAATTTGATACAGGCCGATCGCCTGTTAAAATGGGCGGATATAATTGCCGCCATATCATTTGATGCCTTTGATTGTATCGCTGAACCCTTTCATGAAAAGATACATTCCATCCGGGCGCACAAGGGGCAGGTGGATACCGCCGCAAGGTTAAGGGAATTATTAAAAGACAGCCAGATAGCGGGGCAAAAAAAACAGCAGATACAGGATCCTTATTCCTTCAGGTGTATACCGCAGGTGCATGGCGCTACAAAGGATACCTTCGATTATGTGCTCAGTGTTTTTATAAAAGAGATCAATTCGGTGACCGACAATCCCAATATATTTCCGGATGATGACCTGGTTTTAAGCGGCGGAAATTTTCACGGGCAGCCGTTGGCGTTAGTACTCGATTTTTTAGCGATCGCTATGAGTGAACTAGCTAATATTTCGGAACGAAGGACCTACCAACTGATCAGCGGCCAGCATAACCTGCCCATGTTTTTAGTAAAGCAGTCCGGCCTTCATTCGGGTTTTATGATACCGCAATATACTGCCGCTGGTATCGTAAGTGAGAACAAGCAGTTGTGTAGCCCTGCAAGTGTTGATTCTATTTCGTCCAGCAATAACCAGGAAGATCATGTAAGTATGGGCGCCAACGCTGCCACCAAATGCAAGCGGGTAATTGACAATGTTGAAAAAGTTCTGGCCATCGAGTTGCTGACTGCGGTACAGGCATTAGAGTTCAGGCGTCCGCTGCAAAGTTCACCACAGTTAGAAGCGATTGTAGAAGCGTTTAGAAAGGAGATAAGTTTTAATGAAGCAGACAGGATACTGCATGATGATATGGTTAAGGCGATTAAATTTATTCATGATGAACCGGTATTAAGTTGATGCATGGATCGCACTATTTATTTTTATTATCCGGGCTGCGGATCCCTTGTTAAGCTTCGGTGCACCCTGTATGCCTGCGCCCACAAGGAGTTCACTCTTGTACTTTTGTGCGCAAAGCAGCACTCCGCCCTCCGTGTAAAACTAAATTGATCATCAGGCGATAAGGGATCTAAATCCGATAATCCTATTATCCCATTATCCTATTATCCTACAATCTTACAAATCATAGTACATGTATGACGCTATAAAATACGCCACCCCCACCGGCACTCAACTCACCTGCAAAAGCTGGATACCCGAAGCAGCATTGAGAATGTTATTAAACAACCTCAATCCCGAAGTAGCCGAACGCCCGGATGAACTGATCGTTTATGGTGGCCGCGGTAAAGCCGCCCGAAATTTTGAAAGCCTCGATCTTATCATTAAAGCATTGAAAGACCTGGAAGATGATGAAACCCTGCTGATACAAAGCGGCAAGCCGGTAGCCATGCTTAAAACACATAATGATGCGCCCCGTATTTTGATCAGCAACTCACAATTAGTTCCAAAATGGGCTAACTGGGAGCATTTTGATGAGCTTGAAAAAAAGGGACTGATGATGTATGGCCAAATGACGGCAGGCAGTTGGATCTATATCGGCTCGCAGGGGATTGTGCAGGGCACTTATGAAACCTATGCCGCGGCGGCTAATAAAGATTTTGGCGGCACACTCAAGGGCACCCTCAATGTATCCGCGGGGCTTGGTGGTATGGGTGGCGCGCAGCCACTGGCCATCACCATGAACGGTGGTGTGGCCCTAATCGCCGAAGTGGAAGAATGGCGTATCGACAAACGTATAGAAACAAAATACCTCGATGAGAAACACCATGATATTGACGGGGCGATTGATGCGGCATTAAGGTATAGGGCGACCGGTATTGCCAAAAGTATTGGAGTGCTTTGTAATGCAGTTCTTCTCTTACAAAGAATGATAGAAAGAAAAATTGTTCCGGATACACTTACCGACCAGACTTCTGCACACGATCCGCTGATCGGTTATATACCGCATACACTCAGCAATGGGGAGGCCGGTTACCTGCGCATTCATGATCCCGCACAATACACTGAACTGAGTTACCAAAGCATGAAACTGCATGTTGACCTCATGCTGCAGTTGCAAAAAATGGGTGCCATTACATTCGACTATGGAAACAATATCAGGGCAAGGGCCTATGAACAGGCAATAAAGAACGGCGCCCCGGAAATTGAAGCCCGGAAGGCTTTTGATTTTCCCGGCTTTGTGCCTGCTTACATACGGCCGCTGTTTTGCGAAGGTAAGGGGCCGTTTCGCTGGGTGGCCCTCAGCGGAGATCCGGAGGATATCCGGGTAACTGATGAGTTGATGCGAAATCTTTTTCCGGATAATAAATCATTGATACGCTGGCTTGACCTGGCCCGCGAAAAAATTGCCTTCCAGGGATTGCCCGCCCGCATTTGCTGGATAGGGCAGGGCGACCGCGAAAAAGCCGGCCTCGCATTCAATGAACTGGTACGCACCGGAAAGGTAAAAGCACCTATCGTTATTGGGAGGGATCATTTGGATACCGGCTCTGTAGCCAGTCCCAATCGTGAAACCGAAGCGATGCCCGATGGCAGCGATGCCGTAGCTGACTGGCCAATATTGAACGCACTGCTAAACACAGCAGGTGGTGCAAGTTGGGTAAGCCTGCACCAGGGTGGTGGTGTAGGCATGGGGTATAGCATACACGCGGGTATGGTGATTGTTGCCGATGGTACACCGGCAGCGGCGCATAGGCTTAGCCGTGTGTTACGCAACGACCCGGGTATCGGAGTGATCCGTCATGCCGATGCGGGATATGATGTGGCAAAGGATTATGCCAGGAAGTTTCGGCTGGATATTAAGGAGCGGTTGAGGTAGAACAGGTGAATGGTGAATGGTCAATGTGAAATAGTGTGTGTGTAAGCCCTTTACTATCCGTATTAGCAGGGTCAAACTCCCCGAAGTCCTTAGTCTGTCAAAGGATGGAGAAGGGTCGGGGGGTGACAGACAGGCAAAAAATAGCTTAATTAGATACCATTAATTCACCATTGAACATTGACAAATTAATCCGCACCTTTACTGGTAATTTTACTTACACCTCATACAAAAAATAATTCATCATGAAACATTCTTCCCGCAGGCAGTTTTTGCAAACATCATCGGTGTTGCTGGCAACGGCATTTGCCGGTTCTTCGTTTGATATAAAAAAACAGCAAAAGCTTTTATCTTTTTCTACCCTGGGTTGCCCCGACTGGACCTTTCAAAAAATTACAGATTTTGCAGTGCAACATGGTTATAGCGGGATAGAGGTACGTGGAATACAGCGCCAGCTCGACCTTACAAAATGCAATGAATTCAGCAATGCCCAAAACAGGTCGGCTACGCTAAAAATAATGAAGGATAAGGGCTTGCATTTTGTTGATCTTGGTTCTTCTGCCAACTTGCATTTTGCGGCAGGCGCGGAAAGGCAAAAAAATTTAGAGGAGGGAAGGCGCTTTATTGACCTGGCGCAGGAAATAAATTGCCCGTATATCCGCGTATTTCCCAATAACTTTCCAAAAGACCAGGATAAGGGTGTAACTATGGATTGGATAATAAAAGGCTTGCTGGAACTGGGTGATCATGCAAAAGGGAGCCGTGTAACCGTGTTGATGGAATCGCATGGCGACCTCGTTAAGATCGATGATCTTGAAAAAATAATGCAGTCTGCCAGTCATGCGAATGTGGGCCTGATCTGGGACATCTCAAACATGTGGACCGTAACCAAAGAGCCACCCTTGCAAGCTTATCAAAAATTAAAAAAATACATTCGCCACACACATATCAAGGATGCAAAAATTGTGAATAACAAAATTCAATATACAATGTTAGGACAGGGGGAAGTTCCCATTTTTGAGGCGATCGATGCCCTATCAAAAGGAGGATACAAAGGCTATTACAGTTTCGAATGGGAGAAATTGTGGCATCCCGAAATTGCGGAGCCGGAAATTGCGCTGGCTGATTTTAGCAAAGTGATGAAGCAACATGGCCTGTAGCCTGCCAGGCCGTATTTTCAACTGTTTAAATTTTTTAGTTAACAGGCTTTATGAGGTATGAAAAACTATTTTATCATTTAGTAATTATCGCAATTGGACTTGGGGATTTATACAGGGTAGCCTGTTCATTTGTTTTTTCATTAGTTTAACTTGCAATAAAAAGCTAACATGTTATATCAACTAATTGTCCTCTTTCTAACCCTTTTGCCGTGCACCATTTTAGCCCAGTCTGCCATTGATACCAATACGGTAACAGCAGCCTCCCGCCTATTTGATCTTAGTTTTACAAGTTCCGAAAAAGATTCGATGCTGGATGGTTTAAAAGACAATGCGGCTCTTTATCAAAAGGTCCACCGCCTTCCGATTTCCAATAGCCTGAGCTATCCTTTTGCGTTTAGCCCTGCGCCGGTTGGATTTGTGATACCAACAAAACAACAATTGATCAACTGGGCTATCCCGGCAAATGTAGTCCTGCCAAAAAATAAAAATGAACTCGCATTTTTTTCTGTTGTTCAGTTAGCTTCATTAATAAAAAACAAAAGGATCAGTTCCCTCGAACTAACCCGCTTTTTTATAGACCGCTTAAAAAAATGGGGCGATACCCTTGAATGTGTTATTAGTCTTACAGAAGAACTTGCCCTGCAACAGGCAACAAAAGCTGATGAGGAATTAAAGAAGGGTTACTACCGGGGACCGTTACACGGTATTCCCTATGGATTGAAGGACCTGTTTGCGGTTAAAGGGTACAAAACAACCTGGGGTGCTGTACCCTATAAAGACCAGGTAATTGATGCCGATGCATTTGCGTATACACAACTAAAACAGGCGGGCGCCGTATTGTGTGCCAAACTTACACTGGGTGAACTGGCGTATAACGATCTTTGGTTTGGTGGTAAAACCCGCAACCCCTGGGATATTAGCCGCGGTTCAAGCGGGTCTTCCGCAGGTTCTGCTTCCGCTACCGTTGCAGGTTTATTGCCCTTTGCGATTGGTACCGAAACGCTGGGTTCCATTGTATCACCATCGAATGCATGCGGCGCCACCGGCTTGCGGCCTACCTTTGGTTCTGTTAGCAGGAGTGGGACAATGGTATTATGCTGGAGCCTCGACAAAGCGGGCCCCATCTGCAGGAGTGCAGAAGACGCAGCAGTGGTATTCTATTATTTAAAAGGAACGGATGGTAAAGATGCAAGTGCGGTTAACCGTTCCTTCAATTATACCGGTAAAGCAAATTTTAAAAAATTAAGGATCGGTTATGCAGCCAACTATTTTAAAGATGTACCTACAAACGGTTTGCAATGGAAGGTAATAGAAACTTATAAGAATTTGGGGGCAGATGTCGTGGCGGTTGATTTTCCTGATTCACTGATTTATCCTGTAAATTTAATAGGCCCTATCCTCAGCGCTGAATCTGCCGCCGCTTTTGATGAATTAACGAGGAGCAATCGGGATGACCTGATCAGGCGCCAGGATAAAAACTTTTGGCCCAACGGGTTCAGGGTTTCACGCACGATACCTGCAGTTGAATACATCAATGCCAACCGCCACCGCTCCGCATTGATTGAAGCAATGCATGCGTTTATGAAAAATTATGATGTACTTATTGTTCCAAGTTTTGCAGGCAGCCAGTTAAGGATCACCAATCTTACCGGGCACCCGGTAGTGGTATTTCCTATTGGTTTTACAGATAGGGGTTTGCCCAATAGCATTACCCTGGTCGGCAACCTCTATGATGAAGCGACCATTCTCGCAGTTGCCAAAGCTTACCAGGATGCAACGGATTTTAATAAGCAGCACCCCGAGAAGTTTAGGAATTAAGAAACAAGAATTAAGAATTAAGAAGTGATAAAAATTGAGTAGCCCTGCAAGGGCGAAATATAATAGAACAGGGTGAGGCCCTGTGTGCTATAGGTGAAAAGATATACCACACCCAGCCGGAAAATGCTAAATAAACAAATTGAATAAAACCAGATTTATGTATAAATTATTAGCGTTGTTTTTTTTAATAATTAGTACCATCTCCAAATCTCAAAAAGTTGTCGCCGACCTGCTGGTGTACAATGCGCGAATCTACACCGTTGATAAACAGTTTTCGGTAAAAGAAGCCATGGCGGTAAAGGATGGAAAAATCATCGCTGTCGGTACAACAACCCGGTTAAAAAAAGAATTCTCTTCCAAATTGCTGTTGGATGCAATGGGCAAATTTATCTACCCTGGCTTTATAGATGCTCATGCGCATTTCCTGGGGTATGGACTTGGATTGCAAACGGTTGATCTTACCGGTACCAAAAGCTGGGAGGAAATTCTGGGGCGACTGAAAGAATATGCCAAAACGCATAAAGAAGGATGGTTAACAGGAAGGGGTTGGGATCAGAATGATTGGGAACTAAAGGAATTTCCAAACAGGGAAAAATTAGACCAGCTTTTTCCGGGCCGTCCTGTTTTTCTTACCAGGATAGACGGCCATGCAGCGATCGCCAATGAAAAGGCGCTCGCTGGATTACAGCCGGGCGTAAAATTAACCGGTGGCGAATTGGAGACTAAGGATGGAAAGCTAACAGGTATATTAATTGACAATGCTATCGGATGGGTTAGTTCAAGGATACCTGCACCGGCCATGCAGCAAAAAAAAGAAGCCTTACTGAAAGCCCAGGCCAATTGTTTTGCCGCAGGATTAACTACGATTGATGATTGCGGTTTACAATATGATGATGTAAAACTGGTTGAAGCATTACAAAATTCAGGTGAGCTTAAAATGCGTTTATACGTAATGTTGAGTGATAGTAAAAATAACTATGATGCAATATTTAAAAGAGGGATGATTAAAACAGGCCGCTTGAATGTTCGTTCTTTTAAATTATACGTTGATGGTGCTCTTGGTTCAAGAGGAGCCTGCTTACTGGCGCCCTATGCAGACAAGCCGGAGAGCTATGGATTTTTGGTAAGCAATAAGGAACACTTTGATGAGATAGCGGCTAAGATTTACAAAAATGGTTTCCAAATGTGTACGCATGCCATCGGTGATTCTGGTAACCGCGTGATGTTAAATACCTATGCAAAATACCTGAAGGGTAAAAATGAACTGCGATGGCGTATTGAACACGCACAGGTAGTTAATGTAAATGATTTTGATTTATTTGGTGCCAACAGTATTATTCCATCGGTGCAACCCACACATGCTACATCGGATATGTATTGGGCGGGTGAACGGTTAGGAATTGAAAGAGTAAAAGGGGCATACGCATATAAGCAGTTGTTAAATCAAAACGGCTGGCTCCCCCTGGGTACTGATTTCCCGGTGGAAGATATCAGCCCTTTTAAAACATTTTACGCCGCCTGTATCCGCAGGGATGACAAAGGCTGGCCGGATGGGGGATATCAGATGGAGAATGCACTAACCAGGCAGCAAACCCTGAGCGGCATGACCATCTGGGCTGCAAAGGCCAATTTTGAAGAAAAAGAAAAGGGTAGCCTCGAAATGGGAAAATTTGCGGACTTCATAATTTTAGATGGGGACCTGTTAAATATGGATGCAGGGAAAATACTGCAAACAAAAGTTTTAAAAACTTTTGTGAATGGAGAGATGGTGTATGAGAGACACTAAGTTGTCTTTTTTAGAGATCTCATCTCATCTTCTGGAATAGCTATCCCTGATTTTTACCGCTTCATAGCTATGAAAGTCTCATGTATTTTTATCACCTGTGGTATCACCAGATCCTGTTCGTCGTTGGTAATAACATAATCGCATAACCGCATTTTGGTGGCTTCATCCATTTGTTTTTCCATTCTCGCTTTCACTTCTTCCGCGGTAACGCCGTCTCTTTTCATTACCCTTTGTATCCGTACCGGCACAGGCGCATACACGCCAATCACATAATCCAATTGTTGCTGTGCTCCACTTTCAAAAATCAGGGCTGCTTCTTTTATGGCATAAGCCGTATTTTGACGTAGCATCCATTGTGAGGCATCACGAAGGGTAGCAGGATGAACGATGGAATTGAGGAGGGTAAGTTTTTCATCATTGTTAAAAACAAGACCGGAAATATATTTTCGGTTTAAAATTCCATCCAGGTAGGCCTCTTCCCCAAACAGTTGTTGCAATTGTTCTTTTAAATCCTCATCTTCATTCATCAGGCGTTTCGCGGCATCATCTGCATAATAAACGGGTATCCCCAGCACTTCAAAAATTTTTGCTACGGTAGTTTTTCCACTACCCATCCCCCCGGTGATGCCAACTTTTATAATCATGGATCAAATGTATATTTTGTCAAAAAAAAACCGGTCACTGGAAATGACCGGTCAAAAATATTAATTAAGCATTGAAATGATAATAGTGGCGTATCACTGCAACTCATTCAACTTTCTAAAGCCCATCCTGATTACCTGTAACTGCGGCCAAAACATTTCTCTCCGAAAAATCATCCAGGCATATATTCCGGCAGATGCCAGGGATTTTATCAGGCTTTTATTTCCGCTACCGGTTTATTAAGACTAGCCGACATTTCCATGCTTACCGTACTTTTTTCGATCTTTAAGTAACTGCCCGGACTAACTTCCAGGCTCAATGTGCCATCTTCGTTTACTTTATTAATCGTACCATGAATTCCCGCAATAGTAACCACTTTATCACCTTTTTTAAGATCGCTGATAAATGTTTTTTGTTGTTTTGCTTTTTTAGCCTGCGGACGAATCATAAATAGCCAGAATACTAAAATCATTGCGCCCATAAAAATTAAAGAAAAGCTGCTGCTTCCCCCCTGGGCACCCTGGCCCATGTTTAAAAAAATTCCGTGTAATTGCATGTGTTATTTGTTAATTATTAAAAAAAAACTTTTCTATTTTGCTCCCGTAACATCGCCGGTTAAGACCAGTAGTGGAAACTCAGGATTAGTATTTGCCAGTACCGTAATATTTTTCTCATTGTGGCCTGTTCTTCCCTGGCTGTTAAATACTACTTTTATAAAGCCCGTTTCACCCGGCAGGACTGGCTTTTCAGGTTTTTCCGGAACAGTGCATCCGCAACTGGCAGATGTACTGGTAATCACCAATGGGTTTCCCCCGATATTTTTAAACCGGAAATTAAAAGTTACTTTTTCTCCCTCCCTTACCTTGCCAAAATTATATACACTATCAATCACCTGAACCATAGTGGTGTGCTGCATTGCATCTGCCGATTGTTTTACCGCATCATCTACTACTTTGTCATTTCTTCGAATATTACATGAAATGAATGCGACAACTGCCAATAAAAAGAAAAGGTGTTTTTTCACTGAATGTATTTTAATGTCAAAATTATCAAATTGTTATTTAGCTTTTGGTTAAGAGACCTCTTCTTATTGTTGAAACTTCATTTTGTTGTCGCCCTAACCCTAAAAGACCCGGCACAAAAAAGCCTTTAACAAATCGTCAGTTTTTTAAAACTGGAAAACATGGCAATTATCAATTAATCAATTATCAATTTTAGAAAGTGCTGTTCTTAAAACTTGTCTTTTGAATTTTCCCTTCTGCGGTCAGTTCTTTGTGAATATTATCCAGGATGCCATTGATAAACTGCCCGCTTTGCGGCGTGCTATATTCCTTGGCAAGGTCAATATATTCATTGATGGTTACCTTAGTCGGGATGGTTTCAAAAAACAAAAACTCACAGATGCCCATTTGTATGATGATGAGGTCAAGCGCTGCAATACGTTCCGCATCCCAGTTTTTGAGTTTGGGCTTCAGCAGCTCCATACTTAGTTCCTTTTTCTCAATGGTGGTTTCTAAAAGACTTTTGGCAAAATCCCATTTTTCCCTGCTCACAATTTCATTAAAATCATAACTGGTAGGTTTTTGCAAAAAATTCTGGATTAACACATTCATCATCTCCGCGTCATCTTCCCAGTTAATAAAATGTTCTTCCACATGGCTGATAAAATTTTCGTTGGGCAGCATGAGGTCGGTAAATATGAATTCCAGTATATCTTTTTCGTTTTTTTTATCTCTTGCCTGGACCGCTATATAATCCTTGTATTCTTCTGACGCTATCAATGCCAGGTAAGTTTTTCTCAATAATTCCTCTTCAGAAAAATGCTGCGGTTTGGTTTCGGCAATTGCTTCCTTATACCCGGGCTCTTCCAATATTTTCCATAATATTTCATTGCCCGCAATTTTTGTATTGATATGAAGGTCATTTTGAGTAGGCAGGTGTTTGGAAGCTTTTTTTAGCGCATCTTTTTCTGCATAACGGGCCACTTCACTGATAAAGTAAACGAGATAAACAAAAAGCTGCCGCGATTGGTCTATTTGCTTTTTTAATAAATTAACCGCCTGCCCGGGTTTTAGATCATTGTTGAAACTGTCTAAAGTATAGAGGCTTTGCATCACTTTAACCCGGATATTTCTTCTACTGATCATTTTGTAAAGAACTTTTGAAGTGCGAAGGTAAACATTCAATTAGAAAATGTGAAAATTAGAAAATTGGAAAATGTGAAAATTGAAAAATGTGAAAATTATTAAAGGATGGGGTACAAATAATTTTTTAATTTTTAAAAGGAGTAATTTCCAAATTAATGGTTAATACTGACAGAATTCCTTGCCCCGCAGGAGTATTGTCTGACTTATTTTCATTAAAGTCCCGATATGTCATTTATTTTGGCTGAAACTATGACAACTATTCTTTTTGACAGGTTTGGTATGGTATTAGTGCTGCAAAGCCTGCCCTGCAAAACTTGCACGGTTTACATATTCAACTAATCAAAATCAATACAATTATGGCTAAGAAGCTAAACATTACGCCCTTGCATGACAGGGTGATTGTGAAACCAGCGGCTGCGGAGGAAAAATCTGCAGGCGGTATTATTATTCCTGATACTGCAAAAGAAAAACCTCAACGTGGTACTGTGCTTGCTGCAGGTCCGGGTAAAAAAGACGAACCGGTAACTGTAAAAACAGGTGATACCGTTTTATATGGTAAATATGCAGGTACGGAAATCACGATCGATGGTGCAGAGTACCTGATCATGAGAGAAAGCGATATCCTCGCGATCGTTTAATGTGAGGATGTGTCAATGGCTCAATGTGAAAATTAAACACATAGGCTGTTAACGTTTTCAAATTTTCAAATTTTCAAATTTTTCAAATTTTCAAATTAATTTTTTATGGCAAAAATGATATATTTTGATATTGAGGCCCGCAACAAAATGAAGAAGGGCGTTGATACATTGGCAAATGCAGTAAAAGTAACTCTGGGACCAAAAGGTCGCAACGTAGTTATTGAGAAAAAATTTGGTGCTCCACAGGTTACCAAAGACGGCGTAACAGTTGCAAAAGAAATTGAACTGGAAGACCCCATTGAAAATATGGGTGCCCAAATGGTAAAAGAAGTAGCTTCTAAAACCGGTGATATCGCAGGTGATGGTACTACTACTGCTACTGTACTGGCCCAGGCCATTATCTCAGAAGGTTTAAAGAATGTTGCTGCCGGTGCAAATCCGATGGATCTGAAACGTGGCATCGACAAAGCTGTTACAGCCGTGGTTGCCCATTTAAAAACACAATCATTAGAAGTAGGTAACAACAGCAAACAAATTGAACAGGTTGCTTCGGTTTCCGCCAACAATGATCCTGCAATCGGTAAATTAATTGCCGAAGCAATGACCAAAGTAGGTAAAGAAGGTGTGATCACAGTGGAAGAAGCAAAAGGTACGGATACTTCGGTTGAAGTAGTGGAAGGTATGCAATTTGACAGGGGATATATCTCTCCGTACTTTGTTACCAACAGCGAAAAAATGCAGGTGGAATTAGATAATCCTTTTATCCTGATTTATGATAAAAAGATATCTGCAATGAAAGACATTCTTTCTATCCTGGAAAAAGTTGCACAAAGCGGTCGTCCTTTGGTAATCATTGCTGAAGATTTGGATGGTGAGGCACTGGCTACATTGGTAGTAAACAAATTGCGTGGTACCATTAAGGTTGCCGCAGTAAAAGCGCCGGGTTTTGGCGACAGGAGAAAAGAAATGCTGGAAGATATTGCTAAACTTACAGCAGGTATCGTTATCAGCGAAGAACAGGGATACAAATTAGAAAATGCTGACCTTACTTATTTAGGTTCTGCAGCTTCTATTTCAATTGATAAAGATAATACAACCATCGTAGGCGGGAAAGGCAAAAAGGCTGATATCGTTGCAAGGGTAAACCAGATCAAAGCCCAGGTTGAAGTTACTACTTCAGACTATGACAAAGAAAAGTTACAGGAACGCCTGGCTAAATTAAGTGGTGGTGTTGCTGTTTTGTACATTGGTGCGGCTACCGAAGTAGAAATGAAAGAGAAGAAAGACCGTGTTGATGATGCTTTGCATGCAACAAGAGCAGCGGTAGAAGAAGGCATTGTACCAGGTGGTGGTGTTGCTTTTATCCGTGCCATTGCGTCATTGGAAAAACTGAAAGGAATTAACGAAGATGAAACAACCGGTATCCAGATTATTAAGCGTGCCATTGAAGAGCCACTTCGCCAGATCGTTGTAAACAGCGGCATCGAAGGCAGCATCGTAGTTCAGAAAATCAAAGAAGGTGAAGGTGATTTCGGTTTTAACGCACGTACAGAAGTGTATGAAAAAATGTTTAAAGCAGGTGTTATCGATCCAACTAAAGTTACCCGTATCGCTTTGGAAAATGCAGCCTCCATTGCAGGTATGTTGTTGACAACTGAATGTGTAATTGCCGACAGGCCTAAGGAAGAAGCAGCGCATAATCATGGCGGTGCTCCTGATATGGGTGGAATGGGATACTAATTCAGTCTCCTTGTATATAATATTAAAGTCCCCTTCATTTTTGAGGGGGATTTTTTAATGCCCGCGATAAAGCAACGCCAGGGTGCGATGCCCTTAAATAATTTATTCTTACGCAGGTATGTAATCCATAAAGATTGTTCATCATACAGCGAAATTAACTGTATGAGAAAAAAAATATTCAGCTCCACGCTTATCTCCCTTCTATTTTTGTTATTGCTAAATATCAGTTCCGCGCAGGTACCACAACTTACCGTAGATGGCAAAAGCAACAACGGGGTAGTTTTACAAAACCTGCAAATAGACATAAAAATTTGCGGCAATGTTGCCAAAACATCCTGGCAAATGGTTTTTAAAAATAATACAGGGAGGATATTGGAAGGTACCCTCAATTTTCCATTAAAGGATGGCATCTCCGTAAGCCGTTATGCCCTTGACATCAACGGAAAAATGAGAGAAGCTGTAGCTGTTGACCGGGGAAAAGGGGCCACGGTGTTTGAAGCGATCGAAAGGAGAAGAGTGGACCCGGGACTTTTGGAAAAAGTAGAAGGCAATACTTTCCGAACCAGGATTTACCCCATCAATGCACATAGCTCCAGGACAGTGCTTATTGGATATGAAGAGGAACTGCCCATTATGGAAAACGAATTGCTTCACTACTATATGCCGCTTAATTTAAAAGATACCATTGCTGATTTTTCTTTCAACATAGAAGTGATCCAAAGCGCTACCCGGCCGGTTTTTGATGCCGCACTGCCCGGTAACCTTCATTTCGATAAACGCAATAATGTGTACACAGCCTCCCTGCACAAAACAAATTATGTACCTGAGTATTCCCTGTCCTTCACTATCCCAAAACCTTTGGACGCTACCGAAGTAATGCTGCAGGAATTTGAAAATAAATACTACTACCTAATAAACACAAGACTAGAAAAAAATGAACAGCCAAAACAGTTGCCGCAAAACATTACCCTGCTTTGGGATGCATCGCTGAGTGGCGGTAACCGAAATATTAAAATGGAAACAGCATTGCTGGATGCCTACTTTAAAAAAGTAAATACAGCAAACCTTATGCTGGTAATATTCAGTAATAAAATTTATAGCACTAAAAAATATACCCTTCAAAAGGGCAACTGGAACGAATTGAAAAACGCCATTGACAGCATTCAGTATGATGGCGCTACTAACCTGGGCGGCTTACAATTGGGCAAACTGCCGGGCGATGAATTTTTATTGATGAGTGATGGCCACCAAACATTTGGTAACACTAATATGCAGCTTAGCAACAAACCTGTCTACTGCCTGAACAGTGCAGCTAGTGCAGACTATAGCCACCTGAAATATATTGCTTTAAAAACAGGTGGCGCGGTAATTGACCTGCAAAGCGGTGGTTTGGCTGCTTCGCTAAACCAGTTAACCATGGTACCGCTTCGCTTTATGGGTATACAGCAAAACAGCGATGTGGAAGAAAATTATCCATCGATGCGGGTGCCTGTTGGCAATAGTTTTTCCGCTGCGGGCATAGCTACGCCGGAGTTGAAAGAAATCATTTTGCAATTTGGCTACGGTAATAAAATTACCATTACTAAAAAAATAGCCATCGAACCTGATAAACAACTGTGTGAAAATTTCGACATCAGCAAACTATTCGCACAAAAGAAAATTGCGGAACTGGATATTCAGTACGATGAAAACAAACAATCCATTGAAAGCCTGGGAAAAAGATTTGGCATCGTGACCCGTAACACTTCCCTGATAGTTTTAGAAACTATCAACGATTACCTGCAATACAATATAGAGCCGCCGGCAGAATTACGAAATGAATACGACCGGGTGATAAAACAAAGAAGCAGGGAAATAACTTTGAAAACAGAAGATAACATGAAGGCCGCTACTGAAATGATGGAAGAGTTAAAAGAATGGTGGCGCGCTGTTAAAAAGCCTGTTGTTCCTGTTGTTAAAAAGACAGTTGTTACTAGTCCGCAACCTTTACCACCCTCGGCTAATACAAACCCACGGGCTGCCCGTTTGCAGCCCAATCCAACAGGGGTTAGCAAGACTATCAGGGGGAAAGTAGCGGACGCAAAAGACAACAACCCGCTTATCGGTGCAACGATTAACATAAAAGGTAAACGATCGGCGATGCAATCCGACAGGAATGGCAATTATATGTTGCAGGTAAGAGATGGGGAAATATTGCAATATTCAGCGGCCGGGTATATCTCCCGGGAAATCAGGGTTAATAATGCCGCAACAGTAAATGTAACCATGCAAAAATCCGGTGATCTTTTGGAGGAAGTGGTAGTGGTTGGTTATGGTGTACAGAGAAAAGTTAACCTCACAGGCAGTGTAACATCCATTTCGATAGATAATAATCTTTCTTCTGCAAGGTCGGCGGCTGTAAGCCAGGAACTGGCAGGTAAACTAAGCGGCGTGCAGATAACCAATGCAAACAGCGATATAGCAATTCGTGGCGCAACTTCTTCCATTACTACGCCTGGCCCATTGTATATTATTGACGGCAGGGTGACCAATCAAAATAATGTTGATGAGAATGATATTGAACGGACAGAGGTTTTACAGGGGGGTAATGCTACAGCAATCTATGGCCTAAGGGCTGCCAACGGAGCTGTTGTGATTACTACTAAAAATAAATCGGAGCATTCTGCTGACAGCGTAGGGCAAACTAATTTAATTAATAACACCCAAATCAATACTTCCACTAGGCCGTCATTCAATATTGAAACTACGGACTATATCAAAATATTAAAATCAACAGACAAAGCCGGTCGGTATGAAAAATATCTGGAGTTGAGAAAATATTATATGAATAACCCGGTTTATTTTTTTGAAGTGGCCGGATATTTTTTAAAAACAGGCGATAAGGAAACAGGGCTTAAAATTTTAAGCAACCTGGCCGAACTGGAAACCGGCAGTTATGAATTGTACAAAATGCTCGGCTATAAACTAAAAGAAACCGGCGATTATGAAGCCGAAATGATCGCCTTCAAAAAAGTGATCGAGCTTAGACCGCTTGACCCTCAAAGCTACCGGGATTATGCGCTTGCACTGGAAGACGCAGGGTATCACCAGGAAGCTTTGAACCAGTTATACGAAGGTATGACCAGGAGTTATAGCCAGGAAATGAGAAATATTTACGCAGGAATTGAAGAAATATTCCTCATGGAAATAAACAGGCTGATCACATTGCATTCAAATAAATTGAAACTGAAAGATATACCCAAAACGATGATACAAGCGATGCCTGTCGACTTAAGGGTGGTAATGAACTGGAACATGAACAATACCGATATTGACTTGTCGGTAACCGACCCCAATGAAGAAAAATGTATGTTCAACCATAGAACTACGGCTGTTGGCGGAAGAATTTCTGATGACTTTACACAGGGCTTTGGCCCCGAACAATTTATTCTAAAGAACGCGCAGAAAGGGAAATACAGGATTGAAATTAATTATTTCGGCAACTCACAGGTTACACTTGCCGGTCCTGCCACCGTAATGGCGGAAATTTATTTGCATTATGGCATGCCCAATGAAGAAAAGAGAACCGTTACGCTGCAAATGGAAAAAGGTAAAAGCGGCGCCGTTTTTATTGGGGAGGTAGCACTTTAGGTTTTCTGGTTATTTTGTAGGAGTTTGATCAATACCTTCGCCTTAACGGTGGAAGGTATTTTTTTTACATTTATTATATTACTACAAAAGATCAATCACAGGCATGCGGGTCAGTAAACCCCTACACATTGGGCGGTAATCCAATTATACAATTATTTTTCGGTTACCAGCTCGCCGTAGTCAACCAACAGTTCTTCGCCGCTTGCGATATTTCTTATTGCTTCAAAATATTCGCCCTCGTTTATTGAAATGATATTCGGCGTATCAGAATGATTAAGAAAATTCACCAGGTCCATTTTCTTAAAGCCATATTCCGGTACAAAATAATGGTCATCATCATAGAGGCAATAGGTTTCAATCAATTGCCTCGAATGCGGAGGTAAAAGATCAATCTCTGGCCGGGGAATTTTTAACCATTCTTCCTGTTCTCCGCCTGGTTTGGAAAACATTGAGCAACATCCCTTGGGGATATCCCGGATGGCAAATACACCAATACCCTCTACCGGGGAAGGCTTTATCATTACATAGGTTTCGCTGTTTAATTCAGCTAATAATGCTTCCCTGGTCATAATACATTAAACGGGGGAGGTGAATGGTGAAAGGTCAATAGTGAATAATGAAAGGTGAATCCGCCGGTAAATATTTACGATTCACGAAAGGAGGCCTGCTTTACCGATGATACCACTAATTCACTATTCACCAGTTCAGCATCGGGTTTCGATTCATCCGTGAGTTTAACTTTGCCGCGATCATTTCTTATGATCCTTGAAAACAAAGAAATTTCCTTATCAAATAAAAAGCGAAAAAATAATTTAGTCCAGGAAGTATGATAAAATAAGGTATTGTAAAAGGAAGGTGCGCCTTCTCTCACCCTGGGCAACCTGTTCCAGGGTACAGAAGGAAAATCGTGGTGTTCATTGTGAAATCCCACATTAAATGCTACGGTATTTAGCGGGCCGTAATAGCTGTAGGTTTCCTGTTCTCCATGGGTTAAATAATGTTCCTGGATCCACCTGGCGCCTAAAGGGTGCAACCCTATCGAAAAGAAAAAACTAAGTAATAAAAATGAGATCGCTTTTGGGCCAAGCAATAAAGTAATAAGTAATATAAAAGCAATTTGTACTGCCCAGTTCAACGCTACCCATCCATCAAAAGGTTTTATCTCCTTCAACCGGTTAATTCTGAATACCTGGAATACCGGGTAAAATAATAACCATATCACTTTGCCGATGAAATAATTATTGATCAGCTTTGCTTCCCACTTATTAGGTAAATCAGCGTCTAGTTCGTGCACGCCCTGGAAAGAGTGATGTTTGATATGGTATCTTTCAAAAGAAACTGAACTCGGAAAGAGTTGCGGCATATTAGCGAATATACCCGCAAGCCTGTTGGCGGCCGGTTTTTTAAATAATAGCCGGTGCGCACATTCGTGTATCATTACAAACAATGCATGGTCTGCAAATGCGCCCAATAAATAAGCCGCCCCTACCACCATCCACCAGGATTGTCCGGATAATAACCAGGCCATTACCACCTGGAATGCTACCAACCCGATGATCGCAAAAATGGTTAAAGGGTTTTTGCCGATTAATTTCCTGATCTGCGGATGTTTTTTCAGGATTTCTTTGGTCCTTGAGCGATGTGGTTCCGATAATTCGGAGAACACAAAGGAGTCTTTTCTAATCATGGCCTGAAATATATTGCTTTTTTAAATAAAACCCCAAGATTGATTGATTTATTAACATTACAGGCTGGGTTTTATTGTACAGTTGAATATTTATGCCTGTGGTGTTTTATTCAAATCATAGGTGGCACGTGCATGATGGATCTATTTTTTTAATAATTGGTATTACTAATTTACACATAAAATGTGATTTTAATTGCAAGGCTTAACGGATTTTCTAAAAATCACCTGATTTTGACGGGTGATAAACCGGTCAACTCCGGCGGGAATCCGGCCCATCTATTAAATTTAAAGACCATCAGCAAAACTGATGGTCTCCGGCGGCATAGGCCGGCAGATTATTTGTTGAACATTCGGTTAACTGTAAGTTACCGGAGCTGCCCATGACTGATCTGTAGATTGCATGAATACCTCCTTTTTATTTGATGAACAATAAAAATAGTGATTTTTAAAATACGACCACCTGACCACCCATTAATTTTTTTTATAGGTAACAGGGCCGCGGCCTCTTCCCTGCAAATTATATTTCCAGTTTTTCCAGCACCAGCAATGTTTCCATTAATTTATTGTACGCCACCTGCCATTCATTCTTTGCGCTGTCTATCTTGTCATTTTGCTCAACGCTGCCTTTCTCTTTCATATATTCCTCCAGCTTTTCAAGGGCTTCTTTGTTGAGTGCCGCCAATTTATTTTTATGTTCCATATAGTAATTTTTTATTGACAAAATTAACGAATAAAAATTCTTGTAAGCAATTTGTAAACTAACCCGGTGAACCTCAAATTCAATAGCTATTACAAATCGTTCGCTTACCAAAACAGTAAGGTTGCTATCCAGGTTTAAGGTTTACGCAATTTTTTAAAAGATGAATACTTTAAAATCTGCCTTAATCCGATTCTGTAAAGTCAATTGCATGCTGGCGGAGGAATGTTTTTATTTTATCTGCATGTATTGCTATGCCTACATGTAAAAACGGGTAGTTGGATACTTTTGTTTTTTTACCGCCGTTCATTATTTCCTTGTCCTGCAGGTCGAAACCTAAATGCAAATGGTTGGTGGCAAACTGCATCCCGTAAATTTTTCCATCCGTATCAAATAGCGGACCGCCACTTTGGCCTTTTAACCCCGGGGTACTCATTTCTATCCCGGTAATTCCTTCTGTTGCATCTCCGGTAAAACGGGTAATGATCCCGTCAATAGGGAAGGTGGGTGAATTGGGATTTCCGGTATTGGTCCATTCAATATCGTCTGACGCAGGGTTATGTTTAAAATTATTAAATTCAGGAAAAGGGAAGCCGATCCTGCATAAATATTTACCCTGCCTGATATTACTGCTGTTCTTTATAAAGCTTGCATGCCCGTTGTATAGTATTTTTTCAAAGCCTTTGAATTCAATGATCGCCAGGTCTAACGTTGGATGTACATGACAGGTTATTTGTTCCAGTTTGTCAAAACAATTCAAAAAATTATTTTTTAACTGAACGGTTGTTTCTTTATCATATTTATATTTTGTTTCCAACCCCTTTAAAAGTTTATGGTACCTGCTATCATTTGCAAGTTTATCCCTTTCCCTTTTAAACTTAAGGTAAGCGGCATTAATGTCGTCGGCAGCAGGTATTAAACTGGCTACATGCTTACAGGTAATGGCCACCCCTTTATCATTTACAAAAAAGAAAGTCGAGGATCCCGGAATAACTAATCCTCCGTAGGTTCGTGAAATAGTATGAAGTGGCCTTGTAAAGCCGGAAATTTTTTCAATCGCTGATTCAAACATGATGTAATATTAAAAGGGTAAATTATAATGAAAGTACATCATTTGAAACAGAAGCATGTTACCGTGAAATTAAATGTCAATTTAAATACTTTACCTGCATGGCTGTCACAACCCCGGGGCAAATCCCCTACTTATCAGCGCTGATCCTCCAGATTATATTGTTAACATCATCAGATACCAGTATAGAACCATCTCCTAATACTGCCAGCCCTACCGGCCTGCCCCGCACCTCGCTATCTTTAGAACCGTCCACTTTGAAACCGGTTAAAAAATCTTCCATTTTCCCTGCCGGCCTGCCATTCTTAAATGGAACAAATACAACTTTGTAACCTGATAATTCTTTCCTGTTCCAGGAACCGTGTTGTGTAATGAATGCGCCGTTATGGTATTTAGATGGGAATGCTTTTTTGTTATAAAATACCAGACCCAGTGAAGCGGTATGCGCCCCAAGCGAAAGGTCCGGTACAATTGTTTTGCTAACCAGTTCTGGTTTTGGATTTTTTTTCATCCTTGGATCAGGATTTTGCCCGTAATAAGCAAATGGCCAGCCATAAAAACCCCCTTCTTTTACACCCGTTAAATAATCCGGAACCAGTTCGTTACCCAATTCATCTCTTTCATTTACGGCCGTCCATAAAGTATTTGTACCAGGGGCCCAATCCATGCCTACGGGATTACGCAGGCCCGCTGCATAAATCCTTTCACCTGTGCCATCAGGATTTATTTCCAGTATATCTGCCCTTCTTATTTCATTGTTGAGCCCCTCTTCTGCAACATTGGATCCTGAGCCAACAGCGATATAGATTTTATCCCCTTTTTTATTGGCGATAATATTTCTTGTCCAATGCCGGTTATGTTTTCCGGCGGGCAGTTTTACAACTGAAGTTCCGTGGCCATTTAATTTTACATCACCCGACTGATAGTCAAATTGTAATAATGCATCCGTATTGGCCACATAAAAGTGATTTTTCATTATCAGCATCCCAAATGGCTGATTCAGATTTTCTTTTAAAATATAGCGCTCCTCCGGTACACCGTTTTTATCCGCATCGCGGAACATAGTAATGCGGTTAGCGCTTTCCCCAATATGTTGTGTTTTGATCTTTCGGGAAATTTTCGCCCCCAATTTTAATAACCCTTTTAGTATGGTATTGGATTCTGCTACGAAAATATCGCCATTGCCGCCTACATATATCCATCTTGGGTGCTGAAGGCCATCAGCGAATTTTGTAACGGTGAAGCCCTTAGGGGCGATAGGCACCTTACCATCTGCCCATCCAATAACCTTACTGAAATTTTTGACTGATTTGGTTTCATAAGGTGCAGGCAAGCTATCATTAACAGTCCGGGTGCCAGGTAAAGTATTGCGGGGTTTGTCTGTACCCGCCCAAACCGAAAGGTTAACCAATAAGTATACACTACTAAAAATGAGGGGGATGGTACTTTTCATATTTATATTTTTTTGTACAATTGTTCATTGCAACAAACCAATATAAATGCCAGTTTTTTGATAATTAAAGTGGGTTGCTTGTATCGTTTGATGTACCGGGCTTAAGTTAAGCGTAAATTGTCCATTGTGACAATTCTATATTTCTTCATTGACTATTCACTATTCACAAATCAAAGCGTCACTTTACGGTTAATATAACGCTGGAAGATTTTTGACCAGGGTTATAATAAATCTGCCTTCAGTATTTTTTAGAAGTTATAATGCGATCCGGCACACTGGCCTCGTTAGCCTGCCAACATTTTGATTCTCCGGAACAAGAATTCAACACCACCATACTGCTATTATTTTTTATACCTGATACAGGGTAGATCATCCGGCAGTAATTTGTCGTATTGGCTAAACTTGTAATTGATCTAAACATAGGCGGGGAAATATTTATCAACGACTTGCCGGATCATTTCTGATGTTATGGGCTTATTATAATAATCCGATATTTCGGATAAACCCATCGCTTTTAGTTTGTCATCGGGGTTAATGGAGGTAGAAAGCATTATGATAATGGGTATGTGCGGAAGGTTATTCTTTATTTCTTTATATTTTTCCAGGAATTCCCATCCATCCATTGCAGGCATATTGATGTCGAGGAAAATCAGTTCGGGATATGGGAAGTAACCAGATTTGCAGCCCGGCTGCGAACTGTCTGTAATGTATTTCAGCGCGGCTTTTGCGGTTTGCCTGGTTTTTATATCAAGTGCACACCCTGATTCTTCAATAATGATATTGCTTAAAAAATTAGTAGCCTCGTCATCATCGATCAGCAAAATGCAGTTCAATTTTTGTTTCATAAAAAAAGATTTGCATGCAATGTTAAACCAAAACTAACTGCTCCACAGGATATATATCCAATCGGGATTTTACCAGTATGCAACGCTAAGATTTTATCCACTATAACTTAATTGTTCCGGAATATTTTTATTCCCACGTGTATGTACACATTGAAAATTAATAATTATTTTTTCAAATTAACCTTTTGATCTTTAGTATCATTGCAACGGATGGAGAGATGACAAAATATCTTTCAACCTGGCTAAGAATTTTGGATAAGCCACCAATGTTTCCTTTCTGAAGTTAATAGCATTGAGCAATCGCTTTTGCAAAAGTAGCTTTTATATTGATTTCATTGCAAAAGTACCAAATTCTGGTAATTAATTTTACTAAAAGATTACAATGCTGCAACTCCACTTTTTTAACTGTTAGCTATTTTAGTTTACGGGGCCCCTATCTTTGGAAGTTGTGATACTTACTGGCGATTGTGGCTGGCAAATGATAAGCGCAATTTGGTATGCTTGCAAGGTATTTTGCCCACACGATAGATTTCTGGTCACCATTGACAATTTTTATTTAACCAAAGGAGCAGCAATTGCTGCCGTTGAAATTTAATTGCATATTTTTGGAGAAACAGATACAAATGGCAACTACAAAAATTACCGTAAACAGTAATGGATCGCTTAAAATTGAAGGTGATTTTGAAATCGTTGACAGAACGGGAAATCAATATGATTTAGGTGGAAGAGTAGTATTGGGTATTTGCCGTTGCGGCCTGTCTAAAAATAAGCCATTTTGTGATGGTTCACATAACGGACACTTTGAACATGATGCACTCGCTTTTGCCTTACCTCCAAAGAAAATCACCTGATTAACCGGCAACTTACCCATCAATACTTTCAAATGTGCTAATGAGCTAATTTGTTAATGTGCTAATGTAAGAAATGCCCTATTCCATTAGTAATCATCTGCCCAAAAGGGAAAACTTGTTTGTAAGTTTTTAACATACTGGCGCCTAAAGCGGGAATAAGGTTGGGCGACAAGAACTGTCTTTTTATATGAAAATTGCGGTACGGCCCGGACAATTATTACACAATTTTGGAAATAAGTTATATTATTTACAGTTTTGCATGTTTACCGGGATTAATCAGCTATATTAGGTCTTAAAATTATATTTTTTATAAAAGTTAAAATGATCCAGGGTTGACAGGTTAAGTATTGGTTTCACTTTCTTATATACTTTAAAGGTTAACTTAGGGGCATACTTATTAAATTTTTTATATAAAATAATATATTTATGGCATTTTTGGATAATGTGTTACAGGTACCTTCATACGGGTGGAAGGATGACCAGGGAAATTTGATTAAGCCTTCAGTGAATCAAATTTTCGGAGAGTTTTTTTCAAGATTGAATATATTTAAATCACGCAAAAACTGGTTGCCATTTTTTAGCTGGCTAAGGGTGATTTGCCTGGTACCTTTTTTTGTGGTGTTTATAGTTAACTTTCTCAGTATATGGACCCTGCTGGCAGCCTTTATCTACAGTATGATCATCATGGGCACGCATGGCACCATCTGGCACCACCGTTACTGCACGCACGGGGCCTATAAATTCCGTAATAAGTTTTGGCGTTTCTTTACACAAAATCTTACGATAAGTGCTATTCCTGAAGAGATATATGTTATCTCCCACCATGTACATCATGCTAAATCTGACCAGCCGGGTGATCCTTATAATGCATATGCCGGTTTTTTATATTGTTTTTTAGCGGATGTGAATCACCAGCCGATTGCCAAAAACTTAAGTGAAAGTGATTATAACCGGGTAAAGATGCTGATGAAGCATACGGGCGTGAAGGCCAATACATACGCGCAATACCAGCGCTGGGGCTCTTATGTTAATCCATACCGGGCCGTTCGGGCCTGGATATTGAACTGGTCTTTCTGGTACCTTGCTTTTTACCTGTTGGGTGGGCATGCACTGGCCTGCAGCTTATTTGGGGCGGCGGCCTTTTGGGCTGTCGGGGTACGCACTTTTAATTATGAAGGCCATGGTAAAGGAACTGATAAACAAAGGGATGGCGTTGATTACAATCACAAAGACAATTCGGTTAATCAATTATGGCCCGGTTTTGTTGCCGGCGAATGGCATAACAACCACCATTTGTTTCCAAAAAGTGCAAGAAGCGGTTTTAAGCCACACCAGGTAGACCTGGCATGGTATTACATAAAATTAATGAGCTGGCTGGGTGCGGTAAGTAAGTACAGGGATTATAAAAAACAATTTTACGAACAGTATCACCTGCCCCATCAGCAAAGTAAACACCAGGGAATTGAAGAGCTACCATTAGATACACTTTTGCAGCCCACCAAAAATCATTGATGGGGTTGTATCAGCCAAAACATGCGCAACCTTTAATAAATTCCCGATACCGGTCTTTCTTCCTGCATTATAACAATTTGATCCAATTGCACTCCACCCTCTGATCGGTGATAAAACCTTATATTTTCTTTGTTGGGCCTAGTCGGAAAATATTTCGGCTGAAGCGGTAATTCTAATGATCAATTTTACCACCGCTTTAATAACAGCCGTTAAATCCTTAACTAAAAAGCCATTGCTTTCAGGAGATAAAGGCTATTTTAGATTGTTGAAGGGGTAGTAAAATATGAAAGGCAGCCCCTTTGTTTTCTATAGCTTCTGCGTATATTGCTCCCTGGTGGTTGATAACAATATTGTTGCATAGCGCAAGCCCTATGCCTGTGCCCGCGTATAAATGCCTGCTATGTAACCGCTGGAAAATTAAAAATATTTTTTCGGCAAATTGCTGATCAAAGCCAATACCATTATCCTCCAAAATAAGCTCACAATAAGCAAGTTCCGGGTGTAGTTGTGCATGTTTTTTTACTTCCACCGGCGGAAGCGCCCGGCAGGATATCGTGATAACAGGGTTTCTGCCGGGTGCGGAAAATTTTATCGAATTACTGACCAGGTTATAAAAAAGTTGCTTCATCTGCAATGGAACGGCTTCAATTACGGGCAACTTATCTGTATGTATAACGACATTTTTTTGACTGATCAATAAATCAAATTCGCTTACCACGGCATTTAGTATCTCATTCAAATCAGTTTTTTCAAGTGTAAATTCAGACATAGTTAACTTGGAGAAATTGAGTACATCTTTTATAAGCACCGTCATTCTTTCTGAGGAGGAATTGATTTTGTTGATCAGTTCTTTTGCCTTTTCGGGGATGTCGGCAAAGTGGTCGTTCAGCATCGAAGAAAATATCTGAATTTTGCGAAGTGGTTCCTGCAAATCATGCGAGGCAATGTAGGCAAACTGCTCCAGGTTTTTATTGGAATGTTCCAATTCGGCATTGGATATCTTAAGCGATTTTGTTCTTTCGGCAACCTGCTTTTCCAGTACTTCCGCAAATAATGTCTGGTCGTGAATATCGGTAATGGTACCTACCCAGGATATGATCATTCCCGACTGGTGGTCCCTTATCGCCAGCGCCCTGAGCAAATGCCACCGGTAAGAATCATCAAGATTTCTTTTCATCAGAAATTCAAGATCAAAATCATTTCTTTTTTGTATTAATTGTTTATACTTTTTAAGGGTTTCATCCGCCTGGTCATTGTGCACCACTTTTATCCAGTCCCACAATTGTATCTCCCGTTCAGTCATCCCTGTATAATCAACGAAAAATTTATTTACATAATTGAAACCGCCATTTTCGTGGGCCGTCCATCCGCACTGCGGAATCGCTTCCAGTACCGCGATCCGTTCCGCCGCATTTTCCGCCTGTAATTTTCTGCCCCGGATTTCCTCCGTTACCTCGTATCCAAAAACCAATATACCATGTATGTTTTCCTTATCATCATACATGGGCTGGTAGGTGAAATTGAAATACCTGAGTTCGGGCACCGAATTTTCATCACGTGCGAGCATACAGGGAAATTCCTTATTCACGAATATTTCCCCTGTGTAGTAAACTTTGTCCAGCATTTTTTTGTAGCGCTGGTCTTTCAACTCCGGTACAGTCTCCGTAAGTGGCTTGCCTAATAATACCCGCCTGCCGAACAACTGCTGGTAAGCAGGGTTAACCAACTCATAAATCAGTTCCGGCCCGCTTAATGTGCAAATAAAAGCCGGTGCATTCATGTACATGTTTTGCAGCAAAGCAGCATTTGCCTCAACCTGCCGCCGCGCAAAGATCTGTTCAGATACATCGTAGGCGAAAAATAAAATCCCCTCCACTTCATCATTGCTGTTAATAAGCGCTTTATAATTAAAATTAAGATAAACAGGTTCCAGCGTTCCTTTCCCGCGATCAATACTTATTTGCATTTCTTTCCCGGTAAAAGATTCGCCTGTCTCGTAAACCTTATCCAACAGTTCAGCAAATCCCTGTTCTTTTAATTCAGGAAGCGCTTCACTAAAAGGTTTGCCAAGAATGTTGCGGTTACCTGTTAACTCCATGTAGAGCGGGTTGGCCATTTCAAAAATATGTTGGGGCCCCCTTAAAATGCAAAGAAAGGCAGGTGTTTGCATAAAGAAATCGTGCAGTACCCGGCGCTCATTTAAGAGTATCCTGGCAAATTCCTGTTCTTTTTTAGCAAGCGCTTTTTTTTCGGTAATATCTTCTATTGCCAGCAATATCAATTGTTCGCTGCTATTCTCGTTAAACATCTGGCTGGCATTCAACGACATTGTTTTTTCCCCGATAACTGGAAAGGTTAAGCTTACTTCAAAATCTTCAAAGCTTTGGTGATTCAGGATATTTTTTAGTTTACCGGTTAGTGCCGGTATATCCCATTGCCGCTCACCTAATTGATTTAATAATTTACCTTCTGTTTCGGGTTCCGTCACTTTAAAAGTTTTATAAAATGCGCTATTGGTGCTCTTCACGCTTAACTCTTTGGTAAGCACTAATAATGGCTGGCGGATCGTTTTTACTATTGCCTGGGAATACTGCCGTTCATCGTTATATTGTTGGTTGCGTTCATACAGTTCGCGGTTAACGATAATTAATTCTTCAAAAGTGCTTTGTATTTCTTCCTTAGAGGTTTCTAACTCTTCATTGACGCTCTGTAATTCCTCGCTGCCTGAAAGTAATTCTTCATTGGCGCTTTGCAATTCTTCGTTGGCTGCCTCCTGCTCTTCGGTAATACGCCGCATATCTTCACGTACCTGGCTGAGTTCTTTTTCTAATTGTTGCAGGTGAAGGTAGCCGGGGGTTTTGTTCAGCCCGCCCGCCTTAATATCAACTGTAGTGTTGGGTACAGGGCGGGTACCCTCACTGTTCTTAAAAAGTATTAAAAAATGGATTTCAATTGTATCCAATAATGGGATCACTTCGATGCTAACTAACCGCTCGCCATTTTCAACAGGGATATCTTCTTTACTGAGTGGTTTCATCAATGCTTTTACTTTATACAGCAGGTTGCGCAATTCAAAAGCCAGGCCATCCCGTGCAAGTTTTATAACGTTGATACCGGGCGCACCCGGGCGTTGTTCAAGGTAGGGGCCGGTTGATCCGCGAAATTGTACGATGTCGAACAGTTGGTTCACCACCACCCCCGCCGGGGTATATCCCGACAATAAAATTTCATCAGTAATTTTTTGAAAGTCGTCTTTTTTAACCTCTTTTTTTGCTGTTCTGGTGACGCTTCTATTCAGTGCCTTTTCTGTTTGTTCGGTTGTGGCAGGCATAAATCTCCTCGGTACTTCATTGCGGAAATATAGTTTACCTGCATTGTTTACTGCAGTAAACAATTCAGGTGACTGATCCGTAGTTTCTGATTTGCCCAACTGCAAAAAAGCGGTATTGTTTAATGCATAATGAAAGGTAGCCAGCGCCTTTTTCTGTAAATAGTGATCCATGTAAATAAGTACATTGCGGCAACTGATCAGGTCCATTCGTGCAAAAGGCGGATCTTTTAAAAAATTATGCGTTGCAAAAACGCACATATCCCTTATTGGTTTTTTCACCTGGTAGTGCCCGTTCGTTTTATCAAAAAATTCATGCAGCCGGTTTGCTGAAACATTTTCCAGTTCGGCCGGCATGTAATTGCCGCTGCGCGCTTTTGTGATCGCTTTTTCCGAAATATCTGTTGCGAATAGCTGAATTTTTACGGACTGGTCATTATTTGCTAAAAATTCACTTATGCAGATTGCCACTGAATAAGCTTCTTCACCGGTAGAACAACCAGCTATCCAGATCCTTAACGGCTCTGCCAATGATTTGTTTTTTACCAGGTCTGGAAAAACGGTTTCACATAAATTATCGAAAATTTCACTGTCCCTGAAAAATGACGTGAGGGGAAAGAACAGGTCACTGTAAAGAATTTCCTGCTCAGTTATATGATCTTCCAGGAACCTGGAATAGTCCCCCAGGTTCTCTATCTTATTAATGATCATCCGGCGCAATATGCAGCGGCGGACAGCGCTTTGTTTGTAATAAGTAAAATCTACCGGTCTGCCCGCTTTTAGCAGTATGAGGATTTGTTTAAAGGTATTTTCTTTTTCATGTTGAACTTCATTACCGGGCTTTAAAAAAATGTTCAGTGACCGGCCCAGTTCCAGCAGTTTTCCCGGGATCTGGTCGGGGGTGAGCACAAAATCAACATTGTCTGACTGGATCGCGCTGAGCGGCATTCCATCATAGTGTGCCGATTCCAATTGCTGCGCAAAAGTAATTCCGCCATGCTCCTTAATTATCTTCAGGCCCAGTGTGCCATCAGTGCCTGTTCCGGATAGCACTACGCCAATGGCATGTTCCTGGTGAACTTCGGCAAGCGAGGTGAAAAATATATCAACCGGCATATTCTTTTCCGGCTTTGGCGGCCGCACATCTAATTTAAGTACGCCATCAGTTGCTACTAAAATTTTATTCGACGGGATAATGTAGATATGATCGGGGGCCACCGTAATGTTATCGGTAATTTCCAGTACGGGGATATTGGTTAACCTTTGCAAAATATCCGCTAATATGCTTTCATGGAAGGGGTCGAGGTGCTGCACCAGGATATAAGCGGTTCCGCTGTTTTCAGGGATGGCTTTCACCAATAGTTTAAAGGCTTCCAACCCCCCTGCAGATGCGCCAACCCCCACTACCGGGAAGAGGTTATCAGAAAGTATTTTTGGTGCGTCCTTATTGGCCTGTAACATAAAAAATAGATTCGTGGTTAAGTTGGGTTGATCACTTATCTTTTTAGGTACTGGCGGGCTTCACTCAAAGATACTTAGTAATGTGCAGTGCAGGGGTTGCTTTTTTATACGGGGCTATTTTCGAAATAACCGGCAGGTTGCCAGTGGGGATTTTTTTATGTTCCCCGCTTCGCTCAATACATCATTTTATTATTGTTATTGATCTGTCCGTAATTTGTTTCCGGGTAAATGTATCGAACCATTTTCACCGGTTGCCTGGTCACGGTTCGGGTATATATGGTCAGGCATACCGTAATTGGTCTGTAAATTAAGATCATGGCTTAAGCGGTCTTGATGAAATAAAACCAGCGTTTCGGTATAAATAACCTGCTATTTACCAGGAATGAATAGCGGGGATGTTACAATTTCGGAAAATATCCGAAATACTGCCATTTGCCTTTGTTTGCACCCGGGTAAAGTAATCCACAGTAATAAAAAATTTATTATTGAATGCCCCATTCTGTTTAATCTTATTAATGAGAAATCTGAAAGGATTAAACAGTTTGCCAGCCCTATTGAATGGCACAATTATTTATTATTTCCGCGTATGGCCCCGAACGTTGTTATTGTTAAAAAAAAAATACCCTTTTCAGAAACAGATTTGATTGCCCGGCTCCGGTTGAGAAACGAAAAAGCGTTCTCTATCTTGTATACTGCTTATTCTGCCACTCTTTTCGACAGGATCAAAAATACAGTGGGCTGCCGGTTGGCATCAGAAGAGATCCTGCAAAATGTGTTTTTGAAAATTTGGTTAAATATTAATAATTACCACAGCGAAAAAAGCAGCCTTTATACATGGATGATCTCAATTACCAGGAATGAATCCATTGACTATTTACGCAGTAAATTTGTAAAGAAAAAGAAACTTACCTGCCCCATTGATGAAAATGAAATAAAAGCGAAAGTATTTATGGTACAAAAGTCAGAACATATATATCTACTAAAATCTCTATCATTATTGCCGTACAAAGAGCGAAGGATATTAGAATTATTCAGCATCGGCTATACCTGCAGGGAGATAAGCGAATTGTTTGCCCTTCCTGAAGGAACCGTTAAAACTAATATGCGCAGATCATACGTAAAACTCCGGGAAATACTTGGTGAACCGAATCAGCAATATCATGCGTATGGCAGAATGAATTTGAAATGCACCCGGCATGACGCTTAAAAAATATGAATAAAAAGGATGAATTTGCGGGCAGAAAAATGAATTGGTTTCTATTAAAAATGAGAAATTATTTGTACTTTTCTTACCATAAAAAGTGCTTAGTAATTTTCACCATTTAAATTAATTTACCATGGGCAACAATGATCAAAAATATTCTTCCGTTGAGGGGGAATTAAATGAAAATGATTGCTTTACAGACCGCAAAACCGAAACTACCATAGCCGGCCAGGAAGGAGAAATATTTTTAATTGACAATGCAAATTTTGGTATCCGTTATGAGGGAGGTGTAAGGCAGTTATTTCCCTGCAATTTACCCGGCGCGTTACAAAAGGCCGGGATAAAGGTTGTTTTCAGCGGAGCGGTTAAAGCAATTAAATTAGAAGAATTAATGGCGGGTCAGCCTTTTGTACTCACAAAGATCCGGGAAATGTAATAGAAAAAACAAGGGCAGCTTGTAGCCGCCCCTATTTTTTGGATAAGTACTGAGTACAATGGTTAACCCTCATTAACCATATCCTCACCATTTTGTTTATCCTTTTTTTCCGGCGCCAAAATGGTGGCGGCATCTCTCGCTATCATTTCTTTTACTTCGGGTTTTATAGGCTGCTTGTTGAAATGCGACACTATATTTTTTACAGTATTCTCTGCAGCTTCCATATTTCCTTCCCGTTGATAAGCCTTGGCAAGAATTTGCATGGTTTGGTTCAAACTAATATTATCCAAACCTTTCCCTGCTTTTGATTTATCGATCACTTCATTCAACAATGCTTCCCCGCCCGCAAAATTTGGTGGCCTTACCTCCAGGTTTTTTTCGGGGGTGATGGTTTTGAAGGTACGCTGTTCGTTTACGCCTTTTATAAATTGCGCGTAAACAGCTAATGGATGATCTTTATATTTTTCCGCCAGCAGGTTCAATGCATCATTGCCTTTTTGAAGGTAGGGTGCGTCTGATCCCATAAAGGCAAGTAAATAGCCCACTTCTTCATTCAGCAACAGGTCAGCTATTTCATCATCCTGTTTGCCCACGGGGTATTTAACCCTTAATTTCAAGGTATCAGATACAATCCTGGAGCCATCTTCGTGATAAAAAACCGCACGGATCTGGTAGGTGCCCAGTTGGTCGAAAATAAAGCCCTGTTTGCCAAAACCTATATATGAACTTTCGTAAACACCGGGATTGTCTTTATTTAAAATGGTGTATTCTGGTTCAATACAAATTTCCGCGATGGGTTCATATTCGAGTATTTCGCCACTAGGTTTTTTAATGCCAATTGTTATAAAACCATAATTAACGTGCAAGTTACTGATGACCCGTTTGTTTTTGGTAGTGGTTGTTTTTAGTTTTGTTTCCAGCACTACGGGTTCACCCAGTAAGTAGGTTTTTTTAGCTTCCAGTTCCAATTCCAAATTGGCAGTGTTTTCAATGTTATCTTCAAATAACCCACCAATATCCTGTAAAGATGAACCCACTGTAAATGGATTTCCACCCATGATCACATTATTTCTGAACCCGTGACGGATATGGGTCAGTTCCACCGGATCAAACCGGAAGGGGAAATGGTTCCAGAAAGCCACCGGTCCGGCAGGGTAATTCCACGGATAATTCATCCATGACAGGGAACTGGGAATATTTGGTTTAGGCGGGGTGGCAAGGCTTTTTTGCCATGAATGCAACAGGTTGAAGCAGTGGCCCAGCTCATGTACGCAGGCATATACCTGCAATCTTTGCTGTTCGGCGGAAGCGCCCCCCAGTCCTTTGTAAAATACGGCGCAACCCTGCCGCTGAAGCCCGAGCTGGTCAAACATAATACCCAATACGCCGGGTGAAATGTGTTCATAGGCATGTAGTAACCACACATCCCAGGCGGGTGCGTTTTGGTACAGGCTAAAGTGGTTCACCATTGCGGCATGCAGTTCAGCATTGGTCCATTTTGCGTCTACGCCGGCAAGGGCCATGGGTACCACGCTGCTAATGCCCGCATTGATCATTTCCACGCCGGCTTCACCATAGGCCGAATTAATGGTAAGCAGCCTTGCAGGTCCTCCCGATGGAAGCGCACCGGTGTTGTAAGAAACGAAGGGGATAACCCCCGAAGTGCGGTCCTGTTCAAGGCGAACGGTTCGGAACGCCCTGCTAAAATTATTACAAACATACAGGGCCCCGGGAGCATTGGTGGTAATATGGAACCATTGCAACAATGCCGGCGCCAGGGGTTGCAAAACCAGGGTTTGCCTGATCACGATTTTAAGCTTATTAAAGGAAGTGGCCCATGTGGTGGTGGCGGTACCGGTGATGGTTATTACGTTGTTCAATATGCTGGTGGTGATACTGCCTACAGAAAAAGATCCGAAATAAGATTTGGTTTGCCCGGAAATAACATAGTAGTCGCCGCTTATTTTTTGGAGGGGCATATTACCATCAATATCCACCCGGAGCTCCAGTTCAAAATTACCCAGTTGACCCTTGTAACGGCCATACACTTTATTTTTACTGATGGCGGCGAGTGGCGGAAATGGAACAGCCTGGGCGGGAATGCTTTCGTCGGTGCCGACCGTTGAGTCCAGTTCAATCATTTCATCCTGCTCATTGGATGCGTAATAATCATTGGCGAGGTTGTCATTTTGTTCATCTTTGTCGGGAACATATTTTTTTGATTTTTTAATAACGGGGAATACCACGGAAGAGGTGGAATTAGGCTCCGTAAGCGCATCGGTATGCCCGTTGGAAGGTTGATAGTTCATACGTAATTTAATTTAAAGTGAATTAATTTTCATCCGGTCGAGTTGGTACAGCATTACATTTTGTTTACACCATAGCGTTTTATTTAAAGGTTAATAATATTCCACGCCATTTGCGCAGGCGTAGGTTGCGCTTATGGATAAAAAAATGGGAAATGGGCCAATGGATAAAAATTAACAGGCGAAAGAAATGCACTTTTGGCAGCGGTAATGAAGCTTATATTCCAGGCTGAAAGAATTCCGTCACTACAATAAAATCATCAGGTGCAAGATGTACTATATGGGTTAGCAAGTATTATTTATTTTTCTTTTGGACATCTAAGGTAAGGTGGTATTTAAAAAAATGCAAGGGTTTTAAAAAAAAAAGTTATGAACATTTTAACCCCGTATATTTTCTTGGTTTTTGGAGCGGGGAAGCAAAAACTCATTTTGGTAATGGGGTTGTCGGGCAGGGGCATATTGGTTGAAGCAGCAGGGATATATCGGAACGCGAGAAAGGCCAGCCCTTGATACTAAGCCATCCATCGGATTCTTTTAATCGCACCATAAAGGAATTGAAACCAGAATTAAATTGCCATTAACTGAATCTTTTATACTTTTAATTCCACCATAAAGGAATTGAAATAGTTGAAAACTGGCCACGGCGCATAAAAAGAAAGATTGAAACAACAACCCCTCTGTTTTTTGGTAGAAGTATTTTTTATGTTTGGTAGCTCTATAAAAAATTAGATGGTGGACAATATTCAAGGTTTTACCGCAATCAAAAAAAGAAATGATGGTTTTGTTGTTGTATGCCTGGGTTGAACGCCGCCAGTTATTGGGTAGGGCCGAATTAGCTAAATTAAATCGTTGCGGAAACCAGTGATTATATTCGAATGGGTTTAACCTCTGTCTTCTACCTATGGGTTTCTAACCCATAGGATTTGAGTTCATTCCGGCAAACTGAAATAATCATAAAAAAACAACCAAATGAAATATCCCCGCCTGCTTTCTACCGGCGCCAACAATAAAGTGATTGCCCTTACAGAAGATACAGTTGCAAAACTGTTTACCGGCGATACGAGGTCTGACATTGGGTCCGAGGCCGAAAAAATGAAATATGCCAACAACTTAAACGGGCTGGTGTGTAAATTTTTTCGGCTTGATTATGATGACAACCTGCAAGCCGAAATGCTGGTAATGGAGCGTATTTATCCTATTGATTACCGGGCTTATGAGACAGAAAAAAGAGAACTATGGTTAGCCGTTTTTTTGGATGAAATGCATCAATTGCACCAGGCGGGATTTGTACACAGGGACATCAGGAGACCTTCGGATATTACCGGGCAGCCTTTCGATAATATCCTGCTCACTAATAATGGTATCCGTTTGATAGATGTTGGTATTTCGGCCTTGCTGTCACAGGTAGGGGAGAAACTTTTCAAAAAATATGTTGAAACAGAACTTAAAGAACTGGAAGAATTTGAAAAATATTTTATATCAAGATAATCATACACTGGGGTAAAGCTGCCGGAATCATGCTAAGACCACCCTCAGTTTTTAATCCCGCTTTTAATTGCACCATAAAGGAATTGTATACTGCCGATCAACTCCACAATGTGTTCCCAATTCAACGAAAAAGGCTACCACTTAATGGCAGCCTTTTGTACTGAAAAATTTATTTAAAAGCCAGGGTTCATATAATCGTATTGTGGCGAAACCACTTTTAGCAATTGCATTTCGGGTTTTGAGTAAAGTGGGGCAAACCTTCCGCCGAGTGGCGCCGGTGATCCCGGGAAACAGGGCGCGATCATCCCTAAAAATTCATTGTTGATCCTTGCGTGAAAACCATTCTTTAACGTAATGGAATTGCCGGCGCGGTAAGTTACATTGGTACCGGTACCTCCGGTTATGATCCTAGTAGAACCGATGGTATCACTTGCAGTATAATATTGGTAACCTGTGGTAGCGCTGTTGGATGGGTCATTGGCGGGAGTGAGGTCAAGCCGGGGTGAACAGGCGGCATACAAATTAGTGAACCAGCGGCCCCGGCCATAGGTAGCACAGGTGAGCAGGCCATTCCCCATTTCCAAATCAGTAATCCTTGTATTGGGCAGTCCGTTCATAAAGGGGGCCCAGTAACTCCATGCCCCCAGCTTTACAAATACACCGATATCGGTACCCACATACAGGTCATCATTGGCGCTTTCACCCATCAAAATGCAATTTACCGGAACATTGGGAAGGTTAAGGCTTAATGGTGTCCAGGTTTGGCCGCTATTGGTGCTTTCGTATACTTTGTTTGAACCATAGCCGCCCACGCTGTAAAATAAATGTGATGATATATTCGGGTCCACGGCCAGGCAGGTAGCCCCGCTTACCGGTAAAGAATAGGTAGTAACCGTGGGGGAACCTGCAGTTACGTCGGTGATTTTTACCACCTGGCTGCTGGTGATCCCATATAGCACATTGGGGGCGCTTTTGGCAAATGCCAGCCATACAAATGCGTTAGTATTGGTTGCTTTTACACTCCAGCTTCCATTGTAAATCTGTATCTTCCCGTCATTGCCATCATCTTCATCTACCTGGGCCAGGGCGATTATGGCCGGGTTGGTTTTATGCATGGCCATCGGGGTAATCCATACACTGGTATTGGCAAAGTTAGCGGGACTAAAATTAGAAAAACTGTTCCCGCCATTGGTTGAACGGTTAACATTGGCGTCCTGCGATGAAACATAAATGATATCCGGGTTATTATAATCCACGAGGCATTCCATACCATCGCAACAACCTACACGGATACTGCTGCTATGTGTACCATTATCCTGTGCCCCGCCCAGGGCCACAAACCCGTTGGGCCCATTGTAGTACCCGATCCGGTAGTATTGGGTAATGTACATGCCATCGCTGATAAAGCGCCAGCCGGCACCGGCGCCCCCATTGCTATAGTTGTAATTATACACGCCCCCATCATTTCCCAAAAATAAAAATCCCTGGTCCCAGGCCATAAAATGCTGGTCGGCATGAATATTACCCGAAAAAGTGCCACTACCGGGTACGCCGTCATTAATATCTGTCCAGGTAATGCCGCCGTCGCCTGACTGTTTTAAGCCCACCCCACCGGCGTATAAAAAACTTGAGTTGCTCTGGCTGGCTTCAAATGCCATGCAATAATCAGTATATACATGCGCCAGGTTGGTACCTGTGTACCGGTCAGTCCATGTGCTGGTAGTGCCGGAATATATTTTGATATTACTGGTAGTGGTACCCGACCCTGTGACATACCAAAGATAAAAAGATCGGTTATTTACAAAGTCGGATGATACACAAATTTCGGCCCTGCTGCTGCTGAAAGTATAATCGGCGGTGCCGCCATTGTTTTCTACAGCAGTCCAGGTATCTCCAAAATTATTGCTGGTATACACCCTGCTGCTGGTGCAGGCGATCAGGTGTTGATTGCTGGAATTCTGTCCTTTTTCAATATCCCAGAAACTGCCAGCCTGCTCAGTGGTAAAGGTTTGCCAGCCATCCAGGGTGCGCACGATTCCGTTGGTGGTGGCGGCCCACATTCGGAGCGGGTTACTGTTATCCATAATTAGTTTACGAATGGTGCCAAAAGAAAAACTAGGGGGAACATCATCATAAAAAGCCGTGGGCAGCCAGGTGGCGCCGCCATCCGTTGTTTTCATGATACCGATACCGCTGGGGCTATTGCCTATACCGGCATTTTTATCGCCACTTACCAGGTACAAAATATTGCGGTTGGTTGGATGTATACAGAGGTCTGATGCACCTATATTTGGCAGTCCGTCAGTCAGGCAGGTCCAATTGGGCACAAGGCCCGTGGTTTTGTTAAAAGTACCCTTCCATATCCCGCCTTTCGGCGCCCCGGCATAAATGGTCGCGCTGGCGGCATTACCCGCATCATTGGGGTCTAGCTTTACAAAAGTAACCCTGCCAATACCGTTGGCAATACCCGAAGTGCTGCGGGCAAAACCCGGGCTTCCATAGATCCATTCGGCCGTTTGGGCAGATACACTTACAAATGGCTGTAACTGGTTGGCCTGTACAAAATTTTTATACGCATGAAAGTTATAGAGATCGCTGTTTACGATATTGCCCTTGGTATCAAGCCTGTCTTTGTGAAACCAAAGCAAACGCGAAACCTGGTTATAACCTGTTCCGCTCCGGTCAGTAATACCCAATGCCTTCTTTTCTGTATAAAAGTCCCTCACTGTTTTTACCCAGTCATCGTATTTTAAGCTGTTTAATGCATTGATCCTTTGTACGAGTTCCTGGCTGCAAAGATGTTTGGAAGCAGCCAGCAAGAATGATAATAAAACTGTGAACCGAAATATCAGTTTCATAAAATGAAGAGTTAATGGTTAATAAAACAGTACCAGGTTGCAGCCATTTCCCCATGAACAAAATCCGGGGTCAACAGGTATCATCAGGTGACAGGGACGTACGCTAAAGCCGGCGTCCGTCACTAAACGATTTAATCCTGTTGCCATAATTTGTTTTTTAAGGTTAAAAGCCATGCAGTCAAATGAACCGGGCAACCCCGGCGCTACCTGTTTTGCCCGTCAAAGAAAAATTAACGGCTGTATTAAAAGGCGGCAATAGAACCTAACGCCGGTCCAGGGATTTCAAGGCATCCAGTTCCGCTTTCAATAATTTGTTCTCTTTATTCATCCGGAACATGTAGCGGTACATTTCTTCTATTTTTTCGAGCAGGCGTTTTTGCATGTCGCCCAATTCAATGCCCTGTTGCGCCTTAACATCGGATGCTGAAGGGATGCCGGGCAAATGTTTGGTGGCCATTACTTTAGTTTCAAGGCTTTCTAAAGAAGGGAGGGGATAGGCGTCATCAAATACATAGTCGGGCCAATCGGTATTTAACTGCACCTTTAATTCTTCGCAGATGATCTTTCCATCTACGCTTAATTTATAACCGGTGGCAGGGTCAATACTACTGCTGCCAAACACTACATTGCCGGTTACATGAAGCGGCGCCGTAGGAATGGAAGTTCCGATACCCATCCTGCCGCTGCTGTCAATTACGAGGCCGAAAGCAGCACTTACACTGCCATCAGCAATACCACTGGTGCCGGAGTAATAATAATAAAGCTTCCCCAGGGTCGGTGAAAACTGCCAGTATCCGCCATACCCGGGGCCCATGAATTTAAGTCCGGCCTGGTAACGCACATTGAAACCAATCGAGGGTGAAGTGGAAGGAACAAAAGTGCTGATACCGGGCAGGTTACTGCCTGCAGCGGCAATAAACTGGGTATTGCCTGCCGGTTCATGTATCTGCAACCTTGCTTCGGTGGGAGAGGTGGTGCCAATACCCACATTTCCATCAGCCTGTATGGCTAATAAAGAGGTAAAGGCTGGCACGGAGGCATCTGCAAGGCCGGTCGCATTGGATACATTGTACCGCAACTTTCCGGTATTGCGTTCCATGTACAAGATTGATCCAAATCCATTGGACATAAATCTGCGTGAGCCATTGGTGTACAAATTAAAACCGACCAACGGTTCATTATTGTCAATGGAAATACCACCACTGCCCAATGCCCCAAACAATCCCTGGGAGATATTGTCGGAACTGGCTACATGCAATTTTCCATATAAAGGGTTGGCTACTCCAATACCTACGTTTTGGGACATCATAAAATTTGCGGCAAAAATGGAGATAAAAAAAAGTGCGACTTTTTTCATAACAAGCAATTTTTTGTGAAATAAGGATGTTAAAATACAAAAAGGTCCCCCATTCTGCAAGGATGATTATGTGTATGGCAGGTTTAATAATGTAACCGAACGGAGTTTCTTGCAATTCTTGTAAAAAACTATCTATTTGAGGTATAAGGTGCCAAATTAATCTAAAGGAAAAGCCTGAATTTCAAATGTGAAAATGAGAAAATTTGAAAATTTGAAAATGGCTCAATGCCAGAAGGTGATACCGTATCAAAAAACTGAGAACTTGTTGTCATCTTTTCGCCCTGGTGCCCCACTGCGATTAAGATAGCACCAGGTATAATTTTGTAAAACATACAAGAATAAAATCACCTATACTCCGCAAGGGGTAAATTAGTAACCTTTTCGAGCTAAATCGTTCTCTGTTTTGTCCATTGAGCAGGATAAAAGCATACGAAAGAATGATCGGCCGGTAAAATGAAGATCCGCATTTCTTCTCAGGGGTAAGCCGCTGTCACGGCATAGTAGTAATATATATATTTTTATTATCAAAAATGAATGCAGGGACTTTAATGAGTGAATTTTTGAACGATACCGATTATTCACTAAGTTTGAAGATGATAGTTTTTGATATCTGAATGTTACCTCAGCGGAAGGGTTGAATAAATCCCCGCAAGCAACCGGTTGCAGACGGGTGAAAAAATATTATGTGCCGGGCGGAGGCGGGAAAGCGGGTAATTCGGATGCTATTTTTAAATAGCAATAACTGGGGATCAGCAAGACAAACCAGCTTGTTCAAATTTTTTGCAGCAAACCAATTACAAATGATGCGCATTACAGGCAGGGATCATTAAAAATAACAGACAATGAAATTAAATTATTTTAAACCCGAATGTTTTTTAATAATAATGACGATCATACTTGGCATTCCTGTTTTTGCACAGGATGAAGCGGATAAAAAAGGATGGCAATCACTTTTCAATGGCAGGGATATTAAAGACTGGATAGTAAAAATCAACCATCACGAAGCGGGCGAAAATTATGGAAATACTTTCCGCGTGGAAGATAGCGTTATAAAAGTGCGGTACGACCAGTACGATACATTCAACGAACAGTTTGGACACCTGTATTTTCAACAACCATTTTCTTATTATCACCTTATATTTGAATACCGGTTTACGGGTATCTGGCGAAAAGACGCCCCTGGGTACACGCTCAAAAACAGTGGTGTTATGTTTCATTCGCAAAGCCCAGCAACAATGCCGCGTGAGCAAAACTGGCCGATTTCCGTAGAGTTCCAACTGCTGGCCGGTCTCGGAAACGGCGCTCCGAGGCCGACCGGTAATATGTGCTCGCCAGGGACAGATGTGGTTTTCGAGGGTAAAATAGACGAACGGCATTGCATTAATTCCAGTTCCAAAACTTATGAGGGGGATCAATGGGTGCGGGGTGAAATTATTGTGCTGGGCGATTCCCTTATCACCCATATCATAAATGGTGATACGGTGCTGAGGTATTCCAAACCACAGATAGGCGGTGGTGTAGTGGATAATTACGATCCCGCTATCAAACAGGATGGGAAAATGCTGAAGGAAGGCTTTATAGCCCTGCAAAGTGAGGGGCAGGAAATTGATTTCCGGAATATAAAGATCCTCAACCTGGAAGGGATTTTTAAGAAGTAGTAGGGGATGCAGGATGCAGGATATTGGATGCTGAATACTGGATGCCGGATACGGCAGGGGTACTCCAAAGCCATTAGAAATTAAAGGAATAAAAAACTCCATAATAAATCAATCAATTATTTCAAATGAGCAACTACCGGAATGTTTTCACATTAGACGAATTCAGGGTTTCTGAAGTGCGCAATTTTCCGATGGCAACGGGTGAACTCAGCAATTTATTACGGGATATCTCCCTCGCTGCAAAGCTGATCAATATTGAAGTAAATAAGGCGGGACTTGTTGATATGCTGGGCGATACGGGTACCGTGAACATACAGGGAGAACTGGTAAAGAAATTAGACGAGTTTGCAAACAATCAAATGATAGCGGTTTTAAAACGCGGGATTAGTTGTGCAGGAATTGTAAGTGAAGAACTGGAGGATGTAATGGTTTTTGATGATGAAATGAGCTGTAAAAGTAAATACATTGTTGCCTTTGATCCTTTGGATGGAAGCAGCAATATCGATAATTGTATTTCCATCGGGACGATATTTGGCATCTATAGCAGGAAAAGCACCCGGGGACAGCCCTGTAACGAAGGCGACTTTAGGTTGGAAGGTAAAAATATGGTTTCTGCCGGATATGTGATCTATGGTTCTTCCACCATGTTTGTGTTCGCTACAAAAAGAAGTGTAAACGGATTTACACTCGACCCATCCATAGGAGAATTTTATTTAAGCCACCCGGATATTAAGTGCCCTGAAAAAGGACGGATCTATTCGGTGAATCATGGCAATTATTATCACTACTCCACAGGTGTTCAAAAATACTTGGATCATATCCAGCAAAAAAATAAAGAGAAGGAAAGTTCCTATACCCAACGACATGTAGCCAGCATGGTTGCCGACCTGCACAGGAACCTCATCAAGGGGGGGATATTCCTGAATCCAGCTACCGGAGCATTCCCCAATGGTAAACTGAGATTGATATATGAATGCAATCCCTGGGCATTCATTTTTGAAGTTGCGGGCGGAAAGGCAACAAACGGTAAAAAAAGGATATTAGACATAGCATTTAAAGACCTGCACCAGCGAACACCACTGTATATTGGTAATAGCTCCATGATGAAGGAGCTGGGGGTTTTCCTGGAAGATGATGGGGGGCTGGTGGCGTAGCGCGAAGGGGCAGTGGTGAAAGGTGAATGGTGAATGAGCAATGCTGCCGGGCTAAAGATCATTCGGAGGGGGTGAAGGGTGAAAAATGAATCACTTTCGTTTAGTAAAGAACTTATAGAATGGGGCTCAACTTTGTAAGCTTTAAACCTCTTCCATAAACAACTAGTGATCAACGATCAAAAAAATAATTTCCATGAAAAATGATGAGATGAAAATTGGACTATTTGGGATTGGCCTCGATACCTACTGGACCCAGTTTGAAGGGTTGAAAGAACGACTGGAAGGGTATATGGGCCAGGTTCATCAAAAGCTGGAAGCAATGAATCCCCGGATCATTAATGCAGGGCTGGTGGATACAACCGATAAGGCATTTGAAGCGGGAAAATTGTTTAAAAGGGAAGATGTGGACATTATCTTTTTATACGTTACTACCTATGCACTCTCATCCACCGTTTTGCCCGTGGTGCAGCGGGCAAAAGTGCCGGTGATCATACTTAACCTGGCCCCGGAAGCATCCATTGATTATGCTGCTTTCAATGCAATCACCGACCGCACTAAAATGACGGGAGAATGGCTGGCCTATTGTTCGGCCTGCCCGGTACCCGAAATCGCGAATGTGTTTAAAAGAGCCGGTATACAATTTCACCAGGTAACCGGGATGCTGAATGATGATCCCGAATGCTGGAATGAAATCATGCAATGGGTGGAAGCCGCGAAAGTAGCTTATACCATGTTTTACAACCGCATGGGTTGCCTGGGACATTATTATAGTGGCATGTTGGATATTTACACCGATCTTACACAGCAATACGCACATTTTGGCGGCCATATCGAATTGTTGGAAGTGGAAGAACTGGTGGCACACCGAAAAAATGTTACCGCAACCGACGCTGCGCAACGGGTGACTTTATTTCAGCAGGTATTTGATGTACAACCCGATTGTTCAGCAGCGGAATTAACCAATGCGGCCATTACTTCAATCGCGTTGGACAGGCTGGTAGACCAATACCAGTTAGGCTCGATGGCATATTATTATAAAGGCACGGGTAATGCAGAAAACGAAAATGCGGTAGCATCCATCATCCTGGGTAATTCATTGCTCACTGCCAATGGGGTGCCTGTAGCCGGGGAATATGAAATAAAAAATGCGCAGGCGATGAAGATCATGGACTCTTTTGGCGCAGGTGGTTCGTTCACTGAATATTATGCAATGGATTTTAAAGATGATGTGGTACTGATGGGACATGACGGGCCGGGTCATATTGCTATCTCGGAGGGCAAAACCAAGGTTCGCCCGCTAGGCGTATACCATGGAAAAGTGGGTAGTGGATTGTCTGTTGAAATGTCGGTTAAGAACGGGCCGGTTACCTTACTTTCCGTAGTGGAGTCTACTAATGGAAAACTGATGTTACTGGTTGCTGAAGGGGCATCTGTTGCAGGCCCGGTTTTGCAGATCGGTAATACCAACAGCAGGTATAAATTTTCAATCGGTGCAAGAAAGTTTGTGAACGACTGGAACAGTTATGGCCCTGCTCATCATTGCGCGGTCGGACTGGGGCATATCAGCACAAAAATTGAAAAATTAGGTTCGTTGCTGAATATGGAGGTAATAAAAGTGTGTTAAGGTGAAAAGTCAATGGTGAATGGTGAATGGTGAATGCTCAATGGGGAAATATTGGAACAATCACAGTGGATGAATTGCGCTTAACCTGACAAAGGATTGTTTTTAAAACTGAATCTCTTCCTTATTCATTCCAGGAAAGCGTGCGTGAACCAAACCTGAAGTTCTACGCACTCGATTGCGCAAATAAATACAATTGATTGTAGCCTACCGACGTAGTTACATACTACCTTTAGCCGCATTGTTGAAAAAAGAATCACCACGCTGTCAGTTAAACCATTATTTAAAGTATCAATGGCCATAGAAATCCTCCCCGAAGATAGCTATGAAAGAACTTTCAGACAATTCATAGCTATTGTTCTGTTTAGGTACTGGTATTTTTGAATCATCATCAATTCATTATTATAAAAATAAAATAAAATAAACATGTCACTATCGTTATTTGATTTAACCGGAAAAAATGCTTTAATAACTGGAGCTACGCATGGTTTGGGAATGTCAATGGCTACCGGGCTTGCCAAAGCAGGTGCGCAGATCATTGTCAATGACCTTGTTCAGGAGAAACTGGATACCGCCATTGCTGAATATGCTGCTGATGGTATCAAGGCGCATGGCTATTTATTTGATGTAACCAATGAAGCAGCCGTAAAAGAATATATTGAATTAATTGAATCAGAAGTAGGTCCGATTGATATCCTGGTAAACAACGCTGGGATCATCCGGCGTACGCCGGTGTTGGATATGGAGGTAGCCGATTGGGAACTGGTGTTAAAAATTGATCTCACCGGGCCTTTTATCATGTCAAAACATATCGGTAAATATATGGTTAAGCGGGGTAGTGGCAAGATCATAAACATGTGCTCCATGATGAGTGAAGTAGGCAGGGAAACAGTAAGCGCATACGCAGCGGCCAAAGGAGGGTTAAAGATGCTGACCAAAAACCTGGCTACGGAATGGGCCAAACACAATATCCAGGTAAATGGTATCGGCCCCGGTTATTTTGCCACCTCACAAACAGCGCCCATACGGGTGGACGGGCATCCGTTCAATGATTTTATTATTCGCCGTACACCTGCCGAACGCTGGGGAAACCCCGATGATTTACAGGGCGCGGTGATCTTTCTTTCCTCCAAAGCATCTGATTTTGTAAATGGTCATATTTTGTATGTTGATGGGGGGATACTGGCGTCTTTAGGAAAAGCAGCGAATGAGTGAAAAAATTAAGCGCTAAAAATTAAGGATGTCGTTTACTAAGAGAAATGACGAGAACTGGCCGCTGATAAAAACCAGGTTATTTTTTTATTGGCGGGTCATTGCTTATGATAACCGGTAGCGGGATTGTAAAGATTTAAACAAGACATAAGTTATTTGTTGGGTGAATAGAACGACATTCGCCATGAAAATAAAACAGTACTATAAAAAAATTATGAAAAGAATTATTTTACTTTCCGCCCTTTTTGGATTATTGGCGTTTAATACTTCAGCCCAAACCAAGAAAGAAAAAATTACAGCGTTTTTTAAATTAATGAAAACTGATGACTTAGTAAACTCCATGGTTGAAAATATGATAAGCCAGACTTTTAAAAATTTACCCGGCGCTAAAAATCCACAAAGAGATAGTTTGTATGCGGCCTATGTTAAGGAAGAGACTATTGCATAGACGAAAAAAATGTATGACAAAGACCTGGTAGAGATTTATGATAAATATTTTACTATATCAGAAATATAAAAATACATTGACTTTTATAAATCACCGGAGGGGAAAAAAATGCTCGACGTAATGCCGGCGCTAATGAAGGATATGATGTCAACTATGATGAGCTACAGCATTAATAACAGACACTTCAATATTAAAAATTCAATACAATGGAAATAAGATTTCAGAATAGCCCGAAGGAAACGGCATCAATGGATACCGGCGAATTAAGAAAAAATTTTGTATGCGAAAGCCTGATGCAGGACGATACAATCAATCTTGTGTATTCTCACTATGACAGGATGATCATTGGAGGCGTAAAACCTGTTCACTCCACCATCGTATTGGAGAATGACGAAGAACTGAAAGCCGGTTATTTTTTAGAAAGAAGGGAAATGGGTATTATCAATATTGGTGGCGCCGGAAAAGTATTGGTAAACGGCCAGGGGTATGACCTTGAAAAATTGGATTGTATTTATGTCGGAAAGGAAACAACCGATGTAAGTTTTCAATCGCAGGATGCCGGCGACCCCGCACTGTTTTATTTACTGTCCGTTCCGGCGCATCATATTTATCCCACTGTAAAAATGACACGGGAAGAAGCATCACCCGTTTCCCTTGGTGCGGTGGAAACTTCCAATCAACGAACAATTTATAAATATATTCACCTCGATGGGATCAAAAGTTGCCAGTTGGTAATGGGGCTAACCGTTTTACAAAGCGGCAGCGTATGGAATTCGGTTCCGCCGCATACGCATACCCGCAGGATGGAAGCATATTTTTATTTCGATGTTCCCGAATCGCAGGTCGTATTTCATTTTATGGGAGAACCCCAACAGACAAGGCATGTGGTGTTAACCAATCATGAAGCAGTGATATCAGCTCCCTGGAGCGTACATTTTGGATCAGGCACTTCCAACTATGGGTTTATCTGGGGTATGGCGGGTGAAAACCAGGCGTTTCCGGATATGGATGCTGCACCGGTGCACACGCTAAGATAAACGCTGATAATTAAAAAGAATAAAAGAATATACCACCCGTTGTAAACAACAGGTGGTTTTTGCGTTTGGGCGGGTTTTATTGCCTGGAAACTACCCGTAAAGCCTTAGAAAAAAAATAATTGTCAATTATACAAATAATATTATATTTGCTAAAACATTGCCTTGCTCATTATGAACGATCAATTTGTAATAGGAGTCGACTACGGAACTGACTCAGTGCGTTCCATCATTGTGAATGCCGCTAACGGAAATGAAATTGCTGCTGCCGTTTTTTACTATCCCCGCTGGAAAGAAGGTTTGTATTGTGATGCTGCTTTAAACCAGTTTCGTCAGCATCCGCTGGATTATGTGGAAGGCCTCGAGCAAACCATTAAAAGCTGTTTGCAACAAGCCGGACCTGCCGTGGCAGCCAATATCAAAGCCATCTCAGTAGACACTACCGGATCCTCCCCGGTAGCAGTGGATGAAACAGGTACCCCGCTGGCATTGTTGCCATCTTTTGAAACCAATCCCAATGCGATGTTTGTTTTATGGAAAGACCATACCGCTGTAAAAGAAGCGGGAGAAATAAATGAGCATGCAACAAAGTTTGATTTCAATTACCTGCAATTTGTTGGCGGCATCTATTCATCTGAATGGTATTGGGCGAAGCTGCTACGCATTTTACGTGCGGATAGTGCGGTGAGGGACGCGGTGTATTCATGGGTTGAGCACTGCGACTGGGTACCCTTCCTGCTTTCAGGCGGTACGGATGTTAAGCTGATGAAACGCGGCGTATGCAGTGCCGGGCACAAGGCCCTGTGGAGTGAAGCATTTGACGGATTACCTCCGGATGAATTTTTTGCATCACTTGATCCCCTGCTCAAAGGATTTACAAAAAAGCTGTTTAAAGAAACTTATACCGCGGATCAGCGGGTGGGTAATCTGTCTGCTGAATGGGCCCAACGCCTCGGGCTTAGCACCAGTGTGGTAATTGGCGTAGGTGCATTTGATGCGCATATGGGAGCGGTAGGCGGCCAGATTGAAGCTTATCATTTAAGTAAAGTAATGGGCACTTCAACCTGTGATATGCTGGTAGCGCCGATGAACGAAGTGGAAGGTAAACTGGTGAAGGGTATTTGCGGACAGGTGCCGGGCTCAGTCATTCCAGGTATGATGGGTATGGAAGCAGGGCAGTCTGCATTTGGTGATGCTTATGCATGGTTTAAAAATATACTGGCATGGCCGCTGCAAAAACTGTTGCCAAAGTCGGCCATAATCGATAAGGCCACCGCAGCAAAGTTGATTGAAGAAGCCACTAACAATATCATAGCTGAATTGAGTAAAGAGGCGGCGTTGCTACCGCCGGATGAAAATAATGAACTCGCATTAGACTGGTTCAACGGCAGGCGTACACCCGATGCAAATCAATTGCTAAAAGGTGCGATTTCGGGGTTAAGCCTAGGAACGGATGCACCGAAAATATTCCGTGCCATTGCAGAAGCAACCTGCTTTGGCGCAAAAGCCATTGTTGACCGGTTTAATGAACAGGGGGTGCCGGTAAAAGGATTGATCGGGATTGGAGGCGTTGCTAAAAAATCGCCTTTTATTATGCAGATGATGGCAGACGTAATGGACATGCCTATCCGCATCCATAAATCAGAACAAACCTGTGCCCTCGGTGCAGCCATGTTCGCTGCAACAGCCGCAGGTATTTATGAAAAAGTAGAAGATGCGATGATGGCGATGGGACAGGGCTTTGATGCGGAATATTTTCCCAACCCCGAACGTGTGGGCATTTACAAACAGCGTTACAACAGTTACCGGCAGTTGGGAAAATTTATTGAGAGCGCAACAGAAGGCAATGGTGAATGAGCAATGGTGAATGGGCAATGGGCAATAGGTAATGGAATAATATATAAATCGCCGGTTACTTACTTAGAACCAACAACCAACAACAAACAACAAACAACGATCAACCATCAACGAACAACGATCAACAAACAACCATCAACGATCAACCATCAACGAACAACGATCAACAAACAACCATCAACGATCAACTTATATGAGTAAATACGATGAAATACAACAATCGGCTTATGATGCCAATATGCAATTACCCAAATTAGGTTTGGTGTTATTTACATTTGGAAATGTGAGCGCGGCAGACAGAACTGCGGGTGTATTTGCCATTAAACCAAGTGGGGTTCCTTATGAAGATTTATCACCGGCAAAAATGGTGATTGTTGACTTTGATGGAAAAATTGTTGAAGGTACGCTCCGGCCTTCCTCTGATACGCTTACCCATGCTGTATTGTACAAGCATTGGGAAAAGATCGGGGGCATCGTGCATACCCACTCTACTTACGCTACCGCATGGGCGCAGAGCCATCGTTCCATACCTATTTTTGGAACTACACATGCCGATCATAATACGGTGGATATCCCCTGCGCGCCACCAATGAGTGATGAAATGATACAGGGTAATTATGAATATGAAACCGGTTTCCAGATAATGCATGCACTGAAAGAGAAGAACCTCGGTTATGAAGAAATAGAAATGATACTGGTAGGTAATCATGCGCCGTTCACCTGGGGCAAAACCCCGGAGAAAGCGGTGTACAACAGTGCCGTACTGGAATGTATCGCGCAAATGGCATTATTAACCGAACAGATCAATCCCAATGCACCCAGGCTGCAGGATTCACTCATCAAAAAGCATTTTGAACGCAAACATGGGCCGGATAGTTATTACGGGCAATAGAAGGGGACGGGGGATGCCGGGTACTTGATGCTTGATGCTGGATACTTGATGCAGGATACCATACAGGGTATGATGAATAATAAATTTTGGTATAGTAAGAGAGAGTTTTGTTCAAAAATTGAGCTACCAGCCCTTAAAGCGCGAAATATAATAATGATGGCTAATGCCCATCGTCATCGCAAAAAAATATAAAAATAAAAAAGTCCCAGCAATGATAAATCTCAAAGAATTTGAAGTATGGTTTGTAACCGGCAGCCAGCATTTATATGGTGAAGAAACATTGAAGCAGGTAGCCTTACATTCCCAGACAATTGCCGCTTCATTAAACGATGCGCCGCAAATTTCCGTAAAACTAGTGTTTAAACCAACGGTTAAAACCACCGAAGAAATTTATGCCATTTGCATGGAAGCCAATACAGCAAAGAACTGTATCGGTATCATCGCATGGATGCATACTTTTTCGCCGGCGAAAATGTGGATTGGCGGATTGAAAATTTTGCAAAAACCCTTGTGTCATTTACATACACAGTTTAACCGCGATATTCCATGGAATGATATTGACATGGACTTTATGAACCTCAATCAAAGTGCGCATGGCGACAGGGAATTTGGTTTTATAGTCAGCCGCATGCGGATGAACAGGAAGGTAGTAGTTGGCCATTGGCAGGATCCGGAAGTGTTGGAAGAATTAAATACCTGGACCCGTGCCGCCGCGGGATGGAATGACTGGCAGGGTGCAAAGTTTGTGCGCTTTGGAGATAACATGCGCTTTGTTGCCGTAACGGATGGCGATAAAGTTGAAGCTGAATATAAGTTTGGCTATGCAGTAAACACACACGGCATTGGCGACCTGGTAAAAGTAATCAACGAAACAAGTGATGCGTCCATTGATTTGCTGATCGGTGAATACGAAGACCAGTACACATTGGTTCCCGCATTAAAAAAAGATGGGGCGCAATATCAATCCTTAAGAGAGGCGGCTAAAATTGAAATCGGGTTACGTGCATTCCTGGAGGCGGGCAATTATAAAGGGTTTACGGATACATTTGAAGACCTGCACGGTATGGCGCAATTGCCCGGAATTGCCGCCCAGCGCCTGATGGCGAGTGGTTATGGCTTTGCCGGTGAGGGCGACTGGAAGACAGCGGCGCTTGTACGGGCGATGAAGGTAATGGGTAGCGGTTTGCCCGGCGGCAATTCATTTATGGAAGATTATACCTATCATTTTGATCCGAAGAACCCGATGGTACTGGGTTCACACATGCTCGAAATTTGCCCGTCCATAGCACATGGCAAACCGAGTTGCCAGGTACATCCATTGGGTATTGGCGGCAAGGCTGATCCGGTAAGATTAGTATTCAGTTGCGATGGGGGACCGGCTTTAAATGCCTCACTGATAGATATGGGAAACCGTTTTCGCCTGCTGGTTAACGAAGTAGAAGCGGTTGCTCCCTTACATGACCTTCCCAAACTGCCGGTAGCCCGCGTTTTATGGAAACCATTGCCGGATATGAAAACGGGTTGTGCTGCCTGGATACTGGCCGGCGGCGCCCATCATACGGGTTATAGCCAGAACCTCACGGCTGCTCATTTGCAGGATTTTGCAGAGATGGCATCTATTGAATTTGCATTAATAGGAAAGGATACTAATTTGTACCAGTTTAAAAATGAATTGCGCTGGAACGAAGTGTATTATCAAATCAATAAATAAACTTAACATTGTAATTGTATTATTGCCAATTAAATTTTAACCTGAAAAAAACAATCAAAATTCTTACTTATGGATAAGAACCTCGCTTTTGCCGATTACGTGGTATTTATTGTGTACTTTATTATAGTAGCCGGCTATGGTTATAGCATCTACCATAAACGCAAAAAAAATGAACATGATGCCAAAGCTTATTTCCTGGCAGAAGGAACGCTTACCTGGTGGGCCATCGGGGCTTCTTTAATTGCATCCAATATATCCGCAGAGCAATTTATTGGTATGAGTGGAGAGGGGTTCTTTTTAGGTATTGCTGTTGCTGCTTATGAATGGATAGCAGCGATTGCGCTTATTATAGTAGCGGTTTGGTTTATTCCGGTATATCTTAAGAACAAGATTTATACCATGCCACAGTTCTTAAAAACACGGTACAATGAATCAACTGCTTTGATCATGGCGGTTTTCTGGTTGTTTTTGTATGTTTTTGTTAACCTTACTTCCATCTTATACCTTGGCGCCGTGGCTATTAATGGGATAGCCGGCGGTGGTTATCTTCATACGATCATGGTTGGACTTGCAATATTCGCTTTGCTGATATCTTTAGGCGGTATGAAAGTGGTTGCGTATACAGATGTGATACAGGTGGCGGTATTGATCATCGGGGGGTTGGTTACTACCTACATCGCTTTAACCACGGTGGGTGAATATTTTGGTGTAGGCCAGAATGCTATCGCGGGTTTTAAAGTTTTGATGAAGGAAGCGCCGGAGCATTTTAAAATGATCATTCCAAGACCAACTGCAGATTCTTCTCAAAACGATATTAATAAATACATTACTTTCCCGGGTTTGCTGGCCTATGTAGCCGGTATCTGGATCATTAATCTTAATTACTGGGGCTGTAACCAATATATAACACAGCGCGCTTTGGGCGCCGATCTGCAAACCGCCCGTACCGGTATTTTATTTGCCGGGCTTTTAAAATTATTAATGCCCCTAATCGTAATGTTACCGGGTATCGCTGCTTTTGTTTTATATAACAATCCGGAAGTGGCTAAAAATTTAAGCCCCTTAGTGGGAGGGAAAGATGGTGCATATTCGGCAGTCCTCACTTTTTTACCTACGGGGTTAAAGGGTTTGTCGGTTGCTGCCTTAACTGCCGCAATTGTAGCATCCCTTGCTGGTAAAGTAAATAGTATATCAACCATTTATACCCTGGATATCCATAAGAAATATTTCCAGAAAGAGTCGTCTGAAAAAAGCCAGGTGTATACGGGAAGAATTGCAGTTTTGATTGCAATGATACTGGCTGTAATGTTTACATGGAGCGACTTATTAGGCATTGGGGGTAAGGGTGGTTTTACATTTATACAACAATATACCGGTTATATAAGTCCTGGTGTGTTTGCTATGTTTTTACTGGGTATGTTCTGGAAAAGAACTACCGGGGCCGCAGCAATTGCAGGCCTTTTAACGGGCTTTCTTTTATCAGTTTTATTTAATGAATTCGCGCCGCAGTTATTTGGCAACGAAACTTTTTTATACACTGCTTATCATACTGTTCAAAACGGAAAAGAAGTGTTTGTAATTCCTTTTCATATTTGCATGGGACTGTCATTTTTGTTTACCATGATCGTTATGGTGGCTATCAGTCTTGGTGGGCCGAAGATTAATCCAAAGGCATTCTTATTAGATAAGGAAATGTTTAAATTAAAGCCGCAAACAACCGCTTTGATTGTGATTACCTTATTGATTATAATCGCATTATATGTTAAGTTCTGGTAAGGACTGTCCTGAGCGAAGTCGAAGGATGTTACCTGATCGTCCTGAGCGAATCCAAAGGATGAGTTATGCAGTCCTGAGCGCAGTCGAAGGGCGATACAGCCGAAGGATGAATTATGTAGTCCTGAGCGGAGTCGAAGGATGTTGCCCGATCGTCCTGAGCGAAGCCGAAGGGCGCTATAGCCGGGGGATATCGCCTGATCGCCCTGAGCGAAGCCGAAGGTCGATACAGTCGAAGGACCAAGTATTGGTCATAAACTATCATCGTAATAAATTTTAAGTTCCCAAATCAGCAACATTTATTATGCGCCGGTATTCACAACAGAAGCGGTTTCTTTTCGCCGTAGATTGTATCATTTTTGGTTTTGACGGACAGGAATTAAAGCTGATGGTAATTCAAAGGGGATTTGAGCCTTTTCGCGGAAAATGGAGTTTGGTTGGTGGGTTTGTGGGTGAAAAAGAAAGCGCGGAAGATGCGGCAGCAAGGGTTTTAAAGGAACTGACCGGGTTGGATGGATTGTATATGGAACAGTTGCACGCATTTTCAGCAATTGACCGGGATACAGTAGAGCGCACTGTTTCTATCACCTTTTTTGCATTGATCGATATTCAGCAATATACACAGCAGATCATTGAACATTATCACCCGGCCTGGTTTTCGATCAATGAATTACCCGACCTGATATTTGACCATACAAAAATAGTAGAGCTTGCCAAAGAAAAGTTACGCTATAAAGCGGCCCTGCACCCGTTATTGTTTGAATTGTTACCGGCAAAATTTACTATACCCCAGTTGCAAAATTTATATCAATGTGTTTACAATACCGGGTTTGACAAGGGGAATTTCAATCGCAAATTATTATCCACCAAATTATTGATGAAATTAAAAGACAAAGATAAATTAGGTTCAAAAAAAGGGGCTTTCTATTATAAGGTGGATACTAAAAAATACAACGCTTCATTAAACTCTTTTTTAAACCTGGTGCCGGGGCAAAATAGCTGGAAATAATGGATGGTGGATGTTTTAGGCAGCACCGGAAACTTTTGTTATTGAGTGTGAAATTCGGCTGTTGCCCGGTGGCCATGCATATCATGATTACAGGCCTTTCTTCAACTCACCGTTGCATTGAAAAAAAATAAATTCATGAATAGTACAGCTACCAAATTGCAGCGACATTTTTTAAGCAACCGCTTTTGTGCATGGATAATATTTATCGCTGGTGTCTCGTATGCCCCGGTTGTTTCGGCACAGCTAAAAGAAACCCCCGTTATTGCCGGCAACCCGATTATAAAGGATAAGTACACGGCAGATCCTGCGGCAATGGTGCATGGCGATTCTGTTTATTTATATACCGGGCACGATGAGGGGCTGCCACGAAAAGATGGCTACATCATGCACGAATGGCTATGTTATTCATCAGCGGATATGGTAAACTGGAGAGAACACCCTGTGCCGCTTAAGGTAAAAGATTTTGGATGGGCGAAGGATGATGCCTGGGCTTCGCAGGTAATTGAAAGAAACGGCAGGTATTACTGGTATGTAGCTGTATCACACGCCACCATTAAAGGAAAGGCCATTGGTGTTGCGGTGTCTGATCATCCCGCGGGGCCGTTTAAAGATGCCCGCGGTTCTGCAATTATTACGAATGACATGACCACCGGTGCAACCATTAGCTGGGATGATATAGATCCATCGGTAATCATTGATGATAACGGGCAGGCTTACCTGTTTTGGGGTAACACCAAATGTTATTATGCAAAGCTAAAGGAAAACATGACGGAACTGGATGGCCCCATCCATACCATTGATTTACCCCACTTTACAGAAGCCCCCTGGATACATAAACACAATAAATGGTACTACCTTTCCTATGCCTACGAATTTCCGGAAAAGATTGCTTATGCAATGAGTTCTGCCATAGAAGGACCGTGGGTTTTTAAAGGCATTTTAAATGAAGTGGCCGGCAACTCAAATACCAATCACCAGTCCATCATCGATTTTAAAGGGAAGTCTTACTTTATTTATCACAATGGTAGCTTGCCAACGGAGGGCAGCAGTTTTCGCCGTTCAGTTTGTATCGACTATTTGTATTATAATAAAGACGGAACTATAAAGCGGGTGATTATGACCACGGAAGGTATCCAGTTAGTAAAGGGAAAAAATAAGTAAAGGAAATCGCATTTGCGTGGTTAGTCATCCTTCGGCTAATGCCACGGCTTTTAGGATAAACTTTTAATCAATGAGGAAAAGAATGGGTATGAATAGCAATATATTTGATTCAATGAAAAGCCTGCTGGTATTTTCCGGTTTGTTGTTAAGCGCACAAATACATGCACAACCAGCGGCTCAAAGGTTGTTTAATGATACCCTTATCCCTGTTCATGACCCGGCGATCATACGACAGGATAGCACTTATTATATTTTTGGCACAGGGCGTGGTATTGCTGTTTTTTCTTCAACCGATATGAAACACTGGAAGCGCGGTAAACCCGTGTTTAGTAAAGCGCCTCAATGGGGCGTGGATGCAGTACCGGGTTACAGCGGACATACCTGGGCACCGGATATCAGTTACCATAACGGGCAGTATTATTTATATTATTCGGTTTCTGCCTTTGGTAAAAATACTTCCTGCATTGGAGTAGCCACCAACAAAACGCTTGATCCTTCATCTGCAGATTTTAAATGGGTTGATCATGGTAAATTGATACAATCAGTACCTGGCCGCGATATGTGGAATGCTATTGATCCTAACCTGGTGATGGATGAAGATAAAAAGCCCTGGCTGGTTTTCGGCTCTTTCTGGACCGGGATAAAATTAGTAAAACTGAAAGATGATTTAACCACTCTTGCACAACCCGAAACCTGGTACACCGTTGCAAGCCGTAAAAGAGATTTTATTCTCCCTGATTCAGTGGCGGGTGATGCGGCAATTGAAGCGCCTTTTATTTACAGGCACCAAAATTATTATTATTTATTTGTTTCCTTTGACTATTGCTGCCGCGGAGAAAAAAGTACCTACAAGATGATAGTGGGAAGAAGCGAAAAAATATTCGGGCCATTTGCTGATAAGGATGGTGTACCTATGAATGTGGGCGGTGGTTCGCTGGTATTGGAAGGAGATCAAAATTGGTATGGCGTAGGACACAATGCAGCGGCTGCTTTCGATGGCGCTGATTACCTTGTGTACCATGCCTACGATGCAAGAGATAAGGGCCGGTCAAAACTACAGATTAAGAAAATAAACTGGGTAAATGGATGGCCTGCTGTTGATCCGGGACCAGGGCTATGACCATAAAAAAGGCATATTTTTACAGATGACATTTCAACCGTATTTTTACCGGGATTTTGAAATAAAACTTCTGCAAAATAAGCTTCTACTCAGCTTGAATAATTTCGATGCAAACCTGTCAATTATGAAAAAAATATTATTTCACATTACCTTATTATTGTTGATCATGTCCACTGTTAAGTCGCAACCAAATTTATCTCCTGCCGATAGCAGTAAGATGGGCTGGTGGAAGGATGCCAAGTTCGGGATGTTTATTCATTGGGGTGTGTATTCCGTTCCTGCCGGAACTTATGACGGAAAGCAGGTGCCGGGCATTGGCGAATGGATTATGAACAGGGCCAAAATCCCTGTGAATAAATACAAGCCATACGCCGGTCAGTTCAATCCCGCAAAATATAATCCCGAAGCCTGGGTTAAAATGGCGAAGGATGCGGGGATGAAATATATTGTGATCACTTCAAAACACCATGATGGCTTTGCCTTGTTCAACTCTACCGTAACCGATTGGGATGTGGTGGATGCAACACCCTATGGTAAAGACCTGTTGAAACCCTTGGTAGAAGCCTGTCATAAGCAAGGCATGAGAATCGGGTTTTACTATTCGCAGGCACAGGATTGGAACCATCCGGGTGGCGCCGCAAGCGGAGGCCATTGGGATAAAGCACAGGATGGTGATATGGATGTTTATCTCGACAGGATTGCTGTGCCCCAGGTGAACGAAATTTTATCGAATTATGGCAAGATTGATATTTTATGGTGGGATACGCCGCAGGATATGACTCCGGCCAGGGCAGAGAAATTTCTTCCGCTGCTTAAACTGCATCCCGGACTAATAACGAATAACCGCTTAGGCGGGGGATTTAAAGGAGATACGGAAACACCGGAACAGTTTGTTCCGTCAACAGGTTTCCCGGGCAGAAACTGGGAAGCATGTATGACCATGAATGATACCTGGGGTTATAAATCCTTCGATACCAACTGGAAAAGTACAACCACGATCATTAGAAACCTTGCTGAAATTGTAAGTAAAGGGGGAAATTTTTTATTAAATGTAGGACCCACATCACTCGGCGAAATTCCCAAACCAAGCATTGACAGGCTGACCCAGGTGGGCCGATGGCTTAAAATAAATAAAGAATCAATTTATGAAACAACTGCCAGCCCCTTTGCTTATTTATCCTATGGACGTTGCACCCGGAAAAATCAGAAATTGTACCTGCATGTATTTGACTACCCGGTCAACGGGGAACTGCGGGTACCCATGACCAACAAAATCAAAAAAGCATATTTACTGGCGGCCCCGGCAAAAATATTGGTGGTAAAAGCTGAAGTTAATCGTTCACTGATCCGTTTACCAGTGAAAGCACCTGACAAAATTAACACGGTAGTGGTGGTAGAATTTGAAGGGGAACCAGTCATCAGCCCATCACCGATGGTTGGGCGACAGGCAATTGCTTCTTCCCAAAAATCGGAATCAGAAGGAAGCAAAAATTTGCTGGATGGCAATCGCCTCACGCGCTGGACTGCTGCTGACGATCAAAGAAAAGCCACCATCGAAGTTGATTTTAAAAAGCCAATTCCAATCTCCACCTTTATTGTAGATGAACCCTGGCACCCCTGGGATCAAAAAAAACAAAACCTGACGCTACAATATAAAGCAGGTGCGGATTGGAAAACAATTTTTAATATTACTACTGCAGGCATCGGTTATGTAGAAAATTTTAAACCTGTTACAGCACAGTATTTCAGGCTAACCGTTGAAAATAAAGAAACTGCCCCAACACTTTTAGAATGGCAAATGTATGGCCCGGAGTAAATGTAAAAATGACTAAAACAAGCCCTGAAAGAGCGAAGTACAATAGCGATGGGTGCAGCCCATCGTAATAAAATCACAAATAAAATCGCAATTAAATCGTAAAGTAAAAACAGGGCGGCAGGATTAGGTACATTTAAACACCGGAAATAATTATTAATAACCCTATATCAATTATCAATTAAACAAATTATCAATTAAATTATGAAAGGAATATCGCTGATTAGCCTGGGGATTGCAGTTATCTTTGCAACCTCAATTACATCTTGTAATAATCAAAAAAGTGAAGATAAAATGGAACCAACAAAAGGAATAACAAAAGCTGCTTTTGGAAACGCGGATGGTAAAGAAGTTTTTCTCTATACGCTCACCAATGCAAAAGGGACACAGGTAAAAATAACCACTTACGGTGGGATTGTTACCTCCTGGGTATCTGCAGATAAAAATGATAAAAAATCAAACATCCTCCTTGGCTTCGACAGCCTCGGCGGTTACCTGGCCAAGCCTCCCTATTTTGGTGCATTAATTGGGCGTTATGGAAACCGCATCGCAAAGGGTACATTTAAAATTGATACTTCAGTATATACTTTGGCAACCAATAACTCACCCAATCATTTGCATGGTGGTAATAAAGGATTTGATAAAGTTGTATGGGAGTCAGCTACAGAAAATGATTCACTCCCTTCTTTACTGCTTAGTTATTTCAGCAGGGATGGAGAAGAAGGTTATCCCGGCAATTTAAAAGTGGATGTTCAGTATACATTAACAGATGACGATGAATTAAAGATCGAATACAATGCAACAACAGATAAGGCTACCGTAATCAACCTTACCAATCATTGTTACTTTAATTTAACCGGTGATGTAAGCAATACTATTCTTGATCACGAACTCGAAATAGATGCAGATAATTATACACCTGTTGACAGTACACTGATCCCAACCGGCAAAATTACACCCGTGAAGGGCACGCCTTTTGATTTTACCAAAGCCACAAAAATCGGTTTACGCATCGATTCGGTGGAGGGTGGATACGACCATAATTTTGTATTGAATAAAAAAGATTCTACCCTAAAAAAAGTGGCAACCTTATCAGAGGCGAAAAGCGGAAGAAAACTGGAAGTGTTTACTATGGAACCGGGCCTTCAGTTTTATTCAGGAAATTTCCTGGATGGTACCATTAAAACAAGTGATGGAAAAGCTATCAACCTGCATACAGGCCTTTGTCTGGAAACACAGCATTTCCCGGATTCACCCAATCAGCCCGCATTCCCTTCCACCCTTTTATTACCCGGACAAAAATATCATACGGTCTCAGTGTATAAACTTTCCGTTAGTAAATAAATTTTTCTAAGTGAAAGGCCAATGGTGAAACATAGGCCATTCACCATTGACCATTCACCAACTAAACACTTCAAACTAAATAAATATGAAATTTTTTATCGACACGGCTAACCTCGCAGATATACGCGAAGCCAATGAATTAGGTATATTGGATGGAGTTACTACCAATCCCACTTTGATGGCAAAAGAAAATATCAAAGGCGAAGCCGCTATCGCCAATCACTACAAAACCATTTGTGAAATTGTAGACGGCGATATCAGCGCTGAAGTGTTGTCAGTAGAATTTGCCACAATCGTGGAAGAAGGAAAAAAGCTGGCGGCCATTCATCCTAACATTGTGGTAAAAGTACCAATGATAAAAGAGGGAATCAAAGCAATTAAGTGGTTTACCGACAATGGAATTAAAACCAACTGTACCCTGGTATTTAGTGCTGGTCAGGCGATACTCGCCGCAAAGGCAGGCGCCACCTATGTTTCACCCTTTATCGGCCGAATTGATGATAGTGGCTGGGATGGGGTTCAGCTCATTGCACAGATCAGCAATATCTACAACATACAGGGTTTTGAAACGGAAATATTAGCAGCGTCTATCCGTAACGGTAATCATATTATCGCCTGTGCCGAGGCCGGCGCCGATGTATGTACCTGCCCGCTTTCATCCATTCTGGCATTGTTGAAACATCCTTTAACGGATTTGGGATTAAAACAATTTTTGGCGGATGCTGAAAAAATGAAGGGGACGGTTTAATTTTAAAGACCCTCTCTTAATGACGTACAAACCGCTCCACGGGTCGCCTGAGTGAAACGGGGGGCGGATATGTTTTTAAATAACCAGTGCGCAAAATAAATTGAACGGGATCGCTAATGCCAATGGATTGATGTAAAGTTTGATTGGTGGGGGATTCTTCCAATATTTGCGTCATTGGATGAATCGCTATAGCTTTTTCGCGTACTTTTAAAAATAATCGCTGCATCCGTTTACCTGTTTCAAGCAGTGATGTTATTGAAATGTCTTTACTTGTAATAAGTAGCCAGCCGGCAGACGCGGATACCTGTTTCCTCACTTTATCAACGCTTTCTTTCCTGAAACTGTTTTTCATTACGGCTGATTTTCCGTAAAAGTTTCTTAAAACCCAGCCGGGTATTCCTTCTATTTCCATACCTGCGGTGGTAAGTCCATCGCGGTATTGCTCCGCATCCTTGCTTGAAAATCTTATCCAGTTGGCCAATTCCTTTTGCGCAGCTTCCCGGTACGACTGGATTCTATTGGCTTCGATGGTTTGCTCGTTCAGCCACCCATATTCTTTTGTCGTGTTAGATATAAAATGAATGGAGCCGGGCTCCTCTTTTATTAAATAATCTACATCTTCACTCTTCAAAGCATCGGTAAGATAGTTGGATCTCACTGTTCTGCGTTGTACTATTTTTTGAATATTATAGTGATGGATAATCCCTGATTTGATAAGTTTTACATCCATGATATTTTCATCCTGGTTACGCGTGGCCAGTATATCGAAATGGCAATCATAACCCCGGTTATTGGCCGCATATTCAAGGTTTTGCAGAAAAGCGCCTATTGACAGGATGGTCTCTCTTTGAGTAGGGTCAACACCGGGTAGCCATTTGGTTTTATCATTGCCGATTACCCAATGATATGGTTCGATGTATTTTACAAACCATGGTTGAGTGTTATGACCGCTAGGCGCTAGCGATGCCAGGTAAAGGATTTCTCTTTCATCATTCGAAAGAGGAGTTTTGATTGAACTACTTTTTTTAACATCATTCCTTGTGAAATTATTTTTATCACTGCACAAATAATAGCCTCCGCCTGCTACCAAAACGGATGCGCCGGCAATGCCTATAAATTTTCTTCTGTTCATTGTTTAAATTTATTGCAGTAAATAGCCTGTATGCAAAGGTGGTGCATTTAATTACAGTACGTATTATACCTTTATTGAAAAGAGCTACATCTTTTACGCAATTCTTTAATTAGCCACGGGCGGTGTACCTGGTGGAGTAAATTACTTAAAAGGCGGGTAATCAAAATTTTTCCCAAAGCCTGAATCCCAAACGCAGAACGGGAGAAATATCTGCATGGGGAATATTATATTTTACCCCATCAAAATCTGCAGTTTTACCGGCGCGCAAATAAAGGTGCATGCCGGGTTGAATATAAAAATAACGGCCAACAAAAAACTGGTAGCTTATACCGCCGCCAAAATCGTTGCTCCGGATATCTTGATGCATACCGGTGTTTTTTTGCCCAATGCGAAAAGTATGCATCTCCACAAAAGAGTAGAGTTCAAGGTTTTTCCAAACATTGTACCCCAGGAAAAAGCCCGGTGATGTTTTGTAGTACCTTTTAAAATCGGCCGAACTGTTTTTTAACCCCGCAGGTTCTGCATCATAATGGCCGCCGTTGATCACACTTGCCCTTAACCGGAATTTTTTATACCGGTACCCGATGGCAAAATGATAACCACCGGTAAAAAACATGGGCACCAGGCTTTCTGCTTCCAGGGCTTGGTTTACTGCATAATGGCGGGGCGCTGTTTTGCGGAATACGCTGTTGGATGTGTCGCTTTGTGCAAATACATTTGTTGCGGTTAAAAAGAGCGCAACAAAAAAAAGAACGTGCTTTTTCATAACTGTTGAATTTTAAAGAAGATTGTTATGCAAAGCTAGGCTGTGTGAGAAGGGTAATTGCTCCACATTTGTTACCAAATCAGCATTTCTTAAATATTTGCCTCCGGATACGACTGAGCGATTTGGGAGCAATACCCAAATAATTGGCAATATGGTGAAGCGGGATATTTTTCAATATCTCCGGGTATTGCTCAAGCAGACTGGCATAGCGCCCTGTTGCTGAAAGCACCTGCAAATCGATGCTGTGCTGCGCAATCTTTATAAAAGCCTGCTCTATCAGTATTCTCCCTAACCGCTCTAATTTTGGTATGCTGTAAAATAAATCAAACAGGTCGTTATTTTTAATGATCAGCAGTTCCGTTTCTTCAATCGCTTTTATATTGATGAAAGAAGGGGAATGATTTAAGCGGCTGTGATTATCGGTTACCCAATCCCCATCAAAAGCAAAGTCTGTAGTAATTTCGTCGCCGTTTTCCAACGATTTAAAATAGATTAACGTGCCATTATTAACGAACGCAACGGATTCACAAACCTGTCCTTCCCTTAAAAAGTAGCTGTTTTTTTTAAGGATCTTTATTTCGGTGAGCTTCAGCAATTGCAACCACTCTTCGTTTGTGAGCGAAACAATGGCATTGATAGACTGTATTAATTTTTGGGTAACCATTTCGAATAATTTATACTGGTCAAGGCTATGCAAAGTACCTGAATTAAATTTGCTTTTTAGCCTGCCGTTAAAGTAGTAATTACCCCAATGATAGTTTGGGAACTTTTTTTTATTGGTTACCTTTTCCGGCTTTTACCAGGAACCATTTAAATTCTGCTTTACGCTGCCAATCCAGCAATAACCAATAAATGTTAGCATAAAAGATGTTGCTCCGGTCAACTGATCGATTAGGGCTAACCGAAACTATAAACGGTAAATGCCGTAACTATTTTTAGTGCCTCGTATAATCTTAAAACAATAAATATTTGTGCAGATAAGCAATGATTGATACATTTGCATCTATCAATGTATTTTAATGGAACTAAGGCAGCTTGAAAAAATTTCCAAAGCCCTTGGCGATGTACACCGGCTGAAGATACTGGTGGATATGTCGGCCTGCGGGGGATCTATACAATGCGCCCGGATAATGAATCTAACCGAACTCGCCCAACCTTCCGTGAGCCATCATATCAAAACGCTGATGGAAGCTGGTTTGATAACAACTGAAAAAGAGGGCCGTAATTATTCTTATTTACTTAATCGGTCATTGCTGCGGGCATTCATAGAGCAACTCAGTGAAATTTCAGGAAAATAATTGCTGCAATTTGAAATATACTCACCGTTTTGACGACCGGTTGTTAATGAAATATGAACAGGGGAAGGATAAATTTTTTTATGGATAGCTGAAATTATCTTTGCAGCGTTTTATTTCATCAAAACCTGCATCATTGGGTACAGATAAATATTGTTGAAAAGATAAATGTAACACCCGTATTGAATATGATTGAAAGTAAAAAAAGACACCAACACCCTGTAACAACAATGATGTTTATCGGGTTGGTACTCGTTCCTTTTATGCTACTCTCGCAGGTAACCCCCAGGGATAGTTTACTGGCTGAAGTTACCCTGAAGAACGCGATCGATTATGCGATCTTACACCAGCCGCTGATTCGGCAATCATTGATTGATCAGCAGATCGTAGAATCTACTATCAAAAGCAAATTGTCGGAAATGTACCCCCAGGTTAATTTCAACTATAGCCTGCAGCATAATTTCATCATACAAACCGCTGTTATCGGTGGAAACAATGTAAAGCTCGGTGTTAATAATACCTCCGCCGGCCAATTCACCTTTACCCAGTCTATATTTAATAAAGACGTATTGCTGGCCAACCGAACCAGAACCGATGTACGCCAACAGGCCCGACAGGCAACCAGCAGCAATAAAATTGATGTTGCCGCGGATGTGTCCAAAGCATTTTATGATGTATTGTCCACCATGCAACAAATAAAAATATCGGGCGAAAATATTTTGCGCATCGAGCGGAGTTTAAAGGATGCCTATAATCAATACAAGTCGGGTATTGCAGATAAGATTGACTATAAACGGGCGACCATTACACTAAATAATTCGAATGCCGCCAAAAAAAGCAATGAAGAATTGCTGAAAGCAAAACTCGAATACCTTAAATCGCTGATGGGCTACCCTGTTACAGGAACGTTGAATATTGTGCATGACACCACCCGGTTGGAAAAGGAAATACTGCTGGATACCTTGCAGGGACCGGACTATACCACGAGGATAGAGTACAGGTTGCTGGAAACACAAAAAAGACTTTTACAATACAATGTAAAATATTATAAATGGGGTTACCTGCCAACCGTTTCGGCCAATGGCGCCTACAATCTTAATTACCAGAATAATAATTTTGGTAAAATATACGGTAATAATTACCCCAGTTCTTTTGCCGCCCTTACCTTGGGTTTTCCTCTTTTCCAGGGTGGAAAAAGGAAGGCGGAAATCCGCATTGCGGAATTTGACTTACAAAGAAATGAACTGGATATTATCAACCTTAAAATGGCCGTAAATGCCGGCTATGCGCAGGCGCTGGCGATGTATAAAAACAACCTGCAAAACTGGCTTGCGTTAAAAGAAAATCTTTTGCTGGCAAAAGAAGTGTATGATATAATTCAGTTGCAGTATCGCTCCGGGATCAAAGCCTACCTCGAAGTGATCACTGCTGAAACGGATCTGCGCACATCACAAATTAATTATTATACGGCGATGTACCAGTTACTGGCCAGTAAGATAGATGTTCAAAAAGCCCTCGGGCAAATCAATTATTAAAAATTTTTGAATTACAAGTTTAATCAATCAATTTAAAATTACCTGTTCTATGTTTTTATATCCCCTGCATAAATATATTTGTTTTGCCGCAGTTTTAGCAACGGCAGGCTGTGCCGGCAAAAAAACACCGGTTCAGCAAGCCCAGCCGCCGGCAAAAGTTACACTAACCGAAGCGCGTTTATCGGATGCGGTGTATTATGATGAATACCCGGCAACGGTTACACCTTTAAACCAGGTTGAACTTCGGCCACAGGTGAGTGGTTTTATTACCGGCGTTTACTTTAAAGATGGCGACCGGGTAAGAAAGGGACAGCTATTGTATTCCGTTGATGAACAATTGTATTCGGCCAATTACCAGCAGGCGATAGCTAATTTTAAAGTACAGGAGGCAAATATCAACAAGGCGCAAAAAGACGCCAACCGCTATCACGAACTGGATAAAAATGATGCGGTAGCCAAACAACTGGTGGATAATGCGGATGCCGCACTGGAAGTTGCTAAAAAGCAGGCCGATGCATCACGTGCAAATATACAGGCAGTGCAAACCAGTGTAAAATATACAAAGGTTTACGCACCTTTTGATGGAGTAATTGGTATATCAGCGGTTAAGACCGGTACCGCTGTTACTGCAGGACAAACCATTCTTAATATGATGTCATCTGATAGGGAACTGGGGGTGGATTTTAATGTGGACCAAAAAGAGATCTATCGTTTTACTAAACTGGTGAGTGAAAAGCAAACACCCGGGGACTCCACTTTTACCCTTGCCTTTGGTGGCGAAGTTTATCCCTATCCCGGTAAAATCGCCTTGCTCGACAGGGCAGTTAACCCGCAAACCGGCACCATTAAAGCAAGGCTGATTTTCCCCAACAATAAAAATTTACTGATTGCAGGAATGAATGGTACCGTGCGTATAAAAAGCAACGCTTCCGCGCAATCCGTCATTATTCCTTATAAAGCTGTAACAGAGCAACTGGGTGAATTTTTTGTGTATGTGCCCAATGACAGTAATAAGGTATCACAAAGGAAAGTGGCCCTGGGAAAGCAGATCGGTACCGACATTGTTGTAAAGGAAGGTTTGCAAAGCGGGGAGAAAATAGTAGTGGAAGGTGTTCAGAATTTAAGGGAGGGTGCAATGATCAGTACAGCTACGCAACAGGCACCTGCTCCCGCAGGCATGGAAAAAAAATAACCCATATATGTTCAATAACCGGAAGTGGAGGTTATTAAAGCAATAAAATAATGATAGCAGATACTTTTATAAAAAGACCCGTAACGGCAATAGTTATATCCATTGTAATTGTGCTGGTGGGTTTGATTGCATTAACTACATTGCCGATAGCCCAATACCCGGATATAACACCGCCAACAGTTACCATCAGTGGCAATTTTACGGGGGCAGATGCACAAACAGTGGAGCAAACAACCACTACCCCTATTGAAACACAAGTGAATGGCACGCCCGGTATGACCTATATTTCGAGCAACAGCACTGCAAGCGGCCAAAGCAGTATCAACGTAAATTTTGAGATTGGTACGGATGTAAACATCGCCGCCCTGGATGTACAAAACAGGGTAAGTGTGGCACAGCCTTCGCTACCGGACGCGGTAAAGCGTTTAGGCTTAACCGTTCGTAAACGTAACCCCAGCATCATGGTTGCCCTGGCGCTCTACTCACCCAATGGCACACACGATGCAAATTTCCTGGGTAATTATGCAAATATTTATTTAAAGGATGCCTTGCAGCGCGTTAAGGGCGTAGGTGATATAGTATCCCGGGCGGATGAATTTGGAATGCGGATCTGGCTAAATCCGGAAAAGCTGGCAAATCTTGGAATGACCACTACCGATATCATCGGGTCTTTAACGGAGCAGAACCTGCAGGTAGCGGCCGGCTCGGTAGGGGGTAACCCGCAACCATCCGTACAAACTTTTGAGTACAGCGTGCTTACCAATAGCCGGATCAATACCAAAGAACAGTTTGAAAATATTATTGTAAGAACCGTGCCTGCCACAGGAACCCTTGTTTACCTGAAAGACGTTGCCAGGGTAGAACTGGGCAAGTTTGATTATGGCAGCAACGCATATGTAAATGGTAAGCCGGCTGCATTTGTATTGATTTACCAGGCGCCTGGCGCCAATGCATTAGACACTTATGAAGGCATCAATAAAGCATTGACGGAAATTAAAAAAACATTTCCCAAAGATATTGATTACATGGTTCCGCTGGAAACAGTGTCTGTGGTAAAAGTCTCTATCAAAGAAGTATTGTACACTCTGGCGGAGGCATTGCTGCTGGTGGTGCTGGTGGTGTTTCTTTTTTTGCAAAACTGGCGCGCCACCCTTATCCCTGTACTGGCCATTCCTGTTTCCCTTATTGGTACATTTATCTTTTTTATACCATTTGGCTTTACCATTAATACACTTACGTTGTTTGCGTTTGTACTGGCCATCGGTATAGTGGTGGATGATGCTATTGTGGTTGTGGAAGCGGTGCAGCATTATATTGATCACGCAAAAGTTTCGGCAAAAGAAGCCACAAGGCTGGCTATGAAAGATATTTCAGGTCCTGTTGTTGCCATAGCATTGATTTTGGCGGCAGTATTTGTTCCGGTTGGATTTATACCCGGTATTGTGGGAAGGTTATACCAACAGTTTGCTATTACCATTGCGGTATCGGTGCTCATCTCCGCCTTTGTTGCCTTATCACTTACACCTGCCTTATGTTCTATTTTACTAAAACCTTCAAAAGATGCAGCCGCTAAAAAGAACCTGCTTGATAAATTCTTTAGTGGGTTCAATAAAAGATTTGGCAAAATAAACGCTGCTTACACGAGGAGTGTTGGAAAATGGATCAGGGCTACACCGTTGGTACTGATCATGCTGGTTTGTTTGTTCGTGGGCCTGTTTTTTTTATTTAAAAGTAAGCCCGCCGGTTTTATACCTTCTGAAGATGAGGGACGTTTATTTGTAACTTATGAAATGGCAGAAGCCAGTTCTACCACCCGTAGCAAGGAAATGCTGTTGAAAGTAATGCAGAGGGTGCAGGATATTCCGGGTGTAAGAATTGTGGGTGGATTGGCAGGTCTCAATATCATCAGCTTTTCCAACAAATCAAATGTGGGTACGATGTTTGTTAACCTGCAGCCCTGGGATGACCGTACCACCAAAGAACTGCAGTTAAAAAGTATAATTGCTGAAATTCAAAAACGCACCGCCGATATTAAAGAAGCAAGGATTATGGCGATTGCCCCACCAGCCATTCCCGGACTGGGCGCGACAGCCGGCTTTACTTTTGAATTGCAGCAAACCACCAGTACAGATGATATACAACAGTTTGAATCGGTTGCCCGTAAATTTTTGGGTGAGATAAATAAACGCCCGGAAATTGGCGGGGCCTTTACATTCTTTACCTCGCATACGCCCGGCTACCAGGCGGATGTTGACAAAGAAAAAGCAAAAAAATTAGGTGTTTCCGTGTCGGATGTTTATAGCACCATGTCAACCCTTTTGGGAAGCAGTTATGTAAATGATTTTAACCTGTATGGGCGAAACTTCAGGGTAGTGGCACAGGGAGATAGTTCGTACCGTTCTTCCATTGGGGAACTTAATAAATATTATGTACGCAATAGCCAGGACGGTATGGTACCACTTGGTTCATTACTTACCACCAGGGTGATAGAAAGTCCATCACTGATCTCGCATTATAATATTTACCGCTCCATTGAAATAAACGGTTCTCCCAAACCCGGAATCAGCAGTGGCCAGGCCATTACCGCGTTAAAGGAAGTTGCAGCCCAGGTACTACCCACAGGATACGGATACGAATTTTCGGGGTTAAGTCGTGAAGAAATAAAAGCTGGTGACAGTACAACCACCATATTTGCCATCTCAATTATTTTTGTATTTCTTTTCCTGGCTGCATTGTACGAAAGCTGGTCCGTTCCATTTTCTGTGTTGTTCGCGGTGCCGATCGGGGCTTTTGGTTCGATCCTCACTTTAACCTTACTGCCCAATCTTACCAATAACGTATATGCGCAGATTGGCCTGATCACACTGATCGGACTGGCAGCTAAAAACGCCATCCTGATCGTTGAATTTGCAAAAGAAAGGGTAGACCGTGGTGTAGATATTGTAGCCGCAACTTTACAGGCGGTTGAACTTCGGTTACGCCCGATTATTATGACCTCACTGGCTTTTATCCTTGGCGTGCTTCCTTTGGCATTTGCCAGCGGTGCAGCGGCGGAGTCGCGTAAAACAATTGGGTGGACGGTTTTTGGGGGAATGTTAGCCGCTACCACGCTGGCGATTTTTGTAGTGCCGGTACTGTTTGTACTGATAACAAAATTGTCGTATGGTAAAAAGCTGAAGCGGTTGAAAAAAGAATTGCAAAACCAGGCGGATGTAGATCAATCTATTATTGATGGGAATGTCGGGTAAAACAAAGATGCCTGGCTTTATGAGGTGTGACGCGATTACAGATGATTGAATCCTGCTTCTAAAAAGAAAACTTATGTTTCAAAGCAGCGGCAACTTAAGTTCCTGCCCGGTCGGAGTCATAAGTTTTTTCGTATAACCGCCTGGGTTACCATCAACTGCCCTGTATGCCGCATTGTGTGTTCCGCAGCATGAAATAAAAGTCCGATTACAGTGGAGGGTAAACCAGCCCTTCCGATGCCGCGATAATCGGTTAAAGTTTGTTCATCGGTGATATACAGCTGTTCCATTGCTTTGTTTACCTGCATATCAAACCGCTTCACCAACTGATCCGTTGTATATCCCGGTTCCGCATTTTTTCCTTCTGCTGCAAGCTGATCAAACTGAAGCTGGCTGAGCCCCTCATTGCGGGCATAAGTGAATACCCTGTCAAGCACGCCGCTGAGATGCTGTAAATGAAAACCGGGCGAAGCTAATCCTGCCGGGCGCTCCCAAAGTAACTCCGAAGGAAAGTTCAGCATCAGTTCATTCACTTCTTCAAGGGCCTGTAATAAAGCATGGGCCACAGGTTGTAGAAGTGCGGGTATACCAGGCAATGGCCCTCTTTGCCACACTTCGTGTTTTTGTATTGCCATTATTGGATGTTGTGTTGTATGAACCTGGTGGTTTGATATCAGTGAAAGCGGTAAAGGCATTAAGTTTCAAATGCTTCCTGAATTTCTTACTGTCTTACCAATGAAAACTGTAAGGTAAATGCTTGTTTGAAAAAGAGGTATAGTTCGCGATTTGGCATAACAGGATTTTTAGGGGGTAGTGGTAAAAACTTCCTCATCAATGAACGGTTGATTTTTTAATCGTTTACCTGTTGCTTTAAAAATTGCATTGGCCACCGCACCACCGGTTGGGGGTAAGGCTGGTTCTCCAAGTCCTGTAGGGTCAATACCGTTATCAACAAAATATGTTTCGATCTGGGGAATCTCTTTCATGCGGATTAGCCGGTAGGTATTAAAATTCTTTTGTTCTGCAGCGCCATTCTTAAAAGTCACTTTGCCATACATGGCATGTCCAAATCCATCAACAATACCACCCATAACCTGTTGCCGGGCGCCGCTCAAATTGATCACCTGCCCACAATCGGAAACCGCATATATCTTTTTTACAACCGGTTTTCCGGCCTGCATCATCACTTCGCATACCTGAGCCACGTAAGACGAATGGGAAAAGTAAACACTAAAGCCCTGGGAAATCCCCGCCTTTTTTCCCCAACCGGATTTTTCCGCAGCCATTTTTATCACATTTTCCATCCGGTCAATATTATATTTGATAGCGCCCACCGGCGACTTTCTCGCCTTATCCAGTAAATCCAGCCGGAATTGCACAGGGTCTTTACCTGCGGCGTTAGCCACTTCATCCAAAAAGGCCTGCTCTGCAAAAGCTAAAAAATTAGTGATGGGCGCCCGCCACGCCCCTGTAGTGATGGGGGATTTATGTTCAACAGTGTCGATCAGTAGATGCTCAACGGCCCCTGAAGGAAAGTTATCCTCACGGACAGGGTTACCCGCATTAATACCCGCGCCCCGGCATTTGTATCCTACCAGGTTGCCGCTGCTATCCAGGGCGGCTTCAAACCGGTATTGCACAGCCGGACGGTAACTGCCACCCATCATATCATCCTCCCTCGACCAGATCAGTTTTACCGGCGCCTTAATGATGCCGGATAATTCCGCCGCCTCCACCACGTAATCAAATTTGAGCCGCCTGCCAAAGCCACCGCCCAATCTTGTAATTTCAAGCGTGATCTTATCTTCGGGGATGCCTAATAATTTTGAGGTTGCCGTACGGGCGCTGCCGGGTGTTTGGGTAGGACCAATGAGTTCTACACCATCAGGTCTTACATCGGCAAAAAAATTCATCGGCTCCATCGGGGCGTGCGATAAAAAAGGGCCGTGGTATTCACTTTTTATTATTTTGGCCGCAGTTTTAAAAGCAGCTTCCACATCACCGTTCTTCCGCCTTACCACAGGCGTTCCACCATCGAGTAAAGTTGTAAATATATTGGTATGATCAGCCGTACTTTCAGTGGCCCCGTCCTTTTCATATTCGATCTTCAGTAATTTCCTGGCCTTGCTCACTTCCCAGGTAGATTTACCCACCACAGCTACATTATTTTTAAAAACAACCACATCCACAATACCGGGCATTGCTTTGGCCGCTGCCGAATCTACCGACTTTATTTTTGTACCAAAGGCATCGGGGCGCTGAATCATGGCGAACAACATCCCCTTCCTGTAAACATCCATTCCAAAAAGTCCTTTGCCTGTCACAATATCTTTATTGGCCACATTCTTTACACCCGTACCGATTAGTTTAAAATCCTTTCGGTCCTTCAGTTTAACTTCTTTGGGTACAGGCATGGTAGCAGCCTGATCCGCCAATTCTCCAAAGCCAAGTTGCCTGCCCGATTTGGCATGTATTACAAAGCCATTATTTGCAGTACATTCCTCTGCAGCTACCTCCCATTGTTTTGCGGCAGCCTGTATCAGCATATTTCTTGCAGTGGCGCCGGCCGTCCTTAATCTTTTCCAGGAATGCGGCACAGCGCCACTTCCCCCGGTAAGCTGGCGATCAAAACTTTTTGTATCAAGCGGGGCCTGCACTACTTTCACTTTAGTCCAGTCTGCATCGAGTTCCTCAGCCACTATCATGGGAAAGGAAGTCATGATATTTTGCCCCAGTTCGGGATTGGGTGAAAAGATGGTAACAATGCCATCCGTTGAAATAGATAAATAGCTATTAAAACCCTTGGTGGCTCCCAACGGCAGGTTATGGATAATTACCGGGGTTTCTGCTTCCGCGCTGAACCAGCTAAAGCCAAGCAGGAGGCCGCCGCCGGTGAGGGAGGTTAATTTTAAAAAATCTCTTCTGCTGGTTGTGTTTGAATTGGACATGTTTTCAGATTTTAGTACTGGCTAATTTTACAGCTTCGCGAATGCGGTGATAGGCGCCGCAACGGCATATATTACCATGCATGGCACTATCAATTTCTTCCTCCCCGGGGTGTGGTTTTCTTTTTAGAAGGGCAGCAGCCGTCATGATCTGGCCTGCCTGGCAATAGCCACATTGAGGTACATCAATTTCATCCCAGGCAAGTTGTAAGGGATGGTCACCTTTTTCAGAAAGGCCTTCGATGGTGGTGATCGCAGCTGCTTTGATAGAAGACACAGGCAATACACAGGATTTAACTGCCACACCGTTCAGGTGAACCGTACAGGCCCCGCATTGGGCGATACCGCAGCCAAACTTGGTACCCACAAGTCCCAGGTGGTCTCTCAATACCCATAACAGGGGCGTATCAGCAACTACATCCGCTTTAAATTGTTTACCATTGATTTTAAGGGTGTAAACCGGCATGATTGATTGATTTTAATAGACAATAAAAGTAAGTAATTTTTTGTACCGTTTATTAGATTGTTGAACCGGCCTTAAGCAGGGTGGCTGTAACCGTATTTACAAAGTAGTGCCATTAATAACCACGACCCTGCGTTCTCGCATTTGGATGTACAGTTCCGGGATGCTTTCGTATTCAGAGAAAACCGGATCATCAATTGGAAGGTGTTACCGATATACACGTTATCTTTTGCGGGGTTGAAAATAATAGGATTGACAAGAACAGGGAATAGGATTAAAAAAAGAACCAAACCAATGTTGCTTTTGTTAATTTCAAAAAGTTTTCCGCCTAATTCTCACCAGTACTTGTGTAAGCCTTCGCCCTGATTGCATTCGGCAGACAGGTTTGGTTCGGGTGTGCCGTGAATTATGTTTCCTTTGATATGGTGTGCAGGAATGTTATTAGAAGATGTAGGTCTTCCACAGTCGTTGAGCAGGCAAAGACCTTAAACCACTTTTACGTGCTTATTTAGTAAAAAACAGGTATTGAACGGAAGGGTGATTTTGTGCAAATCAATAGCAGGCATACCTCGTCAAAGCAATATCAGGAATTTCGCATTGAGCACCTTTAGCTAAACCTGTCATTTTGCTCATGTCGGCAAAATGATTGGATATTGTCTCCCCTGCGTTTTCGCAAGTCTTTTTTGCTTTCTCAATTACACTGATAAAGTCGTCCATTTGTGTAGCCTGAAATTTCTTGTAATTCTGTTGCGCTCCAACAGTTGAGTTCTTTGTGTATGTAACAGGCATTTTCAACATTACTTGAACACTTCATGAATTAATATTTTAAAACGGCATAATAGTAAATAAATTTATCTTTTCGTTTCTTCCTTTCAACTCATTTTCCCCCAATGCTTTGATTTTAAATTGAGAACTAAGGTGAAGCTTATTCATCAAACAATCGGAAATAAGTATGTCAGCTTTATAAGTATTGCAAAGTCCTTGTACACGTGCAGTCGTATTAAGTACGTCACCAGTGAATATGATATCCTTTTTGATAACGCCTATTTCCCCTGTGGTCACTTTTCCAAAGTGAAACCCTGCTTTGAATTCAGGTAATAAACCAAATTCATCAATGTATTTTTTACTTTGTTTTTTGATTGCCGCCTTCATAGCAAAAAAACAGTGAATGCAATTATTGTTTTCCAGTCCGTTTTTGAGCTTCCATGACACAACAATTTCATCACCCACATACTGATAAATTTCTCCTGAATATTTAATAATTGGATTAGATAAATCGGAGTAATAATCCCTAAGCATGCTGAAGTATTTAATATGACCGAGTTTTTCAGCTATAGCGGTAGAAGATTTCATATCTAAAAACATAAAAATCCTTTCCTCCTCTACGGGTGTATGGTACTTTCCGGTAAAAAAATTATTAAGAACACCCTGGCCAAGGTTACCACTGACTTCAGTATAAAAAAGAGAAATACCAATTATCGCAGCGATGTACACTTCAACACTCCAAAAGGCATAGCTTGAGAAAAATGCCCAAACGTTATTCCACGCCAGTTGATTAAAAACATCTGTTTTAAGTTCAATAGAATTATAAATTAGCGTGTTTATCAAAAGAAAAGAAATAATTACTGCACAATATATTGTTGTCTTATACACAATCTTTTTGACGAAACCCTGTTGGAGGAATAACTTATTGAGATAGAGTATTTCAATAGTTCCAATGATTAATCCCGTTATAAGTGCAGTAGTTGCCGTAATAAAAATAGTTCTGCTAAAACTGTAAGGATTTCCTGTTGACGGGTAATTATTAAGATCGCCAAGAAGCCCTCTTTCGAGTAGAGAATAAACAATGCTAAAGATCAACCAGATTATACCAAAGGGAATAATTCGGGAGATATTATTTTTAATTTCCGGAGATATCATTTTTAGAAATTAGGAGGGAATGGAAAGAAGTGAATTTCAAACCTGGAAAGCAATTGTTTTGCATCCCTATCTTCAAAATTGCGAATGGTATTCACTGATTATACAAATGGAAAACCGATAAAAGATTTATTGGCTGCTAAACCTGCGCCTCAATAATAAAATATCTGGCGGTAAACAGATCAGCAGTCATGTATTGAAAAAGAAAACTAATACCGCAGTATTATCCTTTAAGTATGCCCCAATGCAGTATAAAAAAGTGATCATTGGTTAGGAGATTATTTTCAACGAATGAAAGCCAAAGGAGCAAACAAATATGCCATCACAGCAACGGCAGGTAAAATTGCCAAACTATACTAAAAGATGATTACCCAAATAGAAGCATTCAAACCTGTAGCACTATCAGCATACCAGGGAAATTTAAATTAAAGAAGGATTGCTTACCTCGAACGCAAACCAGCATCCCCGAAAGGAGGCGGCATAATGCCGGGCGATATTGTATAGAAATTAAGGCCATTGTAATCACGCATGGACGGGGCCTAAAAAGAAAAGAAAACAGGCTGCCTTAAAATAGGCAGCCTGTTTAATAATAACTTTCAAATACTTATTTACTTTTTACAAATTTTATTTCCATGCTTTTGTATTCTTTCCCGGTTTTCATATCCGGGCCGTACATTTCCATCACCTGCGTATTATCATCCACAAATTTGTACACTTCCCTCATTTCACATTCTTTACCATTGGCGGGGCAGAGCATTTTGCCTTTAAAATTTATGGATTTCGAAGCTTCATCCCAAGTGCCTTCCATGTTCATCAAACCCGTACTCATATTATCCATCCAGGTAGTAAAATACATTTTTTTAGCATTGTCGTAGCCGGTAGTGCTGGAGCCTTCAAAAGGCATACCCATAAAATCCCCTTTGAAGCTTGTTTGCTGGTAGCGGCCCCCGAGCACCATTTTATTTACAGCGCTGCTTTTGGCCACCATTGGGGGCGCACCGGGCGCCATCCACATGGTGGTTTCGGCCGTCCATTTTCCATCACTTTTTGCCAGCATAGTATGTTGCTGACCCGGTGTGCCGGCTTCCATCATCGATTTCATAGCAGTGGCAGAATCAACAGGCACCCATTCGTCAGACTTTTCTTTTGAAACCGTAGTGGTTGAATCCATTTTTGCTTCTTCAGTTTTTGCACCGGATTTGTCTTCACTGTTGCAGGCCAGCAGGAAGGAAACGGTACAGAAGGCAATGATTATTTTTTTCATAATTTTTTGATTTAGGGGGCTAATGTACAAAAAAACCAATATAAATACAACTTGGTTTTTATCAAAATTGCACACCTTTCCACCAGCATATTATCAATTGTCAATTAAAATATTCCCTATTTTTAATTTAGTATTTTACAATAAACAAATTTGATTATTTGACCGGATTAAAAATTAAAAACCATGAAAAGCTGGTTGGTCATTTACTGCACCGCAATCTGCATTGAGGGTTGTAACCGTGGCAATTAAAAGGTTCCTGTAATTGGCTTTGCAGGTGCATTCCAGGATAAAACGATAGAATAAGCAAAAACAGGTTTTATTGATGCCTTTGTCCCTGACTGGTTGGAACACCAGCCACGACTGGGAGTCATGTGCGGTTTATCCACCGTCCATTTGCATCAAACGGTAGCGTTAATTGAAATGCACATTGCAATAACGATTTTGAATTAAGTGATATTATTTCAATTAATTGTGGTGTTTTATATTGAAGCCAAACTCCTCTATTGCTTAAATTTATTTATCTTTTCAAAAAATCAGACCTGGCATGTTTGGCAAAATGTTTTCGAAAAACAAACTGGTTATCCTCTATGGCGCATCGCTCGCCGGTATCCTTTTATTTTTGAAATGGCTGGAATTCCGTTTTGTGATCATGGACCATGCTTTTGAAGTTTATATTGGCGTAATTGCCCTCATATTTACCAGCCTGGGTATTTGGCTGGCCATCAAATTAAGCAAGCCAAAAACCGAAACCATAATTATTGAAAAAGAGATATACATAAGCAAGCCTGCCGGAGATTTTGTTCCTGATGAAAAACTGCTCCTCACCCACGGCATCAGCAAACGCGAGTGGGAGGTATTGTCATTAATGTCTGAAGGTTTAAGTAACCAGGAGATCGCTTCCCGTTTATATTTATCAGTGAATACCATCAAAACCCACTCATCGAGGTTATTTGAAAAGTTAGAGGTGAAACGAAGAACCCAGGCCATTGAGAAAGCAAAAAGAACCGGCCTTTTGGCCTGATGCGTTCATCCTTATAGGTGAAAAAGGCGTAGAACGTCAAAATCACCCGAAAGTATGAGTCCAATCTAAAGCTGGAGCACCAATTTTACGGTCATCTTCTAACTAAAACAAATCAAATGAAAAAAACTATTCTTATTTGTGGATTGATTGCCGGGCTGATCAGCACTTCACTGTTTATCGGCCTGATGATATTGGGTAAAGCGGGTGATATTGATTTCAATAACGGCATGCTCTATGGCTACACCCTCATGATCCTTGCTTTTTCACTAATTTTTGTGGGAACCAAAATTACGAGGGATAAACACAATGGAGGAGAAATATCTTTCGGTAAAGCTTTCCGGGTAGGGTTATATATCACCCTCATCGCATCTACCATGTATGTGATTGTCTGGCTGATCGATTACTATTTCTTCATACCCGATTTTGCTGAAAAATACAGTGCGCATGTATTGGAAAAACTAAAAGCATCCGGGGCCGGCCAGGCAGAGATAGCCAAACAAAGTGCAGCAATGGCTAAGTTCGGCGAAATGTATAAGAACCCGTTTTTTAATGCGCTGCTTACCTATTCAGAAATTCTTCCGGTAGGCCTGGCTGTTTCGTTGATCAGTGCCTTGCTTTTGAAAAAGAAAGAAAGGGTTGTCGCAACTGCATAATCCTATAACCGCTAAAACATTTAAAACGCTCAGTAATCATTCGCGGGATATTATTTTACCTGCCCTTCGTTGAGTATATATTAAAAGCTGAAAATAAAATGTTGCCCGCAGGTATGCTGATGAAAGGATTGCGACGCAACGATGATGCTATGAAAAACAAAAGCTGGTATCATAAGCATGCTATTACTTGAAATTCCTTCCCCCCGGAAAAATCTTTTTCTCTGCATTTTCCCTTACCTGCGACCGCTTGTCCAACCCGGGCGGAATAGATTTTTCATCAGGGTATGCCTGGGTTAACAGGGGCAGGTTTTCATTATTTGCCGGGGGTTAGGGTTCTCAATAAAGGAGAAAAATTATAACAACGCTTTACGAATCAGCAATTAGCACCGTATAAAAGTATAATTTGATAAAACTCACTTAATGTAAATTTTACTTTACAAAAATGCCTAATTTTGTAAATTATATTTACTGTTATGAAAAGCAAAGAAATATTACTTCCATCTATAAGCAGGATTTTAAAAGAATTGGGTGAAAATATTAAGCTGGCCCGTTTGCGAAGAAAACTAAGTGCAGAGCAGGTAGCAGAACGGGCTGGTATTAGCCGGCCTACATTGTTGTCTATAGAAAAAGGAATACCCGGCGTTTCTTTGGCATCATGTGCCCAGGTGCTATTTGTACTAAACCTGGAAAAAGACCTGCTAAAAGTAGGAGCAGATGATGTCTTAGGCAGGAAACTACAGGATGCAGGATTGAATGTAAAGCAAAGGGCCCCCAAAAAATTATAGTGATGGCAAAAGAAAGAATAGAAATACAGGTATATGCCCACTGGCAAGGATTGGATGAACCTGTTGTGATGGGGATGTTAATTGCCGTAACAGGCAGAGGTAAAGAAGTATTTTCTTTTGAGTATGCTAATGAATGGCTTAGGACTGGTTTTTCACAAATGATTGATCCGGATATGCAGTTCTATTCCGGAGCCTATTATCCCAGAAATGAAAAAGAAAACTTTGGTGTTTTCCTGGATTCCTGCCCTGATCGGTGGGGACGGGTATTAATGCAGAGAAGAGAAGCTGCAATAGCAAGAATTGAAAAGCGAGCCCCCAAAAAATTAGTAGAGTCAGATTTTTTGTTAGGCGTATTTGACAGACACAGAATGGGCGCCCTGCGTTTTAAAACAGCACCGCAAGGTCCTTTTTTAAATGACAATAAAGAGATGGCCTCGCCACCATGGGCAATGCTCAGGGATCTCGAAGAAGCAAGTTTAAAATTTGAAGAGGGCAATATTGATGACCCTGATTATTTAAAATGGATTGGTATGCTGATCGCTCCTGGTTCTTCTTTGGGCGGTGCCAGGCCTAAAGCAAGTGTAACAGACACGGAGCATAATTTGTGGATTGCAAAATTTCCCAGCAGGAATGATGATAAGGATATAGCTGCCTGGGAAATGGTTGTAAATCAACTTGCGTTAAATGCTGGTATCAATGCAGCACCCGGCAGGATTCAAAAATTCAATAGTAGTTATCATACTTTTCTTACCAAGCGTTTCGACAGAACTGCAGCAGGTGAAAGAATTCACTTTGCTTCGGCGATGACCTTATTGGGGCATAGCGATGGTGAAAATTCAAGCGGGGTAAGTTACCTGGAATTGGTAGAATTTATAACAAGACATGGCGCTGATATAACAAATAACCTGGTACAATTGTGGCGGAGAATTGTTTTCAGCATTTGTGTAAAAAACACGGATGACCATTTACGTAACCATGGTTTTCTGCTTACCAATACCGGCTGGATACTTTCTCCTGCATACGATATCAATCCAAATGAGTTCGGAAAAGGATTGAGCTTAAATATAAGTGAGCATGATAATTCACTTGATCTTGATTTAGCGTTAGAAGTTGCGAACTTCTTTCGTTTAAGCCAGCAAGATGCCAATCAAATAATAAAGGAAGTAATCAATGCTGTAGCAGGTTGGAAAAAGCTGGCGAAGAAATATAAAATTACTGCTGCGGAACAGGAAAGAATGTCTGATGCATTTTGGTTGGAATAAAGCAGTTTTCATGTAACATGGGTCTGGCTACATTTTAAAATTCCGGGTTTTGTTGCACATTTTGTCAACACGATCACTTAAAATTCCTTCCCCCCGGAAAAATCTTTTTCTCTGTATTTTCCCTTACCTGCGACCGCTTGTCCAAACCCGGCGGAATAGATTTTTCATCCGGGTATGCCAGGGTTAACAGGGGCAGGGTTTCAGTATTTTCCGGGGTAAGGGTTCTCAACAAAGGAGAAAAATTATAACAACGCTTTACGATCACATGAATCACTTCTCCTTCAATTTGTAACTTACCTTCCACCATGATGAGCCGCGATTGTAAAATTTCCTTTCTAAATTTTTCAAAGAGGTCCGGAAAAATAACCAGGTTGGCAAACCCTGTTTCGTCTTCAATGGTCATAAAACAAATACCGCCTGCTGTTCCGGGCCGTTGCCTCACCAAAACAAGCCCGGCAACTTTTACAAATGCACCATCTTTAAACGTGGATAGTTGTTTAGCTGACAGAATATGAAGCTGGTCAAGTTTTTCTCTTACAAAACTTACCGGGTGTGCTTTTAAAGACAATGCAGTGGCAGCATAATCATGTACCACATGTTCGGATATGGTCATAACGGGGAGGGATATGTTTTCTCCTTGTGCATCTGTTGCAGGCTGACCGGAAAATAATGCAACCGGCCGGTCTTTGGTAGATACTTCCCACAATGCCTGGCGGCGATCAAGACCAATAGACCTGAATGCATCTGCATCCGCTAATTTCTCCAGCGCCGTTTCCGGTATAGCAATATCACGGAGCTCATTGATACTGTTGTACATTTTTTTTCTGCCAGTTAGCAATATCTTTATATCATCCTGTCGCAAACCTTTCACCTGCCTGAAGCCAAGACGAAGTACACAATACTTACCTGATTTTTCTTCCAGTTGATTATCCCACACCGAATAGTTGATATCAACCGGTCTCAGTTCTACCCCATGTTTGCCTGCATCACCAATGATCTGTGCAGGCTGGTAAAAACCCATCGGCATACTGTTCAGTATAGCACAGCCAAACACATCCGGGTAATAACATTTGATCCAGCTCGACACATATACCAGCAATGCAAAACTTGCGGCATGGCTTTCAGGAAAACCATAACTGCCAAAACCTTCCAGTTGTTTAAAAACACGCCGGGCGTATTCCAGTTGATAGCCTCTTTCCATCATGCCTTTGATCAATTTTTCTTCAAATTTTGTGACCAACCCTTTCGCTTTAAAAGTGGCCATGCTCCGGCGCAATTCATCTGCTTCGGCCGGTGTGAAGCCTGCCGCTACTATGGCGATCTTCATTGCCTGTTCCTGGAATAATGGAACACCCAAAGTACGGCCTAAAATTTCTTCCAGTTCCTTCGATGGATATTCAACCGGTTCTTCTCCATTGCGACGCCGTAAATAGGGGTGCACCATATCGCCCTGTATGGGTCCGGGTCTTACAATCGCCACTTCAATCACCAGGTCGTAAAAGCATCTTGGCTTCAGCCGGGGTAACATGGTCTGCTGGGCACGGCTCTCAATCTGGAAAACACCGATGGTATCCGCATGGCAGATCATTTCATACACAGCAGGATCATCCTGTGGGATATTCGCCAGCGTCAGATCAAGACCATAATGTTGTTTTGCAATATCAAAAGCTTTGCGGATGCAGGTGAGCATGCCCAATGCCAGCACATCTATTTTCATAAAACCCAGTGCATCAATATCATCCTTGTTCCATTCAATGCAGGTTCTGTCTTCCATGCGTGCATTCATAATTGGTACCAGGTCACTCAGCTTACCACGGGTAATTACAAAGCCTCCCGTATGCTGGCCCAACTGCCGTGGAAAGCCCATGAATTCCCTGGTAAGCTGTAATACTTTGCAAAGATGCTGATCGCCGGGGTTCATACCTTGTTCGGATAATCGCTTGCCTTCAAACCATTCGTCGGTAAATTCCCAGATAGAACCCGACAAACGGTTAATCGTATCCACCGATAATCCCATCGCTTTTCCTACATCCCTGATGGCACCCTTTTGATGTTGCTGGGTAACCGTAGCAACAATGGCCGCCCTGTCACGCCCATATTTTTGATAGATATATTGAATCACTTCTTCCCGGCGTTCATGTTCAAAATCCACGTCAATATCCGGTGGTTCATTGCGGGCGGAAGAAATAAAACGTTCAAACAACAGATCGAATTTTGTAGGATCAACAGAAGTAATGCCAAGACAATAACAAACAGTTGAATTGGCCGCAGAACCACGGCCCTGGCAAAGAATCTTCTGCTGCCTGGCAAAGCGTACAATATCATAAACGGTGAGAAAATAGGCTGCATAATTCATTTGTTCAATAAAGGCTAATTCATAATGAATTGCCTTAATGGTTTGTTCAGGAATACAATCTCCAAAATGTTGGGTGGCACCCTGCCAGGCAAGAAAACTAAGTTCTTCCTGTGGACTGCGGCCATCTGTAGTTATCTCTTCGGGGTATTCGTATTTTAATTCATCCAATGAGAATTGACAGGCTGCTGTAATTTCCTGTGTACGGTATATTGCATCGGGATATTGCCTGAACAACCGTAGCATTTCTTCTTTCGGTTTCAGGTATCTTTCGGCATTTGGATGCAAATGAAAACCTGCGGTATAGATGGTGCATTTTTCACGTATGCAGGTTACAATATCCTGTAATTGCCGACGGGCCGTTTCATGATAATGCACATCATTTGTTGCTACCATGGGTATATTTAATTGTGATGACAACGCTGCCAACCGGTATAAATATTTGCTGTCATCTCCCTGGTAACGACGGGATGCTGCAATATAGAAATCAGCCCCGAAAGCAGTACGATATTCTTTTAATGAATTTGCAAATGTTGGATCAAAGTTGAACAGGTCGTTTAATCCGGCCGGTGGCAGCACAACAAATTTTACATCGCTGGCATACTGGTACACATCGGCTTTATATAAATGGCATTCCCCTTTTTCTGCACGCCGGTTTCCTGTTGTGAGCAGGTTGCAAAGTTGCGAATATGCTTTACTATTAGTTGGAAAGGCCAGCAGGGGGAGTCCATCCAGCAGATCGAGGCGGCAGGCGGGGATAATGCGGATGCCTTTTTTTTTAGCAGCAACATGGGCACGCACGATACCGGCAAAACTGTTTCTGTCGGTTATGGCTATTTCATTGTATCCAAGTGTTGCGGCTTGTTCTGCCAACTCTTCAGGGTGAGAGGCCCCACGCAGAAAACTAAAATTAGTGGTTACCTGTAATTCTGTGTAATTCATATTTCAAATCTTTATGCAAAAAATCCATGGATAAACCATTGATAAGATTTAGTGGCATCATAATGCCCGGAGCGGAATAACCAGTACCTGTGCCCCTCTTCATCTTCCACGCAATAATAATCCCGGTGTTGTCCTTCCTGCAACCACCATTCCTGTTCAATCCTTTCCGGCCCGTCGGCCTTCATTATTTTATGCAGTT